>CAVPOH010000004.1:0-435773 GCA_963706915.1 uncultured Actinomycetes bacterium
CGTGAGGACGCCGAGCCGCACGAGCCCGAGGATGAAGATCGGCATCTGGAACGCGATGCCGAATGCGAGCAGCGTCAGCGTGACGAAGGAGAGGTAGTAGCTCGCTCGGATCTGCTCCTCGTAGAGCTCGGAGTCGTAGTCGACGAGGAACGTCAGCGCCTTCGGGAGCACGATCACGTAACAGAACGCGACGCCGGCGGCGAACAGGAGTGTCGCCAGCACGACGAAGACGCCGATGACCCGCTGCGTGCCCTCACCGACCGCAGGCGCGAGGAACGCCCACACCTGCCAGAGGAGGATCGGCAGGACGATCGCGATCGCGACGTAGAAGCTCACCTTGAGCGCCGTCGTGAACGGCTCGGTGACGCCGAGCGTGACGAGCGGCGTGCCCTCGGGCAGGAGGCCCTTGAGCCGCTGGATCAGCTCGTCGTGGAAGACGTACGCGATGGCGAACGCCGGGACGATCGCGAACAGGCAGATGACGAGGCGGTGCCGGAGCTCGGTCAGGTGCTCGACGAGGCTCGCTTCCTCGTCGTGGCTCAGGCGCCGCGGGACGATCCGGCGGGCCATGCGTCGGGAGAGCTAGGAGACGGTGTCGCGCTCGCGCGACGGCGTGGCAGACGTCGTGGCGGTGTCCGCAGGCGGCAGCTCGACGATCTCGAGAGTCGACCGTGTCGTCGTCGTCGTCGTCCTTGTCTGACCCGGAGACCGACTCCTTGAACTCGCGCATCCCCTTGCCGAGCTGGCGGCCCATCTCGGGCAGTCGCTTCGGGCCGAAGACGAGGAGGAGCACGAGCAGCAGGATCAGGAGCTCCCAGATACCGATTCCGAAGGGCATGGCGGGAGCGTAGCTGTTTCCCGGCGCGACCGGCCCGATTTCGCCGCGGCTACGCCGAGACGAGCCGCCAGCGGCTGACGACGCCGTCGGGCCCGGTCAGCTCGCCCGCCGCGAGCGCTGCATGGAACCGCCGCTCGACCTCCGCTGCGTCGGCCACCGCGACGGTGACCGTCGTTCGGACGTGGATGACACCGCCCGCGCGCCGTCCACTGACGTTGTGGTGCGGCCACCGGCACGGCCCCTCGTGGTCCCAGTGGCCGCAGAGCGCGACCGTCACGGCCCCTCCGAGCGCCGCGGCGTCGCCGCCCGGCCCGAGCACGCAGTCGGCCTCCAGGACCCGGGCATCGCCGACAGGATCCACGAGCACGAGCGTACCGCCCCGTGCGCGGAGCGCGGCCGAGTCGCACGAGACCGGAAAAGGCGGCTCGTGGTGAAAGCCACGGTTCCCACGCCGCTCGGTCCGGCTACGCTTGGAGAGAAGCGTGCAGGGCCTTCGTCCCGTGCGCAACACTCTCTCGGTAACGCAACCGAAGGACATCCGTGGCACTGCTCGAGATCACGCAACCTGCACGTCGCCCTGGAGGATGGCACCGAGATCGTCAAGGGTGTCGACCTCGCCGTCGACACGAACGCGAAGCACGCCATCATGGGCCCGAACGGCTCGGGCAAGTCGACGCTCGCGTACGCGCTGATGGGCCATCCCCGTACGAGATCACCGAGGGCGACATCCGGTTCGACGGCGAGTCGATCCTCGAGCTCGGGGCCGACGAGCGCGCCCAGCGCGGCCTCTTCCTCGCGTTCCAGTACCCCCACGCGATTCCCGGCGTGACGGTCACGAGCTTCCTGCGCAGCGCGATCAACGCGAAGCGCAAGGCGGCGAACGGCGGCGAGGAGAATCCCGTGCCGGTGAAGGAGTTCCGCACCGAGCTGCTCGAGGCGATGGAGCACCTCAAGGTGCCGCGCGAGCTCGCTCAGCGCTACCTCAACGACGGGTTCTCGGGCGGCGAGAAGAAGCGGGTCGAGATCCTCCAGATGGCGATGCTCAAGCCGCGGATCGCGATCCTCGACGAGACCGACTCGGGGCTCGACATCGACGCGCTGCGCATCGTCGCCGAGGGCGTGAACACGCTCGTCGGCCCCGACATGGGCGCGCTCGTGATCACGCACTACCAGCGGATCCTCAACTACGTGACGCCGGACCACGTGCACGTCTTCGTGGACGGGCGGGTCGTCGCCTCGGGCGGCGCCGAGCTGGCCCACCAGCTCGAGGCCGAGGGCTACGAGGCCTTCATGCCCGCGGGCGTCGCGGTCGAAGGGGGCGAGTCCGAATGAGCCAGAGCGAGACCGAGACCGTTCGCGACATCCGCGCCGACTACGGCTACGGCTGGCACGTCGACGACGTCTCGACGATCTACAAGGCGCCGAAGGGCCTCACGCACGAGCTGCTCGACGTCATCTCCGACCACAAGTCGGAGCCCGACTGGATGCGCACGTTCCGCCACCAGTCGCTCGACTACTTCCTCGCGCGGCCGATGCCGGGCTGGGGCGCCGACCTCTCCGGCATCGACTTCGACAACATCCACTACTACTTGAAGCCGACCGAGAAGCAGGTGGACAAGTGGGAGGACCTCCCCGCGGAGATCCTCGACACGTGGGACCGGCTCGGGATCCCGGAGGCGGAGAAGAAGTACCTCGCCGGCGTCGGCGCCCAGTACGAGTCCGAGGTCGTCTACCACAAGCTCCAGGCGGACCTCGAGGCGAAGGGCGTGATCTTCCTCGACATGGACTCCGGCCTGCGCGAGCACGAGGAGCTCGTGAAGCAGTACTTCGCGACGATCATCCCGCAGAACGACAACAAGTTCGCCGCCCTCAACTCGGCCGTCTGGTCGGGTGGCTCGTTCATCTACGTTCCGCCGGGCGTCTCGATCGAGATGCCGCTCCAGGCCTACTTCCGCATCAACGCGGAGAACATGGGCCAGTTCGAGCGGACGCTGATCATCGTCGACGAGGGCGCCTACGTGCACTACGTCGAGGGCTGCACCGCGCCGATCTACTCGTCCGACTCGCTGCACTCGGCGGTTGTCGAGATCGTCGTCAAGAAGGGCGGCCGCTGCCGCTACACGACGATCCAGAACTGGTCGAACAACGTCTACAACCTCGTCACGAAGCGCGCCGTCGCCTACGAGGACGCGACGATGGAGTGGGTCGACGGGAACCTCGGCTCGAAGGTGACGATGAAGTACCCGGCCGTCTGGCTGATGGGCGAGCGGGCGCACGGCGAGGTGCTCTCGATCGCGTTCGCCGGCAAGGGCCAGCACCAGGACGCGGGCGGCAAGGTCGTCCACGTCGCAAAGAACACGACGAGCGTCATCACGTCGAAGTCGATCTCGAAGAACGGCGGGCGCGGTGGCTACCGCGGCCTGCTCGAGGTCGCGAAGGGCGCGACCGGCTCGAAGTCGAAGGTCGTCTGCGACGCGCTGATCCTCGACGAGGACTCGCGCTCCGACACCTATCCCGTACATCGACGTGAAGGAGAACGACGTCGACCTCGGGCACGAGGCGACCGTCTCCAAGATCGGCGAGGAGCAGCTCTTCTACCTCATGAGCCGCGGGCTCTCCGAGGCGGAGGCGAGCGCGATGATCGTGTCGGGCTTCGTCGAGCCGATCACGAAGGAGCTCCCGCTCGAGTACGCGGTCGAGATGAACCGCCTGATCCAGCTGCAGATGGAAGGCTCGTTGGCTAGGTCGAGTCCGCTTGGGATGCGACTGCGGCTAGGCCGGCGGAGCGGAGGACGCCATGGAGATCACGGGAGTCGACTTCGTCGCCGTGCCGTCGACCGACTGGAAGCGCTCGCGCGCGTTCTACGTCGACACGCTCGGCCTCCGGCCCGACGCGACCGGCCAGGCGGAGTTCTGGGTCGGCCAGACCTGCTTCGGCATCTACGAGCCGACGACGTTCGGGCTCGAGTTCGCGCCGCAGACGACCGCGCACCTCGCGCTCCACGTGGACGACGTCGCAACCGCCCGCGCCGAGCTCGAGGCGAAGGGCGTCGAGTTCCAGGGCGAGACGTTCGACACCGGGGTCTGCCACATGGCGTTCTTCAGCGATCCGGACGGCAACGCGCTGATGCTCCATCACCGCTACGCGCCGCGCGAGGGCGGCCGGGACATGATCACCGTCGAGCGGAGCGACTTCGTCTCGGTGCCGGTCACCGACCTCGAGCGGTCGACCGCGTTCTACCGCGACACGCTCGGGCTCGAGCAGGTCGGCCACGGTGGCTGGCCGGAGTTCCAGCTCGGCGAGAACGTCAGCCTGTACCTGCTCGATCCGACGAACATCGGGCGGGAGTTCGCCGGGCCGCACTCGGCGCCGATCGCGCTCCGCGTCCGCGACGTGGAGGACGCGCGCCGCTCGCTCGAGGCGAAGGGCGTCCGTTTTCACGGCGAGACGTTCGACACCGCCGTGTGCCATGGCCCACTTCGCCGATCCCGACGGCAACGTGCTCATGCTCCACCGGAGGTACGCGTCCCATGAGGGCTGAGCTGCTCGAGGCCTACCAGGCCCTTCCGCTGCCGACCACGCGTGACGAGCACTGGCGGTTCACGAACCTCGAGGGCTTCGACCCCGACGCCTGGGACGCCGAGGCGACGACCACGACCGAGATCGCCTCGCTCCTCGACCTCGACGTCGCGGCCGCGGCGACGATCGACGAGGGCGGGATCCGCTTCGCGGGCGCCGCACCCGACGGGATCCGCTTCGAGGCGCTCACGGACGACCATCCGCTGCTCGGCAGCCTCGTCAGGCCGGACGACAAGTTCCGCGCGCACAACGCGGCCGTCTGGGAGCACGGTCTCCTCGTGCACGTCGCGGCCGGCGTCGAGCTCGAGAAGCCGCTCTACGTGCGCGTCGCGAGCTCCGCGCCCGGTGGATCGCTCTTCTGGCGCGTCCTCGTCGTCGCGGATCCGGGCGCGCGCTTCACGGTCGTCCAGGAGCTGACCTCCGCCGACCCCGAGCTCGAGGCGTACGCGAACGGCGTCGTCGAGGTGGTCGTGCACGACGGCGCGAAGGCCGAGATCGTGAACGTCCAGCGGCTCTCGTCGAAGACCTGGCTGTTCGCCTCCTGCCACGCGCGCATCGAGCGCGATGCGGAGCTCGACTGGGTCGAGGGCGGCTTCGGCTCCGCCAAGGGCAAGACCTGGATCCAGAACGACCTCGCCGACCGCGGCGCCTCGTCGCGCGTCACCGGGGCGTACTTCGCCGACGGCTCGCAGCACCTCGACTACGACACGTACCAGCTCCACGCCGCCCCGGACACGACGTCCGACTTCGCCTTCAAGGGCGCGCTCCGCGACACGGCGGCCACGGTCTGGCGCGGAATGATCCGGGTCGAGGAGGGCGCGCAGAAGACGAACGCGTACCAGGAGAACCGCAACCTCCTTCTCTCGAAGACCGCGACCGCGAACTCGATCCCCGGGCTCGAGATCCTCGCGAACGACGTCCGCTGCACGCACGGCGCGACGCTGTCGCAGGTCGACCGCGAGCAGCTCTTCTACCTGATGGCGCGCGGTCTCCCACGCGCCGAGGCCGAGCGGCTGATCGTGCGCGGCTTCTTCCAGGACGTGCTCGACCGGGTCGAGCTGGCGCCGGTGCGCGAGGCGCTCGGAGCCGCGCTCGAGGCCCGCATCCCGCAGGGCTGAGCCTCGCCCCGGGGGAACCTCCCGGTTCCCCCGGACCCTCCCCTGGTCCGCTGCGCGGACAGGAAGCTTCGCTTCCGGCACGATGACCGGATGCCCTGCTCCTGCGGTGCCGCCGACCGGCTCGACATCTTCGACGAGAAGGCTGCACGACGCGCGCTGCGCCGTTACCTCGAGAACGGGCTGGGAGGCTCTGACGCGGTGCAGATAGCCGCCTGGGCCGAAGAGGGCGGGCTCGACGGCACGAGCGTCGTCGAGGTCGGAGGAGGGATCGGCCAGATCCAGGCGGACCTCCTGCGTCGCGGAGCCGCGGCAGGCCGCATCGTCGAGCTCGTGCCCGAGTACGAAGGCCCTGCGGGCGAGCTGGCCGCGGCCGCCGCGGTCGCCGATCGCTCGACGTTCGAGCTCGCCGACCTGCTCGCGGAGCCCGAGGTGGTCGAGCCGGCCGACATCGTCGTCCTCCGGCGAGTGGTGTGCTGCACGCCGGACGGGCCAGAGCTCCTCGCGTCCGCCGCCGGCAAGGCGCGCCGGACGCTCCTCGCGAGCTATCCGCGCGACCGGGCTCTCGTACGGCTCGTCTTCCGTCTCGAGAATCTCGGGCTCGCGCTGTTCCGCAAGCGGTTTCGCTCGTTCGTCCATCGCCCGGCCGAGCTCGAGCAGGCCGTGGCACGGCGCGGCTTCGCGCGATCGCGCGTCTCGCGCGGCCTCGTCTGGGAGACCGCGCAGTTCGTGCCGCAGGAGGCCGTCGCCGGCGGCGCAGAGTCCTGACGAAATCCTGACGAACCCCTCAGGCTCTCCTGAAGGTACCCGCCTAGGTTCGAAGTCATGCGCCTCATCGCCATCATCGGGCTGCTGGCGGCGATCGCGATCCTCGTGTTCTAGACGGGGCTCGGGTCCGCAGCGGCGTAGGCTTTCGCGCATGGAGATCGGGCTGTTCCCGCTCGGGCTCGTGCTGCTGCCGACGGAGCAGGTGCCGCTCCACATCTTCGAGCCGCGCTACCGCGAGCTCATCGCCGAGTGCCTCGAGGCGGAGGAGCCTTTCGGCCTGGTCTACGCGGACGACGACGGGCTGCGTCGGATCGGCACGCTCGCGACGGTCGTCGAAGTCACGGACCGCTTCGAGGACGGGCGGATGAACATCGTCGTCGAGGGAGGCGAGCGCTTCCGGCTCGTCGACCTCACCGACGGCCGGAGCTTCCATACGGGCAAGGTCGAGACGCTCGCGGACGACGACGACCCGCCGCCGCCCGCCGACGTCGAGCGCGCGCTCGCCGTCTTCCGGCGACTCGTCGAGCTGACCGGCGCAGAAGTCGAGGTGCCGACCGACGTCACGAGCCAGCCCTCGTTCGAGATCGGGTCGCGGTTCGAGCTCGCGCCCGAGCTCAAGCTCGAGCTCCTCGAGGAGGCGAGCGAGCGGCGACGCCTGGTCCGCCTGTGCGAGATCCTCGAGACGATCGCGGCCGCCGTCGAGCGGCAGCGCGAGGTCGCGGCTCTCGCCCAGACGAACGGCCGCGCGCGCCCGGGCTCGGCAGACGAGTCCTAGCCTGGAGGGGCGCGGCTACGATGGCCGCATGGCCTCGACCGCCACCCCGACGCTCGATGCGCACCGCCTGCGAGCCGACTTCGCGGTGTTCGACGAGCTCCTCGACGGCAAGCCGGTCGCGTACCTCGACTCGGCGTCGTCCACGCAGAAGCCCCGCCAGGTGCTCGATCGGATGCGCGCTTTCTACGAGCACGAGTACGCGAACGTCCACCGCGGCGTCTACCGGCTCTCCGAGCGCGCGACCGAGGGCTTCGAGGGAGCCCGTCGAACCGTCGCGGGGCTGCTGAACGCGCCCTCCGAGCGCGAGGTGATCTTCACCCGGAGCGCGACCGAGGCGATCAACCTCGTCGCTTACGCGTGGGGCCTCGACAACCTCGGCCCCGGCGACGTCGTGATCGTCACCGAGCTCGAGCACCACGCGAACTTCGTGCCGTGGCAGTACATCGCGCAGCGCACGGGCGCCTCGTTCCGTCACATCCCGATCGACGACCGGGGCGAGCTGCAGCTCGACGCGCTCGACGGGCTCGCGCGGGACGGGAACGTCAAGGTCGTCGCGAACAACCTCGTCTCCAACTCGCTCGGGACGATCAACCCCGTCGAGATGCTCGCCGAGTGGGCGCACGCCCACGGCGCGATCATGGTCGTCGACGCGGCGCAGGCGGCGCCGCACCGGGTCGTCGACGTCCAGGCGCTCGGCGCCGACTTCGTCGCGATCTCGTCCCACAAGCTGTGTGGCCCGAGCGGCGTCGGTGCGCTGTGGGGCCGGCGCGAGCTCCTCGAGGCGATGAGCCCGTTCAACCTCGGCGGCGAGATGATCCGCTCCGTCGGGTTCGACAAGACGACGTTCAACGACCTCCCGCACAAGTTCGAGGCGGGGACGCCGGCGATCGCCGAGGCGGTCGGCTTCGGCGCCGCGATCGAGTACGTGACCGGCATCGGTCTCGACGCGATCGAGCGGCACGAGCACGTCCTCGTCGCGCAATCAATGGCGGCGCTCGAGGAGATCCCCTGGGTGCGCGTGTTCGGGCCTCCGGCGGATCGCCGGGCCGGCATCGTCTCGTTCGACGTCGAGGGCATCCATCCCCACGACGTCGCGCAGATCCTCGACTGGGAGGGCATTGCCGTGCGCGCGGGGCACCACTGCACGCAGCCGCTCATGACCCGGCTCGGCGTCGCCGCGACGACGCGCGCCAGCTTCTATCTCTATTCGGTGCCCGAGGAAGTCGACCGGCTCGTCGCAGGGCTGCACAAGGTCAAGGCGTCGCTCGGCTGAGATGAGCGAGTTCGAGCAGCTCTACCGGGAAGTGATCCTGGACCACTACAAGGCGCCCAGGAACCACGGCCTGCTGGAGCCGCACGACGCGATCGCGGAGGGGCAGAACCCGCTCTGCGGCGACGAAGTCACGGTGTCCGTGCGCTTTGGCGAGGGGGACGTCATCGAGGACGTCGGCTTCGAGGGGCGCGGCTGCGCGATCAGCCAGGCGGCGACCTCGATGCTGACGGACATCGTCAAGGGCCGGACCGCGCAGGACGTCTCGGCGATGCCGAAGGACGAGCTCCTCGAGGAGATCGGGATCCCGCTCACGCCGGTGCGCCTGAAGTGCGCGCTGCTCGGGCTGGGGGTGCTCAAGGTGGCGCTCCACCGGGCGAAGGGGACGCCCCTGCCCGAGGAGTGGGGCACGTCGGCCGGCGAGATCACGCTCACCTGAGTGCCCCTTCAGGCGATGCCCTCCAGGTCCCTCGCGTGCGATGAGCGGCGCCATGCGTCGTCCTCGGTCGCGCCCATATCCTCGGATATGGGCGCTCCCTGCGTCCTAGCCTGGCTTGCTCCTCGCGCGCGAGGAACGAGGCAGCATCACCCGAAGGGGCACTTGTAGGTGGAGATCGAGGCCCTTCCACTCGAGGAGCTGCCCGACGGCTCCATGCGGCTCGTGCCCGCGAGCGGCCACACTGTCGGGCTCTACCGTTGCAACGGCGAGCTCCACGCCATCGAGGATCGCTGTACGCACGACGACGGCCCGCTCTGCGAGGGCGAGTGGGATCAGACGTCGTGCGAAGTCGTGTGCCCCCGGCACGGGGCACGCTTCGACCTCCGGACGGGGAATGCACTGACCCTCCCGGCCTACCTTCCCGTCGCGACGTACCCCGTCCGTGTGCGCGACGACGGGATGATCGTCATCGAGCTTCCCGACTAGCAGGGTCTAGAGACCGAGCTGCTCGCGCATCCGCGCGCCGACGGCCTGCGCGGCGGAGAGCGGCCTGAGCATGACGGTCAGCGACGCGATCCGGCCCCCGTCGTCGAGGCCGAAGACGTCCACGCCCTCGACCTCGAGTCGCCGGCCGTCGTCGGCCAGGACGCTCGTCTCGAACTGGAGCGTGACGCCGTGCGGCTCCTCGACATAGACGTGCGTGTAGTCGAGCTCGCCGAAAACCTCGAGCACCGCGGCGAGGATGAGCGTGGTCGGCCCGCGTCCGACGGAGGGTGCATGGACGACCGGCGAACGGAACACGACATCCTCCGTGAGCAGCGACTCGAGGCCGCCGACGTCGCGATCCGCGACGGTGGCCTTCCACCGCTCGACGAACCCGTACGAGCGAGGACATCGTGCGACCCTACGCCGTCGCGGCCGGAGGCGTCACCCGAGCGGTAAGGTCGGACCGTGCTCGACGACCGCGTCCGCGCAGTGCTCGCCCGCCTCGAGGAAGAGGATCGGCGGGAGAGCGAGGAGGACGTGCCGTACGATGAGCGCTCGCTGGCGGTCGGCCCGGAGTCGGGACGGCTGCTGTTCGCGCTCGTTGCCCCGAATGCGGGGTGCGAGGTGCTCGAGATCGGCGCCTCGCGGGGCTACTCCACGGTCTGGCTCGCAGCCGCGGCGCGCATTCTCGGCGGGCGGGTCGTGTCCCTCGAATTCGACTCCCGCAAGGTCGAGGCCTGGAAGCGGAACATCGCGGAGGCCGGCCTCGAGGAGTGGGCGGAGCTCCTCGAAGGCGACGCCAGGGAGCTCCTTCCGGCGCTCGAGGAGGGTTTCGACGTCGTCTTCCTCGATGCGTGGAAGGACGACTACGAGAAGTACTTCGAGCTCGCCCGGACAAAGCTCGACCCCGGCGGCGTGATCGTCGCCGACAACGTCACGTCGCACCGCGACCTCGCCGGGTACGTCGATGCGCGCCAGGGAGATCCGACGCTCGTCTCGGTCACCGTGCCCGTGGGGAACGGGCTCGAGGTGACCACCGTTCTTCGCTGAACGAACGTGGGTGTCGCGGGGTCGCTCCTCTCTCCGTCTGGGCGCAGCGCGTGTTGCGGCCGGAGGGCGGCTTGGCCGCCCGGGAGGCCCATGACGGGTCGCGGTGTCGCGGCCGGAGGAGGGGCTCGTGGTGGAACCAGGGGTTCCTCCACGTTGGGACTTGCCGTCGTCCGACGCTCGTGCGTAGACTCGGAGTACCACGGAAAGGAGGTGGTCGGGTGTCAGATTCGTGCAGTACCGGCAGTGGAGGTGCCAGCGGGTAGAGGCGTGTCCCCGGGACCCACTGGGGAATCGCCATAGCCACGCGTAGGGGACTCGCGCTTCGCGCCGCCGACCACCTCTGGTCAGGCAGGAAGCGCCTCTACCAATCCAACGCTGGTCACCGAGCAATGCGGGGCCGCCGAGAGGCGGCCCCGCGTGCGCTCTGGGGCCGTTGCTAGCGTCCGGGGGTGCGATCACTCGCGTTCGCACTCGTCGCAGCGACGCTCGGCGCGGCCGCCGCAACGGAGTCGGCGCCCGCCGCGACGGTGCCCGTGGCGACCTATGTCGAGCGGGCGGACGCCATCTGCCTCGACGCCGCGAAGAAGGCGGTCTCGCTGCAGAAACAGGCACAGGTGCTCGTCGCCGCGGCGGACACAGTGGCCGAGGTGCGGACGGCCTTCGCGCGGGTCTACCGACGCCAGCTCGTGCTCGTCCGGAACATGCGTTTGCGATTCGCCGCGATCGGGACTCCCCGGGGCGCACGGGCGGCCCGGGTGGCCGTGCGGCTCGTCGCAGACACGCGGAAGGGTGAGCGCGCCCTCGCCGAGGTCATCGAGGCGACGGAGCACGGCTCGACCCTGGCCATCACGCGGGCCGTGTCGCGCTATCGGACGATCTCGCTCGCGAGCGCGGAGGCGATGCGTCGGTCGGGGCTCGGCTTCCGGTACTGCGGCGCGGGCGCGTGAGTAAGAGGCTTGATGCGCAATTCGTGCCCGACCGTGGGGCCGCCTCAGGCACGGCGCCAGCCCGTCTCCGCGCCCCTCGCACAAGCAACCAGCCTGCGCCGCGGACGCGAAGCCGCTCTGGCTTGGCCTGAGGCGGCCCCACGGGGCGCCCATTGCGCATCAAGCCTCTAGCCGGCTCCCGCGACCGCGCGGCGGAGTTGCTCGTCGAGGCCCAGGAGCTCGCCGAGCCCGAGCCGCCGCATCGACGCGCCACCGTCCGAGACGATGTTGTCCGGCCCCTCGAGCATCCGCAGCTGATCGCGGGTGAGTTGTGGCGAGGGGAGCCGCTCGAAGAGCGCGGCCGGCCCCCGGGCGAGCCAGAACGGAACGTGCAGCGCGGGCCGGCGGGTCCCGAGCGCCGTCTTCATGCGCCGCCAGAGCTCGTTCCAGGTGACCTGGTCCGGCCCGCCGAGCTCGATCGGACCGTTCGCCTGCTCGCCGTGGACGGCGAGCCGCACCGCGCGGACGACGTCGTCGATCCAGATCGGCTGGACACGCTGCGTCCCCGGTCCGATCACGGGCGTCACCGGCGAGAGCCGCGCGATCCTCAGGAACCGCGGGAGGGCGCCGCCGTCGGCGCCGAAGACGAAGCTCGGTCGCAGCACGACGTGCTCGATCCCGCAGCCCGCGACCGCCTGCTCGGCGGCCCACTTGGCCCGGAAGTACGGGACGGTCGCCCCGGGACCGGTTCCGAGCGCGCTCATCAGCACGATCCGTCGCACATCGGTTTCGCGCGCCGCCTCGAGGAGGTTCCCCGTGCCGGCCGCCATCACGCGCTCGAAGGTCGCCGGCGAGCCCTCGATGATCGCGACGAGGTGGACGATCGTGCGCACGCCGCGCGCAGCCGCACGGAGCGAGGCCAGGTCGGTCACGTCGCCTCGAACGAGGTCGCAGGGCACGCCGTCGAGTGCCGAGGCGCCGCGGGCGTCCCGCACCATCGCCCGCACCGGCGGGCCGTCCGCCGCAAGGTCACGGGTCACGTGACGACCGACGAACCCGCTGGCTCCCGTGACGAGGATCATTCGCCGTCCGCGAAGTTCTGCCAGTACCTGCTCGGAGTCGGCCCCCGCTGTCCCTGGTACTTCGACCCGAGGCCGCCCGAGCCGTACGGCGTCTCCGCCGGCTCCGACATCTGCACGAAGGAGAGCTGGCCGATCTTCATGCCCGGGTAGATCGTGATCGGCAGGTTCGCGACGTTCGACAGCTCGAGCGTCACGTGGCCGTCGAACCCGGGGTCGATGAAGCCCGCGGTGGAGTGGATCAGCAGGCCGAGCCGGCCGAGGGACGACTTCCCCTCCAGCCGTGCGACGAGGTCGTCGGGCAGCGTGACGCGCTCGAGCGTCGAACCCAGCACGAACTCGCCGGGGTGGAGGATGAACGGCTCGTCGCCGGTTACCTCGACGAGCTCCGTGAGCTCCTCCTGCTCCGCCTTGACGTCGATGTACGGGTAGCGCGAGTTGCGGAAGACGCGAAAGAGCGTGTCGACCCGGACGTCGAGGCTCGACGGCTGCATCAGCGTCTCGTCGTACGGGTCGATCCCGATCCGGCCGGCCTCGATCAGTCGCCGGATGACGCGGTCGGAGAGCACCATCGCCGCGGATCGTAGACCGCACGCCCCCCTCGCATCCCGGACACGAACGCGGTTTCGATCGCGGCACGATCACGGCACCCATCCGTCGCGAAATCGCCGGTAGCGTGACGTCAGGGCACCGGGGGTGCCCCTGGGGGTGGTTGCGCTGGTGCGCTGGAGATTGTGCGAAGACGCACCAATCCGGCGTCGGGGCGCACACTTGTTCGAAATCGACCGACTAGACTGCTGGACCCGGTGTCCATGCTGTACCCCTCACTGGACCCGAACGAGCGCTTCCGCGCTCGCCGGGACTCGGTACGCCGGCGCAAGCGGCGGCGTCGCGCTGCGATTGCGGCAGTACTGCTCCTCGGCGTGCTCGCGCTCGCGGGCGGGATGACCCTCGCCGGCAAGGGCGAGCAGGGAATGCCCCGCACCGGCGCGCAGGCCGCAGGCGCCCTCCAGGGCCAGCTCCAGGTCGCGGTGCGGCCGCGTCCGTTGCCCGTCGAGGTGCGCGGTGTGCACGTCACGGGTGCGCTCGCGTCGCTTCCGGGGAAGCTCCAGGAGTACGTCGCCCTCAAGAAGCACGGGCTGAACACGATCGAGCTCGACGTCAAGGACGAGGGCGGGGAGATCGCGTTCGCGCCGGCCGGCGTTCCGCTTGCCCGCAAGGTGGGGGCCGCCCGGGACTACTACAAGCCGGCGCAGGTGGCGCGCCTCGCCCACGAGAAGGGCGTGTACCTGATCGGGCGCGTCGTCGTCTTCCAGGATCCGTACCTCGCGCGCGCCCGGCCGGACCTCGCGGTGCGGACGCCCGGCGGCGGCATCTGGGCGACGAGCGCGGGGCTGGCCTGGGTGAACCCGTACGACCGGCGCGTCTGGGACTACGCGGTCTCAGTCGCGGCGGCCGCCGCCCGCGCGGGCTTCGACGAGATCATGCTCGACTACGTCCGCTTCCCGTCCGACGGCGACGTCGGCGCGGCCGTCTACCCCGGGAAAACGCGAGAGCGGAAGGGCGAGGTGATCTCCGCGTTCGTCGCCTACGCGAAGCAGCGGCTCGCGCCGCTCGGCGTCCGCGTCTCGACCGCCTTGTTCGGCCTCTCCGCGACGCGGGACATGGGGCTCGGCCAGGTTCCCGCCTGGATCTCGCAGCACGTCGACCACGTGAACCCGATGGCGTACCCGTACCTGTACGGCGGTGGGGAGCTCGGCATCGTGACCCCGAGCGCCGAGCCCGGCGAGACCGTCTTCCGCACGCTCGTCGATTTCAAGCGACAGCTGAAGGGCTCGAGCGCCCAGCTGGTCCCGTGGATCCAGGACTGGAGCTACGACCGCGAGCAGGTGCTGCAGCAGGTCCGGGCGACACGCCTCCAGGGCGCGAAGGGCTTTCTGCTCTGGAACCCGTACGGCCTGTACACGAAGGCCGCGCTGGCACCACCCTCGTAGGATCGAGGCGCCGTCACGGCGCGAGCCGCACTCGAGCCCATCCGTCGCCGACCCGCTCGTAGCGCGCGCGATCGTGGAGCCGGTTCGGGCGGTTCTGCCAGAGCTCGACCGCCTGCGGCGTCAGGCGGAACCCGCCCCAGAACGGCGGCAGCGGCACCTCGTCGACGCCGGCGAACCGCTCCGCCTCGGCGTCGTAGCGACCGTCGAGCTCGTCCCGGTCGGCGAGTTCGGCGCGACTGTGGTGACGCCCAGGCGCCGAGGCGGCTCTCGCGCCCGCGCGTCCGGAAGTAGGCGCGCGACTCGTCCTCGGACAGGCGTTCGACGGCGCCCTCGGCGCGCACCTGCCGGCGGAGCGGCGGCCCCCAGTTGAGCGACGACGGACCCCTTCGGGTTCGCGTCGAGCTCCTGCGCCTTCCGGCTCTCGTAGTTCGTGAAGAACCTCAGGCCGCGCTCGTCGAGGCCCCGCAGCAGGACCATCCGGACCGAGGGCGTCCCGGTCGGGGTGCTCGTCGCGAGCGCCATCGCCTCGGGCTCGTGGAGGTCGGCGCCACGCGCCTCGTCGAGCCAGCGCCGAAGCTCGACGATCGGGTCGTCGTCGAGGCCGGCGATCCACGTGTCCACGGGGCGAATGTACTCGCCTGGGGCTCGGCTAGGCTCCGACGAATGGCGGCGACGAAGGTGATCGAGATCCGTACGAAGATCCCTGGGCCTCGCTCACGCGCGCTCCTCGAGCGGGAGCGGCTTGCTATCGCCCATCCCCTGATCGTCCACCTGCCGATCTTCGCCGAGCGCGCCGAGAACGCGACGATCACGGACGTCGACGGCAACGTCTTCGTCGACTTCGCGGGAGGCGTCGGCGTGGTCAACGCCGGTCACGCGCACCCGCGGATCGTCGAGGCGGTCGCCGAGCAGGCGGCGCGGTTCCTCCACACCGACTTCACCGTCGTCCCCTATCCGCCGGCGATCGAGCTGGCCGAGCGGCTGTGCGCGCTCACTCCGATCTCGGGCGAGAAGCGGGCGGCGTTCTTCAACGCCGGCACCGAGGCGGTCGAGAACGCCGTGAAGCTCGCGCGGCTCCACACCGGGCGGCCGGGAGTGATCGCCTTCGAGGGCGCGTTCCACGGAAGGACGCTGCTCTCGATGACGATGACCTCGAAGTTCCACCCCTACAAGACGGGGATGGGGCCGTACGCGCCCGAGGTCTACCGGGCGCCGTTCCCGGACGCGTACCGCGGGCCGGACGCGCGAGAGGCGCTTGCGCGGCTCGAGGGGATGCTCGACACCTACCTTCCGGCCGAGCACGTCGCGGCGATCGTGATCGAGCCGCAGCTCGGCGAGGGTGGGTTCGTCCCCGCCTCGACCGAGTACATGGAGGGACTCCGCGCGCTCTGCGACGTCACCGGGATCGTGCTCGTCGCCGACGAGGTGCAGACCGGCTTCGGCCGGACGGGGCGGATGTTCGCGATGGAGCACTTCGGCGTCGAGCCGGACCTGATGACCGTGGCGAAGTCGATCGCGGCCGGCCTCCCGCTCTCGGGCGTCATCGGGCGCGCCGAGATCATGGACGGGCCGCACGCGGGCGCGATCGGCGGGACGTACATCGGAAACCCGGTCGCGCAGGCAGCCGCGCTCGCCGTGCTCGACGTGTTCGAGGAGGAAAGCCTCCTCGAGCGGGCCGTGTCTCGTCGGCGACCGGATCCGCGAGCGGATGCTGTCGTGGCAGGCGCGCTGGCCGGCGATCGGAGATGTCCGCGGGCTCGGGGCGATGCTCGCGATCGAGCTCGTCGAGGATCCCGGCTCGAAGGAGCCGGCGCCGGACGTCGCCAAGGCGGTCATCGACGCGGCGCTCGACCGCGGGCTGATCCTTCTCAAGGCAGGGACGTACGGAAACTGCATCCGCGTCCTCTGCCCGCTGACGATCGAGGACGCCGTCCTCGACGAGGCGCTCGCGGTCTGGGAAGAGGCGCTCGCCGCGACTCTCGGCTGAGCCCCAAAGACGAAGTTGCGGCGGCGAAGCCGACGCCTTCAGGGGTGTGTGCCCCGCCGCAGGCGGGGGATGAAGCGGCACGATTCCGCACCCGCGGAATCGTGCTTCGCGAGAAAGCCTCAGTACTCGAGGCCGCGCCGGCGCTCGTGGCGCTCGAGCGCGAGCTCGACGAGGCGGTCGAGGAGCTCCTCGTACTCGATCCCGGTCGCGGCGAAGAGCCGCGAGTAGAAGCTCGTCGCCGTGAAGCCCGGGATCGTGTTCGAGCTCGTTCATGATGACCTCGCCGTCGGTCTCGCGGACGAAGAAGTCCGCTCGTGCCATGCCCTCGCAGGCGGTCGCGACGAACGCCCGCAGCGCGAGGACGCGGGCGCGCTCGATCTGCGCGTCGGTCAGGCCCGGCGGCGGGATCACGAGCTCCGACCCGCCCTCGTCGTACTTCGACGAGTAGTCGTACCAGTCGGCGTTGTTCGCCACGACGTGGCCGGGCAGCGAGGCGACCGGGCTCGGCAGGTTCCCGAGCACGCCGACCTCTATCTCCATCCCGGGCACGAACTCCTCGACCATTACCTTCTCGTCGTGGCGGCGAGCGAGCGCCACGGCCGGCTCCAGCTCCTTCTCGTCGCGAACCTTCGAGATGCCGACCGAGGAGCCCATGTTCGCGGGCTTCACGAACACCGGATAGCCGAACGGGTTCGTCACGGGGTCGCCGAGGCGGAGCGCGACGTGGCTGGCCACGGGGATCCCGGCGCCGCGCATGAGCGTCTTGAAGACGTCCTTGTCCATGCACACCGACGACGCGAGCACCCCGGGCCCGACGTATGCGACGCCGGCGAGCTCGCAGAGGCCCTGGACGGTGCCGTCCTCGCCGAACGGGCCGTGGAGGATCGGGAGCACGACGTCCACCGCGCCGAGCGTGGCCGGCGCGGAGTCGGCGGGGACCGGGAGCGTCTCCGCGGTCGTGGTCGAGGCGAGCTCGGCGCGGCGGTCGCCGGCGGGCAGCGCCCAGCGGCCGTCGCGGCCGATCTCGATCGTCCGCACGTCGTAGCGCTCCGGGTCGAGCGCGGCGGCGACGGAGGCGGCGGACGCCAGCGAGATCTCGTGCTCGCTCGACCTCCCTCCCGCGAGCACCGCCAGCCGTATGCGCCGGCTCACGGAGTCGTCGTCGGCGTCTCGCCGTCGACGGAGCCGTCCCGGCGCCGTCCGCAGGCGGTGCCGGCGTCACGTCGGGCGGCGGCACGAACTCGCCCACGGTCAGCGTCACGACCGAGTCGGGGTCGGCCTGCGTCCCGCCGGCAGGATCCTGCGACATCACGAGGCCGTCGAGCGCCTCGTCATCGGTCTCCTGCCGCACGATCGAGACGCGGAAACCTGCAGCGCGCAGCGTCGTCCGCGCGTCCGCGACGGACTGCAGCGAGACGTCGGGGACCGCGACGGTCTGCGGGCCGCGCGAGACCGAGAGCGTCACGGGGGAGCCGCGGGTCGCCGTCGAGTTCCCTGGCGGCGTCTGGTCGACGACCTCGCCGGCCGGACGGTCGCTCTCGACGTCGACCCTTCCGACCGTGAAGCCCGCGAGCTGGAGCTGCGCCGCGGCGACGTCGTAGCTCGAGCCGACGACGTTCGGGACCGCCACCGGCTTCGGACCCTTCGAGACGTTGATCCGCACCGAGGAGCCCTCGACGAGGACCGTTCCCGGGCGCGGATCCTGTGCAGTTACGACGCCCGGCGTCTTGTCCGACGGCACCTCGGCAACGTCGGCGTCGAGGCCGGCGCTCGTCAGCTCGGCGACTGCGGTGTCGCGCGACTTCCCGACCAGCGACGGCACCGCGATCTTCTTCTTGCCCGTCGAGACGCGGATCGTGACGATGCTCCCCTTCGGAAGCCCGGTACCCGCCGTCGGCTCCTGCTCGAAGACGTACTGCGGCTTGACGTCCGCGTTCGGGAGGCGGATAACCTTGGGCTCGAACCCGTCGCCTGTGATCAGCTGGACGGCGTTCTCCTCGAGGATGCCCTCGTAGTTGTCGACGACCACCGGGTCGTTCGCGTCGAGCTCGTCCTGGACGTTGTCGTAGAAGAGCCAGGCGCCGATCCCGATCGCGATCGCCACGCCGGCCGCGAGGAGCCACGGCCACCACACGCGCCCTCGCCGCACCTCGCCCTCGTAGGAGCGGTAGCGCTCGTCGCCGCCGTAGCTCGGCGGGCGCCCGGGAGGCGCAACGGCGGTCGCGGCGGTCGTCTCGCCGCGAAGGACCATCGTCGCTGCCTCCTCGGTCTCCGGCCCGACGGCCTCGCCGCGGCCGACGAGCTCGAGGTCGCGGTCCATCTCCTTCGCCGTCCGGTACCGCTCCGCGGGCTCCTTGGCGAGCGCGCGGAGGACGACGAGGTCGAGGTCCCGGGGGATCTCGTGCCGAATGGTCGAGGGCGCCTCCGGCACCTGCGAGAGGTGCTTCATCGCGATCTCGACGGGCGTCTCGCCCGTGAACGGGACCTTGCCGGTGAGCAGCTCGTAGAGGACGATCCCGGTCGAGTAGAGATCGGACGACTCGTCGACGGGCGCGCCACGCGCCTGCTCGGGCGAGAGGTACTGGGCGGTGCCGATGATCGAGCCCGCCTCGGTCATCTGGCTGGAGCCGGCGCGCGCGATGCCGAAGTCCGCCACCTTGACGCGGCCCTCGTGGTCGACGAGCACGTTGTGCGGCTTGATGTCTCTGTGGACGATGCCGTTCCGGTGCGCGTAGCGGAGCGCGGCGAGCACCTGGCGGACGTAGGAGACGGCGACGGTCACGGGACAGGGGCCGCGCGCGATGATCAGCTCCTTGAGGGTGCGCCCCTCGACGTACTCCATGACGATGAAGTACGAGCCCTCGGCCTCGCCCCGGTCGTAGATGGAGACGACGTTCGGGTGGGAGAGCCCCGCCGCATGGGTCGCCTCGCGGCGGAAGCGCTCGACGAACTGCACGTCGTTCGCGTACCGCTCGTGGAGCATCTTGATCGCGACCTTGCGGCCGAGCTCCTGGTCCTCGGCGAGCCAGACGTCGGCCATGCCCCCCGAGCCGAGCTTCCGCTCGAGCCGGTAGCGGCCGGCGAAGATCGTGCCGCGTCTCTCGTCGATGGTCGTCATGAGGGCATGGGGAAGGGTAGATGCTCGATCGGCAGATTCCCGCTGCGTGCGCGGGTCGGCGGGACCGTGATCACGGATTCGACCCCGGGACCAGAAGTGCCTCCATGACCGCCCGCGCGATCGGCGCCGCGGTCGCGCCGCCCGTCGAGCTCTGACCCTCGAGGGCGACGGCGATCGCGACCTCCGGACGCCGGTCAGGACGGCCGGCGAAGGCGATGAACCACGTCGTGTTGCGACCCGGGACGCCGGTCTCGGCGGTGCCGGTCTTGCCGCCGATGCGGAAGCCCGGAATGCGGGCGGCCGTCCCGGTGCCGGCCTCGACGGCCCGCACCATCATGTTCTGGATGTCGCGCGCGTTGACGGGGCCGACGGCGCGGCTCAGCCGCTCCGGGCGCGTGCGCGAGAGCGTGTTCCCGGCGGGGGAGAGGATCTTGTCGACGACCCACGGCTTCATCACGATCCCGGCGTTGCCGATCCCGGCGGCGACCATCGCCATCTGGAGCGGCGTCACGAGCATCCGCTCCTGGCCGAACGCCATCCGGCCCGCGTCGACATCCGGGTTGCGCTTCGGGTACCACAGCTCGCCGTTCCGGAAGAGCCCGCTCGGATAGCGCTCGCCGTCGGGCGTCTCGAGCGGCGGGCGCTCGTAGAAGCCGAACCGCTTCGCCTGGTCGAGGATCCGCTTCGCACCGAGCGCCTTGCCGATGTTGCAGAAGACGGAGTTGACCGAGTACTGGAGCGCGGTCGCGAGGGTGAGGCTCCCGAACGGCCGCGACGTGTCGAAATTGTTGACGCGCTTCCCGTAGGCGATGCAGTAGCCCGGGTCGACGAAGGTCGAGTCGGGCTCGTAGCGGTTCGACTCGAGGGCCGCGGACAGCGTGACGACCTTGAACGTCGAGCCCGGCGCGTAGAGGCCCTGCGAGGCGCGGTTCACGAGCGGCGCCGCCGGCCGGCAGTCGGCGGTGATCGACCCGATCGTGCCGAAGCGCGTCTCGACGAGGTTCGGGTCGTAGCTCGGGGAGGACGCCATCACGAGCAGCTTCCCGGTACGGGGATCGAGCGCCGCGACGGCGCCGCACGTCCGCCCGAGCTGCTCGAGCGCGACGCGCTGTGCCCGGAGGTTGAGGGTCGTGGTGACGTTGTCGCCGACGATCGGCGTGCCCTTCAGCTCGTCGAGCTGCTGCTCGACGAGGTCGGAGAGCGGTCGGTCTGTCCCGGTCAGCGCGCCGTTCAGCGACTTCTCGAGCCCGGCCCGGCTCCGCGAGATGGTCGAGTAGCCGACCACGTGCGCCGTGAGCTTCCCCTGCGGGTAGCGGCGGAAGTAGAAGGTCTTCCCACGGCGCTTCTCGGCTTTGTTCCGCGCCAGGACGCGGGTCGGCGCGAGGATCAGCCCGCGCCGCACCTCGAACTCGGCGACCCGCTGGATCTCGTTGTCCTGCCGGGCGGCGAGGCCGGGGCGCGCCCAGGTCTGCCAGTACGTCGTGCCGATGACGAGCGCGACGATCAGCGCCATCGCGACCCACGCGACCCGTGTCAGCTGGCGGTTCATGCCCGGGCGTGCCGCACTGCGCGGTGGGAGACCAGCATGAGCAGGGCGACCATGATGAAGTTCGCGACGATGCTCGTCCCTCCGTACGAGACGAAGGGCAGCGTGATGCCGGTGAGCGGCACGAGCCGGAGGACGCCGCCGACGATGATGAAGGTCTGCAGGGCGAAGCCGAAGCTCAGCCCCGCGGCGAGCAGCTTCGAGAACCCGTCCTGCGCGATGAGCGCGACTCGCATCCCGCGGGCGACGAGCGCGAGGTAGAGGAGGAGGACGGCGGCCGCGCCGATCAGCCCGAGCTCCTGCGCGATCGCCGAGTACACGAAGTCGGTCTCGAGGTACGGGATCAGCCGCGTCCCGTCGACCGAGTCGAACGTGCCGTTTCCGATGCCGGTCCCTCCGTAGCCGCCGTTCGCGATCGAGTAGAGGCTCTTCACGAGCTGGTACGAGTCGCAGTTCTGGCGGTACTCCATCGCCCCGTTGAGCGCGCAATAGACCTTGTCGTCGGTCCACGGCTCCAGCCAGACGGTCACGCGCTGCTGGACGCGGTCGAGCCGGTCGTAGAGGAGCGCGGCACCGCCCGCGAAGAGGACGAGCCCGGCGCCGACGAACGCCGCGCGTCCCGTCGCGGCGTAGAGCATCGCGAGGAAGATCCCGAAGTTGAGGAGCGCCGAGCCGAGGTCGCTCGTCTGGACGAGGACGAGCATCGCCGCGCCCCAGATCGCGAGCAGGGGGCCGACGTCCTTCAGGCGGAGGACCGCAAGCGCCTCTCGCTTGTCGCGGAGGTAGCCCGCGAGGAAGACGACGAGGAAGATCTTCGCGAGCTCACCGGGCTGGAACTGCAGCGGGCCGATGTCCACCCAGAGCTTGACGCCGTTGATCCGCTGGCCGAGCCCCGGGACGGACGGCAGCATCAGCAGCACGATCGCCGAGACGCCGAAGAGGTACTTGTAGCGTTCGAGCACCCGGTAGTCCCACCGGAGCCACAGGAGGACCGAGGCGAAGACGGCGACGCCTACGGCGACCCAGACGAGCTGCTTGCGGCCGGCCTCGGGGTCGAGGCGGTAGACGAACGTCAGCCCGATGGCGCAGAGGAGCGCGGTGATCGGGAGCAGCGTCGGGTCGGCGTCCGGGACGGTGATGCGCGCCACGACGTGCGCGACGGCGAAGATCGCCCCGAGGAGCGCGGCCCAGGGAACCCAGCCGTAGTCGATCTCCGCCGCCTCCTGGAACCACGCCGACGCGAACGCGCCCGAGGCGACGATCGCGGCGAGCACGAGGATGAACAGCTCGCGGTTCCGGGCCGTCATCGCACGAGGCCCCACCAGAGCAGGAACGCGGAGACCGCCAGGATCGCGAGGAGCAGCAGGAGCGCCGGCCAGCGGCTCCCCTTGCCGGCGCCGTGCCGGCTGACGTCGTCACCGTTTGCGCCGGCGTCCGGAAGCGACTCCGACTCGCTCGTCGTCTCGCCCCGGGGGATCACGACTGTCTGCGCAGGCCGTGCCGGCGGCTCTCCGTCGACGAGCTCGAACAGGACGACCGTGACGTTGTCCTCGCCACCCGCCGCGTTCGCCGCCGCGATCAGCGCCTCGGCTGCGTCGTGCGGGTCGGACCGTGCCGCCTCGATCAGGCGGACGATCTCGTCGTCGCGGACCATCGCGCTCAGGCCGTCGGAGCAGAGCAGCACGAGGTCGCCCGCCCGGAGATCGACGGTCAGCGTGTCGACGTCGACGTCCGCCTCGGTGCCGAGCGCCCGGGTGATGACGGAGCGGTGCGGGTGGACGGCGGCCTCGTCCTCCGTCAGGCGGCCGCTCCGGACGAGCTCGCCGACGAGGGAGTGATCGGTCGTGAGCTGCTCCAGGACGCCGTCGCGGTAGCGGTACGCACGCGAGTCGCCGACGTGCGCGAGCGTCGCGGTCTCGGCCTCCTCGTCGACGAGCGCGACCGTCGCCGTCGTCCCCATCCCGGCGGCGTTCGGGTCGCGGACGGAGTGCTCGAAGATGCGGGCGTTCGCGGTGCGGACGACGCCCGCCACGCCCTCCTCGCCCTGGATCGCGAGCCCGCCCTCCTCGATCGCCGCCGCCGCGAGCCGCGAGGCGAGCTCGCCGGCCTGCGCTCCTCCCATGCCGTCCGCAACCGCGAACAGCGGCGGCTCGCAGACGAACGCGTCCTCGTTCTGGCGGCGCCGGCGCCCGGTGTCCGTCTGCCCCGCTGCGCGGCCGACCCGCATCGTCAGGCCTCTACCCGCAGGTCGGTGTGGCCGATCCGGATCACGTCTCCGGCGGTGAGAAGGCGCGCGTTCGTGACGCGCGCGCCGTTCACGAAGGTGCCGTTGGTGGAGCCCGCGTCCTCGACCCACAGGCCGTCCGCCCGGCTGTCGAGCGTCGCGTGGCGGCTCGAGACGGTCGTGTCCCCGTCGAGCCGGATCGCGTTCTCCGGGCCGCGGCCGACGCCGGTCGTGTTCGTGAGCTCGATCGCCGTCCCCGCGGCGATCGTCGGGCTCGACAGCACCACGACCTTCCGGCTGGGCGGCGCCAGCGATGCGCGCAGCGCGGCCGCTTCCGCGGCGGGGATGATGATGCTTTCCTGCGGGGCGCCCTCGGCGAGCCCCCGCGTCGCGGAGCGGACGACGAGCCAGACGAACAGGTAGAGGAGCACGAGGAACGCCACCTTCAGCGCCAGCAGGGTCTCGTCGACGGTGACGGCGAGCCTCACGGGAGCGTTCGCCCGAAGACGAGCTCCGCCCCGCCGATGGAGATGCGGTCGCCCGCGCGAGCGGCGTGCGCCTCGAGATCCGGCGGCCGTTCACCTCGGTCCCGTTCGTCGACCCGAGGTCGACGACGGTCCAGCCGCTCGTCCTGGTCGCGGCTCAGCTCGGCGTGCCGGCGCGAGACGTTGCCGTCATCGATGCGCACGTCGCACTCGCGGGAGCGCCCGACGACGACACGATCGGATGAGAGCGGCACGACACGGCCGTCGACTGTGAGGGTCACCTCCGGCTGCGGCTGCGGCTGCGGCGCGGCGGAGGCGCCGGCGCGTCGGGCGTGGAGTAGATGACCGTCGCCTCGGGCACGTCCGACGGGATCGGCAGCGGCGCCCCCGGGACGGGAGCGGCGACGGGCTCCGGGAGGCGGGCAGGGGCCTCCGGTTGCGCCTCGGACTGCGTCAGGCGGGTCGAAATGCCGAACTCGCCGACCGCAAGGTCGGCGTCGGTTTCCAGGAGCACCCGAGGGGGGCCGAGCAGGGCGTACCCCTCGCGGCGGGCGTGCTCGCCGAGGTACTCCTGGAGCTCGCCGACGAGCGAGCCCTCGTAGGCCGAGAACTGGCTCCGGTCGGCCGGCGAGAGGTAGAGCGTGTACTCGTTCGGCACGTAGACGCGCGAGACGGACACCGACCGGTGCTCGTCCATCTCCTTCGCGAGCTTGCGCGCGAGCTCCACGGGCTGCACGTGGGTGCGGAATGCACGCCCGAACACCCCTTCGAAGAGGCTCTCGATTCTGCTCTCGATTCCGCGAAGGACGCTCATTGGGCGGGGAGCCTCCCTCGATCGAGTCTAGCTGCCACCACGGCGAGGAATCGCGCCGAGGTGGGGGCGGACGGCGAGCGCGCCGCAGAGAAGCCACGTCCCGACCACGAAGCCGAGCGCCGGGATCGACGGCGCCCAGAGGAGCACCAGTCCGAGCTGGAGGGCGCCGAGGCCCGCGATTCCCCACGGGCCGCGCGCTGCCGCCCGGGGAAGGACGCCGCCACGATCCCCAGGGCGAGCGCCGTCGTCGCGATCTCGGGATTCGCGCGGAGCACGCTGCCGAGCGCCTGCACCACGTCCGTCGGCCGCTCGGTCTCGTCGAGCCCCAGGTCGGAGACGGTCGCGGCCGCAAGCGGGAGCTGCGCGCCCGGCGAGGCCGGCGACCGCTGCGGTCGCGAAGACGGCCACCGCGGCCTGGAGCGCCCGGCGCCAGACTCCGCGGGCGGGCTGGACGGCGAGCGGGAGGAGCGGAAGGAGCCCGGGGATCGCGAGGACGGGCCCGAGCGCGAACAGCAGGCCGGCGCGGGCGTCGCGCCACATGGCGGCGAGCCACGCGAGCGCGAGCACGCCGTAGACGACCGCGGCCGCCTGGGCGACGTTGCCGAGAGGGAAGATCGGGACCGCCAGCGTGAGGGCGAGGCCGAGCCGCGGCGAGCGCAGCGTCGCGAGCCCGGCCGCGAGCGTGAGCAGGAAGAGGATCGGCGCCGGCCAGAATGGCAGCAGCGATCCGCCGACGGCGGTCGTGAGCGCCGCCAGCCCGGCGGGGGCGATGCGCTCGATCGGCGGGACGGGAGGCGCCGCAGGGCGAGGGCGCGGCGCCTGGGCGCTGCGCCGGCGCGCCTGCTGGCGCTTCCGGGCACGCGGCTGCCGGACTGCGACGAATGCCTCGCGCAACTCGGCGGCGAGCTGGGACGCGGTCGGCCGCCGAGCCGGGTCGACGGACAGCGCGGCGTCGACCGCCGCCAGCAGGCGCCGCGGCAGGTCACCGCGGCGCGACGAGAGCGGCGGCGCGCCCGCGGCGATCGTCGATGCGACCTCGGGGAGCGGGACGCCCCAGAACGGATGGCTGCCCGCGAGCGACTCCCACAGCATCACGCCGACCGCCCAGACGTCGCTGCGGGCGCTCGCGTCGGCGCCGTCGAGCCGCTCCGGGGCGATGTACGCGAGCGTGCCGGGGACGTCGCCGACGGCGGTCAGCGTGTCCGCGTCGTCGAACTGGGCGAGCCCGAAGTCGAGGACGCGGACCGCGACCTCGGGGCCCTCTTCGAGGAGGACGTTCGACGGCTTGACATCACGGTGGACGATGCCACGCCGATGCGCGTGCGTGAGGCCGTCCAGCACCTGCGCCGCTGCCTCGACGGAGGCCGCGTCGTCGAGCTCGCCGCGGCGGATCGCCTCGCGGAGCGTCTTGCCGCGGACGTACTCGTACGCGATGTAGACGTGGCCGTCGTCGCCGCCGAAGTCGTAGGCCCGCACGCACCGCTCGTGACGCAGTCTCGAGGCGGCCTCCATCTCCCGCATCGCGCGCGCGGCGCGCTTGCCCTCGCGGGGGACGATCTTGAGCGCGACCTCGAGCCCGGTCTTCTCGTCCTGGGCCAGCCAGACCGATCCCGAGCCCCCTCGACCGAGCGGCTTCAGGGGTCGATAGCGATCGAGGACGAGCGCTCGATCGGGGAAGGCGTAGGCTGCGGACGACACCGGTCCACGCCCCTTCGCCGCGCGCGGGGATGGTCCTTCGACGCCGAATCTCCCGTACACTCGCCGGGTCTGGCGCTCGGCGGCCCACCAGGACTCGTCGACCGTCCGATGCCCCGGTGAGGATCCCGTGACGGTGCACGACGACGACATTCTCGACTTCGACTTCGTCGACGACGAGACGCGCGAGATCCCTCCGCCCGACCGTCCGAGCGGCGCACCGAGGCCCGGCGGGCCGAGCGGAGGCGGCGGTCGTCCGCCGCGGTCTCCGTTCCGCGGCCCGAACGCGATCACGCCGCTGCTCCGGCTCGCAGCGCTCGTCGCGCTGGCGGTCCTCGTCGTCGTCCTCCTCGCCGTCTGGGTGCAGGGGTGCGCGGCCGAGGACGACGAGGCGGCCTACGGCGACTACATGTCGGCCATCGGCGCGGTCGGGGCCGACTCCGCGAAGATCGGCGACGACCTCGCGACGCTGCTGACCACACCCGGGCTGGCCCAGACGGAGCTCGAGACGCAGCTCAGCGGTCTCCTCCAGCAGCAGGAGCTCGACGTCCAGCGCGCACGCGACATCGACGCCCCGGGGCCGCTCACGCCCGCGCAGGAGAACGCCATCCTGGCGCTCGACCTCCGCGTGGCGGGGCTCCAGGGCATGCTCGACACGTTCCGGGACACGAAGGACACGCAGGACGCGACGGCCGCGGGCCGACGGCTCGCCGACGCAGGGCGCAGCGCCTGGAGGCGAGCGACGTCGTCTGGCGCGACCTGTTCCAGGGGGTCGCGACGCAGACGATGCAGTCGGAAGGCGTCGAGGGCGTCACGGCGCCCCCGTCGGTCTTCGTCGAGAACAGCGACCTGTACACCGCGCGCTCGATGAGCTCGATCTGGCAGCGGGTCCACGGCGCCTCGACGGGCGGGACGCCGACGGGATCGCACGGCAGCTCGCTCGAGTACACGAAGGTCATGCCGGCCGGGATCCAGCTGTCGACGTCGACGGAGACGAAGATCACCATCTCGACCGACCTCGCCTTCGAGGTCGGCGTGACGAACTCGGGCGAGAACCAGGAGGTCGGCGTCAAGGTGCGCCTGACGATCCCGGCGCAGCCGTCGCCGATCGTGAAGAACGGGACGATCGACGTGATCGACCCCGGCGAGACGAAGGTCGTGACGTTCTCCGACTTCCCGGACTTCCCGTTCGGTGAGGGGACGACCGTGCAGGTGCAGGTGCTCCCCGTCCCGGGTGAGACGAACACCGGCAACAACTCGGCCGAGTACCCGGTCGTGTTCTCGCTCGAAGCCTCGTGACCTCGAGCCTTGCGGTCGCAATCGCCGCGTGCGTCGTCGCCGCGCTGGCGCTCCTCGTCGCGTTCTTCTCCTGGCGGCGCGTCCGCGAGCTACGACGGGGCCAGCAGGCGATCCTCGGCGGCTCGACCGCCGACGTCGTGGACTTCGCCGTCTCCCTGCAGGGGCGGATCGACGACCTCCACCGGGCCGTCGACGAGGTCGCCTCGGGCCTCACGCGGGTCGATCGCCGGATCGACGGCTCGGTCACGAACATGTCGGTCGTCCGCTACGACGCCTACGAGGACGCGGGAGGCCAGCAGTCCGCGTCGTTCGCGTTCCTCGACTCCACGCGCACGGGCACGGTCGTCACCGCGATCCAGGGCCGCGACTACGCGCGCGTTTACGTGAAGGAGCTCGAGCGCGGCAAGGCCTCCCTGGCGCTCTCGCCCGAGGAGGCGGAGGCCGTGGAACGCGCGATGGCACGCTAGCCCCCCGCCGTCGGACGTCGGTCCTGCCCGATTCCACCCGCCGTATGATCGCGGCACCCCGACGCAGGAGGCGGCTGTGGAAGGCTTGATCCAGGTCAACGGCGTCAACCTCTGGCACCGGATCACCGGCGAGGGCGACCCCGTCGTGCAGATCCACGGCGCCGGCTTCGGGCACTTCAACTTCGACCCGGCGACGCCCGAGCTCTCCAAGCGCTTCCGCGTGATCGACTACGACATGCGCGGCTACGGCGCCTCCGACCGGCCGCTCCAGGACTACGACATGGAGGTCTGGGCGGACGACGTCGCCGGCCTGCTCGACGCGCTCGGGATCGACCGCGCCCACGTGCACGGGACGTCGATGGGCGGGATGATCGCGATCGTCTTCGCGGGCAAGTACCCCGAGCGCACGCGCTCCGTCGTGATCAACTGCGCCGCGGCCAAGCTCGGCCCGAGCGGCCGGCTCATCTTCAAGAACTGGATCGACATCGCCCGGCTCGACCCGGACGGGCCGGGAAGCCGGCTCCTCGCCGAGCTGATCACCTGGCAGGCGCTCTCGCGCCGCTTCCTCGCCGAGCAGGACGCGGTCGCGCTCGCCGACCGGATCCAGGAGATCCTCCGCGACTCGAACCGGATCGAGGTCTTCACCGCCGCCTGCCAGGCGATGTGCGACATGGACATCCGCGACTGGCTACCGAGGATCACGTCGCCGGCGCTCGTGCTCGGCGGCGACGAGGACGTGATGACGCCCTGGGACCAGGGGCCCGACGCCGCAGGCCAGCAGGCGATCGCGGACGGCATTCCCGGGTCCGAGGTGCACGTGATCCGCGGCGCGAACCACTCGACGATCTTCGACTCGTCCGACGAGCACAACCGCGTCGTCGGCGAGTTCTTCGCGCGCAACTAGACGCGTCGTGCCGGAGGTCGAGCGATACGGGATCGAGCCGGTCCCGGCCGCCGAGCGCACCGTCGGCTGGCGCGACCTCTTCGCGATCAACTTCACGTTCTTCCTGAACCCGGTGATGATGGTGCTCGGGGCGCTCGCCGTCCTCGAGAGCGGGCTGCCGCTTCCCTGGGCGGTCGTCGCGACCATCATCGGCCAGGCGCTCGCCTATGCCGCCCTGACGATCGTCGCGCAGCCGGGCGTCGACGACGGCGCTGCCGGGGCAGGTCGCGATGCGCGCGACGTTCGGCGGCCTCGGCGCCCGGGTGCTGACGTCGCCGTACCGCGTGATCGCGTCGGTCTACTGGTTCGCCGCGCAGGCGCTGACCGCAGCCTTCGGCGTCCAGGCGATCGTGGTGGCGCTCGCCGACCGGCGGCCGTCCCTCGTCCCGACCGCGCTCGCGATCGCCGTCGTGCAGGCCGCGGTCGCGGCCCTCGGCTTCGACGTCATGCGCTGGCTGCTCCGGATCGTGCTGCCGCTCTCCGTCGCCACCGCCGGCGTCCTCCTCGGGCTGTGGCTCGTCTCGGACGATCCGCGAGTACGCGGTCGGGCGCGTGCTCGACTCGCCCGACCAGGAGCTGACGTGGGTCGGCTTCGCGACGGTCGTCACCGTGATGTGCGGCTCGTCGCTGACGCTCGTCACGAACATCGCCGACCTGACGCCGGTACACGCGCTCCCGCCGTGACATGCGGATCGGCCTGATCGGGTCGACGCTCGCCGCGACGGCGACGACGACGCTGATCGGCGGCGTGTACGCCGTCGGCAGCGGCGAGACGAATCCGTTCGTCGCGGCGAGCCAGCTGACCTCGAGCGACGCCGTCCTCGCCGTCCTCCTCGTCGCGATCGTCGTCCAGACGTTCGCCGCCAACGTGACGAACGTCTACACGGGCGGGCTCTCGCTCGTCTCGAGCCATCCCGTCGCTCGGCCGCATCGGCGCGACGGGCGTCGTCGGGCTCGCCGCGATCGTCCTCTCGGGCTTCCCCTCGCTGATCGAGGAGGCGCAGTCGTGGATCACGCATCTCGGCAACGTCGCCGCGCCGCTGACCGGCGTCGTCCTCGCGGACTACCTCGTCCGGCAGCGGGGGCGGCTCGACGTCGAGGCGCTGTTCGACCCCGGCGGGCCGATACCGCTACGTGCGACGGCGTCAACGTCGAGGCGGTCGTCGCCGTCGCCTGTCGCCGTCGCCGTCTACTACGCGGTGCCGGACGCATGGCTGAAGGTCGCGTGGGGCCTCGGGGCCGGGGCGGCGACGTACCTCGCGCTGACCGCGCGTCCTGCGGCCGGGGGCCTCGCGGGCCGCGAAGGAGCCGGCCTGACGGAGCCGCGCTCGGCCGGCGATGAAGGGCACCGACCGCGGCGCATGACGACAATGCGGGGGATGCGAGCGCTGAAAGGCCGACGCACCCTGCTCGGCGTGGCCGTTGCGACCGTGACCGCCGGCGGTCGCCGTCGCGGTGGTCCTCGTCACGACCGCGAGCTCGCAGCGCCGACCCGACCCGCGCCGAGTACCTGGCAGGCGTCGCCGCCGTCTGCCGCGCTCTACGGCCCGACGGCTCGACCGGATCAGGCCACCCGACGTCGCGGAGCCCGCGAACGTGATCGACGCGGTCGACCGCGTGCTGCCGCTCGTCAGGGCCCAGCTCCGCGACGTGAAGGCGCTCGAGCCTCCCGACGAGCTCCGACCCGGGTCGAGCGGTGGCTCGTTCTCCAGGAGCGCCGGCTCGGCAAGCTCGAGAAGGCACAGGCGGCCGGACGGCGTCAGGACTTCCGCGCGCTCGGCATCGCCTACGTCGATTTCGCGCTTGCAGGCTCGGAAACCGGGCGTCTCGCACGGGAGATCGGCGTCCCGCACCCGCCGTGTTGAGCGGAAGCACACGACCTCACGACCGACCGCAAACCGAACGTTGACGGGGCGCGTCTCAAGGTTGTATACATGAGCGACCCATCTGTCGTGTCACGACATCCCGGCCCCGGCACCCGGTGCTGGTACTTCCTCCCTCGAGGCGGGGGGGAAAGGAGAGCAGATGAGCAACGAGGTTGAGTACGACCCCTTCGAGTACGCGAAGGAGCTCGCGGCCGGTGCGGACCTCGGCCACGGCGATCTCGAGGGCCGAAGAGGGAGCCGTCGGGCATTACGCGCGGGAGAGCTCCTCAAGCGGGGAGCCGTCGGCGCGGCCGCCGTCGCCGGTGCCGGCGCGCTGGCGGGCACCGCCGCGGCCAGGCCGTCGGCGAGCGGGAAGTTCACGGGGACGCTGCGCGTGCTCTCGCTCGGGGTCGAGTTCCCGACCCCGGACATCGCCAAGCAGGCATCGAAGGACCTCGGCTTCACCGTCAAGCCGATCCTCGCCCCGTCCGAGAAGCAGCCGCAGATCGCCATCACGTCGCCCGACACGTTCGACGTGTTCGGCGGCTACAACTACCAGTCGCTGCTCGTGTGGCCGTCCGGCTCGCTGCAGCCGGTCGACACCCGGAAGATCAGGGGCTGGAACCAGTTCTACAAGCTGTTCGCCTACGGCAAGCTCAACCCGGCGTCGGCGCGCTGCACGTTCGGTGACGGCAACGCGCCGTTCCGGACGACGTTCGTCGACCCGGACGGGTCGACCGGCCTGCCGCCGTTCGCCGAGCGGGCCGAGGAACAACAAGCAGATCGTCCGCTGGATCGGCGAGAACGGCAAGCCGATCGGCGGGAAGCCGCAGCCCCGCTTCATCGTCGGCCCGGCGGCGCACTTCAACGCCGACTCGATGGGCTACAACGCCGACGTGATCAAGAAGCGGCCCGAGCAGATGTCGTGGGCCGAGCTCCTGAACGCGAAGTGGAAGGGGCGGGTCTCCCTGCTCCGCGACCCCGGGATCATGTCGCAGGACGCGCGCGTTCGCCGCGCAGGCGCTCGGGCTGATGAAGTTCAAGGACTTCGGCAACCCGACGCGGGCGGAGATCGACCGGCTGTACAAGATCCTCACGCGGTACAAGAAGCAGGGCCAGTTCCGCGCGTTCTGGTCGGCCTTCACCGACTCGGTCAACCTCATGGTCTCCAAGGAGGTCGTGCTCGAGTCGATGTGGTCGCCCGCCGTGGCGCTCGTCAAGGCGCAGGCGTCAACATCCTCTACGCGGCCCCGAAGGAGGGCTTCCGCGGCTGGTGCAGCGCAGAGGGCATCTCGTCGAGGGTCACCGACCCGGCGAAGCTGCAGGCCTGTTACGACTACATCAACTGGAACTACAACGGGTACCTCGGCGCGACGATCATGCGCCAGGGCTACTACATCGCCAACGGCCAGCGGCTCCTGCCGTGGATCAAGTCGTCGGCCGGCAAGGCGGCCGGGTTCACCGCGCCGGAGTACGACTACTGGTGGGGCGGCAAGCCGGCTGCGAGCGACCTGCCGGGCATCACCGGGCAAGGTCGGCGACATCAAGAAGGGCGAGCGACGCGAGGGCGGCTCGTTCCAGCAGCGCATCTGCAAGTACGCGTCCTGGAACTCGTATCCGCGCGAGAGCGTCTACCTCGTCAAGACCGTGAACGACTTCCTGACCGCCTAGCGGCAACGCATGGAGGAGCAGGGGTCGAATCCGGGGGGGCGGCAGGCGCCGCCCCCCGACCGGTCAGGCCGGGCTCGACCTCATCGGGTTGACGAAGGTCTTTCCCGGCGGAACGGTCGCCGTCGACGACGTCAACCTTCACGTCGACCACGGCGAGTACGTCGTGCTGCTCGGGCCGTCCGGCTGCGGGAAGACGACGACGCTGCGCATGATCGGCGGGCACGAGTACCCGACGCAGGGCGAGATCCTGCTCGACGGCGAGTCGCTGATCGACCTGCCGCCGCACAAGCGGCCCACGACCACGGTCTTCCAGCACTTCGCGCTGTTCCCGCACCGCACGACGCTCCAGAACGTCGAGTTCGGCCTCAAGATGCACGGGGTCGGCAAGGAGGAGCGGCGGGAGGCGGCGATGAAGGCGCTCGAGATGGTCGGGCTCGTGCCGCTCGCCGACCGCAAGCCGAGCGCGCTCTCGGGCGGGCAGCAGCAGCGCGTCGCCCTCGCCCGCGTGCTCGTGACGAAGCCGCAGGCGCTGCTGCTCGACGAGCCGCTCGGCGACCTCGACCGGCTGCTGCAGCTGCGCATGCGCGTCGAGCTCCGGAACCTGCAGCGCCAGCTCGGGCTGATGTTCATCCACGTGACGCACAACCAGGAAGAGGCCCTCTCGATGGCCGACCGGATCGTCGTCATGAACGACGCCCGCATCCAGCAGGTCGCCGACCCGCTGACGATCGCGACGAAGCCGGCGACCGAGGTCGTCGCGCGCTTCATGGGCGACAACAACATCCTCCGCGGCGTCGTGACGTCGCACGAGGGCGACCGGCTCGTCATCGAGGACGAGGAGGAGCACCTGCGCGTGAGCGTGCGCGCTCCCGACGACGACGCGGGCGGTCGGGAGCCCGGCGATGATCGCCATCCGCGCAGCGGCGGTGACGCGTCGACGACGGCTCGGGCGACGGCCTCAACTCGGCGGAGTGCGAGATCGTCTTCGTCGAGTTCCTCGGCGACCTCGTCAAGCTCCACCTCCTCGCGGGCGGCGAGCGGATGCTCGCCAAGGTGGGCGCGGAGCACTACCCGGCCCTGCGCGGCCGCGAGGGAGAGCGGATCCGGATCTCCTGGAAGGAAGACGATGTCCAGCTCCTCGACGCCTGAGCCGCTCGGAGACGACGCCGCACGGGTCGCGCTCGACGAGGTCGACGAGGTCGAGGCGATCCTCGAGCAGCGTCCGCCTCGCAGCCGAGGACGGCGCTCGGAGAAGGTCGAGACGCCGGTCGCGGCAGCGGCTGGGTGACGGCCGCCCTGGCGGCGCCGGGGATGATCTGGATCGGCTTCTACCTCGTCGCGCCGCTCGTGATCATCGTCCTCGTCAGCTTCTGGACGTGGACCGACGCCGGGTTCGACAAGACGTTCACGACCGCGAACTACAGCGAGCTGTTCCACGACCGCACCTACTGGGACAACATGCTGTCGACGGTCGTGACGTCGCGTGATCGCCGTCGTCGCGTGCCTCGTCCTCGGGTTCCCGGTCGCGTACTTCCTCGCCCTCAAGGTGCAGAGCCTGCGCGTCCAGATCGCGCTCTTCATCATCGCGCTCGCGCCGTTCTGGACGAGCTTCCTCACCCGCGCGATCGCGTGGACGTTCCCGCTGATGGGCCGGGAGGGCGCCCTCAACCAGTTCCTCATCAAGCTGCACGTCATCTCCGAGCCGATCCCGGAGTTCGGGTTCTCGACGCTCTCGGTGCGGCTCGCGATGATCCAGCTCTACATCCTCTTCATGATCACGCCGCTGTTCTTCACGCTGGCGCAGGTCGACCGGTCGGCGCTCGAGGCGGCGCGCGACCTCGGCGCCAACTGGTGGGGGACGTTCCGCGAGGTGATCCTGCCGCAGACGATGCCCGGCATCGTGATCGGCTCGATCTTCATCTTCGTCCTCACGATGGGCGACTACGGGACCGTCGCGACGGTCGGCGGCGGCAACATCACCTCCGTCGGCACGCTGATCTACTCGAAGATCGGAGCGGTCCAGTACCCGCAGGGCGCCGCGTCGGCGGTGCTGCTCGTCGTCGTGCTGATGATCGGCGTCTGGGTGATCACGCGCCTCTCGAACCTGCGGGAGGACCTGTGATCGAGACGATGGCAACGGCGGCGGAGAGCGTCGCCCGCCCGCAGGACGTCGTCGTCCGGCGCGACGTGAAGCAGCGCCGCGACTGGGCCAAGTGGGGGCTCGGCGCCTACTTCGCGCTCTTCCTGTTCTTCCTCTACATCCCGATGATCCTGATGGCGATCCTCTCGTTCCAGGGCGACACGGGCCAGCTGACGTTCCCGTTCCGCGGGCCGGTCAGCATCGACTGGTGGAGGACGCTCTGGGACACGAACCTCTTCAACACGATCGCGGAGGACGTGAGCGCGTCCGGCCGCCAGTCCCTCTGGCTGTCGCTCGTCGCGGGCGCGCTCGTCGCCGTGTTCGGCTTCTCGCTCTCGATGGCCTTCCGGCGCCACTGGCGCCTGAAGGGCGACGTGATCGCCTTCTTCATCCTCATGCTCGCGCTGATGACGCCGGCCTTCCTCGTCGGGCTCGGCAACCAGCTCCTCTGGAAGTTCATGGGCGTACACGCCGAACCTCTGGTACACGGCCCTCGGCGCGAACGTGATCTGGGGGATCCCGTTCTCGTTCCTCGTCATGCTCGCCGTCTGGAACCGGTACGACCGCCACGTCGAGGAGGCGGCACGCGACCTCGGGGCGAACGGGCCGACGACGTTCCGCGAGGTGACCCTCCCGCTCGTCTGGACGGGGATCTTCGGCAGCTTCCTCTTCGGCTTCACCCTGACGTGGAACGACTTCGACCGGACGATCCTCCTGCAGAGCGGGTACGAGGCGCAGCCGCTGCCGATCCTGATCGGCACGTGGCCGCAGAGCAGGCCGATCCTGCCGAACCTCTACGCGCTCGGGGCGGCGACGACCGCCGTCACGCTCGCGCTCATCGCCGTCGTTCTCATCGCGATCACGGCGCGCCTGCGCCTTCGCGGCGCGCCGATCCAGAGCGTCGAGGAGGAGTTCGGCGTGGAGTCCGGCGGCGGGATCGAGCGTCGACGCAGCGGACTCGGGCACGCGCTAGCCCGGCGCCGCCGCGCCGTCGGCGAGCCGGGCCGAGCGCCGTGCGCGTCCTAGGACGCCGCGCGGCGAGCGCTTCGCGAAGTCGTCGGCGATCTCGTCGAACGTCGCCCAGCGGATCCCGTCGTGCCCGTTGATGTGCTCGATGATCCGCTCGTGCATCGCGAGCACGGCGGGGCGGCCGCTCACGTCGGGATGGATGGTCATCGTGAAGACGGCGTAGTCGTACTCGCGGTAGACCCAGTCGAACTGGTCCATCCAGAGCTGCTCGATGTCGCGCGGGTTGACGAAGCCGTGGCTGTTCGGCGCCGTCTTGATGAACATCATCGGCGGCAGGTCGTCGAGGTACCAGCTCGCGGGGATCTCGATCAGGTCGGTCTCCTGCCCGCGCTGGAGCGGCACCATCCACTCCTCGGCGCTCTTCGCGTAGTCGATCTTCGTCCACGAGTCGCCGACGCGGACGTAGTACGGCAGGAAGTCGTGGTGCATGAGCGAGTGGTCGTACTTGATCCCGCGCTCGAGGAGGAGCTCGTTCGTGACGTTCGAGAACTCCCACCACGGCGCGACGTAGCCCGGTCGGCCGCTTGCCGGAGACGCGCTCGACGAGGTCGATGCACTTGTCGAGGACGGCGGTCTCCTGCTCGCGCGTCATCGCGATCGGGTTCTCGTGCGTGTAGCCGTGGATGCCGATCTCGTGGCCGGCGGCGACGACCTGCTCGGTCTCGCCCGGGAACGTCTCGATCGAGTGGCCCGGGATGAACCACGTCGTCTTGAGGCCGTAGCGGTCGAAGAGCTTCAGGAGCCGCGGCGTCCCGACCTCGCCGGCGAACAGGCCGCGGGAGATGTCGTCGGGGGAGTTCTCACCGCCGTAGGAGCCGAGCCAGCCTGCCACCGCGTCGACGTCGACGCCGTACGCGACGAAGATCTCCTTGGCCATCACCGCACCTCCCGGATCGTGGTAGGAGGAACTCTAGATGTGCAGCCTATGCGGTGTCCTGCGGAACGAGCACTGGGCCGATCAGGGCGCCGGGCGCCGCGCCCGCGTGATCCGGACGGCGCTGCTCGAGCGGGTCCTCGCGCGGTTCGGGCTCGGCGTCCGCGAGTGGGCCGGCCAGTACGTCGTCTCGGACGGCAAGGGGCGCTCCGAGGTGGCCGACGACCTCGCCGGGCTCTGGGCCGCGGCGGAGCGGCTCGCCGGACGGCCGCTCGACCCGCTCGACCCGGTGCTCCTGGACGCGCCGTGAAGACGCCGGTCGCACTCGTCACCGGCTACCTCGGCAGCGGCAAGACGACGCTGATCCGGGCGCTGCTCGAGAGCCCGGCGCTCGGCGAGACCGCGGTGATCGTGAACGAGCTCGGCGAGATCGGGATCGACCACGCGATCCTGCGGCGCGTCGACGAGCGGACCGTCCTGCTCGCCTCGGGCTGCGTCTGCTGCACGCTGCGCGGCGACCTCGCGGACGAGCTCCGCGACCTCGTCGACCGCCGGGCGAGCGGGGAGATCCCGCCGTTCACGCGCGTCGTCGTCGAGACGACGGGCGTCGCCGACCCGGCGCCGATCCTCGCGACGCTCGTCTCGGAGCCGCTCGTCCGCAACCAGTACGTCCTCGAGTCGGTGATCGCGACGGTCGACGCGCAGCACGGCCTCCGCGGCGAGGAGTCGGAGCGGCAGGTCGCGGCGGCGGACGTACTCGTCGTGACGAAGGCCGACCTCGCCGACCCCGATGCGGCGTGGAGCGCCGTCGGGAGCTGAACCCCGTCGCGTCCGTCGTCCGCGCGGTGCAGGGCGACGTCGACTCCGCGCTGCTGCTCGGCGAGCGAGAGCCGGGCATGTCGCGCCGCGCTGTCGCACGACGCGTCGCGCAGGGCACCGGCACGAGGACGACGTCGCCGCCGTGAGCCTCGTGCTCGACGGGCCGGTCGACTGGCTCGGCTTCGGCGTCTGGCTGACGATGCTCCTCCACGCCCGCGGGCGCGAGATCCTCCGCGTCAAGGGCCTCCTCGACGTCGGCGGCGAGGGCCCGCTCCTCGTCGACGCCGTCCAGCACGTCGTCCATCCGCCGGTCCACCTCGACGCCTGGCCGGACGACGATCGCCGCTCGCGGCTCGTCCTCATCGGACGGCGCCTCGATCCGGAGCGGCTCGAGCGCTCCCTCCGGTCGTTCGTCGCGCCGGCCTAGACCGCGTTAGCTTCCTCCTGTGAAGTTCCGCATTCTGGGGCCGCTCGAGGTCCAGGACGAGGGGGGCGTCATTCCTCTCACCGGGAAGAAGCAGCGCGCGCTCCTGACGCTCCTGCTCCTCCACGCGAACCAGGTCGTCTCGGCCGACGTCCTGATCGAGGAGCTCTGGGATTCGGACTCGCCCGACGCGGGCCGGGCGGCGCTGCGGGTGCGCATCCACGAGCTGCGCAAGCTCCTGCCGGACGACGTCCTCCAGACGCGTGCGCCCGGGTACGTGGTCCGGGTCGATCCCGACGGGCTCGATCTGCACCGGTTCGAGCAGCTTCTCGACGAGGGGCGCCGTTCGCTCGAGGCAGGTGCGGCGGGCGACGCGTCCCTCGTGCTCGGTGAGGCGCTCGCCCTGTGGCGCGGGCCGCCTCTGGCGGACGTCGCGGGCGAGCGCTTCGCCCAGGCGGCGGCGTCACGCCTCGAAGAGCTCCGGCTCGTTGCGCTCGAGCTGCGCTCGAGGCCGAGATGGCTCGGGGCCGCCACGCCGAGGCCGCGGCCGAGCTCGAGAGCCTCGTCGGCGAGCACCCGCTTCGCGAGCAGCTCTGCCGGCTCCTCATGCTCGCGCTGTATCGCTCCGGGCGCCAGGCGGAGGCGCTCGATGCCTACCGGCGCGCCCGGGACGTGCTCAGCGGCGAGCTCGGGCTCGAGCCGAGCGCAGCGCTGCGCAACCTCGAGCGCGCCATCCTGCGCCAGGATCCGTCGCTCGACCCGAGCCCGGGGCACGACACGCCGCCCGTCGCGCCGAGGTCCGTCCTCGTTGCAGACGGTGGCGAAGGGCCGAGCCTCGACCGGCTGATCGGCGTTGCCGAGTCGATCGTCCGGCCCGGCACCCACGAGCTGATCCTCGCCCGGCTCGTCGACGGCGACACCGGCCTGGCTCCCGCCGCGGCGGCGGTTCGAGCGCGCTGCGAAGAGCTCGAGAGACGGGGCTCGGTCGCACGGGCCGCCGTCTTCACCTCCGAGCGGCCCGGAGACGATCTCGTCCGGCTCGCGGCGGAGCAGGACGTCGACCTGCTGCTCGTCACCGCGCCGAACGAGCTTCTGGACTCCGGCGCCGTCGACGGCGCCGTCGCAGCCGTGCTCGACTCGGCGCTCTGCGACGTCGCCCTCCTCGCGGGAGGTGAGGCCGACACGCGCGGACCCGTCGTCGTCCCCTTCGGCGGCGCCGACCACGACTGGGCGGCGGTCGAGCTCGGCGCCTGGGCGGCCCGGGCGCGCGGTGCCCCGCTGCTGCTGCTCGGCGCGGACGCCGCTCCCGGGGCAGGGAAGCGTGACGCGAGCCGGCTCCTCTCCCACGCCTCGCTCGCCGTACAGCGCGCGCTCGGCGTCGCGGCCGAGCCAAAGCTCGTGACGCCCGGCGTGGAGGCCATCCTCGTCGCGAGCGAGAGCGCGGGCCTGCTCGTCCTGGGGCTCTCCGCCCGCTGGCGCACCCAGGGCTCGGTGCTTCCAGACTGGCGCTGGCCCGGGACGCACCTCACCGGTGCTCCTCGTCCGCAAGGGCCTCCGCCCCGGAGGGCTCGTCCCGCGCTCCGGCCTGACGCGGTTCACGTGGAGCGTTCGCGCGTAGGCGACGTTACCCCTTCGCCCACGCGGGCACGTTTCCGCGCGTGCACGGCGGCTGCGTCCGGTCGGGGATCGGCCCGCCCCTGGCGAGGTGACCACCGAAGCTCGCATCGACGTTCTCGACCGTCCGCAGCAACCCGAACGACAGCTTCCCCGCCTTGTTCTTGGTCACCCTGAACATGTACGTCGAGCCGATCGCCTGGCGATTCGCGTCGAGGCGGATCGGGCCGTTCGGTGCCGCGAGCTTCACGCGCGCGAGCGCCGCGCGGAACGCCTGCTGGCCGTCCGAGAGGTCTGCGTCGGTCTCCTCCAGCGCCTGCATGACCGCCTCCATGCCGTTGTGGTAGTAGAGTCGAACAGGTGGAAGCTCGCGTCCGCGGCCGTCGGCCAGCTGTGGGAGCGCCCGTCGGTAGTCCTCGATATACGTCGCTGCGGACGGCAGCAGCGGCCAGCCAGTCCCACACACCGACCGCGCCCAGGAGCCCCTCACCGAGCCGGGCGGCGAGAGGGTCGATCGAGCCCCGTCAGCGAGGCGGCGTTGAACACGACACTGCCGGGGAGCGTCGGCCGCTCCTTCGCCAGGAGGTCGAGGAAGACCCCGGCTTCGGTGCCGGACGTGAGAACGAAGAAGCCGTCGACGTCCGAGGCGGCAGCGCGCGCGAGCTGTGCGCGCCACGTCTTCGGGTCGAGGTCGAGCCAGACGCGCTCGGAGATCGTTCCGCCCAGAGCGCAGAACTCTGCAACGGGCGCAGCCTGGAACCCGAACCCGAAGGGATCGCGTGGCGCGATGGTCGCCGCCCGTCGCCACCCGAGCTCATGGAAGGCGTATGCGCCGAGGCCCGCCGTCCCCTGCGCGAACCCGAGGTTGAACCGGAACACGTTCGGGCCCGGGGTGAGGTGGCTGAGCACCTCCAACGAGGTCACGACGAAGGTGACGTCCGGCTGGTGTCGCGCGTACTCGGTCGTCACGAGGCCGAGCGGCACCCAGTTCGGCCCGACCACGATCTCGGCGCCCTCGGACTCCACCATCCGGCGGAGCTCGGCCGCCGCCTCGACCTGCTCGCCGGCGCACCCGAAGACGAGCTCGACGGGGCGCCCGCCGATCGCGAGCCCAGTGACTCCCTCGGCGGGCCGCGTTCCGGAGAGTCGTGCCCCACGTTTCAGGAGAGGGAGCTCTGCGCCGCCGAGCGCGACGTCGTAGAGGCCGCCGACTGCGCCTTCGCAATCGGCCAGCACGCCGATCCGGACCGGGTCGTCACCCGAGCTGCACCCGACGACCGTGACGAGGAGGACGGCCAGGAGCGCCGCTGCGACCCGTGCGCTCACGACCGGTGCCTCGTCACCCAGACCCCGTCGTCGCCGACGACGACGTCCTCCGGGCGCCCGCCCACGTCGATCGTCGCGACGACCTCCCCGCTGGCGGGATCGATGCGAACGACGACTCCGTCGAGCGCGCAGGCCACCCAGACGGACCCGGCGCCGATCGCCACTCCGTCCGTGCCCCTGCAGAGCGGCACGGTCATCGTCACCTCGCCCGTCGCCGGATCCAGCCGCGCGACGGCGTCCTCGAAGACCGCCGTGACCCAGGCGCCCCGAGCGTCGACCGCGATCGACCGGGACCTGAAGGGAAGCGTCGTCGTCGCGAGGACGCGACGGCGCCGCTCGTCGAGCCGCTTGAGGACGGTGCCGCCGTCCCGCACGAGCCAGACGGATCCGTCCGCCGCCGCAGCGTCGGCGTACGAGCTGGCGTCGGGAGTGATGTAGTAGAGGTAGTTCGGAGCAGGCGGGATCTCGAGCTGCTCGAAGGTCGGTAGACCGGAGGCGAGGGACGGCGCGGTCACCCGACCGACGTTCTCGCCGTCCGGTCCGGAGGCCGCGACCCAGATACCGGTCTCCCCGGAGGCGACCGCGACCGGGGCGAAGTCGGCCCCGGGAAGCTGGACCGAACCGATCGGCGCCCCCGTGACCGCGTCGATCACCTCGTACCCGACCTCGTACGGCCCGTTTGCGACGACGGCAAGGCCGCCTCGCACTGCCACGTCGATCGGGGTGCCTGCGATCTTGGTCGATCGTGTCCGCCCCGTCCTCGGGTCGATGCGGACGAGCGTCCGCGCGTCGATGCTCGTCACCCAGACGAACCCGTCCTGTCCGACGGTGACGGCGCTCGCGCGCGCGCCGACCGGATGACGATCGACGATGCTGTTCGTCGCCGGGTCGATGCGGACGAGGGTGTCTCCCTCGGGGCTCGTCGGCGGGGAACCGTTGCGGAAGGCGAGGAACGTGGCGAGCGCCGCGACGACCGCGACGAGCGGGACCACGACTGCGAGACGGCGGGCCGCCGACGGCGCCGGCTTCGCGATGCCGAGGGCTTGCTGCGCCTGTGAGACGAGCAGGCGGCACGTCGTCTGGCGCTCGTCGGGTGACTTCGCCAGGGCCACCGCGAGGACGTCGTCGACAGCCGGCGGGAAGCTCCGGGCGACAGGCGGAGGCGGACGGCGGAGGGTCGTCGAGGTGCGCGAAGAGGACGACGAGATCGGTGTCGCCCGCGAACGGCCGCTTGCCGGTCAGGCACTCGTAGAGCACGCACCCGAGGGAGTAGACGTCCGCCCGCCCGTCCACGGCGTCGCCTCTGATCCGCTCCGGTGCGACGTAGTCGACGGTCGCCTGGAGCTGGCCGTCCGGTGCCCAGCCGCCGTCGTCGGAGAGGCGTGCCGTGAGGCCGAAGTCGGCGAGGTAGGCGTGATCCGCGCCGCCCCGTCCGGCTCCGGGCGCGATCAGGATGTTCGACGGCTTCACGTCGCCGTGCACGAGACCCCGCTCGTGCGCCGCGTCCAGCGCGTCCGCGATCTGGGCGACGAGCTCCGTTGCTCGCTCGGGAGCGAGCGCACCGCCCCGCACGAGCTGCCGCAGATCGGTGCCCGCGACGTATCGCATCGCGATGAACAGCGTCTCGTCGGCCTCACCCGCCTCGAAGACGGGAACGATGTTGGGGTGGTCGATCGACGCTGCGAGCTCCGACTCGCGGAGGAATCGCTCGCGGAACCCGTCGTCCCCGGCAAGCGCGCCCGGGAGGAGCTTCAGCGCCACCTTGCGCTTCAGTCGCAGGTCCTCGGCCAGGTACACGACGCCCATGCCGCCGCGACCGAGCAGGTTCTCGATGCGATAGCCGGAGACCTGTGTGCCGACCCTGGGGTCGTCGCTGACGTGCACGGTGCCGCTCCTGTGCAGAGAGCCGGAACGATAGGGCCAACGGGCGCCCGCGCCTAGTGGGCGGGCGCCCCGAGCCGTTCGGACGCTCTCGCTAGTCGCAGGTGAACCGGAAGACCTCGAGCTTCGGGTTCCCGGCGGGGTCGAGGAGGAGCTTGTACGTGACGTGGAACCGGAGCTCCGTGCCGGAGCCGAGCGCGGTCGTCGTGCCGCTCCAGACCTCGGAGAGGACGGCGTTCCCCGAGGGCAGCAGCATGTCGCCGATCGCGAACCGGAAGTGCGCGGTCGCGTCGGGGATCCCGTCGGCCGGGAGGTCGTCGAAGACCGTGTCGCCGCGGAACGATCCGCGCACGACGTAGCTGCCGTCCGCGCGCACGAGCGTCCGCATGACGCCGCTGAACGTGACCGAGCGCTGGCTCACGTTTCCGGTCGCGCAGTTGACGCCGATATCGGTGAGCGTGTCGTCGACGGAGTGGACCGTCTCGTTGACCAGCGGCGGCCCGCCGGCGACAGCGCCGCCCGTGATGGCGAGAAGGGTGAAGGTGGTCGCGGCGATCGATCCGAGCTTGCGCATCGTTGCCCCTTTCCGAGGGTTGCCCGTCCTGTCGCCCCGAGTGTCCGCGGCCCCGGTTACGGGGCCGTTACGCGGTCGTGATGCGGCGAGCTCGTCGCCTAGTACGAGCGCGGCATGCCGAGGACGTGCTGGCCGATGTAGGCGAGGATGAGGTTCGTCGAGATCGGGCGCGACCTGGTAGAGCCGCGTCTCGCGGAACTTCCGCTCGACGTCGTACTCCTCCGCGAAGCCGAAGCCGCCGTGCGTGTCAGGCACGCGTTCGCCGCCGCCCACGAGGCGTCGGCGGCGAGCAGCTTCGCCATGTTCGCCTCGGCGCCGCACGGAAGGCCCTCCTCGTAGAGCCAGGCCGCCTTGTACCGCACCAGGTCGGCCGCCTCGATCTGCGCGTGGGCGCGCGCGATCGGGAACTGCACGCCCTGGTTCGTGCCGATCGGCCGGCCGAAGACGACCCGCTCGCTCGCGTACGCGGTCGCCTTCTCCACGAACCAGCGCCCGTCGCCGATGCACTCCGCCGCGATCAGCACGCGCTCGGCGTTCATGCCGTCGAGGATGTAGCGGAAGCCGCGCCCCTCCTCGCCGACGAGGTCCTCGTCCGGGACGAGCACGCGGTCGAGGAAGATCTCGGTCGTCGCGTGGTTCATCAGCGTCCGGATCGGGCGGATCGTCATCGTCCCGTCCGCGACGGCGCGCTTCATGTCGACGAGGAACGTCGAGAGCCCCTCCGTGCGCTTCTCGACCTGGTCCGCAGGTGTCGTGCGGGCGAGGAGCAGCATGAGGTCGGAGTGCTCGGCCCGCGACGTCCACAGCTTCTGGCCGCTGATCGACCAGCCGCCGTCGACCCGCGTGGCCGTCGTCTGGAGCGACGTCGTGTCGGAGCCGACGCTCGGCTCCGTGACGCCGAACGCCTGCAGGCGCAGCTCGCCCGAGGCGATCCGCGGCAGGTAGCGCTCCTTCTGCGCATCCGAGCCGTGCCGCAGGACCGTGCCCATCGTGTACATCTGCGCGTGGCAGGCGCCCGAGTTGCAGCCGGAGGCGTTGATCTCCTCGAGGATCGCGCTCGCCGCGGTCAGCCCGAGGCCCGCGCCGCCGTACTCTCCGGGACGAGCGCCGCCAGCCAGCCGGCCTCGGTCAGGGCGCCGACGAACTCCTCCGGGTAGCGGTCGGGCTCGAGCGCACGCCAGTACTCGCCCGGGGAAGCGCGCGCAGAGCTCCCGTACGGCCGAGCGGATCTCCGCGAGCTCGGGCGGCTGCTCGAAGTTCACGCGGACCGTTCGAGGAGCCGGCGGGCGATGATCAGCTGCTGGATCTCGTTCGAGCCCTCGCCGATCAGGAGCAGGGGCGCGTCGCGGTAGTAGCGCTCGGGCCGGAACTCCGTCGAGTACCCGTAGCCGCCGTGGATCCGCATGCAGTCGAGGGCGTTCTCCTGCGCCGCCTCCGTCGCGAAGTACTTCGCCATCCCGGCCTCGAGGTCGGCCCGCTCGCCGGACGCCTTCTTCCGCGCCGCCTCGAGGGTCAGCAGCCGCGCCGCCTCGGCGCGCGTCGCCATCTTCGCGAGCATCAGCTGGACCGCCTGGTGGCTCGCGATCGGCTTGCCGAACGCCTCCCGCTCGACGCGCGTAGGCGAGCGCGTCGTCGAGCGCCGCCTGCGCGACGCCGACGCCGCGGGCGGCGACGTTGACCCGACCGACCTCGATCCCGCTCATGAAGTACTTGAACCCCTGCCCGACCCCGTCCTCGCCGCCGAGGACGCTCGAAGCCGGCGTGCGGAACCCGTCGAAGACGAGCTCGGTCGACTCGACGCCCTTGTAGCCGAGCTTCGGCAGCCCGGGCATCGGGATCTCGAGGCCGGGCGGGCTCGTCTCGGGCTCCTTCTCGACGATGAAGCCCGTCATCCCCGTGTGCGCGGGCTCGGCGGCCGGGTCGGTCTTCGCAAGCAGCATCACGATCCCCGAGCGCCAGCCGTTCGTCACCCAGAGCTTCTGGCCCGTGATGACGTAGTCGTCGCCGTCGCGGACGGCGGTCGTGCGGATGGCCTGGACGTCCGAGCCTGCATGCGCCTCCGTCATCGAGAACGCCGACCGCAACTCCATGGAGGCGAGCCGCGGCAGGTATCGCGCCCGCTGCTCCTCCGTCCCGTGGAGGCGGATCATCGTCGCCGCGATGAACGAGCCGTTGAGGATCCCGGACAGCGTGACCCAGCCGCGCGAGAGCTCCATCACGATGAGCGCGTAGGTGTCGAGGCCGAGGCCGAGGCCCCCGTACTCCTCGGGGATCGTCGTCCCGAAGAGGCCCATCTCGCGCATCGTCTCGACCATCGACCCGGGGAACTCGTCCGCGTGCTCGAGCTCGGAGGCGTACGGGACGACATCGCGGTCGACGAACGCGCGGACGGCGGCGACGATCTCGGTCTGCTCGGCGGTGATGCTCATGTGCCAACTACCGTTGGCACATGAGCGGGGAGGCGTGTGGGGAACTGGGAGGTTCCCCACGCTCTCCAGAAGAAGGGGGCGCGTGGGGGAAGCATGGTTTCCCCCACGAACGCGAGCCGAAGGCGAGCGTTGGTCACGCCGGCACAGCCTCCGGAAGCGTCAACGGCGCGAGTGCGGCTGCGACGTCGTCCAGCTCGTCGAGCGAGAGGAGCGCCTCCTCGAGCGCCTCGACGGCGGCGTCCGGCAGCGCGAGGGAGGCGTTGTCGCGGAACTTCTCGCGCACCTCGTCGGGCGAGAGCGGGTTCTCCGGGCCGCCCTTCTGGTGCGGGTAGTCCGCCTCGAACGACGTCCCGTCCGCGAGCCGCACGACCGCGCCCCCCGGGAACGCCTGGGGGTACGTCGGGTACGGCTTCGTCTCGTAGCGCACCTTCTGCGCGACGGCGAGCACGGCCGGGTCGCCGATCGCCTCGTCGGTGAAGTCTTGAACGGCGACGTGGCCGCGGACGAGGAGCGACGCGATCGAGTACTGGAGCGAGAACTTGCCCTCGTAGTCCGAGCGGGGGGCCACCTTTTCGGCCGCAGGCTCGAGCACGAGCGAGACGCCCGCCTCCGGCACGGTGACGAGCACGTCCTCGATCTCCGCCGGCGCGAACGTCCGGCCCGCTGCGCCCTCGCTCGCCGCGCCGAGCGAGCCGTGCATGAAGTGGCAGACCGGGTACGGCTTGTAGGCGATCCGCGGCGTCTCCCAACGGCTGCCGAGGTCGGAAAGCTGCCCGTCGATGTCGACCTCGCCCTCCTCCGCGCCGACGAAGGCGTGGTAGAGGCCGAACTTGCCCTCGAGCACCGAGGCCGGCCCGGCGGCGCCGTGCGCCGCAAGACGGGTGGCGAGGTGCGCTCCGTGCGCGGCCCAGGCGGGGTGCATCGGCTTCGTCGGCGTCCCCTCGGCGAGGTATGCGAACAGGCCGCCCGCGAAGGAGCCGGCGATCCCGAGCGCGCTCGTCATCACCGCCGGGTCGACCCGCACCAGGCGGCTCACCGACGTGACGGCGCCGAAGATCCCGCAGATCGCGGTCGGATGGAAGCCGCGCGCGTGGAACGCGCCCGACGCCGCCATCCCGACGCGGCAGACGACCTCGTTGCCGGCGACGATCGCCGTGAGCGCCTCCCGCCCGCCGGCGCCGAGCTGCTCCGCCGCGGCCAGCGCTGCGGGCGTGATCACGGTCGAGACGTGGCTGACCGAGTCGGAGTGGGTGTCGTCGTAGTCGAGCCCATGGCAGAGCATCGCGTTCGCGAACGCGGCGTTGGCGGCCGGCAGGCAGGTCCGCGAGCCGATGACGGTGGCCTCTGGCGTGCCTCCGAGCTCGCCCATCGTGGCGCGGCCCTCGTGGGCGACGCCGCTCGCGTGTGCGGCGAGCCCGCAGCCGATGGTGTCCAGGACGTGGAGCTTCGCGTCCGCGCGGACGGCCTCAGGGACGTCGTCGAGCTCGAGCGCGTTCGCCCACTCGGCGATGGTGCGCGCGGCGGCCATCAGACCGTCCACTCCGTGTCCGTGTGCGGGAACCGGTCGGCGACCTCGGGCGCGCCGCGCCGGTAGACCATGAACGTCCGGCGGAACTCGATCACGACCTCACCTCGCTGGTTGATGCCGCGGCAGCGCATGGAGACGATCCCGACGCTCGGGTTGGACGACGACTCGCGAACGTCGAGGATCTCGCTCTCCGCGTGGAGCGTGTCTCCCTCGAACACGGGCTTCGGCAGCTTGATGTCCGTCCACTCGAGGTTCGCGGCGGCGTTCTCGCTCGTGTCGGGGACGGTGAGCCCCGTGACGACAGCGAGCGTGAACGCGCTGTTCACGAGCGGCTGGCCGAATCGCGTGCGCGCGGCATAGCGCTCGTCGAAGTGCATCGGGTTCGTGTTCATCGTGAGGCACGTGAACCAGATGTTGTCCGTGCGGGTGACGGTGCGGCCGAAGCGGCTCCGGTAGACGTCGCCGACGGCGAAGTCCTCGTAGAAGCGGCCCCGCCACTCCTTCGGCGCGGCCTCGGTCTCACTCGGCATGCAGCACGCTCCTCTTCTCGTCGCTCAGCAGCTCCCGCGCCCGCTCCACGACGGGCACGTCGATCATCTCTCCGTCGAGCGCGACGACCCCACGCCCTTCGCCGACGGCGCGCTCGTAGGCCGCGACGATCTCGCGTGCCCGCCGGAGCTCGTTTGCGGAGGGGGCGAACGCCGCGTGGGTCGGCGCGACCTGGTCCGGGTGCACGAGCGCCTTGCCGCGGAAGCCGAGCGAGCGGCCCACCTCGCAGTCGTGCGCGAGGCCGTCGAGGTCGCGGACGTCGACCCAGACCCGGTCGACGGGGCCGCGCAGGCCCGCTGCCGCGGAGTCGACGACCAGTGACGACCGGGCGAAGAGGATCTCCTGCCCGTCGTCGCGCTGCTCGAGCCCGAGCTCCAGCCCGAGGTCGATCGCGCCGAGGAGCAGCACCGCGACCCGCTCGTCCGAGCCGATCTCGAACGCCTCCCGAAGCCCTCTGGCCGTCTCGACGATCGCCACGATCGGCAGGTCGACTCGCTCGCCGACGGCGCGGACGGCGGCAGCCGTGGCCTTCGGCACGACGACGCCGTCGATCCCCGAGCCCTCGACGTCCGCGACGTCCGCGTCGTGCCACTCCGTGCCGACGCCGTTGACTCGGACGAGCCGCACCGGCCCGGAGCCCGCCTCGGCCATCAGCCGCGTCGCGAGACCGCGCGCCGCCGCCTTCTCGGCCGGCGCGACCGCGTCCTCGAGGTCGGCGACCACCGCGTCCGTTCCCGACTCGAGCGCCCTGACGAGCTTCCGCTCCTCGCTCCCCGGGGCGAACAGGAACGACCGCGCGGTTTGAAGAGAGGCCATCGCTTTGGAAGAATCGCGAATGTCTGACTTAAACACTAACGCGTTGGAAGGAAGGAGCGAAGCCGTGAAGGCCGTCGTCCTCCACGAGTTCGGCCACGCCGACGTGCTCCGGATCGAGGAGCTCCCCGACCCCACACCGGGCCCGGGCGAGGTCGTCGTGGACGTCACCGCGTCGGCGCTCAACCACCTCGACGTCGACGTGCGGGAGGGCGTCTCGCGCTTCCCGATCGAGTTCCCGCACACGCTGGGCGTCGAGCCGGTCGGACGCATCGCCGCGATCGGCGAGGGCGTCGAGGGCTGGTCGACCGGTGACCGCGTCGCCGTCTACCTCATCGCGACCTGCGGACGCTGCGTCTACTGCCGCACCGGCCGAGAGTCGCTCTGCACCGCGCCGGCCTGGTTCGTGAGCATGGGCTCGCCGGGGGCCTACGCGGAGCGCGTGATCTGCAAGGCGTCGCAGCTCATCCGGATCCCGGACGGCGTCACCGACGTCGAAGCGGCGGCCAGCAACATCGCGTTCGGCACGGCGTGGCACATGCTGATCACGCGCGCGAAGCTGCGGGCAGGGGAGACCGTTCTCGTCAACTCCGTGGGAAGCGGGATCGGCTCCGCCGCGGTGCAGGTGGCGAAGCACGCCGGCGCCTTCGTGATCGGCACGTCGAGCCGCGCGGACAAGCTCGAGAAGGCGAAGGAGCTCGGGCTCGATGTCGGGATCGACTACACGGCGCAGGACGTCGTCGAGGAGGTGCTCCGCCACACCGACGGCAACGGCGTCGACGTCGTCTACGAGCACTGCGGCGGCGAGCTCTTCCAGCAGGGGCTCGACTCGCTCAAGAAGGACGGGCGCCTCGTCGTGTGCGGCGCGCACAGCGGTGAGGTCGTGCAGTTCGACATCATCCCGTTCTTCCGCCGGCAGCTGTCGGTCATCGGCTCGTTCGTCTTCGACCGCACCGAGCTCGAGACGGTCTTCGGGCTGATCGCGCGCGGCGCGCTCAGACCCCAGGTCGCCGCGACGTTCCCGCTCGAGGAGGCGGCGAAGGCGATGGACCTCATGGAGAGCCGGGAGTTCTTCGGGAAGATCGTCCTCACTGCGGGAGGTGACGCATGAAGCGCATCGGCGTCGACGTCGGCGGTACGTTCACCGACCTCATCTACGTCGACGACGAGGCGGGCGTGATCCGCGTCCACAAGCTCCCGACGACGCCGGACGACCCGTCGCAGGGGACGATCCAGGGCGTCAAGGAGCTCGCCGAGGAGGCCGGGGCCGAGCCCTCGTCGCTCGACCAGGTCTTCCACGGGACGACGATCGCGACGAACATCGTCATCGAGCACACCGGCGCGCGGGTCGGGATGCTGACGACCGAGGGCTACCGCGACATCCTCCACATCGCCCGCCACAAGAAGCCGCTCAACTTCTCGAACTACCAGGACCTCCCGTGGCAGCGGTACCCGGTCGTCCGGCGCCGCTACCGCCTCCCCGTCCCCGAGCGGATCACGGGCGACGGCTCGATCCTCGTCCCGCTCGACGAGGAGCGCGCGCGCGAGCAGGTGCGGGCGCTGAAGGAGGCCGGCGTCGAGGCCGTGTGCGTCTGCTTCCTCTTCTCGTTCCTGAACGCCGCGCACGAGGAGCGGGTCGCGGAGATCGTCCGCGAGGAGTTCCCCGAGGCGTTCCTCTCCGTCTCGTCCGAGGTGATCCCGCAGTACCGCGAGTACGAGCGGTTCTCGACGGTCGGCCTCAACGCGTACGTCGGCCCGAAGGTCGCGTCGTACGTCGCCCGGCTCGGGGAGGAGCTCGAGGCGCTCGGCGTCCGTTCGGGCCTGCACCTGATGACGTCGGCGTCCGGCGTGGCGACCCCCGAGGCTGCCAGCCGCCGCCCCGTCAACCTCCTCATGTCCGGTCCCGTCGCGGGCGTCGTCGGCGGCATCTGGGCCGGGAGGCAGGCCGGCTACGACAACGTCATCACGCTCGACGTGGGCGGCACGTCCGCTGACATCGGCCTGGCGCAGGAGGGCCGTCTGCGGATGAAGCACCTGCTCGACACGAAGGTCGGCCCGTACCAGGCGATGATCCCGATGGTCGACGTCGACACGATCGGAGCGGGCGGCGGCTCGATCGCGTACGTCGACGCCGGCGGGATCTTCCGGGTCGGCCCGCGGTCCGCCGGCGCGGTGCCGGGCCCGGCCGCCTACGGCCGCGGCGGCACCGAGGCGACCGCGACCGACGCGATGGTGAACCTCGGCTGGCTCCTCCCCGAAGCGTTCCTCGGCGGCGGCATGGCCCTCGACCGCGAGAAGGCACGAGCTGCGTTCGCCGACGGCCCGGCCGCGGCGCTCGGGATGAGCGTCGAGGAGGCGTCAATGGGCGCGGTGCAGATCCTCTCCCACTCGATGGTGCAGTCGATCGAGGAGAACTCGGTGCGCAAGGGCTTCGACCCGCGCGATTTCGCCCTCGTTGCCGAGGGCGGCGCGGGCCCGCTGTTCGCCGTCCCGATCGCGATCGAGGTCGGCACGCCGAACGTCGTCGTGCCGGCGTACCCGGGGATCGCCGCCGCGATGGGGCTCGTCGCGACGGACATGGTCTACGAGTACGCGGCGACGACCTACCAGCGGCTCTCGAAGCTCGACGCGGAGAGCCTCCAGGCCCGCTTCGAGGAGCTCGAGGCGCAGGCGGCGGCGCAGCTCGACGAGGACGAGATCGAGGCGGATCGCATCGTCATCCAGCGGATCGTCGAGGCGCGCTACCTCGGTCAGGGGTACGAGCTCCGGGTCGACGTCGGCCCGGGGACGATCGACGAGGCGTGGGTCGAGAGGCTCCGCGCCGACTTCCACGACATCCACGAGCGCGAGTACTCGCGGCGGTTCGAGGACTCGGACATCGAGGTCCCGAACATCCGCGTCCGCGGGATCGGGCTGATGCCCGAGCTCTCGACGCCCGAGGTCGAGGTCGGCGACGAGTCGCCCGACGACGCCCTCCGCCACGAGGGCGAGGCATGGTTCCTCGTCGCGAAGCCGGCTCGCTCGAGCAGGTGACGACGCGCTACTACGAGCGGGAGGCGCTCAGGGCGGGCAACCGCCTCGTCGGGCCCGCGATCGTCAACCAGTACGACTCGACGACCGTGATCCCACCGGGCGTCGAGGCGCACGTCGACCGGTTCGGGAACATCGTGATCGAGGTCGGCGCCTCGGCCGAGGCCCGGGCGGTCGCCGCAACCGTCACGACGAGCGAGGGGGTGTGACCGTGTCGACTCTCGAATACGAGCTGGGGAAGCACCCGGGGCCGCCGGAGCTCGAGCGGGTCGACGTCGACCCGATCACGATGCGCGTCCTCGGCGGCGCGTTCCACGCGATCGCGAAGGAGATGTCGGGGGTCCTGTTCCGGATGTCCTACTCGTCGATCATCCGCGAGTCCGAGGACCTCGGCGCCGGGATCTTCGACGCCCAGGGCCGCGAGCTCTGCGAGTCCGACTCGACGCCGATGCACATCGGCTCGCTCCCCTGGTACATCCGCGGGTTCATGCGCCACCTCGACGGGAAGGTCGTCGAGGGCGACGTGATCATCCACAACCACCCGTACTACGGGGCCTCCCACAGCCCGGACATCGCCGTGGCCGTCCCGATCTTCTGGGAGGGCGAGCTGATGGGGTTCGCCGCCGTCACGGCGCACGTGCTCGACGTCGGCGGCTCGTTCCCCGGGATCAACGCCGACGCCTTCGACGTCTACGCGGAGGCGAAGATCTATGACGGGCTGCGCTGGTACCAGGCAGGCGTGCTGAACGAGGACCTCGACAGGATGGTCTTCGACAACGTCCGCACCGAGACGATGAACCGTGGCGACATGAACGCGATGATGGCCGCGTGCCAGCTCGGGCGGAACCGGATGCTCCGTCTCTTCGAGCGGTACGGCGCGGACACGGTGATGAGCGCCGCGTACGACTGGATGGACTACAGCGAGTCGATGCTGCGCGCGGAGATCCGCAAGCTGCCGGACGGCGTGTACCAGGCCCCGACGGGCTGGCTCGACGACGACGCGCGCAACCGCGGCGTCCGCCTGCGGGTCGAGACGAAGGTCGTCGTCGAGGGCGACGAGATCACCATCGACCTGACGGGGTCGAACGCCGAGGTGCCGACCGGGATACAACGTCCCGTTCGAGGGGTCGCTCCTCGTCGGGGCGTACTACGCGGTGCGCACGATCCTCCTCGACGAGGTCACGTTCCCGGAGCACGTGCCGCAGAACGACGGCGTCTTCCGGCCGGTGAAGGTGATCGCGCCGAAGGGGACGATCTACAACCCGACCTTCCCGCGCGCGTGCTTCTCGCGCTTCTGCCAGGTGCAGCGGGTGGTCGACAACACGATCCTCGCGCTCGCCGACGCGCTCCCCGAGGGCGTCACGGCCGGCAACTCGGCCGGGATCCACTTCTGCGCGTACTCGGGCTTCTCGGAGGAGATGGGCGAGTACTGGCTCTACCTCGAGGTGAACGAGGGCGCCTACGGCGGACGGTTCGGCAAGGACGCGATGGACTCCGTCGACAACCTGATGGCGAACACGCGCAACAACCCGATCGAGGAGCTCGACCTGCGGTTCCCGATCCGGTGCGACCAGTACGAGCTCCGGCCGGAGCCCGCCGCCCCCGGGCGCTGGCGCGGCGGGATCGGGATCATCCGGCGCAACCGCTTCCTCGTCGACGGGGTCTACTCGTGCGAGGGCGACCGCCAGACCGACCCGCCGCGTGGCATCTTCGGCGGCTGGGACGGGCTCGTCGCCTCCTGCCGGAAGAACCCCGACACCGGGCAGGAAGAGATCCTGCCGGCGAAGGTGACGGGCATTCCGTTCGCTGCCGGGGAGTTCATCGAGTTCCGCGAGCCGAACGCCGCGGGCTACGGCGACCCGCTCGACCGGCCGCCGGGCGAGGTGCGCGAGGACGTGCTCGACGACTTCACGACGATCGCGCTCGCGGGCGACGCGTACGGCGTCGTCTTCGCGGACGAGCGGACGCTCGAGATCGACTCCGCCGCAACGGAGGCGTTGCGCGCCGAGCTCCGGGCGAGCCGGTCGGTGACGTCGCTCACGGAGTACTTCGCCGGGGAGCTGCCGCCCTCGACGAAGCCGGTGTCGGTCGCGGGCAACGCCGAGTTCGGGATGACGTGACGGACGGTCGCCGAGAGCGGAGGGAGGAGCAGCGGCTGCCTCTCCGCCGCGTCCGCAAGGGATACGAGCAGGTCGCCGACCAGCTGCGGGAGCTCATCGTCACGGGCGAGCTCCCGCAGGGAGGCCGGCTGCCGACGGAGACGGAGCTCGCCCGGCAGCTCGGTGTCAGCCGCGCGACGGTGCGAGAGGCGCTCCGGCTCCTCGCCGCGCAGGGGCTCGTGCGCACCGCGAAGGGGCAGACCGGCGGGAGCTACGTGACGCTGCCCACGGTCGACCACGTCTCCGAGTCACTCAGCTCGAACATCGCGCTGCTCGCGGACGCGCGCGACCTGACGCTCGAGGAGCTCATCGAGGTCCGCATGCTGCTGGAGGTCCCCGCGGCGCGGCTCGCCGCCCGGCGGCGTGCGGAGGGTGACGTCGAGCGGCTCCGCGCGACGATCCCGCCCGACCGCCCCGCGCTCGACACGCAGACCGAGTTCGTCCACAACCGCGACTTCCACGCGGCGCTCATCGAGTGCTGCGAGAACCGCCTGCTGCAGATCGCGGCACAGCCCGTGTTCTCGGCGCTGCAGACGAGCCTCTCCCGCTCCGGCCTGCCGCGCGTCTTCCACCGCTCGATCCACGCGCACCACGCCCGGATCGTCGAGGCGGTCGAGGCGGGCGACGAGGACGCGGCGGGCTCGGAGATGCAGGACCACCTGGCGTTCCTCGTGCCGTACTACGAGAACGCCTGGAAGGCGACGCGGCTCTCGGTGGCGTCGGGCCGATGAGAATCGGGGTCCAGGGAAGCGGCCAGCTTCCGACCGAGCTTCCCGACCCGGGCCGATACCGGGCCGTCGCCGAGCTCGCCGAGGAGCTGGGCTACGACTCGATCTGGGCCGGCGAGCACCTCTCGTTCCACAACCCGATCCTCGACCTCGGCGTCGCGCTCGCGACGTTCGCGGCCGTCACGCGGCGAATCATGCTCGGAGCCGGCGTCGTGCTCCTTCCGCTCCGGCACCCGAGCCTCGTCGCCAAGCAGGCCGCCTCCCTCGACTACGTCTCCGGCGGCCGGCTGTTGCTCGGGCTGGGGGTCGGCGGCGAAGGCCCGCGCGACTTCGTCGCCGCCGGGGTGCCCGTCGCGGAGCGCGGCGCACGAGCGAATGAGGGGATCGAGGCCTTGCGCGTGCTGCTCCGCGACCGGCCCGCATCGTTCGCCGGGCGGTTCTACCGCTTCGCGGACGTCTCGATCGAGCCGTCCCCGGCACAGCCCGGCGGGCCGCCGCTGCTCGTCGGCGGCCGATCGGACGCCGCGATCCGGCGGGCCGCGCGTCACGGCGACGGCTGGCTGCCGTACATGGTCTCGCCCGGCCGCTACGCGCGCGGGCTCGCCGCGCTCGACGAGGAGGCAAAGGTCGCGGGCCGAGAGACGGCGGAGCGCTTCCGGGGGCTCGTGCTCTTCGCGCACGTCGACGACGACGGCGAGCGGGCGCGCGCCGAGGCGATCGCCCATCTCTCGGAGCGCTACGGGATGCCGTTCGAGCGGCATCACGTCGAGCGGCTCTGCGTCGTCGGGACGCCGGAGGAGTGCCTCGCCCGCATCGAGGCGTATCGCGCGGCGGGCGCGGAGCACGTCTCGTTCAACCCGGCCGTCGCCGAGGACGGCTTCCTCGAGCAGGTGCGGCGTATCCGCGCGGTCGTCGGCGTCGGAGCCGCCGCATGACCCTCCCCCTGGCCGACGTCAGGATCCTCGCGGTCGAGCAGTTCGGCGCGGGGCCGTGGGGCACCCTGCAGCTGGCCGACCTCGGCGCCGACGTCGTGAAGCTCGAGGATCCCGCCTCGGCCGGCGACGTCGGTCGCTATGTGCCGCCGTTCCAGGAGGGCGAGGACTCGCTCTTCTTCGAGACCTTCAACCGGGGCAAGCGGAGCATCTCGCTCGATCTCCGTCATCCCGCCGCGCGCGGGGTGCTGCACGACCTCGTCCGCGCCTGCGACGGCGTGTACTCGAACCTGCGCGGCGACCAGCCCCGGAAGCTCGGCCTGACGTACGACCAACTCCGGCACGTCAACCCGCGGATCGTCTGCTGCTCGCTCTCGGGCTTCGGGATGACCGGACCGCGCGCGACGGAGGGCGGCTACGACTACATGATGCAGGGGCTCGCTGGGTGGCAGAGCCTCACCGGGGAGCCCGGCGGGCCGCCGACGAAGAGCGGCCTCTCGCTCGTCGACCTCTCCGGCGGCTACGCCTCTGCGATCGCATTGCTCGCCGGCATCTGGCGCGCCCGCCGCGACGGCGTCGGCTGCGACTGCGACATCTCCCTGTTCGAGACCGCCCTGCACGAGCTGATGTACATCGGCCCGTGGGCGGCAACGCACGGCTACGTGCCGCCGCGTCGGCACAACTCGGCGCACCCGACGATCGTCCCCTTCCAGAACTTCCAGGCCTCGGACGGCTGGTTCGTCGTCGGGGCCGCGAAGCAGGTCTTCTGGGAGCGGCTCTGCGGCGTGATCGACCGCACGGATCTGCTGGAGGACGAGCGGTTCGCGACGATGGCGGCTCGCAACGAGCACCGCGACGCGCTACTGCCGGAGCTGGACGACGCCTTCGCCGGGAGAACCGTGGACGAGTGGATCGGCGTACTCGTCGCGGCCGGTGTCCCGGCGTCGCGCATCAACTCCGTCGAGGAGGCGCTCGTCGACCCGCAGTCCGAGGCGCGTGGTGCGATCGTCGAGCACGAGCACCCCTCGCTCGGCCGCGTCCGCTCGATCCGCACGCCGCTGCGGCTCGCCGATGGCGCCACGACCCTCGAGCGGCCGGCGGCGCGCGGGCCGTTCCGCGGCGAGCACACCGAGGCCGTCCTCGTCGAGCTGTGTGGCTATACCGCCGAGCGGGTTCGCGAGCTCGAGGAGGCGGGTGTCTTCGGGGAGCGGGTCACAGCGTCGTGAACGAGACGCCACGCGACCTGGTCGGTTACGGCGCGGATCCGCCGGACCCGCGCTGGCCCGGAGGCAAGCGGGTCGCCCTCAACCTCGTCCTCAACTACGAGGAGGGCGGCGAGAACACGCCGCTCGACGGCGACCCCGCCTCCGAGGCGTACCTCCACGAGGTGGTCGGGGCACCGGCCACCGTCGGCAGACGCAACCTCAACACGGAGTCGATGTTCGAGTTCGGCAGCCGCGCCGGCTTCTGGCGCGTGCATCGTCTCGTGACGTCGCACGGGCTCCCGCTCACCGTGTTCGGCGTCGGCCAGGCGCTCGAGCGGAACCCCGACGCGGCGCGCGCGATGGTCGAGGCCGGCTGGGAGGTGGCGAGCCACGGCTGGCGGTGGATCGATTACGGCGAGTTCTCCCCGGAGGAGGAGCGCGCCCACCTCGAGCGCTCCGTCGCGGCGATCGAGCGGGTCTGCGGGCGGCGGCCCGTCGGGTGGTACACGGGCCGCGGCACGGACGTGACGCGCCGGCTCGTCGTCGAGCACGGCGGGTTCCTCTACGACTCCGACTCCTACGCCGACGAGCTCCCATACTGGCTCGACGTCGACGGGACGGACCACCTCGTCGTCCCGTACACGCTCGACGCCAACGACTTCAAGTTCCTGCTCCCGAACGGGTTCGTGACGGCCGACGACTTCGCCATGTACCTGATCGACTCGCTAGAGGAGCTTCGCGCGGAGGGCGGCCGGCTCATGTCCGTCGGGCTCCACTGCCGGATCGTCGGGCGTCCCGGCCGCATCGCCGGGCTCCGCCGGTTCCTCGAGCACGTTGCGGCCCGCGACGACGTCTGGGTCGCGACGCGGGCCGACATCGCCCGCCACTGGCGGGCCGAGCATCCAGCGCCGGGAGGTGCGTGATGACCGATGCCGATGCGGTGCGAGCCGCGCTCCAGACGATCTTCGACGCCGACACGGGCATCTACCAGGGTCGGGGCTTCCAGCGCCGGGTCGGCTATGGAAGTCGGCCCGCACTCGTCCACATCGACCTTGCCAATGCCTGGACCAGGCCGGGCCACGCGTTCTCGTGCGACGGGATGGAGACGATCATCCCGGCCGTGCAGGCGCTCAACGAGGCCGGCCGGGCGAAGGGTGTCCCCGTCGTCTACACGACGACGGCGTACCAGGACGTCGACGGCCCGAACTCGGACATGGGCCTCTGGGGGCGCAAGATCCCCTGCGAGCTCCTGCAGGTCGGGACCGAGGACGTCGAGATCGACAGCCGGATCGCGCCGGCCGACGGCGAGCTCGTGCTCGTGAAGAAGTGCGCGAGCGGCTTCCACGGCACGAACCTCGCGAGCTACCTGAACGCGCTCGGCGTCGACACGGTGATCATCACCGGCGTGACGATGGCCGGATGCGTGCGGCACACGACCGAGGACGCGATCGCGCAGGGCTTCCGTCCGATCGTCGTCCGCGAGGCCGTGGGTGACCGTGTGCCGGGCGTCGTCGAGTGGAACCTCTTCGACATCGACGCGAAGTTCGGCGACGTCGAGCCGCTCGAGGACGTCCTCTCCTACGTCGACGGCATCGAGCCGTTCACGAGCCGCTCCGGCCACCAGACAGTGCATGCGCAAAGGAAATGACGGTAGTTGCGGCGCTGTAAGGCGACGCCTTCAAGAATGTGCCCCGCCGCAGGCGGGGATCAAGCCGCGGGATTCGGCTCCTGTCGAATCCCGCTTGGCGAGCAAGACAAAAGCATACGATCACCGCACCGTTCGAAGCGAAGGGAGCAACGATGGCAACAACCCCTGCCACCCTGTCGCGCGAGGCGCTCGCCGCCGCGCCGCAGACGTACTTCGACGCCGTCGACGCCATGGACGTCGACGCCGTGCTCGCGCACTTCGCCGACGACGCGACGATGACCGTCCAGACCGACCAGGTGACGTTCGACGGCGCCGCCGAGATCCGGCGGATGTTCACCGACTTCTTCGCGAACTCGAAGACGATCCGTCACGAGATCCGGAACATCGTCGTCGAGGAGGCGGCCGGGAAGGTGGCCACCGAGCAGGGCTACATCGGCGAGCTGCAGGACGGCTCGCTCAACGACATGCACAACTGCAACTTCTTCGACTTCGACGTCGACGGGAAGTTCAAGCGCGTGATCATCTGGATGGCCGGGACGAATCCGCTCCACTGACCGCCTCGGACTCAGCGAACGCCGGCGTCGTCCGACAACACGGCCTCGAAGAACGAGGAGACGATGCGTACGGCCTCGTCCGGGCACTCGAGCAGGTCGGCATGGCCGATGTCGGGGAACTCGTGCGTCGTGATCGCCGGGTTCAGCTCCGCCATCCTGCGCGCCCCGAGCCCGGACGGGGCGAGCGCCGGCGGGCAGAGGATGTCGTGAGTCCCGTTCGTCATCAGCATCGGCCGCTCGATCGTCGGCACCAGGGGCGAGAGGTCCATCTGCTCCATCGCCAGGCACGCCTGCCGGACGGTGTACGGGTCGTTGACGCCGATCACCGTGCGCACCGTCGCGAAGGTGTCCTCGCCCTCCTCGCTCTCGAGGAAGGCGGCGCCGACCGCCTGCGTCGTGACGTGGTCGGAGAAGTCGTCCCACGACATGGACTCGGCCATCCGGCGCCAGACCCGGAAGAGGGTCGCCCGGTAGACGTCGGGCTTCGCGAACGCGACGTCGGCGCACGTCGCGATGACGCGGCCGGCGTGGGTCGCGGTGAAGGCGATCGCGATCATCCCGCCCATCGACGTGCCGTGGACGAGGACGCGGTCGAGCCCGAGCGCGTCGAGCAGCTTCGCGCCGTCGTCGGCCCAGCCCTCGATCGTGTACCACTCGCGCGGGCTCGTCGAGGCGCCGTAGCCCCGGGCGTCGAAGGAGAGGAGCCGGAAGCCGCGCTCGCGGAAGCCGTCGTTGACGAAGCCGAAGTTGTGCCGGCCGAAGAGCCCGCCGCCGAACTGGATGACGACCGGCCCGTCCTCCGGCCCGGTCAGCTCGTAGTACAGCTGGATGCCGTCGTCGATCTGCGCGTACGGCACGCCGTCAGTCCCAGGAGCGGCCGACGCGGTCCCAGGCGACGTCGCTCGGGAGCCATTCGGTGTTGATCCGCGAGAGGAGCCGCTCGACCTTGTCACCGCCGCACTTCGGGCACGGAGGCGCTGGCTTCGTCGACGTCGTGAGGTACTCCTCGAACTTCTCCCCGCACGCCTCGCAGCGGTACTCGTAGATCGGCATGGCCGCCGAGTCTACCCCCGTGCCGTCGCTCGATGAGCTCCGCGCCCTGGCCCTCGCGCAGGGCGTCGACCCGACCGACGCCGACCTCGAAGGGGTCCTCGGCTTCCTCCGCACGGTGCTCCCGGCGCTCCGCGAGCTCGAAGAGGGAACGGGCCGCGACGTCCCGCCGGCGGGGATGTACTTCCCGGACCCGGAGGCGACGTGACGCTGACCGCGCTCGCGGAGGCGATCCGGCGGGGCGAGCTCTCGCCGCGCGAGGCGGTGCAGGACGCGCTCGAGCGGATCGACCGCGTCGACCCGGTCTACAACTCGTTCATCACCGTGCGCGCGGAGGAGGCGCTGGCCGAGGCGGAGGCGCTGCCCGAGGCAACCGGGTCGCTCCACGGCGTCCCGATCGGTCGTGAAGGACGTGATCGACGTCGCGGGCACGAAGACGACGGCGGCGTCGAAGGTCCTCGCGGACAACCTCGCGACCGCGGACGCCACAGTCGTCGCCCGCCTGCGGCGGGCGGGCGCCGTGATCGTCGGGAAGCTCAACACGCACGAGTTCGCCTGGGGCGCGTCGACGACGAGCCAGGCGTTCGGAGCGGCCCACAACCCGTGGGACACCGAGCGGATCTGCGGTGGCTCGAGCGGCGGGAGCGGCGCGGCGGTGGCGGCCCGCCTCGTCCCGGGCGCGCTCGGAACCGACACCGCGGGCTCGGTCCGCATCCCGGCGGCGCTCTGCGGGGTGACCGGGATCCGGCCGACCACCGGCCGCGTCCCGAACCGCGGCGTCATTCCCGTCTCTTGGACGTACGACACTGTCGGTCCGCTCGCGCACACGGCCGAGGACTGCGCGCTCCTGCTCGACGTCATCGGCGGGCCGGACCCCGACGACGCCTCGACGACCCCTGTGGTGGGCGAGTCCTGCCTCGAGGGGATCGAGCGCGGCGTCGAGGGCCTGCGGATCGGCGTCGTCGCGCACCTCTTCGAGGGCGTCCCGATCGACCCGCGGGTCGTCGCGGCCGTCCAGGCGGCGATCGGCGAGCTCGAGCGACTCGGCGCACGGGTCGAGCGAGTCGACGCCTTGTTCCTGCGGCGCGCCGAGGTCGTTCAGCAGCTCGTGATGCTCCCGGAGGCGGCCGAGGCCCACCTCCCGTGGCTCCGGACGCGGCTCGCGGACTACGGCGCCGACGTGCGGGCGCGCCTCCTCGCCGGCCTGCTCCTGCCGGCGTCCGCGTCGATCACGGGCCAGCGGGCGCGGCGCGCGCTCGCGCGCGAGGCACGTCCGCTGTTCGAGCGGTTCGACATCCTCGCCTCGCCGGAGATGCCCATCGTCGCGCCTCGGATTGGCGAGGACCCCGTCGAGGTTGCCGGGCAGTCGCTGCCCTACCGGCTGTCGCTGATCCCCTTCAACTCGCCGTGGAGCTGCCTCGGCGTCCCGACCGTCAGCGTGCCGTGCGGGCTCGTCGACGGCCTGCCCGTCGGCGTCGCGCTGACCGGGCGGCGCCTCGGCGAGGCGACCGTCCTCCGTGCGGCCCACGCCTACCAGCAGATCACCGACTGGCACGAGCGGCGACCGCCGGACCCAACTTGACGGTGCGGCGCGGACCGTCGTATACACCACGCAGGCCCTACCGTCGAAAGGGAGTGATCCGATGTCCGTGCTGATCAAGGGCGGCCGCATCCTCACGGCCGCCGACGACTACGTCGGCGACGTCTACCTCGAGGACGGGCGCGTGGCGCTCCTCGGTGCCTCGCTCGACGTCTCGGCGGAGAAGACGATCGACGCCACCGGCAAGATCGTGATGCCCGGGGCGATCGACCCGCACACGCACATCGAGATGTTCTTCGGCGGGACGACGACCTGCGACGACTTCACGTCCGGCACGACCGCCGCGGCGTTCGGCGGCACGACGACGCTGATCGACTTCTGCATGCAGACGCCGGGCGACACCTTCGCCCAGGCGCTCGAGAAGTACCACGAGAAGATCACGCGCTGCCCACCGGTGATCGACGTCGGGTTCCACATCGGCGTCACGGATCTCGAGAGTGGCGGCGGGCTCGAGGAGCTCGCGAAGCTTCCCGACGAGGGCGTCACGTCCTACAAGGTCTTCATGGCCTACAAGGGCGCGGTCATGGTCGACGACGAGACGCTCTTCAAGGTGCTGCGGACGGCCCACGAGACCGGCGGGCTCGTGATGGTGCACGCCGAGAACGGGGACGCGATCGACGTCATCGTCAAGGAGGCCGTCGCCGAGGGGAAGAACGACCCGATCTGGCACGCGCGCACCCGGCCGATGGAGACCGAGGCCGAGGCGACGAACCGGGCGATCCAGCTCGCCCGCATCGCCGACGCGCCGCTCTACGTCGTCCACGTCTCCTGCCAGCCGGCCGTCGAGCCGATCGCGCTCGCCCGCGAGAAGGGCTGGCGCATCTGGGGCGAGACGTGCACCCAGTACTTCTTCGTCGACGAGTCGATGATGGAGGCGCCGAACTGGGAGGGCGCGAAGTACATCTACACGCCCCCGCCGCGGCCGAAGGAGCACCAGGAGCACCTCTGGAAGGCGATCGCGACCGACGCGCTGTCCGCGGTCTCGACCGATCACTGCCCGTTCAACTGGCCGGAGCAGAAGGGCATCAACGGCCGCGAGTTCCAGGTCGTGCCGAACGGCGGGCCGGGGATCGAGAACCGGCTCCACATGATGTGGACGCACGGCGTCCGCACGGGCCGGATCACGCCGAACCGCTTCGTCGAGCTCGTGCTCGACGAACGTCGCGAAGCTCTTCGGGCTCTACCCGCGCAAGGGCACGATCGCGCCAGGGTCGGACGCGGACATCGTCGTCTGGGATCCCGAGAAGAAGCTGACGATCTCGGCGAAGACCCACCACACGAACGTCAACTACAACCTGTTCGAGGGCGAGGAGGTCACGGGCGCGCCGGAAGTCGTGCTCGTCCGCGGCCAGGTGATCGTCGAGAACGACGAGCTCGTCGCCGAGCCGGGCGCCGGCCAGTTCGTCAAGCGGGCGCGCTTCGGCGAGGAGCTCCTCGCGAGCACGGCCGCCGCGGTCTGATGTCGGACGAGCAGGCACGCGCGGTCTATGCGCAGGCGGGGCTGGGAGCGAGCGTCACGCTCGGCTCCCGCCCCGCCGTGCTCGTCATCGACTTCTCGTGCGGGTTCACGGACCCCGACTGCGCGCTCGGCTCCGACCTGACGCCGCAGGTCGAGGCGACGCGGCGGGTGCTCGACGCGGCGCGCGACAAGGGCCTGCCGGCCGTCTTCACGACGATCGGGTTCGACGCCAGCCTCAAGGACGGCGGTCTCTGGCTGCAGAAGGTGCCGACTCTCGGTGACCTCCAGCTCGGCGGCCGCTGGGTCGAGATCGACGAGCGCCTCGGCCGGCGCGACGACGAGACGGTGATCGTGAAGAAGGGCGCCTCGGGGTTCTTCGGCACGAACCTCGCAACGGTGCTCGTCTCGCAGGGCGTCGACACGGTGATCCTCTGCGGCGCGACGACGAGCGGCTGCGTCCGGGCGACGGCGATCGACCTCCTGCAGTACGGCTGGCCGACGCTCGTCCCGCGCGAGTGCGTCGGCGACCGCGCGCAGGCGCCACACGACGCGAACCTGTTCGACATCCAGGCGAAGTACGCGGACGTCGTCTCGGTCGACGAGGCGATCGCATACCTCGAGAGCGTCCCCTCGACCGTCGAGGTGACGGCCTCGCCCTAGCGGAACGCGCCGATCAGGGCGCCCCCGAGGACGATGAGCGCGCTCGCGAGCACGGTCCTGCGGCCGATCGCCTCGCGCTGCCCGTAGACGAGCGCCGCGAACGCGACGCCCCACAGCGACTGCGTGGCGTTCAGCGGCGCGACGATCCCGACGTCGCCCCGGTCGAAGCCCGTCACGAGCGCGCCGTACGCGAACGCGAGGAGGAGCCCGGCGGGAAGGAAGGCGCGAGCGGTCGTGCGGGCGCGCGCTCGCGTGACGGCCCGGCGGGTGATCAGCACGTAGAGCGTCGTCGCGAGCGTTGCCGCCAGCAGCGTCACGGCGGTCGCCTGGAGCGGCGGGACGTCGTCGTCGCGCGCGATCCAGCGCACGGCGTTGTCGCGGGCGGCGAAGAGCGCCGCGCACGACAGAGCGAGCACGACACCGAGCATGCGGAAGCCAGCCGGGCGGCCCGGGTCGAGCGCCAGCGCCGCGCCGCCCGCCACGATCAGCGCCGTCCCGATGAGGATGACCGGTCGCAGCGGCTCGTCGAGCAGGGCCATCGCGAGCAGCACGGAGCCGAGCGGCGCCGTGCCGATGAGGATCGCCGCGCGGGAGGGGCCTGCATAGCGGACGGCGACGATGAAGAGCAGCTGCGAGAGCCCGGGCACGAAGAAGCCGATCGCGGCGAACGGCAGCAGCGTGTCCAGGTCGAGGCCCTCGTCGAGGACGGACGGGATCGCGAGCGCCGAGGCGACGACGAAGGCCGTGCCGGTGATGACGACGCCGCCGAGCGCGGGATCCCCGCCGCGCAGGAGCCCGGCGCGGACGGCGACCGTCATGGCGCCGAACAGCGCGCCCGCGAGGAGGCCGAGCAGGACGGCGTCCACGTGCTTACTACAGTCCGGCCGTGCCGGTGCGCGGGCCCACGACGTCGATCATCTCGCGCCCGCGGCCGGCGTGAGCGGTCGAGCCGTCGCCGGCGGCAGCGCCGTCGGCTTCTCGGCGGGCTGGAACATCGCCGACACCGGCGCCGTCGCCGAGTCGCTCGCCGACGCCTACGGCACCTCGCTCGGCGTGGTCGGGCTCTTCACCGCTGTCCTGTTCCTCGTCCACATGCTCATGCAGCTGCCTGCGGGGCGGCTGAGCGACCGGCTCGGACCTGGACGGGTCTGCGCCGCCGGTCTCGCCGTCATGGCCCTGGGAAACGTGCTCGCCTGCATCGCGCCGGAGCCCGCGCTCGCGCTCGGGGCTCGCGCTCTGCTCGGAGTCGGGACGGCGCTCGGCTTCATCGGCGGCAGCGACTTCGTCCGCGCGTCGGGCGGGTCGCCTTTCGCCCAGGGCCTCTACGGCGGCCTCGCGACGGCCGGCGGCGGTGTCGCGCTCGCCGTCGTCCCGGCCGTCGAGCCGTCGCTCGGCTGGCGCGCGCCCGTACGCGACGGCGATCGCCGTCATCGGCGGTCGCGGCGGCGATGCTGCTCGCCGCGCCACGTCCCGTGGGCGTCGCCCGCGGCGCTTCCGACCGGACGCGGGTGCTCGACGCTCGCCCGCGACGGCCGGCTACTCCGCCTGTCGGCGGTCTTCGCGGCGTCCTTCGGGCTGAGCGTCGTGATCGCGAACTGGGTCGTCACGCTCCTCGAGCGAGAAGTCGGGACTCTCGAGCGAGGCGGCCGGGGCGATCGGCTCGCTCACCCTCGTCCTCGGCGTCGTCTCGCGCCCGCTCGGCGGGTGGATCCTCGACCGCCACCCGGCGCGCGTTCGCGCGGCGATCGTGCTCGCGGCGCTCGTGGGAGCCGCCGGGACGCTGGCGCTCACCGCCGGCTCTGCCGGGCTCGCCGTCGCCGGTGCGCTCGTCGTCGGCCTTGTCGCCGGGATCTCGTTCGCGCCGGCATTCACCGGCGCCGCGGCGCTCTACCCACGGAGCCCGGCGACCGCGATCGGCTTCGTGAACGCCTCCGGGGCCGCGACGATCCTCGCGGGCACCGCCCTCGACGGGCCTCGCGTTCGCCGCGGACGCCGGCGTCTGGTCGTTCGCCGTCCTCGCCGGGATCTGGGCGGCGAGCGCCCTCGTCACACCAGCGTGGCGATCGCCTGCAGGATGATCTCGGCGGCGAGCGCCGCGTCCGCTGGATCGGCTTCCTCGGCGGGGTGGTGGCTGATCCCGTCCCTGCACGGCACGAAGACCATCGCGCTCGGGACCCGCTCCGCGACGCACATCGTGTCGTGCGCGGCGCCGGAGTGCATCGTCGTCCAGGGCTCGCCGGTCTCCGCAGCAGCGGCCTCGAGAGCGGCGACGATCCGCCCGTCGAGCGCCGTCGCGGGCAGCGTCTGTCGCTCCGCGTACCGCGCCGTCATCCCGCGGCGTTCCGCCGCGGCGGATGCGAACGCGGCGATGTCGCGCGCGACGCCCCGGAAGCGCTCGTCCTCGGGCCCGCGCATGTCGAGCGAGAACCGCAGGTTCGCGGCAACCGCGTTGATGAGGCCCGGGTCGACCTCGATCTCGCCCACGGTCCCGACGGTGCCGTGCCCGGCCGCCGTGGCGAGCCGCTCCAGCTCGAGCACCGTCTCGGCGAGCACCGTCGTCGGGTCGAGTCGAAGGCCCATCGGCGTCGCCCCGGCGTGGTCGCCGCGGCCCTGCACGTGGACGTCGGCGTGGACGTAGCCGGCGATCGCGTTGACGACGCCGATCCGCTTGCCCGTGTCCTGCAGGACGCGGGCCTGCTCGATGTGCATCTCGATCCATCCGCCCAGGTCGTCGAGGACGTGGATCGACTCGCGCCAGCGGCCCGGGTCGTACCCCGCCGCCTCCGCGTGCTCCCAGAAGCTGCGGCCGTCGTCGATCGCGCGGAAGCGCTCGCGCAGGTCGTCCTCCGTGACGCGCTGCAGCATGATCCGGCTTCCCAGGAGCATCTGCCCGAAGCCCGAGCCCTCCTCCTCGAGGAACGAGATGACCTGAAGGGGGAGGTCGAGGCCGTGCTCGGCGCTCAGACGGCACACCTCGAGCGCGGTGACGACGCCCATCGTCCCGTCGTAGCGGCCGCCGTTGCGGTTCGAGTCGCAGTGGGAGCCGACGCCGAAGACCGGCTCGCCCGGAGGACGGTTGCGCGCGACGAGCGTCCCGAGCGGGTCCTCGGTGACGGTGAAGCCGAGCTCCTCGCAGCGCCGTCCTGAAGTGGTCGAGCGTCCGTCGGTACTCCGGCGTGTACGCGTAGCGGCGGATCGCCTCGCTGCTGGTGGTGAAGCCCGGGCCGGAGAGCATCTCGATCTCGCGCTCGATCCGGGCGGCGCTCCGCTCGCGATCGACTCCCGTGACCATCGGAGCGACCCTATACCCGTTGCCGGGCTCAGCCGGTCGCGCGCGGGACGAGCGGCTCGGCGGAGAGGAGACGCTCGACGCCGCCCATGCCCCAGTGCGTGCGGCCGTCCTCGGTGAGGAGCGTCGGCACTCCGGCGACGCCCGCGGCCTCCGCCTCGCGCCGGATGGAGCGGAGCCGCTCGATGTTCGCGTGGTCGTACGCCGCGGTGACCGCCGCGACCGGGTCGAGTCCCGCGATCCCGGCGGCGCGCCCGATCTCCGCGTCGGTCGCGATGTCGAGCCCTTCGCAGAAGAACGCCTCGTAGAGCGCGTGCTTGAGCTCCCGGAGCCGGCCCTCGTCGTTCGCCCAGAGGCAGGCAGCCATCGGGAGCGTCGAGCGCGGCTGGAAGCGCGGCAGGTGGATCTCGACACCCGCCGCCAGCGCGCGGCGGTACACGGTCTGCGTCCAGTCCGTGCGGAGGTGGTCGCCGCGGACCTCGAGCAGCGGCTTCGGGGCGGGCCGGAGCTCGAAGGGGAGCCACTCGACCTCGAGGCGCCCCGAGTCCTCGGCCGCCTCGACGACGCGGGACTCCATGTACGAGTACGGGCAGACGACGTCGAAGTAGAACCGGATCCGCTCCACGCGCCGAAGTATGCGGCCGCTGACGTGCGGGCACGCGGCAGGTACGGTCGCCGGCGTGGACGACGAGTGGCCGCCCCGCGAGGCCCGGGTCCAGGCCGCCGTCTGGGACGCCGAGCGCTCGCTCGAGCGAGGCGAGTACCTCGTCGCCACGGCCCGACTCGCCGACGTCTTCGGCCTCGCCGGCGACCAGGAGGAGCTCGTTCGCGGGCTGCATCACCTCGGCGCTGCGGGCTATCGCGCGCAGGTCGGGGAGGCGGACCGCGCGCGCCGTCAGCTCGAGAAGGCGCGCCGCCGGCTCGCCCCGTACCCGGACGTCGGGCCGCTCGTTGACCTCGTCGTGCGGGACGTAGAATCGGCCGGTGGAGAGCTGGCGGAACCGTAAGACGCTCATCCTCGGCCGCGCCGACATGATCGGGCTGCTCACTCCTGCCGAGTACGTCGACTGCGTCGAGCACGCGTTCCGGATGCACGGCCTCGGACGCGTCTACATGGAGCCGAAGGGCCACATCGTCCTCGACCGCTACCGCGGCGAGTGGGAGGTCATGCCCTCCTGGATCGAGGAGCCGGAGGCGGCCGCCTGCAAGTGGGTCTCGATCCGGGAGGACAACGCCCGCTACGAGCTGCCGGCGGTGTTCTCGATCCTCGTCTACACGCACCCGGAGACGGGGTTCCCGCTCGCGATCTGCGACGGCTCGTACCACACGCTCATGCGGACGGGAGCATCCGCCGCGGTCTCGGCGAAATGGCTGGCACGACCGGGCTCGACCGTCCTCGCGATCCTCGGAACGGGCAGCGTCGGCGAGGGGACGCTCGCGACCTGCGACACGGTCTTCGCCTGGGACGAGGTCCGGATCTGGAGCCGCTCGCAGGAGTCGGTCGACCGCTTCCTGGCCGAGCAGGCTCCTCGCTACCCGCACCTCCGGCTCGTCGGCACGACCGACGTCCGGACGGCGGTGGAGGACGCGGACGTCATCGTCACCGGCACGCACGCCCGCAGCTGGATCGTCGACGAGGCGTGGGTGAAGGAGGGCGCGCACCTCGCGGCGCTCGGCGCCGACCTCGAGGGGGAGCAGGAGCTCCACCCCGGCCTGCTCCGGCGGGGCCGCGTGTTCGTCGACGACATCCGCCAGTGCGTCCCCGACGGCGAGATCAACGTCCCGCTCCGGGAGGGCCTCATCAGCGAGGACGACATCGCGGGCGAGATCGGCAAGGTGATCTGCGGCGAGCTCGAGGGCCGCCAGTCGGACGACCAGATCACGGTGTTCGACTCGACGGGCATCGCGCTCCAGGACTCGGCGACGGTGCCGCTCGAGGTCGAGCGGGCGATCGCGGCCGGTGTCGGGATCGAGAAGAAGATGATCTCGACGTGACGGACGTCGCTCCGATCCGGCTCGACCCCGATCCGTACGAGCCCTACCGGCTCTCGCAGGGCTTCCGGGTCGGCGACCTGCTGCTGATCTCCGGACAGGCGGCGATCGACGAGAACGGCGGGCTCGTCGGCGTCGGCGACTTCGACGCGCAGGCGGAGCAGGTGTTCCGGAACCTGCAGCGGGTCCTCGAGGCCGGCGGCTCGAGCCTCGACCGCGTCGTCAAGGTGACGATCTTCCTCACCGACATGGCCAACTTCCCGAAGATCGTGGAGCTGCGCGGCAAGTGGTTCACCCCGCCGTACCCGGCGGACACGATCGTTCAGGTGACCTCGCTCGCGCTCCCCGAGCTGGAGATCGAGATCGAGGCGATCGCGGTCGCCGGCTGATCAGCCCGGCACGCCCTCCTCGAAGACGTCGAGCGGAATGAGCGCCGAGACGAGCGGGAACGGGATGTCGACGACCTCGGAGAGGTGGAGGTCGACGCACGCCGAGCAGAGGCAGTAGGCCGCCGGGCGCGAAACGCCGTGCTCCGCCTCGAGCCAGTCGATCATCGCGAGCAGGGCAGCGCGGCCGGCGGCCGTCAGGTCCATCGGCGCGTCCTCGGAGATCCCCGTCGTCGCGAAGCGGGCGACGGGCCTGTCCGGAGGCGTCAGGTAGGCCGGGAAGCGCGGCACCCAGCTCGGGGCCTTGCGAAGGCCGAGTCGGACCGTGACCGCCGCCGCGATCTCGATCCCCGTGCCGCACACCTCGCCGTCGCCCTGCGCGAAGTGGACGTCACCGAGCGAGAGCAGCGCGCCGCGCACGTGCACCGGCAGCAGCAGCGTCGAGCCGACGACGAGGCGGCGGATGTCCATGTTGCCGCCGGTCTCGCGCGGCGGGATCGTGCGCAGCCCGCCCGCCGCGGTCGGCGGGATTGCGGACTCGCGGGCGCTCATCGGCCACGTCCCCGCCGGCGGCGCGGATCCGTTCCTCCCGCGCCCGCTGCGCCTCCATCAGCTCGTGCGACGGCGCCACCCCGATCACACCCGCGTGCACGCACGCCGGCACGGCGATGCCGGGGAGCTCCGCCGACCGCGCAACGTCGCCGTCGAGCTCCCACGGGACGAGGAACGGCTCGGTGAAGACGTCGGCGAGGAAGCCGAAGCCGGGGATCACGCAGTTCACTCCGAACGCAGGCGTCTCGTACTCGAGGATCTCGACCTCGAGCACGTCTCCGGGCTCGGCACCGTCGACGAACAGCGGGCCCGTCAGCGGATGGGCCAGCCCGTCGTCGAAGCGCGCGCAGTCGGCGTGGGTGCTCTCGCGGGTGAGCTGACCGTCGAGCCCGTCCCGTGTCTCGAGGGTCACGACCCTTCCTGGCGGGACCGCGGCGACGGGGTCGATCTCCGGGTGCCAGCGGTTGTGCGCACCCGTCGCAGGGATCCTCACAGGAGCTCCCGCACGCGCTCGGCGGCCCGCGTCGCCGCCGCGACCTCGTCGTCGGTCCACCGTCTCGGTGCCCCGAGTTGGTGGACGGAGACGATCGCCTCGAGGGTCCCGTCCCGCATCACCGGCGTCACGATCTGCGCCGCGAGCCCGCCGTACACCTCGAGCATCCGCTGGAACGCGGGATCGTCGTACGCGGCCGCGGCGTCGACCTGCACGACCTGTCGTCCGGAGAGCATCTCGAGGACGACCGGCTGACTCGGAAGGTGGACCGAGCGTTCCTCCCGCAATGAGCCGACGCCCGGCGCAAGGGCCTCCGCGACGACGGGGAACGCCGACTCGCCGGGGATGTCGCGGCGCAGCGTGACCCGGCTCGCACGGGTCGTCTCGAGCAGGTCGCCCAGTACGTCCTCGAGCGCCGACACGTGCCGATTATCGGCTTCGTGAGCGAGATATGCTCGCTCGCGTGGCGCTCGACGGTCTGCGAAAGGTGGTCACGATCGTCGAGGACGTCGAGCGGGAGGGCGGCCGGCCGGTCGCTCCGCCGACGCGCATGGTCGCGGCGGGCGCCGTCGTCGAGAACCCGTTCGCCGGCCGGTTCGTCGACGACCTCGAGCCGCTGATCGAGCGCTACTGCGAGCCGCTCGGCGAGTTGCTCACCGAGCGGGCGCTGGCGCTCCTGGAGGCCCCCGCGGAGGGGGTCGGCAAGGGCGCACTCGTCGGGCTCGACGGCGACGTGGAGCACGGCTCGGCGGTGATCCACAACCTGCGCTTCGGCAACAAGGTGCGCGACGCGATCCAGGGGACGGCGCTCCTCCCCGCGGCCGAGAAGCGCGGTGCCGCGGGTGCGCCGCTCGACGTCGCGGTCAAGCACAAGGACGACCACACCGTCCGCTCCCACCACCAGACCTTCGAGGTGCGCATCCCCGACGCGCCGCGGGCAGACGAGCTCGTGATCTGGATCGTGGTCGCGTCGGGCGGCAGGCCGCACGCGCGGCTCGGCGCCTTCGGCAGCGAGCTCTCCTGAGCCGGCCGTGACCCGCGTCGCGGTGATCGGCCTCGGGACGATGGGGCTCCCGATGGCGCGCCACCTCGTCGACGCCGGGCACGACGTGGTGGGCTGCGATGTGGATCCGGAGCGTGTCGAGCTCCTCGGGGCGCGGGCTGCGGCGACGTCGGCGGCGGCGGCCGAGGGGGCCGACGTGGTTCTCCTCTCGCTCCCCACGCCGGGCACGGTCGAGGCGGTGGTGCTCGGCGCGGACGGCGTGCGGGACGGCGCCGGGCCGGGGACGCTCCTCCTCGACATGTCGACGAGCCCGCCCGCGCTCGCGCGGCGGCTGGCGTCCGAATGCGCGGAGCTGGACGTCCTCGATGCGCCGGTGAGCGGCGGGCCGCGGGGCGCCGAGGAAGCGACGCTGACGATCATGGTCGGCGGCGATGAGCCCGCCTTCCGGCGGGCGCTGCCGCTCTTCGAGATCCTCGGGCGCCTCGTCGTCCTCGTCGGTCCGCACGGCGCCGGCCAGGCGGCGAAGCTCTGCAACAACCTGATCGCCGGCGCGACGATGGCGGCGATCGCCGAGTCGTGCGCGATCGCGGCGCGGGAGGGGATCGACCCGCGCGTGCTCTACGAGCTCGTGAGCGCGTCCACCGGCGACTCGCGCGTGCTCCGGACGCGCTTCCCGCTCGCAGGCGCCGACGACGCGCACCCGTCCTCGAACGGCTTCGCGCCGCTGTTCGCGCTCGACCTCATCGCGAAGGACATGGAGCTCGCACTCGAGCTCGCCGAGGCGCACGGCGTCGATCCCACGATCGCGCGGGCGGCCCTCGTCGCCTATCGCGACGCGCAGCGCGACGGCCGCGGCGCGCTCGACTACTCGGCGGTCTACCTCCGCTTCGACCCGGGCGAGGCAGGAGAGTAGGCTCGCCCGAAACCCCCCAACGACGGAGAAGGAGGAGCGGCGCGATGGCAGATCCCGAGCTCGTCCCCGAGGCGATCCTCGAGCAAGGCGGCCTGAAGGTCTCGAAGAGCCCGTGGGGGGCGGACGACGAGATCGGCCGGCTGAACTGGGTGACGCCCGAGTCGACGGCGGCCATCCTCGACCATCTCGACGGCCGCCACGTGTTCGACCTCAACGTCGAGTACTTCGTCGGCATGCCGTCGTGGGTCGCGGCGGGCGACCCGCCGTACGGCATCTGGATGACGCACACGCCTCAGGGCTCGGTGAACGACAACCTCTCGGGCGTCGGCTCCGAGGTGCACGAGACCTACTCGTACTGCGGCGACTCGATCCACATGTACACGCACTGCGGGACGCACATCGACACGCTCAACCACCTCGGCTTCTACGGGAAGTTCTGGAACGGCTGGGAGGCCGACCGCGACCTCGGCAGCCGGATCTGGAACAAGGGCGGGCTCGAGAAGTTCCCGCCCGTCATCGCGCGCGGCGTCCTGCTCGACGTCGCCGGGATGCACGATGTCGACGTCCTCGACGACGCGTATGCGATCACGCCGAAGGACCTGCAGGACACCGTCGCGAAGCAGGGCGTCGAGCTCCGCAAGGGCGACGTCGTGCTCGTCCGCACGGGGCGCATGAACGTCTGGCCCGACTTCGACGGCTACCTGAAGAACACGCCCGGCATCGGCCTCGACGCGGCCAAGTGGCTCTGCGAGGAGACCGGCGCGATGTGCATCGCGGGCGACACGATCGGCCTGGAAGTGCTGCCCTCGGAGGAGGAGAACGTGTTCCTCCCGGTGCACTGCTACATGTTCGCGACCGCCGGCGCGCAGATCATCGAGGTCGTCGACATGAACGAGATCGCAGCCGAGAAGCAGTACGAGTTCGCGTTCCTCGGTCTTCCGCTCAAGCTCCGCGGCGCGACCGGCGCACCGATGCCGTCGTACGCGGTGCCGCTCCGAGGCTGAGGCAGCTTTCGGGTGACGAGCCCCCCGGCCGGGGTCAGCGTGCCTCGGTCGGGGCCGGCGCATCGAGCGCGGCGATGAAGCGCTCGAGCGCCGCCTGGGTGCGGAGCGACTCCTCGATCTCGCCCTGCAGGCGCGACGCCTCGTCCTCGTCGTCCTCCGGCTCGTCGGGCTCGTCCTCGAAGACGACGTAGAGGTCGTCGGCGAACGGATCCTCCTCGTCGACGTCGTCCTCGTCGACCTGTCCGAGCGCCGCGCGCACGAGTCGGATCTCGTCCTCGTCGAGCGTTGCGAAGGCCGCCGCGTCGACACGGGCGCCTTCCTCCTCGAGGACGAGCTCGGCAACCTGCTGGCGGAGCGCCGCCTCGCGCTCGCGCTCGAAGACGAGGGCTTCCTCCGCCTGGGCGCGCCGGCCGGCGCGTGCGACCGCGTCGCGATCCACGCGCCAAGGATAATCCTGCGGGTGACCGCACTCTCCCGGAGGGCGCCCGGCACCGTGCTCGCCGGTGCGGTCACCGCGCAGGCCGCGGTCTCGGTCGTGAACTTCGGCCTCCCCGCGGTCGGGCCGGAGCTGCTCGACGACTTCGACCTCACGCTCTTCGAGCTCGGCGCGGTACTCACGGCAGGGCTTCTCGGCTCGGGGTTGTCGCTGGTCGCGGCCGGTGTCCTCGTCGACCGGATCGGGGCGCGGAGCGCGATGCTCGGCGGGACTGCGATCGGCGCCGTCGGGCTCGCGCTCGCGGCGCTCGCCGGCTCGAAGGAGGCGCTCTTCGTCGGGCTCTTCGTCTTCGGCCTCGGCTCGTCGGTCGTGCCGATCGCCGGGACGGGCGCGTTGTTCCGCGCGTACCCGGCAGCCCGGCGCGGCTGGGCGCTCGGCGTGCGGCAGACGGCCGTGCCGCTCGGCGGGGCGGTCGCCGCGATCCTCTATCCGGCGCTCTACGCGGTCGGCGGCTCGGAGCTGACGCTCGCCGCCTCGGCCGCGGCCGTCGCGGTGAGCGGCTGCTGGTTCGCGGCCGTCGTCTCCGCGGACCGGCGCGGACCGGCGGTTCAGCGAGCGCGGGTCGTTCGCGGCCATCCTCCGCTCCCCGGGCGTCCCGACGCTCCTCGCCGTCGCGGCGTGCTACATCGTCGTGCTCCAGGCTTTGCTCGCGTACCTCGTCCCCGCGGTCGAGGAGGCGGGGCACTCGGAGCTGACGGCCTCGATCGCGTACTTCGCGGTGAACATCGCGGCGATGGCCGCGCGCATCGCCTGGGGATCGGTCGCCGACCGCGGCGGCGGCGCACGCCGCGTCCGCACGCTCGTCGAGGTCGGCGTCGTCGCCTCCATCGGCGCGCTCGTGTTCGGCGTCGCGTTGCACGCCGGCGCGGTCGCGGTGGTCGCCGCGGCCGTCGTGTTCGGCCTCGGCGCGCTCGGCTGGAACGCGCTCGTGTACCTCAGCGCGGGCGAGCGGGTCGATCCGTCGCTCGCCGGCCGCTCGGTCGCCGTCGCCGCGACCGTCGTCTTCGTCCTCTCGGGAATCGCGACGCCGATCCTCGGCGCGCTCGTCGACGCGGTGGGTTGGGATGTGCTCTGGATCACCACCGCCGTCGTGGCCGGGATCGGCGCTGCGCTCGCGTTCCGGCTGCCGCCGCAGGCGGTCGCCGACCGTGCCTGAGGGTGCTTCAAGACGCTTCTTGCATACTGTATGGTCGCCGTTGGTGGGAGCGATCTTCGAGGGACAGGCCCCTCTCGCCCGGACCGCCAGCGCGGCCGCCGCCGACCTCATCCGGCAGGCGGTCGTCGACGGCCGCGTCGCGCCGGGACAGCGGCTCAAGGAGGAGGAGCTCGCGCAGCAGCTCGGCATCAGCCGGACGCCGATCCGCGAGGCGCTGCTCGTCCTCCAGACCGAGGGCCTGCTCGAGGCGACGCCGAACCGCGGCGCGACGGTTCGCGCCTACGACGCTGCAGAGCTCGAGGAGATGTACGACCTCCGGGCGGTGCTCGAGGGTCACGCGGCGCGCCGGGCGGCGGGCCGCGTCACGCCCGAGCAGCTCGACGAGCTCCGGGCCAGCTGCGACCGGTTCTCGCGGCTCCTCGGCGGCGACGACCTCCAGGCGCTCGTCACCGAGAACAACCTCTTCCACCAGGTGATCCTCGACGCCGCCGGCAGCGAGCGGCTGGCCGGCATGGTGCGCCAGGTCATCGCGCTGCCGCTCGTCTACAAGTCGTACGTCTGGTACTCGCCCGCGCAGGCGTCCGCGTCGCTCCACACCCACCTCCAGCTCGTGACCGCGCTCGAGCAGCGCGACGGCGAGCGCGCGGAGCTCGTGATGCGCGAGCACGTCTTCGAGGCGCGGGACGTCCTCGTCGCGCACGTCAACGCGCAGGCCCGGCTCGAACGGGGAGGCCGGGGAGTGACGGAGACCGCGGTTCCGGCCGGCGGGCCGCTCACCGGCCTCCGGGTCGTCGAGCTCGGGACGCTCCTCGCCGGCCCGTTCACGGGCCGGCTGCTCGGCGACCTCGGCGCCGAGATCATCAAGGTCGAGGCGCCCGGCAAGCCCGACCCGATCCGCGAGTGGGGGAAGGCGCGCTACGAGGGCCACTCGCTCTGGTGGCCCGTCCAGTCGCGCAACAAGAAGTGCATCACGCTGAACCTGAGGGAGCAGCGCGGGCAGGAGCTGCTCCTCCGGCTGGTCGAGCACGCGGACGTGGTGACCGAGAACTTCCGGCCGGGCACGCTCGAGCGCTGGGGGATCGGCTACGACCGCATGAGCGAGGTCAACCCCCGCGTGATCCTCGCGCGCGTCTCCGGCTACGGCCAGACGGGCCCGTACGCCGAGCGCGCCGGCTTCGCGTCCGTCTCCGAGGCGATGGGCGGCCTCCGCCACGTGAACGGCTACCCGGCGAGGCGCCGCCGCGCATGCACCTCTCGCTGGGCGACTCGCTCGCCGGCATGTTCGCCGCGCAGGGGATCCTCGCCGCGATCTACTGAGCGCGACGTCGCCGGGCGGCGGGCTCGGCCAGGTGGTCGACGTCTCGCTGATGGAGGCGTCGTTCGCGATGCTCGAGAGCACCGTGCCCGAGTACGACCGGCTCGGCATCGTCCGCGGCCCGCAGGGCACGAACCTGAAGGGCGTCGCGCCGAGCAACATCTTCAAGTCGCGCGACGACAAGTGGATGGTCATCGCGGCGAACGCCGACAACGTCTTCCGCCGGCTCTGCGAGGCGATGGGCAGGGCCGAGCTCGCCGACGACGAGCGCTTCGCCACCCACCTCGCGCGCGGCGACAACCAGGACGAGATCGAGGGGATCGTCGCCGACTGGGCGCGCGAGCACGACGCGGCGGAGATCGACCGGATCCTCAACGAGGCCGGCGTGATCTGCGGCCCCATCTACACGATCGCCGACATCTTCGAGGACCCGCAGTTCCGCGCGCGCGACATGCTCCTCGAGCACGTCGACCCGGAGTTCGGGCCGTACATCGGGCCCGGCATCGTGCCGAAGCTCACGCGGACGCCCGGCGCCGTGCGGTGGTCGGCCACCTGGGAGATGGGGAGCCACAACGACGAGGTCTACGGCGAGCTCCTCGGCCTCGACGAGGACGAGCGCGCGAGCCTCCGCGAGGCAGGTGTGATCTGAGCGCCGCCGTCACGATCTGCGACGTCGGGCCCCGCGACGGGCTCCAGAACGACGCGGTCACGCTCGAGCCCGCCGGTACGGGCCGAGCTCGTCGACCGGCTCGCGGCCGCCGGGCTGCCGCGGATCGAGGCCGTGAGCTTCGTCCACCCGGGACGCGTGCCGCAGATGGCCGGCGCCGAGGAGGTCGTCGCCGCGATCCACCCCGAGGACGGCGTGACCTACGCCGGCCTCGTGCTCAACGAGCGCGGCTACGACCGCTTCGCGACGACGACGCTGACCGAGGCGCACTACGCGTTCGCCGTCAGCGAGGAGTTCAACCAGCGGAACGCCGGCGCCTCGACGGAGGAATCGGTCGTCGCGGGCGAGCGGGTCGTCACGCGCGCGAAGGCCGACGGCGTCCGCGCGACCGTCACGCTCGGGACGTCGTTCGGCTGCCCGTTCGAGGGCGCCATCGACCCGGGGCGGGTGCTCGAGCTCGCGGCGCGCTTCGTCGACGGGCGGCGCGGACGAGATCGTCTTCGCGGACACGGTCGGCGTCGGCGTGCCGCGGCAGGTGCGGCACCTCGTCGGCGAAGGTGCGAAGCTCGGCGTTCCAGTGGGCGTCCACCTCCACAACACGCGGAGCACGGGGTACGCGAACGCGCTCGTCGCGCTCGAGGCGGGCGCGACGGTGCTCGACGCCTCGGTCGGCGGGATCGGCGGCTGCCCGTTCGCGCCGCGCGCGACCGGGAACATCGCGACGGAGGATCTCGTCTATCTCCTCCACGGCGAGGGCATCGAGACGGGCATCGACCTCGACCGGCTGATCGAGGTCTCGAGCTGGCTCGAGGGCCGGCTGGGACGGCCGCTCGAGGGGCAGGTCTACAAGGCCGGGGCGTTCGCGCCGGTCATGGCGCTCTGAAGACGGAGGAGAGGAATGGCATTCAGGCTCGGAGTCGACGTGGGAGGGACGTTCACGGATCTCTTCCTGGTCGGCGACGAAGGGTCGCGCGCGCAGTACCGGGTGAAGACGCCGTCGACGCCCGCCGACCCGTCGGAGGGCGTCCTCGTCGGCGTCCGCCGGATCTGCGAGGAGTCGGGCGTCGCCGTCGGCGACCTCCGCAACATCCTCCACGGCACGACGGTCGCGACCAACGCCGTGCTCGAGTCGAAGGGCGCCCGGGTCGGGCTGATCACGACCCAGGGGTTCGCCCAGATCCTCCACCTGGCGCGCTCGCAGACGCCGGGACCGCTCGCCGGCTGGATCATCATGCATGAAGCCCGACCCGCCCGCCTCGCTCGCCGACACGCGCGAGGCCGTGGAGCGGATGGGGCCGCGCGGCGAGACCGTCGTCGAGGTCGACGAGAAGCAGGTCGAGGGAATCGTCCGCGACCTCGTCGAGTCGGGCGTCGAGTCGCTCACCGTCGGCCTGATCAACTCGTACGTCAACCCCGCCCACGAGGAGCGGATCGGCGAGATCGTCGAGCGCCTCTACCCGGGCTTCCCGGTGACGCTCTCCGCGCACGTCCTGCCGGAGTTCCGCGAGTACGAGCGGACGCTGACGGCGTGCATGAACTCCTACGTCCGGCCGAAGGTCGCCACGTACATCGACGGGCTGCAGAAGCAGCTGAAGGGGATCGGCGCCACCGGCGACGTCAACATCCTTCGCTCGGACGCCGGCCTGATGACGACGACCGAGGCGGCGCGGAACCCGATCTACGGGATCCTCTCCGGCCCCTCCGGCGGCGTCGCCGGCGCGCTCTACGTCGCGCGCAAGGCGGGCTTCGACGACATCCTCACGTTCGACATGGGCGGCACGTCGACCGACGTCGCCCTCTGCCAGAACGGCGAGCCGACGATCGGCCGCGAGACGTCGATCAGCCACTTCCGGATCAAGGTCCCGTCGGTCAACGTCCACACGGTGGGCGCCGGCGGCGGCTCGATCGCGCACGTGCCGGAGCTGACGAAGGCGCTTCGCGTCGGGCCGCAGTCGGCGGGCGCCGATCCGGGGCCTGCGTCGTACTGCGCGCGGCGGCCAGGAGCCGACCGTGACCGACGCGAACGTCGTCCTCGGCCACCTACCGCCGAGGCTGCTCGGCGGGGAGATGCAGCTCGACGCCGACGCTGCGCGCGCCTCGGTGCAGACGATCGCCGACGCGATGGGGCTCGGCTCGGCCGAGGAGGCAGCCGAGGGGATCCTCGCGATCGTGAACGAGAACATGGCCGGCGCGCTGCGACTCGTCTCGGTGCAGCGCGGCCACGACCCGCGCGAGTTCGCGCTCGTCGCGTACGGCGGCGCCGGGCCGCTCCACGCGAACGCCGTCGCCGAGATCATGGGCTCGTTCCCGGTGCTCGTCCCGCCGGCGCCGGGCCTCCTGTGCGCGATCGGCGACCTCGTCGCGGACTTCCGCGACGAGTTCGCGCAGACGTACATCCGGGTGCTCGGGGAGGCCGATCCGGCCGGAGGTCGGCACGATCCTCGTCGCGCTCGGCGAGCGGGCCGACCGAGTGGCTGGACAACGAGGGCATCCCGGCCGACGCGCGCTCGATCACGTACACGGCCGACATGCGCTACCACCGCCAGGGCTACGAGATCCCGGTCGCGATCGACCCCGACGAGGTGAAGGGCGGCCTCGACGCGCTCGAGGAGCGCTTCAACGTCCTCCACGAGCAGCTGTACGGGTTCCGCATGCCCGGCACGGCCTGCGAGATCGTCAACCTCCGGGCGATCGGCTCGGGCGCCGTCCCGAAGCCGGAGCTGCCGGTCGGCAGCCCGGGGGACGCCGACGCGTCCGGCGCCGTCTCCGAGGAGCACGAGATCGTGTTCAAGGGAGAGCGCCTGCCGACGAAGATCTACGACCGTGCGAAGCTCGCGCCGGGCAACCGGTTCGACGGGCCGGCGATCGTCACCGAGTTCGACTCGACGACGGTCGTCCTGCCCGGCTACGCGGCGGAGATCGACGTGAACTTCAACATCCTCATCAACCCGAAGGCGTAGGGGGGACGATGGCGACCATCACCACCGACAAGCCGCAGATCGCCGAGATCCCGACCGGGGTCGAGATCGATCCGGTCACGCTCGACATCATCGAGGGAGCGCTCAAGAGCACCCGCTACGAGATGGACGCCGTGCTCTTCCGCTCGGCGATGAGCCCGGTGATCCGGGAGCAGCACGACGAGTTCCCGATGATCACCGACCCCCGCGGCCGCATGGTCGTGGGCCAGTTCGGCGCCTACATCAACGAGATGATGGAGGAGCTGGGACCGCGGCGTGTACCCGGGCGACGTGATCCTCACGTCGGACCCGTTCAAGTGCTCGGCCTCGATCTCGCACACGAACGACTGGCTCGTGCTCGTCCCGATCTTCTACGACGACGAGCTCGTCGGCTGGTCGTCGCAGTTCGGGCACCAGATGGACGCGGGCGGCCCGCTCCCCGGCTCGCTGCCCACGGGGGCGCGGACGATCTTCGAGGAGGGGATCATCATCCCGCCGCTCAAGATCATCGAGCGGGGCGAGGTGCAGGAGGACGTCCTCCGGCTGATCCTCAACAACGTCCGCAACCCGGAGATGAACCGGGCCGACCTGTTCGCGATCGTCGCCGGCTGCCGCGCGGGCGAGAAGCGCGTGATGGAGCTCTGCGACCGCTTCGGCAAGGAGACCTACCTCGCCGCGCTGCAGGCGCTCCTCGACCGGACGTACAACGCGATGAGGTCCTGATCCAGCTCGCGATCCCCGAGGAGCCGCAGACGTTCGTCGACTATGTCGACGACGACGGCCTCGGCAACGGCCCGTTCAAGATGCAGCTGACGATCTGGCGGGAGGGCGACCACGCCTTCTTCGACTGGTCGGGCACCGATCCCCAGGCCCTCGGGCCGGTGAACTTCTACCTCTCCGAGGGCATGTTCAAGATGTTCATCGGGATCTACCTGATCATGGTCAACGATCCCCAGATCCTCTTCAACGACGGCTTCTACCCGCTGCTCCACGTCGTGATGCCGAAGGGGAGCCTCCTGAACCCGCGCTTCCCGGCCGCGCTCGGGTGCCGCACGCACGCGCTCGCGCGGCAGTTCGACGTGCTCGGCGGGGCGCTCTGCAAGAACGCGCCGGAGCTGAACACGGCGGCCGGGTACGGCACGAGCCCGTACATGCTCTACTCGGGCTGGGACGGGAACGGGGACTTCTTCTACTCGATGGAGATCCTCTACGGCGGCATCCCCGGGAGACCCATCGGCGACGGGATGGACGGCCACTCGTGGTGGCCGCTCTTCGAGAACATCCCGACCGAGTACCTCGAGGCGTACTACCCGATGCGGATCGACGGGTACACGACGGTCACCGACTCGGGCGGCCCGGGCCTGCACCGCGGCGGCAACGGCGTCGAGAAGCGGTACGTCTATCTCGAGCCCGGCGAGGTCTCGATCCACGACGACCGCTGGCTGACGCGGCCGTGGGGCGTCCTCGGCGGCTTGCCGGGCGCGCGCTCGGAGAAGCTCCTCCGGCGCGCGGACGGGACGGAGCAGGTGCTTCCGTCGAAGTGCGACAACGTCGTCGTCGAGCCGGGCGACATGCTCGTCTACCGCACGGCCGGCGGCGGCGGCTGGAAGGACCGCCTCGACCGGCCGGCCGAGATCGTCGCCCGCGACGTCTCCTTCGGGCTCGTGAGCCGCGAGTTCGCGAAGGAGGGCTACGGCGTCGTGCTCGCCGACGACGGCTCGGTCGACGAGGCGGCGACGGAGCGCGGAGCGCGAGCGCCAGCGCGACCGAGCGCGGCGACGCACCGGCGTTCGACTTCGGGCCCTCCGCTCGAGGACGTGATCGCCAGCTGCAAGGACGAGACGGGCCTCGACGCGCCGATCCCGGCGACGCCGCTCCGCTGGTCGCCGCTCGAGCCGGGCGACGAGGCGCTCGCCCGCGTGCGGGCAGGGGACGGCGTATGAGCAGCGGACAATGACCGTGAAGGAGAGCGGGCCCCGAGGCCGCGACAGCGGACGCCTGCAGGGATGTTCGCGCGATCGGGATCCGCGGGAGCGGATTCCGATCTTGCGCATGAGACACGACGGGTTCCACGGGCGTGCCGGCTTCGGCCGGCGCCCGGCCCTCGTGGTGGTCGACGTCAACCGCGGGCTTCACCGACCCCGCCTCGCCGCTCGTCTGCGACCTCGACGACGTCGTCGGGGCGATCGCGCCGGCTGCTCGACGGCTTCCGCGCGGCGGAGCTGCCCGTCGCGTTCACGACCGTCGCGTACGACGACGCCGGCAAGCAGGCGGCGGCGGTGTTCATCGACAAGGTGCCCGCGCTGCTCGACGCTCGAGGCGGGGAGCCGGTGGACGGAGATCGACCCGCGCATCGCGCCGCGCGACGACGAGCCGGTGCTGACGAAGCTCTGGGCGTCCGCGTTCCACGGCACGCCGTTCGCGAGCTTCCTCACCGCCAACGGCTGCGACTCGCTCGTCGTCACGGGAGCGTCGACCTCCGGCTGCATCCGGGCGACCGCGGTCGACGCGCTCCAGCACGGGTACCGCGTGCTCGTCCCGCGCGACGCCGTCGGCGACCGCAATCCCGCGGCGCACGAGGCGAACCTCTACGACATCGACACGAAGTACGGTGACGTCGTGACGACCGACGACGTGCTCGCGGCGCTCGAGGCTCCCGCGTGATCGTGCGCGACCGCGGCGGCGACTGGCAGGTCGTCCTCCAGCCCGACCACGCCGAGCTGTCCGAGGAGGTCGCGCGCGCCTGGGCCGACCGCGGCCCGCGCCACGACTCCGTGGTGCTCGCCGCACGCCGCCACGACGACGGCTGGGCGACGTGGGAGCGCTCGCCGATGGTCGACGGCGACGGCAAGCCGGTCGCGCTTCCTCGACGTCCACGTGCCCGCCCACCTCGCGTTCTATCGGGCGGGGATCGCCGCGATCACCGACGAGGACGCGTACGCGGGCCTTCTCGTGTCGATGCACGGCGCGGGGATCTACCGGCAGCGGTACGGCGCCGATCCGTCGCTCGCCCTCTCGCGGGCGCCGGAGGTGCAGGAGCTCGTGGACGCCTTCGTCGCCGAGCAGGAGGCGGGCTACCCCGAGCGGATGGCGGCGGTCGGCGTCGACGACGAGCAGCGGCTCGCCGACTACCACCGGCTGCAGTGGTTCGACCGCTTCTCGCTCGCGTTCTGCCTGCGCGGCTGGGACGAGGCGGGCGCGCCGTTCGAGGTCGGCTCGTTCCGCTTCGAGCCGGTCGGGCCGTGGCGCGCGCGGGTCTCGCCGTGGCCGTTCGCCGAGGCCGAGGTCGAGTGCTCGCTCGTCCGCCGGCTCGTGCCGAAGCGCGAGTGGCGCCAGGAGGAGTTCCGCGACGCCTTCTTCGGGCTGCCCGCGGAACGCGTCTCGATCGGCTTCGTCGAGTAGCCGTGGACGAGCGTCTCACCTGGCTCCGCGTCCCGTCCGACGACGAGCTGCCGCCCGAGATCCACGAGCTCTGGCAGCCGTCGCTCGAGAAGCTCGGCTTCGTCCCGAACGTGCTGCGGCTGTACGCCCTCCGGCCCGGACAACCTGCTCGCCTGGAACGCCTGGTACGACGTCGCGATGAAGGGCGAGTCCGGGCTGACCAAGGCCGAGCGCGAGATGATCGCGGTCGTCGTCTCGGTCGCGAACGACTGCGCCTACTGCATCGCCGCGCACGGCGCCGCGCTCCGCAAGCTGACGAAGGATCCGGCGCTGGCGGACGCGATCGCCGCCGACCACACGACCGCGCCGGTCGAGCCGCGCGTCCGGGCGATGCTCGACTACGCCGTCAAGCTGACGCTCCGACCGACCGAGATGACCGAGTCGGACGTCGCCGCGCTCCGCGACGCGGGCTGGAGCGACGAGGACGTCATGGACGTCGCCGAGGTGACGGGGCTCTTCAACATGTCGAACCGGATGGCGTCGGGCCTCGGCTGGGCGCCCAACCCCGAGTACGAGTCGCTCGGCCGCTGAGCGGGCGCGGCATGGCTCGATCGAACCGCGCCGCAAAATGCACCGTTCCGACGCCTGAGGCCGCTGCTACGCTCGCATCCGAGTGGACAACGTCCTCGTCCTGAATGCCAGCTACGAGCCGCTGAACGTGTGCTCGACACGTCGCGCGCACGTGCTCGTCTGGAAGGGCAAGGCCGAGGTCGTGGAGCGGCTCGACGAGCCGCTGCGGACGTCGACGAACACCTACGTGCGCCCGCACGTGATCCGCCTCGTCACCTACGTGCGGGTCCCGCAGTCGGTGAAGCGCCGCATCTCGCGACGGGCGCTGTTCGCGCGCGACGGGTGGCGCTGCGTCTACTGCGGCGACGGCGCGTCCCGCCTGACGCTCGACCACGTCGTGCCGCGCTCGCGCGGCGGCCAGTCCGTCTGGGAGAACGTCGTCACGGCGTGCGGGCCGTGCAACCTGCGCAAGGGCGACCGGCTGCTCGAGGAGACGCACATGCACCTCCCGCGGACACCGCGCGCGCCGGCGCCGGTGCTCTTCATCAGCCTCGCGCTCCATCGCGTCCCGGAGACGTGGCGCCGCTACCTGCCCGGGCTCGAGCACACGGGGCACCGGCCGAAGGGCGGCGTCGCCGCCGAAGCGGCGTAGCTCGAGCGAGGCCCAGACGCCTGCCTACGCCGCGACCGTCTGCCAGCCCTCGTCGCGGTCGGCACGGTACGAGCCGAAGACGCGGAGCCGCGCCGTCTCGACGCGCATCTCGACGAGCGCCGCCGCGACCTCGTCGTCGAGCGGGTGGCCGCCGAGGACGCAGTCGAAGCGGTAGTCGAACGGCCGCGACGGGATCGGCCGCGAGACGAGCTGCACCATGTCGATCCCGCGCCGCGCGAGCGGCTCGATCGCGTGGTGGAGGGCGCCCGGTCGGTGGTGGGTCTCGAACGTGAGCGCCGTGCGCCACTCGCCGTGTCGGCGGTCGAGCCGGGTGTACGGCGCGAGCGCGGCGAAGCGCGTGTACGCCTCGTGGTCGCCGACGTCGTCGGCGACCGTCGACGAGGCCGTGCATCTTCGCGCGCACGCGCGCTCGCGATCGCGACCACCGACGGCTCGCCGAGCTCGGCGACCGCCGCCGCGGCGTCGCCGGTCGTCGCGGCGACCACGGCCGTCGCCCACGGCATCGAGGCGAGGAGCTTGCGGCACTGGTCGAGCGCGACGGGGTGTGACCGGATCTCGCGGACGTCCTGCGAGCGGGAATCGCCGCCGGCCCGACGAGGGCGTGGTGGATCGGGAGGATCGCCTCGGCGACGATCGAGAGCGCCGAGTCGTAGAGCAGGTCGTGCGTCTCGTTCACGGGCCCCGCGAGCGAGCTCTCGATCGGCAGCACGCCGTACGTCGCGTCCCGCGCGGTCACCGCCTCGACGACGTCGACGAAGGACGGCTGCGGGACGAGCCGGGCGGCGGGGAAGAGGCGGTCGCAGGCGGCCGCGCTGTGGGCGCCTTCACGGCCGGGGTAGGCGACGGTGTTGTCGTTCGGTGTCACGAGGTGCCTTTCGGAGAGGTCGTCCGCCGGGAGTCTTCAGCTAGTCGGCGCGGGCGGGAGCGGGTGCGCCGACTAGCCCCGAAAGGCGAAGAAGAGCCCGAAGAAGCGGTCGGTGCGGCGGCTCTCCATGGTCTCGAAGCGTAGGTCACGCATCGAGGCCCCGCAAGACCGCGTCGCCGAGCTCGCGCGTCGTGGCCGCGCCGCCGAGGTCGGCGGTGGGCGCCGTCACGAGTGCCTCGTCGATCGCCCGCTCGAGCGTCGCGGCGTCGTCCGGCCGGTCGAGGCCGTGGCGGAGCATCAGCGCGGTGGAGCGGAGCATTGCGGCCGGGTTCGCGATGCCCTGCCCGGCGATCTGCGGCGCCGAGCCGTGCACGGGCTCGAAGAGCCCCGGGCCGGAGTCGCCGAGCGACGCCGAGCCGGCGAGGCCGAGGCCCCCGGTCACCGCCGCGGCGATGTCCGAGAGGATGTCCCCGAAGGTGTTCTCGGTGACGACGACGTCGATCGTCTCGGGCGCGTTCACGATCGTCATCGCGTACGAGTCGACGAGCGCGTGGTCGAGCGCGACGTCCGGGTACTCGGTCTCGCCGATCTCCGTGACGACGTCGCGCCAGAGGCGCGAGGTGTGCATGACGTTCACCTTGTCGACCGACGTGAGCCGCCCGTCGCGTGCGCGTGCGATGTCGAACGCGCGCCGGGCGATCCGCTCGACCTCCGGCCGCGAGTACTCGCACGTGTCGAACCACGTCCCGTCGTCGCGGACGCCCTTCTCGCCGAAGTAGAGCCCGCCGACGAGCTCGCGGACGACGATCAGGTCGATCCCGTCGGCGACCGCCGGTCGGAGGTTGGCGTAGACGCCGAGCTCCTTCCGGATGCCGAGCAGGCCCTGCTCCGGCCGGACGGGCTTCCCCTCGAGCTCGGGCAGGCCGACGGCGGCGAGCAGCACGGCGTCGCTCTCCCGGCAGGCCGCCAGCGTCTCGTCGGGCAGCGGCGTCCCCTGGTCGAGGATCGCGTTGCCGCCGAACGGGTGCTCGGAGTGCTCGATCCCGAGCGCGTCGAGCACGCGAATCGCCTCGGCGGCGACCTCCGGCCCGATCCCGTCGCCGGGGAGGACGGCGACGTGCGTCACGCGATCCCGTGAGCCGTCTCGTACGCCGCGATGGCGTCCTCGTGCTGCAGCGTGAGCGCGATGTCGTCGAGGCCGTCGAGGATGCGGTGCCGCGTGGCCTCGTCGAACGCGAACTGGACCTCGCGGCCGTCCGGCGCGACGATGACGCAGCGCTCGAGGTCGACGGTCATCTCGGATCCGGCGTCGAGATCGACGCTCTCCATCAGCCGGTCGACCTCGTCCTCGGGCAGGACGATCGCGAGCAGCCCGTTCTTGCCGGCGTTCGTGCGGAAGATGTCGCCGAACGACGGTGCGACGACGGCATCGATGCCGTAGTCCTGCAGCGCCCACGCAGCGTGCTCCCGCGACGAGCCGCAGCCGAAGTTGCGTCCCGCGAGGAGGATCGACGCGCCCCGGAACTCCGGCCGGTTGAGCTCGAATCCGGGCCGCTCGTTCCCGTCCTCGTCGTAGCGCCAGTCGTTGAAGAGGAACTCGCCGTAGCCCGTGCGCTCGATCCGCTTCAGGAACTGCTTCGGGATGATCTGGTCGGTGTCGACGTCCGGACGGTCGATCACCGCGACCCGTCCGGTCACCGTGCGCAGTGCCTTCATGCGGGCACCGGCTCGCGCTCGAGCGAGCGGACGTCGACGAAGTGCCCGTACAGCGCGGCGGCGGCTGCCATCTGCGGGCTGACGAGGTGGGTCCGGCCGCCCCGTCCCTGCCGCCCCTCGAAGTTCCGGTTGGACGTCGAGGCGCAGCGCTCGCCGGGCGCGAGGACGTCGGGATTCATGCCGAGGCACATCGAGCAGCCGGCGAGCCGCCACTCGAAGCCCGCGTCGAGGAAGACCTGGTCGAGCCCCTCCTCCTCCGCCTGGCGGCGGACCCGTGCTGAGCCCGGGACGACGAGCGCCGTGACCCGTCGGATCGACCTTGCGGCCCTCGACGATCTCCGCGGCGGCACGCAGGTCCTCGATGCGCGAGTTCGTGCACGAGCCGATGAACACGCGGTCGATGCGGATGTCCTCGATCCGCTGTCCCGGCCGGAGATCCATGTACTCGAGCGCTCGCTCGGCGGCGATCCGGTCGCCCGCGTCGTCGAACGAGGCCGGATCGGGCACCGAGCCGGTGACCGGCACGACCATGCCCGGGTTCGTCCCCCAGGTCACCTGCGGGACGAGCTGGGCGAGATCGACGACGACGTGGCTGTCGTACTCCGCGTCGGGGTCGCTCGCGAGCGAGCGCCAGTCCTCGACGGCCGCCTCCCAGTCGACGCCGCTCGGCGCGAACTCGCGCCCCTCGAGATACGCGAACGTCGTCTCGTCCGGCGCGATCAACCCTGCGCGGGCACCCCACTCGATCGACATGTTGCAGACCGTCATCCGCTGCTCCATCGACAGCGCGCGGATCGCCTCGCCCGCGTACTCGACGACGTAGCCGACGCCGCCGTCCACGCCCACCCGGCCGATCGCGCCGAGGATGAGGTCCTTCGCCGTGAGGCCGCTCGGAAGCGCGCCGACGAACTCGAGCAGCATCGTCTTCGGCCGGCGCTGCTGGAGCGTCTGCGTCGCCAGGACGTGCTCGACCTCCGACGTGCCGATCGGGATGGCGAGAGCGCCGAACGCGCCGTGCGTCGACGTGTGGCTGTCGCCGCAGACGATCGTCTTCCCCGGCTGCGTGAGGCCCAGCTCCGGACCGATGACGTGGACGATCCCCTCGTGACCGGAGCCCGTTCCGTAGAGGCGGACGCCGAACTCCTTCGTGTTCGCGCTCAGGGCGTCGAGCTGCGCCTTCGCCATCGGATCGGTGACCGGACCGGGCAAGGTCGGGACGTTGTGGTCCATCGTCGCGATCGTCAACTCGGGGCGTCGCACCGTGCGGCCCGCGAGCCGGAGGCCCTCGAACGCCTGGGCGGACGTGACCTCGTGGACGAGGTGCAGGTCGGCGTAGAGCAGCGTCGGCTCGCCCTCCTGCTCCAGGACGACATGTCGGTCCCAGACCTTCTCGAACAGGGTGGAGCCCATGTCCGCAATGTATCGCCGGACGGGGGTCTACATGCCCGGGACCCCACCCCCAGGCTCGGTCTCCCCGGAGCGGCGGAGGACGAGATAGGCGACCACGATCGCCGCGAGCGTGAGCCCGAGGATCATCGCCGCGGTGGCGTTGATCGCCGGCGAGACCCCGAAGCGAAGCGACGCGAAGATCCTGAGCGGCAACGTGGTCGTCCCGGCCCCGGCGACGAAGAACGACGTGACGAAGTCGTCGAACGAGAACGTGAACGCCAGCAGCCCGCCCGCGAGGATCGCCGGTGCGAGCCGCGGGAGCGTCACCTGGCGAAAGGTCGACAGCGGCCCGGCGCCGAGGTCGTACGATGCCTCCTCGAGCGTCTGTCCCATCCCGACGAAGCGGGCGCGCACGATCAGCGCCACCACGGAGGTGTTGAACACCACGTGGGCGACGAGGATCGACCAGAAACCGAGCGGCGACTCGAGCCCGATCCACGCGCCCGCCTGGACGAAGAAGATCAGCGCGGAGATCCCGAAGACGATCTCAGGCGTGACGAGCGTCATGTACGCGAGCGCGTCGATCGGGACCCGCAGCCAGCCGCGCATGCGCGGGAGCGCGAGGGCGAGCATGGTGCCGAGGACGCACGCGATCAGCGCGTTCGCGACGGCGATCTCGAGGCTCGTCCGGAGCGGCTCCGTGATCGTCGGATCGCGAAGCGCCTCGCCGAACCACTTCGTCGAGAAGCCCTCCCAGAAGAGCACCTGCCGGCCCCCGTTGAACGCCAGTGCGACGACGACGAGGATCGGCACGAACAGGAAGACGTAGACGGCGAACGCGTAGGCGCGGAGAACCGTCTTACCCACCGTACTGCTCCTGCTTGCCGAGCGCCTTCGCGTAGACCAGGAGTGCGATCGTGAGACCGCCGACGACGACCATCGCGATCGCCGCCCCGAACGGCCAGTCGCGCGCCTCGAGGAACTGCTGCGCGATCAGGTTCCCGGCGTAGGCCGTCTTGTCGCCGCCGAGGATCGCCGGGACGAGGTATTCGCCCGTCACCGGGATGAAGACGAGCAGCGACCCGGCGAGGACGCCCGGCAGCGAGAGCGGCAGCGTCACCCGGCGGAAGGCGCGGAAGGAGCTGTCCCCGAGGTCCTGCGCTGCCTCCACGAGCGACCAGTCCATCCGCTCGAGGGCCGCGTACAGCGGCAGCACCATGAGGGGCAGGTAGTTGTAGACGACGCCGATGTAGATCGCCTTGGTCGTGTAGAGGATCTCGAAGTCGCCGAGACCGAGCGCGCGCCAGAGGAAGAAATCGGGGTCGAGGATGACGAGCCACGAGTACGTTCGGATCAGGAAGCTCGTCCAGAACGGCACGATCACGAGCAGGAGCAGGAGCGTCTTGCGCCGCGCGTAGCGGGCGATGTAGTACGCGAGCGGGAACCCGACGAGCAGCGTCCCGAGAGTCGCGATCGAGGCGAGCTGGAACGTTCGCCAGAAGATGCGGCCGTACAGCGGGTCCCAGAGATAGGTGAAGTTCTCGGTCGTCCACGCGTAGGCGATGTCGCCGTAACCGACCGTGAGCTGAAAGCTGTACACGGCCATGATCCCGATCGGCACGAGGAAGAACACGCCGTACCAGACGACCGCCGGCAGGGCGAGCCAGCCGGGATAGCGAGGGCCGCCGGCGCCTAGGCGACGGCGGCCCTTCTTCTCACGCATCGGAGCGGTCGACACCCTCAGGCGCTCTTGAACTCCGTCCAGATGCGCTCCCGCAACCTCGTGCCCTTCGGCGAGATGCTGTTCGGCTCGAGCTTCTTGACGACGTTCAGCGGGGGGAACACGTCCGTGTTTCCGAGGATGCTGCTCGCGAGCGCGCCCCGCAGGCGCTCGCGCTTGACCGGCGAGCCGTAGTAGGTGTACGACGTCTCGAGCGCATTGATCTTGGGCTGGTAGACGAAGTTGATCCAGGCATGGGCGGCATCCGGGTTCCTGGCGCCCACCGGGATCACGTACGAGTCGACCCAGAACTCGCCGCCCTCGGCGGCGACGACGTACTCGGCCTTCCCCTTGGTCTTCGCCACGACGTAGCTTCCGTCGCCGTTCCACCCGAGCCCGCCGAACGCCTTGCCGCCTGCGATCTTCTGCTTGTACGTCACCGAGTCGAGGGCCAGGACGTTGGGCTTCAGGGGAAGGAGGAAGTCCTTCACCTTGTTCAGCTGGCCCGCGTCGTCGGTGTTGTAGGAGTAGCCCATCATCACCGCGATCGAGCCGATGACCTCGGGGCTGCCGTCGAGCAGCGTGAACTTCTTCGGGTACTTCTCGAACAGCGCGAAGAACTGCTCCCACGACTTCGGCCGCTCCTTGATCTTGTCGGTGCGGTAGACGAACCCCGTCGTCCCCCAGTCCTTCGCGACCGAATAGCGATCCTGCGGGTCGAACGGAAGCTTGCGGAACTTCGGGTCGATGTTCCGCCGGACGTTCGGGAGCTTCGACCAGTTGATCGGGGTGAGCAGGTCGTCTGCGGCGAGGATCGCAACCATGTACCCGGTCGGTGCCGCGAGGTCGTAGCCCCGGGCCCCTGCCTTGAGCTTCGCCTGGAGCGCCTCGTTCGAGACGAAGAACTCCTTCTTGACGGTCGTGCCCGTCGCCTTCGTGAACGCGGGGTACGTCTTGGGGTTCACGTAGTCGGCCCAGTTGTAGTAGAAGAGCTCGCCGGCCTCGCCGCGCCCCGCTGCTCCGAATGCATCGGGCACCCGGCCAAGGCCTGCCGCGGCGAGCAGAGCGGCCCCGCCTGCGATGAAGCCCTTTCGGTCGATACGCCGCTCGCCGATCGAGGCGAGCAGCTGCTCGTGATCGCTCATCCGTTCCCTCCCATCAGGTTTAGGGCCTCTTTCTCGGCCCACGAGACCACCACACGGTCGCCTCCCGCGGGCGACGGCCCTTCCGATCCGTCGCGCGGGCGGCGCGCGACGACCTCCTGCCCGTCGTCCAGCCGGACGACGATCTGCAACGCGGGCCCGATCGTCATCGCCGCGACGATCGTCCCGGCGAGCCCCTCCCCGTCCGCAGCCACGCGCATCCGCTCGGGCCTGACGGCGACCCGCCTACCGTTCGTCCGAACGAAGTTCGTGTCACCGATGAACTCGGCGACGAAGTCCGTGGCAGGACGGTCGTACACGTCCTGTGGCGGCGCCAGCTGCTCGATCTGCCCGTCGTTCATCACGGCGACGCGGTCGGACATCGCGAGCGCCTCCTCCTGATCGTGAGTGACGTAGACGAACGTGATCCCGACCGACTCCTGGATGCGCTTCAGCTCGATCTGGAGCGCCTTCCGCACCTTGAGGTCGAGCGCACCGAGCGGCTCGTCCAGCAGCAGCACCTTCGGGTTCATCACGAGGGCCCGGGCCAGAGCGACTCGTTGCTGTTGGCCGCCGGAGAGCTGTCGCGGCTTTCGAGTCTCGACGCCGGACAGGTGCACGAGCTCGAGCATCTCGCCCGCCCGGAGCTGACGCTCCCGCCGCGCGAGCCCGCGCTGCTTCAGCCCGTACGCGACGTTGTCCCGGACCGTGAGATGGGGGAAGAGGGCGTACGACTGGAACACCGTGTTGACCGGGCGGCGGTACGGCGGCAACGAGGCGACGTCGTCGCCCGCGATCCGGATCTCGCCCGCGTCGGGCCGCTCGAACCCGGCGATCAGCCGCAGCGTCGTCGTCTTGCCGCAACCGGAGGGCCCGAGCAGCGAGAGGAACTCGCCGTGCCGGACCTGGAGGTCGACGTCGTCGACCGCGGCGTGGTGGCCGAAGCGCTTCGTGACGCCGATCAGTTCGACGTCGAACGTGGTCATCAGTAGCTCGGAGGGCTGATGACGAAGAGGACTTCGGCAGGCTCGGAGCCGCGGTTCTCGACCCGATGCGGCATCGACGAGCGGTAGTGCGCGCAGTCGCCCGCGGCGAGCGTGACGAGCTCCTCGCCGAGCTGGAGCTCGACGGTGCCGCTGACGACGACGAAGAGCTCCTCGGAGTCGCCGTGCGTGTACGCGTCCTCCCCCGTCGAGCCTCCCGGCTCGAACACCGCGGCGACGACTTCGATCGACTCGAACGGCTTCGGCGTGAGGAGCGACTTGCGGGCGAGCATGCCGAACGCAAGCTCGTGCCGCTCGTCGCGGCGGAGGACACGGGGACGCGCGCCCTCGGGCGAGAAGATGTCGGAGACCTCGATCCCGAGCGCGGTCGCGATCCGCTGCAGCGACGGGATGCTTGCGCCGCTCCGCCCGCGCTCGATCTGGCTGACGAAGCTCTCGCTCAGGTCGGCGCGGTCAGCGACCTCGCGGAGCGTGAGGCGCCGCGCGGTGCGGATCTCGCGGAGCCGTCGGCCAACCTCGAGCAGCTCGTCGATCTGGGGCGGCGCGGTCGCCATCTCTGCAGTCTTCTTAACTCCTGCTGTAGAACGCTGCAGCGAGCCTACGGCCCTGGCGCCGCCGGGTCAACTGCGCTCAGCCGGCGAGGGCCGCGTCGCCCGCCTCGACGCCGCGGCGCCACAGCTCGGCGGCGACGAGCTCCGCGACCGCGGTCTCGACCAGGAGCGAGACGAGCGGGGCATCTGCGCCGGAGACGGGGACCGTCTGGGCCGCGCCCTCGACGTCGCGGCCGACGGCCACGATTGCCGACCCTCGATGCCGCGCGTAGGCCATTACCCCGCCGTCGAAGCGCGAGCCCGGGAACAGGAGCGCCGTGTACCCGGAGCGCTTCGAGAGGTAGACGTCGACGTGGAGCCAGTCGCCGGTCTCCGTGGCGTCGGCCGTGAGGCGCGGGCCCTCGCGGAGCATGAGCGCGGACTGGAGGGCCGACGACAGCCGCTCTGCGGGTGCGATCGCGTACGTCGCCGTGGCCGCGCCGACGCGCTCGGCGAGCTCGTCGAGCCAGTTGCCGCGCCCGTCGCGCAGGGCCGCCGCGGCGCCGACCGAAGGCCGGAGCTCGTCGACGGTCGGGCCCGCGCCGGTAATCGCGCCGGCGAGGAGCTGGAGCACGGCGAGTGTCGCCTGGAAGGTCAGGCAGGCGACGCCTCCCTCCTCGGTCCCCGCGTGCAGGGGGAGAACGACGTCCGCGACGGTCGCGAGCTCGCCGTGGGGGTCGTTCGTCACCGCGACCGTGCGGCTCCGGCCGCGGTGCCTGGCGAGCGCCTCGACGGTCTCGGGCGTGGAGCCGCTCGCAGAGACGCCGATCGCGACGAGGTCGGCCGAGGGGAGAGTGGGAAGGCCCGTCGACGCGAGCTCGGCGACGGCATCGACGCCGCGCGAGCGGATCAGCGCCGTTGCGGGAAGCGCCGCGAAGCGCGAGCTCCCCATGCCGATCATCACGACGCGCCGCGCGTCCGCCACGTCGTGGAGCGCGGACGACGCGGCGTACGCGTCGAGGCATGCCTCGAGGCGGCCGGGAGCGGCGAGGATGTCCCGGAGGAAGCCGTCGGGCCTCATCCGCCCTCGCGGACGAACGGCAGGACGTCGGTCGGGGCGTAGAGCCACTCGGGGAGCCAACGCCTCGCGTACTCGAGCTCGGCCACCTCCTTCTCGAGCTCGAGTGCGAGGAGAAGGTCGCCGTCGACCGCCCCGTACGCGTGGAGCGCCGCGTGCCGTGCCTCGCGTGACCATGCCCGCCAGTCGAAGCCGGGGCTCCGCCGGTGCGCCGCGCGAGCGGCGTGTGCCAGCGAGAGTCGGAGCGACGCGAGGTCGGTCGCCGGCGGCCGGGGCTCGCGGCGCTCGGCGAGCGCCACGCCGGGCCGGCCCTCCCAGTCGACGACGACGAGCGCCCGACCGGCGTCGAGGAACTGGCCGACGTGGAGGTCGCCGTGAATACGCTGCAGTGCGTCCCCCGTCGAGCCCAGCCGCTCGGCGAGCGTGCGATGCAGGGCCTTCGTGACCTGCGCGAGCTGGGCCGGCAGGCCCTCTGCGCGACCGCCGGCGGCGAGGCGGGCGATCAGCGGCTCCCAGCCGACGGGCTCGCCGGAGACGTACGCCTGGAGCGAGGCGAGCGTGACGCCGTCGTGGGTCAGCGATCCCACGAGCGAGGGCGCGTGGGGCGAGCCCGAGAGCGCGTCGAGGAGCTCGATCTCCGGATGTGCCCCCGGTTCGGGCCGGCGGTAGAGCTTCAGCACATGGAGGTCGTCGAGGAGGACGACCGTGTTGGAGAGGTCGTCGGCGAGGAAGCGACCGCCGCCAACCGCCGCGACGCCGGCGGCGCGAGCGAGCGCCGGCCACAGGGGATCGTCGCCGGCGCATTCGCGGCCGTCCCGGAGCGCGAGCGCGTATCGCTCGGTACCGCCCTCTGCGTACGTGACGTCGACGAGCTCGACGGCGGCTCCGTGCGCACCCGGCGGCTCGAGGCGCGACACCGTGTGGACGTCCTCGAGGGTGCGCTCCTTTCCGGCGAACCAGCGCGCCCCGACGAGCAGGTTCCGGTTGAACGCCGTCGGCGGTTCTCGTAGGTTCGCCACTCCGCCGACCCTAACGGGAGGACGAGAGCGCACATGGGACAGAGCCACTCGACGATCGTGTTCTTCCCCGAAGGGGCATACGGCCCGACGAACAACTGCGTCGGGATCGGCCAGGTGCTCGTCGAGCGCGGCCACCGCGTGGTCTTCGTCATCGAGGAGTCGTTCGCGGGCAGCCTCGAGGCGCAGGGATTCGAGGAGCGCCTCATGCGTCTCGGGCCGCCACCCGAGGCGGAGGAGGAGCCCGGGCAGTTCTGGAAGGACTTCATCCGCGAGACGGCCCCCGTGTTCCGGAAGCCGACGTTCGACCAGTTGGCCGAGTTCATCGAGCCGACGTTCCGTGCCCTCTGCGACGGCGCCCGGTACGTAGACGACCGATTGCGCGAGATCCTCGGCGAGGTGCGGCCCGACGTGGTCGTGGAGGACAACGTCGTCTGCTTCCCTGCGATTCTCGCCTCGGGCCGGCCGTGGGCGCGAATCGTCTCGTGCAACCCGCTCGAGCTGAAGGATCCCGCGCTCCCGCCGCCGTTCGCGGGTTACCCCGTGGGCGACCCGTCGGGCTGGGACGCGTATCGCGACGAGTACGCGCGCGTGCTCGCACCACTCCACGAGGAGTTCTCGGCGTTCTGCGTCGAACGGGGCGCGCCGCCGCTGCCGGACGGCGAGCTGATCCACGAGTCGGAACGGCTCAATTTCACGCTCTATCCCGCCGAGGTGGACTACGAGCGCACGCGGCCGCTCGGCCCGACCTGGCATCGGCTCGACACGTGCGTGCGCCGCTCCGACGCGACGTTCACGCTCCCCGACGAGCTCCGCGACGGGCCTGGGGCGCTCGTGTACCTCTCGCTCGGCAGCCTCGGCTCCGCCGACGTCGAGCTGATGCGCCGCCTCGTCGACGTCCTCTCGCGCGCGGCGCACCGTTTCGTCGTCTCCAAAGGCCCGCAGCACACCGAGTTCGAGCTCGCCGACAACATGTGGGGCGAGGAGTTCCTCCCGCAGCCGGCGATCCTGCCGCAGGTCGACCTCGTCGTCACGCACGGCGGGAACAACACGACGACCGAGTGCTTCCACCACGGGAAGCCGATGGTGGCTCTGCCGATCTTCTGGGACCAGTACGACAACGCGCAGCGCGTCGACGAGACCGGCTTCGGCGTCCGCCTCGCGACCTACGAGTTCGAGGACGCCGACCTGCTCGGCGCCATCGAACGCCTGCTCGCCGACGGCGACCTGCGCACACGCCTCGCGGATCTCTCGGCCCGCGTGCAGGCGAGCCCGGGCACCGCCCGGGCCGCCGAGCTCATCGAGCGCCTCGCCTCGTCCGGCTAGGCGGCAGCCTCGACCGCGTCGAGGAAGGCGTCCGCGTCGGCGTCGATCCGGATCGGCGCGTATGTGAACGCGACCGGCGCGAGGGTCTTCAGCCCGTCGCCCGTCACGAGCAGGACGACGCGGTCGTCGCCGCCGACCTCTCCCGCCTCGACGGCCGCGCGGAGCGCGCCGAGCGTCACCCCCGCCGCGGTCTCGCCGAACACGCCGGTGGTGCGCGCGAGGATCGCCATGTTCTCGCCGATCTCGTCCTCCGGCACCGCGTGGATCGAGCCGCCGGTCGCGCGCGCGGTCGCGACGGCGAAGTCCCCGTCCGCGGGGTTGCCGATCGCGAGCGAGCGCGCTATCGAGCTCGGCCGCACGGGCGTCACGGTCGTCCCCTCGCGGAACGCGGTCGCGACCGGTTGACAGCCCTCCGCCTGCCCGCCGACGAGCCGCGGCGAGGGGCCGTCGATCAGCCCGAGCGAGCGCAGGTCGGAGAATCCCTGACCGACCTTGTGGAACAGCGCGCCCGACGCGATCGGGGCAGCGACGACGTCGGGCGGGCGCCAGTCGAGCTGCTCGGCGATCTCGTACCCGAGCGTCTTCGACCCCTCCGCGTAGTACGAGCGCAGGTTGACGTTGACGAAGCCCCACGGGAGCTCGAACGACAGCTCGATGGTCAGCCGGGAGCAATGGTCGTAGTGGCCGTCCACCGCGTAGAGCGTCGGCCCGTACGCCGCGGCTGCCGCGAGCTTCTCGGGCTCGAGGTCCGCGGGGACGAACACCACGGCCTCCAGGCCTTCGGCGGCTGCCCGGGCGGCAACGGCCCCGGCGAGGTTGCCGGTGGAGGAGCACGAGAGCGTCTCGAAGCCGAGCTCCTGGGCTTTCCGCGCGGCGACGGCGACGACGCGGTCCTTGAACGAGTGGGTCGGGTTCGCGGTGTCGAGCTTCAGCCAGAGCTCGTCGACGCCGATGTCCTCCGCGAGCCGCGGCGCGGGGACGAGCGGGGTGAAGCCCGGCGCGAGGCGCGGCTCGGCCGGCGCGTCGACCGGCAGTAGGTCGGCGTAGCGCCAGATCGACGGCGGCCCGGACGCGATGCGCTCGCGTGTGACCTCGGCGCGAAGGCGGTCCCAGTCGTAGACGGGATCGAGCGGGCCGAAGCACTTGCGGCACGACCCGACCGCCTCGAGCGGGTGCTCGGTGGCACAGATCCGACAGGAGAGGGAGAGGGCTGACACGGGTGGAACCTCCTTGATCTCGCTCGACACATCCGTCCGGGTTTGGCACCGGGCCCTCTTTCGAGGGGGGTTGCCGAGGCGTCACAGGGCCGGTCCCTCAGCCTCTCTCGATGTGGAGCGGGACGGATCCCGCGCCGCTCCGAACTGTATCGGGTCTCGGCGATCCGTGCGAGATCCCCCGTTCGGTCGCCCTACGACGTCAGTCGCTCCACCAGCCCTGCTCGATCTCCGAGTCGTCCTCGTCGGAGACCGGCGCACCGACCGCGAGATACTGCAGGCCCTCCGGGCCCGCCTCGGTGCATCGCCAGACCCCGCGGCCGAGGCGGACGACGTCGCCCTGCCGCACGTCGAGAACCTCGTCCTGGATCTTGATCCGTCCGCTCCCGCGGAGGACGACGTAGATCTCCTCCTGGTCGCGATGCCGGTGGCCGAACGGCACGCGGAAGCCAGGCGCGAGGGTCTCGCGCGAGACGGCGACGATCTCGCTCTCGAGCGGCCGCCTGCCGAAGCGCGCCTCGAGCCCCGGCGCGAGCCCGAACCTCGGTGCCGAGTCCTCGATGTCGTCGATGTTGAGCTTCGTGTACTTCGCCATGCCTCAGAGCTCCTCGTAACGCGACACGGTGACGGCGCCCTGCGAGGCGGACGAGACGAGCGTCGCGTAGTTCGCGAGCGCGCCCCGGCGGTAGCGCGGCTCGGGCTCGACCCAGTCGGCCAGCCGGGCGGCGAGCTCGTCCTCCGACAGCTCGACCTCGAGGACGTGCCGGTCGACGTCGATCACGACGATGTCGCCCTCGCGGAGCGCCGCGATCGGTCCGCCCTTCGACGCCTCCGGGGCGACGTGCCCGACCATGAAGCCGTGGGTCGCGCCGGAGAAGCGGCCGTCGGTGATGAGCGCGACCGACTCCGACAGGCCCTCGCCGACGATCGCGCCGGTGACGTGGAGCATCTCGCGCATGCCCGGCCCCCCGTGCGGCCCCTCGTACCGGATCACGACGACGTCGCCCGGAGAGATCCCGCCGGCCTTCACCGCGGCGAAGCACTCCTCCTCGGAGTCGAACACGCGTGCCGGGCCGCGATGGACGGTGCGGTCGTGTCCCGCGAGCTTCACCGCGCAGCCCTCGGGCGCGAGGTTGCCGTAGAGCACCGCGACGCCGCCGCGGGCCTTGAGCGGCGCCTCGATCGGGACGACGACGGTCTGCCCGTCCTTCTCGACCGCCTGGCCGGCGATCTCGCGGAGAGTCCGGCCGTCGACGGTCTTCGCGTCGCCGTGGAGCAGGCCGGCCTTCAGCAGCTCGCGCGCGACGAGCGCCACGCCGCCCGCCGTGTACATGTCGTTCGCGTGCCAGCGGCCCCAGGGCTTCATGTCCGCGACGATCGGCGTCGCCGCCGAGATCCGCTCGAAGTCGTCGATCGTGAAGTCGATCCCGAAGTCGCGCGCGATCGCGACCAGGTGGAGCACCCCGTTGGTCGAGCCACCGGTTGCGGCGACGGACGCGACAGCGTTCTCGAAGGACTCCTTCGTCACGAAGGAGCGCGGCGTCACGTTGTCGCCGACGACCTGCACCGCGAGCCGGCCGATCTCGTAGGCGGCCTCTTCCTTCGTGCGATGCATCGCCGGGATCCCGTTCGTGCCGAAGGGCGAGAGCCCGAGGAAGTCGAGGATCGTCGACATCGTGTTGGCGGTGAACTGCCCGCCGCACGCGCCCGCGCCCGGGCAGGCGACCGACTCGAGCTCGTGGAGGTCGGCGTCGCTGATCTTCCCGGCAGCGTGCGCGCCGATCTGCTCGTACACGTCGCCGACCGAGACGTCTCGGTCCCGGTAGAGCCCGGGGGCGATCGAGCCGGTGTAGGAGACGATCGCGGGGATGTCGAGGCGGCCGACCGCCATCGCGGCGCCGGGGTTCGTCTTGTCGCAGGCAACGAGCATGACGAGCCCGTCGAAGAGGTGTCCTCGCGCGACGAGCTCGATCGAGTCGGCGATCACCTCCCGGGAGATGAGCGAGGCGCGCATCCCGCTCGTACCCATCGAGACTCCGTCCGACACCGCGATCGTGTTGAACTCCATCGGCGTGCCGCCCGCGTCCCGGACGCCCCGCTTGACGTGGACTGCGAGGTCGCGCTGGTTGAGGTTGCACGGCATCGTCTCGATCCAGGTCGTGCCGACGCCGACGATCGGCTTCGCGAGGTCGTCGTCGGTGAAGCCGGCCCCTTTCAGCATCGCGCGCGCGCCCGCGCGATCCGGGCCGTCGGTCATTGCGGCGCTATGGCGCTTGGCGGGATCGGACGGGGTGTCATAGGGCGTCGTCACGGTGTTCCTCTCTCGATCGGGTTCTCGGGGTCGCGGCACCATTCGCTGAACGAACCGGGGTAGAGACGGGCATCCTCGCGCCCGGCGAGCACGAGCCGCTGCAGGACCGGCGCCGCGCTCACGCCCGAGCCGCAGTACACGACGAGCTCGGGGGCGTCGAGCAGGCCGTCCGGCAGCGGCTCCTCGAAGAAGGCGTTCCGCGCGCCGGGGATCCGGCCCGCGACCGGGTCGAGCGGCTCGATGTCGCCGCGCCAGCGCTCCGGCGCCCGGGCATCGATCAGCACGAGGCGCGGGTCGCCGAGCCGCGAGCGAAGCTCGTCCATCTCGGCCATGTCGTCCTCGCGGACGTGCGCGACGAACGGCGCGCGCTCGACCCGCGGCTCTTCGGTCTCGAGCGGGCCGGCGTACGCGCGGACGTCGAACGTCCCCGCCTTGTCGTGCCCGAGGTGGCGGAGCAGCCACCAGCAGCGCGCCGCCCAGCCCGAGCCGTCGTCGTATGCCAGCACGAAGGTGCCCGGCCCGATGCCGGCGCCCGCGAAGACGGCGGCGAGGGCGTGAGGATCGGGAAGCGGATGCCTCCCGCCGACCGACGGGTCGTCCGTCGGCGTCGACAGTTGCGTCTCCGGATCGAGGTGGACGGCACCGGGGACGTGGCCGGTCTCGTACGCCTCGCGCGGGCGGCAGTCGATGATGCGAGCCGTCACATCGCGCCTCCGCGGGAGACGGCGAGCTCGAGGACGTCGTGGTCGGGGAACCGGTCTGAGAGCACGTTCGCGCAAGCCCTGGGGTCATCGGCCCAGACGATCACCGTCGGGCCCGACCCCGACAGTGTCGCGCCGCGGGCGCCGGCCGGGAGGTCGGCGCGGATCGCGTCCAGCGCGACCGACGGCCGGTACGGCTCGTGCAGCCGGTCGTCGAGGCCGGCGGCGAAGAGCTCCGCCCTTCCGGCTGCGGCGCCGGCCGCGAGCAGGGCGGCCCGGCCGGCGTTGGCCGCGGCGTCGGCGTGCGCGACCGTCGAGGGGAGCGAGCGGCGCGAGGCCTCGGTCGAGGTCCGCTCGCGCGGGACGAGCGCGACCGGCGCGAGCGGCAGCGCCTCGGCGATGCGGGCGATGCGGCCCTCCCACGTGAGCGTCACGCCGCCGACGAGCGCTGCGGCGAGGTTGTCCGCGTGGCTCTCGAGCTCGAGCCCCGCGGCGAGCAGCTCCTCGGGGTCGCCGTCGGGCCGCGCCGCCGCGAGGCCGAGCGCGATCGCGGCCGCGGAGGAGCCGAGGCCGCGCTCGAGCGGGATCCGGTTCGTGAAGCGGAAGCGCTTGCCGGCGGGGTCGGCGAGCAGCGCGTAGGCGCGCACCGCGAGATTCGACGTGTCCGCGGGCAGCTCGTCCGCACCCTCGCCCTCGACGACCACGCCGTCGCCCTCCGACACCTCGAGCTCGTTCCACAGCTCGAGGGCGACCGCAGCGCAGTCGAAGGCCGGTCCGAGGTTGGCCGAGGTCGCGGGAGCCCGGTACGTCACGGCGCCTCCCGGCGCTTCTCTGCGCGGGCGGCGCCGGCGATCGCATCGGGATCGGGCTCGACGACGATGGGCGCCGGCGCGAACCGGTCGGCGGCAGCAGGGTCCTTCAGGCCGTGTCCGGTGATCGTCACGACGACGCGGTCTCCCTGGACGTCGCCGCGGAGGACCGCGACGAGCCCCGCGGCGGACGACGGCTCGCAGAACAGCCCCTCGGAGGATGCAAGAAGCCGCCAGGCGTCGACGAGCTCCTCGTCCGTCGCCGCGACGACCCGCGCACCCGACGTGCGCACCGCCGACGCGTGCACCGGGTCACCGATCCGGATCGCGGTCGCGAGCGTCGCCTTGCGGTCGACCGCCTCCACGGACACGAGCGGCGCCGCGAGCCCGAGCTCGGCGAGCGCCTGCGCGTAGGACGACGTGTTGCCCCCGCCTCCGTAGGGGAGCGCGAAGGCGTCCGGCGGGCCGCCGAGCTCCTCCACGATCTCGAAGACCGCGGTCTTCTGGCCGGCGCGCCGGTTCGGGTTGAGCGAGTTGACGAGCGCGTGCGTGCCCCGCCGGCCGAGCTCCTGCGCCGCCGAGAGGACCTCGTCGAAGTCGCCGCGCACCTCGAGCACCGTTGCGCCGAGCATCCGGGTCTGGGCGAGCTTCGCGCCGGAGACCGCGCCCTGCGGCGTCAGCACGAGCGCAGGTAGCCCCCCGCGCGTCGCGTAGGCGGCCGCGCTCGCGGCAGTGTTCCCCGTCGAGGCGCAGATGACGGCCTCGGCGCCGTCCTCGAGCGCCTTCGAGACGGCGACGGTCATGCCGCGGTCCTTGTACGACCCCGTCGGGTTCGACGCCTCCCACTTGAGCCACAGCTCGCGCACGCCCGCTGCCTCCGCCAGCCGTGGCGCCGCCAAGAGCGGTGTCGACCCCTCGCCGAGCGAGACGACGGGCGTCGCCCCGCTGACGGGGAGGCGATCGCGGAACCGCTCGATGAGAGGACGGGTCATCGCCGCACTTCTAGACGATTCCGGCGCCGCCGGAAGCGTCATGCCCAGCCGAGCTCCTCGACGCCGCGCTGCGAGACGACCGGAATCGCTGTCTGGGTGCCCCGCGAGACCGGGAGCTGGCGGATCGCGTCGAGCGCAGCCTCGACCCGTCCCGCCGGCGCCTCGTGGGTGACGATGTGCAGCACGGCCGCGTCGCTCGCCGGCTGCTGGACGAGCCGGGCGACGGAGACGCCCTCGACGGCGAGCTTTCGGGCGAGGGCGGCGAGGACGCCGGCGCGGTCGGCCACGCGGAGCTCGAGGTACCACGGCGAGCCGAGGTCGCCCGGCGCCATGCGCTCGAGGTCGCGCCAGACCGCGTCGTTCTGGAGGAACCCGGTGCCGGTCGTGCCGACGATCGAGACCATGTCGGCGACGACGGAGCTCGCCGTCTCGATCCCGCCCGCGCCGGGCCCTTCGAGCGTGATCTCGCGGATCGCGTCGCCCTGGAGCATCACGGCGTTGAACGCCCCCTCGACCGCGGCGAGCGGGTGGTGCGCGTCGACGAACGCCGGGCCGACGCGGACGTCCACGCGACCGTCCTCGAGCGTCGCCCGGGCGAGGAGCTTTACCCGCATGTCCAGGGCCCTCGCGGCCCGGACGTGCTCCTGGCTGACGTCCTCGATCCCCTCGACCGCGACCCAGTCGAGCGGCACGCGCGACCCGAACGCGACCGTGGCGAGGATCGCGATCTTCGCGGCCGCGTCGAGCCCGCCGACGTCCTCGGTCGGGTCCGCCTCGGCGTAGCCCAGTCGCTGGGCCTCTGCCAGCGCCTCCTCGTACGAGCTGCCGCCGTCCATCGCGGTGAGGACGAAGTTCGTCGTCCCGTTGACGATCCCGACGACGCGGTGCACGTTCGTCACGACGAGCGACTCGCGCAGCACCTTGATCACCGGGATCGCGGCGCAGACGGACGCCTCGAACCGGAGCTGTGCGCCGGCGGCCGCCGCCGCGGCGAACAGCTCGGCGCCGCGGCGCGCGACGAGCTGCTTGTTCGCGGTGACCACCGAGCGGCCCGACTCGAGGAGCGACAGGACGTGACCGCCGGCCGGGTCGACCCCGCCCATGACCTCGGCAACAATGCGGATCGAGGGGTCGCCGAGCACGTCGGCGACGTCGGTCGTGAGCACCCCCTCGGAGGGGGAGAAGCCACGCTCCTTGCCCGGGTCGCGCACGAGCGCGCGGATGACCCGGAGCCGATGCCCGGTCGCCCGCTCGATCTCCTCGCCCTGCTCCTCGAGCAGGCGATGTACCGCCGCGCCGACGGTGCCGTAGCCGAGGAGGGCTACGGGAACGTCAACGGACGGCACTCGTGTCCTCGCGCCGCATGAGCGCGCGGAGCTCCTCGCCGACCTGCTCGATGAGCTGGTTCGCTGCCTCCGTGCGGTGGCCCCGGAGGCCCGCCTCGCCGCTGTCCATCTCCGCGATCCACACCTTCGCGAACTCGCCCGAGCGGATCTCGTCGAGGACGCCCTGCATGCGCTCGCGCACATGCGAGTCGATCACGCGCGGTCCGCTCACGTAGTCGCCGAACTCCGCGGTGTCCGAGATCGACCAGCGCATGTGCTGGAGGCCGCCTTCCCAGATGAGGTCGACGATCAGCTTCAGCTCGTGGAGGCACTCGTAGTAGGCGATCTCGGGCTGGTAGCCGGCCGCGACGAGCGTCTCGAAGCCGGCCCGGATCAGCTCGGTCGTGCCGCCGCAGAGGACGGCCTGCTCGCCGAAGAGGTCGGTCTCCGTCTCCTCGCGGAAGGTCGTCTCGAGGATTCCCGCGCGACCGGCACCGATCCCGACGGCGTAGGCGAGCGCGAGGTCGCGCGCACGGCCCGAGGCGTCCTGCTCGACCGCGATCAGCGCGGGCGTTCCGAAGCCCTCGGTGAAGAGGCGACGGACGACGTGGCCGGGTCCCTTCGGCGCCACCATGATCACGTCGTGCCCGGCGGCGGGCGCGACGCGCTCGTAGAGGACGTTGAAGCCGTGCGCGAAGAGGACCGCCGCGTCGGGCTCGAGGTTCGGCTCGACGAGCTCGGAGAAGACCGCGGGCTGAACCTGGTCGGGGAGCAGGAGCGAGACGACCTGCGCGCCGCGAACCGCGTCGGGGATAGTCCGCACCTCGAGCCCTGCCGCCTCGGCATCGGACCACGAGGACGAGCCCTCGCGCAGGCCGACGACGACGCGGACGCCGGAGTCGTGGAGGTTCAGAGCGTGGGCATGGCCCTGGCTGCCGTAGCCGATCACCGCGACCGTCCCGCTGAGCAGGGAGAGGTCGCCGTCGCGGAGGATCGTTGCCATCGTTCGGTCCTTTCGTCTCGTGTGGGGCGAGAAGTATCTCGTTCCCGGGGGGAGGTCAGTTGATCGCAGCGAGCCGCCGGGGGGCCTTGCGCTTCGCGGACGCCCGGGGGACGCCGACGCGACCGGTGCGAACGAGGTCGACGACGCCGTACGGACGGCACAGCTCGTGGAACGCGTCCACCTCCTCGGGGGTGCCCGTCAGCTCGAGCACGACCGAGTCGGGGCCGACGTCGAGGAGTCGCCCGCCGAGCGCCTCGGCGGTCGTGACGAGCTCGGCACGCCGCTCGGGCGCGGCCGTGACGCGGACGAGCAGCAGCTCGCGCTCGACCGCCTCGCCGCCGACGAGCTCGGTCACGCGGAGGACGTTGACGAGCTTGTGGATCTGCTTCTCGATCTGCTCGAGGGAGTGCTGGGTGCAGTCGACGCGGAGCGTGATGCACGAGACGCCGGCGCGCTCGGTCGGCCCGACCGCGAGCGACTCGATGTTGAACCCGCGCCGGGCGAACATCGTCGTGATGCGGGTGAGCGCGCCCGGCCGGTCCTCGACGATCACGGAGAGGGTGTGCTTCACGACGCCTTCGCCTCCTCGACCGCCTCGGAGTACTCGATCATGTCGAGCGCCGCCGCGCCCGCTGGGATCATCGGGAAGCAGTGCTCGGCCGGGTCGACGCGGCAGTCGACGACGACCGTGCGCCCGAGCGTCAGCGCCTCGGAGAGCGCCGGCTCGAGCTCGGCCTCGCTCTCGACGACCATCCCGACGCCGCCGTACGCCTCCGCGAGCTTCGCGTAGTCCGGCACCTGCGTGGTCAGGTGGACGTGCGAGCGGCGTCCGTCGAAGAACATGTCCTGCCACTGCGTGACCATCCCGAGATAGCCGTTGTTGACGAGCACGACAACGATGGGGAGGTCGTCGAGCACGGCGGTCGTGAGCTCCTGAGCCGTCATCTGGAAGCAGCCGTCGCCGTCGACGCAGACGACGGTCGCCTCGGGGCGCGCCGCCTTCGCGCCGATCGCGGCCGGGATGCCGTACCCCATCGTCCCGAGCCCGCCGGAGGTGATGAAGCTCCGCGGCCGGATGCTCTGGACGTACTGCATCGCCCACATCTGGTGCTGGCCGACGCCGGTCGTGACGATCACGTCCTCGTCGGCCGTCAGCGCCTGGAGCGTCTCGACGACGCGCTGCGGCTTCAGCCACTCGCCGCCGTTGCCGTAGCGGAGCGGGAACTCCTCCCGCCACGCGCGGATCTGGTCGAGCCAGGCCGTCGGCGGGGGGACGCCGTCGGCGCGGTGCCGGGCGACCTCCTCGCCGAGCGCGGCGACCGCCTTCGCCAGCGGGCCGACGACCGGGATATCGGCCTCGCGGAGCTTCGAGATCTCCGCCGGGTCGACATCGAGGTGGACGACGGTCGCGCCCGGCGCGAACGCGGAGAGCTTGCCGGTGACGCGGTCGTCGAAGCGGGAGCCGATCGCGACGAGGACGTCGCACGTGTTCATCGCGAGGTTCGACCACTTCGCGCCGTGCATGCCGGGCCACCCGAAGTGCAGGTCGTGGTTCTCCGGGAACGCGCTCTTGCCCATCAGCGTCGTGATCACCGGCAGCGAGCCGGCCTCGGCGAGCGCGTGGAGCTCCTCGCAGGCGTTGCCGTTCAGCGTGCCGCCGCCGACGTAGAGGACAGGCTTGCGCGCGTGCGCGATCGCGCGAGCCGCCTCGCGGATCTGGAGCGGATGCACCTTCGCGGGCGGCCGCCAGCCGGGCAGGTCGACCTGCTCCGGGTACGAGAAGTCGATCAGCGCCTCCTGCAGGTCACGCGGCACGTCGACGAGGACGGGGCCGCAGCGGCCGGTGCGGGCGACGTGGAAGGCGGCGGCCATCACCTCGGGGATCTCCCGCGCTTCCTGGACGAGCCAGGAGTGCTTGACGATCGGCATCGTGATCCCGGTGATGTCGCACTCCTGGAACGCGTCGGTGCCGATGAGCATCGAGCGAACCTGGCCGGTGATGCAGACGAGCGGCGTCGAGTCCATCCACGCGTCGGCGATCGGCGTGACGAGGTTCGTCGCGCCGGGGCCCGAGGTCGCGATCGCGACGCCGACGCGTCCCGACGCACGGGCGTAGCCCTGGGCCATGTGCCCAGCGCCCTGCTCGTGGCGGGCGAGCACGTGACGCACGGTCGTGCCGCGCGCCATCGCGTCGTACGTCGGCATGATCGCCCCGCCGGGGATGCCGAACATCACGTCGACGCCCTCTGCCTCGAGGGAGCGGAGGATCGCGTCGCCGCCGGTGATCTTCATCGCCCGGCTCCGAGGGCGAACTCGGTGTCGCGGCGCGCGCTCGGCAGCAGGCCGAGCACCGTGTCGACGAACTCGCGCGTCGTCGCCCCGACGCCGGACGCGGCCGCGTCGAGCGGCGTTCGCGACCCGCGAAGCGCGGCCGAGAGGCTCTCCTCGAGCGCGACGCCTGCGCGAGGTCCGGCCGAGCCCTTCGGAGAGGAGGAGCGCCGTCGCGAGCAGCATCGGGCTCGGATCGGCGACGCCCTGGCCGGCGAGGTCGCTCGTGGTGCCTTCCGCCGGGGCGAACAGGCCCGGGCCTGCGGGGGACAGATGACCCGTCGCGACGAGTCGCCGGCGACCGGCGAGACGCGGGGCCTCGGCGACCGTGGCGGCGAGCACGGCCTCGGCGACGAGCACGCCCGTCGAGCCGGAGCCGAGCCTCCGCAGCGCGTCGGGCAATGCGACGTGCTCCACATCGACGCCCGGATGGTCGTCCGCGTGTCGGTCGACGCGGGCCGTCCAGCTGCTCGAGACACCGACCGACGTGAGCCGGCCCGAGCGCGCCTTCGCGGTCTCGAACGCGCGGCCGAGCGCCCAGTCGGCGGCGTCCTCGTCGCGCGGCGCGAACGCGGTGACCTCGCCGGTGTCGTCGAGAACGCGGGTGACCGTCGCCCGGAGGTCGAGTGCCTCCCGGACGCCCGCGAGCGCCGGTGCCGCGTCACCCGCGGCGAGGACGGCGTCGGAGTCGAGCGTCGCACGCCGCGTCGCGGCGGGGAGCAGGTGCCCGGAGCGGGTCAGCGCCTCGGTGTCGAATGGCGGGTGCAGCTCCTCGACGTCGAAGCCGTGCTCGCGCCCGAGCCGCGAGAGCGCGCGGCTCGCGGCAGCGGTGACCTCCGGGCCGATGCCGTGCCCGGCGAGGCAGGCGACGACGTACCTGCGCCGCGCCGTCATCTCGGTTGTGGGGTCGGGGATGGGAGTTTCACGGTGGTGCTCCTCTCGCTCGATGCGGCCCTCGGGACGCACCTCTGGTGTGGTCTCGGTCGGCGTGTGCGCCGTCGATGGGCGCGTGAGCGTCGATCTCCCCGTCAGGGGAGAATCGAAATGAGCTCGATGCCGACGCCGGTCGATACCGCGAGGCGCGTGTCGAGTGCGCGTACGGATACGGCGAGGCAGAGCATGGCTTCCCAGTGAAGCGGCCGCTCGCCGGGTTGTCAACCCCCAACCGGGATCGCGATCGCGGGCGTGCGAGCTCGAGATGGTTCGGCATGTGCGCTCGGAGTGGATTCGCGTTCGGGCTCGGGATGGCCGTGCGCTGGAGGTTCGCGGTGAAGCCCGACGCGGTTCGGTTCACTCTTGGCGCACTCCCGGCGCAGGCGCGACACCCACGCGTCAGGAATCCCTCGATAGCGTGACAACAGGGCACCGGGGGTGCCCCTGGGGGTGGTTGTTCTCGGAGTGGGAGCGCCCGTGCGAACGTTCCTTGGCCGGTAACGGAGTGGTGGATCTCCCTTGCGGCGCGGCGATGCGGCGTCTACGATCGATTTTCGATGATCGCTGCCGCGAACGTAAAAGCCACCCCTGCGGGTATTGCCCCGTCCGCGATCATCGCCCCGCCCAGCTGCTAGCCGGCGACTTCTCCCGCCTCCGCCGGACTAGCTGACAGACACACCGGCGGGAGGCTCGTTCCGACGTACGTCCCTCGACCCGGAAAGGCGGGAGATCCTGAAACCCTCGACGCTCCTCGACGATCGGCCCCTCGAACGCGACGCCTGCGGCATCGGTCTCGTCGCCGACGCGCACGGACATGCGTCGCGCGAGCTCGTCGATCGCGCGCTCGCCGGGCTCGCCGCGGTTGCCCACCGCGGCGCGTGGGCAGCCGACGGCGTCACGGGCGACGGCGCGGGCGTGCTCCTGCCGCTCCACCGGACGCTGACCGGGATCGAAGGCGCCGGCGTCGCGATGTGCTTCCTGCGCGAGCCATGGCTCCGCGGCGTCGTCGAGGAGGCGTGCCGTGCCGAAGGGCTCGAGCCGTTCGGCTGGCGCGACGTCCCCGTCGACGTGTCCGCGCTCGGCTCGACCGCGGTCGCCTCGATGCCCCGCATCGCGCAGCTCGTGCTCGCGCCGCGCGACGAGGACGACGCCGAGCAGCGCGCGTACCGCGCTCGGCAGGCGCGCGGAGCTCATCGACGGCGTCTACGTCGCCTCGCTCTCGTTCCGCACCGTCACCTACAAGGCGCTCTGCGCCGCCACGCAGCTCGCGAGCTTCTATCCCGACCTCCACGACGCGGAGTGGACGGCGGCGTTCGCGATCTTCCACCAGCGCTTCTCGACGAACACCGAGCCGAGCTGGGAGCGCGCGCAGCCGTTCCGCATGCTCTGCCACAACGGCGAGATCAACACGATCGACGGGAACGTCGCCTGGATGGAGGCGCGCGAGCGGGCCCGCGGGCTCGACCCCGCTCTCTCGCCGGCGCTCGACCACCGGGGCTCGGACTCGGCCCTCCTCGACAACGCCGTCGAGCTGCTCGTCCGCTCCGGCCTCGACATCGAGGAGGCGCTCTCGCGGCTCGTGCCGCCCGCCTGGCAGAACGACCCTCGGATCGACGACGCGGAGCGCGCGATGCGCCGCTACCACGCGATGGCGGTCGAGCCGTGGGACGGGCCGGCCGGGCTCGTCTTCACCGACGGCATCGTCAGCGGGGCGAAGCTCGACCGGAACGGCCTCCGCCCGCTCCGTGTCGCGATCTGCGACGACGGGCTCATAGCGGTCTCCTCGGAGGCCGGCGCGATCCCGCTGCCGGAGGGCGTTGGCGTCCGCCGCGCGCGCCTGGGGCCGGGCCAACTCCTCTCGGTCGACCCCGAGCACGGCCTTCGCCTCGACGCCGAGCTCACGCGCGAGCTCGCATCACGCCGCCCGTACGCGGCCTGGGTGACGGAGAGCATTCGCTTCGGCGAGGCGGGCGACTGGGTCGCGCCGCCCGAGGACGAGCTCGTCACGCGCCACGCGCTGCACGGCTACACGCGCGAGGAGCTGAGCCTCATGCTCCGCCCGATCGCGCAGACCGGACGGGACCCCGTCTATTCGATGGGCGACGACGCGCCGATCGCGCCGCTTGCCGGCCGTGCACGGCCGCTCGCCTCCTACTTCCGCCAGCGGTTCGCGCAGGTGACGAACCCGGCGATCGACCACTACCGCGAGCGCACCGTGATGTCCGTGGCCACGCTCGTCGGCCCGCGGCCGGCGATCGACGCTGAGGGGCCGCTGCCCGCGCTCGTCGCGCTTCCGTCGTTCCTCGTCACCCCGGCCGGGCTCGCCGCGCTCGAGCCCGAGCTCGTCGACGCGACCTTCGACGCCGAGGAAGGTCTCGGGCGCGCGGTCGAGCGGGTATCCGACGCGTGCGCCGCGCTCGTCGAGGACGGCGCAACAATCGTCTGCCTGAGCGACGCAGCCGCCGGAGAGCGGGCGCGCCGCGATCCCGTCGCTCCTCGCCGTCTCGGCGGCGCACGACCGACTCGTCGAGCGCGGCCTCCGTCTCGGCTGCTCGCTCCTCGTGTCGAGCGACGAGACCCGCGACAGCCACATGGTCGCGACCCTCGTCGGCTACGGCGCGGACGTGGTCTGCCCGCGGCTCGCGCTCGAGACCGTCGCGCAGCAGGCTGCGAACGACAAGGTCGGCGGCGACCGGCCCTCGCCCGAGGAGGCGCAGCGGCGGCTCCTCGCCGCGTTCGAGGACGGCGTCCTCAAGGTGATGTCGAAGATGGGGATCTCGGACGTCGCGAGCTACCGCGGCGCGCGGCTGTTCGAGGCCGTCGGGCTCGACCGCCGGCTCTGCCGACGCTTCTTCGGCGGCACGCCGTCGGCGATCGGCGGCATCGGAATCGACCGGCTCGAGCGCGAGGCGCTCGACCGCCTCGCCGCCGCGACCGCGGCGAAGCCAGCCCTCGAGAACCCCGGCTTCTACAAGTTCCGCAAGGGCGGCGAGCCGCATGCGACCGACCCCGACGTCGTCGAGGCGCTCCAGGAGGGCGTCACCGCAGCCCACGCCCTCGTCAAGGCGGTGAAGGGCGAGCGGCTCGACCTCTACGAGCGCTTCGCCGAGCTCGTCAACGGCCGGGCGCCGCTCGAGCCGCGCGACCTGCTCGAGCCGGTCGAGGCCGCCGAGCCCGTGCCGCTGGACGAGGTCGAGCCCGTCGACTCGATCGTCCGGCGCTTCTCGGGCGGGGCGATGTCGCACGGCGCGCTCTCCGCCGAGGCGCACGAGACCATCGCGATCGCCCTCAACCGGCTCGGCGGCCGCTCGAACTCCGGCGAGGGCGGCGAGGACCCGGTGCGGTATCGCGACGACCGGAACTCGAAGATCAAGCAGGTCGCGTCGGGCCGGTTCGGCGTGACCGCGGAGTACGCGGCGTTCGCCGAGGAGCTGCAGATCAAGATCGCGCAGGGCTCGAAGCCCGGCGAGGGCGGCCAGATCCCCGCGCACAAGGTGACGACGGAGATCGCTCGACTGCGCGGCACGAGCCCGGGCGTCTCGCTCATCTCGCCGCCGCCGCACCACGACATCTACTCGATCGAAGACCTCGCGCAGCTCGTCTTCGACCTGAAGGAGGTCAACCCGGACGCGGACGTGTCGGTGAAGCTCGTCGCCTCGTCCGGCGTCGGCGTCATCGCCGCCGGCGTCGCGAAGGCGCGCGCGGACGTCGTCCACGTCGCGGGCGCGGACGGCGGCACCGGCGCGAGCCCGCTCGCCGTCGATCAAGCACGCCGGCGCGCCGTGGGAGCTCGGGCTCGCCGAGACGCAGCAGGCGCTCGTCGCGAACGGCCTCCGCGGCCGCGTGCGCGTCCGTGTCGACGGCGGCTTCAAGACGGGCCGCGACGTCGTCCTCGCGGCGCTCCTCGGCGCGGACGAGTTCTCGTTCGGGACCGCGCTTCTCCTGGCAGAGGGCTGCCTGATGGTGCGCTCCTGCCACCTCGACACGTGCCCGGTCGGGATCGCGAGCCAGCGCCCCGAGCTCCGCGCGAAGTTCGCGGGGACGCCCGAGATGGTGGAGGCGTACCTGCGCTTCGTCGCGCTCGAGGTGCGCGAGCACCTCGCCCGCCTCGGGCTCCGGACGCTCGACGAGGCCGTCGGCCGCACCGACCTGCTCCGCCAGAAGCGGACGGGCGAACCCGCGGCCGACTCGCTCGACCTCGGCCCGCTCCTCGCGCGGACCGGGCAGGGCCATGCCCGCTACGTCGGGGAGCCGGTGCCGCACGAGGGAGACCGGCTCGGCGCGCTGCTCCTCGCCCAGGGCAAGGCGGCGATCACCGGCGCGCGGCTGGTCGAGGCCGCGTACGAGATCACGAACGCGGACCGCGCGATCGGCGCGCGCCTCGGAGGCGCCATCGCGAAGGCGGTCGGCGGCGTCCCGCCCGCCGGCCGCGTCCGCGCCCGCTTCGAGGGCTCGGCGGGCCAGAGCTTCGGCGCGTTCCTGACGGCGGGCATCGAGCTCCGCCTCGTCGGCGAGGCGAACGACTACGTCGGCAAGTCGATGTCCGGCGGCCGCATCGTCGTCTCGCCGCCCGTCAGGCGACGCCGGCGAGCCCGTCCTGCTCGGGAACACGGTCCTCTACGGCGCGACGGGGGGCGACCTCTTCTGCGCCGGCTCGGCCGGGGAGCGGTTCGCGGTGCGGAACTCGGGCGCGACCGCGGTCGTCGAGGGAGTCGGCGACCACGCGTGCGAGTACATGACGCGCGGGACGGTCGTCGTTCTCGGCGGCCACGGGCGGAACCTCGGCGCCGGGATGACCGGCGGCGAGGCGTTCCTCCTCGACCCCGACGAGCAGCTCCTGAACGACGAGCTCGTCGTGCTCGAGCCGCTCGAGGCGGCGGACGCGGATCGGCTCGTCGCGCCTGCTCGAGCGCCACCAGCGCGCGACCGGCTCGCCGCGTGCCGCGGCGCTGCTCGAGGACATCGAGGCCTCGCTCGCGCGCTTCCGGCGCATGGCCGCGCGGGAGTCGATCGTCGAGAAGGAAGAGACGGAGGAAGGCCGCCTCACGGCCTAGTCCGCATAACTCGGAAAGTTCATGCATACTATGCAAATGGCGTACGTCAGCATCGTCGGCGCGGCGGGGTACACGGGGCAGGAGACGCTCGATCGCGTCCTCGGCCATCCCGAGCTCGAGCTCTACGCCGTCGGCTCGGACTCCCTCGCCGGGAGCGACGCAACGGCGCTCGATCCGCGGCTGAACCGCAACGGCGGGAAGCGCGTCCCGCGGCTGATCACGAACGACGCGGCGCTCGCCTGCGAGGCGGACGTGACGTTCCTCTGCCTCTCCCACGAGGAGGCGGCGTCGGTCGAGCTGCCCTCGCGCGGGATCGTCGTCGACCTCTCCGGCGCGCACCGGCTGGTGGATCCGGGCCAGTACGAGGAGTGGTACGGCTTCTCGCACCCGCGGCCCGGCGACCTCGCCTCCTGGTCGTACGGCCTGCCGGAGCTCTCGGCGCCCGAGGGCCGGGCGATCGCGAACCCCGGCTGCTACGCGACGGCTGTCCTGCTCGCGCTGGGGCCGCTCGCCGACGCGATCGACCGGGAGAGCGTCGTCGTCGACGCGATGTCCGGGATGACCGGCGCCGGGCGCACGCCGAGGGCATCGACGCACGCGGGCTTCGTACTCGAGAACGTCTCCCCGTACAAGGTCGGCTCGCACCAGCACGTCGCCGAGATCTCCCAGCTGCTCGGGTTCCCCGTCTCGTTCACGCCGCACCTGCTTCCCGTCCGACGAGGACTGCTCGCGACCTGCAACGTCCGCTCGACCGGCGCGGACCTCCGCGCCCTCCTCGAGGAGCACTACGCCGCGAGCCCCGTCGTGACGGTCCTGCCCGAGGGGGTCGTGCCCGAGCTCGCGCGCGTCCAGCACACCGACGGCGCGGAGATCGGCGTCTTCGAGGACCGGCACACGGACCGGACGATCGTCATCTGCGCGCTCGACAACCTCGGCAAGGGCGCGGCCGGCCAGGCCGTGCAGAACGTCAACGCTGCGCTCGTTCGGTGCTCTTCGCGGAGCACCGCCGGGCCTTCGCCGCGTCTCTCGCGCCGAGGTCCTGGTCTGATGTCCGTGACAGATGGCGAAGGGCTTCGCAGCCTCCGGGGTGTCCGCCGGGATCAGGCCGTCCGGGAAGCCGGACGTCGCGCTCGTCCGCTCGCTGACGCCGGCCGTCGGCTGCGCGATGTGGACCCGGAACCGCGTTCAGGCCGCCCCGGTCGTCGTCTCGCGGCGCCATCTCGAGTCGGCCGAGCCGCAGGCGGTCGTCGTCAACGCCGGCGTGGCGAACGCGGCCACCGGCCGCGCGGGCGAGGAGGACGCCGTCGCGACGGCCGCTGCACGCCGCGGCGGCTGCTCGGGCTCGCGCCCGAGGAGATCGTCGTCCTCTCCACCGGGGTCATAGGACCTCGGCTGCCGATGGAGAAGATCTTGAGCGGCGTCGAGGAGGCCGCCGCCACCCTCTCCCCCGGCGGCGGCCCCGCGGCGTCCGAGGCGATCCTCACGACCGATGCAGGGCCGAAGACGTCAGTTGCGCACGGCGACGGGTTCGTGGTCGGCGGCATGGCCAAGGGTGCGGGGATGATCCATCCGGCGCTCGCGACGATGCTCGCGGTCGTGACCACCGACTTCCCGCTCGAGCCGGGCGAGGCCGACGGCTTCCTCCGGCCGGCCGTCGAGGAGACCTTCAACCGCATCTCGGTCGACGGCGACTGCTCGACGAACGACGCGGTCGTCCTGCTGGCGAACGGGCAGTCGGGCGTCACGCGCGACGCGGCCCTCGACGCGCAGTTCGCAGCCGCGCTGCGCAAGGTCTGCGCCGACCTCTCGCGACAGATCGTCGCCGACGGCGAAGGCGCGACCGTCGTCCTGGAGATCCGCGTGTCCGGCGCGAGCTCGCCCGGGGAGGCCCAGGCGATCGCGCAGCGGGTCGCGACGTCGCCGCTCGTGAAGACCGCTGCCTTCGGGCGTGACCCGAACTGGGGGCGCGTCCTCGCGGCGGCCGGGTCCGCCCCGTCGAACGGCGGCTTCGCGCATCTCGACCCCGACCGGCTCACGGTCGCGTTCGACGGCACCGCCGTCTTCGAGCGCGGCGCGCCGACCGGGCTCGTCCCCGAGCTCGGCGGGCCGGCGTGCACGATCGACCTCGACCTCGGCCTCGGCGCCGGGGAGGCCGCGTACCTCGCGTCCGACCTCTCGTACGACTACGTCCGGCTCAACGCGGAGTACACGACGTGACGGTCGTCCTGAAGCTCGGCGGCCGTGTCGCCGCCGCCTCGGTCCGGTCGGCGCTCGCGGAAGCGGGGCCGCGCACCGTCGTCGTGCACGGCGCCGGCCCGCAGATCAGCGGCGAGATGGAGCGCCGTGGGATCGAGCCGACCTTCGTCCGCGGCCGCCGCGTGACGACGCCGGAGGTGCTCGAGGTCGTGCGCGCGTCGCTCGCCGCCGTGAACGCCGAGGTCTGCGACGCGATCGGCCCGGCCGCCGTCGCGCTGTTCGGCGACGAGATCGGGCTGCGGGCCGCCCGCGTCGAGGCGCTCGGCCTCGTCGGCGACCCCGAGCCGGTCGCGCCCGCCGCGGTTCTCGCGGCGCTCGAGGCCGGGCTCGTGCCGGTGGTGGCGCCGCTCGCCGAAGGCCCGCTCAACGTCAACGCCGACGAGGCGGCCGCCGCGCTCGCCGTCGGGCTCGGCGCCGAGCGGATCGTCTTCGTGAGCGACGTCCCGGGCGTCCTCGTCGACGGCGAGGTCGCGTCCGTGCTGCGCGCCGCCGACGCCGAGGCAGGCCTCGCCGACGGCCAGTTCGAAGGCGGCATCGTGCCGAAGCTCATGGCGGCCGTCCACGCCGCGCGCGGAGGTGTGCGCGCATCGATCGGATCGACCGAGGTGCCCGTTTGACCGCCGTGTCCCGCGGCCTCGACCGCGACGCCGTCCTCCCGACGTACGCGCGCGCGGACGTGACGATCGTCCGCGGCGAGGGGGCACGAGTCTGGGACGACGCCGGTCGGGACTACCTCGACTTCGGCACCGGGATCGCGGTCGCCGGCCTCGGTCACCGGCACCCCGCCGTCACCGCGGCGGCGCACGCGCAGCTCGATCGGCTGTGGCACGCGTCGAACCTCTACTGGACGGAGCCGATGCTGCGGCTCGCCTCGCTCCTCTCGGAGCGCTTCGGCGGCGCGCAGTCGTTCTTCTGCAACTCGGGTGCCGAGGCGAACGAGGCGGCGCTGAAGGTCGCGCGCAAGGCGACGGGCCGGTCGCGGATCGTCGCTCTCGACGGCGGCTTCCACGGCCGGACGATGGGCGCGCTCTCCGCGACAGGTCAGCCCTCCAAGTGGGAGGGCTTCGGGCCGCTCGTCCCCGGCTTCTCGTTCGCGAAGCCCAACGACGTCGAGTCGCTCGAGGCCGCGGTCGCACCCGGCAGCGAGCTCGCCGCGATCATGCTCGAGCCCGTCCTCGGCGAGGGAGGCGTCCTCCCGCTCGACGACGCGTTCGTCGACGCCGCCGCCGAGATCGCGCGGGAGGTCGGTGCGCTCCTCGTCCTCGACGAGGTCCAGGCGGGGCTCGGCCGGACCGGGACGTTCTTCGCCTTCGAGCAGCTCGGCATCGAGCCCGACCTCGTGACGCTCGCGAAGGGACTCGGCAACGGGCTGCCGATCGGTGCGCTGCTGGTCCGCGAGGGCGTCGCGGAGGCGATCGGGCCGGGCGACCACGGATCGACGTTCGGGGGCAACCCCGTCGCGTGCGCCGCGGCCTGCGCCGTGGTCGAGGCGATCGACGAGCCGCTTCTCGAGAACGTCGCGGCGCGAGGTGCGCAGCTCGCGGCCGGGCTCGCCGGGCTCGCGGGAGTCCGCGAGGTGCGCGGCCGGGGGCTCCTGCTGGCGGGCGTGCTCGACCGCGACGCCGGCGAGGTGGTCGACGAGGCGCGGGGGCTCGGGCTCGTCGTCCTCACGGCAGGGCCGAACGTGCTTCGTCTCCTGCCGCCGCTCGTCGTCACGGAGCCCGAGGTCGACGAGGCGCTCGAGCTGCTCGGCCGTGTGCTCGGATGAGCAACGTCGTCCGGCAGCAGGCGATCCTTCGGCTCGTCCGCGACCGGGCGCTCTCGACCCAGGCGGAGCTCGTCGATGCACTCCGCGAGGAGGGCCACGACGCCGTCCAGACGACGATCTCGCGCGACATCCACGAGCTCGGGCTCGTGAAGGTCCGCGCACCGTCCGGCCGACTCGTCTACGCCACGCCCGGGGGCGACGACGCCGACCGCAAGCACGCGATCGGCGTCGCGATGCGCCGGTACGCGATCGGCGTCGAGCGCGCGGGGCCGCTCGTCGTGGTCACGACGCCGTCCGGCTACGCGAGCGCGCTCGCGCAGGCGCTCGACGAGGGCTCACACCCGGGTATCGCCGGAACGATCGCAGGGCGACAACACGATCTTCGTCGCGCCACGTGAGGGAACTACAGCCGCAGCGCTCGGCGACGAGCTGCTCGCGCACCTCGAGCGGAGTTGACGTTTCCGTTGTGAGGCAGCGGACCCGTAAGGGGACGCCTTCAGGGGTGTGCCCCGCCGAGGGCGGGGATAGCGGCAGGAATCCGCTCCTGCGGATTCCTGCTTCGACCAGAAAGCGAAACGGCCGCTGGGGGAGCGGCCGCTCGCACCTGGAGAGGCTGAGCAGCCCGCTCCGGCGACGCGCTCGATACGGATCTGTAGGCAGTTGCGGCCCCGTAAGGGGACGCCTTCAGGGGTGTGCCCCGCCGAGGGCGGGGATCAAGCGGCAGGAATCCGCTCCTGCGGATTCCTGCTTCGCGGACCAAGAAAGCGAAACGGCCGCTTGGGGGAGCGGCCGCTTCGGTCATGCTGGGGAGGGTGGGTACTCCATTGGTCGGCGGGATGGAGGGCCGCCTTCGTCCCTCGATCGAGTGATTCGCGTGGTGCCGCTCAGAAGGCGTACCGCTCTTCGTTCCAGGGATCCGCGTCGTTGTGGTACCCGTAGCGCTCCCAGAAGCCCGGCGCGTCCGTCGCGCGCAGCTCGATCGCGCGTAGCCATTTCGCGCTCTTCCAGAAGTACTTGCCCGGTACCACGAGGCGCAGGGGCCAACCGTGCTCGGGCGTCAGCGGCTCGCCGTCGGCGTGCGTGACGAGCAGCGCGCCGGGTGCCTCGAGCGAGGACAGCGGGACGTTCGACGTGAAGCCGGCCTCGGCGTGGGCGATCACGAAGTGCGCGCTCTCCCGCGGCGTCACGAGATCGCGGATCGTCGACCACGCGACGCCCGTGAACTCGGCGTCGAACCGGCTCCAGCGGGTGACGCAGTGGATGTCCTGCGTGACCGACGCCGTCGGGAGGGCCGAGAGCTCCTTCCAGTCGAGCGTGAGCGGCGTCTCGACCTCGCCGTAGGCGCGGAAGTCCCAGCCCGCGAGGTCGGCAGGGTACGACGGCACGTCGCCGGCGTGGAGCACCGGCCACTTCTCCGTGAGGTACTGGCCCGGCGGCAGGCGTGACGGGTCGTAGCCCGCCTCCTGCACCTTTCGCTCGGCTCTGCTCCTGAACATGCTCGTGTGGCTACCCTCGACTCGATGGTCGCCACGACGTTACAGGTCGCCCCGAGGCCGAGGTCCTACGTCGCCGTCCGTGGTCCGGACGCGGCGTCCTACCTCGACCGGATGGTCTCGAACGAGGTCGCGGAGCTCGCGGTAGGCGCCGTCTGCGAGGCCCTGCTCCTCACGCCGAAGGCGCGGATCGTCGCGCCGATGATCGTGTGGCGCCGCTCGCCGGACGACTTCCTCCTGCTGACCGAGCCGGAGGCAGGCGAGCGGCTCGCGCGCGAGCTCCTCCGCGCGCGGTTCGCCGCGAAGTGCGAGATCGGGCTCGAGGAGCATCGCTCGACGCTCGTGCTGGGCGCGACCGAGCTCGTCGTCGACAGGTACGAGCGCGGCTTGCCGAACGCCGACTACGGCGTGCCGGCGGTCGAGCTCGTCGACGAGGAGCCGCCGGCGGACGCGACGCCGATTGGAGAGGACGAGCTCGAGCGCCTGCGCATCCTGGCACGAACGCCGCGTCTCGGTCGCGAGCTCGACGATCGCGTCATGCCCGCCGAGGCGGGCCTCGAGGACCGGGCGATCAGCTTCACGAAGGGCTGCTACCCGGGCCAGGAGCCGGTCGCGCGGCTCCACTACCGCGGGCATCCGAACCGCGGGCTCCGCGTTCTCGTCGTCGACGGCGAGCTGCCCGACTACGACGCCGAGCTGACGGTCGACGGCAAGGCCGTCGGCCGCGTCACGAGCGCAGTACCGGACCCCGAGCACGGCGTCGTCGTGCTTGCGTACGTCCGCCGCGAGGTCCCGGACGACGCCACGCTCGACCTGTCGGGCCGACCCGCCCGCCGCCCGGCCTTGTGACTTGTCGTCACAAGCGTCCTCGCTACACTCTCGCTTCCCCGCGCCCGTAGCTCAGGGGATAGAGCGCTGCCCTGCGGAGGCAGAGGTCGCAAGTTCGAATCTTGCCGGGCGCATCGCCGCCGACGCGTTGCCTGGGGGCGGAACGTCACGTTCTACCAGCGCAAACGGCGCGGAGCCAGGTGTCGTATGGTCCTCCTGACCGTGAGCGAGACGCTCAGGACGGTGGTAGCCCCCGATGGGCGAACGTTGGCGTTCGCCGTGTGGGGCGATCCCGACGGGTTCCCCGTCCTGTCGCTGCACGGCACACCGGGGTGCCGGCTCAACCGGTGGCCCGATGAGGATCTCTATCGGCGCCTCGGGGTGTGCCTGGTCACGCACGACCGGGCCGGCTACGGCCGCTCCGACCGTCGGCACGGACGGCGGATCGCAGACGAGGCCGACGACGTGGTCGTGCTCGCCGATCACCTGGAGTTCGAGCGCTTCGGGGTTTCGGGCGCGTCCGGGGGTGGGCCGCACGCACTTGCCTGTGCCGCGCTCCTGCCCGATCGCGTCGTCCGAGGCACATGCACCGTCGGCGGGGCGCCGTTGGGGCCGCCAGGACTCGAACGAGAGGAGTGGCTTGCGGGCCAGGACCCCGAGAACGTCAAGGAGTTCGGCTGGGCGATGGCGGGAGAGGATGTCCTGTACCCGGAGCTCGAGCGTGAGCTCGCGGAGATCGCTGCGCGAGTGGCGGTCGACCCGTCCACCGTCCTCGGCGACTTCGAGCTCAGCGAGACGGATCGAGCTCAGCTGGCGCTCGCGGAGCACATGCAGATCGTCCGCGAGTCGTTCACCGAGCTGGCCGCCACCGGAGTCGCAGGGTGGGTCGACGACGATCTCGCGTTCGTCGAGCCGTGGGGCTTCGCGGTCGACCAGATCACCGTGCCGGTACTCGTCCGCTACGGCGCGACCGACGTGCTCGTCCCCCCGGCCCACGGCGAGTGGCTGGCCGCGAACGTCCCCGGCTGCGTCGTCAAGGTCGACGACACTGCCGGCCACCTGGGGTCCGACCCCGTGCAGGAGATAACCGAGAACCTCCACTGGCTGCGCGACGGCGTGCCCCCACCAGGAAGCCGGTAGGGACACACGCCTGTCTGCGGCGTTCACGCCACCCCGCGTCAGCGTGTGGCCCAGGCTCCTATCCTTTCCGCCGTGGCCGAGGCGCGCGAGGAGTTCGAGCCGGAGCCCTGGGGCGAGGACGCGAAGCTCGTCGAGGCGCTCGGCGAACGGGGCGCCGAGGGCTTCCGGGCGCTGCTCGACGGGTTCCCCGAGCCCGTCGGCGTCCTGTGGGCCATACGCGAGAGCGGCCGCATCGTCGACTTCTCGTTCGGCTACGGCAACCCGACCATGCTCCGCGGGTTCCGCATCCCGGCCGAGACGCCCGAGCGCTACACGCTGCTCGAGGCGCTCCCTGCGATGCGGGGAAGCCAGGCGTTCGACGCGTACGCAGGGGTCTCCGACACGGGCCGGCCGTTCGTCAACGAGGTGACGTACGACACGCCGTTCGGCGACGGCTACATGCTCGGGACGTTCCTCCACCGGGTGGCGAAGCTCGGTGACGGGGTCATCGTCTTCCTCCACGACGTGACCGAGGAGCGCCGCATGGAGGCCGAGCTGAAGGGATACGCGAACGTCGTCGCTCACGACCTGAGCCAGCCGCTCGCGGGCATCGCGATGCTCGTCACGATGCTCGAGCAGCGGCCCGACGAGCCACCACCCGTGCCCGTCCTCCAGGAGCTCCGGGCGTCCACGGGCCGGGCGCGTGAGCTGATCGACGGCGTGCTCGACTATGCGCGCTCCGGTGAGCTCGTGGTGGAGCGCGTCGGGCTCGGAGACGTGATGGCCGAGGTCGCCTCCGATCTGCGGGCGGCGCTCGACGAGGCTGGGGCAACCCTCGTCGTCGCGGATCTGCCCGAGGTCGACGGGGACCCCCGCCAGCTCCGCCGTGTCTTCCTGAACCTCGTCGGCAACGCGCTTGAAGTTCCGCGCCGACGAGCCACCCCGCATCGAGGTCTCGGCCGCGGACCGGCCCCCCGAGTGGGTCATCACGGTCCGCGACAACGGGATCGGGATCGACCGTGAGCACGCGAGCACGGTCTTCGGGATGTTCTCGCGCATCGAGCGGCGCGTGGAGGGAAGCGGCATCGGACTGGCCGTGTGCAGGCGGGTCGTCGAGGCGCACGGCGGCCACATCTGGGTCGAGCCGGCCGACAGCGGCGGCAGCGCGTTCCGCTTCACGCTGCCGATCGCGGCGGGCTGACGGCGTAGCATCGACGCGTGCCGCTCTGGCTCTCCGAGGCCGACGTCGCCGCGCTCGTGACGCCCGGTGACGCGGTGCCCGTGATCGAGGACTGCTTCCGCCGGATGGCCGCCGGCGAGGTCGAGCTGATGCCCCGCAGGCGATTCCCCATCGAGGGCGGCGTCTACGCCGTGATGGCTGCCGTCGGATCGCGGGCTCGGCGTGGGCGGGCTCAAGAGCTACACGGCCGTCGAGGGAGGGCTCACGTTCGTCGTGTGCCTCTTCGATCTCGTCGACGGCTCGCTCACCGCGCTCATCGCCGCGGACCGGCTGGGGCAGGTGCGGACCGGCGCCGCGACTGGCGTCGCGGCAAAGCACCTCGCACGGCCGGGAGCGGCGAGTCTCGGCCTGTTCGGGGCAGGCTGGCAGGCGGAGTCGCAGCTTGCCGCGGTGCGCGCGGCCGTCCCGACCATCGAGCGGATCGTCGTCTCGAGCCGCACACCCGAACGTGCTCGGGCGTTCGCAGAGGCGCACGGCGCGACCGTCGCCGAGTCGCCGTCCGGGGCCGGGGCCTGCGACATCGTGGTCACCGCGACGACGTCCCGCGACCCCGTCCTGCGCGGCGACTGGCTCCGCGACGGCGCGCTCGTCTGCGCGATAGGCGCCAACGATCCACGGTCACGCGAGCTCGACGCACAGGTGATCGCGCGGGCGACGCTCGTCTGCTGCGACTCGCTCGAGGACGCGAAGCTCGAGTCCGGGGATCTCATCGAGCCGGTCGCGGCCGGCCAGCTCGACTGGCTCGAGGTGCACGAGCTCCACGACATCGTCGCCGGCGAGATCCCCGGGAGGCAGTCCGACGCCGACGTGGTGCTGTTCAAGTCGAACGGGATCGCGCCTTGGGACGTCGCGATCGGGCACGAGGTGCTGCGGCGCGCCCGCGACGCGGGCGTCGGGGTCGCTCTGTAGAGCCGGCTCGCCGGTCAGCCGACCGTGACGGTGAGCCAGACGTCGTCCGGGATGTGCGGCTTCCCGGGGACCGGTCGCTGCTCCTCGCGGACCCCGCCGCGGGCCGCCCGCGCGGCGACGCCGCGCCAGAAGCGGGCAGCGGTGGCGTTCTCCTCCTGGAACGGGATCTCCCACGTGCCGGGATGCAGGGCGAACATCGCCGCAGCCGCCGCACCGCCGACGCCCTGGCGGCGCATGGCGCGGACGACGAAGAACTCGAACATCAGCATCGGCTGCCTCGTCAGGCGCCCGACCAGCCCGAAGCCGACGGGGCCGCCGTCTCGCTCGAAGAGGTACGCGCGCAGGTCCGGGTCGTCCTCGAGGAACGGCCGGAGCGGCCGCGTGTGGAAGAGCCCGTCGCGGTCGGGGAGCGAGCAGCGGAGCTCCGAGAGGTCATGCCGGTAGAGCTGCCAGAGGCGCTCGAGGACGGGCCGCCGCCCGGCAGTGACGACACGCACGGTGAGCTCGGGCGCCATGCCTCGACGCTACCGGCCGTCCGTCGGCCTACGTCTCGCGGAACACGATCTCCTGCGCGCCTTCCCAGAGGAACTTCTTCCCCAGCGGCCGCAGGTTCTCGTTGCCCTCGACGATCGTGGCGAAGTGGTTCCCGGCGAGCTGGCCCGCCTTGGAGGCGAAGTTGACGTAGCCGTAGGCGAGCAGGATCTCGGTCTCGGAGACGCCGCCCGGGTAGAGGACGATTTCGCCGGGATGCGGATAGCTGGTGGCGTTCTCCGGGCCGAGGCCGAGGTCGAGCTCACCGAACGGGATCCAGCCGGCCTCGCCGGACCAGCGCACGTGGATGACCCGTGACTCGAGCGGCAGCAGCCGGCGAAACGCGGCGACCGTCTGCGGGGCGTCCGCCTCCTCGAGGCGCGCAGTGAACTCGAAGCCGCCGGCGGCGATCGTCAGCATGGCTCGCGATCCTATCCGCCCGTGACCGACGAGACGTAAGCGGCGACGTCGGCAATCTGCCGGTCCGACAGGGTGCCGGCGAACGCGGGCATCACGCCGAGGCCGTCTCGGACGCGCGCGGCGACGAGCTCGGCGGACGGCGCCGCCGCGTCGAGGCTCGGGCCGACGACAGCCGTCGAGCCGGCGTCCGAGAGGGTGTGACAGGCACCGCAGCCGGCGGTGACGAAGACCTGCTTGCCGCGCGCGGCCGAGCCCGCGCTCGTCGGCGTGGCCGCCGAGTCCTCGCTCCTGTCGACGACGAGGGCGACGGCGACGAAGGCCGCGGCGGCCGCCGCGAGCATCCACCAGTGCGTGCGTCCCGTGTGACGGAGGTTGTAGAAGAGCCGCACCCAGGCGCCGATCGCCATCAGCGCGACGAGGACGAGCCAGGCGTGGTCGGCGCCGTACGCGAACGGGAAATGCCCCGCGAGCATCGTCAGGAGCACCGGCAGCGTGAGGTAGTTGTTGTGGACGGAGCGCTGCTTCGCCTGGATCCCCGGCCGCGGATCCGGCTCGCGGCCCGCCTCCTTCGCACGGATCAGCTCGCGGTGGGCCGGGATGATGACGAAGAACACGTTCGCCGCCATCACGGTCCCGATCATCGCCCCGACCTGGAGCCACGCCGCGCGCGGGCTGAAGAGCTCCGACGACCCCCATGCGGCCAGCGCGACGAGCACGATGAGCACGGGCCACAGCACGCGGGCGTCGGTGACGAGCCGGTTGAGGACGTCGTAGGCGATCCACGCGACGACGAGGAGCCCGATCGAGATCGTTATCGCGAGCCAGGGCTCGAGGTCGTCGCCGGGCCTCACGAGGGCGCTCGAGGCCTCGAAGTAGTAGAGGACGAGCATCAGCGCGAAGCCGGAGAGCCACGTCGTGTACGCCTCCCACTTGAACCACGCGACGTGATCGGGGAGCCGTGGCGGTGCGACGACGTACTTCTGCACCTGGTAGAAGCCGCCGCCGTGCACCTCCCAGAGCTCCCCGCCGACGCCGGCCTCCCGGTCGGCCGGGTCCTTCGGCGGACGGAGCGACTGATCGAGGAGGACGAAGTAGAACGACGTCCCGATCCATGCCATTGCCGCGATGACGTGCAGCCAGCGCAGGCCGAGGTCGAGCCAGTCGGTGAGCGCGTCCGAGAGCGCGATCAGCGCCGTCGCCATAGGCCCTCCCGAGTCACCCGCGCCGCCACCGGTCCTCCGCGATCGCTACGAGCTCTCCGAGCGCCGTTTCGAGCTCGTCGTCGGTTGCGTTGTCGATCCGCACGCGGAGCACCTCGAGGATCTCGTCCTTCGGGCGGCGGTTCACGAACACGACGAAGCGGAAGCCGTGGCGCGCCTCGTACTCGGCGTTGAGTCTCGCGAGCTCGGCGAGCATCTCGGGGTCGTCGTCCGACCCCTGCTCCGCGGCCGACCGTGCCGAGAGCCCCGTCCGCTGGCCGATCGCCGGGTGTGCGTCGAGGATCTCGCGCTTCTCGTCGTCGGGAATCTCGTGCACGAGCGTCCGCGCCCGCACGAGCGGGTCGGGCTCGGCTGCGAGCCGCTCGACGAACCGCGTGCGGCCCTCGAACAGCTCCGACAGCTCGTCGGGGTCTAACTGCCGCGGTAGCTCGCGCACCCGTAGGGAGAGACGAGGAGCGGCACGTGGTAGTGGCCGTCGATCAGCTCGACCTGCAGCTCGATCCGCGTGAAGAAGGGCGAGGGTGGGTGGAAGACGAGGCGGTACGGGCCGCGGGCGAGGTCGTCCGCGAGCGGCGAGATCCGCCCTTCTGCATCCGTCGTTCCCGACGCCAGGAGCAAGGTGTCCCCGGGGGCGAGGAGCTCCACCGTGACGCCCGCTGCGGGCCGTCCGGCCCCGGTGTCGAGCACGTGCGTCGAGAGCGAGCAGCTCATGCCGCGAATCTTCGCGCCTGGACCCGATGGTCCCGGGCGATCTCCTCCTCCGACGCGCGTACGAGCGCGCCGCCGCGGACGACGTCGTCCCCGCCGACGACGAGCCGGTCGACTCGGTGCGGGCCGGAGAGGACGAGCCCGGCGACCGGATCGTCGGCGCCGCCGAGCTCGAGGCCGTCGGTCGCCCAGATCGCGAGGTCGGCCTGCTTGCCGGGCTCGAGCGACCCGATGTCGTCGCGGCGCAGCACCTCCGCGCCTCCGCGCGTCCCGAGTCGGAGCGCCTCGCGCGCCGTCATCGCCGTCCCGCCTCCGCGGCCCCGGGCGACGAGGAGCGCCTGCTTGACCTCGAGGAAGAGGTCGCTGCGCTCGTTCGAGGCGGACCCGTCGACGCCGAGCCCGACCCGCGCGCCGGCGTCGAGCAGGGCACGCACCGGCGCGACACCCGCTCCCAGCCGCAGGTTCGACGTCGGGCAGTGCGCGACGCCCGTGCCCGTCTCCGCGAACCGCGCCACCTCGCCGTCGGAGAGGTGGACGCAGTGGGCGCACCACACGTCGTCCGCGAGCCAGCCGAGCCGCTCGAGGTACTCGACCGGCGTGCAGCCGTAGAGCTCGCGACAGTACGCCTCCTCCTCGAGGGTCTCGGCGAGGTGCGTGTGGAGAACGAGCCCGAGCCGGCGCGCGAGCGTCGCGGACTCCTCCATCAGCCGTCCCGTCACCGAGAACGGCGAGCACGGCGCAACGGCGACCTGCACGCGCGCGCCTGGGCCGTTCTCGTGGTACGCCCCATGAAGCCGCTCCGTCTCGGCCAGCACGGCGTCGAGCTCCTCGACGAGCTCGTCCGGCGGGAGCCCTCCGTCCGACACACCGAGATCCATCGAGCCGCGCGAGGCGACGAGGCGGACGCCCAGCTCGCGGGCCGCCTCGACCTCGGCCTCGAAGATCCCGGGCCGGCCGCGCGGGAACACGTAGTGGTGGTCGAAGACGGTCGTGCAGCCGGAGAGCGCGAGCTCCGCCAGCCCGGTGCGCGCCGCCGCGTACTCCGCGTCGGCGTCGATCCCCGCCCACACGGGATAGAGCTCGCGGAGCCACGTGAAGAGATCCGCCTGCTGCGCCCGGGCTCGCGTGAGGGTCTGGTACAGGTGGTGGTGCGTGTTGACCAGGCCTGGCGTGACGACGGCGCCGGCGAGGTCGACCCGCCGGTCGGCCTTCGGCTCGGCGCCGGAACCCACCGAGCCGATCTCCGTGCCCTCGACGAGCACCCACCCGTCGGCGTGCTCCGTGCCGGCGTCGTCCATCGTGACGACCCAGCCGTTCGCGTAGAGCGTCGCCATCGCAGGGTGACGTTATCGCGGTGCTCTATCGTCGTGGCCCGTGACCGGAACGGCAGCAGACGTCCTCGCCCGCGCCGACGAGCTCGGCGCGATCAGCGAGGAGGACGGCCGCCTCACCCGGAGGTTCGCCACGCCGGCGCTCGCGCGCGCCGGCGACCTCGTGTCCACGTGGATGGAGGCCGCCGGGCTGACGGTCAGGCGCGACGCCGTCGGCAACGTGATCGGGGGCGTGGGGGCAGGGCCGCGGCTCGCCCTCGGCTCGCACATCGACACCGTCCCGGATGCCGGTCGGTTCGACGGGCCTCTCGGCGTGCTCGCCGCGCTCGCCGTCGCCGAGCGGATGGCGACGCGCGGAGACGACTGTTCGCTCGAGGTCGTCGCGTTCGCCGACGAGGAGGGCGCTCGCTTCGGGACCGCATACCTCGGCTCGGCCGCGTACACCGGGGGCTTCGAGCCCGCATGGCTCGACCTCGTCGACGGGGAGGGGATGACGGTCCGCGACGCGATCCGCCGCGCGGGCGGCGACCCCGAGACGGCCCCGGCGGCATCCGCGCCCGAGCTCGCCGGCTACGTCGAGGTCCACATCGAGCAGGGGCCCGTCCTCGAACGGGAAGGGCTTCCCGTCGGAGTCGTCACCGCGATCGCCGGGCAGACCCGCGCGAGAATCGCGCTCACCGGCGAGGCGGGACACGCTGGGACACTGCCCATGGACGCGCGCCGCGACGCGCTCGCGTCGGCCGCCGAGGTCGTCCTCGCGGTCGAGCGGCTCGGTCGCGCCGAGGCGGGCCTGGTCGCGACGGTCGGTGCGTTGTCGCTGTCCCCGAACGTCGGGAACGTCGTTCCGGGCGAGGTGCGGATGCTGCTCGACGTGCGTCACGTCGATGACCATCTCCGCCGGCGGGCGGCGGAGGAGATTCGCGCCGAGGCGGAGCGCATCGCGACCGCGCGCGGCATCGACGCCGCTTGGACGACGCGGTACGACACACCCGCCGTCGCGCTCGACCGGGAGCTTTGCGGGCGCCTCGCCGACGCCGTTCGAATGCAGGGCTTGCCGGTCCGCGAGCTCGTCAGCGGGGCGGGTCACGATGCGGTCGTCCTCTCCCGCATCTGCCCGGCGGCGATGCTGTTCGTCCGCTGTGCCGGGGGCATCAGCCACGACCCGCGGGAGTCCGTCTCCGAGGAGGACGTCGCGGTCGCGATCGACGTCCTCGAGCGGGTCGTGCGCTCGTTCGATTAGGACGGTCACGGCGGATGCCGCCCGCGGCCGAATGGGCGCGTCGCCGCTCGGGCTCGCGGCGCTCGGCGTGCCGTACGTCCGCGAGGAGCGCTAGGACGGCCCGTCGGGGCGGACGACGGCCGCCTTCGCCGCCTCCGCCGTGTCGCTGCCGACCGCCTGCAGGATCTCGGGCCGGTCGAGCAGGCGGGCACGCTTCGCAGGGCTGTCGAGGCGATTCAGGACGTACCTGTCCTCCATGATCTCCGCGAGCGGCCGCCCGCGGTCGTGCTCGCGGATCACGTACTGCGCGACGCGCTCCTCACCCGACGACCGCTGGAAGAGGGACGAGAAGAGATCCTTGAACGCCACGCGCTGATCCTAGCCGCGGCGGCGGGAATCGGCGCCCGCGGACTCGCGCGGCCACTCGAGGTTCGCGTCCGGGATCGGGTCACCGTGCGGGTCGTGCGTCGGGTAGCCGAGCTGCTCGTCGATCCGCGCCTCGAGCTCCTCGGAGAGGACGTGCTCGAGCCTGGTCCGCCTCGTCGTGCACCTCGTCGACGTCGATGCCGAGCGTCTTGGCGAGGTAGAGCTCGAGCAGCCGATGGTGGCGGATCACCTCGAGCGCCACCTGTTCGCCCTCCGGCGTGAGCGTCACGCCGCGGTAGGGCGCGTGGACGACGAGCGAGAGCGCAGCGAGCTTCTTCACCATCGCGCTCGCGGACGCCGGGGAGACTCCCATCCCACGGGCCAGGGCCGTCGTCGTGACGCGATCGCCGGACGCGCCGAGCTTGTAGATCTCGCGCAGGTAGTCCTGGATCGCGTCGCTCAGCGTCGCGCGCGCCACACGCCGAGTGTACGAGCTGACCCGGCTCGGGTCGCTCGGGCGGGGCTTCGCGCGGGCCGAGCGGTTCCCGCTTCGACCGCCGTGCGACGGTGCTAGCGTCCGCGCGTCTTGGACGTCCGAGTGGGACACAGCCCGGACCCCGACGACGCGTTCATGTACTGGGCGCTGACGACGGATCTCGTCGACACGCGCGGATTCCGCTTCGAGCAGGTGCTCGCGGACATCCAGACGCTCAACCACTGGGCCCGCGCCGCACGGCTCGAGGTGACGGCGATCTCGCTCGCGACGTACCCGTTCGTCCAGCAGGACTATGCCCTGCTGCCGCACGGGGCGTCGATCGGGTCGGGCTACGGCCCCGTCGTCGTCGCCCGGGAGCCGCTCGACCCCGAAGAGCTCAAGGGGATCGAGGTCGTCGTCCCGGGAGCGCTGACGACGGCCTACCTCGTCCTCCGGCTCGCCCTCGGCGAGATCGCCGTTCGCGAGCTCCCGTTCGAGCAGATTCCGGACGAGGTGGCCAGCGGCCGCGCCGAGGCCGGGCTCCTGATCCACGAGGGGCAGCTGACGTTCGACGAGCTCGGCCTCTCGAAGGTGCTCGACCTGGGAGAGTGGTGGCTGCTCGAGACGGGGCTGCCACTCCCGCTCGGCGTGAACGTCGCGCGCCGCGACGTCGAGCGTCTCGGAGACCTCTCGGCGGTCCTCCACGAGGCGATCACCTGCGGGCTCGACAACCGCGCGGAGGCGCTCGAATACGCGCTGCAGTTCGGGCGAGGGATCGACGAGGCCGTCGCCGACCGGTTCGTCCGCATGTACGTCAACGAGCTCACGAAGGACTACGGCGACGAGGGCCGGACGGCCGTAGCGGAGCTCCTGCGCCGCGGCGAGGCGATCGGCGCGCTCCCCGGCCCGGTCTCGGTCGACTGGATCGCATGACGCTCGAGATGCGCGCCGTCTGCGCGCGCTGCGGCGCGCCGCTCGTCGAGGACGACGAGGCGTTCATCTGCAGCTACGAGTGCACGTTCTGCCCCGCGTGCGCCGACTCGATGGAGCAGACATGCCCGAACTGCGCCGGCGAGCTCGTCCGCCGGCCTCGCCGCCTCGCGAGGTGAGGCTCAGCGGCGCAGCGTGAGCGCCGCGCCCGCCGCGAGGAGCGCGATGCCGAGGACGCGCGGCCAGTCGAGCGCGACCCGATCGAAGCCGAACCAGCCGTACCGGTCGATGACCGTCGCCGCGACGAGCTGGCCGGCGATGAGGAGAGCCACGACGGCGGTCGTCCCGATCCGCGGGCCGGCGATCGTGATCGAGAAGACGATCCCCGCTCCGAGCGCGCCTCCGGTCAGCATCCACCACGGCTGGGAGAGGGTCTCACCCATCCCACCGAAGCCCTGTCGCGCGACGACCAGGATCGGCAGGACGATCACGCCGGTGACGATCGCCGCGACCATCACGGCCTCGAGCGAGCCGATCCGCTCGCCGAGCTTCCCCATCACTGCGACCTGCACGGCTCCGAGGAGGCCGGCCATGACGGCGAGGGTCGCGGCGAGCCAGGTCGAGTCCATCGCGCGTGACGCTATACGCTCGCATCCATGACCGGACGGGACGCGCGTCGGGAGTGCGTCCTCAACAACGTCGACTGGTATCGGTCGATCTCGCGCGCACACGGGCTCGCGAGCGCCGTCGAGGACGGGGTCTGGACGTGCCGTGCGTCGATGCCGCCGTACTACTCGAACGCCGTCACCGTCTCGCGCACCGGCATCGACGGGCAGCTCGCGGTCGTGCGCGACCTCATCGAAGCCCTCGCGGGCCCGTTCACCGTCAAGGACAGCCATTCGGTGCTCGACCTGGCTCCGCTCGGCTTCCGGATTCTCTTCGCCGCGGAGTGGATCCGGCTCGATCACCGCGCTGAGGGCCGAGGGGAGGCGGACGCCGCCGCCCGGTGGCGCCGGGTGACACGGCGGAGGAGCTCGCGCGTTGGGAGGACGCGTGGCGCGCGCACGGCTCGCCCGCCACGACCCGGGTCTTCGTCCCTTCGCTGCTCGCCGACGAGTCGGTCGACGTGCTCGTGACTGTGCGCGAGGGCGAGATCGTGGCCGGCGTGGCCGCGAATCGGTCCGAACGGGTCGTCGGGCTGTCGAACTTCTTCGCCGCCGGGCCGAGCCCGGATGCGGAGCTCGCGGGCGCCGTAGCGGCGATTCGCCGGTCGTCACCCGGCGTCGCGGTCGTCGGGTACGAGAGCGGCGAGTCGCTTGCGCGCGCGCTGCGAGAGGGCTTCCGGGCAGCCGGAGCGCTGCGGATCTGGCTCCGAGAGCCCTGAGCTGGAGCGGGCGAACGGCGCGGGTGGCGCTATACGCTCATGGCTCCTCGAGCCGAAGGAGGCACCGATGGTTCGCGCGATCGTCCAGTACGAGTCCGAGCCTGATCCCGAGCGCTACGCACGTCACGTCGAGGACTTCGTCACGAAGGTCGACTGCAGCGCGTTCCGTCACGGCCGTATCTTCGGCTCGCCGTTCGGGGATCCGAGCGCGCGGTACTACGCCGAGTTCGAGTGGGAGGACATGGCAGCGTTCAAGGCGGCCGTGAGCTCGGACGCGTTCGCCGCGTCGGGCAAGGACGCGATGGAGATGGGCATCCCCTTCACGGTCGACTTCGCCGAGATCGGGTGATGCCGGAGCCGAGCCACCCGCGCCCGGTCGACCCGGGATCGCTCGGCTTCGAGACGATCGTCTACGAGAAGGCGCCGCCGCGGGCGACGATCCGGCTCAACCGGCCGGAGGTCCTCAACGCCTTCGACTTCCGAATGCTGCGCGAGATCGCCCGCGCCTGCGAGGACGCCTCGTGGGACGACGACGTCCGCGTGCTCGTCGTGACGGGGGAGGGCCGCGCTTTCTGCGTCGGCGCGGACCTCCGCTCGTGGGAGGACACGCTCGTCGGCCGCCCGCAGGAGTACTGGAAGTGGTTCGGCGCCTTCAAGGACATGCACGACCGCCTGCGCGAGCTCGGGAAGCCGACGATCGCCCGGATCAACGGCATCGCCGTCGGCGGCGGGAACGAGCTCCAGATGGCCTGCGACCTCGCCGTCATGGTGGACGACGCATTCATCCGCCACGTCGGGCTCGAGCACGGCTCCGTCCCGGCAGGCGGCGCGACGCAGTGGCTCCAGCTCATGGTCGGCGACCGCCGCGCCCGCGAGATCGTGTTCCTCTGCGACGAGATCCCGCGCGCCGCAGGCCGCGGAGTGGGGCCTGGTCGAACCGCGCGGTGCCGGCCGCCGAGCTCGACGCGGTCGTCGACGAGTGGGTCGAGAGCCTCGTGCGCAAGCTGCCGCAGACGACGCGGTACGCGAAGCAGCAGCTCAACGTCTGGCGCGACATGGCCTGGCACCAGACCGTCGGCCACGCCCGCGACTGGCTGTCGCTGTCGATGCTCGGCGACGAGGCGCAGGGCGCGATCAAGGCGTTCCTCGAGTCGCGGGCGCGGCCCGCGTCCGAGTAGGCTTCCGCCCATGGCCGACGAGGTGCTCACGGGACGCGACGGCGCCGTCCTCACGATCACGTTCAACCGGCCCGAGGTCTACAACGCCTTCAACCGCGAGCTCCACGCGGCGCTCCGCGAGGCGCTGACCGAGGCGGCCGATCCCGCGATCCGGTGCGTCGTCGTGACGGGCGCGGGCAAGGGGTTCTGCGCCGGTCAGGACCTGAAGGAGTTCGGCGAGGTGTCCGGCTCGATCGGCGACGCGCTCGAGGCGAGCTACCACCCGAACGTCCGGCTCGTCCGCTCGCTCGCGAAGCCGGTGATCGCCGCGGTCAACGGCGCCGCGGCCGGCGCCGGCCTGTCCTTCGCCTGCGCCTGCGACGTCCGGGTCGCGTCGTCGACCGCGACGTTCGTGCCCGGGTTCGTCGGGATCGGCCTCGTGCCCGACGCGGGCGGCACGTGGTTCATCCACCGCCTGCTCGGCTTCGCGCGGGCATTCGAGTGGATGTCCACGAACCGGCGGCTCTCCGCCGCCGAGGCGCTCGACTGGGGGCTCGTCTCCGAGGTGATCGACGCGGACGCGATTCGAGGCGCGTGTCGCCGAGCTCGCCGCCGAGTGGGCCGCTCGCCCGACGCTCGCGGTCGGGCGGACGAAGCAGCTGTTCGAGCACGCGTTCGCAGCCGAGCTCGACGCGCAGCTCGCGCTCGAGGCCGGCTCCAGCAGGAGTCCGTCGGGACGGCCGACTTCGCGGAGGGCGTCAACGCCTTCCTCGAGAAGCGGCCGCCCGAGCTTCACCGGCTCCTGACCGCGCCGGTGCCGATCGAGGTCGTCGACTACCACACGGGCGGCGAGCCGTTCCGCATCGTCACGGGCGGCGTGCCGCCGCTCGAGGGCGCGACGATCCTCGAGCGCCGCCGGTTCGCGCTCGAGCACCTCGACCACGTGCGCCGGCTGCTCGTGTTCGAGCCGCGCGGCCACGCCGACATGTACGGCTGCCACGTCGTCCCGCCGAACGACGACGGCGCCGACCTCGGCGTCGTCTTCTTCCACAACGAGGGCTACTCGACGGCGTGCGGCCACGGGACGATCGCGCTCGTGACGTGGGCGCTCGACGAGGGGGTCGTCGAGCGGCGGGAGGGTGTGAACCGCGGTCGTCGTCGACGTTCCCTCCGGGCGGCTCGAGACGTGGGCGACCGTCGAGGACGGACGCGTCCGCTCGGTGCGGTTCCGGAACGTGCCGTCGTTCGTGTGGGCGCAGAGGATCGAGGCCGCCGGGCGCGTCGTCGACGTCGCGTTCGGCGGCGCGTTCTACGCGTCGCTCGCGGAGCGCGTCGAGCCCGCCGAGCTGCCGCGGCTCATCGCGCTCGGGCGCGAGATCAAGGCCGCGCTCGAGGCGGCGCACGAGATCGTCCATCCGCTCGAGCCGGAGCTCCGCGACGTCTACGGCGTCATCTTCTGGCAGGACGAGGGCGAGGAGCCTCTGACGCAGCGGAACGTCACCGTCTTCGCCGACGGCGAGGTCGACCGCTCGCCGTGCGGGTCGGGGACCTCGGCTCGCCTCGCGCTCCTCGACGACGAGGGCCGACTGCCCGCGGGGCGCCGAGCTGCGGCATCGCTCGATCGTCGGCTCGGAGTTCACGGGGCGCGTCGTCGGCGAGGCCGACGTCGACGGGCCGGCCGGCGGTCGTCACCGAGGTCGAGGGATCCGCCTACCGGACGGGACGGGCGGAGTTCGCGCTCGACCCGGACGACCCGCTCGGCGAGGGGTTCCTGCTCCGGTAGCCGCTCAGTAGAGGTCGAACTCGCCGGCGAGGACGCCGTCGAGGTTCCCCGTCCGGTAGCCGCGCGCCGAGTCCCGGACGAGCGGCGAAGGCCCGGTGCGGTAGCGGCGGACGACGGTGTTCGGCGACGGCGCTGCGGCGAGCGCGGCGCGCGCGACCTCGTCGAGGCCTCGCCGTCGGCCGGCGGGCTCGGTCTCGCGCGGAGCGACGGTCGACGCGCACCGTCTCGCGCTCGGCGACGCGCTCGCCGTCGACGCTCGCGTGCTCGAGGACGTGCAGCCCCGCCTCGGCGTGGAGGAGCCGCCAGCAGCCGAGGCCCGAGATCGCGAGCAGGTGCGCGCCGGCCGTGCCGGACGCGAGCCGCTCGAGCCGCATCCCGCGCGCGCCCGCCCAGGCCTCGTACATCTCGGCGATCCGGCTCGCGAAGGACGGGTCGGCGCCCTGTCGACGACATCTCGACGAAGAGCTCGTACGGGTCGCCCTCTCGAGCCCGGCGAGGGCGTTCCGAGCACGTGGAGCCGCCCGGCGAGCAGCTCGACGAGCTCTGTCCCGCCGCGCCCGTCCGCGCCGACGCTCCGCTCGAGCCGCTCCCCGAGGGCGGTCGCCGTCTTCGTCGCGGCGTCGAGCCGGTCGAGGTACTCCGCCATCGCGAGTACGTCGTACCGGTCGGGTGTCTCCCAGAACGTCGGGCTCGCCGAGCGCCGCGAGGGCGCCTTCCTCTGCGGCTCGAGCGCGCGGACGGCCTCGCTGACCCGCTCCGCCTCGGCGACGAGGAGCCTGCCGATGCTCGTCGCCGCGACCGGTGCGGGCGAGCGTGCGCACCTCCGGCTGGCTCTCGGGCTCCTCTGCGACGACGGCGGGCTCTGCGTCCGGATCGACGAAGGTGACCTCGATCCGGTCGCCGGCGGCGCTCACGAACAGGAACTGGTCTCCGTCCGGGACGGTCTGCTCGACGATGGCCGCGGCGACGGGCGCGAGGACGTGACTGCTCGATCGCGCGCCGGAGCGGCCGCGCGCCGAGCGTCGGGCTGAAGCCCTTGTCGATCAGGAACGCGTAGGCGGACTCGTCGACCTCGACCGCCCACGGCCGCTCGCGGAGCCCGCGGCGGGCGAGCGCCTCGCCAGCTCCTTGTCGAGCAGCGACCGCATCGAGGCGCGCTCGAACGGGCGGAACATGACGACGCGGTCGATGCGGTTCAGGAACTCCGGGCGGAACGTCGTCCGGAGGGCGCGCTCGGCGAGCGCCTGGCTGAATCCTCCGGCGGCGGCTCGAAGCCGAGACCGGTGCCGGCGGCGATCGCCGAGCCCACGTTGGATGTCAGGACGATCACGCAGCGGCGGAAGTCGACGAGCTCACCCTGCGAGTCGGTGAGCCGGCCGTCGTCGAAGACCTGGAGGAAGAGGTCCCAGATCGGCTGCGGACGCCTTCTCGAACTCGTCGAGCAGGACGACGCTGAACGGATCGCGGCGCACGGCGGAGATCAGCCCGGCGCTCCGGCCGTCGACCGTCGTGTCGGAGAGGAGCCGCTCGAGCGACTGCGGGCGTCTGGAACTCGCTCATGTCGAGCCGGACGAGCCGGTCGGGCGAGCCGAAGAGGAACTCGCGCGAGCGCTTTCGCGATCTCCGTCTTCCCCGTTCCCGTCGGGCCGAGGAAGAGGAAGACGCCGAGCGGCCGGCTGGGATCGGTGAGCCCCGCCTTGATCATCGCGATCCGCTCGACGACGCAGGTCGACGGCATCGGGCTGCTGGAGCATGCGCTGCGTCGAAGAAGGCGCGGACGTCCTCGAGGGGAGCGGCGCCGCCGGATCGAGGAGGGCGAGCGGCAGGCCCGACGCCGCGGCGAGCGTGGCGAGCACGTCGCTCCCGTCGAACTCCGCGCGCCCCTCGTCGTGCGCCTCGAGCGCGGTCGCGTTGACGAGGCGGAGAAGGCTGCCCGGCGGTGCGACGCCGGGGAGGAACTGCTGCGCAAGGTCGAAGGCTCCGACGAGCGTCTCGTCGTCCGTCGTGACGTCGAGGCCGTCGTGCTCGAGCGCATGCCGCGCGACGGCGATCGCGTCCTCCTCGTCGAGCGTGCGCACGCGGATCGACCTCGAACGCCGTAATCACCCGCGGCCGGGCGGCCGCGGATGACGTCGAAGGCCGTCGGCGTGACCTCGGCGACGAGCGTGATCGAGCCGGCCTCGATGTGCGGGAGGAGGGCGTCGAGAAGCCCCTGCGGGCTGCGAGGTGCTGGCCGGCGAAGAGCGCCTCCTGGAGCTCGGGGAGGAGCCAGACCGTGTCCCGTCCGCGCATACCGTCGGCGAGCTGCTTCACGCGGCCCTCGAGCTCCCCGATGAAGACCGGCCCGGCGATCACCTGCGACGCCGTCGCCTCGAACACCGTGACGCGTCGACCCGGTCGAGTGCGGCGCGCGCGAGCGCGGTCTTGCCGGCGCCGTGCTCGCCGACGAGCAGGACCGAGCGACGCGGCTCCGCCGTCAGCGCCGCGACGACGAGGTCGACGACCTCGCTCCGGCGGCCGGCGAGGAGGGCCGGCGGACGGTCGAACGGACGCTGCCAAACCCGGCCGATCGAGCCGAAGAGCTCGAGCATGCGCCACTCCTCGAACGCGAGGCGCACCCGATCGCCCATCTCCCCGCCGAAGCGATCGAGGTAGGTCTCGAGGTCGTCGGCCTGTGCTGCCGTCACGTGGCCGCGGAACGTCTCGACGTCGACCGCTCGCCCGCCTCGATCCGCGCCGTCACGAAGTCGGCGACATACTCGGCGTGGATCCCCTCGTTCCGGCCGAGAATGCGGCCGATCGCGCGCCCGGGGGCGTGACGTGCGATCGCGCGGAGCTGGAACGCGTCCTCGCTGTGGGACGGGCGCGGCAGGGACCGGATCGCGGCGTCGACCCAGTCCTCGGGGACGTCGTCGCGGCGTGCGAGCGCGGCGAGGGCCATCGACGCGGCCCAGCCATCCGGGTGGCGCGCGAGCTCGATCACCTCGGAGACCGGTGTCGTCTCGTCGGCCAGCGCCGCGACGGCGGCCTGGAAGCGCGGCTCGTGCTCGAGGGAGTCCGGCGAGTCCGTGAACACCTCCTCCTCGTCGTCCAGCACCTCGGCGCAGCGCCAGGGCGATCTCGATCCCGCCGAGGCCGTCCTCTTCGAACGCCTCGTCCGTCTCGTCCGCCACCTGCTCGTCGTCGACCTCCTCGACCTCCCGCTCGGCGCGCCACGCCGAGACGGCTCGCCAGGCGACCGCGCCGAGCGCGATGAGGCCGACGCCCGCGAGGAAGCCGACGATGAGGTCGAAGAGGTCCACGTGCGGCGGAGCGTCGCGCCCTCGCCACGGGCCGTCAAGAGGCGCGCGGGTGGCTCAGCCGAGCAGCGTCACGACCTCGTCCTCCTCCGGGAAGCGCCCCTCGCGCTGCTTGGAGAAGACGAGGCTCCCGTCCGCGACGACGTCGTACTGGCTCCGTCGCCCTCGACGGCGGCTGCCTCGTGGCCGCGTCGTTGAGCACGGCCGCGAGACTCGCGGCCCGGGCGTCGTAGCCGTTTCAGACGGGGCAGTAGAGGATCTCGACCCGCACGGCGAGACCCTACGTGACGCTAGATCGTCTTGAACTGCTCGAACGGCTGGCGGCAGAGCGTTGCAGTAGCGGAGCGAGCGGCACGGCGTCGGGCCGAAGAGGTTCTCGAGCCTCGTGTCGGTCGAGCCGCACCACGGGCAGCGGTACGGGCCGCGCTCGAGCTGGACGAGCGTCGGCGGCTCCGGCCGCGCGCGGCGCGGCGGCGCGAAGCCGGCCGCGCGGAGCTTCTCGCGCCCGCCGGCGTGATCCGGTCGGTCGACCACGAGTCGTCGAGCACGACGCGACCTCGGCCTCGCCGCCGAGCGCCGCGACTCGCGTCCTCCATCGCGCGCTGCATCGCGTCGAGCGCGGGGCAGCCCATGAACGTCGGCGTGAACTCGACGCGGACGCGGTCGCCGTCGACGACCTCGACGTCCTGACGACGCCGAGGTCGACGAGCGAGATGACCGGGATCTCGGGATCGGGGATCTCGCGCGAGCGCCTCCCAGACCTCGGCTCCGAGAGCGCGTCGACTGAGCGATCGTGCGTCACCAGCGCGCTCCGGCGGGCGCCGAGCGGCGGACGGAGGTCATCTCCTCGAGCAGCTCCGCGAGCTCGGCCTCGTGGCGGCCGCGCGGCACGGGCTCGACGTCGGGCAGCGCGCGACCGAGCCGCTCCTCGACGCCGGCGACGAGCTCGGGCCGCAGCTCGTCGTCGAGCACGCCGAGCGCGTAGGGCCAGAGCTCGTCGAGCGCCTCGTCGAGCCGCGCGCGGCCCTCGCGCGAGGCGAGCAGCCGGTCGATCCACATCTCGGCGTGCATCCGGTGGTAGACCTCCTCGCGGTCGATCTTCGCGGCGATGCCCGCGCGACTCGGCGTCGTCAGAGGCCTTGAGCGCCTCGAGCCGGATCGCGTCGGCCGTCTCGTAGAGCCAGTGCCGCGCGATCGTCCGCGCCCAGTCGAGCCGGCGGAGCTCGACGAGCGGCGCGCAGCGGTACTCGTCGGGCGGCCGGTCGAACGCGAGCGCGTCGGCGTCGGTGCCGAGCTCGCGCGGCGGCGAGCTCGTAGAGCGCGCGCGCGTGGCCGATCTCGTTCTGCGCGATCGACGAGAACGCGACGTCCTCCTCGAGGAACGGCGCGATCCCCGTCCACTCCGAGTTCCGCCAGCCGAGGATCAGCTCGTCGTCCGCGAGCGCGAGCAGGAGGTCGAGCGCTCGTCACTCGTCGCTCCGGCGCAGCTGCACGCGCCTCCTTAGGCGCTCCTTGATCGAGTAGCCGTCGACGCGGCGGTACTTGAGGTCGAACTCGTCGACGAACTCGGCGATCTCGTGACGCGTCGCGCGGGACGAGCCAGAGCGCGTCCGACTCGCCGCGCCGGCCGTACTGCTCGCGCGCGTAGATCTCGGCGAAGCGCTCGTCCGGCGCAGCGACCGAGCCCGCGTGCTGCATCGCGGCGCCCGCGCGCTCGCGGCGGAAGACCTCGAAGACGCGACGGTCACGCCGCCTCGGCGAGCACCGCGCGCGCGACCCAGTCGACCTCGCTCGCGCGAGAGCCGCCGGAAGGCGAGGCGCTCGGCGGAGGCGGGGCCGTGCCCGGAGACGACGGCCATGCAGCCGGTCCCAGTCGGGCTCGGTGTACTCCCAGACGCCGTCGTCGCGTGCGCGGAGCTTCGGGTCGGGCAGCGTCAGGCCGAGCTCCCGGATCTGCGGCACGTAGCCGTCGAGGAACTGCTGGCGCGCCTCCTCGTTCGCCTGGCTCTTGATCCGCCAGTGCGACCATCGGGTCGTCGTCGGCCGGGATCGGGTTGCCGTGGAACATCATCAGCGGCTCCCACCAGCGGTCGAGCGCCTCCTGCACCAGCTCGCGCTGCTCGTCGGTGCCCGGTGACGAGCGTGAGGATCACGTCGCGGCCGTGGAGGATGTGGAACGACTCCTCCCAGCAGATCTTCCTCATGATCCGCGCGTACGGCGCGTAGGAGCACTTGAGGAGCGCCTTCTGCGAGATGATCGCCGCCGCGTCGACGAGCCACGCGATCACGCCGACGTCGCCCCACGTCTTCGTCGGGTAGTGGAAGACGTTGTGGAACTTCGACTTGCCCGCGACGAGGTCGTCGAGGCAGGCGCTCGCGCGGCTTGCCGAGGTCCTCGACGACGCGGTAGATGCAGCTGCGCGTGGCCGACCTCGTCCTGGATCTTCGCGGTGAGCGCGAGCTTGCGCTGCAGCGTCGGCGCGCGGAGGATCCAGTCGCGCTCGGGCAGCACGCCCATCAGCTCCGAGTTCGCGTGCATCTCGACGAACTTCGAGAGCCGCGCGCGGTACTCGTCGGGCATCCAGTCGCCCGTCTCGACCAGCCCGCCGGACTGGACGTGCTCGAGGAACTCCTGCGGTGCGCGTCGTCCACGGCTGCCTCCCTACCGAACGATCGGTAGCATCGTCCATATGAGCCACGACGACGGACGAGCTCATCGCGACGGCTGCACGGCTCTTCGCCGAGCGCGGCTTCCACGGCACGTCGATGGCCGACCTCGCCGAGGCGATGGGCGTCCAGAAGGGCTCGCTCTACTCGCTCACGGACTCGAAGCAGGAGCTGCTCGTCGACGCGATGCGCGACGGCGCGGCGAGCGTTCCACGCGGCGCTCGACGGGGTGCCGGAGGACGCGCGCCGCTCGAGCGCATCCGCGCTCGCGCTGCGCGGCCATCTCGCGCGTCGTCGCGGCGCAGCTCGACGTCGCGACGGTGTTCACCCGCGAGTGGCGGTTCCTCGAGGAGCCGGAGCGCGACGGCGTTCCGTCGGCGAGCGGCGCCGCTACGAGGAGCGCTGGCGCGACGCTCGTTCCGCGAGGGGCCGAGCGCGGCGCGCTGCGCGCCGACCTCGACGTCGACGCGGCCGTCCTGCTCGTCCTCTCGGCCGCGAACTGGGCCTACACCTGGCTGCGGCCCGGACGCCGACACGGACGAGCTCGCCGACCGGTTCTTCGCGATCCTCGTCGACGGCGTCCGCGGCTACGCCACGCGGCCGCGTCGTGAGCGCGGCTCCTGATCGTCAACCCGTGCGCGAGCGGCGTGACGGAGGCGCTCGCGAGCGGTGCGCGCGGCGCTCCCGCGGCACGTCGAGGTCGTCCGCACGACGCAGCCGGGCGAGGCGAGCGGCTCGCCCGCGAGCACGAGGCGGCCGTCGACGCGATCTACGTCTTCTCCGGCGACGGGACCTACAACGAGGTGCTGAACGGCGTCACCGGGCACGTCCCGCTCGGGTTCCTCCCGGGCGGCGGGACGAGCGTGCTGCCGCGCGCGCTCGGGCTGCCGCGCGACCCGGTCGCGCGGCCCGGCTCGCTCGCGCGCGGGGCGCACGCCGGCCGATCGGCCTCGGCCGCGTCAACGGCGGCGCTTCGGGTTCAACGCGGGCGTCGGGCTCGACGCCGAGCTCGTCCGGCGCATCGACGATCTCGGGCCGGCGCGCCGACGGGACGCGCCCGGGCGACGTCGCGTTCGCCCGGGCGGCGTCGGCGCTCGTCGCGTCGCGCCGCGGGCGCTTCCGCCGGCGCTCGAGGTCGAGGGCGCCGGGCGTGCGGCGTTCGCCCTCGTCGCGAACTGCGATCCCTACACCTACGCCGGGCGCGATCGGCGCTCCGCGTCGCCCACGGGCGTCGTTCGACCTCGGGCTCGACCTCGTCGCGCCCGCGTCGGTGCGCGCCGTGGCAGCTTCCCGCGGGTCGTCGCCGACGCTCGTCCGCGGCGCGCGGCCGCGGCGAGGGCTGACGCGTGCTGCACGACGTCGACCGGCTCGTCGTCCGGTGCGACGAGCCGATGCCGCTGCAGGTCGACGGCGAGGATCTCGGCGACGTCGAGCACGCGGTGTTCGAGGCCGAGCCGCGCGCCGTCACGGCGCTCGTCCCGCGCTGACCGAGGCTCGCGCGGTCAGACGCCGGGTCGGCCGCGCCGTTCGCGGCCGAAGAGCTCCGACCAGCGGCGGCCGATGCGCCTTCGCGAACTGCGCCTCGAGCATCCGGAAGTGCTCGTCGAGCACCTCCTCGAGCGCCGCCGGGTCGCGGCGCCGCATCGCGTCGAGCTGGCGGCGATGGACGTCGAGCGTCTTCGCGGTCGTAGGCGAGACCGCCCGAGTACGCGTCGCGGATCGGCGCGAGCCCTCGGGCGACGCCGCGCATCGCCGCCTGGATCGTCTCGTTCCGGCAGCGCGCGGACGAGCGCGCGGTGGAACATCGCGTCGGCCCGCATCACGCTCGGGCGCTCGCCGAGGTGCCGCTCGAGCAGGTCGACCGTGCGCTCGAGCTCGGCCAGGTCGGCCGCGGTCGCGGTCGCGCATCGCCTCGTGCGCGACGGCCCGCTCGAGCACGCGGCGCGCGCGCAGGACGTCGATCGCAGCGCGTCTCCTCCAGCTGACCGCGGTGAAGATCGCGACTGCCGGGACGAGGTCGGTCACGACGAAGATCGCCACCCGCCTTGCCCCGCCGTACCTCGACGAGCCCGGAGAGCTCGAGCACGCGGAGCGCCTGGCGCAGCGTCGGCTTCGAGATCCCGAGCTGCTCCGCCAGCGCGCCCTCGTTCGGGAGCCGGTCGCCCGTGCGCAGCCCGGCGCGCTCGATGGCCTCGGTGAGGTGCTCGATCGCGGCCTCGAACGTCCGCGTCGCGCGGACGGGCTCGACGCTCGGTGGCGGCCATGGGCGAGTCTCGCAGGATTCGGGCGGTCGACGGTGCGCACCGGTTCGTCGTCAGCGGATCTCCGATCGTGCCGATCGGCCAGTCACGCGCGCCGAAAGCTCCAGACTACACAGCAAAAGAGAAACGCTGTTTCACTTACAGAACCGGTGTAGCGAGGGTCGAGCCGTACGAGCGCGCCTGCAGCCGCGTCATCGGCGTCGACGCAGCGACGCCGGACGGCGAGCGCTCGACGGGCTCGACGACGACGCGCTCCTCGCGATCCACCGCTCGCTCGTCCTGCTCCGGACGTACGACGAGCGGTCGGTCGTCTACCACCGGCAGGGCCGGATCGGCACGTATGCGATCTTCCGCGGCCACGAGGCGATCCAGGCAGGCGCGGTGCACGCCCTCGAGGAGCGGGACTGGGTCTTCCCGAGCTACCGCGAGTCGGCGATCGGCTTGCTCCGCGGGCTGCCTCCCGCGACGATCCTCCAGTGGTGGCGCGGCCACCCGTCCGGCTGGTGGAACCCGGAGGACGATCAACGTCGCGTCGATCTGCGTGCCGATCGCGACGCAGGTCCCGCATGCGGCCGGCCTCGCGTGGGGCCTGCGCCTGAAGGGCTCGGACGCCGTCGCGGTCACGATCTTCGGCGACGGCGCGACCTCCGAGGGCGCGTTCCACGAGGGCGCGAACATCGCGGCCGTCATGAAGGCGCCGCTCGTCCTGCTCTGCAACAACAACCAGTGGGCGATCTCGACGCCGCTCAGCGCCCAGACCGCCGCCGCGCGGCTGGCCGACAAGGCGATCGGCTACGGGATGCCGGCGATCCGCGTCGACGGGCACGACGTGCTCGCCGTGTACGAGGCGGTGCGGGAGGGCGTCGCGCGGGCCCGCGCCGGCGACGGGCCGACGTTCGTGGAGGCGGTCACCTACCGCGGCGGCCCCGCACGCGACCGCCGACGACCCGAGCCTCTACATCGACCCCGAGCGCGTCGCGGCGGAGCAAGAGCGCGACTGCGTCGCGACGTACGAGGCGTACCTCGAGCGGCTCGGCGTGCTCGACGACGAGCGCGCGGACCGCGGTGCAGGAAGAGGCGCTCGCGACCATGCGGGCGGGGATCCAGGCGGCCGAGGACGAGCCTCCGGCGACCTGGAGCTCGTCTTCGCGCACGCGTACGCGGAGCCGCCGCCGACGCTCGCCCGCGACCTCGACGAGCTCCGGCGGGTGCACGGCCGATGAGCGCGACCGCCGTGGCGACCCGCGAGCTCCTGCTGGTCGAGGCGGTCAACGACGCGCTCCACGTCGAGCTCGCGCGCGACGACACGGTGATGGTGCTCGGCGAGGACGTCGGGCGCGCTCGGCGGCGTCTTCCGCGCGACGGCCGGGCTGCGCGACCGGTTCGGCCCCGACCGCTGCGTCGACACGCCGCTCTCCGAGGCCGGGATCCTCGGCGCCGCGGTCGGGCTCTGCATGGCCGGCTGGCGCCCGGTCGTCGAGATGCAGTACGACGCCTTCTCCTACCCGTGCCTCGACCAGCTGATCACGCACGTCGGCCGGTACCGCTGGCGCACCGGCGGCCGGATGGGCTTCCCGCTCGTGATCCGCATGCCCTACGGCGGCGGCGTGCGGGCGCCGGAGCTCCACGACGACTCGCCGGAGACGTACTACGTGCACACCCCGGGCGTGAAGGTCGCGGTCCCGGCGACGCCGGCGGACGCGAAGGGCCTCCTCGCGGCGGCGATCCGCGATCCGGATCCCGTCGTCGTGCTCGAGCCGAAGCTCGTCTACCGCACCGCGCGCGGCTCCGTGCCCGAGGGCGAGCACGTCGTCGCGCTCGGGCGACGCGCGCATCGCCCGCAGCGGGACCGACGTGACGCTCGTCGCCTGGGGCGCGATGGTCGACGTCTGCGAGCGCGCGGCCGAGGCGCTGGCCGGCGAGGCGTCGGTCGAGGTGCTCGACCTCCGCACGCTGAAGCCGCTCGACGAGGAGGGGCTGCTCGCCTCCGTGCGGCGGACCGGCCGCTGCGTCGTCGTGCAGGAGGCGCCGCGCACGTGCGGGTTCGCGTCCGAGGTCGCGGCCCTGCTCGCGGAGCAGGCGATCCTCGACCTCCACGGCCCGGTGCTGCGCGTGACGGGCTTCGACGTGCCGTACCCGTACTGGCAGCTCGAGGACTGGTACATGCCGTCGGTCGAGCGGGTCGTCGACGCGGCACGGCGGGTGCTCGCCTTCTGACGACGTGAAAGCGGAGGGTGGGCTGCTGCCCACCCTCCGCTCTGTCCCCCGGCGACGTGCGCGGGTCAGCGCGCGCGTTCTTCAGGAAGTAGCGCTTCCCGACGTCCTGTGCGATCCGCGGGAAGTGCTTCGCCGTCTCCTCCATCGTCGTGCGGTAGTGGAGGCCGCCCCAGACACGCCCGTTCTCGACATCCTCGACGAGGTCGTCGAGACGTTCGTACGTGCGCGTCGTCTGGTGAGGAGCGCTCGCGTGTTGGCAAGCCTCCTGATCGTGGCGTTGCGGACGTCGCGTCACGAACGCAAAGGCGTCAAGGAGCTAGCACCCCGGTAAGAGGAGGGCACCCCACCCAACCACTCGCCTGCCCCCACCGTGGTCACTGCTGAGCCGGACTCTAGCCTCGATCGTGCTCGAACGTAGATCGACACAACAGGAGCGTCTCGACGAGCGAATCCCGGCAACTGTCCGTTCGATAGCGAATTCGCTCCATACCCGAAAGGGGATTTCAGGTGACAAGAGGTCAGATTGAGCCAGTTCCGGCGTGCGTCGGAGGCGGGTGGCGGTGGCAGGTCTGCTCGCCGTCGCCGTGGGGGCGGCCGTCGCGTTCACCGCGGCGCAAGCGTTGGCGACGACAGGCTCGGGCGCTGTCAGCACCTACATGGCTCGCGGGCCAGTGTCGCAGTCGATCGTAATCGGAGTCCCGAAGTCCGTGACAGCCACGAAGGTTGTGCGAGTCCGCGTCAAGGGCAAGGTCGTAAGGACGCGCGTGAGCTTCACGTATCAAACCGTCACTCCGTTGATGTCCTGTGGGGAAGCCACGGCATGCGATACGGCGTACCAGCAGCTGACGATCCCGCCCGGCGGGCACACAGGCTGGCATACGCACCCAGGGCCGACGTTCGTCGCCGTCGCGCAGGGGGAGGGAACGCTGTACCACGGAATGTCGGGCTGCCCATCGTTCAAGTACGGGGTCGGCGCAGGCTTCATGCAACCACCGACCGAGGTTCACAACATGAGGAACGAGGGCTCGACGCCGCTGGTCTTGTGGGCCTTTTACGCGCTTCCTCCGGGCACGACAGAGCACGGCAATCCGCATTGATCAGCCCCAGCCTGCGGAGTGCCCGAACATTCCGTAACTCGAGGAGGCCTCGGTGCAGGAGCGGCGCTTGGGCAAGCGCTGCTCCTGCAACCGCGATCCGGCCCGCAACAACGCGAAGCGTCATGACGTGGTCGGTGGGCGACTCTCTACGCCCGTGTCGCCACCCGAAGCGTAGAAGGAGACCGATGCTCCGCTTGCGGAACACGTTCCGTGCACAGATCTGGGCCGCCATGGGGGCCGGCTCGATTGCAGCGCTCGTCATCGCGCCGTCGGCGTTGGCCCACGCCCGGCTCGATTCGTCGACGCCGTCGAACGACGAGGTGCTCCGCCGTGCTCCGGAGCAGGTCGTGCTCACCTTCAGCGAGTCCGTCGAAACGGCTTTTGGCTCCGTTCGTGTCTACGACGGTGCTGCCCGCCGGGTTGAGACGGACGCACGACACGACCCGATTCGAGTGCAGTGGCAGTTGGTTTGCCGTCGGATCTCGGTCGGGGCACCTACACCTCGCTTGGCGGGTCGTGTCCGCGGACTCGCATCCGTTCAGCGGCGCATTCGTCTTTCACATCGGAAAGCCCGGGGTGGGCGCTGCCGGCGTCGTTGGCCATGTCCTCGATGAGGAACCCGGCTCGCAGACAGTCGACCGCGCGTTCTGGCTCGTCCGCTTCCTGAGCTTGACGCTCATCATGCCTGTGTCGGCGGGGCAACGGCGCTTGCGTTCGTGCTGGCTGGGGCGCCCGTCGCGGTGCGCAGATCGCTGTGGATCCTCCTCGCATCCCTCGCAAGCGGGCTCGCCTTGCTCCGGTTGCGGGTATCGGGCTCGAGGGCGCGCACGCAAGCGGGCTGGGGATCGACGCGGCCCTGCGTCGATCGCTGATCGGCGACGTCCTCGACACTCGCTTCGGCCACGCATGGCTGTTGCGTGCCTTGCTCGCGGTGCTTCTCGTGTCCGTGGCGGTGATTGCCGCGCGCCGGACGGTGCCAGACGACGCGTCTCTCGCTGCGGTTGCATGTGGGCTCGGGGTACTGATCGCGGCCACACCGGCCATCTCCGGACACGCACGCGTGGAGGGCGGAGTCGCACTTACGAGCGACTGGGTGCACGTCGTTGCAGCCTCAGGTTGGGCGGGTGGACTGGCGTTCCTCTTGATCGCCCTGTGGCGAGTTCAAAGCGAGGAGCGCTGGCAATTCACAGCGAGGGCGGCTCCGCGGTTCTCTGCGCTCGCTGTCGTCTCCATCGCGGCACTCCTGACAGCGGGTGTCATCAGCGGTTTCTTCGAGGTTGGCTCGTGGCGCGGCCTTTGGGAGACGACGTTCGGCCGACTCTTGCTCGTCAAGGTGGCACTCGTTCTACCGGTGCTCGCACTCGGTGCGTTCAACAACCGCGTTTCCGTCCCGCGCCTTCGAGCCAAGATTGCCTCGGCGCTCGAACGAAGGCGGTTTCTGATGTCGGCTGCCGTCGAGCTCGCCCTCGCTGTCGTCATCGTCGGCGTACGGCGGCACTCGTCGCCGAGCCACCGGCAAAGGCGCAACTGGTCGGCGGAGACCGGTCCCGTCTCACGTGACGTGTTCGTGCATCCGTACCAGGTCAACGTCGTCGTTGATCCCGGCCGAACGGGTTCAAATCAGCTCCGCGTCAATGTGCTCGACCATCTCACCGGCCAGCCCGCGTAGTTGGCTGAGATTCGCGTAATCGCCTCACTGCCGGCCGCGGGGATCGGTCCACTACGATACAGGCGGTCCCGGCGGGTCCTGGTCATGCAGTCGTCCCGCGAGCGACGTTTCCACTCGCGGGGCGATGGACGCTCCGGCTCGACATTCGCCGAGGCGAGTTCGACCAGAAAAGCACTCAGGTCATCGTCCCAATCAGAAAGGACTCCGACACATGAAGACTCGTCTCGCGCTGCTCGTGGCTGTCGCCACGGTTGCGGCACTCGCAATCGTCGGCGCCGCCCAGGCGCATGTAACCGTGCACCCGAATGCGCTTCCGGCAGACGGCTTCATGGTGATCAACATCCAGGTTCCCAACGAGCGCGGCAACGCGTCGACCGTCAGGATCGACGTGCAGTTTCCGAACGGCATCTACATTGCCTCACCTGCGGTGATGCCGGGGTGGAGAAGCCGCGTGATCACGAAGAAGCTCTCGAAGCCGGTGGAGATCGAGCGAGGCTTCTCCGTCTCGAGCCGCGTCGACCGCGTCGTCTTCTCGGGCGGTCGGATCGGACCGGGGCAGTTCCTCTCTTTCCCGGTCTCGATCAAGGCACCGGCCGTAAAGGCCGGCACGTTGCTGAGGTTCAAGGCGCTCCAGACGTACTCGAACGGTGAAGTCGTGCGTTGGATCGGCAACCCGAGCGCGGATGAACCGGCGCCGCAGGCCATGATTCGTCCGGCGTCCTCGCCAGTGCTCGACTATCCGGCTGGCGCGAGCGCGGCACAGCAGAGCATGGGCAACACGCTCCAGGGCTTCGTCTTCGGGCTCCCGCTCGGCGTGCTTGGAACCTATCTGGCGCTTCGTCGCCGCAGGCAGACGCTGTGAAGCGAGCTCTCCTCGGTGTCGCCCCAACGGCGCTCGTCGTATGCTCCGCTGCAGCCGCTCATGTCACCTTGCGAGTGCATCGGGTGGCTGCCGCCCGATGTTCGGGGTGCTGGCTCCTTGACGGGGCACTCGCGATCACGGACAACTCCGAGGCGTGGGAGGAGCAGACGCCGAGCCGGTGGAGGACGAGCGGGCAGAGCTGCGGGCGTCCCGCATGCGTCTGGTGCTCGCCGCCGACGCGGAGCACCGTGAAATCGAACGTGAGCTCCACGGGGTCGTACAGCAGCACTTCGTCGCGCTCGGAGTGAACCTGCAGCTCGCGGCGCAGGCGGTGGATACGGACCCCGCGGCGGCGAAGGAGCTGCTCGCGTCGATGGGTCAGCACGTCCGGGAAGCGATCGCCGACACGGCGAAGCTCGCCCGGCGGATCCACCCGCCGCTCCTCGAGGCGGATCTCGCCGTCGCGCTGCGCTCGGCGCTCGGCGCGGCCGCGATCCCGGTCACCGTCGACGTCGCCGCGGGCAGTGCCTACCAACGGCACGTCGCGCTGACGTGCTACTTCGTGTGCCTCGAGGCGGTCGCCCGGACGGTAGGCACCGAGCGCGCGGCGGTCACCGTGCGCGACGAGAGGGAACGGGTCGACGTCGAGGTCGTGCTCACCGGCGGGCAGGGACCGCCGGAGCTCGCCGGCCTCGTCGACCGGGTCCAGGCGCTCGGCGGCAGCCTGACCACGTCGTCGGGCGAGGACGGGGCTCGCGTCCTCGCCTCGCTGCCCGTCTCGCGATGACGCTACGGGGTCTCGGCGAGGTAGAGGATGACCGCCTTGACGCGCTTGTGGACGGCCGCCTCCCACGTGAGGCCGAGCTTGGCGAAGATCGAGTGGATCACCTTCTCGACGGATCGCTCGGTCAAGACGAGGCTCGCGGCGATCGCCGCGTTGTTCTTCCCCTCGGCCATCTCCCGGAGAACGTCGCGCTCGCGCGGCGTGAGCTCGCTGAGAGGCGACTCCTCGCCGCGCGCATTGCCGGCGACGAGCTCCTCGACGACCTTCGGATCGATCACCGAGCCGCCCGCCGCGACGGTGCGGATCGCGTCGACGACCTGCTCGATCTCCGTCACCCGCTCCTTGAGGAGATAGCCGCGGCGCGCGCTGCCGCCCTCGAGGAGCGCCAGGACGTAGGCGGGGCTCGCATACTGGCTGAGGACGACGACGCCGACGTCCGGGGTCGTCTCGCGCAGCTGCGCGGCCGCCTGGATCCCCTCGTCGGTCTCGGTCGGCGGCATGCGGATGTCCGTGACGACCAGGTCGGGCCGCTCGGCCTCGACCGTCGCGAGCAGCCCGTCGAGATCCCCGCAGACGGCTACGACCTCGAGACCCTCCTGCGCGTCCAGGAGGCGGCGAAGCCCCTCGCGGCTGAGGTAGTGATCCTCGGCGAGCACGATCCGGATCGGCATGCGCGGAGAATAGGGCCGTGACCCCTCCGGCTCCAAAGGCGCGAGACGCGCCGGCCCGCGACGAAGGTCCGCTCGTGCTCGTGGTCGACGACAACGAGCGGAACCTGAGGCTCGCGCGCGACGTGCTTCGCGCCGCGGGCTTCCGGACGCTGGAGGCGACCACCGGGGGCGAGGCGCTCTCGCTCGCCGCCCGCGAGCTGCCGGACATCGTCCTCCTCGATCTCGGGCTTCCGGACATCCACGGCACCGCCGTCGCGCGAAGCCTGAGGGATGCGGAGCGCACCGCGGGGATTCCCCTGGTCGCCCTGACGTCGCTGCCGCTCGAGGGCGGCGACTGGCACGTCGCGGCGGGTTTCGACGGCTACGTCGAGAAGCCCTTCGACGTCATGACGTTCCCCGACCTCGTCCGCGGCTACTGCGAGACGGGCGCGGGCTGAGCGCCCCCGCGAGGGCCGGGATGCCACCACCCGCCCGAAACCCGTGCGGGCAGGGTTGGCGTGGGGCTGCGGTCGTCGTATGTTCCGCCGCGAGCCCACGAACAGGAGGCGCGGTCATGACGGTGGTTCCTGCCCGGAGACGCGTTCGCAGTGCCCACCGCCCCGCACGCCACGCGTGGACGCTCGCGGCCGGGATCGCGCTCCTCTCGCTCGCCGGCCTTGCGGCCGGGTGCTCCGGTTCGGACGACGGCACCGAGAGCGCCGACGACGTCAAGCGCGTCGGCCTCATGCACGTGGGAACCGACCACGTCCCGCCGTCCCTCGACGGAATGAGGAATCGGCTCGCCGAGCTCGGCTGGGTCGAGGGAAAGAACGTGAAGCTCATGTGGCGCAACCTCGAGCCCGAGCTCGCCGATGCGCAGGCCCGCGCCTTCGTCCTCGACCAGGTCGACGTGATCGTCGCGTTCGAGGACACGTCGATCGAGGCCGCGCAGAAGGCGACCGGCGGAGCGGAGAGGAATCGCATTCCCATCGTGTTCCTCCATCCCTCCGACCCCGTCCGTGACGGCCTCGTGAAGACCCTTCGCAGTCCCGGTGGCAACCTCACGGGAGTCTTCGGCGCCCGTGACGAGGTCGACAAGCAGCTCGAGACCTACCAGCTGCTCGTGCCGCGCCTCCACCGCCTGCTCACGCTCGCCGATCCCACCGACAAGCGCACCGAGCGTCTGCTGCCCCAGCTGCGCAAGGCAGCGGCCGGCCTGCCGAGGCCGGTCGAGCTCGTCGTGCGCGAGGCAACGACCGAGCAAGACCTCCGCCGTATCTTCCGCTCGCTCCGGACGGGCGACGTGGACGGCGCGTTCCTCCTCTCGCCGAGCCTCCGGCTCAACCACTCGTCGCTGTCGATCAAGCTCGCCCGCCGGGCGGGGATCCCGATCCAGGCACACCGCAAGGAGTGGGTCGAGCAGGGCGCGCTGTTCTCGTACGGGATCGACCTGAAGCTGATCGGCAGGGCGGGCGCGCGCTACGTCGACAGCATCCTCCGCGGTACGCCGCCATCGGAGCTGTCGGTCGAGGAGATCCCCGACATCGAGTTCGCGGTCAACCTCGAGACCGCGGCGCGGCTCGGCATCCAGGTTCCGGAGGAGATGATCATCCGCGCCGACGAGGCCTACCCGTGATCCGCGGCGCGTAGGAGCGGGCCGATGGACGCGTCCGCACGGCCCCACCGTCGACTGATCTGGAAGTACACGGTCGTCGTCGTCGCGCTCGTCGCCGCCGCAGTCCTGTCGGTCGGGCTCACGGAGCTGTATTTCTCCTACCAGGACAGCAGAAGCGCCCTCGCGCGCGTCGAGCGGGACAAAGCGTCGGCTGCGGCAGCCTCCATCACGCAGCAGATGCAGGATCTCGTGCGACAGCTCGCGACGGTCGCGCAGCCGCCCGTCGCGAAGGGCAGGGGCGGCCTCGTCGAGCGGAACCGGGACTTCCACCGCCTCCTCGGCCGCGAGAAGCTCATCAGCCAGCTCCGGTACCTCGACGCGACGGGACGCGAGCGCGTCCGCGCGTCACCGCTCGAGATCGACCGGGACAGCGGGATCGACCGCTCGCGCAGCCCGGCGTTCGTCGGCGCGCGCGCCGGGAACCGGTACTTCGGCACGGTCTACTTCCAGCGCTCGCAGCCGCACATGTCGGTGGCGGTCGCCGAGCCGGGCGGCGGCGGTGTCGTGGTTGCCGAGATCGACCTCGCGTTCGTCCGCCAGGTCATCGAGCGCGCGCGGATCGGGACGACGGGCTACGCCTACGCGGTCGACCGCCGCGGCGTCCTGATCGACCACCCGGACCGCAACCTCGTCCTCAGGCACACGAGCTTCGCGTCGCTTCCGCAGGTGCGCGCGGCGCTGCTCGAGCCGAACCGGAGGCCGGAAGACGCCGTCAGCACGGGGCACGACCAGAACGGCACGGAGGTGCTGAGCGCCCACCAGCCGATCGCGTCGCTCGGCTGGCACGTCTTCGTCGAGGAGCCGCTCAGCGAGGCATTCGCGCCGCTCGAGTCGGCGATCTGGCGCACCGCGCTGCTGCTCGTCGCGTTCCTGCTCCTCGCCGTCGCGACGGCGTACTTCCTCGCCCGACGGCTCGTCCGGCCGATCGAGTCGATCCAGGCCGCGGCGGCACAGATCGGCTCGGGCGCGCTCGACATGCGGATCGAGAACACGAGCCGCGACGAGCTCGGCGCGCTCGCCGAGGAGTTCAATCGCATGGCGGCGCAGCTCCAGGAGTCGTACGCGGGACTGGAGCAGAATGTGCAGGAGCGCACCCAGGAGCTCGCGACCGCGCTTGCCGAGCTCGACGAGAAGAGCCGCGAGCTCGAGGCCGCGAGCCGGCACAAGTCCGAGTTCCTCGCGAACATGTCGCACGAGCTCCGAACCCCGCTGAACGCGATCCTGGGTTTCTCGCAGCTCCTGCGCGAGCGGGTCTTCGGCGAGCTGAACGAGAAGCAGGAGGAGTATCTCGACGACATCCTCGGCTCGGCGAACCACCTGCTCGCCCTGATCAACGACATCCTCGACCTGTCGAAGGTCGAGGCGGGCCAGATCGAGCTGCAGGTCGCCCCGTTCTCGCTTCGCGAGGCGCTCGAGCGCGGCGTCGTCATGGTGCGCGAGCGGGCGACGAGGGACGGCGTGCTGGTCGTCGTCACGGATATCCCGGAGGTCGACACCGTGGTCGGCGACGAGCGCCGCGTGCGGCAGGTGATCTTCAACCTGCTCTCGAACGCGGTGAAGTTCACGCCCGTCGGGGGCGAGGTGGACGTGAGCGCGATCCAGGTGAACGGCGAGGTCAGGGTGGCGGTGTCGGATACCGGCCCCGGGATCGCGCGCGAGGACCACGACCGGATCTTCGAGGAGTTCCAGCAGACCGACGCCGGGGCGGCGCAACGTGAGGGCACCGGTCTCGGGCTCGCGCTCTCCAAGCGGCTCGTCGAGCTCCACGGCGGGCGGATCTGGGTTGACAGCGAGCTCGGCCACGGGAGCACGTTCGTCTTCACGCTTCCGCGGGCTCCGGTGTAGCCGTGGCCGGCGAGCTGATCCTCGTCGTCGAGGACAACGAGAAGAACATGAAGCTCTTCCGCGACATCCTCGGCGCGACGGGCTACCGGACGCTCGAGGCGACGAGCGGCGAGCGTGCCGTCGAGCTCGTGCGCAGCCAGGAGCCGGACCTCGTCCTGATGGACATCCAGCTTCCTGGGATCGACGGCGTCGAGGCGCTCGCGCGGATACGGGGCGACGAGCGGACGGCGCAGGTTCCCGTGCTCGCGCTCACGGCGCAGGCGATGGAGGGCGACCACGAGCGGTTCCTCTCGGCCGGCTTCGACGCCTACGTCTCGAAGCCGGTCGACATCGCGGAGCTCGTCGCCACCGTGCGGCGCCACTGCGAGGCGCGCGGCTGACCGGCGTCGCGGCCCGGCCCGGCCGGGCACGCCGCAGTATCCTGCGCCGCCGTGGCGTACGAGTTCAAGCTGCCCGACCTCGGAGAGGGCCTCACCGAGGCCGAGATCGCGCGGTGGCTCGTCGCGGAGGGCCAGGCCGTCGACGAGGATCAGCCGCTCGTCGAGGTGCAGACGGACAAGACGACCGTCGAGATCCCGTCGCCGCGTGCGGGGACGGTGTTGAAGATCCTCGTCGAGGAGGGGGAGATCGCCCCCGTCGGCGCGGTCCTCGTCGTGATCGGCGAGGCGGGAGAGCAGCTGCTACGTGCGGTCGAGGGGCACGGGCGCGACGCCGGCCCGGCGGCGGAGCCGATCGTGGCCATCGTCCCGCCCGAGCCGACGGACGCGGTGCGCGCCACGCCGGCCGTGCGGGCGCTCGCGAGGGAGCTCGGAGTCGAGCTCGTCGGGCTGCAGGGCACCGGCCCCGCCGGAAGGATCCAGGAGTCGGACGTCCGCGCAGCGGCCGTGACGAGCGACGGTCGGCGTGTCCCGATCCGCGGGATCCGCCGCGCGATCGTGGAGCAGGTGTCGCGGGCGCATCACGAGATCCCCGCGGTGACGTTCGTCGAGGAGTGCGACTTCACCGACGTCGACGTCGCGCGGCTCGTGCCGCTCGCGATCCACGCGTCGGCCGGCGCGCTGCGACAGCGGCCCGAGCTGAACGCGCGGCTGGACGGGGAGCAGATCGTCTTCCACGAACGCGTCGACGTCGGCGTCGCCGTCCAGACGGACGAGGGGCTCGTCGTCCCCGTCGTCCGCGGCTGCGAGCGTCTTTCGGTCGACGAGATCGCCGCGGAGGTGCAGCGGCTCGCCGAGGCCGCGAGGACTGGCACTCTCGCGGCCGAGGAGCTCAGGGGCTCGACGTTCACCGTCACGAGCGCCGGCAAGCTCGGCGGCCTGCTCGTCACGCCGCTCGTCAACCACCCCGAGGTCGCCATCCTCGGCCTCCACCGGATCGCGGAGCGCCCGGTCGTCCGCGACGGTGAGATCGTCGTGCGCCGGATGGGGAACGTCTCGGTGACGTTCGACCACCGGGTCGTGGACGGCGTCGTCGCGGCCGCGTTCTGTCTCGACGTGATCGACCGCCTGCAATCCGGCGGGCCCGGCGCCTCGTAGTACCGGACACAGACGTCTCGCGAGACAGAAGGGGGAGTTGAATGAGCGGGAGAGCGCTTCTCGGAGCGTTCGTTCTGGGGCTCGCTGCAGTCGGCGCCGCCGGCGCGGGTCTCAACGCGAACTGGAGCAAGCACCTGACGGGCGCGGAGGAGGTGCCGCCACGCGCGACACAGGCGCAAGGTCAGGCGATCTTCCACTTGTCGGACGACGAAATGTCGCTCGACTTCAAGTTGATCGCCACCAACATCGACAACGTCGTCCAGGCGCACATCCACCTCGGCCCGGTCGGCGTCAACTCGCCGGTGGTCGTGTTCCTCTACGGGCCTGTGGCAGCCGGTGGCGGCAGGCAGACCGGGGTCCTGTCGACCGGCACCATCACCGCGGCCAACTTCATCGGGCCGCTTGCAGGTGAGCCGATGGAGCGGCTGATCCGGGAGATCCGCGCCGGGAACACCTACGTCAACGTTCACACGAACGACGGCGTCGCGCCGATCGACACGGGTCCAGGCGACTTCCCGGGAGGGGAGATCCGCGCCCAGCTGGTCGAGTAACCGGCGCGCGGGGTACGGGGCGGCCTCGCACCGCCCCGTACACTCTTCCCCGTGGGCGACTGGTACGAGATCGGCGTCGCGCTCGGCCTGGGGCTCGCCGCGGGACTCCTGCTGGCGGGCGCACTGGCCGGCTGGCGGTACGGCCTGCTCGTGTCGATCGTCGGCGCACTGGCGATCGGCGTCGTCGCCGGCCTTCTCGTCAAGGGCTGGCTCGGGCTTCCCGGGTCGCTCCTCGGCGCCGTCATCGGCGCCGTGTCCGCGTCGCTGATCGCACGGGGAGCGCTCCGGCGCGGAGCGACACAGGGCGGGACGGCGTTCCTGATCGCGTCCGCCTCGGTGGCGGTCGCATTGCTCGCCCTCGTGCCGGTGGTCGGCTACCTCCTGGCGGTGGCCATTCCGGCGCTTGCGGCCCGTCGGGCTCGGAACGAGCCCGAGCGGCACGCCGGGCTCCGCACGCTCGCGAAGTGACCGGCGAGCGGGCCGCCGCCCCCAGGAAGCTCGTCCTCGTCGTCATCGACGGGCTCACGCCCTCGATGCTCGAGGGCTCGCTCGGCACGCCGGCGCTGCCGACCCTCACGGCGCTGGCCGAGCACGGGACGCTCGCCCGCGCGACGACGACGTTCCCGTCGCTGACCCCGGTCTGCCTCTCCTCGATCGCGACCGGAGCCCACCCCGATGTCCACGAGATCCCGCATCTCGTGTGGTGGCACCGCGACGAGCGCCGGCTGGTCGAGTACGGGTCGTCGTTCGGTGCGGCGCGAGCGGCCGGGCTGGGGCGCACGCTCCGCGACACGCTCGTCGGCATGAATGCGGAGCACCTCGGCAAGCGGGCCGTGACGATCTTCGAGGCGCTCGCGGACGCGGGGCTCGAGACCGCAGCGGTCAATTTCACGGCCTACCGCGGCCGCACGCTGCACCGACCCGCCGTTCCCCTCCTCGACGCGGTTCGCGGGCCCGAGCGCTTCTACTTCTACAACCTCTTCCGCTCGGAGCGAACCGGTGCACCGCTGTCCTTCCGTAACCGGGCGGCGGGGTCGATCGACGCGTACGCTGCCGCCGTCGGACGCTGGCTCGTGACGCGGGACGGCTTCGACTTCCTGCTCCTCTACCTCTCGGACTACGACTACGCCTCTCACGCCGCCGGCCCGGACGCGGCCGCGGACGTGCTGGAGCGGTGCGACACGGCCGTCGGCGGTCTCGTCGCGGCGGCGGGTGGATTGGAGGAGTTCCTCGAGCGGTATGCCGTCGTCGTCATGTCCGACCACGGCCAGACGGGCGTCACCGACATCGCGCGCCTCGGCGAGCGCTTCCGCACCACGCGGGAGACCCTCGTCGCTGCCTCGAACAGGGCAGCGCATCTCTATCGCCTCGGCCCGGAGGCCCCGTCGGCCCGGGCGCTCGCCGAGCGGCTCGACGGCGAGCAGTCGGTCGAGGTCGCGCTCTTCGCGGAGGACGGTGTCGTCGTCGCGCGGCGCGACGGCGCGGAGCTGCGGATCGCAGCGGGGGTGAACGGCCTCGCGCTCGAGGGCGACCCGGACGTGCTCGACCACCCCGATGCGGTCGCCCGGGCCTACGCCGCGATCCGGTGCCCGAACGCCGGCGAGGTGATCCTCTCGGCGACCGAGGGCTGGGAGTTCGCCGACCTCGGCGGCCGGCACCACCTCGGCGGGGGCTCGCACGGGTCGCTCGTGGCGGGGGACTCCGTCGTCCCGATCCTCGCGGTGGGGCTCCAGGGCAGCATCGCGCCGGGCGCCGTCGTCGACGTCGCGCCGGCCATCCTCGCCCACTTCGGGGTCGAGGCTCCGGGTTACGCCCTCGAGCGGGCAGCGTGAGGAGAGAGCCGTCGTCCGATGAGCGCCGCGCCCGGATGGTGGAGCGCCAGCTCCGCCGGCGGGGGATCTCGGACGAGCGCGTGCTCGCCGCGATGGAGCGCGTGCCGCGCGAGGCGTTCGTCCCTCCGCAACTCGCCGATCGCGCGTACGACGACGCGGCGCTTCCCATCGGCGAGGAGCAGACGATCTCCCAGCCGTACATCGTCGCCGCGATGTGCGAGCTCCTCGGCCTCGGGGGGACCGAGCGGGTGCTCGACGTCGGGACGGGCTCGGGCTACGCGGCCGCGGTGCTCGACGAGCTCGCCGCGGAGGTCGTGTCGATCGAGCGGATCCCGGCCCTCGCGGACTCCGCCCGAACGGTGCTCGACGAGACGGGACACGCGCGCGTCGAGGTCCGGCTCGGCGACGGAACGCTCGGCGCGCCGGACAGGGCGCCGTTCGCGGCCGTCGCCGTCGCCGCGGCGACCCCCACCGTGCCGCCGGCGCTCTACGAGCAGCTCGCACTGGGCGGCCGCATGGTGATTCCGCTCGGCGGTCAACGCGGGCAGCACCTCGTCCGCATCGTCAAGACGGCGGACGGGCCCGAGCGGACGGCATGGCTCGGCTGCCGCTTCGTGCCGCTCGTCGAGGGCTAGATGATCGATGCCACGATCTCGAGGGTCCGGAGGCGCGATCTGGCGCGTCTGGGCCGCTTCCAGGGCTGCGACGCCCGCTTCGCGGCCCTCGCATCCCTGCGCGCTTCGCGTGCCGAGCGCCTCACCGATCCCACCAGCATCGCCGAGTCGCTCGGCCCACGCCCCAGAGCGGCCAGCCCGCGCCCCGGAGCCGACGTTCTCGTGGCATCGATCATCTGACGTCCGCGGCACGGCGGACGACGCCCCGCCGCGACGACCGCTACCCTCGCCCGCGGGATGTCCGAGCGGAGCACGAGCAGCGTCGCGGTCGCGCGGGCGCGAATGGATGCGGCGCTCCGCAGGCGCGCGAACTGGGAGCAGCTCGTCAAGTTCTGCGTCGTCGGCGTAAGCGGCTACGCCGTCAACCTCGCGGTGTACACGCTGCTCCTCGAGGGCGCAGGGTTCCACTACGTGCCCGCGGCGATCGGCTCGTTCCTCGTCGCGGTGACCAACAACTACGCCTGGAACCGCGTGTGGACGTTCCGCGGCCAGCGAGGCCACGTCGTGCTGCAGGGGGTCCGCTTCCTCGTCGTGTCGTCGCTCGCCCTCATCGCGAACCTCGTCGTCCTGCACCTCCTCGTGAGCGCAGGGCTCGGCGAGGTGGTCTCGCAGGCGATCGCGATCGTCCTCGTGACGCCGGTCAACTTCGTCGGCAACAAGCTCTGGTCGTTCCGCCACCGGCGACGGTAGCCCCGTGCCGGGCGCGCTGACTCGCGCGGGAGCGCTCGTCGCCGTCCTCCTGGCGCTCGCCGGAACGGCGGTCGCCGCGTCCGCGCCGGAGCCCCCGTCGCCCGATGCGCTCGGCGGCCAGGCCTTCGAGCCCCGGACCGGGGAGCCCCGCCTCACGGAGGACGCCGTCGTCTCCGCCCTTCTCGCGGAGCCGAAGGTCGCCCGGTGGCTGGAGCGCTATCCCCCCGATCCTTCGACCGACACGTCGTTCGACGAGGAGAAACGCACGTGGACGGTGCGCGTCTGGTCCGGGAGGGCCGGCGAGGTCGCGCAGGGCGTGGTGGACGACGCCGACGGGCAGGTGACGGAGGCGTGGACCGGCCCGCAGGTCGCGTGGCAGATGGCGAGAGGGCGGCCCGGCGCCTTCGGCGGCAAGCTCCTCACGTCCTGGCCGGTGTGGCTCGGCCTCTCTGCGATCTTCCTGCTCGGCCTCGTCGACCTGCGACGACCGGTGTCCATGCGCACGCTCGACCTCCTCGCGCTGCTCTCGTTCGGCGTCTCGCTGGTCTTCTTCAACCGCGGCGAGGTCTTCGAGAGCGCGGCGCTCGCCGTACCGCCGCTCGTCTACCTGCTCGTGCGCACCGCGTGGATCGGCTTTCGCCCTGCCGCGCGGGGCGGGCCGACGCAGACCCGCTGGCCGGTCTGGCTCCTCGCGGCGGTGACCCTCTTCCTCGTCGGCTTCCGGGTCGGGCTGAACGTCGAGCACCCGCGGACCGTGATCGACGTCGGGTACGCGGGCGTGATCGGAGCCGACCGGATCCTCGACGGCCGCGCTCCCTACGGGGCGATGCCCGTCGACGGCGGTCGCGCCTGTGCTCCGCCGCGGTCGGACGGCCGCATCCGCGAGCGGATCCAGGCAGACGGCCGGTGCGAGTCGACCAACGCGCGCGGCGACACGTACGGGCCCGTGGCGTACCTCGCATACGTGCCTGCCGTCCTCGCGTTCGGGTGGAGCGGGCTCTGGGACGACCTGCCCGCCGCCCACGCCGTCGCGATCGCCGCCGACCTCCTCGTGTTGCTCGGCCTCGTGCTCGTCGGCCGCCGGCTTGCCGGCGCGCGCCTCGCCGTGACGCTCGCGTTCGGCTGGGCGGCGTACCCGTTCACGACCTACGCCCTCCTCGCGGACACGAACGACGCGCTGATGCCGGCATTCCTGGTCTGGGGATTCTGGCTCGCCTCATCGCCGACGGCACGAGGCGCTGCGACCGCGCTCGCCGCCTGGGTGAAGTTCGCGGCGCTCCTGGTCGCGCCGCTCTGGCTCACCTATCGCTCCGGGCTTCGGCCCGTATCGGTCGTGCGCTTCGCGGTCGCCTTCGGCGTGACGACCGCGCTCGCGTTCTCGATCCTCCTCCTCGAGCCCTCGCTCTGGTCGGCGTTCGAGACGTTCTGGAACCGGAGCCTCGGCTTCCAGCTCGGACGCGAATCACCGTTCTCGGTCTGGGGGTGGGGCCAGTACCACGCGGCCGGGATCCCGGACCTCGCATCACTGCAGACCGTCGTCCAGGTCGGGACGATCGTCCTCGCAGGCGTCGTCGCAGTCGTGCCTCGGGACAAGGGGCCGCTCGAGCTGGCCGCGCTCACCGCCGCGGTGCTCCTCGCCGTCCAGCTCTCGCTGACGCACTGGTTCTACCTCTACCTTCCCTGGGTGCTCCCGTTCGCGCTGCTCGCGCTGTTCGCCCCTCGCCTCCGGCCGGCGAGCACCCCGTAGGGCCGTGCGCGACCGCCCGGACACGACCGCGTTCGCCGCAGCCGGCGTCTTCGTGGCCGTCGCCGTCGGGATCACCTTCACCTGGCAGCTTCTCGGCGACGCGGTGACCGACATCCCGCTTTACCGGACGTACGGCGAGCGCGTCGCCGGCGGGCTCGTCCCGTACCGTGACTTCGCGTTCGAGTACCCGCCCGGCGCGCTCCCGTTCCTGGTCCTTCCCGCGCTCGTCACCGACTCGCTCGCGTCCTATCGCGCCGTCTTCGTCGCCGAGCTCGCCGTCGTGGGCGCGCTCGCCGTGCTCGCGTTCGACTGGGCGCTCAGGACCCTCGGCCGCCGCGGCCGCGACCGGCTCGTCGTGCTCGGCGTGATCGCGGTCGTGCCGGTGCTCCTCGGCGGCGTGATCCTCACACGGTTCGACCTCGTCCCGGCCGCACTCGTCGCGCTCGCAGCCGGGCTCATGGCGACGGCGCGCCTGCGCTGGGCGGCGGTGGTCGTCGGCGTCGGGATCGCGGTGAAGCTCTATCCCGTCGTCCTCGTCCCGCTGCTGGCGATCGCCGCCTGGCGCCGCTCGGGTCGCCGGGAGGCGGTCGTCGTCGTCGCGCTCGCGGCCGCGCCTGCGGTCGTCGTCTACGTGCCGTTCCTGATCCTCGGCGGGGACGGCGTCCTCGACTCGTTCGGCCGCCAACTGGGGCGCCCGCTCCAGATCGAGAGCCTCGGCGCGGGCGTCCTGCTCGCGCTGCACAACGCGGCCGGCATGCCGCTCGAGTGGTCGTCGGGGAGCGGCTCGCAGAACCTGACCGGTACGACGGCAGGCGCGGTCGCGGTGCTGCAGGGCATCGCGCAGGTCGTCGCGCTCGCGCTCGTCTGGGTCGGCTTCGCGCGCGGCCCCGCGACGACCGACCGGCTGCTTCGCTACTCCGCCGCGGCCCTCGTCGCGTTCGTCGCGCTCAGCAAGGTCCTCTCGCCGCAGTACCTCGTGTGGCTCGTCCTGCTCGTGCCGCTCGTCGGCGGCGTCCGGAGTCGCGCCGCCCTGTGGCTGACGGTGCTCGCGTGCGCGCTGACCGCGGTCTGGTTCCCCGCACGCTACTGGGAGCTCGTACGGGAGTTCGACCCGCTTCCCTCGTGGCTCGTGCTCTTCCGCGGGGTCGCGCTCGTCGCCCTGCTCGCGGTGCTCACGGCCACGCAACGCGAACCGGCTCGATCGCGCTCGCCCGTCCCGTCGCCGGGTCGCACGTGATCAGCGCGCCCTCGAGGCGCACCCCGGAGGACGCCGTCTCGAAGCGCACCGGCATCCCCGTGCGCATCCGACGGATCGCGAGATCGGTCACCACGCCGATCACGGAGTCGTGCGGCCCCGTCATCCCGACGTCGGTGAGCGCGGCCGTGCCGCCGGGGAGGACGCGCGCGTCCGACGTCTGGACGTGCGTGTGCGTGCCGAGGACCGCGGTGACGCGGCCGTCGAGCCAGGATGCGAGCGCGACCTTCTCACTCGTCGCCTCGGCGTGGACGTCCACGACGACGACGTCCGACTCCCCTCGAGCCTGGTCGACGAGCTCGTCCACGATCTCCCACATGCTGTGCGCCGGATCGAGGAAGAGCGACCCGAGCAGGTTCAGCACCGCGACGCGCGTGCCGTCACGGGCCGGGACGACGGTCAGCCCGCGTCCCGGGGCGCCGAGCTGGAAGTTCGCCGGGCGGACGACGGCCTGCGAGGTGGCGAGGTACGGGCCGATCTCCTCGCGCCGCCAGGCGTGGTTGCCGAGCGTGATCGCGTCGGCGCCCGCGGCGAGGAGCCGATCGGCTAGGCGCGGCGTGATGCCGATCCCGTTCGCGATGTTCTCGCCGTTGACGATGCAGGCGTCGACCTCGAGCCGGTCGCGGAGACCGGGCAGGAGCGCCTCGACGGCGTCGCGGCCCGGCCGCCCGACGACGTCGCCGACGAAGAGGACGCGCACGTCGCGGATCTAGGGCAGCGAGCCCGGCGAGGGGTAGACCGAGATCGAGACGTTGTTGCCGCCGTCGGGGGCGTGCGCGGCGAGCGCCTGCTTCTCGACGGCAGCGACGTCGGCGGCGGTCCCGAGCTTCGACGACGCGGCGAGGACCGGCGTGCCGACCGCGATCGCCGGGTCGGGCCGCACGCTCATCACGGAGACCATGACCGACGGCGACTTCGACGGCCGCATGTCGATGCGGCTCCCCACCCGCCTGCCGCCCACGATGATCTTCCGCACCGCGACGACCGAGCCGTCCACCGGCGCATAGACGTCGGTCCCGGGGGCGGTGCCGACGTCGAGGACGTTCGTGCCGGGCGGGCCGCCCTCGAGCTGGTACCAGCGCGGCGTGTCGCGCCGCGCACCGGCGATGCGACGCCAGAGGCGGGCGAGGATGCCCTCGTTCGCCTGCCGGCCGACCGGCTGGAGCGAGAGCGAGCCGTCGCTCGAGCCGTGGAAGCCGATCGCGGTGAGCGCGGGCGCGGCGACGGGCAGCTGGATCTGGAGGTTGCCGATGGTGGCGAGCATCTGCGGCCGCGGCCGCACGGCCTCCGCGTTGGCCGGAATCGTCTCGACGACGATCGGCACGGCCGTCCGTGAGGAGCTCGAGCCGAAGGCGGTCAGGAAGAGCGTGATCAGCCCGAGGACCCCGAGCAGCGACAGCGCGACGAGCCGCCGCGCGCGTCGCTGCGCACGGCGCCTGCGTTCACGAAGACGAGCGGCTTGCCGGGAGCGCGGCGAGGCCATCGGCAAGCACGGTAGCGCACGTCGCCGTCGTGTTCATCCCGCCCCCGAGGCAGGGCTACGATCGGCGCGTGAGTGGGACGAGCTCAGGCCCTCCGTCGATCGGGATCCCGCGCTGGATCCAGCTCGTCGTCCTTCCGGTGCTTCTGCTCATCGTGTTCGTCTTCGCGCGGACGCTCGGGCACGTCCTCTTCCTCTTCCTGACGGCCTCGGTGATCGCGTTCACGCTCAACCCGCTCGTGCGGGACCTCACGCGCCTGCGCCTGCCGCGCGGGCTCTCCGTCGCCGTCGTCTCGGTCATCTTCGCTACGGCGTTCATCGGGCTTCTCGTGGCGCTCGGCACGGTCGTCGTCTCGGAGACGCGCTCCGCGGCGGAGCGGATCGACGAGTACCTGACCGAGGAGAGCCCGGTCACGGGACAGACCGGCGTCGAGGTCGACGTCGACAAGCTGCAGCGCTGGCTCGACGACCACGGGCTCGAGGGCGTCCGGATCGAGGAGCAGCTCGACGACCTCACCTCGAACATCGGCGCCGGCGACGTCTCCGGGTACGTCCAGGACGCGATCTCGTTCGCCCAGGGGGCGGCGATCTCCGTGATCCTGCTGCTGTTCTCGGTCGTCCTCGTGATCGTCATCACGATCTACATGCTCCTGGACATGCCCCGGCTCGAGGGGCTCATCGACCGCCGCTTCCCCCCGGTCGAGGGAGGCCTCCCGCTCACGCAGCAGATCGAGCGGGCGCTCTGGGGCTACCTCAAGGGCCAGGCGATCCTCTCGCTCGTCATCGGGACGAGCGCCGGGGTCGGGATGTGGATCCTCGGTACGACGGGACTCGTCGAGGGTGCAGAGAAGTACGCGCTCCTCTTCGGCGTCTGGACGGCCTTCATCGAGGTGATCCCGTACATCGGGCCGTGGCTGTCGGCGGTGCCGCCGGCCGTCTACGCGCTTGCGGTCGACCCGGTCGGCGTGATCTGGGTGGCGGCGCTGTTCGTCTTCATCTACCAGGTCGAGGGGCACGTCGTGGTGCCGAACGTCATGGCGAGCGCCCTCCGCCTGCATCCCCTGCTGGTCATCTTCGGGCTGCTCGCGGGCGGCGAGCTGTACGGCATCCCGGGGGTGCTGGTTGCATTGCCCACGATGGCCGCGGGGAGGGCGATCTGGGAGTTCTTCCGCGGGCGCGTCGAGTTCGAGTCGTGGGAGGAGGCGCCCGAGGGCCCGATTCCCGTCGAGGTGGAGCTCGAGCCGCCACGCGAGGCGTCCGGCGCGCCCTGAGTGTTAGCGGCGGGTTAGAGCCGGACGTCATCCTCAGGCGGTGATTCCGTCGCGAGGACTCCCGGGCGCCTGTGCCGTGCTGCTCGCCGCAGGCGTCGGGCTCGCGCTCCCGCTCACGGCCTCGAGCGGAGGGCGAGTCGGCGCGATCGTCGTCGGCGGCACCGATCACCATCGTCACGAAGGTCGACGGTGACGGCCGCGGCACGTTCACGGCCCGTGGCGCTCTGGTCGAGAACGGGCGTGCCGTCGTCCGGCGAGCGGTCGTGAACGGTCGGCTGAACGCGACGGAGACGCTGATCGGCGCGAAGGGAAGGATCGTGCTGACGTCACAGCAGCGCTGCGCCGCGGCGACCGGAACATGGCGCGTCGTGTCGGGCACGCTCGACTACGCACGCCTGACCGGCCAGGGCACGACGACGGCACGGCCGACGTGCGCTCGCCCGCTCGGGCCGGTCGTCATCCGCCATCACGGGAGCGCCGACCTTCCACCGCCCATGCTCGCGCAGCCCGGGGCGTGGGGCGGCAGGACGCCGCAGGCGAGCGTCATCACGTTCACGGTGACGCCCGATGGCCGCTCGGTCACGAGCGTGCGCGCCACGCGGTACCGGTACGACTGCGTGCGGAGCGACGGCCAGCGAACCACCGAGCCCTCTCCGGCGGAGAGCCGATTCCCCGGGCCGTTCGCGATCACCGAGGACCGGACGTTCGACCTCAAGACCTTCAACGGCACCATCACCGGCCGGTTCGGGCCTCGGGGCGCAGAGGGAACGATCACGGTCGCCCGCACGTCTCCGCCGAACATCCAGGGGCAGACGACAACGTGCTCGGCCTCGATCCCCTGGACGGCGACGAATCCGCCGGGACCGCCTCCGCAGGCGCTTCCCGGCACGTACTGCGGGATCACCGCGGCGGGCGGCGGGGCCTGCGTGGACGTTCCCGCGAGTGGCCGCGAGGTTCGCAGCCTTCGCGCCGAGATCAAGCTCACGTGCGGGCTGATCGCCCGGATCCCATTGAGCGTGTCGACGACGTACGCCGGCCCGATCGCGTTCGGGCCCGACCTCTCGTTCCGGCGAGTCGTACACCCAGCCGTTCGAAGGCGTCACGCTCAGCGTCTCCGCCTCCGGAACCTTCGACGAGAACGGCGGGCTGTCAGGCGCTGTCGGCGTCTCGCCGTTCACGATCGAGCGCGACGGCAGGAGCCAGCTCTGCCGCACGAACGGCGGCTACACCGCGCGGCTCCAGCGCTGACGCTCGAGCCTCTACGCTTCTCGGCGTGAGCTTCCCCGCAACACGGCTGCGCCGGCTGCGTCGCACCGACACGCTGCGGGCGCTCGTCCGCGAGACGTCGCTCTCGCTCGACGACGTCGTGATGCCGCTCTTCGCATGCCCGGGCGAGGGGGTCGTTCGCCCCGTCGTGGGCCTTCCGGGCATCGCGCAGCGCTCGGTCGACGAGATCGTCCGCGAGGCCGCCGAGCTCGCCGCGCGTGGGCGTCCGGGCGGTGCTCCTGTTCGGCATCCCGGAGACGAAGGACGCCGAGGGGTCGGGCGCGTGGGACGAGGACGGCATCGTCCAGCGAGCGCTCCGGGCGCTCCGCGCCGAGGTGCCCGGCCTGACGCTGCTGACCGACGTCTGCCTCTGCGAGTACACCGAGCACGGCCACTGCGGCGTCCTCGAAGGCGACACGGTCGCGAACGACGAGACGCTCGAGCTGCTCGCGCGCACGGCCGCGAGCCACGTCGAGGCAGGCGCGGACGCCGTGTGCCCGAGCGACATGATGGACGGGCGCGTCGCAGCGATCCGCGCGGCGCTGCCCGACACGCCGATCGTCTCGTACGCCGCCAAGTACGCCTCCGCGTTCTACGGCCCGTTCCGCGAGGTGGCCGAGTCGGCTCCGTCGTTCGGCGACCGGCGCGGGTACCAGATGGATCCCGCCAACGTCCGTGAGGCGCTCCGGGAGTGCGCGCTCGACCTCGACGAGGGGGCCGACGTCCTGATGGTGAAGCCGGCGCTCCCGTACCTCGACGTCATCCACGCCGTGCGCGAGCGCTTCGACTGCCCGGTCTGGGCGTACCAGGTCTCCGGCGAGTACGCGATGGTGCGCGCGGCCGCGGACGCGGGGCACCTCGAGGAGCGGCGGGCCGCGCTCGAGTCGCTCACCGCGATCAAGCGTGCGGGCGCCGGGACGATCGTGACGTACTGGGCGAAGGATCTCGCCGGGTGGCTGTAGACACCGACCTCCGGCGCCGAGCGTCGCAGCTCATCCCGGGAGGCGTGAACTCGCCCGTCCGCGCGATGCGCGCCGTCGGGCTCGACGAGCCGATCTTCATGGCGCGCGGGGAGGGCGGAGTCATCGAGGACGTCGACGGCAACCGGTACGTCGACTGGGTCCAGTCGTGGGGGCCGCTGATCTTCGGCCATGCCGATCCCGAGACGCTCCAGGCGGTGCACGCGGCCGCCGATCGCGGCACGACCTTCGGCGCCCCGACCGAGGCCGAGGTCGAGCTCGCCGCCGAGATCGTCGACGCCGTGCCCTCCGTCGAGATGGTGCGGCTCGTCAGCTCGGGGACCGAGGCGTCGATGAGCGCGCTCCGGCTCGCCCGCGCAGCGACGCGACGCGACCGCGTGATCAAGTTCGCGGGCTGCTATCACGGTCACGTCGACGCGCTGCTCGCCAGCGCCGGCTCCGGGGTGATGACTCTCGGCATCCCGTCGACGCCGGGCATTCCCTCGGGCGTCACCGGCGACACGATCGTCTGCGCCTTCAACGACGTCGACGGCGTCGCCGAGGCGTGCGCGCGGTACGGGGAGGGGCTCGCCGCGATCCTCGTCGAGCCCGTCGCCGGGAACATGGGCTGCGTGCCGCCGCAGCCCGGCTTCCTCGAGGCGCTCCGATCGCTGGCGGACGCGACGGGCGCGCTCCTCGTCTTCGACGAGGTGATGACCGGCTTCCGCGTCGCGCGCGGCGGAGCGCAGGAGCGCTACGGGGTGAGCCCCGACCTCACGATCCTCGGGAAGATCGTCGGCGGCGGGCCTGCCGGCGGCGGCCTTCGGCGGCCGCGCCGAGCACATGGAGCGGCTCGCTCCGGTCGGAGACGTCTACCAGGCCGGGACGCTTTCCGGGAACCCGCTCGCGACCGCCGCCGGCATCTCGGTGCTCCGTCGGCTCCGGGACGGCGCCGTCTACGACGAGCTCGAGCGGCTCGGCGCGCGGCTCGAGGCCGGGCTCGCGCCGTTCGGGACGGTGCAGCGCGTCGGAGGCATGCTCACGCTGTTCTGCAGCGACGGCCCCGTCGAGCGATACGAGGACGCCGCGGCCGCCGACACCGAGCGCTTCGCGGCGCTGTTCCGCCACCTCCTCGTCGAGGGCGTCTACCTGCCGCCGTCGCAGTTCGAGTGCTTGTTCCCCTCGACGGCGCACACCGACGAGCACGTCGACGCGACGATCGCGGCGGTGCGGTCGTTCTTCCCGCCACGGTCGACATGACGGGACATCGCGGCGGCGAAGCCGACGCCTTCAGGGATGTGCCCGGCCGGAGGCCGGGATCGAGCGGCGGGATCTCGCGAGAGCGGGATCCCGCTCGCGAGGAGATATTCCACGAGATCGCAGCCGGGGCGGCCGCGGAGAGCCCGCTCTGGGACGCCGCCCTCCGACCGCACGGCGAGCGGGAGCTCGACCCCGTCTTCTCGCCGCTCGTCGAGGATCGCCGCTTCGCCCTCGGCGTCGAGACGATCTACGAGGGATACCTCCTCCACTACGGCCGCTCGCGGCTCTTCGCCCCGCCGGACGACGACGTCGCGCTGCTCCTCGGGGACGCGCTCCTCGCGCACGGTCTCGTCCGGATCGCGGAGACGGGCGAGGTGACGGCGGTCGCGGACCTTGCCGCGCTCCTCTCCCTCTGCGCCCAGGCGCGCGCGGACGGGCGGGACGGGGACGGCGCGGCGTGGGCGGCGACCGCCGCGTACCTCGGTCGCGGAGGGCTCGACGAGGCTCGCTCGGAGCTCCGCGAGAAGAGCGAGTCGGCTTCGCTCGAGCGGCTCGCGCGCGAGCGCGCGGGTGGTGACGCGGTCGACGCCGCGCTCGCTGCGCATGCCGACCGACTGCGATAGCATCGGCGCGATGCTCGCCGTGCTCCGGATCCTGGCGGACGCCGCCGAGGAGGGGAGGAACGTCGTCCTCTCGATGCTCGTCGTCGGGCTGATCTTCCTCGCGGTGATCGGGCTCGGCGAGCTGAACTCGTACCGCGCGGCGAAGCGCAAGAAGGCGAAGCTCGGCCGCCCGCTCTGAGGCCCGGTCGGACGCTCGCCGAGCCGTGACGACCGACGCCCAGCAGAGCCGCGTCAAGCGCCTCCTCGCCCGCTCGCCCCGGCTCTACGCGGCCGCGAGGCGCGTTCGCGGCGTCTTTCGGCGGACGCCGCCGTCGGCACCGTCGGGGCTCCTCCCGCTGCGACCGCTGCGGCCGCCGCCCGTCGACGAGAGCAACCACCCGGAGGCGCTCGCGCTCCAGCCCTTCTGCGTCGGCCGCGGGATCGACGTCGGCTGCGGCCACCGGAAGGTGGCGCCGCAGTGCATCGGGGTCGACCTGCTCGCCGCCGGCGAGGTGGGCGAGCACGGCGTCGTGCAGGGGCAGGCGTCGGTCGCCGACATTCAGGCCTCCGGGGACGACCTGCACATGTTCGCGGACGGGGAGCTCGACTACGTCGTCTCGCGGCACAACCTCGAGCACTACGTCGACGTCGTGAAGACCCTCCAGGAGTGGGCCCGGGTGACGCGTCCGGGCGGGACGGTGGCGATGATCGTCCCGGACGAGCGCGCCGGCGACACCATCTTCCTCGACCCGACGCACAAGCACGTCTTCACGCCCGAGAGCCTCGAGCGGCTGATCGGCGTGATCGACGGGCTCCGTTTCGTGCGGGCCGACGTCGTGACGCCGAGCTGGTCGTTCCTCGCAGTCGCGGAGAAGGCGCAGCGCGAGAGCCCGGCGGCTTCCTAGACTGACGGCGCATGGCGGCCCCGGCGAAGGACCTCCGCGAGTGGATCGCGCTCCTCGAGCAGGAGGGCGAGCTCGTCCGCGTGAGCGCCGAGGTCGATCCCGAGCTCGAGATCACCGAGATCACCGACCGCGTCGTCAAGTCGGACGGGCCGGCGCTCCTGTTCGAGAACGTCAAGGGCTCGAGGCTGCCGCTGCTCATCAACCAGTTCGGCACCGAGCGCCGCATGTGCCTCGCCTTCGGCGTCGACCGGCTCGACGACGTCGCCGCGAAGCTCGAGGAGGTGCTCGAGCTGACCCCGCCCCAGGGGCTGGTCGACAAGGTTCGGAAGCTCGGCACGCTCAAGTCGATCGCCGACTCGGCGCCGAAGACGGTCTCGAAGGCGCCGTGCCAGGAGGTCGTGCTCACCGGCGACGACGTCGACCTCGACCTCCTTCCGATCATGCGCTGCTGGCCCCTTGACCCGGCGCCGTTCATCACGCTCCCCGCAGTGATCACGCGCGACCGCGAGTCCGGTGTGCGGAACGTCGGGATGTACCGGATGCAGAAGGTCGACCGGCGCTCGACCTTCATGCACTGGCAGGTGCACAAGGACGGGCGCGCCGATCTGCTCGCCGCGCCGGACGGGCGGATCCCCGTCGCCGTCGCGCTCGGGCTCGACCCGGTCACCGCGTACTCGGCGAGCGCGCCGCTCCCGAAGCACGTCGGTGAGCTGATGGTCGCCGGCTTCCTCAAGGGGTCGGCGGTGCAGCTCGTCGCGTGCAAGACCGTCGACCTCGAGGTGCCCGCGAACGCGGAGATCGTCCTCGAGGGGTGGGTCGACGCGAGCGACACCGGGATGGAAGGCCCGTTCGGCGACCACACGGGCTACTACACGCCACCCGAGGAGTTCCCGCTCTTCCGCATCTCCGCGATCACGATGCGCCGCGACGCGATCTACCCATCGATCGTCGTCGGTAAGCCGCCCGCCGAGGACGAGTGGCTGGCGAAGGCGACCGAGCGGATCTTCCTGCCCGCGATCCGGATGAGCGTCCCGGAGGTCGTCGACTACGACCTGCCGACCGCGGGCGCGTTTCACAACTGCGTGATCGTGTCGATCCGCAAGCGGTACCCGGGGCACGCACGGAAGGTGATGCACGCGGTGTGGGGGCTCGGCCTCCTCTCGCTCGCGAAGGCCGTGGTCGTCGTCGACGAGCACGTGGACGTCCACGACTACGAGGACGTCTTCTTCCGCGTCTGCGCGAACGTCGATCCGAAGCGCGACGTCGTGCTCGCGGACGGCCCGATCGACCAGCTCGACCACGCGTCGGTGCTCCCGTCGTTCGGCGGCAAGATCGGCTTCGACGCGACGGCGAAGGGGCCCGACGAGGGCGCGCGTGAGTGGCCGCCCGAGATCGAGATGAGCGCCGAGGTGAAGCAGCGCGTCGACGCCCGGTGGGCCGAACTCGGGTTGCCCGCGCCCTCCGACGGCGGAACCGTGCAGAATGGCCGCGGCGAGCCGCGCCGGCAGGGCAAGTGGGTTCGGCGTTGACAGGCTGCATAGCGGAAGGGTTGAATCGAGAGCCGAAGCACGGAGCCGACGAGTGAGCGACGAACAGCCCGACACACCGCACGTTCCGCCGCCCAGCCTCTGGCCCATCGGCTTCGCGATCGGCGTCGCCTGCATCCTCGTCGGGCTCGTCGTCAGCGTCCCCGCGCTGATCGTCGGCGCGATCATCACGCTCGTCTTCGGCCTCCTGTGGATCCGCGACCTGTTCGTCGCCCATCCCGTTGAGGCTGCGAGCCCGGGCGCTCCCTCGAGCGGCGCAGCGCAGTTCGGCGCCGTCACCGAGGCGGACCTCGGCACCTCGGTCGACCGTGCGACGTTCCTCTCGCTCGCGACGATCGGGGTCGGCGGGCTCATCGGCGCGGGCATCACGCTCCCCGTGCTCGGCTTCGCGGTCCTGCCGTCGTTCACGGGCGAGGGCACCGAGACATACAGTGTCGACCTCGGGCCGATCTCGAACTTTCCCGAGGGCGAGTACGTGATCGCCACCTTCCTCGAGAATCCCGACCAGGGCGAGGTGTCGCGACGCACTGCGTTCATCAGGAACAACGGTCGCACGGACGACGGCGTGCCGAGCTTCACCGCCCTCTACAGCCGATGCGTACACCTCGGGTGCCCGGTGCAGCCGAACGGCCCAATCGACGAGGAAGCCAGGCAGGAGGTGAACGGCGTCGAGCTCCGCCCGGTGCTGGCTGCGAGCTTCGGCTGCCCGTGCCACGGCGGCCTCTACGACTCCGAGGGCAACCGGAGCGCAGGCCCGCCCGTCCGGTCGCTCGACCGCTTCGAGTTCTCGATCAGGGACGGCAACCTCGTGCTCGGCAGGACCTTCAGCGTCGGCAACGTCGAGGGCACCGGCGCCAAGGCGCAGATCGCGAAGTACTACAAGGCGTATCCCGGCGTGCACGTCGACGGGGTCGAACGGATCCTCTACCCGATTCCCGACCCCGGGAAGCACGGGCTAGCCGTGGCCGTCAAATCCACACGCCGACGGCAGCTCGAGACCGTTGCGCTCTATCCGCTCGACTGGGTGGAGGAGCGGTCGGGCCTCGTCGGGTACACGAAGTGGTTCCTCTTCCGCAAGGTGCCGCACGACATCAGCTGGGCGCAGACGCTCGGTGCGGCGGCTCTGACGGCCTTCATCTCCCAAGTGCTGACCGGCGTCATCCTCGCCTTCTACTACAAGCCCGACCCCAACAGCGCCTACAGCTCAGTCGTGAACATCACCGAGGAGGTGACGCTCGGCTGGCTCGTGCGCGGCATGCACAAGTGGGGCGCGAGCGTCTTCATCATTCTCCTGTTCTTCCACATGGCTCGGGTGTTCCTGTTCGGCGCCTACAAGTACCCGCGCGAGCTGAACTGGATCGTCGGCGTCCTGATCCTCGTGCTCGGGCATGCTGGAGGGCTTCACCGGCTACCTGCTGCCGTGGGATCAGACCGCGTACTGGGCAACCGTGGTCGGGATCAACCTGAACGCGACCGCGCCCATTGTCGGCCCCTTCCTCGCGCAGTTCCTGCAGGGCGGGCTCAACATCGGTCCGAACACGCTGTCGACGTTCTATTCCCTACACATGCTGGTGATCCCGGGCGCGATCTTTGCGCTCATCGGGCTGCACCTGTACCTCGTCGTGCGCCTCGGCGTGACGTCCCCGCCCTGGTCGAAGTCGGCCGCCGGCCGCGAGCGGCCGGATGCGCCCGGCGCGCGTGAGGGCCTGATCCGCGACACGGCGCCCGAGGGAGAGTCGTAGCCGTGGGCACGCCGCTCAAGGACCGCAACCGCGCCGAGTTCAAGCGCTACAAGGAGGACGTCGAGCGCGAGGGCAAGAGCTTCTTCCCGTACGCGGTCCTCCACGACTCGGTCATGTCGCTCGTCGTCGTGGCCGTGATCATCGGCCTCGCGTGCGTCTGGTACTTCACGGCGGACGGCATCGAGGCCGGGATCCTCGGGCCGTGGTACACGGCGGAGGCCGATCCGGGCACGATCGAGTTCGTCCCGCGGCCGGACTGGTTCTTCTACTTCCTCTTCTACCTCCTGCGCATCTTCAAGTGGCCGGAGACGGTCGTTCTCGGCACGGTCGGCGTCCCCACGCTCCTCCTGATCCTGCTGATCGGGCTGCCGTTCTACGACCGGCGCCCCGAGCGCCGGATCGGGCGCCGGCCGGTCGCGCTCGTCGCCGCGATCCTCACGGTGATCTCGATGGGCGTCCTCACGTGGAAGGGCGCGACGGCGAAGGAAGCGCTCGGCTCCGAGCTCATCGCCTCCGGCACGGTCGAGGAGTGGGCCCAGGAGCAGGGCTTCGCCGACGACCCGGTTGCGATGGCCGGCGCGACGCTGTTCGCGCAGTCGGGCTGCCTCAACTGCCACACGTACCTCGGCGAGGGCAACTCGAACCTCGGGGCGCCCGACCTGAGCGACGTGGGCGCGACCGATCGCGGCGTCGCGTTCTTCAAGGCCTACGTCTCGAACCCGGCGCAGTTCGGCAACAACGTGATGATCTCGTACTCCTACCTCGGCGACGAGAACCTCACGAAGCTCGCAACCTTCCTCAACGCGAGCCGCGGCGGCGAGGGCGGCGAGTAGCCGCAGCGCCTGCGGGAGGTGTCCGACCGAGGTCGGACACCCGGGATACGCTCTTCTCGTGCGAGTCTTCCTCGGGATCACGGGCGCGTCCGGCGCGCCGTACGCGAAAGGGATCCTCGACGGGGTCGCCGCGGCGGGCGCCGAGGTCGGGCTCTGCGCCTCCTCCGCGGGGATCGAGGTGCTCGCGACGGAGCTCTACCGCGACCCGACGCTCCCCCGCGACGAGGTGCTCCGGCGTTTCGTCGGCGACGCCGCCGTCACGGTCTACGACCCGCAGGACTGGAAGAGCCCGTTCGCGAGCGGCTCGGCGAGGGTCGACGCCTACGTCGTGTGCCCGTGCTCGATGGCGACGGTCGGCACGCTCGCCTCGGGCGCCATGACGAACCTCATCCACCGCGCGGCGTCGGTCGCGCTCAAGGAGCGGCGAAAGCTCGTTCTCGTCCCGCGGGAGACGCCGCTCTCGTCGATCCACCTCCGCGGCCTCGCGACCCTCAACGACGCGGGCGCCGTGATCCTCTTCGCCGCCCCGGGCTTCTACCACGGCGCGGACACGATCCAGGACCTCGTCGACTTCGTCGTGGCCCGGTGCCTCGACCAGCTCGGCATCGACACCTCGCTGATCCGGCGGTGGGGCGAGTGACGCACGAGTCCGGCTCGCTCGCGCCCGACCAGGTCCGCGGCATGTTCGACCGGATCGCACCGGTGTACGACGCGATGAATCGCGTCATGACCGCGGGGCTCGACCGCTCGTGGAGGCGGCTCACCGTCCAGGCGGTCGTCCAGCCGGGCGACCGGGTGCTGGACGCGTGCTGCGGGACGGGCGACCTTGCCGTCGCCGCCGAGCGGGAAGGGGGCGTCGTCACCGGGCTCGACTTCTCGCCGGGGATGCTCGAGCGGGCGCGGCGCAAGTCGGACACCGTGGAGTGGGTCGAGGGGGACCTGCTCGCGCTCCCGTTCGCGGACGACTCGTTCGACGCGGCGACGGTCGGCTTCGGCGTGCGGAACGTCGCCGACCTCGACGCTGCGCTCGGCGAGCTGCGCCGCGTCCTCCGGCCCGGCGGACGCCTCGCGATCCTCGAGATCACGCAGCCGCGCGGACTGCTCAAGCCGTTCTTCTCGCTCTGGTTCGATCGGGTGGTGCCGCTGCTCGGCAAGGTGCTGCCCGGCGGGAAGGCATACACGTACCTGCCCGCGAGCGTGCGGCGCTTCCCGGGCGCCGAGGAGCTCGTGCTGCGCCTCGAGGCGCAGGGCTTCGAGGACGTGACGTTCCGGCTGTTCGGCGCGACGATCGTCGCGCTGCACGTCGGCGTCAACGGGCCCGAGGGGAGCACGTCGTGACCGCGCTCGAGACCGTCCGCTCCGCGGTCGGGCTGAGCGAGTACCTCGACGCCGTCGAGGCGCGGCTCGCGGGGATCGTCGAGGAGCACCCGGGGACCGTCGCGGCGGTCGGCTCGGACGCGCTCGCCGCCGGCGGCAAGCGGCTCCGGCCGACCCTGACGTACCTCTCGTCGCAGCCGGGCGCACCGGCGCCGGTGACCGAGGGCGCGGCGATCGAGCTCGTCCACATGGCGACGCTCGTCCACGACGACATCGTCGACGGCGCGCACCTGCGCCGCGGCCGGGCGGCCGCATGGACGGCGCATGGCGCGTTCGCCGCCAAGGCAACCGGCGACCATCTGTTCGCCGCCGCATTTGCGACGCTGGCGGCGACCGGCTCGCGGGAGCAGGTGTCGGCGCTCGCGGACGCGTCGCTCGCGCTCGCGCGCGGCGAGGCGATGCAGCGCCTGCAGCGGCACGACGCGTCCACGACCGTCGAGTCGTACCTCGAGCGGTGCTCGCTGAAGACGGGGTCGCTCTTCGCCGTCGCGTGCGCGCTCGGCGGAGGCGGGGCGGAGTTCGGGCGCCTCCTCGGCGTCGCGTTCCAGATCGTCGACGACGTGCTCGACTGCACCGGCGAGACGGTCGAGACCGGGAAGGTCCCGGGCACCGACCTCCGTGACGGGACCCCGACGCTGCCGCTCCTCCTCGCGGCGCGGCAGGACGACGTGGTCCGTCGGGCGCTCGAGGGCGGCCCGCTCGAAGGGGCGCTCGTCGCCGTCGCGGCGACCGACGCGCTCGCACGGTCGCGGGAGATCGCACTCGACTACGCGACGCGCGCGCGCCAGAGCCTCGACGGCGCGGTCCGCCGGCAGGAGCTCGAGGCGCTCGCCGACGCGGTCGTCGACCGCGACCGCTAGGCGCCTCCTAGAGCGCGGACGGAGCGGTCAGCGCCGGCGGCCGCTCGGCGCGCCGGTAGTCGACCCGGTAGCCGAGCTCGCGCGGGATCGCGAGCAGACCCTCGAGGTCGAGGTCGATGCGCGCCCCTGCCTTCTGCGTCACCTCGTCCTCGATCGGCAGGTCGAAGTCGTCGGCGCCGTAGTCGAGCGCCCGGAACGCCTCCTCGTTCTGCGTGAGGACGGACGTCCGGATGTGCGGGACGTTGTCGAGGAAGATTCGCGAGAGGGCGATGTGGCGCCAGTACTCCCCGGGCGAGATCTCACGGCCGCCGAACGCCGTCCCATACGGCTTGTACGTCCAGCAGAGGAACGAGAAGAGGCCGTCGAGGCCGTCGCGAAGGCACGCGTCCTGGAAGTCCCGCGTCCGCTGGAGGTGCTCGAGCCGCTCCTCGAGCGTCTCGTCGAAGCCGATCACCATCGTCGCCGTCGTCCGCATCCCGCTCTCGACGATCGCCCGCTGCGCCTCGAGGTACTCCGCGACCGTGTACTTCCACTTGGCGTGGCGCTTGCGGAAGTCCTCGGTGAGGATCTCGCTCCCGCCGCCCGTGACCCAGTACACGCCGGCGTCGCGTAGCCGGGCGGCGGCCTCCGCGTGCGAGAGCCGCGCGCGGTCGGCGAGGAAGACGAACTCGGCGACGGTCAGCGCGTAGAACTCGACGCGGTCGCCGTAGCGCTCGCGGACCGAGGCGAAGAGCTCGCAGTAGAACTCGAGCGGCAGCCGCGGGTTGAAGCCGCCGTTGAAGGCGACGAGGTCGCCGCCGAGCTCGAGGAGCTCGTCGATCTTCGCGAACACCTCGTGCCGGTCGAGCACGTACCCACCGTCCTGGTTCGGCAGGACGTAGAAGGCGCAGTAGTCGCACTGGGCGACGCAGACGTTCGTGTAGTTGACGATCCGCATCACCATGTACGTGGCGCGGTCGGGCTCGTGCCAGTGGGCGCGGGCCGCGCCCGCAAGCTCCCTCAGCTCGTCGTCGGGCGCCTCGTTCCAGAGGCGGGCGGCTTCGTCGACGCTGATCCGGCTCATGAGGGAACGGCCTCCTCGACGATCACCTCGTCGGGGTCGAGCGTGTCCATGAACGAGCTGACGGAGAAGACGGCATTGCCTGCGCCCGCGACGCCGTAGCCCGGAGGCGGCTTGAGGCCGTGGCGCCGGAGGGCATCCCGGTAGGCCTCGAGCAGGCGGATGTGGTACTCGAGCGGCGCCCCGTCGGGGTTGTCCCGGCCGAGCGGCGTCGTCGGCTCCGGGCACCAGGTCGTGAAGCGGGGCGTCACGCCCTGGCTCATGAAGTAGTCGAGCCCCTCGGTGGTCGACGCGATCGCCTCGTCGATCGTCGCGAAGCCGAACGGCTTCGCCATCTCGACGCCCGCGACGAAGTTCGGGATCACGAAGCGCGGTCCGAACACCTCGGCGGCGTCGAGGATCCGCCGGTGCCACTCCTCTCGGCCGACGTAGCGCTGCTTGCCCGGGGAGATCAGCTCGAACAGCCGCTTGTCCCAGACCTCGTAGTTCGGGTGGTAGATCGTGATCCCGTAGTCCTTGTAGCGCTGCACCTCGGCGCGCGGCAGCGCCTGCGCGACGACCTTTCCGATCCAGCGGCCGGGGAACCGCGCCTCGATCGCCTCCGCGTAGCGGCCGTAGAAATCCGCTTCCTCGAGGCCGTCGACCGTGCTCGTGACCGATCCGCCCGTGAGCGTGTAGGCCTTGCTCGTCCCCTCGGTGTCGTAGCGGTCGATGAGCGCGAGGGCCTCGAGCACGTCCGCGACGGGCTTCACGCCGGTGTACGGCCGCCCCTCGCGCTTGTGCTGGCGCCAGTTGTGGTTGATGTCGCAGAAGCCGCACTCCTCCTTCGCCCCGAAGTACTGGCAGAGGCGAAGCACGGTGAGGTAGATCAGGTAGCCCCACTGGATCGTCGGGGCCGTCTCCATCACGGTCTTCCCGTTGGCGAGCGTGTGCCGGTAGTACTCGGGCATCGGCGGGAGGACGACGTCGGCGACCGTCCGGCCCTCGAGCGACAGCCCGAGCGCGCCGTCCTCGCCCCGCGCAACGCGGTAGGGCGACGACGGGTTCACGCGGACCGAGACGATCGTCCGCCGGAGCCCGTAGGGGCCGCCCGTCAGCGCGAGCTCCTCCGGTGGCCGTCGGCGTGCCGCCTCGCCGAGCTCGGCGAGCGGCTTCTGGTCGAACGAGAAGATGAAGTACGACTTCGGCTTCACCTCGCCGTCGAGGTTGTCGCTGAGCGCCGACTCGCCGAAGGCGATGCCCGTGCGGAGCAGGTCCTCCTTGAGGACGGCCTCGCGCGGCACGTGCGGGAACCGATCCATGAGCGACTCGACGAGCGCCGTCCGGGAGGTCGAGGCGACAGTTCCCACGCCTGCACGGTATCCGGCGGGGGCCGGTCCCGGAGCGCCCCAGGCCGTCGGCGGGGCTACCCTCGGGTCGTGACGCACCCCGAGCTCGCGGCGGAGCAGGCGTACGTCGACCACGCCTACGCCTGTCTGGAGCGAATGCGCGACGTCGTCGTCCGGGCCGCCGACGCGGCCGACGGCGAGGTGGCCCAGGCGGCCCTCGACGCCTGGGCGGCGCGCCGCCTCGCGACGTACGAGGACGCCGAGCGCGGACTGTGCTTCGGCAGGCTCGACTTCGAGACGCTCGAGCGCGCGCTCTACGTCGGACGGCGTTGGGTGCACGAAGACGACGGCGAGCGGCTCGTCGTGAACTGGCAGGCGCCCGCGGCGCGGCCGTTCTACACCGCCACGCCGATGGATCCACAGGGCGTGACGCTCCGCCGGCGCTTCCGCGCCCGCGGCCGGACGCTCCTCGACATCGCCGACGAGGCGCTCGACGGCACGACCCTCGACGGCGCGCGCGTGAGCGACTTCCTGCTCGAGGAGCTCGAGCGGAGCCGCGACTCTCGCATGCGCGACATCGTCGCGACGATCCAGGCCGACCAGTACCGGCTGATCACGCACGAGGCCGACAGCGCGCTCGTGATCCAGGGCGGGCCGGGGACGGGCAAGACGGCCGTCGGCCTCCACCGGGCCTCGTGGCTGCTCTACACGGCGCGCGAGCGGCACGCGCGCAGCCGCGTGCTCGTCGTCGGGCCGAACCGGACGTTCATGGAGTACGTCTCGCATGTTTTGCCCGCGCTCGGGGAGCACGCCGTCGAGCAGCGCGCCGTATCCGGGCTCGTCGACGGCGTCGAGACGAGCACGGCCGACGAACGCGAAGTCGCCCGGCTGAAGGGCGACGACCGTATGGCGGACGTGCTCGCGCGCGCGGCCGCCGTCCTTCTGCGCAGCGAGCCCGACGAGCTGCTTCTCCGGCTCGACGGCGCCTTCGTGCGGGTCCGCGTCCGCGACCAGGAGCGCCTGCTGGAGGAGATCCGCGCCGAGCACGGCACGACGGCGGCCGCGCGCGAGCGGTTCCGCATGGGCATCGTCCGCAGCTTCTACGGGGAGTACGCACGGCTGCTCGAGGGCGGCGCGTTCCGCGACGCAGAGCAGGTCGAGCGCGCGCTCCACTCGAGCGGCGAGCTGAAGCGCGTGCTCGATCTCGCCTGGCCGGCGGTGGCGCCCGAGCGCCTCGTGCGCTCGCTCCTCACGACGCCGCGGTTCCTGGCGGAGGTCGCGGAGGGGATCCTCGATACGGACGAGCAGCGGCTCCTGCGCCGGCGCGGGCGCGGTTGGAGCGACGCGGACGTCCCGCTGCTGGACGAGGCGCACGCGCTCGTCGGCGAGCCGTCGCGGCCCTTCGACCACGTGATCGTCGACGAGGCCCAGGACCTGTCGCCGATGCAGCTGCGGATGATCGCGCGGCGCACGAAAGGCCTCGGCCTCACGCTCCTCGGCGACATCGCCCAGGGCACCGGCTCCGTCGCGTACGAGAGCTGGGACGAGGTCGTCCGCCATCTGCCGGGCGGCGAGGAAGCCTCCCTCGAGGAGCTGCGCCACGCCTATCGCGTCCCGCATGAGATCATGGCGCTCGCGCTCCCGCTCCTCGACACGATCGCTCCGCGTACCGAGCGGCCGATCGCGTACCGGACCGGCGCGGCTGAGCCCGTCGTGCGGCACGTCGCCGAGGAGGAGCTGCTCCGCGAGGCGTACCGCGTCGCCGGCGGCCTTGCGGCCGAGGAGGGGCTCCTCGCACTGATCGTCCCCGATGCGCTCCTCGAGCCCGCGCTCGCCGAGCCGAACGTCTTCGACGGTATTGCGCTCCTCGTCCCGCGCGAGGCGAAGGGGCTCGAGTTCGACCACGTGGTGGTAGTCGAGCCGGCGCTCGTCGCCGACGGGCACCAGGGTCTTCGCGAGCTCTATGTCGCGTTGACGCGTCCGACGAAGACCCTCGTCGTCCTCCATGCGCGACCGCTGCCCCCGGAGCTCGGCCGGCACTAGTGCCGCTTCCGGCGACGCCGTCCACGAGGCCGATTCACCGCGAGCGGCACTAGACTGGCCGGCGATGATCCGTCTCGGCCGCATCTCGTATGTCAACATGGCGCCCGTCTTCCACCGCCTCACGCACGAGGTGGAGGAGGTAGTGGGCGTCCCGACCGAGCTCAACCGGCTGCTCCTGGCGGGCGAGATCGACGTCGCGCCGATCTCGTCGATCGAGTACGCGCGGAACGCGAGCCGCCTCCGGCTCATGCCGCGCCTGTGTGTTTCGTCCGAGGGCGCGGTGGACTCGATCCAGCTCGTCTCGCGCGTGCCGCTCGGCCGCGTGCGCTCGGTCGCGGTGACGCCCGAGAGCGCTACCTCGGTCGTCCTGACGAAGGTGCTTCTCCCGCGCGCCGAGCTCGTCCCGCTCGTCGAGGCGGCGAACGCCGACGCGAAGCTCCTGATCGGCGACGCGGCCCTCAAGAGCGCCTTCGAGGACCCGACGCCGCACCACGACCTCGGCAAGCTGTGGCTCGAGCGGACCGGCCTGCCGATGGTCTTCGCGGTCTGGGCGGCGCCCGAGCCCGTCGTCGACGGCCTCCATGACCTCCAGGAGGCGCTCGTCGCATCGGTGCGGCTCGCCCGCTCGGAGCCCGAGCGGCTCGCATACGAGGCGAGCGAGCGCTACGGCTATCCGGCCGGCTTCCTCGCCCGGTACTTCGAGAAGCTCCGCTACAGCTTCGGCCCGCGCGAGCGCGCGGGCCTCTACACGTTCCTGGAGATGGCGCGCGACGTCGGCGAGCTCCCCCACGTGCCCGAGCTCCGCTTCCTGCAGGACGGCGTGCCGGTCGGCTGACCCACACCGCCGAGGCTTGCCGAGGCGGGCCGCCGTAGCATCTGCCCCATGTCCGCCGAGTCGCCCGAGCCGACACCGGGCTCGCCGGCCGAGCCAGAGATCGTCGCCGGCCGGACGATCGCAGGGCGCGTCCTGGCCGCTGCGGAGCGCGTCCGCATCTTCCGTGAGCAGATCGAGGCGGCACGCACTCGGCATCGCTCGGTCGACGTAGCGTTCGCGACGATCGAGCGGGACTCGGAGATCGGCGGCAGCCTCCTCGCCGGCGCGCTCGCGTACCGGCTCTTCGTGTTCCTGCTCCCGTTCGCCGTCTTCGTCGTCGTCGGCCTCGGGATCTATGCGGGCGCCACGGACCAGAGCACCGCGGAGGTCGCCGGCGAGATCGGGATGACGCGGATCATCGCGACGCAGGTGGCGAGCGCCGCGAGCGACTCGGCCCGGTGGTGGGTCCTGATCGTCAGCATCCCGATCCTCGCGTACGCGATCGGGCAGCTCTACCGCTCGATCGCGATCGTCCACGCGCTCGCGTTCGAGGGATCGGGTCGGGCGGTCAAGCTCGTCCCGCGGTCGATCGGGCTGTTCGCGCTCGCCGTGCTCGGGCAGGCGGTCGCCGTGAACGTCGCGACCGCATTGAGCAGGGGCACTGTCCTCACCGTCCTGCTCGGGATTGCCGTCGGGGTCGTGTCGGTCTCGGCCGCGTGGCTCGGCCTCACCGAGCTCCTCCCGCACGGCACGGCGACGCTCCGCGAGCGCGTTCCCGGAGCGGTGCTCTACGGCGTCGGGACGCTCGCGCTCTACCTCTTCAACGCGCTCGTCATCGGCTGGTTGATCGAGGAGCGCGAGGACTCCTACGGCGCCCTGGGCGCCGCGGCGGCGCTGCTCTTCAGCATGTTCCTGACGGGACGCCTGATCGTGGCGTCGGCGGTGCTCAACGCGGTCGTCCTGCGTCGGCGCACCGACCCGTCGCGGTAGACCGGCTTCGTTCGGAAACCGTGAGGATTCGCCTGCACACGGCGTTGCGCGACTACGCTCGGCCGCGGTCGATGCGCCGCCGACTCCTTCTCCCGCTCGCCGCCCTGGTGCTCGCCGCGGTCGCCGCGGCGCCGTCGACCGCGGCGACCCGCACGCTCTGGCCGGGCGTCACGTACGAGCGCGGCGTCCAGTTCACGACGCGCGGGCCGGTCGCGATCAACGTGCTGCGCGGCCCGCGGCCCGGCGGCCTGACGACGCTCGAGCCCGTCCTCTCGAACGAGACGATCGTCGGCCGCGAGACGCTGACCTCGATGCAGCGGCGCCTTGCCCCCGGTGCGACCGCGGCGGGAGTCAACGGCGACTACTTCACGCTCGCGACGGGGCGCCCGTCCGGCGTGCTGATGCGGAACGGCGAGCTGATCAACCCGCCGAACGGTCGGCGCGCGAGCGCCGGCGTCACGACCGCCGGCGCCCTCGACGTGCGGCGCGTCTCGCTGGCGGGGACGTGGCGGACCGGCGTGCAGGCGCACCCGCTCGGCGCGCTGAACCAGCCGCCTTCCGCGAACGGCGTCGCGCTCTACACGCAGGCGTACGGCGGCTCGACACCCGCCGTGCCGGGCAGCTTCGCCGTGATCCTCTTCCCGTTCCCCGTGGCGACGCCCGACATCGATCTCGTCGCGCCGGTCGTCGAGGCGCTCCCGGCGGCGACGCCGGTGCCGATCCCGATCGGCGGCGCTGTCCTCGTCGCACGTGGCACTGCCGCCACGACCCTCCAGACCGAGGCGCCGGCCGGTGCCACGGCGGTCGTCCGGCTCACGCTGCGCCCCGCCTGGCCCGGCGTCGTCGCCGCGATCGGCGGCGGGCCGCAGATCGTCCGCGGCGGAGCGCCGGTCTTCAGCGCCGGCGAGGCGTTCACCACCAGGCAGCTCGGGCCCGCCGCCCCGCGGACGGGGGTGGGCCAGCTCCGCGACGGGCGGATCGTCCTCGTCGCCGTCGACGGACGGCAACCCGGCTACAGCACCGGCCTGACGAACTTCGAGCTCGCGCAGGCGCTCGTCCGGCTCGGCGCCGTCACAGGGATGGCGCTCGACAGCGGCGGCTCGACGACGATGGCGTTCGACGGCACGCTGCTCAACCGGCCCTCCGACGGTCGCGAGCGTGCCGTGTCGACCGCCCTGATGCTGCTCTACCGCGGCGTCTTCGCGCCCGAGCCGCCCGCACGCGTGTCGCCCAACGGCGACGGCGTCGCGGACACGCCTGACCTGCGCTACCGGCTCCCGCGAGCGTCGAGCGTGATCGTCACCCTCCGCGCGCCGGACGGCTCGAGCCCCGTGACGACGACCGCTGACCAGGGGCCCGGCACCTATCCCGTGCGGTTCCCCGACGCGGGCGACGCCGCTGCCGCCGAGGCCGGCGACGCCGCCCCTGCCGCGGCCGGATCGTGGACGTTCGAGGTGAAGGCCGTCGACGACCTCGGGCAGGCATCGACGATGACGCGGACATTCGTCGTCGACGACACACTCGGGTTCGTCCGCGTCCCCGCGCGGGCGGCCGTTCCCCCGTCGGGAGGCTCGATTCGCATCGCGTGGCGGCTGTTCCGGCCGGCCCGCATGTTCGTGACGGTGCACGATGCGGCGGGAAGGCTCGTCCGGCGCGGGCTCGCCCCGACGACGCCGCTCGAGCCCGGCGACCAGGCGGTCACCTGGGATGGGCTCGGCGACGGCCGGAAGCGCCTCGCGGGTGCGTACACCGTGCGCGTCGTCGCGCGGAGCAGCCTCGGCTCGTCCACCCTCGACGCGCCGATCACGCTGCGGCTCGCCCGGTAGATCAGGTGTCGGACTGAAGTCCGACACCGCACCGGCTCCTCGCCGACGGCGCGGCTAGCCTTCCGCGATGCTCGTCGCCAGCGTCCTCTCGGAGATCACCGAGGTCGTCACCGACGCGATCGGCAACCAGGGCCTCTACGCCGTGTTCGGCCTGATGCTCATCGACGCGGTGTTCCCGGCGGCGAGCGAGGTCGTGATGGTCTACGCCGGTGCGGTCGCATCGGGCGCGATCGCAGGCCAGTCCGTGACGCTCTTCGGCTACGAGTTCGCCGACGGATTCCCCGCCTACGTCGCGATGGCGACCGCCGGGACGGTCGGGTACCTCATCGGCTCGATCCTCGGCTGGGCGCTCGGCGACTACCTCGGCCGGCCCTGGCTCGAGGAGCATGGGCGATGGTTCCACCTGAACACGGCGAAGCTCGACCGCGCGGAGCGGTGGTTCGACCGCTGGGAGGGGTGGGCCGTCTTCCTGGGCCGCGTCACGCCGGTGATCCGGTCGTTCATCTCGGTCCCCGCGGGAGTCTTCCGAGCCCGCTTCGGCCCGTACGTCTGGCTCACGCTCCTCGGCTCGGCGATCTGGTGCTTCGCGTTCGCGGGGGCGGGATGGGCCGCCGGCGCGAACTGGGAGAGCTTCCACCACGCGTTCCGCTACGTGGACTACCTCGTCGCGGCCGGTCTCGTGGGCGTCGTCGCCTGGCTCGGCTGGCGCATCGTCAAACGACGCCGGCGCCCCGCCGACGAGCCGGCCTAGCCGCGATTTCCCTGCATCGAGGCCGGTACACTCGGGCGATCGTGATCCCGCTCGTCGACGTCAAGGCGCAGTACGCACCGCTCATCCCGGAGCTCAAGGAGCGGTTCGCAGAGGTCCTGGAGTCGGGACGCTTCATCCTCGGGCCCGAGGTCGAGGCCTTCGAGCGCGAGGCCGCCGCATATCTCGGCGTGTCGCGCGCGCTCGGCGTCGCCAACGGGACCGACGCGCTCGTCCTCTCGCTCGAGGCGATGGGCATCGGGCGCGGCGACGAGGTGATCTGCCCCGCGTTCACGTTCTATGCGACCGCGGAAGCGATCGCCCGCGTCGGCGCGACGCCCGTCTTCGCGGACATCGACCCCGTGACGCTCAACCTCGACGCGCAGGACGTCGCCGGCCGCATCACCGAGCGGACGAAGGCGATCATGCCGGTGCACCTCTTCGGCCGCCCCGCGCCGCTCGAGGAGCTCGCTGCGCTCGGGCAGCCGATCCTCGAGGACGCGGCCCAGGCTTTCGGGGCGCCGGGCGTCGCGACGACGGGCGTCTGCTCGACGTTCAGCTTCTTCCCGACGAAGAACCTCTTCGCCCTCGGGGACGGGGGCCTCATCGCGTTCACCGACGAGGGCGTCGCCGAGACGGTGCGTCGGCTCCGCTTCCACGGCTCGGTCGACAAGAAGACGTTCGAGCTCGTCGGGACGAACTCGCGCCTCGACGCGATCCACGCGGCCGCGCTGCGCGTCTTCCTGCCGCGCCTCGCGGGCTGGAACCGGTCGCGGCGGGAAGCGGCTGTCCGCTACGCCGAGCTCGGGCTCGGCGAGGCCGTCGAGCTTCCCCTCGACGACGCCGGGCACGTCTACCACATGTTCGTCGTCCGTTCGCCCGAGCGGGAGCGGATCGCCGCTGCGCTCGGCGAGGTCGGGATCGCGTCCGCCGCGTACTACGTGACGCCGCTCCACCTCCAGCCCGCGATGGCGTACCTCGGCTACGGGCCCGGCTCGCTGCCCGAGACCGAGCGTGCGGCGGCCGAGAACCTCGCGCTCCCGATGTGGGGCGGGATCGGGCCTTCGGAGCAGGAGCGGGTCGTCTCGACCGTGCGCGCGGCCGTCGGCGTGGTCGTCTAGGAGGCCACGTGCGCAGCCCCGTCACCCGACACTCGATCTGGCAGGTCGCCGTCGACGCGGGGCTCGTCGCCGCCGCCTGGTGGCTCGCGTGGAACCTCCGCTTCGAGGCCCGGCCCGTGTACTACGACCGCTACCTCGACTGGGAGATCGTCCTCCTCGTCGTCGCGATCAAGCTGCCGGTCTTCGCCCTCTCGGGCTTCTACAACCGTTGGTGGCGCTACGTCTCGACGCGCGACATGTGGGCGGCGCTCCGCGGCGTCGCGCTCGCCTCGATCGCGGTCTTCCTCGTCTTCACGCTCTTCGACGTGCACCGAGTCGCCGTCCCGCGCGGCGTCTGGTTCATCGACCTGCTGCTCTGCCTCGCGCTCGTCGCCGGCTCGCGGCTGCTGGCGCGGACGCTGATCGAGCGCCCGCTGCCCGGCCGGATCGTCACCCGCGGCAAGGACATCGTGGTCGTCGGTGCGGGGGATGCGGGCCAGCTCGTCGTGAAGGAGATGCAGCGCAACCCCGCGCTCGGCTACACGCCGATCGGGCTCCTCGACGACGATCCGCGCAAGCGGAACCTGCGCCTCCACGGCGTCCGCGTGCTGGGCACCGTCGCCGAGCTCGCGCACGTCGTCCGCGACCGGCGGCCCGACGAGATCCTGATCGCGATCCCCTCGGCATCGGGCGAGCTCCGCGCCCGCATCGTCGAGACCGCGCGTCCGCTGAACGTCACGGTGAAGACCCTGCCGAGCCTCTCCGACCTCGTCTCGGGCGACCGCGACCTCGCACGCCAGCTCCGGCCCGTCGAGGTCGAAGACGTGCTCGGCCGTGAGCCGGTCAGTGTCGACCTCGCGTCGATCTCGGACTACGTCGCGGACGAGGTCGTGCTCGTCACGGGCGCCGGCGGCTCGATCGGGTCGGAGCTCTGCCGCCAGATCGCGCGCCTCGGCCCCGCGAAGCTCGTGCTGATCGACAACGCAGAGCCGGCGCTGTTCGAGATCGAGCGGGAGCTCGTCCGCGACCGGGGCTTCCTCGCCGCGGCGGCCGTGGTCGGCGACGTAAAGGACGCCGGCAAGCTCCGGCAGGTCTTCGACAAGTACCGCCCCGGAGTCGTCTTCCACGCGGCGGCCTACAAGCACGTCGCGCTGATGGAGGCGAACCCCCTCGAGGCCGTGCGGAACAACACGCTCGGCACGCGCGTCGTCGCCGACGTCGCCGTCGAGTACGGTGCGAAGCGGTTCGTGCTCGTCTCGACCGACAAGGCGGCGAACCCGAAGACGGTGATGGGCCAGTCGAAGGCGCTCGCAGAGTGGATCGTCGAGACGTGGGGCCAACGCACCGACGTGACGACGCGGTTCGTCGCCGTCCGGTTCGGCAACGTCCTCGGCTCCTCGGGCTCGGTCGTCCCGATCTTCCGCCGGCAGATCGCCCGGGGCGGCCCGGTGACCGTGACCCACCCGGAGATGACGCGGTTCTTCATGACGATCCCGGAGGCCGTGCAGCTGATCGTCCAGGCAGGCGCGATCGGCGGCCGCGGCCAGGTCTACGTCCTCGACATGGGCGAGCCCGTCCGCATCGTCGACCTCGCCGAGAAGATGATCCGTCTCTCGGGGAAGGAGCCCGGGACCCAGATCGCGATCGAGTTCATCGGCCCGGCGCCCGGTGAGAAGCTCCACGAGGAGCTCGTCGGCGCCGGAGAGACGGCGTCCCCGAGCGCGCACCCGAAGATCGACCTGATCAGCCGCCCGCCGATCGACCCCGACTGGCTCGAGTCCGAGCTCGCCGTCCTCGAGCGGCTCGTGGCGGAGGGGGAGACGCTCGAGCTCGTGGGCGAGCTGCGGCGCGTCGTGGACGAGCCGAAGCGCGCGCGCACCGGCGCGACCGTCTCGTAGGCGTGCCCGCCTCGCTGTTCGCCGTGGGCGACGTCCACGGCCATCGAGACGTCCTGGCGGCGCTCCTCAATGACGCGGGCCTCATCGACTCCGCAGAGCGCTGGTCGGGCGCCGACGCCGTCGTCTGGCTCGTCGGCGACCTCGTCGACCGTGGGCCCGACGGGATCGGCGCGATCGACCTCGTCCGCCGTCTCGAGCGCGAGAGCGACGGCTCGCTCCACTGCTTGCTCGGGAACCACGAGGCGTTCATGATCGCCGTCCATCGTTTCGGCGACCTCGAGACGTCGTATCCCGGGACGACCTTTCGCGACGTGTGGCGGATGAACGGCGGGCTCGACTCCGACCTCGAGGCGCTGACGTCGGAGCACCTCGAGTGGGTCGCCGCGCGTCCCGCAATCGGCCGCGAGGGTGACTGGCTGCTCCTCCACGCCGATACGACGGCGTACCTGGAGCTACGGAGACTCGGTCGCGGCCGCCAACGCCGCGGTGTCGGCGATGCTCGCCGACGGCACGGCCGACGAGGTCGACGAGCTCCTCGGCGTCCTCAGTGACCGCATGCGGCTCGTCGACCCCGAGGCCGTCGATGCGCTCCTCGTCGTGCTTCGGCGGCGGCCGGATCGTCCACGGCCACACCCCGATCGCGACGGTGCGCGGCGTCGACCCGCACGAGGTGACGGGCCGCTCGTCTACGGGGGCGGGCGGGTGATGAACGTCGACCACTGCCTCTTCGCCGGTGGGCCGGGGTTCGTCGTTCGCCTCGATCTCGTCCCGCCCAGTGCCGTCGCCGCGCGGTAGGAGGCGGGTGGGCCAGGCCGAGGCCTGACCCACCGATTCGAGCGGGCTTATGCGCCCGGGATCGTGACCCGGAGCAGCTGCCCGCCCTCCCGCTTGTACGTGAAGTCGGGTTGCCCGTCGCCGTTGAAGTCCTCGCCCGGCGCCCTGCTCGACCCAGAGCGTGTGTGCCTGGACGTTGATCAGGAACGTGTCCGGGCCGAACGCCGCGGACGCGTCGACGATCCCCGACGACTCCCATGCGCCGAGGTTCCCCGGCGCCGCGCCCGTCGACGTCCGTCGGGCCGCCGTCGGCGCCCTGATCGACCCTGGCCACGACCGCGGGCGTGCCCGCGAACGGCACGTGCCAGAGGCGAGCCGTCGTGGCGTTCGGAAGCGTCGAGCCGAACGGGAACTGCTGGCTCGAGCCCGGGTCCTCGGTGAGGAGGATCCCGTCCGCGTCGACTCGATGTTGTCCGGCTGGTGGATCTCGTCGACGCGTCTGGACTGCATTGTCGTCGCCCTCGACCATGACGGTCAGTGAGGTCACGACCGTCGGATCGTCGGGGTCGAGCACCATGCGCCAGACGCGGCCGTTCGTCGACCGAAGTTCGGCTGTGTCCTGGGCTCCGTGGCGCGCCGGCCGCGGCCCGAGTCGGCGATGTAGACGACGTTCGCCATGCCGGGTCGCTTGTCGTAGGCGATGTCCTCGACCCGGACGAACTGGAACACGTCGTTCGATGTCGCTCCAGTACTCGAGGACCCACTGCGGCCCGTCCGTGCCGAGCGCCGGGATCGAGCGCGGGTCGAGCTGCCACGACGCCGTTCGCGGGCGGCGGCGGAAAGCCGACGTCCATCGCCCGGAGCTCGCTGCCGTCCGGGTTCTTGCCGGTCGCGATGTTCGTCGGAACCTTGACGAAGTGGCCCTGGACGACGGTGCCGGAGCCGGGAAGCACGTCGTAGTAGCTCTTGACTCCGGGCGTGTCCGAGACGAAGGCCCACAGGTCACCGTCGTCGGCGAGCAGACTCGTCGGTGTCGTGGGCGATGTAGGAGTAGAGCTGCGACTGCGCGGGAACCGTCACGCCGGCCGGCAACGTGACGCCCGTGAGCGGCCCGCTCGTGAACGTGTCGTCGCCCGAAAGGACGACCAGGTCGTCGTACCCCGGCACCGGGACACTGTTCTCGTGGTTGTGTCGCCCCATCCCCGGGATCTCGTAGCGCTTGCCCGTCTGCGTGTCGAGCGCCACGACGAGGCCGCCCTCGGCCTCGTTCGGGTCTCCGATCGGCGGAGGCCACGACGCCTCGCGGCGGAACACCCAGTCCGGGGTCTCCTCGTTCGTGAACAGGACCGGGCGCGAGAAGCCCTCGCGCGCGGTGGCGAGGTAGTTCGAGCAGAACCGCTGGTAGCCGAGGCTGCTCCCGATGGCGAACGAGCCGTTCAGCACCCCGCCGGAGTGCTGGTTCAGGATCAGGTGGCTCACCTGCGCGTTGTCGAAGTCGTTCTCGCTGTTCGCCGCTGTGGGCGTCGCGCGGTTGTAGGGAAACGGGGTCTTCGACGTCTCGTGGTTCACGTAGAGGTCGACGCGACCCTGCCCCCGCGTGCCGACGGCGATGCCGTCCGGGATCGCCTCGAAGCGATAGCCGTTGTTCAGTGTGTCCCCGACGGTGATCATCGGCGACACGGTGACGCCCGCCCTGACCGGCGTGAGCATCGCGGGCCGCGACGTCGTGAAGCCGCTGGTGTTGTCGCCGGCGAGCGCCGCGGACACGGCGGCCAGCGTGAGGGCTGCGAGTCCGCTCGCGACGAGCAGGACACGTGATCTCCTCATGGTCCTCCCCTTCTGAGACGGCGCGGACCTTATCTCGCCGCTCGAGCAACACCAAACATCGCGTCGAGCAGTTGCGCGGGGTCGCGCGTCGTCGGCCGGTGGGCGGGAATGCGGCGCTCCACCGGGAGGTCGTGCCGCCCGCCCGAGGACCCGGAGTCGCCCGCGGGCGACGAGGTCGCGTCCACTGCGCCGAGGCGTCCCGAGAACGTCGTGTAGACCGGAGTTCCGAGCGCCACCGCCTCGCGGTTCATCGTCCCGCCGGCTGACACGACGACGTCTGCGAGCGCGACGAGGCTGAGGGCGTCGACCGCGCGCTCCGGCACGACCAGAGAGGGCTGCGCGCGTGCCGCGATCGCCTCGCGCTGCGCCGGGCGTCCGTGGCAGGACGACCGCGTGGACGGACGGGTCGCGGCCGAGCCGCTCGAGCACGTCGACGAAGAGCGGGTTCCCGTGGCGGTGGTAGAGCGAGACCTCCGGCGGGGTGCGGACGACGACGATGACCCGCGACCGGTCGATCCCGATCGCGTCGAGCACGCCCGGGTCGGGCGCGAAGCCGTGGAGGTAGTACTCCTCCTTGAGCCCCGCGTAGCGGGCGACCTTGCGGGATCGCGCGCCGAGTCGGCTGAGGCGCTTCTGCGGGATGACCTCGGGGACGACGACCCGGGTCGCGGCGCGGCAGCCGATGCCGTGCTGCGCGAGCGCGAACTCGTAGTCGAACGCGTACGCCGACTGCACCCCGAGCGAGCGCGCTGCCAACGGGAGCTCGTGGGACGCGTGGGACAGTGCGACGTCGAAGCCACGCCCGCGGGCGAACGCGCGGAGAGCGCGGAGGCGGGTGCCCATCGCCCGCACCTTCGCCGCGCGCGACGCTCCGGCGTGGGGCGGGCCGACGACGGTGTACGGGAGCCCGGCGGCGTCGAGGAGCTCGAGCGTCTGGGCGAAGTCGCGCGCGGTGATCGTCACCTCGTCGCCGCGCTCCTCGAGCAGCGCGACGAGCGGCCGGAAGAAGACGACGTGCGGCGAGTTCGTGACGTCGATCCAGATGCGCACAGGGCGCATCCTCGCGCACCGGGCAGGGCGAACGACTGCGATAAGCTTCGCTTATGGATACGCGTCAGCTAGCGGCGTTCTGCGCGGTGGTCGAGCGCCACTCGTTCTCCCAGGCTGCAGAGCGTCTCGGCGTCACGCAGCCCGCCGTGTCGCTCCAGGTGCGGGCGCTCGAGAAGCGGCTCGGCACGCAGCTCCTCGACCGCTCGGGACGGCGCGTCGAGCCGACGGAAGCCGGCCGCCGCCTGTACCGCGGCGCCCAGCGGCTCCTCGCGCTCGAGGAGCAGGTTCTGGCCGACGTCGTCTCGGAGGCCGAGGGCGACCTCACGGGCGTGCTCTCGATCGGCGCCTCGACCGGGCCGGCGGCCGTCGTCGTGCCGCAGCTCCTCTGCGAGTTCCAGCGGGCGCATCCCGCCGTCCGCGTGGCGCTCGAGGTGCACGACACGCGCACCGTCGTCGACCTCGTCGCCGAGCGGCAGCTCGAGCTCGGGATCGTCGGCGCCTCCCCGCGCCACCGTGGCGTGCAGTTCGAGCCCTTCGCATACGACGAGGTCGTCCTCGTCTGCCCGCCGGGGCACCGGTTCGCCGGTCGGACGATTCCCGTGCAGGAGCTCGCCGACGAGACGCTCGTCGTCATGCAGGAGGGCGCGGGCGTGCGCCGGATCGTGGACGACCAGCTCCGCCGGCTCGGCCTGCGGCTCCGCGACCTCGACGTTCGGCTCGAGCTCGGGCTCCAGGAGTCGGTGCGCAGCGCCGTCCTCGCCGGCTTCGGCGTGACGTTCATCTCGCGGGCGGCCGTCGAGGCGGAGCTCGCGTCGGGGGTGCTCGCCGAGGCGCGGATCGAGGGGATGGACGGGACGCGCGAGATCGTCCTCGCGCGCGGGACCGCTCGCGTGCCCACCCGGGCCGCGCAGGAGTTCGCGGAGTTCGCGCGCGAGCGCGTCGCCGTGATGGGCCTCGGGCTCTCGCCGGCGCCGCGCAGGACGCCGGCGGCGACCGCATGAGCGATCCGCCCGTGCGGATCACGCGATTCGGCGCCGGCTCGCTCACCGAGCTCGCGGACCTCTGCGGCGAGATCGACGTCGCGCGGCCCCTGCTCGTCGCGACGCGACGCGGTGCGGCCGCCGTCGGCGAGCTCACCGTTGTCGGCACATACGACGGCGTCCGGCCGCATGTCCCCGTCGAGACGGTGCGCGAGGCGGCGGCGCGCGCGCAGGAGCTCGGGGCAGACGGCCTCGTCGGGCTCGGCGGCGGGAGCGCGATCGACACGTGCAAGGCGGTCTTCGCCGAGCTTGCGGCGTCATCGCCCGAGGCGCTGCCACGGGTCGTCGCGGTGCCGACGACGTACGCGGGCGCCGAGTGGACGCCCTACTTCGGGATGCTGCTCGGGCCGGGCAAGAAGGGCGGCGGGAGCGACCCGCGCGCGATGCCCGTCGCCGCGATCTACGACCCCGAGCTCACGCTCGACCTGCCGCTCGCGGCGACCGTCGGCACCGCGATGAACGCGCTCGCCCACTGCGCCGAGGCCTACTACCACCCGGACGCGCAGCGTCGCGCGCCCCGTCACGCCGACACGGGGGCGACGGCGATCGGCCACGCGCTGCCACTCGTCGTCGCGAGCCCCGCACGAGATCTACGGCCGCACGCGGCTCCTCGAGGGCGCGATGCGCGCCGCGTTCGCGCTCGGGGACTCGGGCGTCTGCCTCGCCCACGCGATGGCCCAGGCACTCGGCGGTCGCTATGGGCTCCCACAGGGCGCCATGAACGCGGTGTGCCTGCCCGCAGCGCTTCGGTTCAACGCCGAGGCCGTTCCGGAGGCGGTCGGCCGCTTCGCGAAGGCGCTCGGGACGGGCGACGCGCCCGGCGCGCGTCGTGGAGCTGGCCCGGCTCGGCGGCTTCGAGCGGCTGCGTGACTTCGGCGTCCCGGAGGACGAGCTCGACGAGGTCGCCGCCGCGATCGTCGCGCGGCCGGGCGCGAGGGCGAACCCGCGGCCGGCGACGGCCGACGAGGTCGCCGGGCTGCTGCGCTCGATCTGGTAGCCGCGGCGTTGACCGCCGCGGCCGGCCGACCGATGATTCGTCCATGGCCGAATACGCGCTCGTCACCACGATGGTCGCCGTCATCGCGCTCGCGATCGGGACGATCCCCGACGCGCTGCTCGCCAAGCGCCTCCCGACGACCGCCGCGAAGGCACAGACCCTGGTCTCCTCGTCCGCCCGCTCCCAGAAGGTCGCGCCGGCGCAGGCACGCGCCGTGATGGCGCGCGCGCCCTACGGCCGCGCCCCGCTCCGCTACCTGTTCGCCGAGGGCTGGATCCGCGGCACGAGGGACCCGAAGTCCTGCGTGTTCGCGAAGGCCGCCCCCAGCGCGACGACGCACAACATCGCGAAGGCGATTCGCAGCGACCGCGGGCTCCTGACCCGCCTCTCGCGCATGAAGGTGGGCGTCGACCAGGCGGCCGGGGCCGTGCTCAAGGGCTCCGCGTCGGCCTGCTGAGGATCAGGCCGGGCCGGCAGCCGTCTTCGTCGCCGCGACGACGCGGCGCAGGCTGACGATCCCGGTCACGCTGCCGCTCTCGTCGACGACCGGCAGGTGGCGAAAGCCGTGCTCGAGCATGATCTGCGCGGCCTCCTCGCAGTCCGTGTCCGCCTGGGCCGTGACCGGGTTCTCGGTCATCCACTGCCGGACGCGCGCCTCGCTCGTGTGGACGCGGGCGGCCATCGCCTTGAGCATGTCGCGCTCGGTGAGGATGCCGATCATCCGGCCGAAGTCCTTGACGATCACGGCGCCGACGTTCACCGCCGTCATTCGCTCGGCGACCTCGCCGAGGGTGTCCTCGGGCGCGACGACGATGGGCTCCGGTCGCATGACGTCTGCAAGGCGCGGCATGGACCCGAGTCTACCGTGTCGCCTGTCGAATAAGCGTCGCTAATGAGGGTGATTAGCAGGAAGCCTGTTCGTTGGTACGATTCCGCCGCGTGGCGACCAGCGCCCCCATCGACGTGCTCGTGATCGGCAGCGGTGCCTCCGGTCTCGCCGCAGCCGTCTCGGCCGAGCGTGCCGGCGCCCGCGTCGCCGTCGCGACGAAAACGACCCTCCAGGCGAACAACTCCTCCAAGGCGCAGGGCGGGATCCAGGCGTCGATGGCGGAGGACGACTCGCCCGAGAACCACGCCGAGGACGTCATGCGCTCCTCCCATGACACGGCAGACCCGCGGCTCGTCGACGTGCTGACGTCCGAAGCGGCGTCCGCGATCGCCTGGCTCGAGGAGCAGGGATGCGCGTTCACGAGAGACAGTGCAAATGGCGGCCCTCCGGGCCGTCATGGCGGCTACCGCCTCGCCCGCTGCGGCGGCGCGACGCGGAAGCGGCTCCTCCAGGTCGGCGACCGCACGGGTCACGCGATCACGAAGGCGCTCCGCGAGTCGTTCGAGGCGGGCAGCGGCGAGACACTCGCGCACCATCGGCTGACGGCTCTCGCGCCGGCGCCGGGAGGATGGCGCGCGTCATTCTCGACCCCCGACGGTCAGGACGACATCGACGCCGCGACCGTCGTCCTCGCCTCGGGCGGCCGCTGCTTCGCCGAGGCCGAGGTGCGGGGCGAGCTCTCGACGAACCATCCGAACGCGACGGGCGAGACGACCCGGATCGCCCTCGACGCGGGCGCGGAGGCGCGCGACCTCGACGCGCTGCAGTACCACCCGAACGGCGGCGCCTGGCCGGCGACGATGCAGGGGTACTCGATCCCGGAGACGACGCGCGCCTACGGCGCAGTGCTCCTGAACGCCGATCGCGAGGAGTTCACCGACTCGCTCGGGCCGCGCGACGAGGTCTCCCAGGCGATCTTCGACGAGGTCGAGGCCGGGCGCGGCGTCCTCACCGAGGACGGCCGGCCGGCGGTGTGGCTCGACACCACCCGGATCGCGCCCGCGGACGCCGAGGTCTCGCTCCCGTACATGCTCCGCCGCTACCGCGGCGGCGGCATCGATCCGCTCGGCGAGCCGATCCTCACCTACCCCGTCCTCCACTACCAGAACGGCGGTCTCGTCATCGACACGGGGGCGGAGACGACCCTCGAGGGCGTCTTCGCATGCGGCGAGATCGCCGGCGGGACGCACGGCCGGAACCGCATGATGGGCAACTCCCTCCTCGAGTGCGTGGTCTTCGGCCGCCGGGCCGGAGCGAACGCCACGACGAAAGCGAAGGCATGAGCACGATCACGACCACCGATCTCGCCCAGGCCGTCGAGGACGCCGCCGCGCACCTCTACGTCTGGGCCCTGAAGGACATCCCGCAGGACCTCCGCGACGCGCTCGCGGCCGCCAAGGACCGCGAGACGTCGGTGACGGGGATCCGCATCCTCGAGACGATCCACCGAAACGTGGAGATCGCCGACGAGCAGAAGAACCTCGTCTGCCAGGACACGGGCATCGCCGTCTACTACTGCCGGGTCGGCGAGCACTTCCCGCTCCACCCGGCGCGGATCTACGACGCGCTCAAGAGCGGCACCGAGCGCGCGACGGTCGAGCACCCGCTCCGCTCGAACACCGTCCACGCGCTGACGCGGGCGAACACCGGTCCGAACGTCGGCTACCGCGTGCCGATCGTGCACTGGGACTTCGTCCCCGACTGGGACGGGCTCGACGTGAAGTGCGTGCCGAAGGGCTCCGGCTCGGAGAACATGAGCTTCCTGAAGATGCTCGTGCCCGCCGACGGGGTCGCGGGGATCAAGAAGTTCGTGCTCGAGTCGATCGTCGACGCCGGCGGCAAGCCGTGTCCCCCGGGGATCGTCGGGATCGGGATCGGCGGCTCCGCGGACTACGCGATGCACCTCGCGAAGGAAGCGATCGCGCGGCCCGTCGGCTCGCGGAACCCCGACCCGCTCGTCGCGCAGCTCGAGGACGAGCTCTACGCGCTCCTCAACGAGACCGGGATCGGGCCGATGGGCCTCGGCGGCGACGTGACGGTGCTCCAGTGCCACATCGAGCACGCGGACACGCACATGACGCTGAACCCCGTCGCCGTGAACTACCAGTGCTGGGCCGCCCGCCGTGCGTCGGCGCACATCGCCGCGGACGGGACCACCGACTTCGACCGGGAGTTCTGAGATGGCCGTCCACGAAGTCACGTTCCCGGTCACCGACCCGGCGGAGATCCTCAAGCTCCGCGCCGGCGACGAGGTGATCGTCCAGGGGCACATCATCGGGATCCGCGACCGCACGCAGATCCGGATCTTCGACCAGGGGATCGAGCCGCCGATGGACCTGAGCGGCGGATTCCTCCTGCATACGGCGCCGAACGTCCGCAAGGTCGGGCCCGGCCGCTACGAGAAGATCTGCATCGGGACGACGACGAGCGCCCGCATGGTGCGCTTCACCGAGGGGCTCGGCTCGCAGTACGGCGTCCGGGCGATCTGCGGCAAGGGCGGCTTCCCGGACGAGGCGATCGAGCCGATGCAGCGGCTCGGGATGGTCTACTTCGCGATCGTCGGCGGCGCCGCGGCGCTCGAGACGACCCAGATCGAGGAGATCGAGGAGGTCGCCTGGGAAGAGCTCATGCCCGAGTGCCTCTGGAAGTTCCGCGTCAAGGACTTCGGGCCGCTGATCGTCGGGATCGACGCTCACGGCGGCTCGCTGTACCGCGAGGTGCAGGATCGCGCCAAGGCGAAGCTGGAGGAGCTCTATGCAAGGCTTTAACGACGGCTTCCTCGGCGTCCCGGCGCGGCCGGGCAAGCCGCGCGAGGTCGGGCTGACCCACGTCATGGACAAGGGCCTCAACCTCCGCGACATCGAGGGGCTCTTCGACACGGGGGGCCAGTTCGTCGACATCGTCAAGTTCGGCTGGGGCACGAGCTACGTCACCAACAACCTCGAGAAGAAGATCTCGCTGTACCGCTCGTTCGAGACACCGGTCGTCTGCGGCGGCACGCTCTTCGAGGCGGTCTACGCCCGTGAGCGGCTGGACGAGTTCAAGGCGTGGCTCGTCGAGAACCGCTTCTCGCACGTGGAGATCTCGGACGGGACGCTCGACATCCCGCGCGAGCGGAAGCTCGAGCTGATCGCGGAGTTCGCGCAGGACTTCACCGTGCTCTCGGAGGTCGGGTCGAAGGACTCGGACGTCGTCTACGCGCCGTACCAGTGGGTCGCGTGGATCAAGGAAGAGCTCGAGGCGGGCGCGTGGAAGGTGATCACCGAGGGGCGCGAGGGCGGCACCGCGGGGATCTTCCGGTCGGACGGCGACATGCGGACGGGTCTGATCGACGAGATCGCGCACGAGATCTCGGTCGACGACGTCCTGTTCGAGGCGCCGACGAAGTCCTCGCAGGCCTGGTTCGTGAAGCAGTTCGGGCCGAACGTCAACCTCGGCAACATCCCGCCCGACGAGGTCATCGCCGTCGAGACGCTCCGGCTCGGTCTCCGCGCGGACACGCTGAAGGAGATCCTGCTGGCGACCGAGCCGACCCGCGAGGGCTGACCGACCCTCTCGGCGTCGATGCCATGGACTGGAAGCTCTCCCTCGCGGGTCTCCTGATCGGCCTGCTCGTGGGCGTCACGGGCATGGGAGGCGGCTCGCTCATGACGCCGCTCCTCGTGCTGTTCTTCGGCTTCAAGCCGTCGATCGCGATCGGGACGGACATCGTCCACGGGGCGATCTTCAAGTCCTTCGGGGCGGTCCAGCATCGCCGCATGGGTCACGTGCACGCGCGCCTGGCGGCGTGGATACTGCTCGGCTCGGCGCCGTTCTCGATCCTCGGCGTCGCGCTCGCGTGGTGGCTCAGGCGCGAGTACGGCGACGGGTACGAGGACACGGCGAAGGCGATCCTCGGCGTCGCGCTCGTGTTCTGCGGCATCGCGTTCCTCGTCAAGGCGTATCTCCACTCGAGCCCCGAGGACAAGCCGTTCATCCTCTCGAACCGGGACCGGGCGATCGCGGTCGCGACCGGCGTCGTCGGCGGCTTCGTCGTCGGCCTCACCTCGGTCGGGAGCGGGACGATCTTCGGCCTCGTGATGCTGATCGCCTTCCCGCTGACCGCCGCGAAGATCGTCGGCACCGACATCTTCCAGGCCGCGATCCTCCTCGCCGTCGCCGGTGCAGGACATCTCGTGGCGGGGCACGTCGACCTCGCGGCGACCGGCTGGCTGCTGATCGGCTCGGTCCCCGGCGTCCTCGTCGGCGGCCGGCTCACCGTCAAGCTCCCGGACCGCGCGCTGCGGATCGCGCTCGCGGCGACGCTGACGCTCGCGGGGGTGAGGCTCGTCGACCCGCCAGGGGCAGACGCGATCCTCATCACGGGCGGCGTCGCGGCGACACTCGGCGTCCTCGCGGCCGCGGGCAAGTGGCTCGTCACGCGCGGCGGCCCCGAGCCCCTCGCCGAGGGCGCGCAGCGCGACGGCTGAGCGTTACTCGGGAAGCGCCGGAGGGATCGGGCAGGAGACGAATTGCCGCCCGGTCAGCCGGTACCCGATCTTGTACGCGGTGCAGCCGGCGCAGAAGCCGGTCGTCGCCGCGAGAAGGGCGAGCGCCGCGACGAGGAGGCCGAGCGCCGCGCCGGCGGTGTCGAGCCCGAAGGCATAGGCGAGCGAGGCCGCACCGAGGACGCCGAGGCCGACCATGTTCGCGAAGCGAGGCGGCCGCGAGTCCTCGAGCCGCCCCTCGCCGAAGCGCGGCTGGAGCACCTCGAAGTAGAAGACGCACGCGAGGCACCAGCGGCGGCCGAGCGTCAGGCCGAGCGCGAGCTGGAGCGCGAGGAGCGCGAGGAGGAGCCACAAGCCGGTGACGACCGCCAGGAGCGACACGAGCCCCACGACGACCTGGTTGAAGCGCGGCGCGCGCTCGTCGATCAGCTGCGTGTCGCGATAGGGGTCGGCGCGGCGGCGAACGGCTCGCTTCATTTCGTGAAGTATCGTAGTCGTTCCTAGACTTCTCCGATGCCCGCGGACGACCCGGTGATCGTGCTCGGCGTCCGCCGCTCCGGGACGACGCTGCTGCGGGTGATGCTCGATCGCAACGCTGCGCTCGCCGTGCCCGACGAGTCGTACTTCGTCCCCCAGCTGGCGCGCAGACACCGTGACTGGGTCGACCCGGCGGCGTTCGTCGACGACCTGCGTCGCCTGCCGACGCTCGTCGAGTGGGGCGTCTCCTTCGAGGACGTCGCTCCGCGGCTTCGCCCGGGCATGCCGACCGGCGACGCGATCGCGGCCGTGTTCGAGACCTACGCAGCAGACCGCGGGAAGCAACGCTGGGGCGACAAGACGCCGCTCTACATGCAGCACCTCCCGTTGCTCGAGCGGCTGTTCCCCCACGCGCGGTTCGTCCACCTGATCCGGGACGGCCGCGATGCGGCGCTCTCGTTCCTCTCCGTGCCGGCGGGGATCATGACGGAGGGGTGGGGGCATCCCCGCAACGCCGCCGGCTTCGCGTGCCAGTGGGCAACGGAGGTGCGCGCCGCGCGCGCGCTCGGCGGCCGTGTCGGCCCGGGCCGCTACCTCGAGATCCGCTACGAGGCGCTCGTCGCGGACGCCGCGGGCGAGCTCCGCCGCGCGTGCGACTTCGCCGGGCTCGAGTACGGCGACGGGATGCTCGGCTACGTCGGACAGACCGACTCAGCGCGCAAGGAGCACCAGCAACGGCTCAACGAGCCGCCTCGCGTCGGTGTCCGGGACTTCCGGACGGAGATGCGCGCCGAGGACGTCGCGGCGTTCGAGGCCGTCGCGGGCGACCTCCTCGTCGAGCTCGGGTACGACGCGTCGAGCCGGGAGCACGACGCTCGGAGGCTCGCGGCCTACCGCGCGAAAGCCGGCGCGTGGCGCGCGGTGGGAGGGGTGACCCAGAGCTCGCGGCTCTGGCGACGGCGGCACCCGCTGCTGCAGTAGCCCTACTTCGGCCCGTTGCGCCCGCGGAACGCGACGAGCATCCCGTTCAGCGAGAAGTAGTACGCGCGCTCGGTCGCGATCCCTGGCGAGTACTTCCCGAGCCCGTACCGCCACACGATCTTGCCGTCCGAGGCCCGCGCCGCGTACGTCTCGGTCTCGAGGGTCGAGAAGAAGACGAGGTCTCCGACGATCACCGGCGCGCCGAGGATCCGGCCGCCGACGTGCGCGCGCCAGAGGAGGGCGCCGTTCGTCTTCCGGTACGCGCGAAGCCCGCCGTTGAAGTCGCCGACGAAGATGCGGTCGACCCCGACCGCGGGTGTCGAGTACCCGAGGGAGTTGACCCGGTCGGTCCAGATGATACGGCCCGTATCTGCGTCGAGCGTGACGATGCGACCCGACCGCGAGATCGTGTAGAGCCGCTCGCCGTCGGTCGAGGCGCTTGCGTAGAAGCTCTCGTACCGGAAGGTGTCCCGCTTCACGTACGTGCTCCAGAGCTTCTGCCCGTCGCGCTGGCGGAGGCAGAAGATCGAGCCCGCGTACGTCGTGATGCAGATGCGGCCGTCGGCGAGCGACGGGCTCGAGTTGATCCGGCCGCCGGTGTCGAACGCCCACCGGATCCGGCCGGTGTCGACGTCGACCGCGAAGAGCCGGCCGTCGGTCGCCCCGAAGTACGCGGTGTCGCCTGCGACCGCGGGCGACGACTCGACCTTCGCGTTCGTCCGGAGCTGCCAGACGAGCTTCCCGCTCTCGCGCGTGAGCGCGGTGACGGTACCGTCCTTCGAGCTCACGATGAGCTTGTCGCCCGCGATCGCCGGCGTCGACGGCTTCGGCGCGGTGCTCACCTTCTTCCATTTGACCTTGCCGGTCTCCGCCTCGATCGCCCACGTGTCGCCGCGGAAGGTGTTGACGTAGAGGATCCCGTCGCAGTAGCTCGGCGGGTACTCGATGTACTCGCGGAGCCCGCGCGCCCAGATCGGCTTCGCGGCCGGGATGCCGAGGTCGATCGCCGGCCGCGAGAGCTCGCGGCGCGGCCCGCCGCCGAACATGGTCCAGCAGCGCTTGTCGACGTCTGCCTCCGGCTCGGTCGTCGGCGGAGGCGGCTCCGGCGCGGTCGTCGTCGGCGGTGGCGGCGCGACGACGGTCACGTCGGTGACGTCCGTTTCGAGCTTCCCGCCGGGCAGGTTCGGGGTCAGGACGACCGCGGCGCCGACGCCGAGGACGAGCGCAAGCGCTCCTGCGAGGATGAAGAGCACACGACGAGGCATTGGGGCGCGGCAGCGGGGGTGCCGGGTCCAAGTGTGCCTGCCCCGTCGGCGCGGCCCACCCGTCCTTACAATCGCTTTCGAGGTGGCGCGGAGCGCATCTCCGAACGCATCGTGTCTCTGGAACTGAGATGAGCTCTCGACTCGCCCCCGCCGTGCTCGTCGCGGCGCTCCTCGTCGCCACGTCGACGGCGTTCGTCGTCACGGAGAAGCTCAAGCTGACGCGGAACCCGATCGTCGGCCCGCGGGTCGACAAGCTCTTCTCGCCGGTGTGCGACTGCGCCACGGACAAGGCGTCGATCGTCTTCCGGCTCCGGAGCCCCGATCGCGTCAGTCTCCAGATCATCGACGCGGACGGCGACGTCGTCCGCGAGTTGGCGCGCAACCGCCCGCAGGGGCGCGCGCCCGTCACGTACCTCTGGGACGGTCGCGACGGCGACGGGCAGGTCGTCCCGGAGGGCGCCTACCGCCCGCGGGTCCATCTCGATCGCCAGCGCCGGACGATCGTGATGCCGAACCCGATCCGCGTCGACGTGACCCCGCCGCGGGTCGAGAGCTTCACCGCGCGGCCGATCGTGATCTCGCCGGACGGCGACGGGCGGTTCGATCGGGCCAAGATCCGGTACCGGGTCAGCGAGCGGTCGGTCGTCGAGCTGTACGTCGACGGGACGCGCGCGCTGCGCCGCGCCGGGACGCGGACGACCGGGACGATGGACTGGTTCGGCACGGCGGGCGGCGAGCCGCTGCCGCAGGGGCGCTACACGCTCCGGCTCGTCGCGCGGGACGTCGCGGGCAACCTCGGCCGCCGGTCAGGGTCGCGGACCGTTGCGCTCCGGTTCCTCGCGCTCGGCCGCGACCGCGTCGTGACGACGCCCGGCGGGCGCTTCGCGATCCTTGCGCTGTCGCAGGCCGGGACGCTGCGCTGGAGGCTCGGCGATCGCTCGGGCGTCGCCCGGCCGGGGACGCTCCGGCTCCGCGCCCCCGAGCAGCCCGGCCGCTACGTCCTCCGCGTCGACGCGAACGGACACGTCGAGCGCGCCGTCGTGGTCGTCCGTGAGCCGGCCGAGTGAGCGTCGCTGCGCAGATCGCAGGGGTGGTCGGGGCGCTCGGCCTCGGGGCCCTGCTGCTCGCGTCGAGGCGCGAGGCCCGGATGCTCGGCCTCGTCGCCTGGGCAGCCGGGCTCGGAGTGCTCGGCCTGTACCTCCTGCCCGACCTCAGCCGGTCACGGCTCGTCGCCGTCGCGGTCGGCGGGCTGGTCGTCTCCGTCGCGTTCGCGTGGGCCCTTCGCCGCTGGCCGTATCTCCTCGCGTTCGCGACGCTCGCCTGCATCCCGCTCCGACTCCCGGTCGACATCGGGAACGATGAGGTCAACCTCCTGCTGCCGCTGTACGCCGTCATCGGCGGTCTGGCGCTGTCGCTCGGCTGGGCGCTCCTGCGAGGAGACGACCGGACGCGCGAGCTCGGCCCGGTCGCCTGGCCGCTCGCGGCCCTGGTCATGTGGTTCGGGCTGTCGATGATCTGGACGGGCGACGTCCGGCGCGGGGCGATCTTCCTCGGCGCCTTCGTCCTGCCCTTCGGGCTCCTCGCGGTCGGGTTCGCCCGCCTGCCGTGGCGCGGGCGGTGGCTCACGTGGCTCTGGGGCGGCCTCGTCGCGACCGCGCTCGCCTACGCCGCCGTCGGCGGGTACCAGTGGCTGACGCGGGACGTCTTCTGGAACCCGAGCGTGAAGGTGTTCAACGCGTACGCGCCGTTCTTCCGGGTCAACTCCGTGTTCTGGGACCCGTCGGTCTACGGGCGCTACCTCACCGTGGCCGTCCTGGCCTCGCTCGCCGGGATCCTTCTCGGCGGCGTGCGCGGCTGGCGCGTCGCGGCGCTCTACGCCGTCGTCATCGCGACCTGGTTCGGGCTCCTCATCTCGTTCTCGCAGTCGAGCTTCGTCGCCCTCGCCGCCGGGATCGTCGTCGCGGCGTCCGTCGCCTGGGGTCGCCGGGCTCTGCTCGCGCTCGTCGCACTCGGTGCGATCACGTGCGCCGTCCTGTTCGCCGTCCCGCAAATTCGCGACGAGGTCGTCGGGAAGTCGCGGTCCGGCGTGAACCGCGTCACGTCCGGGCGCGCGAACCTCGTCGGCCAGGGGATCCGGATCGCCGGCGACCATCCCGTCGTCGGGGTCGGCGTCGGCGGCTTCTCGCGCGAATACCAGCGCCGGCTCGGCATCCCGGGACGCGACCCGAAGCGCGTCGCCTCCCACACGACCCCGGTGACCGTCGCGGCCGAGACGGGGATCGTCGGGCTCGCGCTGCTCGCCTGGCTCGCGGCCGCGGCCTTCCTCGCGACGCTCCACGGGCTCGGCCGCGGCTTCACCTCACGTGTCGCGCTCGCGACCGGCGTCGTCCTCGTTGCGATCGCCGTGCACAGCCTGTTCTACGCCGCGTTCTTCGAGGACCCGATGACCTGGGCCCTGCTCGGGCTCGTGGGGCTCGTCTCGCGCGTGCCGAAGAAGGCGCCGCCGCGTGTCGTTGGGGAGGCGTCGCCGCCCGCGCCGCCCCCCGTGCCCGAGCCGACGGCCACGGCCTAGCCGCAGTGCTCCCTCGGACGATGCCCCCCAGGCCGCTCACGCGCGATCCGCGGCGCCATCCGTCGTCCTCGGTCGCGTCCATATCCCCGGATATGGACGCTCCCTGCGTCCTCGTCTGGCTTGCGTCTCGCGCGCGAGCAGCGTGGTCGCATCGCCCGAGGGAGCACTAGACTCGCGCCGTGCTCGAGGGCTGGAAACGCGCGCTCGTCCTGGCGCCGCACACCGACGACGGCGAGTTCGGCTGCGGCGGCACGATGGCGCGCCTCGTCGAGTCGGGCTGCGCGGTGCGCTACGTCGCGTTCTCGATCGCGACGCGCTCCCTCCCCGAGGGGTTCCCGCCCGACACGCTCGCCCGCGAGGTGCGCGAGGCGACCGCGGAGCTCGGGATCCCCGAGGATCACCTGACGGTGCACGACTTCGACGTCCGGACGTTCCCGGAGCGCCGCCAGGACATCCTCGAGCTGCTCGTCGCGTTGTGGGACGAGTGGCGGCCCGACGTCGTCTTCCAGCCGTCCCACCACGACGTCCACCAGGATCACCAGGCAGTCGCCCAGGAAGGGCTCCGCGCGTTCAAGCGGACGACGGTCCTCGGCTACGAGATCCCCTGGAACAACTTCGACTTCTCGTACGGCGCGTACCTCACGCTCGAGCGCCACCACGTCGAGCGCAAGGTCGCCGCGGTGCAGCGGTACGCCTCGCAGCAGCACCGCCGCTACGCGGACGAGGAGTACATCTGGAACCTCGCGCGCGTCCACGGGGCGAACGTGAACCGCGACTACGCCGAGGTGTTCCAGGTCTACCGTCTCGTCGCGTAGACGAGATACCCCTTGGGGGTATAATCGGGCGCAATGGCCGGGCACGACCACACCGGGCACGACCACACCGGGCACGCACACGGCTCGCTGAACCGCGTCGCGCTCTCCGCGACCGTGCACTGTCTCACGGGCTGCGCGATCGGCGAGGTGCTCGGGATGATCATCGGCACCGCCCTGGGCTGGGGCGACTGGGCGACGATCGGGCTCGCCGTCGTGCTCGCCTTCTTCTTCGGCTACTCGCTGACGATGCTCCCGCTGCTGCGGAGCGGCATCGCTCTGGGCGCCGCGATCCCCGTCGCGCTCGCCTCGGACACCGTCTCGATCGCGATCATGGAGATCGTCGACAACGCGATCATCCTCCTCATCCCGGGAGCGATGGAGGCGGGCCTCGCGGACGTCCTCTTCTGGGGCAGCCTCGCCTTCGCATTGCTCGTCGCCGGCGTCGTCGCCTACCCCGTGAACCGCTGGCTGATCGCGCGGGGCCGCGGCCACGCGGTCGTCCACGCCTACGACTGACGACCGTCTAGAGTCGCCCGGGTGCGCGTGGTGTTCGCATCGACGCAGGGCACCGGGCACTTCGGCCCGCTCATCCCGCTCATCGATGCGTGCAAGCGGAACGGGCACGAGACCCTCGTGGTCGGGCCTCCGACGCTGAAGGCCCGCGGCTACGAGTTCGAGGCGGGAGCCACCCCGCCCGACGAGATCCTCGGGCCGCTGTGGCGGTCGATGCCCACACTTCCACCCGCGCAGGGAGAGGTGCTCGTCGTCGGCGTCATCTTCGCCCGCCTCAACGTCGACGCGATGCTCCCGAAGCACCACGAGGTGCTCGAGCGCTGGCGACCCGACCTCGTCGTCCGCGAGTCCGCCGAGTTCGCCTCGGCGATCGCCGCGGAGCGGCACGGGGTTCCGCACGTCCGCGTGGCCGCGTCCACGTCGTACGTCGAGCACGGCGCGCTCGGCATCGCGGGTCCGGTGATCGAGGAGCGGCTGGCGGGGATCTTCGACCGTGTCGTCGAGTCTCCGTACCTGACGTACTTCCCGCCGTCGGTCGATCCCGCCCCGTTCGAGGTGACGCGGGTGCGCCTGCCGGCGGCCGAGGCGGAGCCCGCCGCGCTCCCCGACTGGTGGCCCGGGATCGACGGCCCGCTGGTGTACGTCAGCTTCGGGAGCGTCGCTGCCACATTCCCGCCGGCCGCGCAGGTCTATGCCCGTGCCCTCGAGCAGGTCGCCGACCTTCCGGTGCGCGTGCTCCTGTCGACGGGGGGCAACGATGTCGAGCTCGGCGACGTGCCGGGCAACGTGCGGGTCGAGCGGTGGGTCGACGAGCCGGCGATCCTCGGCCACGCCGCCACGGTCGTGGGGCACGGCGGGACGGGGACGACGCTCAGCGCGCTCGCCGCGGGCTGCCCCCTCGTCGGCGTGCCGCTGTTCGGCGACCAGCCGATGAACGTCGCGAGCGTCGCCGCGGCGCACGCCGGGGTCGTCGCCCCGATCGACGGGATCGGGCACGGGATCGTGCGGGTGCTCGACGACGACCGCTACCGGGCGTCTGCCGTGCGTGCTGCCGACGAGATGCGGGCGGCCCCGCCCGTGGACGGGTTCATCGAGCTGGTCGCCGCCCGCACCGGCTGAGCTCGTCTAGCCTGCTCCGCGTGCGTGTCGGCGCCTTCGGAGCAGCGCTTTGCGTCCTCGCGGGGCTCTGCATGTTCGCCGGCCTCGCCGTCGACCTCGACTCGACCGCGGCGAAGGTCCTCATGGTCGCGGCCGCCGTGCTCTTCGTGCCCGGTGTGATCCTGACGTTCGTCTGGATGCGGATCCGCGTCGGGCCGCCCGCATGACGGGCGGGGCCGTCGCGCTCGTCCTCGCGCTCGTGCTCGCGATCGTGCTCGCGATCGCAGGAGCCGCAGGAGCGGCAGGCCCCGTCGTCGTCATCGACCCGGGCCACGACGAGCGGGCGAACCTCCAGACCGAGCCGATCGGGCCGGGGTCGTCGACACGGAAGATCAAGGACGGGGGCGGCACGCACGGCGTCGTCACCGGCACGCGCGAGGCCGACCTCGTCCTCGACATCTCGCTCCGGCTGCGCGCGCTCCTCCGCCGGGCAGGCGTCTCGGTCGTCATGACCCGGCGGCAGACCGCGGGTGCGAGCATGGGCAACATCGCACGGGCGCAGATCGCGAACGAGGCGGGCGCCGCGCTCTTCCTCCGCGTCCACGCGGACGGCCATCCGAGCAGCGCAGTGCGCGGGACGCACATCCTCGTCCCGGCACTGCGGAAGGGGTGGACGGACGACGTCTACCGCGCTAGCCGCCGCGCCGCCTCGCTCGTCCAGCGGGAGCTCGTCCGCGCTCTCGGCTTCCCCGACCGCGGGATCTCCGAGCACACGGACTTCACCGGCTTCAACTGGGCGGACGTGCCCGTGATCCTCGTCGAGCTCGGGTTCATGACGAACCCCGTCGAGGACAGGGCGCTGGAGGGTCCGTCTGTCCGTCGGCGAGCCGCGCTCGGTCTCTGCCGCGGCACGCTCCGCGTGCTCGGGCGCACGCGGTCGCGCTGCGAGATTTAGACAGGCCTAAAAGATCTCGGCTAGAGTTTAGCCATGGCTAAACTCACCCGTCGCAAGCTCCTCTGCGCGACCGCGCCGCTCGCGGCCGCACCACTCGGCGCGAAGATCGTGATCGGCGGCGAGGCCGAGGCGGCGGGCCACGACCACGCGACCCACGACCACTCGGCGCACCGGACGCCCACGTCCCACACCGGCAGCGCGCGCATGGGTCACGCCGCGATGATCGGCGAGGGCGCGCCCGCCGTCGGCGGGCCGAACGACCTCGACGGTCTGCTCTACCCGCCTCGCGCGCTCCCGCACAGGCCGGGCCGCGTGCGCGACTACACGCTCGTCGCGACGGACGAGGAGCTCGAGATCGCCCCCGGGGTCTTCTTCCCCGCCTGGACGTACAACCGCACGGTGCCGGGCCCGGTGATCCGCGCTACGGAGGACGACCTCCTGCGCGTCCGGTTCATCAACCGCGGCTCGCACCCGCACACGATCCACTTCCACGGGATCCACCCGACGAACATGGACGGCGTCTTCGAGATCGTGGAGACGGGCGAGGAGTTCACGTACGAGTTCCCCGCGAAGCCCGCGGGCATGCACCTCTACCACTGCCACTCGACGCCGCTGAAGAAGCACATCCACAAGGGGCTCTACGGCGCGTTCATCATCGACCCGAAGGTGCCGCGGGAGCCTGCCCGCGAGCTCGTCCTCGTGATGAACGGCTACGACACGGACGGCGACGGCGGCAACAACTTCTACACGGTCAACGGGCGGAGCTTCTACTACGCGAAGTACCCGATCCGCGTCCGGAAGGGCGAGCTCGTCCGCGTCTACCTCGCGAACCTCACCGAGTTCGACCTCATCAACTCGTTCCACCTCCACGCCGACTTCTTCCGCTACCAGCCGACCGGGACGGGCGACAACTGGGAGTTCACGGACACGGTGATGCAGTGCCAGGGCCAGCGCGGGGTGCTCGAGGTCCGCTTCTCGAACCCGGGCACGTTCATGTTCCACGCGCACCAGTCCGAGTTCACCGAGCTCGGGTGGATGGGCTACTTCCAGGTGGAGGACTAGGAGCAAGGTGCTCCTTCAGGCGATGCCCTCCAGGTCCCTCGCGCGCGATGAGCGGCACCATGCGTCGTCCTCGGTCGCGTCCAAATCGGTGGATATGGACGCTGCCTGCGCCCTGGCCTGGCTTGCTGCTCGCACGCGAGGAACGAGCCAACATCACCTGAAGGAGCACTGATGGAAGCGCCGACGGCCGTTGGCGGTGGGGTCGCGTGGCGGCTCTGGGCGCTCGTACCGATCGTGCTGCTCGCCTTCGCGGTCGCCGTCGTCGTCTCGCAGGGCGACCGGGTCGTCGACCTCCTCGGCGGCGCGCCGCCGCCGGCCGACGAGTTCGACGTCCGGCGGGTCGAGTTCCGCGCGGGCGAGATCCGGATCCAGGTGCGCAACCCGCAACGCGACGACCTGACGATCGCGTCGGTGACCGTCGACGACGCGATCGTGCCGTACACCCTCGACGGGCCTGCCACGCTCGGCCGGCTCCGCTCGAGCACGATCGTCGTGCCCTACGACTGGGTCCCGGACGACCCGATCGCCGTGGGCGTCACGAGCTCCACGGGGATCGAGACCGTCGAGGAGATCCCGGCGGCCGTCCTCACGCCGCTGCCGAGCGCGCGCGGCTTCTTCGGCTACGGCCTCATCGGGCTCCTCGTCGGTGTCGTCCCCGTCGCGCTCGGCCTGCTCTGGCTTCCGTCCCTGCGCCGCGCCGATCCCCGCTGGCTCGCGGCGTTCATGGCGCTCACCGGCGGCCTGCTGACGTTCCTCGGCGTCGAGGCGCTCGCGGAGGCGCTCGACCTGCAGGCCGCACTCCCGGCAGCGCTCGGCGGGCCGGGGATCGTCCTGCTCGGTGTCGCCGTCAGCGCGCTCGGGATGACGCTCCTGTCGGCCCGGCTCGCCCGCGGCAGGACCGGCGTCACCGGCCTCTCCCTCGCGTTCCTCGTCGCGATCGGCATCGGGGTCCACAACCTCGGCGAGGGCCTCGCGATCGGGACGTCCTTCGCGACGGGCGAGCTGCAGCTCGGCGCGTTCCTCGTGATCGGCTTCATGGTCCACAACCTGACGGAAGGCCTCGGGATCGCGGCGCCTGCGAGCGGGAGCCGCGTGACGCTCTGGCAGCTCGCGGCCCTGGCGCTCATTGCCGGCGCGCCGGCGATCCTCGGGACGTGGCTCGGCGGATACGCCGCGAACGACGTCCTCGCCGCACTGTTCTTCGGCATCGCCGCCGGCGCGGCTCTCCAGGTGGTCGTCGAGGTCTTGCGGTACGTCGCCCGCACCGCGCCGGGCGGGCTCCGCTCGGGCTGGGCGATCGGCGGCTACCTCGCAGGCATCGCCGCGATGTGGGTCACCGGCCTGCTGATCGGCTGACCCACGCCGCAGCCCGACGCCTATCGTCGGACGATGTCGCCCGACCACGATCGCGGCGCGCCGGTGCACCCGCTCGACGACGTGCTGCCCGGCGAGGCGCGCGTCCTCGAGGCGGCGCAGGAGTCGCTCGGGCGGCGGCGCGGCGGCTTCCGTGGCGTCTGGCCCTTCCTCGGCCCCGCCTTCGTCGCATCGGTCGCGTACGTCGATCCCGGCAACTTCGCGACGAACATGGCAGCGGGCGCGAAGTTCGGCTACCTGCTGCTCTGGGTGATCCTCGTGGCGAACCTCATGGGGATGGTGATCCAGTCGATGAGCGCGAAGCTCGGGATCGCCACCGGGATGAGCCTGCCGGAGGTCTGCCGCGAGCGCTTCCCGCGCACGGCGACCGTACTCCTCTGGATCCAGGCGGAGGTGATCGCGATGGCGACCGACCTCGCCGAGTTCATCGGCGCCGCGATCGGCCTGAACATCCTCTTCGGCATTCCGCTCTTTCCCTCGGCGCTCATCACGGGGGCCGCCGCGTTCGCGATCCTCGCACTGCAGGCGCGCGGCTACCGCCGGCTCGAGGCCGTGATCGCCGGCTTCATCGGCGTGATCGTCGTCGCGTTCGCGGCGCAGGTCGTCCTCGCCGACCCGGTGCCACGGGAAGTCGCGCAGGGCTTCGTCCCCGGCTTCGAGGGCTCGGAGAGCGTTCTCCTCGCGGTCGGGATCCTCGGCGCGACGGTGATGCCGCACGTGATCTACCTGCACTCGGCGCTGACGCAGCACCGCATCGTCGGCGCGACGGAGGACGAGAAGCGGCGGATCTACCGGTTCGAGGTCGTCGACGTGGTCATCGCGATGGGGATCGCGGGGCTCGTCAACATGAGCATGCTCGTGACCGCGGCGGCGGTGTTCCACGAGAACGGGATGACGGAGATCGGCGACGACCTCGTCCAGGTGGCGAGCGGGCTGGGCGACCAGCTCGGCAGCCACGCGAACACGCTCTTCGGCGTCGCCCTGCTCGCGTCCGGGCTGTCCTCGTCGAGCGTCGGCACCCTCGCGGGCCAGATCGTGATGCAGGGCTTCGTCCGCCGCCGGATCCCGCTCTTCGTGCGCCGTGCGGTGACCATGGCGCCGGCGCTCGTGATCATCGCGGTCGGCATCGACGCGTCACGTGCGCTCGTCCTGAGCCAGGTCGTCCTCTCGTTCGGCATCCCGTTCGCACTGATTCCGCTGCTCTGGTTCTGCCGCGACCGGGCGCTCATGGGCGCGCTCGTCAACCGTCGCACGACGACGGTCGTCGCCGCCTGCATCACCGTGCTGATCGTCGGGCTCAACGTGTTCCTCCTCGAGCAGACGCTCACCTGAGGACGAGCCGCGTGAGCCGCCGGCGCTCGTCCGGGCTCGCGAAGCCGAGGGCGAGCAGCACGAGTGGATAGACGAGCGTCAGGGCGATCGCCGCCGGAAGCCCGACGTCGACGAGCTTGCCGAGGATCGCGAGCGCAACCGCTCCGAAGGTCGCCGTCGCGACGCGCCGCCACTGGTACGGCACGGGGTAGATGCGCTGTGACCACCAGGCCATCCCGACCGCCATCGTCGTGTACGCGGCGACGGTGGCGATCGCGGCGCCCATCATCCCGTAGGTCGGGATCAGGATCAGGTTGAGCGCGACGTTGACGGCCGCTCCGGCGCCCGTCACGACCCAGTTGAACTTCGTCCGCCGCGCGCGCCCGACGCCGATCGCGACGACGACGTAGGCGCCGTACGAGACGGTCGAGAAGGCGAGCGGGCCGACGACCTCCGACGACTCTGCGAAGCGAGCGGCCGCGAGGAGGTCGACGATCCACGGCGAGAGGAGCGTCAGCGCGAGCGCCACCCAGCCCGTCAGGACGGTGAGGTAGGTGAGTACGAACGCGTACGTCCGCCGCGCCTCCTCCTCGTCGCGGATCGAGTAGGCGAACGCGGGCCAGGCCATGCGGAACGCCGTGAGGAGGAGCACCATCGCCGACGCGACCCGGACGCCGACGGAGTAGAGCCCCGCCTCGGAAACGTCCGCGAGCCAGACGAGGAAGAACCGGTCGCTGAAGTTCGTCATCCAGAGGAACAGCGCCGTGGGGACCAGGGGGAGCCCGAAGCGGTTCATCTCGCGCAGGAGCCCGCGGTCGAACTCGAGCCCGAGCTGCTCGCGGCGGTAGGAGAGCAGCACGAGGTAGACGATCAGCGTGCCGCTGAAGTTCCCGACGATGACGCCGAGCGGACCCTTCTCGAGCACGACGACGAGGAGGAGCGTGATCCCGATCGTGAGGAACACGTTGGCGAGGCTCGCCGAGACGAACGCGACCGAGCGCTCCTCGACCCGGAACAGCGCCGTCAGCTGCTCGTAGTTCACCGTCGCCCAGAGCGCGACGCCGGACGCCCGCACGAGGTTGGCGGCGCCGGACGTGCCGAACAACACCTCCGAGACCGGGTCGGCGAGCGCGAGCAGCAGCAGGAGGCCGAGCGTCCCGCCGCCCATCGTGAACCAGAACGACGTGCGGATGACGCGCAGCCGTCCCGCGTTGTCGTCCACGTCGAAGTAGAAGCGGAAGAAGGCGCTCGTGATCCCCGCCCGCAGGATCAGCCCCATCACGGTGGTCAGCGCCAGGAGCGTCTCGATCTTGCCGTAGTCGGACGGCGTCAGGTACCGCGTGTAGAGCGGCAGGAGGAGGACCGCGATGATGCGCGAGACGAGGCCGCCGATCCCGTAGATGGCGGAGTGGCGGCCGAGGCGCCGAAGCTGCGAGCCGAGCCCGCCCGTCGCCGCGGGGATGCGCGGCTGCTCGATGGCCTCGGGGTCGGAGATGTCGACCGACTCGAGCTCGCTCTGACCGAGCGGCAGCGCGGGCGGGATGTCGGCGGCGGGCTCGGACGGCACGACCATCGCTGGGGCGCGGCTCGCGCGCCGGTGCGAGGACGGTGTCGTAGAGCTCGACGAGGCTGTCGGTGACGCGCTCGAGGTCGTGGACGCGCTCGACGTACGCGCGCGAGGCGCGGCCGATCTCGTCCCGCCCGGAGGGCCCCATCGCCACGAGCTCGGCGAGGCGGTCACGGAGGGTCTCCGAAGACGCGTTGACGAGCGGGACCGCCAGCCCGAACGCGTCCTCGGTCCGGCGCGTCGCCTCGTCGTGCAGGAACGTGACGACCGGCTTGCCGAGCGCCATGCACTCGATCGCGAACAGCCCGTACCAACCGGCGTTCAGCTGGTCGACGACGATGTCGGCGTCGCGATAGCGCGCGAGCGCCTCGTCGTGGTGAAGGCCCTCGACGATCCGGAGCTCGACGTCGAGGCCCTCGCACGCGCGGAGCACGTGGTCGGTTCCCTTGCGGCGGCGCGAGGACGGTGCGTGGACGATCACGGGGCGCCGGCGGCCGGAGGGGGGCGACGGCGTCACCGCGGTCAGGTCGATCCCCGGCGGGATCACGGTCGCCTCCGGCACCCAGCGGATCGCGTCGTAGCTGCCGACGATCTCGGCGCCCGCCTTCTTGCCGTACCCGAGCTTCTCCGGCGGCTTTCCACGGATGTCCGAGCCGAGGTAGTGCATCACCGAGCGCTTGCCGAACGCACGGAGGATCGGGAACTGGAGCGACTGCGGAACGAGCGTCAGCCCGAACGTGAAGTGGAAGAGGTCGGTCGCGGGGAGCAGCTGCGCGAGCGCCTTCCACTGCGCGAGCTGCCGCCGGACGAGGCCGCCCTCGAGGTCGAGCGAGCGGTCGGCCTCGGGGTGGAGCGCGTACCGGTTGAAGACGACGAGCTGCGCGTCGATCCCGCGTCTGCGCAGGGCCTGTACGTTCGTCCACGGGACGCCCGCGGTGTTGACGGGGCAGTGGACGACGCGGAGAGGTCGGTTCACGTGGGGGAGCCCCGTGGTTCGAGCATGGGGGAACCCCTGGTTCCTCCATGCGCCCCCTCCTCAAGGAAGAAGGGGGCTCGCGGGGGAAACATGGTTTCCCCGCGAGAGAACCGCCGGTTCCCCCACGAGCCCCCTCCTCCTCGACTGCGGCACAGCGAACCCGGAGTGGACCTCCCGGGCGGCAAAGCCGGCCTCCGGCCGCGACACGAGTCGGACCCCCATCGGGAGAACTTGCCCGCCGCGGAGCGGGCGGGATCTCATGACGTACCGCGTGCACCTAGCCCCATTCGAGCTGGTCGAAGTAGCGGAGCGCGGTCCGTCCGGGGCGGATCAGCGGGCGGAGGGCCTCGAGCTCGTCGTCGGAGATCTCGCCGAGCGCGCGCTTCACGCCGAGGTACGGGAGGTTGAGGTCATCCTGGTAGACGATCGTCGAGATTCGCGGGTTGATCTCGATCACGAAGTCGCCGACGAGCTGGATGTTGAAGAACCACTCGATCGCGAGCTCGGCGACGATCCGGTCGGCGAGCGCCATCAGCGCGTCGTCGTCGAGCGTCACGAAGTACATCGCCAGACCGGCGCGCATCGCCTCGCGCGTCTTCGGGTGACCGAGGACGACGCGCTCCCCGTTCGCGATCCCGTCGATCGTCCGCTCGCCGCCGGTCGCGAGCTCCATCACCAGCAGGTCCGGCCCGCCCTCGTCGGGGAGCAGCTCGACGGCCTCCTCGAGGCGCATCGCGACCGAGCCCGGCCGCTCGTGCAGGAGCTGGTGCGCGCGGTCGACCGTCGGGTCGAGGACGCGGAACCCCCGCGAGCCCGACGAGAAGACCGGCTTGAAGCAGACGGGCCGGTCGGGGTAGCCGAGCTCGCGCGCGGCCGCCTCGACCTCGGCGGCGCCGTTGACGCGGCGGAACGCGGGCGCGGGGGCGCCGATCCGGTGGAGGAAGGCGTACGTCTCCGCCTTGTCGTTCGACCGGTGGATCGTGTCCGGAGCGGACACGAGGACGGGCACGGGGAAACGCTCGCGATGGGCCGAGAGGCCCTCGAGGTCGAACGACGACTGCGGCAGGACGACGTCCACCCCCTCGCGCTCGACGATCTCGAGCACCGCGTCCGCGAAGCCGGCGTCCGAGCCGGCCGGGACGAGGTGGAACGCGTCGCAGAGGTGACGGCCGACGGAGCGCTCGGACATGTCCGTGCCGACGAGGCGCACGTCGCGCTCACCGTTCTCGCGGAGCGCGCGGAGGAGCGCGGCGGTCCCCGGCGCGCCGGAGGCGGAGACGAGGACGGTGACAGGACGGAGGCTCACGCCAGGTCGATTCTGTCCTCGGCCAGCTGCGCCAGGCGGCGCTCCCGCTCGGCGTCGAGCATCGCCTGCATCGTCTGTCCCATCGTGTCGCCCGGATAGACCCAGATCTCGGGGTGCGTGAGAAGCTGGAGCCAGGGGAACGCTCCCGTGCGCAGCTCGTCGTGGGGGCAGCCGAACCGCCACCGCTGGTTCGAGTCGGAGCGGTACGTCGAGGGGTCGAACCAGCCCTCCTGCATCGCGTTCACGGCCCCGTCGATCGGCGCCGTCATGTACTCCGGGTCGGGGTTGTGCCACGCGACGACGGGGTCGAACCGCCCGTCGAGAGTCGCGTGCGGGTACACGGCGTGCAGCCCGACGCGGTGGCCGAGCACGCGGAGCCGGGCGAGCGCCTCGACGCCCTCCTTCGAGGCGAGGTTGTAGAAGACCGACTCGGTCATCAGGAAGTACGTCGCCGTCGCGCCCGCTTCCGCCTCGAGCTCGGCCATGCGCAGCGCGGCGTCGAGGGAGAGGTCGACGTCGTGCCGGAGCAGCAGGTCGCTGGGCTGCGGCGGGCTCTCGAAACCGGCGAACCGGTAGCCGCCGGCACGAGCTGCCTCGAGCAGCTCGCCATAGTGGTCGAGCGAGAACGCGCAGCTCATGACCGCGCCAGGACCCAGTGGAACGTCGCGTCGCCCTCGGGCTCGCGGATCGTCACGAGCTCGTCGCGGACGATGGTGAACCCCGCCCCGTCGAGGAGGCGACGGTTCGTCTCGGGCGGAAGCCGGAGAAGAAGCTCGGCGCCCCGAGGAAGTCTCCCGTCCAGCCGGGCACGTCGCTCGCGCCCAGCGTCGTGAGGAGCTGGCCGCCCGACCGGAGCCACGTGTGGATGCGCGAGAAGAGCGGGGCGAGCAGCTCGCGGGGGACGTGGTTGAGCGCGTAGAAGGATGCGACGGCGTCGAGCGAGCGTGCTTCGAACTCGACCGTCGTGAGGTCGGCGTGGACGTAGTCGGCCGCGGGAACGCGCACGTCGGGCTCGTGCGAGCTGTGCCTCGGAGAGGTCGACGCCCGTGAGGCGACACCGGCGCGCCAGGGCCTGGGTCTCGGCCGTGCCGCCGCCGCAGCCGAGCTCCACGACCCTCGCTCCCCGTGCCAGCCGGTCGAGAAGCTCGTTGCACCATTCCGCGCGAGGGTCGTCCTCGATCCGATCCTTCCACGCCTCCCAGGTGTCGATCATCGCGTCGTAGCCGTCGGCCACGAGCGCGGTGCGCGGATCGCTCATTCGACCTCCACCTCGAGCAGCCGGGCGGCCGCCTCGGCGCGGGCGAGCGCCTCGATCGACGTGTCGGCGGTGGCGATCACGTACCCGCGACGATCGCCGTCGAGCCGGACGGGACGGATCGTCTCGCCCTCGACGAGGTACGTCTCGGCCTGGACGACGCCGCGGCTCGCGCGCACGGCGTCGAGCGGCCCCACGCGCCGTCACCAGGCCCGTCGGGAGCGGTCCCGGCGACGCCGTGAGGAAGCGGATCGCGAGCGGCTGCGAGAACCGCGGAAGCGCGACGTCGTCCGGGACCGGCTCGCCGAGCGCGAAGCGAAGCGCGAGATCGACGAGGTCGACCCCGACCGCGTGGCGGACGAGATCGGCCATCTGCCCGCCGGGGATGCGCGCCGCGACCTCGACGACCGCGACTCCGCCGTCCGGCGACGCGATCAGCTGGGGAACGCGATCCCGTCGCGGAGCCCGAGCGCCGCAACCGAGCGCTCGGCGACGCGCTCCGCGAGCTCGAGCTGGTCCGAGTGGATCGAGGCGGGATAGACGTGGATCCAGCCGACGCCGAAGCCGATGCCCGGCGGCCGGAGCCGGTCGGAGAGCGTCAGCAGCGTGACGTCGCCTCCGCGCGCGATTACGATCCCGTTCATCTCCGTGCCCTCGACGAAGCCCTCGAGGATCGCCTCGCGGGCCGGGGACTCGGCGAGCGCCGCGTGGAGGTGCGACTCCATGTCGCCCGGGTCGTCGATCCGGAAGACGCCACGCTGTCCGCCCGAGTCGACCGGCTTGAGCACGGCGGGGAGCCCGACCGCCTCGATCGCGGCTCGTCCCTCGGCGAGGCTCCGGACCGCCGCGAAGGGCGGCTGCGGGATCCCCTCCTCGGCGAGCGTCCGGCGCATCGCGATCTTGTGCGTCATGCGGTGGGCGACGTCGGTGCCGATCGTCGGGAGCCCGAGGCGTTCGGTGACCGCGGCGACGATCGGGACGGCGCGGTCCGCGGAGACCGTCAGCGCGCCGTCGACGCCGTGCCGTCGCGCGACCGCCTCGACCGCGTCGACGTCGGCGAAGTCGACGACCTCAGCGACGTCCGCCGCCTCGAGCCCCGCCGCGTCGGGGTTGCGGTCGACCGCGACGACGCGAATCCCGCGCTCGCGCGCCTGGGCGATCGCGCGGCGCTGGTGGCGGCCCGCGCCGACGAAGAGGACGCTCGGCACGGCGCGATGCTAGTCGAGGCGACCGTGGGGAACGATCGGCACGAAGCCGGTCGAGGTCGTGTCCCACTCGTCGCTGTTGTCCTATTAGGCTATGAGCCGTGGGGAGGAGGTCGGCGGCCCGGGAAGTCGGGACGCGGACATGTCTGGAACGGACACCTGCCGACGGCCCGGTGGTGCGGCGGAGGTGAGGGCGGCTGAAGGCGAGAAGCCGCCGCGGGGCCTTACCGAGCCCCGCCCGCGGGCAGCAGCGACGGGACGCGCTCCCAGCGCGCGATCTGGCACCCGTCGACGCGGGAGAGGCGCGCCCACACCCGGCGGCCGTCGACGCGGCCGCTGACGATCGCGACCTGCGGGCCGCCGAAGATCTCGGTGCACGCCATGTCGGGCGGCACAGGCTGGAAGGCGCGCCAGCCGACGCGCGCGAGCTCGCGGCACGCGGCCGCGCGGCGCGGGAGCGTGCCGCCGACGGGTTCGCAGCGAAGCGTCCAGCGGACCCGCTCCGACGGCCGCTCGGAGTCCGCGACGTACACGATGGTCAGCGCGGTCGTCGACGACGCCTGCGCCACCGGAGCGAGCAGGACGAGCGCACAGCCGAGGACGAGGAGGGCGCGCATCTCCATGGAAGGTACGCCGCCGCGCGTCCATCGGTCACCAGCCGGCGCGATCGAAGCTCCCCCGCGTGTCCACTGACGGGCAAGCGCATCCTCGTGACCGGCGGCGCCGGGTTCATCGGCACGACGCTCGCGGGTCGCCTCGTCGGGGAGAACGAGGTGATCGCGGTCGACAACCTCCACCGCGACGCGCTGTCGGGGACGGAGCTCGAGACCCACCCGAACTTCCACTTCGTCGAGGGCGACGTGCTCGACCTGGCGCAGCTGACGGAGCTCACGGCCGGCTGCACGCACGTCGTCCACGCCGCCGGGATCGCCGGGGTGGACACCGTGGTCGCGAACCCGGTGCTGACGATGCGCGTGAACGTGATCGGCACGTACAACGCGCTCGAGGCCGCGCTCGCGACGCGCGACACGGTCGAGCGCCTCGTCGAGTTCTCGACGAGCGAGGTGTTCGGCCAGCACGCGTTCAACGTCCAGGAGGCCCACGTCACGACGATCGGCTCGGTCGGCGAGGCGCGCTGGACGTACGCGGTCTCGAAGCTCGCCGGCGAGCACATGTCGCACGCGTACCACTCCGAGCTCGGGCTGCCGACGGTCTCCGTGCGCCCGTTCAACATCTACGGCCCGGGCCAGATCGGCGGCGGCGCGATCCGCGCGTTCATCGAGGCGGCGCTCGGCGGGCGCGACCTCGAGATCCACGGCGACGGGTCGCAGATCCGCGCCTGGTGCTACGTCGACGACATGGTCGAGGCGATCCTCCTCGTCGCTCGAGCACCCGGCCGCCGTCGGCGAGAGCTTCAACGTCGGGAACGCCCGCTCGGCCGTCACGATCTACGACCTCGCGACGCGGATCAAGCGGCTGACCGGCTGTCCCGGCGAGATCCGCTTCGTGCCGCTCGACTACACGGACGTCGAGCTCCGGATCCCCAACGTCGAGAAGGCGCGGGCGCTGCTCGGCTTCGAGGCGCAGGTCGAGCTGGACGAAGGCCTCGAGCGCACGATCGCGTGGTATCGCGCCAGGCTCGGCGCAGCGGCGTGACCGAGCCGGACCTCCGGCTCGCGCGCCCGGACGTCGGCGAAGACGAGCTCGCCGCGGTCGCCGCGGTCCTCGAGAGCGGACAGCTGACGATGGGGCCGAAGGTCGCCGCCTTCGAGCGGGCGATCGCGGACGCCGTCGGCACCGCGGACGCGGTCGCCGTCTCGACGGGGACGGCGGCGCTCCACCTCGCGGTGCTCGCGCTCGGGATCGGCCCCGGCGACGAGGTGATCGTCCCCGCCTACACGTTCCCCGCCACCGCGAACGCGGTCGAGCTCTGCGGTGCGCGGGCCGTGCTCGTCGACGTCGACCCGGAGACGTTCCTCGTGCGCCCGAGCTCGTCGCCGACGCGGTCACGCCGCGGACGCGCGCGGTCCTCGCCGTGCACCTGTTCGGCCGGCCGGTCGCGTGGGAGGAGCTCCAGACCGCAGTGCCGCAGGAAGTCGCCGCTCGTGGAGGACGCCGCCGGCGCGCTCGGCGCGCGCTACCGCGGCACGCCGTGCGGCGCGCTCGGGCTGATGGGGTGCCTGTCGTTCCACCCCCGCAAGATCGTCACGACCGGCGAGGGCGGGGCGGTCACGACCGACGAGGCGGAGCTCGCCGCCGCCGTCCGGCGCCTTCGCCACCACGGGATCGCCGCGGGGAGCCCCGTCGACATCCCGGCGCCGGGCTTCAACTACCGCCTTCCCGACGTCCTCTGCGCGCTCGGGATCCCGCAGCTCGCACGGCTCGAGTCGCTCCTCCATGCGACGCGAGCGAGTCGCCGGCTGGTACTCCGAGCGCCTCGCCCACCTCGTCGGGACGCCCACCAGCGGACGAGGGCGACCGGCACGGCTGGCAGGCGTACGTCGTCTCGCTCGACCGCCGGGACGAGGCGCTGGCGGGCCTGCGCGAGGCGGGAATCGAGGCCCAGATCGGAACGTACGCGGTCAACCGGCTGTCCGCATACCGCGACCGCGGCTCGTTCCCCGGCGCGGACGCGGCCTTCGAGCGAGCACTGGCGCTGCCGTTCGCGACGACGATGTCCGAGGACGACGTCGACCGGGTGTGCTCGGCTCTCGCGCGCTTCGCCTAGGAGGGCTGGGCGAAACGGGCCTCGTCTCCATAGCGCCTGTTTCGCCAAGCCCTCCTAGCCCGAGGTCAGTGCCAGGGGAGCTTGCTGACCTTCACGACGAAGGTGAGCCGCGCGTCGCCGACGCGTCCCTCGACGCGCCAGCAGCCGACGGTCGGGAACACGATGCCGGTCGGCTGGAATCCGTGCCGCCCGTAGCCGGCCGGGACGTGCGCCTCGAGCGGCGGCGCGGCCGCGTCGAGCCTCCGCCCGGTGATACGCAGCCGGCCAGTCGCTCTGCGCCACCAGCCGAGCTTCGTGTGGATCGAGCCGTCGTCCTCGACCGTCGCCCGCGAGCCGCCGTCGGGGAGGATGCCTGCGGCGAGGTGCCCCTTCGGCCACCCGAGGTGGACGCGGAGCCGGGCGTTGCCGTAGTTGAACGACGCGGCGGACGGAGCCGGCTCCGGGCGCGTGATTCGCGTGGGCAGCGTCCCCACGCACTCGGACCCGGCGGTGGGAGTCGCCCGGGCCAGGCCCGCGGCGAGCAGCGTGCAGATCGCAGCGGCGAGCAGCAGGCCGAGCGGCGCTCGAAGGCTCGAGACACGACGGGGCACGCCGTGATTACACCCGCGGCGCCTTCGCGGTTCCCGGGGCGAGCAGCTGTGGCATGGTTCAGTAGGACATGACGACGACGGACGACCCACGCCTGCAGGCCCTCGATCCGCGCGACCGCGCCTACGTCGAGGAGCTCGACGGGGACGAGCGCGAGGTCGTGGTGTCGACGCTCGCGCGGTACCGGCGCCCGGCCCGGCTCGCCGTCGGCGACCTCCTGCCCGATCTCGACGCCGCCCGGCTCGACGACGGGTCGCGCCTCGCGCTGCGCGACCTCGCCCGCGACCGTCCGCTCCTGATCGTCTTCGGCAGCTTCACCTGACCGCCGTTTCGTCGCCGGTCCGGCGACCTGGAAGATCTCCATCGGCGCTTCCGGCAACGCGCGAGCGTCGTCTTCCTCTACGTCGCGGAGGCGCACGCGGTCGACGAGTGGCAGATGCCGGCGAACCTCGAGGACGGCGTGCTCCTGCGCCAGCACGCGACGCTCGAGGAGCGGTTCGCGGCGGCCCGCGAGGGTGTCGAGCGACTGGGGCTGACGCTGCCGGTGCTCGTCGACGGGATGGACGACGCAGTGAGCGAGGCGTTCGCCGCCTGGCCGGAGCGGCTCTACGTCGCCGAGCCGGGTGGGCGGCTCACGTACGTGGGCGGCCCCGGTCCGTTCGAGTTCGATCCCGACGCGGCGGCGTCGGCGCTCGCCTCAGTTGTGCGCTGACCGACCGTTTCGCGGCGCATGGCTTCCACTCCGTCGCCGCGGCGCTTGCCTTGGCGGCGGAGGCCGGCTTTGCCGGCCGCGAGGCCAACCCTGCTCGTCCGGGTCGTGCGCTGAAGGAGGGCGCTCGTGGGGGAACCATGGGTTCCCCACGTCAGAAGCAGATGTCGGCGGGACGCACCGGCACGCGCGTCAGAGGCCGGCCTGTCGCGTTACGGAGCGCCGACACGATCGCAGCGGTCGAGACGACGGTCGGCGGCTCGCCGACGCCCTTCGCGCCGTAGGGCGCGTCCGGCTCCGCCACCTCGACGAGGTCGATCTCGACGGGCGGCATGTCGAGCGCCGTCGGGAGGAGGTAGTCCGTGAAGCTCGCGTTGAGGATCTCGCCGTCGCGCGTGATGATCTCCTCCATCAGCGCGAGGCCGAGGCCCTGGGCGGTGCCGCCCTCGATCTGACCCTCGACCGCCAGCGGGTTGACGGCCTTGCCGACGTCCTGCGACGTGCCGATCCAGACGACGCGCGTCAGGCCGAGATCGACGTCGACCTCGACGACGACCCGCATCGCGGCGACCGCGAGGGCCACGTGGGCGCGCTCGCCCGTGATCTGGCCGTTCTCCGGGTCGAGCGGCGTCGTCCGCGGGTGGCGATAGACACGCTCGACGTCGACCTCGCCGCCACCCTGCCGTTCGCGCTCCTCGAGGGCCGCACGGCACGCGTCCCGCACCGCACCCGCGGCCATCCACGTCATCCGCGACGCGGACGCCGAGCCCGCCGAGCCGACGGAAGCCGTCGTGTGCGCGGCGAGCGCCACGTCCTCCGTGCCGAGCTCGGTGCGCGCGACCTGCAGGATCACCCCGACCACGCCCTGGCCGACCTCGGCGGCGGCGCAGTGCACCTCCGCGCCGCCGTCCGCGCGGAGCACCACGCGCGCCGCGCACGAGTCGTCGAAGCCCTCCGAGTAGCAGATGTTCTTGAACCCGACGGCGAAGCCGACGCCGCGCCGGACGCCCTCGCCGCGCGTCGTGTTGCCCGCGCCGCCGGGCAGCCGCAATGGGTCGCGCGGAAGCGGTTCCTCGCCCGGGATCGTCATCGCGGCCGCCCGCCGGATCACCTCTCGCGTCGGCAGCGAGCCCGCCACGACCTGACCCGTCGGGAGGCTGTCGCCGGGCTCGAGGGCGTTCAGGAGCCGCAGCTCGACGGAGTCGATCGCGAGCTCGGCCGCGAGCAGGTCCATCTGGGCCTCCGCGGCGAAGCACGTCTGTACCGCGCCGAACCCGCGCATCGCGCCGCACGGCGGGTTGTTCGTGTAGACCGCCGTGGACTCGATGAGCGCGTTGTCGACCCGGTACGGGCCGAGCGCGAACGAGGCCGCGTTCGACGCGACCGCCGTCGAGCTCGAGGCGTACGCGCCGCCGTCGAGCAGGATCCGCATGCGGACGCACGTGAGGCGACCCTCGCGGGTTGCGCGGTGCTCGCACCAGATCCGGGCCGGGTGACGGTGGACGTGCCCCGTGAACGACTCGGCGCGGTCGTAGACCATCTTCACCGGACGGTTCGCGTGGAGCGCGAGCATCGCGCCGTGGATCTGCATCGACAGGTCCTCGCGGCCGCCGAACGCGCCGCCCACGCCGGCGAGGTGGATGCGCACCTGCTCGAGCGGTAGCCCGAGGCACGGGGCGACCTGGTCGCGGTCGACGTGGAGCCACTGCGTCGCCACGTGGATGTCGACGCCGCCCTCGCCGTCGGGGACGGCAAGACCGGACTCGGGCCCGAGGAAGGCCTGGTCCTGGATGCCGAGCTCGTAGACGCCCTCGACGACGACGTCGCCCGTCGTCTCGGGATCTCCATGGCGGATGACCATGTGGCGGACGACGTTGGGTCGCGGGTCGTCGCGGTAGCCGTGCCCCATCGTCGGACGATCCGGGTGGAGCGGGTCCTGCTCGAGCGCGCGCTCCATGTCGACGACCGGCTCGAGCGCCTCGTACTCGACGACGATCGCCTCGAGCGCACGGCGCGCCTGCTCGGGATGCTCCGCCGCGACGATCGCGATCGGCTCGCCGACGTAGCGCACGCGGTCGATCGCGAGGACGGGCTGGTCCGGGAACTCGAGCCCGTACGTCTTGCGCCCGGGGACGTCGGTGTGGGTGAGGACGGCGTGGACGCCCGGCTGCGCGAGTGCGGGGGCGATGTCGAGCGACACGATCCGCGCGTGGGGGCGCGGGCTGCGCAGCGTGTCCCCCCACAGCATCCCCGGCGCGGAGAGGTCGCTCGCGTACGCGAAGTCGCCCTTCACCTTGGGGATCGCATCGTCGCGTAGCAGGCGCTCGCCGACGCGGCCCACCCGGAGCCGCGTCTGCGGCGCCGTGACGCTCATCGGCGCTCCTGCGCGATGCGCACGGCGTCGAAGATCTTCACGTAGCCGGTGCAGCGGCAGACGTTGCCCGAGAGCGCCTCCCGGACCTCGTCCTCGGAGGGGTCGGGCGTCCGCTCGAGCAGGTCGGCGACGGCGACCACGAGCCCGGGCGTGCAGAACCCGCACTGCACCGCGCCTGCCTCGACGAACGCTGTCTGCACCGGATGGAGGTCGTCACCGTTCGCGAGGCCCTCGACGGTGACGACCTCGTGGCCGTTCGCCTGCGCGGCGAGGACGAGGCACGCGCACACGAGCTCTCCGTCGAGAAGCACGGAGCACGAGCCGCACTCGCCCTGCTCGCACGCGTTCTTCGACCCGGGGAGCTCGAGCGTGTCGCGGAGCGCCGTGAGGAGGCTCTCGCCGCCCCAGAGATCCGCCTCGCGGAGCACACCGTTGACCGTCAGCGAGATCCTCACGAGCGTAGGCACCTCTCGAGCGCGCGCCCCGCCAGCACACCGAGCGCGTGGCGCCGATACACGGCGGTCCCCCGGACGTCGTCGATCGGGCTCGCCGCCTCGGCGACCCGCTCGGGGAGCGTCGCGGCGTCGGCGAGCGGCACGGTCACGAGGCGCGCGGTGACGGCGGCCGACCCGAACGCCGCCCGCACCTCGCCCGCGTCGGTGTCGACGACCACGGCGAGGGAGCAGATCGCGATCACCATCGCGTTTCGCGGCCCGACCTTCATGAACGTCTGGGCGCCGCCGGACGGCGAGACGTGAACCGCGGTGATGAGCTCGTCCGGCTCGAGCGCCGTCCGCTTCACGCCGAGGAGGAACTCGGACAGCGGCATCGTCCGGGCTCCGCGGAGGCTCGCGATCTCGACCGTCGCGTGGTCGACCAGGAGCGGCGGCAGCGCGTCGCCTGCGGGTGACGCCGTGCCGAGGTTCCCGCCGATCGTCCCGCGGTTCCGGATCTGCGGCGAGCCGACGGTGCGCGACGCCTCCGCGAGCGCCGGGAGCCGATCCGCGAGGGGAGCGGCCATCGCCTCGGTGTACGTCAGTCCCGCGCCGAGCCGCAGCGCGCCGTTCTCCTCCTTCCACCCGCGCAGCTCGGCGAGCTCGCCGAGGTTGACGATCGCCGGCGGGCGTGAGTGCCCGAAGTTGAGCTCGACCATGACGTCGGTGCCGCCCTGGATGAACCGCGCCTCGGGACGCTCGGCCTTGAGCTCGAGCGCCTCCTGCACGGTGCGCGGGGTGAGCACCTCCATCGACCCGATAGACAACCACAGGATGGGCTCGATGCCCATCCTGTGGTTGGCGTCGGACTTCAGACCGACACAGGCTCCGCGGTGTCGGATGTCTGCAGGGTCGGACGGGAAGAGCAGGTGTCGGGCCGACGTCCGACACCGTACCGCACTTGACAAGCCGACTTATGTGAGTTATCACTCACTATCCATGGTCGAAGGAACACGCAGCACCGCGGCCGAGCGCCGCGACGCCGTCCTCCGGGCCGCACAGGTCGCGTTCGCACGGGGCGGCCTCCACGGCACCTCCACCGAGGCGATCGCCGAAGCGGCCGGGATCTCGCAGCCGTACCTCTTCCGCCTCTTCGGGACGAAGAAGAAGCTCTTCGTCGCGACGGTCGAGCGGTGCCTCGCGGACACGCTCGAGGTGTTCCGGACGGCGGCCGGCGGGCTCCGCGGCGAGGACGCGCTCGAGGCGATGGGCGAGGCGTACGTCGCCATGGTGACGGGCGATCGAACGATGCTGCTCGCGCAGATGCAGGCGTACGCGGCGTGCGACGACCCCGACGTGCGCGAGGCGATGACGACCGGCTACGGCCGTCTCCACCTCTTCGTGGAAACGGTGTCGGGGCTGGACCGGGGGACCGTCGCGAACTGGTTCGCGCACGGGATGCTGCTGAACGTGGTCGCGGCGATGGACCTGTGGGGAACGCGCGAGCCGTGGGCCCGGCGGCTGATCGAGGGCTGCATCGGCGTGGAGAAGGCATCCGCGCTCTCGTCCGCGGACGCATGACCCTTCTCGATTTCGACCAAGTTGTGAGTGACTGATCACAAAATGGAGAACGGAGGACACCGATGACCGCCAGGACCCGGACGCTCTGGACGTTCGCGATCACGTCGATCGCCCTGTTCATGGTCTCCCTCGACAACCTCGTCGTCACGACGGCGTTGCCCGTGATCCGCACGGATCTCGATGCGTCGCTGGCCGATCTCGAGTGGACGGTCAACGCGTACACGCTCACCTTCGCGGTGCTCCTGCTCACCGGTGCCGCGCTCGGCGACCGGTTCGGGCGGCGCCGCGTGTTCTCGATCGGGCTACTCGTCTTCACGCTGGGGTCGGTCGCCGCGGCGCTCGCGCCGACCGTCGACGCGCTGAACGTCGCCCGAGCCGTCCAGGGTCTCGGCGGCGCGCTCGTGATGCCACTGACCCTGACGCTGCTCAGCGCAGCGGTGCCGCCGGAGAAGCGCGGCCTCGCGCTCGGCGCGTGGGGCGGCATCGGCGGGCTCGCGATCGCCTTTGGCCCAGTCGTCGGCGGCGCCGTCGTCGAGGGCATCGCGTGGCAGTGGATCTTCTGGCTCAACGTGCCGATCGGCCTCGTCCTCCTTCCGCTGGCGATGCGCAAGCTCACCGAGAGCCACGGGCCCGGCGGTCGGCTCGACCTCCCCGGCCTCGCGCTGGCGAGCGCCGGGCTGTTCGGGATCGTCTGGGGGCTCGTCCGCGGAAACGCCGAGGGCTGGGGAAGCCCCGAGATCGTCGGGTCGCTGATGGGCGGCGCGATCCTCGTCGCGGCGTTCGTCGCCTGGGAGCTTCGCACCCGGGCGCCGATGCTCCCGATGCGATTCTTCCGCTCGGCGGCGTTCTCGCTCTCGAACCTCGCCTCGCTCCTGATGTTCTTCGGGATGTTCGGGTCGATCTTCCTGCTCGCGCAGTTCTTCCAGACCGTTCAGGGCTATTCGCCGCTCGGCGCGGGGCTGCGGATTCTCCCGTGGACGCTCGCGCCGATGTTCATCGCCCCGGTCGCGGGCGCGCTCTCCGACCGCATCCCGCCGAAGCTGATCATCGGGACGGGCCTCGCGATGCAGGCGGTCGCGCTCGCGTGGATCGGTCTCGTCTCGACGCCGACGGTGCCGTACTCGTCGCTCATCGCGCCGTTCATCGTCGCCGGCATCGGCATGGCGCTGTTCTTCGCACCGGTGGCGAACGTCGTGCTCTCGGCAGTGCGGCCCGAGGAGGAGGGCCAGGCGTCGGGGGCCAACAACGCGATCCGCGAGCTCGGCGGCGTCTTCGGCGTGGCCGTGCTCGCCGCGGTCTTCGCGCACGTCGGCGGCTACCGGTCGGCGGAGGCGTTCAGCGACGGGATGAACACCTCGGTGCTCGTCGGCGCGGCGGTCGTCGCCGTCGGGGCGCTGGCCGCGTTCGCCATCCCCGGCCGCGGGCGCCGCGACGAGGTTTCTGTCATGACAGACGAGCCGTTGGCGGAGGCAGCGTGAGGGGTACGGGGAACCGCACCCTCGGGACGGTTGGTCGCCCTACTGTGGCACTACGTCCGTCGTGCGAGCCTGGGAGAGCCCGGAACCGATGAGTTCCGACCCCGGAATCGGTCAGCGGAGCGTGGACATTCGAATGAGCGCGAGTGATGGAGGAAAGCGTGGGAACTGACGCAACAACGCACGGCAACGGACGGAGGGCAGCTCACGAACGCCTGGCAACGGGTGCCTGGGCCGGCTGGGCCCGCGCCTGCGCGGCCCATCCGCGGCGCGTCCTGCTTTCCTGGCTCGGGATCGTCGTCGTCCTGATCGCCCTCGTCGCCACCGTCGGCGGCGGGCTCCGCGACGAGTTCGAGATCCCCGGCTCCGACACGCAGCGCGCGACGGACCTCATCGAGCAGGAGTTCGCCACCGAGCAGGGTGGCGTGCTCAACGTCGTGTTCGCTGCGCCCGAAGGCGAGCGGCTCGACACGGAGGAGCGCAAGGCGGCCATCGAGTCGGCCATGCAGGAGCTGCGGACCGACGCCGCGTTCAAGCCGACCGAGGACAAGGCGGGTCTGACCAGCGTCGCCGACCCGTTCAGCGACCAGACCTTCGCCGAAAGCGGACGCATCGCGTACGCGGAGGCGCAGTTCGACCGCGTGATCTACGACGAGGACCGCGAGTCGGTCGTCGCCGTCCAGGATGCAGTCCGCGACGCGGTGGCGCCGGTCGGCGTGACCGTCGAGTTCAACGGCGACGCGGAGTTCCCGCCGATCGAGCAGGGCACGTCCGAGTTGCTCGGGCTGCTCGCGGCGCTGATCGTGCTGCTGATCGTGTTCCGCACGTTCGTCGCCGCGTTTATCCCGATCGTGCTCGCGATCGCGGCGCTGCTGACAGCGTTCCTGCTCCTCTTCATCCTCGCCGGCCTGACCGACATCAACACGATCACGCCGATCCTGGTGTCGATGATCGGCCTCGGTGTCGGGATCGACTACTCGCTGTTCATCGTGACACGGTTCCGGCAGCTGCTGCACGAGGGGTTGTCGCCGGAGGACGCCGCCGCCGAGGCCGGCGCCTCCGCCGGCCGTGCCGTGCTGTTCGCCGGCCTGACTGTTGCGATCGGCGTGACGGGTCTCGCCTTCTTCGGGCTCGACTTCGTGACGAAGCTGGGAATCGGCAGTGCGCTCGGCGTGCTCACCACGGTGCTGCTCGCCAACTCGCTGCTCATCGCGGTGCTGCGGATGCTCGGGCACAAGATCGACCGGCTGAAGGTGCCGTTCCTGCCGGCAATCGACGACTCGGAGGCGGCACGCGAAAAGACGCTCATCGCCCGCTGGGGCAGGTTCGTGACGCGGAGGGCGAAGGTCGTCTTCCCGGTCGTCCTGATCGTCGTCCTGGCGCTCGCGGCGACGTCCGGGCTCGTCCGGCTCGGTGTCGGTGACCAGGGCACGCAGCCAACCGAGCAGACCGCCCGCCGGGCCTACGACCTCCTCGCGGAGGGCTTCGGGCCGGGCTTCAACGGGCCGATCCCGATCGTCGTCGACGTGAACGGCGATGACCAGGCGCCGCAGCGCATCTTCGACGACGTCCAGGATCTGCCCGGTGTCGCCTCCGTCGGCGAGCCGCAGTTCAACGACTCGAAGAGCGTTGCGCTCGTCTTCGTCACGCCGACCTCTGCGCCGCAGGACGAGGCGACGGACGAGCTCGTCGACCACCTGCGCTCCGACGTCGTGCCCACGGCCACCGAGGGCGGAGACGCGGTCGCGTACGTCTCGGGGCAAACCGCGGCGTTCAAGGACATCGGCGACCGGATCATGGAGCGCGCGCCGCTGTTCCTCCTCTACATCATCGGCGTCACGTTCATCGTGCTTGCGATGGCGTTCCGGTCGATCGTCGTCTCGCTGACGGCGGCCGTCACGACGATCCTGTCGGCCTTCGTCGCCTTCGGCGTGCTGACCCTCGTCGTGCAGGAGGGGCACCTCCTCGGGCTCACCGGGCTCGACCGCACCGGCCCGATCGAGACGTTCATCCCGCCGATCGCCTTCGCGATCCTCTTCGGGCTGTCGATGGACTACATGGTCTTCCTGATGAGCCGTATCCGGGAGGAGCACGTCCACGGCCTGCGCACGCGTGAGGCGATCGACCACGGCATCGCGGCCATCGGCCGGGTCGTGGTCGCTGCGGCGGTGATCATGGGAACGGTCTTCGCGGCCTTCATCCTGAGCGGTGACCGCGTCTCGAAGGAGTTCGGGATCCTGCTCGCCGTCGCGATCCTCGTCGACGCACTCGTGATGCGGATGACGCTCGTGCCGGCGTTCTTCACGCTGCTCGGCGAGAAGACGTGGTACATCCCGGGCTGGCTGGATCGCCTGCTGCCGAACGTCACGGTAGAGGCGCCGCACGAGGGCGAGACCCGTGGCGGCATCGAGCCGAAGCCGGCCGAGGCGACGGGCGGCTCGTAGGAACGACGTGCGGTGCCCGGCTTCGGCCGGGCACCGCGGTCTCTTTCTCCGTCAGTCGAGCGCGCGGTACGCGTCCGGCGAGGGCGCTGGAGGCACCGGCTCGCTCTCCCACCCCGGCGGGAAGGAGGTCGCACGCCACGCCGGGTCGGGGTCGAAGTCGGCCCAGCCGTCGTCCCACCACCGCTCGCCCCGGTCGAGCCTCGCGCCGAGCTCGTCCCCCAGCGCACGGATCGCATCGCGCTGCTCGACCGTGTAGCGGCCGTCCCGGACGCGCTCCTCGAGGAGCTCCTCGTCCTTGAACCGCCACGTCCCGCCGGCGGGGATCCAGATGTCGAGCTCGAGGTCGGCGGTGTCGTAGCCGGTCGCCGTCCGGCGGAACGGCTCCTCGAGATTGAGGTACCAGCCGCTGAAGCGCCGGTGAGGGCCGTCCCAGAAGTGCCAGATCGAGACCGCCTCATCCGACCGGCGGAGCATCAGCACCCCGTTGCCGCGCCAGCGGCGCTTCCCGTGCCAGGGGTGCGGCCGCCCGTCGGCGCTCGGCGGAAACGCGAACGGCGCGTGCTCGGGGAGGTAGGTCACCAGCAGCTCCGGCGTGTCCTCCACGACGACGACCGGCATCACGCACCACGGGACGCCGCGGAAGATCTCGCGGTGCACGATCACGTCGTCGCGTCGCCAGGCCACGCGGAGCACGCTAGCCGGGTTACGCTCCGGGGCGTGTCGCGGCCCGAGACCCTGAGCGCGCCGGAGAGCGTCGAGAAGGGCGACGCGCGACCGGAGCTCTCGGTCATCGTGACGCTCTACGACGAGGTCGCGACGCTCGACGAGCTCCAGCGGCGGCTCACCGAGACCCTCGCGGCGTTCGGCCGCGCCTACGAGATCGTCTACGTCGACGACGGCTCGACGGACGGGACGTTCGCCGCGCTCGAGCGCATCCACGCCGGCGATCCCCACGTCCGCGCGGTGCGCCTGAAGCGGAACTCCGGGCAGCACCCCGCCATGCACGCCGGCCTCTCCCGCGCGCGCGGCGCGATCCTCGTGACGATGGACGGCGACCTCCAGAACCCCCCGGAGGACGTCCCGGCGCTCGTCGAGGCGGTCGAGGTGGGCTACGACGTGGCGAGCGGGCGGCGCGCCGCGCGGCGGGACTCCTGGGGGAGGACGCTGCCGTCGCGGCTGATCAACGGCATGCTGCGACGCTTCACCGGCGTCGACATCTCCGACTTCGGCTGCGCGTTCAACGCCTACCGGCGCGAGGCGGTCGAGCCGATGCTCGGCGCGATCGGCCGGCAGAAGTTCACGAAGGCGCTCGTCCTGTCGGGCGGCGCGTCCGTCGTGGAGGTCGACGTCGGTCACGCGCCGCGCGAGGGCGCCTCGCGCTACTCGCCGCTCCGGCTGACCCGCACCGCGCTCCACGTCCTCGCGGGGTTCTGGCCGCAACCGATCCAGACGGCGGGGGTCGTGCTCGGGCTCCTCTGCTCGCTCGCCTCGTTCGCCCTCGGCCTGTACGGCGTCGTCTACTGGATCGGCGAGGGGGACTTCCCCGGCCCGCTCCTCCTCGCCGCGCTCGTCGTCGCCGTCCTCGGCGTGCAGGGCTTCATCCTCGCTCTCGTCGGCGAGTATCTGGGCAGAATCCAGCGCATCGTGGAGCACCGCCCCCTCTACCTCGTCGACCGCGAGCTCTGACGCGTGGGCAGGCGAGTCCTGGTCACCGGCGGCGCCGGGTTCATCCCGTCGAACCTCATCCGTCACCTGCTCGAGCACACCCGACACGAGGTGGTCTCGCTCGACGCCCTCACGTACGCGGGCAACCTCGAGAACCTCGCCGACGTGATGAGCCATCCGCGGCTCGAGTTCGTCCACGGCGACATCCGAGACGCCGGGCTCGTGGGCGAGATCGTCGGCGGCATCGACGTGATCGTGAACGCGGCGGCGGAGTCGCACGTCGAGAAGTCGATCCTCGACGGCGCGTCCGAGTTCGTGACGACGAACGTCGAGGGAACACAGATCCTGCTCGACGCGATCCGGGAGACGCCGGTCGAGCGGTTCCTGCTCATCTCGTCGAGCGAGGTGTACGGGACCGCGGAGAGCGACCCGATGGACGAGCAGCACCCGGTGAACCCGCGCAGCCCGTATGCCGCGACGAAGGCGGGCGGGGACCGCCTCGCCTACAGCTACCGCATCACGTACGACCTGCCGATCGTGATCGTGCGGCCGTTCAACAACTACGGCCCGCGCCAGCATCCGGAGAAGGTCGTCCCGCGCTTCATCACGCAGGCGCTCTCGGGCGAGCCCTTGACGATCCACGGCGACGGGCTGGCGAGCCGGGACTGGCTGCACGTCGACGACACCGCCTCGGCGATCGAGGCGCTCGTCGAGGCGCCGCTCGAACGGGTCGCCGGCGAGGTCGTGAACGTCGCGACCGGCGTCGACATCTCCGTGCTGGACATCGCGAAGCTCGTGCTCGACGTGGTCGGCAACCCCGACGCGACCACCGTCCACGTCGAGGAGCGCCCGGGGCAGGTCGACCGGCACATCGGCTCGACCGAGAAGCTCGCGGAGCTGACCGGCTGGCGGGCGTCGATCGGGTTCGAGGACGGGCTCGCCCGCACGGTCGCCTGGTATCGCGAGAACGAGGCCTGGTGGCGCGGCGTCCTCGGGCGCGTCCACGTCTCCTCGTCCTAGGCGCGGGCCCGGCCCAGCTCGGGCTGCTCGAGGCCGCCCGGGCACGCGGCGACCTGGAGGTGATCGCCGTCGACCGCGACCCGCGGGCGGTCGGCTTCCCGCTCGCGGACGAGTGCGCGGTGCTCTCGACGGAGGACGAGGACGGCGTCGAGCGGCTCGCCCGCGCCCGTGACGTCGACGGGATCGTGTCGCCGGGCGCGGACTGGACGGTCGGCATCGCCGCGCGCGTGGCGGTGAGGATGGGGATCGGGCATCCCATCGACCCGAGCGTCGCCGCGGTCGCGACGTCGAAGCTCCGCCAGCGCGAGGCGTTCGCCGCAGCCGGTGTCCCACACCCGCGCGACTTCGCGCCGGACGACGTGCCGTCGTTCCCGTGCGTCGTCAAGGCGCCGGACCGGCAGGGGCAGCGTGGCCTCACGCTCGTCACGCGCCGCGAGGACGTCGCCGGGGCGCTCGAGGCGGCGACGTCGGAGTCCCGCGGCGGCGGCGTTCTCGTCGAGGAGCACGTCGAGGGGCCCGAGGTCACGGTGAGCGCGTTCTCGCGCGACGGCGAGTTCCTCCCGCTGACCGTCACCGACCGGCTCACCGCCGATCCGCCCGCCTTCGGGGTCGCGCTCGCCCACGTCTGGCCCACGGCCGGTGATCCGGGTCCCGCGGTCGAGGTCGCGCGGGCGGCGGTCGAGGCGGTCGGGATCCGCGACGGGCCGTCGTACACCCAGCTGCGGCTCGGCCCGGACGGGCCGGTGGTGATGGAGGTCGCCGCCCGGCTCGGCGGCGGGCACGACGCCGAGCTCTGCCGCGCGGCCCTCGGTATCGACCTGAACGCGCTCGCGATCGCGGCAGCGCTCGGCGAGGCGTGGAACGACACGTTGCACGAGTTGCCCGGCGCGGCCTCGGGGTCGCCGATGCGCGGCGCGGCCGTCGTGTTCCTCGTGCCGCCGGCGGGGCGGCTGGTCGCGGTCGAGGGCGTCGACGTCGCGGAGGCGGGCGACGGCGTCGAGTGGGTGCGCGTCTACCGCCGGCCGGGGCACGTCTTCGGCCCGGCTCAGGCGGGGCGCCGACCGGGCGGGGGCGGTCCTCGCCACCGGCGCGGATCGGGAGGAGGGGCTGGCGCGGGGTCGCCGTGCGGCGGACGCCGTACGCTTCCGGGTCGATGCGGACGCGCCGTGACACGCCCCTCGGCTTCCAGCCTCCCGCGCTCGGTGAGGAGGAGGTCGCCGCTGTCGCCGAGACACTGCGCTCGGGCTGGCTGACGACCGGACCTCGTTCCGCGCTCCTCGAGGAGCGCGCCGCCGCGTACCTCGAGGTCGACCACGCCCTCGCGGTGAGCTCCGGGACGGCGGCCATGCACCTGGCGCTCCTCGCTCTCGACGTGGGGCCCGGTGACGAGGTGATCACGTCTCCGATCACCTGGCCGGCGACCGCGAACGTGATCGAGCACTGCGGCGCGACGCCGGTGTTCTGCGACGTCCGCGAGGACGACCTCAACCTCGACCCGGCGCTGCTGCCACCGCTCGTCGGCGAACGGACGAAGGCGATCCTCCCCGTCCACCTCGCCGGGCAGCCGTGCGACCTCGACCCGATCCACGCGCTCGGCGTCCCGGTCGTCGAGGACGCCGCGCACGCGCTCGAGAGCCGCTATCGCGGGCGGAAGCTCGGCGGCCTGTCCGACGCGTCCGCCTTCTCCCTCTACGCGACGAAGAACGTCGCCGCCGGTGAGGGCGGGCTCGTCGCGACGAATCGCGGCGACGTCGCCGACCGCATCCGCAGCATGCGCCTCACACGCAGGGGCGACGGCTCGCGCTACGACCAGGTGACCGCGGGCTACAAGGCGAACCTCCCGGACGTCCTGGCCGCGATCGCGCTCGCCCAGCTCGACAAGCTCGAGACGCACGGCGAGATCCGGTCGCGGCAGTTCGCGCTCTACGACGACGGGCTCGGAGACCTGGACGGGATCACGCCGCTCGCGCGTGACGCCCGCGACACCCACGCGCACCACCTCTACGCCGTTCGGATCGACCCGGAGGGCGGGGGCGCGACTCGCGACGAGTACCAGCGCTCGCTCGCCGAGGAGCGCATCGCGACGAGCATCCACTTCCTGCCCGTGCACCGGCTGACGTGGTTCCGGGAGCGCTACCCCGACCAGCCGCGCCTTCCCGTCGCCGAGCGGGCGGGCGACGAGGTGCTCTCACTGCCACTCTCCCCGGCCCACTCGGACGAGGACATCGAGGACGCGATCGACGCGGTCCGCCGGGTGCACGCCCGCCTTGCCTCATGAAGCGCTCGACCCGGATCGGCCTGACGCTCCTCCTCACGGGGCTCGCGCTCGCCTACCTCGTCTGGAAGGTCGACCTCGGGACGACCATCGACATCCTGCTCGACGCGAACCTCGCGTGGTTCGCGCTGGCGGTCGCGATCATGATCGGCACGGTCCCGCTGATGGCCGTGCGGTGGCGCTGGCTGCTACGCGCGCAGGGGATCGACGACCGCCTGACCTGGCTCACCCGCACCTACTTCACGTCGTACACGGCCGGCCAGGTGCTCCCGACTGCGATCGGAGGCGACGCGTGGCGCGTGCTCGAGACGTCCCGGCGGCATCACGGGCGGACCGGCGACATCACGGCGATCGTCCTCCTCGAGCGGGCGCTCGGCGGCGTCGCGACGCTCGCGCTCGGCGCGATCGGCTTCCTGCTCGCGGTCGGACGTTACGACGTCGGCGCATACCTCTGGATCGAGGGCGCCTTCGTCGTCGCCTCGTTCGCGCTCGGGTTCCTCTTCTTCGCGCGGTCGGCTCGGCCGCTCCTCGTACGGCTCCGGCCCGTGCTCACTGCGTTTCGCGTCGAGCGGCCGATGCGCGCGCTCTACGACGGCGTGCACCACTATCGCGGCCACCTTCGGCTGCTCGCCGGCGTCTTCGCGTACACGACGCTGATCCAGGCCGTCCGCGTGCTCTCCATCTGGAGCGCGGGGAAGGCCGTGGGGATCGAGCTCGGGCCGCGGATCTACTACGTGATGGGCCCGCTGTTCTTCCTCGTCCTGCTCGTCCCGTTCACGCTCAACGGGATCGCGGTGCGCGAGGCGTTCTTCGTCAGCTTCCTCGGGAGTGTGGGCGTCCCCGCCGACACGGCCTTCGCGGCGGGGTTCCTGTTCTTCCTCGTCACGACGCTTCTCGCGTTGCCGGGTGCGGTCGTCCTGCTCTTCGAAGGGATCCGAGGCGGCTCGCGGCCGCGGATCGAGCATGGCTGACGCTGGCTCCGTCGCGTGCGTCGTCGTGACGTACGACGCGCGTTCGTGGATCGAGAAGTGCCTCGAGAGCGTCGAGGGCATCGACACCGTCGTCGTCGACAACGGCTCCTCCGACGGGACGGTCGACGTCGTGCGCGAGCGCTTCCCGCAGGTGCGGGTGATGGAGGCCGAGAACCGCGGGCTCTGCGCGGGCTGGAACCGCGGGATCGCCGCGACCGGCGCCGAGCACGTCCTCGTCCTGAACGCCGACGCCTGGCTCGTCGATGACGCCCTCGATGCGCTTCTCGCCGCCGCCGGGCGCCATCCGCGTGCCGCGGTGATCGGCCCGCGCCTCCTCAACCCGGACGGCTCGCTCCAGCGCTCGGTGCGCGGCTTCCCGACGGCGTGGCGGCTCGCGACCGAGTACCTCTACCTGCGCAAGCTCGCTCCGCGCTCGAAGGCGCTGAACGCGTTCTACGGCGCGGGATTCGACCACGAGAGCGAGCGGGTGGTCGACTGGGTGATGGGCTCGTGCATGTTCGTGCGGCGGTCCGCGTTCGACGACGTCGGCCCCTTCGACGAGCGGTACTTCCTCTTCAGTGAGGAGGTCGACTGGATGCGCCGGGCGACCGATCGCGGCTGGTCCGTCGTCTTCACGCCCGAGGCGCGCTGCGTCCACGTCGGCGGCGCCTCGCACGGCGGGCGCCTGTTCCGGGAGAACGTCCGCGGGAACCTGCGCTACCTCTCGCTCCACGGCCGACCCGGGGAGGCCGAGCGGGCGCGGCGCATGCTGCGGGCCTCGCTCGCCATGCGCGGGCGGCTCTACCGCGGTGATCGCGGGCGGCTCTACCGCGAGGCCGCGGCCTGGCTCGGCTCGGGCGACGTCGAGTCGTTGCTGACGAGCTGAAGCCCGCACTCGCCATCGGGGAGCGGGGTAGCGTGGCGGCCCCATGAGTGGTCTCTGGCTCTGCCTGCGGCTCGTCTTCGGCTTCGGTCTCGTGCTCGCGCCGGGCGTGATCGTCGCGCGGGCGCTCGGCGTCCGACGCGTCGCCGCGGCGGTCGCGTGGTCGCTCGTGCTCGTGTTCGCGGCGCTTGCCGCGACGTTCGCCGTCGGGGCGTCGCTCGACTTGACCCTCGCGCTGGTGCTCCTCGCGGGGCTCGCGGTGCTTCCGGTGTCGCTCCGGCGACGCGTCTGGGAGCTGCCCGTCCCGGCCCGCGGTCGGATCTTCGCGGCGGGCGTCGTTCTCGGCCTCCTCCTCTGGCGCGTGGCCGGGAACGTCGGCGGCGACGGCTTCTTCCACCTCGCGCGCGTCCAGAAGCTCCTCGCGTTCGACGACCTCTCACTGGACGGCGCGAACGAGTTCCCGGACGGCGGGCTCCACCCCGGGTACGCCTTCCCGCTGTGGCACGGGTTCCTCGCCCTCGTCGCGAAGCTGTCCGGCACCGATCCCACCGACGTTGTCGTCCACGGCCCGACGGTGCTCGCGCCGCTCGTCGTCCTCGTCGCCTACGAGGCCGGCTGGGCGCTGTTCCGGCGCACCGTCCCGGCCGCGGCCGCCGTCGCCGCAGGGGTCGCCGCGGTGGCGATGGCGCCCGGGCACGGCGGCGCGTTCACCGCGCTCGCGCTGCCCGCGACCGGCTCGCGCCAGCTGCTCGTCCCGGCCGCGCTCGCACTCGCGCTCGAGGCGACGCGCCACCCGTCGCGAACGCTGCTCGCGTCGGCCGCGGCCGCGTCGCTCGTGCTCGCGGTCGTCCACCCGACGTACGCGCTGTTCCTCTGGATCCCGTTCGCGGGCTTCCTCGCCGTGCGCTGGCTGTGGGACCGGCGCGACGTGCGCTCCGGCGGCCTCGCGCTGGCCGCGCTCGTCGTCCCCGCGGCGCTCTTCTTCGCCTGGCTCCTGCCCGTGATCGGCGACACGGAGTCAGTGAGCCCGGATGCCGCCGAGCGCGACCGCGCGTTCGCGCAGTACGCCGGGCAGCTCGACGGCACGCCCGATCGCTTCTCGGTCGCGCCAGAGCTGTTCGGCCGCACGGGCGCCGTGGCGGTCGCCGGGCTGCTCCTCCTTCCCCTGGCGGGTCTCGCCGCGCGCCGGCGGTGGGCCGCGTACGTCGTGGGAGGCTCGCTCGCGATCTTCGCGATCTGCCTCGTCCCCTGGTTCTTCACCCCGTTCGCGGACGCCGTCTCCCTGTCGCAGGCGCGCAGGCTGGCCGGATACCTGCCGCTCGCCTTCGCGCTCGCGGGCGGGATCGGGGTGCTCGCGCGGGTCGTCGGTCGCGCCGTCGTGCCGCTCGCGCTCGCCGCCGGCATCCTGCTCCAGCTCGTGTACCCCGGCGACTTCGGGTACGCGCTCGAGGACGGCGGTCCGGCGTGGGCGACGTGGGTCGCGGTGGCCGGCGTTATCGCGGGATTCGTCGTCGGCTTCCGGGGGCGAGCACCGCTCGAGCGCAGAGCCGCGCTCGCGGCCGCGCTCCTCGTCCTGCCGACGTACGTCCACGGCTTCGCGAACTGGACCGCATCGGAGGCGCGCGCGCCGAGCCCGCTGACGGACGGCCTCGTCGCGGCGGTCCGGCGGGACGTGCCGGTCGGCGCGACGGTCTACGCCGATCCGGAGGCCAGCTACCGGCTGGCGGCCGCCGCCCCGATCCGCGTTTGCGTCGGTCCGCCCGGCCACGTCGCCGACACGGTTGACAACCGGCCGCGTGAGCGCGTGCGCGAGTTCCGCCGCTTCGCGCGGACGGGCGACCTCGGCATCCCCCGTGCCTGCGGCGCCACCTGGCTCGTGGTCGATCGGAGCCGCTTCGAGCTCGAGCCGGATCTCCCCGTGGTGCACCGCGAATCGCGATGGGCGCTCTATCGGCTATGAACCCGGCCGCGAACCGAGGTCGTCGTTACGCTGAGCCCGTTCGGCCCAATCGTGTTCATCTCGTACGCGCAGAACTTCGAGGATGTCGTGCTTTCGCGGGCGCTCGGCGACGTCGCGCGCGGCACGTACGTCGACGTCGGCGCGTTCGAGGCCGTCCGGGATTCGGTCACGTGGACGTTCTACCGCCGCGGCTGGTCGGGAGCCCTCGTCGAGCCCGTCCCGTCCCTTGCAGACGCCCTTCGCGAGCAGCGGCCCAGGGACGTCACCATTGCTGCGGCGGCAGGAGCGGCGCGTCGCTCCGCGCAGCTGTACACGGCGCTTCCGACGGGAAACTCCACCCTCCTCGACTCGTACGGAGCCGAGCTCGCGGGCACCCTCGTGACCGCGGAAGAGATCCTCGTGCCAGTCGCGCCACTCGACGACCTGCTCGCGGAGGCCGGCTTCGAAGGGCGGACGATCCACTTCTGCTCGATCGACGTCGAGGGGTCGGAGGCGGACGTTCTCGCCGGCTTCGACCTCGAGCGCTGGCGCCCGTGGATTCTCGTGGTCGAAGCGACCAAGCCGAACACGACGGAGCCGGAACACGAAGCGTGGGAGCCTCGAGTCCTCGCGTCCGGCTATCGCTTCACACTCTTCGACGGGCTGAACCGGTTCTACGTGGACAAACGGCAGGCGGGCCGCTTAGGCCATCTCCTCTCGTATCCCGCGTGCGTCTTCGACCAGCCGTTCGAGCGCGTCGAGCACGCGGAACGGCGACGGGGGCTCAAGCGGCAGCTTTCGGCGATGGAGGACACCTTTTCCTGGAGAGTCACGCGGCCGTTGCGCGCCGTGCGCGGACTGCAGCTCGCGCGATCCCGGCGCGCAGAAGCCGGGGGGTCGGGGGCGGAGCACGTGCAGCCGAAGCCGGGAGACCGGACGCGCGAACGGGCGTTACCGGCCGTCGCCCTCGCAGCCGCGCTCGACCCTCCGCTCACGATCATCGACGTCGGCGTGCGAGGCGGCATCGAGGGCGCCTGGGCGGCGCTGTCGCCGCACCTGCGCGTCTACGGCTTCGATCCGGATCCGAACGAGTGCCGGCGGCTGGCCGATCGCTATGGGTCGCTCGCGATCACGTTCGTACCGCTGGCTCTCGGTGAAAGCGCCGGGTCGGCGCTGCTTCACCTGACGGCGGACCCGGCGTGCTCGTCGCTCTACCCGCCCGACACGGCCACTGCCGAGCGGTACCCCGCACTCGGCGTCGTGAACCCGGCCCGAACGACGACCGTGACGCTCGAGAGCCTCGACAACTGGGCGGAGCGGGAGCGGGTGACTGACGTCTCGTATCTCGAGCTCGACTCGCAGGGCTCGGAGCTCGGCGTTCTCCGTGGTGGAACACGGCTCCTCGAGTCGGTGTGCGCGCTCGGCGTGGAGGTGGAGTTCAGTCCGATCTACCGCGGACAGCCGCTGTTCGGGGAGGTCGACGCTTTCCTGCGCGACCACGGATTCGTGCTTTGGCGGCTGACCAACCTCTGCCACTACACGACCGGCGGTTCTCGCCCGAGCAGCCGCCGGTTCGACGATCGGCATGTGTTCGCGTCCGCCGAGGAGGTCATGAGCGTCGACATCGCAGGGGGCGCCGGCCGGCTGTTCTGGGGCGAGGCGCTCTACGTGCGTCGAGGGCTCGCCGAGGGGGTCCGTCCGGCCGACCCCGGCTCCGCGGCGCGAGCGGCATGTGTGCTGTTGGTGCTCGGGCTCGACGAGCTCGCCGCGCCATGCCTCTGACGCGGGGCGGCAACGCGTACCGCGTCGCCCTGCCGGAGTACGATCAAGCGTCCCGCATGGGAACGTCTCGGTTGCTCTCGCCCCGCGCCGCACTTGTGATGGTGCTCGTGTCGCTCGCTATCGCGGCGGCCGTGGTGGTCCAGGCAAGCGGGCCGAACCAGGCGGCGCACTACGCGCTCGTGCGGGCGCTCGCGTCGGGCACTGCGGAGATCGACCCGACCGAGACGATCGACGCGTCGTACGTCGACGGCAGGTACTACGCCGCCAAAGCGCCTGGGCTCGCAATGTTCACGCTCCCGTGGCACCTTGCCCTGAGCGCGACCAGCCTCCAGGACGGGTCCCTGGCGCCGGAGAGGAGCAGCTATCTCGTCCGGCTCTGGGAGCTGAATCTCTGGGGTGCTGTCCTGCCGATGCTCGTGCTCGTGCTCCTGATGGTGGTCGCAGCCGAGCGCGTTGCCCCCGGTTACGGGCTGCCTACGGCGGTGCTGCTCGCGTGCGGGACCCTCCTGTTGCCGTTCTCGACGATGTTCTTCGACCATGTCCTTGCGGCGACCCTCGGATTTGCGGCGTTCGTCGTCCTGCTGCGCGAACGTGCCGGGCCGTCGTGGTGGCCGCTCGTTGCCGCGGCGGGGCTGCTCGCAGGACTCGCGGTCGTCGTCGAGCTCCCGCTCGCCATCGTCGGCGTCGTTCTCGCCGGCTACGCGGCCTCCCGTGCCAACGGAGTGCGCCGCCTCGGGACGTACGCCGCCGGCTTCGTGCTCGGGGTCCTGCCGCTGCTCGTCTACAACACGTGGGCCTTCGGCTCGCCGCTCCGGCTCAGCTACACGAATGCCCTTCTCGCGCCCGTCGGCTCCGGCGCGCCCCTCGTCGGCGCCAACGACGACGGCTTCTACGGCGTCGGCCTGCCCGACCCGCGCGCCGCACTCTCGCTCCTGCTGTCCGAGAAGGGCCTGGTTCTCGTCGCCCCGCTCGCGATCGTCGCGCTGCTCGGGCTGCCGCTTCTCTGGCGCGCCGGGCGGAGGGCCGAGACGATGGTCTGCGCCGGCGTCGCCGCGAGCTTCCTCGCCTACAACGCGGCGTACTACCTGCCGTGGGGAGGGCAGGCGCCCGGGCCGCGCTTCCTCGTCCCGGCGTTGCCGTTCCTCGCGCTGCCGCTCGCCCTGGCGCTCCGGGCACGGCCGCTCGCCGTCGCCGGGCTCGGGATCGTCTCGGTCGCGGTCACCGCGCTCGCCACCCTTACCGACCCGTTGACCGGCGAGGAGCACGGGCTGGGCGACTGGTGGGGGCTGCTCCGGGCGTCCGAGCTCGTCGACACGGTAGTGACCCGGCTCGGGTTCGACTCGGACTGGGGTGCCGGCGTTCCGTTCCTTCTCGCCCTCGCGGTCGCATGCGCGCTCGCCCTTTCGACGCTGCCACTCCGCAACCGGTGGCGGGCCGACGGGCCGCTGCTGGGGGGCGCGATCGGCGCCTGGGCGCTGGTCGTCGCCGTCTCCCCGAACCTGCTTCCGGCGAACGAGGACCACGGCACCCTCGCGGGCACGGTGGCCGTCGTCGTCCTGGTCTCGCTGATCGCCGTCGCGCTCCGGCTGACAGCGCGCTACGGGCCTGTCGCGCTCCTCCCGGCGGTCCCGGCGCTCCTCCTCGCGGCGCCGGTGTTCGACGAGAGGCCGCGCCTGGCGCTCGTCGCCGTCGCGGCCGGCTCGATCGTCGCGATGGGCGTCTGGGCTGTCCGCCGCGACGCGTGGCGCCCGGTCGCCGCCGCTGTGGACCTCGGCACGATTGGCACGACGGCTGCCGCGGCGGGCGAGAGCCTCGCGAGGCGTCCTTCCGGACAACCCGCTCGGCGAGGTCTTCCCGGGAGACCCGGCGACCTGATTTGATGCCGGTGAGGGGGCGCGGGGTCGCGCGCTCCTCGGCGATCGCGTCAGACGGTCGTGAAACCCGGGAACCGCTTGCGCCACTTGCGGTCGAGGCGCTTCCGGTAGTGGTCGTAGCCGCCCCATCGCGCGCCGAGGAGGCTGAATGTCGCGTTCGCGTGCGTGGCAACAGCCGGCACGACCCAGACGCCGTACTCCGCTGCGTGACACTGCAGGCAGTAGTCCTCGACGAAGCAGTGGAACTGGTCGAACCGCTTCGCGTCGAACTCGAGGCCGAGGTCCGTGCGGGTCAGCATGAAGCAGCAGTCGAGGGTGCAGACCGGCCGCGGCTCGTCGATCTCGTAGCACCAGACGTAGTCACCACCCTCCCAGGCTCGCCCGACGATGCCGATCGCGCCCCAGCGTCCCCCGGCTGCCTCGATCGCCTCGATGCCCGCGGTCAACCGGGTGACGAAGTCCGGCTCGAACGACACGTCGGGGTGGACGAAGGCCCTGACCGGCGGGCCGTCGATCCGCAGGAGCACGTTGTAGAGCGACGCGAGGTTCGTCGTCAGCCCGTTCTCCTCGTTCAGGAGGAGCAACCGGTGCACGGGCTCCGTGAGCCCGTCGAGCGACGGGACGAGGTGCTGCGCAGCGACCTCGTGGTCGTAGACGACCGATGCGAACGAGACGCGGGGACCTCTCCGGCACGCGGGAAGGCTAGAGGCTCGTCGTTACCATCGCCGCCGTGAAGGCCCTGATCGTCAGCTTCTACTTCCCGCCCGCGGGCGGGGGCGGCGTTCAGCGGCCGCTGAAGCTCGCGCAGTACCTGCCCGCGATGGGGATCGAGACGCACGTCCTCGCGCCCGACGACCCGCGCTGGCTCCACCGCGACGACGGGCTCCGCATGCCGACGCAGGCGTGGGTCCATCGCGCGCGCTACGTGGGCGTCAGCGGCGGCAAGCCGAGCGAGGTGCTGGCCGGCGCGGAGGGGATCGAGCGAGCGTTCACGCAGGCGCGCCTCCAGCTCCGCCGGCTCGTGTTGCCCGACGAGAACGCGACGTGGGCCGTCACCGCGATTCCCACCGGGATCCGGCTCGTCCGCCAGCATGAGATCGACGTCGTCGTCTCCACGTCGCCGCCGCCGTCGACCCACCTCATCGCGGCCGCGATCGCGCGCGCGACCGGAGCGCGCTGGGTGGCCGACCTCCGCGACTCGCTCGTCGCCCACGCCCATCGGCGGGCCGACACCGTCGCGACGAAGGCGAAGGCGGCCACGCACCGGCGCGTCGCGCAGCTCGTCGCCTCGCGCGCCGACGCGATCACGTGCGTGTCCGAGGCGATCTCCGAGGAGACGCGAGCGCTCGAGCCGCGCGGGCCGGTCGTCACGATCCCGAACGGCTGTGACTTCGACGACGTCGCGGGCCTCGCGCGCGCGCCGTCCGACCGCTTCCGGCTGACCCACGCGGGGAGCTTCTTCGGCCGTCGCGACCCGCGGCCGTTCCTCCAGGCGCTGCACGACTCGGAGCTGGACGTCGTGACGCGCTTCCTCGGCGACTTCCGGGACGCCGACCGCGACTGGGCCGCCGGGCTCGGGCTCGGCGACAGGCTCGAGCTCATCCCCTACGCGCCGCGGGCGAGCTCCCTCGCGCTCCAGCGGGACTCCGAGGCGCTCCTCCTGCTCATCCCCGAGGCAGGCGGGCGCGGCAAGGGCGTCCTCTCCGGGAAGGTGTTCGAGTACATCGCCGTCGGCCGCCCGATCCTCGCGGTCGTCCCGCCCGACGGCGCCGCCGCGGAGCTGATCCGCGAGACGGGCGCCGGCGTCGTCGCGCCGCCGGACGACGTCGCGGCGATCCGGGCCGGTCTCGAGGAGCTTCACGGCAGGTGGCAGGACGGCCGCCTGCCGGACGTCGAGCTCTCGCCGGAGTGGCGCGATCGCCTGTCGCGGAGGACACGGGTCGAGGAAATGGCGGCCGTCATGCGGGGTACTCTCGACTGACGTCGGATCTGCTCGCACGCTCGCTCGCGCGCCCGGACGTCATGCCGAGGCTGGTCGTCGCGTTCTGCGTCGCCGTCACCGTCGGCGCCGTGGTCGTCCTGTATCCGGACACGTTCCCGTACGCCAACGACACGGCAAGGGCCAACGCTGCGCTCGACTACGTCGACCGCGAGCTCGGCGGCGGGAACTCGGTGCTTCCGAACCAGGCGATCGCGATCGAGGCGCGCGGCCGGATCCCCTCGGACGAGAGCTTCGCCGTCGACGTCGGCGAGCCGCAGGACGGGTGGACTCCGCTCTCGACGCCCGATCCGATCACGACCTTCATGCGCTCGTTCCTGCTCCCGCGACGCGAGCGTTCCGACGCGCCCTGGATCCTGTGCTTCGGCTGCGACCGGAGCGCTCACCCCGGCGCCGAGCCGGTCTGGGAGGGCGAGGAAGGCCTGTCGATCCTTCGGCAGGGCCCATGACGGTTCGCGCGATCGCTGGGCTGTTCGCACTGAACGGCGCGTTCGCGCTGCTCGGCTTGGCGCTGCTCTGGTCGCTCGGCGCGCTTCCGCGCTGGGCGGACGCCCTCCGGCTCGCCGGAGTCGGCTACCTCGCCGGCGTCGCGGCATTCGGAGCCCTCTGGACGCAGCTGCTCGTCATCGGTGTGCCGTTCGGCGGGTGGGGCATCGTCGCCACACTCGCCGTCGGCACCGCGGCCGTCTGCGTCCTCGGTCTTGCCCTCGGCAGGAGCATGCCGCGCGGCTTCGGCGACGGCCGTGGATCCTCGACGACCGCCCTCCTGACGACGGCCGCCGGCGTCGCCCTTACAGGGCTGCTGCTCGAGGCGCTGTTCCGCGCGGCCCGCCTGCAAAGCCTCCAGGCATACGATGCCTGGGCCTTCTGGGTGCCGAAGGCGAAGGCGATCTTCTTCTTCGGCGGCCTCGACGAGCAGGTGTTCACGACGCTACCCGGGCCGACGTATCCGCCGCTCGTCCCGATCCTCGACGCCGCCGCGTTTCACGCGATGGGCCGCGTCGACACCGTGACGCTCCATCTCCAGTACTGGTTCCTCGTCGTCGGCGCGGTCGCCGCGATCGCCGGCCTGCTCCATCGCCGCACCCACCCGCTACTGCTCTGGCCGACGCTCCTGCTGCTCCTCGTCGTCCCGCGCTTCGGCGCGGGGCTCCTCACGCCGCAGGCGGACGTCCTGGTCGATGTCTTCTTCGTCGTCGCGGCGCTGCTGCTCGCGCTCTGGCTCCTGGACGGCGGCACCTGGCGCGTTGCTCTCGCCGGCCTCCTCCTCGCCGGGGGGACGCTGACGAAGCGCGAGGGGCTCCTCTTCGCGGCGGCCGCGCTCGCGGTCGCGCTCCTCGCCGCGACGATCTGGCGACGGCCCGGCCGCCGAGTGCTGGCCGGCGCCGGGCTTGCCGTCGTCGCCCTCGCGATCCCGTGGCGCCTGTGGTACCGGAGCAACGGGATCGGGGGCGAGGCGCCGTCCGACGGCGGGCTCGGCGGCTCGTTCGACCGGGTGCTGGACTCCGTGCGGCTGTCGTTCGACGTCCTCTTCGACACGGGGCGCTGGTCGGTCGCTCCGCTGGTCGCCTTCGTCGCACTCGGCGCCGCCGCCGTCTGGGGCGACCGTCGGCTGGCGCTCTTCGTCGGCATGCTCCTCGGCATCGTCTTCCTCGGCGGCGCCTGGGTCACCTACTCGTTCGTCGATATCCCGATCACGGACGACGAGGCCGTGAATCCGATCGTCCGGTACACCGGGGCCGTGGTCATGCTCGCGGGTGCCGCCACGCCGCTCCTCCTCGAGTCCGTCTGGCGCGGGAGGGAGGGCGAGACGTGACGCGCTCCTGGGCGCGGATCCTCGCGGCCGCGATCATCGTGGTGCCGCTGCTCGCCTACCCGCTCGTCGCCGCCGGCGGCGCCCGGTTCCCGTCGACCGACGACTGCGTACGGCTTGCCTCGGAGGGGGAGACCGGAGAGCTCGATCTCGTCTTCGGGCGGCGCGACACCGTCGCCGAGGCGGAAGCGTTGCTCGAGCAGGTGCGCGGCGTCGGCTACGTCGACGCCGAGCTCCAGGGAGACGGATGCTTGCGCTGGAAGGTGCTGTACGACGGGATCGAGTCGTACGCGCAGGGGGCGAGCTCAGCCGAGCAGGCCCACGGGGCCGGGCTCGAGGCGTGGCTCGAGATCGAGCCGCCGGGCTGAGCGCACGCTTCGTCGGCGACCCGCCCGTACCATGACGCCGCCGTGACCGCGATCGCCCTCGACCGACCGCGCGCCGCCGTCGAGCGCGCCCCTTTCGTCGAGGGGCTCTTCTTCGCGACGGTCTTCACGGTCACGTTCGCGAAGCTCCAGTGGGAGGTGGCCGGGACGATGTCATTCTCGGACGTCGTCACCTTCCTGTTCGTGATCGCGTTCGCCGTCTACCGGATCGAGCGGTTCGACGGAGAGTTTCCGCGCGCCGCCGCCGTCTCGCTCGCGTTCTTCCTCGCCTTCCTCCTCGTCTACCTGATCGGCTGGTTCAACCTCGAGACCGCCGAGTCGCTCGCCCAGTGGACGAAGGGGATGGTCAAGTTCGTCCTCCACTTCCTCTTCCTCGTCGCGGGCGTGGCGCTGATCGCCCGGCGCGGGATGCGCTTCTACTGGCTCACGCTCGGGGCGTTCGTCGGCGGGCTCGCGGCGAATGGGGCCTACGGGCTCGCGCAGCTCGCGGTCGCCGAGACGACGGGGTCGAACCTCGACGAGGCGTGGCTCCAGCCGCTTACGGGGGGCGCGAGCCAGATCAACATCTTCGGCGCGATCGAGGGCTCCTTCGTCTATCGCGTGAACGCCCTCACGGGCGACCCGAACCACCTCGGCATCGAGGTGGCCGCGGGCATCCTCCTGCTCCTGCCGATCTACCTGCGGCTCGAGCGCGGCCACCGGCTACGCGTGCCGCTCGCGGCGCTCCTGTTGTTCCTCGTCGTGGTCGACCTCGCGACGCTCTCCCGGAGCGGGCTGCTCGGGCTCGCGTGCGGGTTCGTCGTGCTCGCGATCCCGTATCGGCGGATGCTGCTGAAGCCGCAGTTCCTCGTCCCGCTCGGGGTCCTGCTCGCCGGGCTCGCGTTCTTCGTCGCGCAGCGCGCGAACTTCTTCGAGCAGGTGCTGAGCTCGCGACTCTCGACCGAGGGCCGAGGCGCCGACACGCACTTCATCGTCTACTCGTTCATTCCGGACGTGCTCTCTCAGAACCCGCTCTTCGGGCTCGGGCTGAACACGTTCTCGGTCTACTACGAGTTCCAGACCGGGAAGACGAACTTCGGCCCGCACTCGTTCTACGTCGCCTCGTTCGTCGAGTACGGGCTCGTCGGGACACTGGTCTTCGCCGCGTTCCTCGTCTACCTGTTCCGGCGGGCGAGCCTGACGCGGCGCATCGGTCGCACGCTCGCGGCCGCCGGCGACCCGCTCGCCGCCCGCGTCCGGCCTCTCGGATGGGGCCTGACCGCGGCAATCGTCTCGACGATGGTCTCGAACGTCTTCTACCTGACGATGTCGTTCTACTACTTCTACGTGCTCGCACTGCTCGCGATCGCGGCGCCTGCCGCGCTCGCGCACGATCTCGACGACCGACGGTGAAGGTCGTCGTCCTCACGACGTCGTATCCGCGCAGCGCGGAGGACGTCGCCGGGACGTTCGTGCGTGACGGGGTCGAGGCGTTGCGCGGCGCCGGTCTCGACGTTCGGGTCGTCTCGCCTGCGAGCTTCCGGCATTACGGGATCGCCTACGGCGACGGGATCGTGAACAATCTCCGGAAGGCGCCCTGGAAGCTCCTGGCGTTGCCGCTGTTCCTGTTCGGGTTCGCGCGGGCCGCACGGCGCGCCGCGCAAAGCGCGGACGTCGTGCACGCCCACTGGCTGCCGTCGGCCCTGCCGGCGCTCGCGACCGACAAGCCCTACCTTCTGCAGCTTTGGGGTTCCGACGTCGCCCTCGCGCATCGCGCGCGTCCGTTCGCACGCTGGCTCGTCCGGCGGTCTGCCGCGGTGGTCGTCGCGTCGACCGCGCTCGCCGCCGACGCGCGTGCACTCGGGGCCCGCGACATCCACGTCATCCCGTCCGGTGTCCGGCTGCCAGAGACGGTCGCGGAACCGGACGAGCCGCCGCACGCGCTCTACGTCGGTCGGCTCTCGGAGGAGAAGGGCGTCAGCGACCTCGCCGCGGCGGCGCGCGGTCTGCCGCTCGTCGTGGTCGGCGACGGACCGCTCCGCGACCTCTTCCCGCAGACGGCCGGGTTCGTGCCGCCTTCCGATGTCGGCCCGTACTACGAACGCGCGGCCGTCGTCGTCGTCCCGTCCCGTCGCGAGGGATACGGCGTCGTCGCGCGGGAGGCCATGGCCCACGGCAGGCCGGTGGTGGCGACCGCGGTCGGCGGGCTCGTCGATGCTGTCGAGGACGGCGTCACGGGCCTTCTCGTCCCACCGGGCGACGTCGAGGCGATCCGGCAGGCCGTGTCCCGGCTCCTCGACGACCCCGCCCTTCGTCGGCGCCTCGGGGAGGCTGCGCGTGACCGGGCCCGTGAGCGCTTCTCGGCCGGGGCGGCCCGTGACGCCCTGGCACGAGGTCTACCGCCAGGTCGCCCGCGGTCGCACCGTCTAAGGTGGCCGCCGTGGAGCCCCCGATCACGCTGGTCGTCGAGGGCCGCAGCGGTCCCCACTCCGTGGCGCACCTCGTTCCGTCCGGGTCGACGGTCGTCACCGTCACTCCGGACGGGGAGCTCGCGAGCGTCGGGCCCGACGGTGTCCCCGGACGGCGGCCGTCCACCTTGGCAGGCCTTGCTGACGTCGTTCGGAGCATTTCCTTCGACGTGCTCTTCGTCTCGGAGCCGGCTCTCCTGACGAGGTCCGTTCTTGCGGACGCGCATCGCAGCCTCGCCCTGGACTCCAGCTGTGCGACCGCCTCCGTCGAGGCCGAGCCTCGCGGCGGCCCCGGCCTACCGGGGCCCGTGATCGAGGAGCCTCTGCGCGGCGTCGTCCTCGCGCGCCGCTCACACCTCATCCTCGCGCTTGACGAGGCGGGGCTCCACGCCGATCAGCTCGGCGCCGTGCGCACGAACGACGACCTCGTCCACTCGGTGTTCGCGACGCTGGTCAGGCCGGGGTTCGTCCATCGCGCAGCAGGCCGACCGGACGGGGTGGCGCCGGGTGAAAGCGCCGCGGCGCCGGCGCGAGCGCGGCGAGTCGGGAGGATCGTCCTTGACGGCAGGTGCCTTCGGTATCCGTTGTCGGGAACGCAGCTGTTCGGCCTCGAGCTCCTCGGCGCGCTCGCGCGGGCGGGAGAGGACGTCGCGGTTCTCGTGCCTGACGAGATCCATCCGAGTATCAGCCCGTACCTCGCGAGGCTCGAAGGCGCCGTCCGCCGGGTGCGCCGATCGGACATCGGCAGCCCGGAGGTATTCCACCGACCGTTCCAGATCGGCTCGCTCGAGGCGCTCACGGACTGTCTCGAGATGGGAGGGCGCCTCGTGCTCACGCACCTCGACATGATCGTCGAGAGAGCGAGCGCCTACGCGAGGAGTGACGACTCGTGGGATCGCTACCGCACGACAACCGCCGCTGCGCTGTCCTCGGCGGACGAGATCGGCTTCCTCTCACGACACACGGCCGTCGACGCGGCCAGTGACGGCCTGCTCGACGTCGACCGGGCGACGGTCGTGCCTCTTGGCGTGGACCACCTCGAGCGACACCCCGACTGCGATCCTGCCCGACCGTTGGACGGCCGGCCCTACATGCTGGTCCTCGGCAACGCCTACTGGCACAAGAACCGTGTCTTCGCGATCCGACTTTTCCAGTGGCTGCTGGAGCGACACGCATGGGACGGAGGGCTCGTGCTCGCGGGAGGCGATCCGGCGCTCGGATCGTCACGGGCTGCGGAGGCGGCGCTCGTGGGGCGAAGCGCGTCGCTCGCCGGCCGCGTCATCGATCTCGGGCATGTCACGGATGAGGATCGGCAGTCGTTGTATCGAGGCGCCGACCTCGTGTTGTTCCCGTCCCTGTTCGAGGGGTTCGGGCTCGTCCCCTTCGAAGCGGCCGCGATGGGCCGCCCGTGCGTCTACTCGCACGTCGCCTCGATGCGTGAGCTCCTGCCGCCGGACGGTGCGTTGCCGTCGTTCGACCTGGAGGAGGCAGGGCCGTTCGTGCTCGAGGTCCTCGAGAACCGGGAAATCGCCGCGCGGGTCGTCGCTGCGATCGACGAGGCGGCGGCCGGGCTCACCTGGGATCGCACGGCCCGCGAGTACCTCGGCGTCTACGGCCGCGCACTCGCTCGCGAGCCACGAGGTGTGAGCCGCCTGTTGCTGACCTCGGTGCCCGCCCGTTGGTGGCGGATGAGCGAGCAGGAGGCACTCGTGCTCGAGGTCTACCGCCGGCGGGGCGGATTCCGATTCGCGGTCGACGCTGCGATCCGGGCGGGAGCAACGGCCCGGCGGGCGGCACGGCGCGGGCAACCCTCGCGCGACTGACGCGCAGCGGGCGGCGTCAGTCGATCCGGCACCGTACGAGCGTCCGGAGTACGCGTAGCCCGTCGAGCGTCGTCAGCTTCTTGCCCTCCTCGCGCGAGCGCGCCTTGTACGTGATCGGCACCTCGTAGATCCGCTCGCCCTCGCGGAGGACGCGTGCGGCGATCTCGGGCTCGATGGCGAAGCCGCGCTCCCGGAGGCGCAGCGAGCGGAACAGCTCGGTGCTCATCGCCTTGTGACAGGTCATGACGTCCGAGATCCAGCAGTTGTAGATCACGTTCGTCGCCATCGTGACGCCCTTGTTGCCCATCACGTACCAGAAGCTGAACGCCGCGTGGCTCGACCACGACCGCGTACCGAAGACGACGCGCGCGTCCCCCCGGAGCAGCGGCTCGAGCAGCGGCCCGAGGTCTGCCGCGCGGTACTCGAGGTCGGCGTCGAGAATCGCAGCCCAGTCCCCCGTGGCGTGCTGGAGGCCGGTCTGCAGCGCCGCTCCCTTGCCGCGGTTGCGCTCGTGCTCGAGGATCGTCACCTCCGCCGGCCACTCCTTCGCCTTGAGCAGCTCGCGCGTCCCGTCCGTCGACCCGTCGTCGACGACGACGAGCTGGCGCCCGTCGACGGGGAGCTCTGCGGTCAGTGCGTCGTCGATCGCGGCCTCGACGGTCGCGAGCTCGTTGAACACCGGCATGAGAATGGAGAGCGTGACAGGCATCCGCGGCACCGTACCGCTATCGGCAGCTGGCGCGGGGAACCTGACGGTAGAGCGCCCACGGTGACGAGCGGAAGACGCGACGCCAGCCTGCTTCACAGGCGGCGCCGTCCGGGAGGACGACCCAGTCGACGTTCTTGGAAGAAGCTTCCGCGAGGGTGTCGGCGTACACCACGCGATGGTCGATCGCCGGGTAGCCGGCAAACGCAAAGGGATACGAGGCGGTCCGGGCCACCGCGATGGGCGCGCCGCGAGGAATGTGATCGTCCGCATAGCCGATCAGGACGGCGATCTCGGGCTCGATCGACTGGGCCCACTCGCGGGGCAACGTCCAGATCGACGGGCTATTCGTGTCCTCCAGGAGGTCGATCCCCGAGGGTCTCTCCCGGTAGTGGACGAGCGACACAAGGAGCGTCGTCGCCGCCAGTGCGACGAGCGCTATCGCCACGGCGCGCGTCCGACCGAGAATGAGCCCCCACGTCGCCGCGGACAGCGCCACGCCTCCCATGACGAAGCGACCGTTTAGATCGATGTAGCCGACCGCGAAGGCAACGCCGGCGATCGCGACGACCGGCGCGGCCGCGAGCACGGCGGTCACCTTCCACTCCACCCTGGGGACCTTTCCGAACGAGACGAGGACGATCGCGGTCACCGCTGCTGCCAGGCCGACGGGGCCGTACCACGAGAGCACGTTCGACGCGACGGTGGAATCACGGGAGACGCCGAACACCGTCGCCTCCTCGTAGCCGGCCGCATCCCAGGCCCTCCAGTAGACCCTGCGAAGGAGGCCCTCCAGGGGGAGAACCAGGAGTGCCAAGAGCGTCAGACCCGCCGCGACGAGCGTCGTCGAGTCACGGCGCTTCCAGAGTGCTCCACCCACGGCGACCAGAGCAGCCGCGACGACGAACAGGAAGCGATCGTTGCCGGCCGCACCGGGTAGCTCGACGGTTTCGACCAGATACCGCGACGCGCGGGCGACGTAGGCGTACACCTCCGCTCCGGAACCGCCCTGTTCCTTGCCGATCGTGCCGAACAGGCCCGTTCCTGCGGCGACGTTGGTCGCATACCACGCGCAGCCGACGAGGACGCCTGCGAGTCCGCAGGAGAGCATGAGGATGCGATGACGCCCCTTGTGCGCGACGATCGGGAGGGCGGCCAGAAGGGGAAGCGTCAGCAACGCGGTCACCTTCGTGCCCACGAGGAGCGCGACGGTGCCGGCTGCGAGCACGATGTCGGACGCCGAGCGGCCGAGCCAGAAATACGCTGCGGTCGCCGCGAGCGCTGCCACGACGAGATCGTTGAGCGCAGTCGGCGCCTGAAGCGCGACAACCGGCAGCGTCGCGAAGAGCAGGGCGCCGAACATTGCCTCCCGGTGGTCGAGGCCGACCCGTCGGGCGATGCCGAAGATCGCGAGCATTCCGACGAGCAGTGAGGTCAGCTGGACGAGGCCGACCCAGCGCGCGGATCGCGTTAGGAGCATCGACGCCGCCTGGAGGAGCTCGGCATTGACCGGGAACTCGTTGAGGCGGGCATCGACGGCATCGTCGAACCGACCGATCGCGCCGTCCTGGATCCAGAAGAGAGCCCGAACGAGGTGGTACGAGATCGCATCGCGCTCCACCGGCGGCGTGAAGAGGGCGAGAGCCGTGAGATAGACGAGCTCGGCGAGCACGATCGCGGCCAACAGCAGCACGAGACGGTCATCCGCGAGTCGGCGCAGCACCGCTCGTCGTGGAAGGGATGGCCAGGGAGGTCGCGCGATGACTGCGCCCGCGGCGGCGCCGGCCGCGACGATCGCCAGCGAGAGGAGGAGCCCGCGGCGGTCGTACGCGTGCAGCGCCGAGAGCCCATGCGAGAGGACCACAATCTCGGCGAAGGCGAGTACCGCGACCGCGAGCCCGAACGCGACGATGCCACGGACGCGCATGAGCGCGGCGAGGCACGCGCCGGAAACGGCGAGAAGCGCGCCGGCTGACACGAGCCACGTCACGTCCGCGGTGGCGACACGCATTCGGGGTCGTGCGGGCGACACACGTCGTCTGATCCCCGGCAGGCGAGCTCGGCGGCGACGTCGAGCCGGAGCGCGTCCGTGGCCGGCATCGGCGGAACCGTACTCCTACCCGCACCCGGCGTCGTCGGGAACGCGACGCTGGATCGCCCACGGCGGCGAGCGAAATGCGATGCACCATCCCCGCTTGCCGCCGGCCGCGAGCGGAAGGACCGCCCAGCGTGCTCCGGTGCTCGTCGCCGGCGGCCGCGGACGACCACGGCGGTTCCACACGAGCGCGGCGGCGGCGGTGGTCGCGACGAGCCCGCCGACGAGCCACCACCGCGTCACGAGGCCCGGGGGCGAGAGGACGAGGACGACCAGGACGAGCTGTGCCCCCCCGACCACGTAGGCGGCGAGGAGGAGCTCCGCCGCGCTCCTCGCTCCGAGGCACGCCGCGCCGAGGCCACCGGTTGTTGTCCCGAGGAGGGCGATACCGACCGCGAGCAGCACGATTCCCAGAGCTCCGCTCAGAGCGCTGCACGGTACTGGGCGTGACGGCGCGACACGCCCGCAGCCGTGACAGGGCCGGCGTGGAGCGCGCGGCGCGGCCGCCCGCGGGGCTACCATCGCCCGATGCGCGAGCTGACGATCGACGGACGCCGGATCGCGGACGACACGCCGTGCTTCGTCATCGCGGAGATCGGCCACAACCACCAGGGAAGCGTCGAGCAGGCGATCGAGCTGTTCCACGCGGCGAAGGACGTGGGCGTCGACGCGGTCAAGCTCCAGAAGCGCGACAACCGCTCGCTCTTCACGCGCGCGCTGTACGACAGCCCGTACGACAACGAGAACAGCTTCGGCGCGACCTACGGCCGGCACCGCGAGGCGCTCGAGCTCGATCGAGCCGCGTTCGCGGAGCTCCGCAGCGTCGCGGACGAGCTCGGGCTCGTCTTCTTCGCGACTGCGTTCGACGAGACGAGCGCCGACCTGCTCGCGGAGCTCGAGCTGCCCGCCTACAAGATCGCCTCGGGCGACCTGCGGAACACGCCGCTCCTGCGGCACGTCGCGGCGCTCGGGAAGCCGATGATCGTCTCGACGGGCGGCGCCACCATCGAGGACGTCGACCGGGCCGTCGAGGCGATCGCGCCGATCAACGGTCAGCATCTGCCTCCTGCAGTGCACGGCCGCCTACCCGGCAGCGGTCGAGGAGCTCAACCTCGCAGTGATCACGACTCTCCGCGAGCGGTACCCAGACTTCGTCGTCGGCCTCTCCGACCACCAGGACGGGATCGCGATGGCGACGGTCGCGTACATGCTCGGGGCGCGGGTGATCGAGAAGCACTTCACGCTGAGCCACTCGTCGAAGGGCACCGACCACGCCTTCTCGCTGATCCCCGAGGGCATGCGCAAGCTCGTGCGGGATCTCGGCCGCGTCCCCGTCGCGATGGGGGATGGGGAGAAGCGGCCGCTGCCGAGCGAGGAGAGGCCGCTGCAGAAGATGGGGAAGAAGCTCGTCGCGACGCGGGCGCTCGAGGCCGGCCACGTGCTCGCGCCCGGCGACCTGGCGGCGCGCTCGCCGGCGGACGAAGGGCTGCCACCCTACGCGCTCGACACGCTCGTCGGACTCTCGCTCGTCCGGCCGCTCGCGGAGGAGGAGGCGATCCTTTGGCAGCACGTCGGCGCCGACGGGCCCGACGCGGCGGCGCCGAAGGCCGCCGCGGCCGCCGCCGCGACGCCGTGACGCGACCCGGCGACGACGAGCTCCGTTCGATCGGGCTCGTCGTCTTCGACTTCGACGGCGTCTTCACCGACAACCGCGTCTGGGTGAACGAGGCGGGCGAGGAGTCGGTCGCCTGCTGGCGCGGCGACGGGATTGGGCTGCGCCGCCTCGACGAGGTGGGCGTGCCCTACCTGATCGTCTCGACCGAGCCGAACCCCGTGGTCGCACATCGGGCGGAGAAGCTTCGCGCGCGGTGCCTTCACGGCGTCGACGACAAGCTTGCGATCGTCCGAGAGCATGCAGGAGGCGTGGACGTGGGCCTCGAACGGGTCGCCTACGTCGGGAACGACGTCAACGACGCCGCATGCCTCGACGCGGTCGGGCTGCCGGTCGTCCCTGCCGACGCATGGCCTGAGGTCCTTCCGCTGGCCCGCTGGGTACTGGAGCGGCGCGGCGGCCATGGCTGCGTACGCGAGCTCTGTGACGCGGTCTGGCGCGCCCGCGGCTGACGGCCGCGGGCGTCAGGACGGGCAGAGCTCGAGCGCCGCGCGTGCGGCGCGCTCGGGACGGGTGAGGACGACTCGGCCGTTGGTTCGCCAGACGCTGATGCTGCCGGGTGCCTCCGCCAGTTCACCGCCGAGGTCGCGTATGTCGATGGTTGCGACCCGCGCTCCGTCGATCGGGATGCGCGGATCGATGGCGACGGCACGTGCCGTCACCGGCCGGCCGTCACGGAGGAGCGTCCCGTCGGGCCCGATCGCGAGCGTCGACTGCGCCTCGATGAGGTCGCCGCCGAAGAGGTTGCCCGCCTGCGCGGACGAGTTCAGGACCTCGGTCCAGAGCGTCGCCAGGGCCAGGAGACGCCGCTCGCAGCGCGGGTTCTGCACGAGGGCGTTGACCACGATCGCGTCGCCACCGCGCCCCACCTCGCGGTCAAGTGCGGCCAGGAGGGTGGTGCGTTCGCGCGCGACACCCCAGGGCGGCGTCGTCGTCGGCACCACGCCGGGCGCGATCACCAGGAAGGCGGCCACGATGGAGACGGGGAGCGCCCACCGGGCGCGAGTGGTCAGTGCGACGATCGCGGCCAGCGCGACGCAAATGAGTAGGAGCTCGTCGAGCGGGAAGTCGGCTTGTCGCGAACGCGCTCCAGGGGAGGAAGGAGGGAGCGTCGAAGCGGCCCGGGTGGACCAGGTCCGATGCCCGAACGGCGAGCGCCGCGACCGTTGCGAGTCCGACGCCGAGCGTCGCCGGCCCGGCGGGGCGCGGCATTCCGCCGCGAGCCCACGCGAACGCCGGCACGAGCACCAGCGGGACCAGCGGGACGAGGTTCCGGAGGTGCGTCCACCCGAGGCCGAAGGGGCTCGAGTCGAGGACCCCGACCGACACGAGCATCCAGAGGAGGAACGCGACGGTTGTCGCCGCGACCGCCCGTTCGGCGTCGGACGCCGTGCGGCCGAGCATCCGCACGGCCGCGATCGGAAGGACGACCACCGCGACGATGCCTACCGCGAGCATGACCCCACCGAGCTCACGTGCGCTCCAGACAGCGAGCTCGTACGGGTCGGGCCAGGTGAGGAGGACGGCGTAGGCGCCAACCGGGCTCGTCGAGGAGAGCGTGTGAACGGCGATGCCCACGAGCGCCGCGGTCACGAGCCCGGCGCAGAGGATCCGGTAGCGCCGGAGCGCGGCGCGCGGCGAAGGCCCTCGGATCGCGACGAGGCCGACCGCGGTCGCCGCCGCGGGGAGGAGGACCACGGCCTGCGGCCTGACCGTGCAGAGCCCCACGAGCGCGACGAGGGCGAGGGCCTGCGGCGCGGCCGTCGGGCGCGCGAGGGCTGTCGCGACGGCGTACGCCGTCCAGAGGAAGGCGGGGTAGAAGAGCGACTCCGTCATGACGTAGCCGGATGTACGAGAGCAGCGGCGTCCCGACGGTGAGCGCCGCGACGAGCAGGGAGTCGCCCCGCGCGAGGACCAGGCGCGAGAGGAGGTACGCGGGCACCGCGGCGCTCGCCATCACCGCGGCGTTCGTCACCTGGGCCGCCGTATACGCCTGCGCGCCGTCGTCGGCGAGGGCGTAGACCGGGGCGAGCAGCGCGGGATACGCGAGCCCGTACCCCAGCGTCTCGGCGCCGCGGACGAGGGGGCCGTCGCCATGCGCGAGGCTCTTCGCGAGGCTGATGTAGATCAGCTCGTCGGAGAAGACGGTCGGGAACGGTGACCCGCAGGTTGAGCGCCGACCAGATGCCCGCGGCCGAGCCGACGAGCGCCCCGAGAACGGTCGAGGCGCCGGCGGCGGAGAGTCGCCACGCCGGCAGCCGGTCGCCCAGCGACGCCTGGCTCCACAGGCCGGCGAGGATCGAGAGCACCGCGATCACGGCCAGCGCGATCGCCACGCGGAGGAGCGTGACGTTGTCCAGGAGGCGATCGACGCGGGAAGCAGGGCGCCGCGTGCGAGGAATGCGACCAGGCCGCAGACGATCGCGGCCGAGGTGCCGAGGGCGACGTGCCAGGCCCGTTCCCTCACGGGCGCAGTGCTCCTGCTCGATCGACCCGCCGCCATCCGAAGGCGAGCGGCTCAGAGCCGTGCGGTCCCATCACCGCACCCGTCCGTCGCCACCCGGCGGAGGAGGCGCCAGTCGTCTCTCGTCGTCTCGATAGACCGTCGTCCACGCGTCGGCGCATCCTTGCGCACCGGTCGGGTCGCGCGTCACGAGCCAGGTCGTGCTCGAGGGGACGCGCCCTCCGTCGGGGACGAGCCGGAGCGTGCGCGAGAGATGCGGTCCGGCGAGGGGCGCCAGGAAGGTGTCGACGGGTGTCGCGACCGCGAGCTCGGCGTCCGACGGCACGCGCGCCTCGACCTCGCGCAGAAGCGCGGGCGTCCCCTCGTAGTCCCGGATCACCGTCAGCTCGTCGATCCGGTCGCGGTGCCAGATCGAGCGGTCGATCGGCGGCTCGAACAGTCCGAAGCCGGCCGGCTTGGTGTGCGAGTGGACGAGCGACAGCGCGAGCGTCGTTGCGCAGAGTGGCGGCCATGCCGGCGGACAGCCAGCGCACGCGGATCGTCCACCCCCACGCAGCGCAGGCGAGGCCGACTGCGAACATCAACAGCCTGCCGCGCCACGGGTCGTAGACGATCGCGAAGGCGAACGTGGCGATGAGGATCAACGGCGCGAGCGCGAGGAGGAGCGCGTATGGCCGGAGCTCCGCTCGTCGAATGCCGACGACGGCGGCGGCGATGCCGCCGAGGATCACGACGGCGCCCGCAGCGCCGTACCAGGACTGTGACGTGTCCGGGACGCCGAGGACGATCCAGGCGTCGCCGTGCGCGAGCGAGATGTCCTCGCGGCCGAGCTTGAACCAGGACCGCTCCCAGAGCCACCGTGTCGGTGGCCCGGCGGCGCGAAGCCCGAGCGGGACGAGCGCCGCGACGAGGCCCGCGAGGACGAGCGTCCGGCCGCGGGTCGCTGACCGCCGCCACGCAAGCACGCCCGCAACCGACGAGCGCTGCGCCGACCACGACGGCGACGTACAGCTCCGTTCGCCAGAAGCCCGATGTGTCGACCACGTCGAACGCGAGGGCACGCAGCGTCCCGACGACGACGCCGAACGAGAGGTCAGCCTTCTGTCCCGTCGACGTGGCGAGATCGCCGTCGAGCGAGCCCGTCTCGGCGAGGTTCACGAGGTACCAGGGCGACCCGAGCAGCACGCCGCCCACGAGCGCGAGCGCCGCCGGCATGCGGCGCTCCCTCGGCACGCCTGCGATCACCACGAGGATCACGAGCGGGAGCGAGAGGACGGCGTTGAGCTTCGTCCCGAGGGCGAGCCCGAGGGCGACCGCGCCCAGCACGAGGCTGGAGGTGCCGCGGTCGAGGAGGAACGCGACGGCTGCGAGCAGGAAGGACGCGACGACGACGTCGTTCAGGATCGAGGCTCCGTGGAGCGCGACGAGGGGGAGGGTCGCGAATACGAGACCGCCGTACGCCGCGCCACGCGGCGACAGGCCGAGACGGCGGCCGATGAGCACGACGGCGACAACTGACGCCCAGAGCGCGAGGAACTGCGTGAGCGCCGCGAATCGCTCGGACCGGGGCAGCATCATCGTCAGGTAGAGGCCGATCTCCGAGACCGGTGGGTTGCCGTTCAGCCGGGGGTCGTTCCCGGCGGGCACGTACCCGATGCCGCCCTGCTGGTCCCAGAGCAGCGCGCGGGTCTCGTGGTACGTCAGCCCGTCCCAGTCGTTCGGCGTCGTGAGGAACGCAACCGCGGCGAGGTAGACCGCTGCCGCCGCGACGGCGACCGCGAGCGTCGCGAGGATCGGGTCGCGCAGGGTCGCCCTCCACGGGCCGCGCGGCGGGCAGCCGCGGCCGTCCACGTGCGAGGCATGCTCCGACCGCGCCCAGGGCGAGGGCGACGAGGGCGAGCGACAACGACCGGCGGCTGAGCCCGCCTCCGGGGGAGAGCACGGCCGTCGCCAGCACGACCGTCGCCCATGCGACGACGTACGCCGCGAGCGCGAAGCGGAGCGGAGAGACGATCCCGAGCATCGTCGCGGCGAGCACTCCGACCAGCGCGAGGCACACGAGGGCCGAGACGAGGAGGAGCTCACCGCCCATTCGTCCCATCGAGAGTACTCCGACGGTCGGGCGGCCGCCCCGAACGTCTCCGCCGACATCGGCGAGTACGATCGCCGCCGTGACGGACCCGCTCTTCGACCTCGACGGCCGCGTCGCCGTCGTCACCGGCGGCATGGGCCAGCTCGGGGCGGCGCTCGCGGTCGGCGCTCGCCGAGCGCGGCATGCGCGTCGCGATCCTCGACCTCGAGACCGCGCCGAGCCCGGGCGCCGCCGGGCTCGCGACCGCGATCGAGGAGGGGAGCGTCCGGGCGCATGCGTGCGACGTCACCGACCGCGCGGGCGCTCGAGGCGGCGCTTGCGCAGGTCGAGGCCGACTGGGGCGTGCCGCACCTCCTCGTCAACGCGGCCGCGATCGACTCGCCGCCCGACGCGCCGGCGATCGAGGTCGGGCCGTTCGAGGACGTGCCGCTCGAGTCGCTCGAGCGCGTCGTCCATGTCAACGTCGTCGGCGTCGTCCTCTGCTGCCAGGTCGTCGGCGGAGCGATGGCGCGCGCCGGGCGCGGCTCGATCGTCAACGTCGGCTCCGTCTACGGCCTCCTCTCGCCGGACCAGGGTCTCTACGACTTCCGGCGCGCGGCCGGAGAGACGTTCTTCAAGCCGGTCGCGTACTCGGTCTCGAAGTCCGCGCTCCTCAACCTGACGCGCTACCTCGCGACGTACTGGGGGCGTAGCGGCGTCCGGGTCAACACGCTGACGCCCCACGGGATCGAGAACGGGCAGCCCGAGCCGTTCGTCGAGGCGTTTGCCGCGCGCTCGCCGCTCGGCCGGCTGATGGACGTCTCGGAGGCGCTCGGCGCCGTCGTGTTTCTCGCCTCCGACGCGTCCTCCTATGTCACCGGCGCCAACCTCGTCGTCGACGGAGGCTGGTCGGCCTGGTGATCCTCGCCGAGGTGCCGAACCTCGTCGCGGGCGAGGACCGGCCCCCCGCGACCGGCGCCTGGCTCGAGAAGACCCGGCCCGGCGACGGCACCCACCTCTGCCGCCTCGCGCGCTCGGGCGCGGAGGACGCGGCAACGGCGGTGGCGGCCGCGCGGGAGGCGCAGCCGGCCTGGGCGGCCCGGACCGCCGTCGACCGCGGGAACGTCGTGCGGGCGATCGCCGAGCTTCTGCGCGAGCGCCGCGACGAGGCGAGCGAGCTCGTCGCGGCCGAGACCGGGAAGCCTCTCGCGCTCGCGCAGGGCGAGACGGACGCGGCGGTCGAGATGGGGCTCTTCGTCGCCGGCGAGGGGCGCCGGAGCTACGGCCGCACGACGACGGCGTCGATGCCGAACCGAACCGTGCTCACGCTCCGCCGACCGGTCGGCGTCGCAGCGCTCCTGATCTCGTTCAACACGCCGCTGCCGAACGTCGCGTGGAAGGCGTTTCCCTCGATCTTCTGCGGGAACGCCTCGGTGCTGAAGCCGTCCGAGCACGCGCCGCTCTCGGCCGCGTGGTTCGGTCGCCTGTGCCTCGAGGCGGGGCTGCCGCCGGGAGTGCTGAACGTCGTCCAGGGGCTCGGGCCCGAGGCCGGGATGCCGCTCGTCGAGGACGAGCGCGTCGACCTCGTCTCGTTCACGGGCTCGGCCGGTACGGGCCGGCTCGTCGCCGAGGCGGCCGGCCGGCGCCTTGCGAAGACGGTGATGGAGCTCGGCGGCAAGAACGCGCTCGTCGTCTGCGACGACGCCGACCTCGGATCGCGCGGTCGAGTGGTCGCTCGCCTCGGCGTTCTCGAACGCCGGCCAGCGATGCGCGGCCGCGAGCCGCATCGTCGTCTTCGACGCGGTCTACGACGCGTTCGTCGAACGGCTCGTCGCGGCAGTCGACCGCCTCGAGGACGTCGGACCAGTCGTCAGCGAGGAGAGCATGGAGCGGATCCTCGCCGCCGTCGCCGCGGCGCGTGCGGCGGCGCCTCGGTGCTGCGCGGCGGCGAGCGGGTCGGGGACGCCGGCTGGCACGTCGCCCCGACGCTCGTCGAGGGAGTGGCGGTCGACGCGCCGCTCTCGTGCGAGGAGCTCTTCGGCCCGGTCGCGGTGCTGCACCGCGTGCGCGACTTCGACGAGGCGGTGGCCGTCGTCAACGACTCGCCCTACGGGCTCACTGCGGCGATCCACACCGCGAGCGTCCACCGGGCGATGCTCTTCGCCGAGCGGGTCGCTGCGGGCGTCGTCGTCGTCAATGCCGGCACGCACGGCAGCGAGCCGCACATGGGCTTCGGCGGCGTCAAGTCCTCCGGAACGGGCTGGAAGGAGGCGGGTGTCGAGGCGCTCGACGTCTACTCCGAGATCCAGTACGTGAACCTCGTCGTCGACCCGGCTCTCGCATGACGCCCGTGCCCGTCGCGGTCCTCGGGCTCGGCGGGATCGGCGGCATGCTCGTCGCGCGGACCGGCGCGCTGGGCGTCGGCACGGAGGGGACGGTCGAGGCGATCGGCGCGTCCGGGCTGACGCTCGTCCACGCTGGTAAGACGACCGTCACGCGCCCGGAGGTGGTCACCCGCCTCGACCGGCCCGTCTCGCTCCTCGTCGTCGCCGTGAAGGCGTACGCGCTCGAGGAGGCGCTCGACCGCATCGATCCCGCGTCGCTCGACGGGCGCGGTCGTGCTGCCGCTGCTGAACGGCCTCGAGCACGTCGACGCGATCCGGGCCCGGCTCGGCGCGGGACCGGTCGTCGCGGCGGGGAGCATCGGCAGCGTCGAGGCCTTCTCGCCGGAGCCCGGCTTCGTCGTCCAGCGGGCCACGGGGGCGACGATCGCCGCCGCATCCGACGCGCTCGGCCGCCGGAAGCTCTGGGCGCGGCTCGCGCCCCTCGCGGTGCCCGGCATCGAGATCGAGGTGACGGACGACGAGGGCCGCGTGCTGTGGGACAAGGCCGCGCGCCTCGCCGTGCTCGCCGCGGCGTCGATCGCCTCGGCGAAGCCGGTCGGCGCCCTTCGTGACGACCCCGCCTGGCGGCCGCGGCTCGAGGCCGCCCTCGGCGAGGCGTGCGCCGTCGCCGAGGCCGACGGCGTCGAGCTGGACGCCGCCGCCCAGTGGGCGATCGTCGAGCGCCTGCCCGAGAGCCTCGTCCCCTCCGCGGCACGGGACGCGTCGGTCGGCCGCCCGACGGAGCTCGACGCGATCACGGGCTCGGTCGTGCGCGCCGCCCGGCGCCTGGGCGTCTGGACGCCGATGCTCGACGGGCTGCTCGCCGATGCGGCCAGGCACTCTTGAGGGCCGTATGACCACGACGCCCGTGGACGATCCCCGCCCGAGCGCCGTCGACGCGCCGGTCGCGGCGGCGCGGAGCGAGGCGGACGTGCTCGTTCGACGGGTCGTGCTCGGCGTCGCCGGCCTCTACGCGCTCCTCGTCGGCACGCTCGCGCTGCTGCGCTACGAGTCGTTCGCCTCCGACTTCGACCACGGGATCTTCTCGCAGTACGTCTGGCTGCTCGGCCACCTCCACGAGCCGTTCAACACGATCAACCTCCGGACGCTGCTCGGCGACCACGTCGAGCCGGGAATCGCGCTCCTCGCCCCGCTCGGGACGATCGGCGCCGGCGCGCCGGGGCTGCTCGTGGTGCAGACCCTCGCGCTCGCCGCGACCGCGCCGCTCCTGTGGATGCTCGCCCGCGAGCACGGCGCGACGGGCTGGGTCGCGGCCGTACCGGCGCTCCTCTGGTGCGCGTCGCCCGTGGTGCTGCGGCCCGCGCTGCACGACTTCCACCCCGAGACGCTCGTCCCGGTGCTCCTCGTCGGCGGCTGCGTCCTCCTCGCGCGGGAGCGCCTCGTCTGGTTCCTCGTGACGGCGGTCGTCGCCTGCGCGATGAAGGAGGACGTCGGCCTCACGTACGCCGCGCTCGGGCTCGTGCTCGCGTGGTCGGGCCGACGGCGCCTCGGCGCGGCGCTCGCCGTGGGGAGCGTCGCGTGGTCGGCGATCGCCGTGTTCGTCGTGCTCCCGGCGTTCGGGAACGCCGCGGAGGACGAGTTCGGCCCGCGCTTCGCCGGCGTCCGCGGCGACTCGTTCGCCGACGCGCTCGAGTTCATGGTCCGGAACCCCCTGACGACGGTCGACCAGGCGCTCGGCCCGGCCGAGGTGGGGATCCTCGCGATGCTCGTCCTCACGACCGGCGGGCTGTGCCTGCTCGCGCCGCGCTGGCTGCTGGTCGCCGTCCCGGCCGCGGCGCTCAACCTGCTCTCGGCCTACGACCTCCAGCACACGATCCAGTACCACTACTGGATCGTCGCCGCGGGGGCCGTGGCCGTCGCGGGCGCGATCGGCGCCGGCCGCGTCCGCGCGGGGAGCACCCGCACCTGGCTCGCCTGGGGCGCGGCCGCGGGGTGCCTGCTCGTTCTCCTCTCCGCGCAGTGGGTCGGCGCGATCGGCCGCCAGATCCGGTTCGAGTGGCCGCACCGCGGCGACCGCCAGGCGATCCTCGACGCGATCCCCGACGGAGCGCGCGTCGCGGCGCCGATGCACGCGCTCTCGCATCTCTCGGAGCGGACGCACCTCTACGTGCTCCCCGAGCCGCTCATCCCCGTCCGCGTCGGGACGGAGTGGGGCCCCGCGGAGCGGGAGCGCGCGACGCGCGAGCTCGAGTACATCGTGTTCGATCCGGCGATGCGATTCTGGGGCGCCCCGACCGTCGAGCAGGTCCAGCAGGCGATCGAGCGTCGCGGCTTCCGCGAGGTCATGCGACGAGGCGAGACGCGGCTGTACCGCCGGGAGCCCGGGTCGTGAGCCCCAGCGTCGTCGCGCTGATCGGCGCCCGGAGCGGCTCGGAGCGGGTTCCGGGGAAGAACGTCCGACGCCTCGCCGGCCACCCGCTCCTCGCCTACGCGGTCGAGACCGCCCGCCAGTCGGGGGTCTTCGAGCGCATCGTCGTCTCGACCGACAGCGAGGAGATCGCGAAGGTCGCGCGCTGGTACGGCGCCGACGTCCCGTTCCTCCGCCCCGACGAGTACGCGACCGCGACGTCGCCCGACGTCGAATGGATCGCCTGGACGCTGCCGCGCCTCGGCGAGCGCCACGACCTCTTCGCGATCGTCCGCGCGACGAACCCTTTCCGCGGCCCCGACGTGATCCGGCGCGGTCTCGAGCAGCTCCTCGCGACCCCCGAGGCGGACTCGATCCGCGCCGTCGAGCGCGTCAAGCAGCACCCGGGGAAGATGTGGGAGCTGACGATCGACGGCCGGACGATGATGCCGCTCCTCGACCAGTCGCATCTCGACGTCGCGTGGCACGCGGGCCAGTACCAGGCCCTCCCGCCGGTCTACGTCCAGAACAGCGCGCTCGAGATCGCGTGGACGCGCGTCGTGGAGGGGACCGGCACGCGCGAGGGGCGCGTGGTTGCGCCGTTCCTGACCGAGGGGTACGAGGGGCTGAACATCGACGACGAGGACGACTTCGCGCTCGCCGAGACCCTCGTCGCGAGCGGCCGGGCGGCGCTGCCCGCCGTCGAGCGGCAGCCGTATCCTGCAGCGGATCAGTCATGAAGCTCGCCTCCCTCGAGACGCTCTCGTGCGACGCAGGCTGGCGCCCCTGGCTCTTCGTCAAGGCGACGACGGACGACGGGCTCGTCGGGTGGTCGGAGGTGACCGACTCGCACGGATCTCCCACCGGGCTCGCCGGCGTGGTGCGCGATCTCGCGCCGCTCGTCGTCCGGCGTGACCCGCGCGCCGTCGAGGCGATCCACTGGGATCTCTACCGGCGCACGCGCCAGAGCCCCGGCTCGATCGTGCAGAAGGCGATCGGCGGGATCGAGAACGCGCTGCTCGACCTCAAGGGGAAGGCGCTCGGCGTCTCCGTCGCCGAGCTCTTCGGCGGCCCGACGCGGGAGACGATCCCGCTCTACTGGTCGCACTGCGGGACAACGCGCGCCCGCGCCTGGGAGGTGACGCGCACGCCGAAGCTCGACTCGTACGACGCCGTCGCGGCACTCGGCCGCGAGGTCGTCGAGCGGGGCTACGGCGCCTTCAAGACGAACATCGTCGTCCCGGGCGACGAGCCGCGCGTCCTCATGCCGGGCTTCGGCCGCGACGGCGGGACCGACCGGAACCCGACACCCGAGCTGCTCGCGGCTCTGACGTCGCTGCTCGAGGCGTTCCGGGATGGGACGGACGGGAAGGCGCAGCCGATCGTCGACCTGAACTTCAACCTCACGACCGAGGGGATCGTCCGCGTCGCGCGGGCGCTCGAGCCCTACGACCTCGCGTGGCTCGAGGTCGACTCGTACGACGCGGCCGCGCTCGCCCACGCGCGCCGCCGGTCGCCGATCCCGCTCTGCTCGGGCGAGAACCTCTACACGCTCCGCGGGTTCCGGCCCTACCTCGAGGCGGGCGCGATGGACGTGGCGTCGGTCGACGTGATCTGGAACGGGTTCGCGCAGTCGCTGAAGATCGCCGCACTCGCCGAGACGCACGAGGTCGCGTGCGCGCCGCACAACTACTACAGCCATCTCGCCACCTTCATCGCGGCCCAGTGGTGCGCGGCGATCCCGAACGTGCGGCTTCTCGAGATCGACGTCGACGACGTCCCGTGGCGCGAGGAGCTGACGACCGCCGCGCCCGAGACCCGCGACGGCGCGCTCGTCGTCCCGGGCGGGCCGGGCTGGGGCTGCGACGTCGACGAGGACGTCCTCCGCGCCCATCCGGTCGCGTGACGGCTCGCGCGCGCCACACGCACAGGGGCCACCGCTCCCACTTCGAGCTCTCTCCGGCCGAGTACGAGGCAAGGCGCCAGGGACACCTGCACGACCGTCGCATCGCGCTCGTCGCCGGGGACGTCGCGTCTCGCGTGCGCCCGGGAGACGTCGTGCTCGAGCTCGGCTGTGGCCCCGGCGACGTGCTCGCGGCGGTCGCCGCGGCGCACCCGGAGGTTCGGTTCCTGGGCGTCGACGTCGACGCCCGGATGGTCGTGCACGCGCAGTCGCGGCATGCAGCGCCGAACGTCGAGTTCCGCCTCCAGGACCTCGCGGAGGAGCGTGCGGACGTCCAGCCGCGCGTCGTCCTCGCGATCGACGTCCTCCATCACGTCCGTCGCCTCGACGCGCTCGTCGAGCACGTCGCCGAGGCGCTCCTCCCCGACGGGCTCTGGACCGCGATCGAGCCGAACAGCCGCAACCCGTACATCTGGCTCCATCAGGAGCGGATGCGGCGGGCCGGCCTCGACGAGGCGCACTTCCACCCCGAGGAGCTCGAGCGGGCGGCCGCGCGTCACGGGCTCCGGGTGCTCGAGCGGACCACGGCGTTCCTCGTTCCCGGCTTCGTGGAGTCCGTCCCACGCCCCGTGGGGCGGCTCGAGCGGCGCCTGGAGGGCGTCCGGCGGCTCGGCGGCAGCCTCGTCTACCGGCTCGTGCCCGCGTAGCTTCGCGTCACGAGTTCGAGCGAGCGATCGATGCGGAGGCGCTCCGCGTTCTCCACGAACCAGCGGAGCGTCGACTCGCGTAGGTCCGTCCCCGCGCGGACGACGTCGACGATCGCCCTCCCGATCGCGTCGGCGGTCGGCTCGGCTGCGACGGCGCCGTTGACACCGTCGGCGACGAGCTCCGTCGACGCGTTCTCGGGCCCGGCGGTGACGACGCTCGGCGTGCCGCGTGCCGCTGCCTCGACCACGATCAGCCCGTACCCCTCGCGCTCCGACGCGCTCGCGACGCAGGTCGCGCCCGCGAAGGCGGCCTCGACCTCCTCCTGGGGCCGCCGGCCCCGAAACTCCACGGCGTTCTCCACTCCGAGCCGAGCGGCCTCGGTCTCGGCGCGTTGGCGGTCGGGGCCGTCGCCGAACAGGACGAGCCGGAGGGACGGCAACGTCCGACGAGCGACGGCGAACGCTTCGACGAGGAGCGTCACACGTTTCTCGGCCACGTGGCGCCCGGCGTAGACGACGACCGGTTCGACGACGGTTGCCGGCGACGCGAGCACCGGGCCCGCGTAGAGGCCCGGCAGCACGGCATGCTCGCCGGCAAAACCCTCCTCCAGGAGCCGGCGCTCCGTCAGCCGCGAGATGCAGAACGCGCGGTGACGCAGGCGGACGCAGCGTCGCTGGGCGAGCCAGCCGGCCGTCCCGACGATCCGTCCTGCGTAGCGGCGCCAGTAGCCTCGTGACCAGACCTCGTACCAGTCCGCCACGAGCTGGTAGCTCGAGCGCCGTCGCACGAGACCCGCGGCCAGCATCGGAAAGAACGGGAACGCAGCCGTGTGCACGACGTCGAAGTCTCGACCACGACGGAGGAGGTACCAGCCGACGGCAAGGCCGAAGCGCGCGGGAGGGCCGAGCGCTCGCCGCCCGTCGGCGTATACCGTCCCGGCCGGGACGAGCCCGATGATCTCGACGCCGTCGATCACGGGCGGCGCGTCCGTCCAGTGCCGCATCGTGAGGTACGTGACCTCGTGACCTCCGGCGACGAGTGCGACGCCGAGGTCGTGCATCCACCGCTCGCCGCCGCCGACGGTGGCGGGGTAGAGGTGGTCGTAGACGAGGCAGATCCGCACGCCGCGGTCAGGCGCCGACCGGCCGCCGTGCGTCCTGGACGCGCTCGGCCGGCTGCACCAGCGTGACGCGTGACGGCTCGCCCGTCCGCATCGTGAGAAGGCTGACGAAGAACGAGCCGAGGACGACCTGTGTGCCGAGCGCAACGAGGGTGAACCCGATCGCGGTCGCGTACTCGTGCGACAAGGCCCCGAACCCGCCGAGCGCCCAGCCGACGAAGATCGCTGCCAGCGTCGCGATGCCGAGAAGGAGCATGATCCCGCCGAGCAGGAGGCCGTGCTCCAGCGTGAGGCGGCGGCGCGCGCGCTCGACGAGCCCGTCCGTCTCGCCGAGATGCGAGGCCGCGAACGCGCGGGCGAAGACGCCGAGCTGGACGACCTGGCTCCCGAGCAGCACAGCGGCGATGCAGGCGAAGAGCGTGTGGATCTGCCACGTGCGGCCGAGCAGCGTCACGGGGCCGGCGGCGAGCGCGATCGCGCCGAGCGCCCCGAGCACGAGCAGGATCATGCCCGGGACGAAGTACAGCCAGCTCGGGCTGTAGAGGAGCATGAACTTCACGTGGCGCCAGGCGTCGCCGAAGCGGTTGAGCTTCGACTCGCCGACTCGCGGGTAGTAGTCGATCGGGATCTCGCTCACCCGGAGGCCTCGGCGGAACGCCTTGAAGACCGTCTCCGACGCGAACTCCATCCCGGTCGAGTGGAGGTTGAGCACCGGGAGCACGTCGCGTCGGACCGCGCGCATCCCGCAGTGCGCGTCCGACACCTTCACGCCGAAGAACAGGTTGAGCATGCCGGTGAGGATCGGATTGCCGATGTGGCGGTTGAGCCACGGCATCGCCTCGCCGTGGATGGTCCCCTCGAAGCGGGAGCCCATCACGAGGTCGTCGCCCGCGGCGAGGCGCTCGACGAACGGCGCGAGCTCTGCAAGCGGGTACGTCGCGTCTGCGTCCCCCATCACGAGGTACTCGCCGCGCGCGTGCGCCAGCCCTGCGAGGTAGGCGCTCCCGTATCCCGGACGCTCCTCGCGGACGATCGTCGCGCCGTGCGCGGCGGCGATCTCCGCCGACCGGTCGGTGGAGCCGTTGTCGACGACGATCACCTCGCCGCGCCGCCCCGAGCGCTCGATCCCCTCCCACGCCTGGTCGACCACGGTGCCGACCGCCGCCTCCTCGTTCAGGCACGGGACGATGACGGAGATCTCCGGTCCCATCGCCGGAAGCTTAGGGTCGTGCCCGGCCCGCCGCCCGTTTCGCCTTCCCGCGGGTCGAGTACCGTTCCGGCGGTCGTGACGCGCCCCGGGGGTCATCGATGAGGTTGCCTGCGCCCCTGCGGGCCGCCGGCTGGAGGACCGGCAGGCGCGCCGTCGACTGGAGCGCGAAGCATCTGAAGCTCGCGAGCTACGTCCCGCTGTACGACTACCGGGAGCAGCTCGACGCGAACACGACTCTGACGGTCGACGCGCGGCCGATCCGAGACAAGCGCTCGTCCACGGTCTCGGCCGAGGACATCGACCTCACGCTCACGCTCGAGGGGCTCGAGGACGTCGCGGCCGCCCGGAGCTGGACCGAGCGTCGGATGCTCGAGGTCGGCCCGAAGTACGGCATCCACACGCGCTGGATCGACGAGCGGCTGCGACCCGTGTTCCTCGCGTTCTCGGACTTCGAGGAGGACCGCACGCTCCACGAGGAGTGGGAGGGTGACCTCACCGCGCCGCACGCCTGGGTCTACGGCGACCTGCGCACCGCCGAGGCGCTCCGACGACACGGGCCGTTCGACCTCGTGTTCTTCCTCGGAGTCCTCTACCACAGCGCCTTCCACCTCGAGCTGCTCGGGATGCTCAACCGCCTCACCCGTCTCGGCGGCGAGATGCTCCTCGAGACGACGACCGACCCGCGCCCTGACTCGGCCGTCCGCGTGCGCTGGCAGCGCGGGACGGGCAAGGCGAAGATGGTGCCGACCTTCGACGCACTCCGGATCGAGCTCGCGTGGACGGGCTGGCGCGACGTGACGGTCTTCTCGGACTACCGGCCGGAGTCCGACGAGGTGCTGCTCCTCTGCCGCAAGACGGACGAGCTGGCGGACGGCGCCGACGTCGCCGAGGTCGTGCGCCCGCAGCGCGCGCCGACGTCGCCGGCGTGAGCTCCCGCACGACGCTGGGGCTGACGCTCTCCGGGGTCGTGCTCGCGGCAGCGGCCCTCTGGGGGACGCTCGGGCACCAGATCGAGGTGCCGACGGTCTTCGGCGACGAGCTCATCCACTGGGACGCCTCCCGCTCGCTCGCCGCGGGCGATGGCCTTCAGGTCCGAGACGGCGGCTACGGCTTCGGCCCGATCTACCCGGCACTGCTCGTCCCCGTTCACCTCCTGACCGCGGACGATCTCAGCGCGTACCAGTGGGCGCGCTTCTGGAACGCGTTGCTCTTCGCGCTCGCCGCGGTTCCCGTCTATCTCCTCGCCCGGCGGCTGCTCGAGCCCGGGTGGAGCCTGGTCTGCGCCGCCTTCGCGGTCGGGATCCCCTCCGCGCTCTACACGGGCTTCGTGATGACGGAAGGCGCCGCGTACGCCGCCTGCTGTCTCGCGCTCCTCGCGCTCGCCCGGTGCCTGGAGCGGCCGACCGTGGCCGCTCAGCTGCTGACGATCCCGGCAATCGCGCTCGCGACCGGCGTGCGGCTGCAGCTCGCCGCGCTCGGCGTCGCTCTCGTCGCGGCGCTGCCGCTTCGGTTCGTGCTCTCACGCGGGCTCCGGCTGCCCCGGGGAGGCGACCTCGCCCGCGTCTGGCCGCTGCTGGTCGTGCTCGGGCTGGGAACGTTCGCGCTCGCCGTGCGGATCGCGATCGGGAACCCGCTCGAGGGGTACGGCGACCTCTGGCGCTCGTATGACGCCGTCGAGGTCGCGCGGTGGTCGTGGCGCGCGCTGGCCGGGCTCGGCGTCTACCTCGCGCTCGTGCCCTTGGTCCTCGCTCCGGCCGCGCTCGCCGTGCTGGCGTCGCGCGCCCGCCGGGGCGAGCCGGCCGCCGCCGCATCCGTCGCGCTCTTCCTCTCCGTGAACGTGGTCCTCGTGCTCGTCGTCGGCGCGTTCTCGAGCACGGAGTACGGCATCGGGTTCCTCCACGACCGCTACCTGTTCTACGTCGCGCCGCTCTGGATCGTGCTGACGGTCTGGTGGGCGGCGGACCGCGTCCCGCTCCGCCCGGCCTGGCTCGCCGTCGGCGCCGCCCTGACGCTCGTCCTCCTCGCGACATTGCCCCCGTACCTCCTGAACGACGACGGCGGCCGCCGGTTCGACGCCATCGCGAGTGCCCTGCCCTCCGAGCTCGCCGTCCGCCTCGCCTCGGCGTCCGCCCCGACGCGCTGGTCGCTCGTCCTCGGCGGCGTCGTCGCGGTCGCGATCGCGCTCGTGATCGCGCTCACGCGGCTTCCGCGGTGGCTCGTCCTCGTCCCGGTCGCGGTCGCCTTCGGGCTCAATGCGGCGTTCGCCTGGGACGCGCGCATCGACGCCGCGCGGAACGAGACGTTCGCCCCGATGAACCCGGCGACGACCGCCTGGGTGGACCGGGCGGTGCCCGCCGGCGTCACCGTCGGGACGCTCGCCGGCGGGGTGCCGGTCGAGACGCGGGATGCGCTCCGGCTGACGGAGTTCTTCAACGCGACGATCGGCCCGGCCTATGACCTCGCGACGGGATACGCGCCGACGCTCTCGTCGACCCCGGTGCGGGTCGCGGGCGATGGGCTCGTCGTCGCGGACACCGGCCGCGTCGCCGAACGCTGGATCGTCGCGCCGCGCGACCTCGAGCTCGTCGGCGACGTCGTGGCCGAGGGCACAGTCGCGGGGCTTCGCCTCTGGCGCGTGCGACCGCCCGTGCGCATCGTGGAGGCGCCGTGAGGGCCTGGCTCGCGCGGGTCTGGACGGGCGCGCTCGACCTCGCGGGCACCCGGCGCGGCGCGGCGCTGCTCGTCGCGGCAGCGCTCGTCGTCTTCGCGATCCAGAGCCTCGGGTGGCCGGTCGGGCCGGGGCGCGACCTCGCGGCCTACCTGACGGTCTACGTCGGCCTCGGGCCCGGCGACGGCGTCCTGCCGTGGGCGATGCTCTCGCGGACGCCGGTCGCGCCGCTCGTCATCGGCGGCGTCCTCGACACCGGCAGTCCCGTCGTGGTCGTCGTCTTCGCGGCGCTCCTCTTCGCCGGGACGGTGCTCCTCTACGCGCGAACGGCGCTCCGCTTCGGGCGTGGCCCGGCCGTGCTCATGGCGGTCGCGCTCCTGCTCTACCCGGGCCTCGGCGTGCTGTTCCACGGGCTCTCGGGAGACATCGTCTTCGCCGCGGCGTTCGCGGTATGGACCGCGATCGCCGTCGACTGCGCGCTCCGCCCGTCCGTCGCCCGGTTCGCGCTGCTCGGGCTCGCGACCGGGCTCCTCGCGCTCGTCCGCCCAGCGAACCAGGCGTTCCTCGTCGTCGGGCTGCTGCCGCTCCTGCTCGTGGCGCCCTGGCGCATCCGGCTCGCGCGGGTCGTCGCCTTCGGCGGCGTCACCGTCGCGATCCTTGCCGGTCTGGTCCACGGTCAACCTCGTGCGTTACGACGACTTCACCGTCGCGCGGGGCGGGGGATCGAGCCTGCCGCTCTTCCGCGCGTTCACGGTCGACCACGTCGTCGGCCCCGACAACGGGCCCGCGTCGCGGAGGCTCGCGAGCGCCGTCGAGCGGAACCTGCTCGACGAGGAGCCCTACCGCGCGTACGGGATCGACCTCGCGACGTTCTTCCGGGAGGGGAGCCCGCGCATGCACGAGGACCTCGTGAGCCTGTCCGACCGGCTCTGGGGATGGGACTCGGACTACGACCGGCTCGGCGCGGCCGCCTGGGAAGGCGTCCGGGCGCACCCGGGCACGTACGCGCGCGGCGTGCTCGGCGACTACTGGAAGGAGCTGTCGAAGCCGCTCTTCGCCGGTCGCGTGGCATCGGAGGACAGGGGGTCGACGTCGGAGGCGTCGCCGTCGCCGACCGTCGTCGTCGACGGGCGGGAGCTCCCCGAGCCGACCGAGGGCGAGCCGATTCCCTCCGAGCATCAGAGTGCCCAGCTCTCGACGCCCGACAACTCGATCCGCGAGGTCTGGACGTCACCCACGGAGCACCATGTCGTGTTCGACGACCCGGCGAAGGCGGCACAGCTGGCGGCCAACGACAGCCACCTCGCGGAGCTCTACGAAGCGTTCCCCGACCACTGGTGGAGCCCGTGGCTCGGACTCCAGATGGACCGCTCGTCCAAGCTCTACCCACCGCTCTGGCTGTGGCTCCTCGTCGGCGCGGCGGCGGTCGCATGGCGTCGGCCGCGTGACTGGTGGGCGACGCTCGCGCCCGTGCTCGGAGGGCTCGTGATGCTCCTCGCGACGGTGATGGCCGTCTGGGCCGAGCCGGCCTACGCAGTGCCGATCGCTCCCGCGTTCGTGCTGTTCGCCGCCGTCGGGCTGCTCGGCGACCGGAGCGAGCGGAGGGACGGGGCGGCGAGCGAGACGAGCAGCGCGAGCAGCACGCCGTTCCGCACGAGCAGGTAGGCCGTCTCGGGCGCGCCCCGCTCGTTGACGTAGTCGCGGTAGAGCTCCGGGAACCAGAGCTGGGTGAGGACGAGCACCACGGCGAGGAGCGCGCTCGCGAGCCGCCCGCGGCGCCCCACGACGAGCGGTACGAGCGGCAGCAGCCAGAGGACGAACTGCGGGGAGAGGACCCGCCCAGCGCGACCTGGGCCGCGACGACGGCGGCGCAGTCCCGGACGAGCCGCGCGGGCTCTGCCTCGCTCCTCCAGGCGGCCGCCCAGATCGCGACGACGACGGCGACCGCCGCCAAACCGGAGAGCGTGCCGACGACGCTGCCCAGCGTCCCGGTCACGTCTGCGCTCCGTACGTCGCCCGTTCCGCCCTCGGCGACGCCTGTGCCGAGTGCGCCGAGACCGAGCCCGTCCGCGACGCGCCCGAGCGCGAGCACGACGCTCCCGGGGAGGCTCTCGACCTGGAGCCCGCGCGTGAGCTGCGCCCGGATCGAGAACCACGCCTCGCCGGGCGCGAGCGCGAGGAACGGGCCGACGACGAGCGCGATCGTCCCGGCCGCGATCCCGGCCACCACGGCCGCCGCCCGACGACCCTCCTGGCGCAGGACGTAGAGGACGAGCAGCGGCAGGAGCAGGAGCGGATAGAGCTTCGCGGTCACGGCGAGCCCGAGCGCGACCGCCGCGATCCGCGCCCGACCCGCGAGGAACGCCGCGAGCGAGGCCGCCGTGAGCGCGACCGGGACCGCGTCGAACCGCGTCAGCGCGAGCTCGCCGAGCAGGAGCGGTGTGGCGCCGACGAGCGTGAGCGCGAGGACGGAATGCCCGACCGTCGCGCGCAGCGCTCGAAGCGACAGCGCGGTCAGGACGAGCGTCGCCGCGAAGAGCACCGTCATCAGCGCCGCGAACCAGCGCGCGTACGCGCGCGCAGCGTCGTTCAGCTCCGGCTCGTAGACGGGCTCGCCGTCCGTCGCCGAGACGAGCGAGGGGACGAGGAAGGCCGGCAGCGCCCCGGGCGGGTACTCGACGCGGAAGTCGCGGTACGGCACCTCCCCGTCCGCCATCCGGTCGCCGAAGGACTGGTAGAGCGGCACGTCCCAGCTCGAGGCGTCGTCCGCGCGCGCCCACGTGATCCCCGCCCCGGCCGCGAGGAGGACGAGCGCCGCGATCGTCAGGAGGACGAGGTCACGGGCGGTCGCCGTCCTCCGCATGCGCGGGAGGCTAGACGACCATCTCACCACCCGGCCGACGAGCGGGGTACCGTCCGGCGCCGTGGGCGCACGCGTCGTCGACCGGCTCGTCACCCGTCCCGGCGCGGCCGCGCTCGTGGTCGTCGCGCTCGCCAGCTACGCGCTCCAGGCGCTCGCATGGCCGCTCGAGCGGGGCCGCGACTCGTGGGACTACTGGCTCTGGTTCCTCCAGGCCGCGGACGGCGATCCCCCGTTCTCCGCCCTCCAGGTCTTCCGCACGCCGGTCGCGCCGCTCGTGACGGGGATCCCCATGTGGGTCGGCGGCGCGGCCCTCACCGAGGTGGTCCTCGGCGTCCTCTACGCCCTCGCGCTCCTGGGATGGGCGTGGGCGGTCGTTCCGATCTCACGCCGCGCGGCGGTGGCCACCGGGATCGTCCTCCTCCTCGCCGTCCCGTACGCGGGGCTCTTCCACGAGGTGTCGAGCGACCCGGTCTTCGCGTTCGTCCTCGCCTGGTGGGCAGGCGCCGTCGTGCGGGCATGGATGACCGGAACGACCGCATGGCTCGTCACGGTCGGTGTCGGCGTCGCCGTGCTGACCCTGACCCGGCCGGCGGCGCAGGTCGCGCTCCTCGCGTGCGTGCTCGTTCCGCTCGTCTCTCGTCGGCGATGGACACCGGCGCTCCGAAGCGTCGCCGTGTGCCTCGCGGCCGCGGTGCTCCCGCTCGCGGTGTGGGCCGTCCACAACGCCGTCCGCTACGACGACCTCGCCGTCGCCCGCGGGAGCAAGGCGTGGGTGCCGTTCTTCCGCGTCGCGGGGGAGATCGACCCCGCGAACGGCGACGCCTCGCGTCGACTCGCGGACGCCGTGCAGCGCCGCGTCCTCACGCTGCCGCCGTACGCGAGCCGCGACGTCGACGTGCCGACGTACTTCCACGGCGCCGGGAATCTCGAGGTGATCCGGATGATCGCGCTCTCGGACAGCGAGTTCGGCTGGGACAGCGACTACGACGTGCTCTTCGACGCCTCGCTCGAGGCGATCCGCGCGCATCCGTGGCGGTACGTCGAGGGCGTCGGCGAGACGTTCTGGGACTTCCTCTCGCAGCACTACGCCCCCGAGCCTCGGGAGCGGCCCGTGCCGATCCCCGACCTGCCCGCGGAGATCGAGGTCGACGGCAAGCCGTTCCCCGCCCCGATCACGGTCTCGCCGCTCGTCCAGGCGATTCGCTACGGCCTCGTCTGGTGCCCGACGGAGGAGCTCGGGCGGTGCGTCGTCCGCGATCCCCTCGCGGCGCTCGGGGACGCGGGGCAGGCGAGTCGCTACGAGGAGCTGATCGACACGATCCGCGACTGGAACGCGCAGCTGCCGACGCGTGACTCGAACGCCTGGCTCGCCTCGAAGGGCGGCACGGCGAGCGACCGCTGGCCGCGCTCGTTCCTCTGGATCGCCGTCGCTGCGGTCGCGCTCGCGATCCGCCGCCCTCGCGGCTTGGCGCCCGTCCTCCTGCTGATGGCGGTCGCCGGGCTCGTCCTCTGGGTGCACGCGCTCTCGCAGGCGCCGCAGAGCGAGTTCGCGCTGCCGTTCGTGCCCGTCTGGATCGTCGCCGCGCTCGTCGGGCTGCTTGCCCCACGCCGCGAGTGAGTGTCGGGTCGCGCCCTACAATCACCCCGTGCCGCGGCTCGAGCTGATCCCCCCGGGCGAGTTCGCGCGCGTCGCAGGGGCCGATCTCGACCCGGATGCGCGGCTCGCGCTCCTCGCGGACATGTGCCGCGCGAACGCGCTCGCTGCGGTGAAGCGCGCCGGCTCCGGGCACCTCGGGTCGACGTTCAGCTCGCTCGACCTCGTCGCGCACCTCCTGTGGGAGGACCTGAACGTCGCCGAGGCCGGGCTTCGACTCACCCGACCGCGACGTGTTCTTCTCCTCGAAGGGCCACGACGTCCCCGGCCTCTACGCGGCGCTCAACGCGCTCGGCGTGGTCTCGACGGAGCGGCTGCTTCGGCTCAGGCGGCTGGGCGGCCTGGACGGCCACCCGGACGTCGGCGTTCGCGGGATCGAGGCGAACTCCGGCTCGCTCGGGATGGGGATCTCGAAGGCGCGCGGGATCGCCTGGGCGAAGCGCCACCTCGGGCGCGGCGGCCGCGTCGTCGTGATGACCGGCGACGGCGAGCTCCAGGAGGGTCAGAACTGGGAGGCGCTGCAGGCGGCCGCGCACCAGCAGGTCGGGCGGCTGCTCGTCGTCGTCGACCGGAACGAGCTCCAGTCGGACAAGACGACCGAGGAGATCCTCGCGCTCGAGAGCCTCGAGGCGAAGCTGACCGCGTTCGGCGCCCGCGTCGTCACGTGCGACGGGCACGACCATACGGCGCTGCGCGACGCCTTCCGGACGCTCTGGGGCGGCGACGACGGCACGCCGGGGGTGCTCGTCGCCCGGACGATCAAGGGCAAGGGCGTCTCGTTCATGGAGCACCCCGCGGCACTCGCAGGCGGGCGGTGGGACGTACCGCTGGCACGCGGGCGCTCCCGACGACGCGGCGTTCGCGGCCGCCGCGGGCGAGCTGCGGGCGCATCTCGACGAGGCCTTCGAGCGGCACGGGCTGGCGCCGCTCGTGATGGAAGAGGCGCCTCCGCTCGACGACGACGGCACGAGCCTCCAGGGCGAGCCGGAGAGCGGCGCCGGCGCGCAGACGCCGCGGCGCGCGGTCACGCGACGCGAAGCGGCCGAGTACGTCGCGGCAGCTTACGGCGAGGCGCTTCTCGAGCTCGCCGCGCGCGAGCCGCGGCTCGTCGTGCTCGACGCCGACCTCGCCTCCGACTGCCGGGTGCGCGCGTTCGAGCTCGCCGAGCCGGGGCGGTTCGTCGAGAACGGGATCGCCGAGCAGGACATGGTCTCGATGGCGGCGGGCATGGCCCGGCACGGGCTCGTCCCCGTCGGTGAACTCGTTCGCGAGCTTCCTCGCCGCGCGCGCGAACGAGCAGATCTACAACCAGGCGAGCGAGCGCACGAAGGTCGTCTACGCGATGCACTACGCCGGGCTCATCCCGGCAGGCCCGGGCAAGTCGCACCAGAGCCTGCGCGATGCTTCCCTCATGGCGGCGATCCCCGGCGTCACGGTCGTCCATCCGTGCAACGCCGAGGAGACGCGGGCGGTCGTCGAGTGGGCCGTGCTCGAGGCGCCGGAGAGCGTCGCGATCCGCCTCGCGATCGGGCCGTCGCCGCGGCGGATCGAGCTGCCCGCCCGGTACGTGCCCGCGCCCGGGGTCGGCGTCACACTCCGCGAGGGGGCCGACACGACGCTCGTCTCGTACGGGCCGGTGATGCTGCACGAGGCGCTCACCGCAGCGGAGCTTCTCGAGCGGCGGGGGATCGACGCCGCGGTGGTCGCGATGCCGTGGCTCGACCGGGTCGAGCCGGACTGGCTCGGGGAGACGTTCGCGGGCGTCCGCGACGTCCTCGTCGTCGAGGATCACGCCCCGGTCGGCGCCCTCGGCGACACGCTGCGCCGCGCTCTCGCTGCGCTCCCCGAGCCGCCGGCGCTCCGGGTCGCCGGTGTCGAGGGCTGGCCGGCCTGCGGGACGCCGACGGAGGCGCTCCGCTACCACGCGCTCGACGGCGCCTCGCTCGCGGAGCGCGTCGCCCTCGCCCTGCCCGGTCGCGCCGGGACGTGATTCATCCCGCAGAGGCATCGAGCGACCGCGTGTTCCTGGGGCGTCGGCGGAGCCCGGCTTCGCCGGGCGGGAGCAGGCGCCGGCCAGGGGCGCGCGGGCCCGTCTGGGTCGTCGTCGCCGACCCCCTGACCGCGAGGGTGTTCTTCGACTGCGGGATCGTCGACCGCCTGGCGGAGCGCCTCGACGGCCGGCTGACCTTCGCGTTCAGCTTCCCCCGCGCCGCGTCGGAGGAGTGGGCGGCGCGGGTGCCGGACGGCGTCCGGGTGCTCCGCGAGGACGACCTCTACCCGGTCGACGTCGCTCCGTCCGAGCGCGTCCGTCGCCGAATCGACCGCTGGCTCGACGAGCGGGTCGGCTACTACCCGCTCGCGATCCGGCTGAACCTGCGCCACGGCTTCCACCGCGAGCGGATGCACCCGGGGCACCGGAACCACCTGCTCGACTCGGACCGTGTCGGCCCGCTCCCGGTGCGGCCGCGGATCGACCTGGCGATGCGCCGCTGGCACTTCTCGCCACGGCGCTACGTCGCGAGCGCGCTCCGGCGGCGGCTCGAGGCGGAGCGGCCGGCGGTCGTCCTCTCGAACCTCCAGATGCAGTCCGCGACGCCGTTCATCGGGCTCGCTCGCCGGCTCGGGCTGACGACGATCGGCTACGTCGCGAGCTGGGACCACACCGTCGGCAAGGGCGTCATCTGGAACGAGCTCGACGGGTACGTCGTTCAGAACGAGGCGATGGCCGACGACCTCGTCCGCTACCACGACGTGCCGCGCGAGCTGGTCGCGGTGACGGGCTGGCCGCAGGCGGACGTCTACCACGAGCGGCGGCCGCGGGCGGCGTTCGACGCGCTCGCTCCGCGGCTACGGGCTCGACCCTGCGCGGCCGGTCCTTGCGGTGATGGGGAACACGCCGACGAACATGCCCTTCGAGGGAGCGTTCTTCGGGCGACTCGTCGCGTGGTGGGAGAGCTCGGGCGCGAGTCAGCGGTTCTCGCTCCTCTTCCGCCCGCACCCGCGCGACCGCGAGTGGCGTGAGCGGTTCGCGGTCGCACTCGACCGCCCGGGCGCGGCCGTACAGGAGCCGAGCTTCACCGACATCGACGTGCTCGCGACGATCCTGCAGCACACGGATGCCGTCGTCGTCAACGCCGGGACGGTCCTCCTCGACGCCCTCGTCAACGATCGGCCGGCCGTCTGCGTCCTTTACGACGAGGGGGCGCCGCCCGGCGAGTCCTGGGCCGAGAAGAGCGTCATCGGCGAGCACTACCGCGACGTCGCGTCGTCGGGGGCGTTCCACGAGGCGCGGTCGTTCGACGAGGTGACGGCGGGGATCGCGCGGTGCCTGGACGCCCCCGGCGAGCTCGCAGCCGAGCGTCGCGCCGTGACCGCGCGGGTCATCGGCTCGGTCGACGGGAAGAGCGCGGAGCGCGTCGTCGACGCGATCCTGAAGGGCATCGGCGAATGAGCGCGTCGCGGCTCGGCCGCGCGCTCGGGCTCGGGCGCGCGCGAGACGCCGACGGGCGCCGGACGCTTCTCGTGAACGACTGGTACTCGCACGCGGTCGGGCACGTCATCGAGGCGCTGCGGCACTGCCAGGGCTACCACGCCTGCGACGCGGAGCTGCGCATCGCGCTCGTCCTGAGCCGCGCGATGCCGACCGAGCTCGTCTCGTGCGTCCCGTTCGTCTCCGAGGCGTTCGCCGTCCCGTACACGAGCTTCGGCAGGCCGGTCGGCAGCCCGAGGCGGGCGCTCAGCCGCATCCCTCGCGACTGGGACTACGTCGTCCACCATCCGGCCGCGACCGACCCCGAGGAGCAGCGCTTCGAGGGCCTCCGCCGCTACTACGACGCGTCGCGGCGCCACTTCCGCGGCCGGCTCGCGGTCGGCGTCGCCGGGCTGGCGCCGCCCGCCTACGAGCCGCACCAGCGGCTCCGGCTCGACCTGCCCGAGCCCGAGCGCGAAGCGCGCCCGGCAGGAGCTCGGCGGCCGGCGGACGATCGCGGTGATGCCGGCCGGGAGCGGCGCGCGCTACCTCTACCCGTCGACGACCTCGTGGCTCGAGATCCTCGACGAGCTCGAGCGGCGCTTCCCCGACGCGGCGTTCGCGCTCGTCGGCCGGCTCGACGACTCCGGCGGACGGACGTCGAGCGGCTTCACCCGCGGCGAGGTCGACCGGCTGCTCGCCTCGCGCGAGGGCACGATCGACGCGTTCGACCGGCCCATCCTCGAGCAGCTCGCGATCGTCGAGGCGTCGATGCTCTTCGTCTCTCCCCACACCGGGTTCGGGTTCACCGCGGTGGCCGTCGACACGCCGTGGCTCACCCTCTCGGGCGGCGACTGGCCCGAGTACTTCTTCAACGGCGTCCCTTTCCACTCGGTGCTCCCGAAGAGCCGCGACGTCCCAGCGTTCGTGCACAGCAGGACGCTGCCGATGATCGACGCCGACGAGGACGGCGAGGGCCCGCGGTCGGCGACGATGGGCGTCCGGCGGGTTCGCGAGGACCTCGCGGAGCTCGGCGAGGCCGCCGAGACCCTCGTCGCGGGGCGGCTGTCCTACGACGACGCGCTCGCCGCCTACTTCCCCCGCCTGCGCGACGCCTACGGCGGCGACCGCTCGCTGATCCGGAGCTTCGAGGACGTCCACGTCGGTTACGTCTGATGATCGGTTCCGGACGAACCGATCATCTAGGTTCCGCCCGTGAAGGTCGTCATGACCCTGCTCGTCCGCGACGAGCGCGACATCGTCGAGGAGCACCTCGCCTTCCACCTCGCGGCGGGCGTCGACGAGGTGATCGTCACGGACCACGCCTCGACCGACGGGACCGAGGAGGTGCTCGCTCGGTACGAGCGGGACGGTCGCGTGCGTGTGCTCCGGGAGCCGGAGGGCCCGTTCCGACAGCGCGAGTGGGTGACGCACATGGCGCGCCTCGCCGCGACCGAGCACGGCGCCGACTGGGTCGTCAACGGCGATGCCGACGAGTTCTGGTGGCCACGCGGCGGGTCGCTGCACGAGGTACTCGCCGCCGTCCCGCGGCGCTACGGGATCGTCCAGTCCCTCGTGCGGCACTTCGTCCCCGTCGCCGACGACGGGCGGCCGTTCCAGGAGCGGATGACGTACCGGCTGCGCCCGACCGCGCCGGTGAACGACCCTGCGAGCCCGTGGCGTCCGTACCGGAAGGTCGTCCATCGTGCCTCTCCGGACGTCGTCCTCGTCGAGGGCGGGCACGCCGTTCGCTCGGACGGACCTCCAGCCGCTGCGGGGCTGGTACCCGATCGAGTGCCTCCACTTCCCGCTCCGCTCGCCGGCCCAGGTCGAGCGCAAGGGGCGGGCGTGGGAGGCTGCGGTCGAGAAGTTCTACGCGACGTCGGCGGTGCCCCGGAGCGCCGGGACTGCGTACCACGCCCTCCAGCACGACGCCGCGGTCCGCGGCGAGGCCGAGGCGTACTTCGGCGCGCTCGCGGCTCGGCCCCGACGACGTCGACGGCGGGTATCGCCGCCGGGCTTCTCGAGGAGGACGTGCGCGTCCGGGACGCGCTGCGGGAGCTCGCCGGTCGGGACGCGGGCGGCACGCTCGCGTTCCCGCGTCCGACGACGCTCGAGACCGCGTCGTTCGCGATCGACGCCGCCGTGCTCGGGGAGGCGGACGTGATCCGCACCCAGCGCTGGCTCGACGACCTCGAGCGGCGCGTCGGCCGGCTCGAGCGGACGACGCCCGTCCGGATCGAGCGCCGTCTGCGCGATCTGGCGCGGAAGGCTCTCCGGAGGTAGCGCGTGCGGGTCGCGATGACGCTCGTCGTGCGCGACGAGGTGGATCTCGTCGGGGATTGGCTCCGCTACCACCTCGCCCGCGGGATCGACCAGGTGATCGTCACCGACCACCGGTCGGTCGACGGCACCTCGGAGGTGCTCGCCGAGCACGCGCGCGACGGACGCGTCCGGGTGATACGCGAAGAGGCGCCCGACATGCGGCAGGCGGAGTGGGTGACGCGCATGGCACGCCTCGCGGCGACCGAGCACGGCGCCGACTGGGTGATCAACAGCGACGCGGACGAGTTCTGGTGGCCGCGCGACGGCGGCGCCCACGAGCTCCTCGGCGCGGTCCCGCGCGCGCTACGGCGTCGTCCGGGCGCTCTGGCGGCAGTTCGTCCTGCGGCCCGACGGGCCGACGTCGTTCGCCGAGCGGATGACCGTCCGCTGCCGCCCCGTCCCGGACTTCGCGAGCCCGTACCACGCGCAGGTCAAGATCGCGCACCGCGCGCTGCCCGACGTCGTCGTCAGCGAGGGCAATCACGACGCGTACGGCGACGGGCTGACGCTGATCCGCGAGTGGCTCCCGTTCGAGGTGCTGCACTTCCCGCTTCGCGCCGAGGCGCAGGTGGAGGACAAGTTCCTCCGCCGCCGGGCGATCCTCGGCGGCGAGCACATCGCCGACGCGATCCGGCGGCTCGACTCCGAGGGGCTGTCGGCGTACCACGACGCCGTCCTGTTCGACGACCGGGAGGTGGAGCGAGGGCTCGGCGACGGGACGCTCGTCGTCGACGCGCGCCTGCGGGACGCGCTCGCGTCGCTCGACGACGGCGCCACGACCGCTTCCACCGTGGACGCCGACGCTCGCCGACGACGTCGATCTGGCGCTCGACTTCCAGCTCGCGCTCGAGCGGGACAGCTGGGTCAACCTCGACCGGCGCGCGGCGACGCTGGAGCGCTCGATCGCGCGCCTCGAGGGCGCGGCGACGCTCGTCGGAGCCGGCGGCTAGCGACGCGCCGCGGTCCGCCGGTCGGCCGAGCCGATACCATCCAGCGTCGTTCGCCGCGACGTCGACTGCTCGCGGCGCTGGCCGATGAGCGAGATCCCGAGCGACCTCCCCGTCACCCTGATCCGCCCCGTGCGGCGCAGCGGCATCCCGAACTTCGGGGAGCTCTGGCGCGCGCGCGACCTCGCGCTGATCCTCGCGTGGCGCGACGTCAAGGTGCGCTACAAGCAGTCGCTGATCGGGATCGCGTGGGCGGTGCTCCAGCCCCTCCTGACGATGGTCGTCTTCACGATCATCTTCGGGAAGTTCGCCGACCTCCCGGCGCAGGGCCTTCCCTATCCGGTCTTCTCGATGCTCAACCTCGTCGCCTGGGGCTTCCTGGCCTCGGTCTTCACGCTCACCTCGGGCTGCGTGCTCGCGAACCGGATGCTCGTCCAGAAGGTGCACTTCCCGCTCCTCGTCCTCCCGCTCGCGTGCATCCTCGTCCCGCTCGTCGACTTCGCGTTCTCGTTCACCGTCGGGCTCGGGATCACCGTCTGGTACGACGTCCCGATCCAGTCGACGATCGTCCTCGCGCCGCTGTTCCTCCTGATGCTCGGCGCCACCGCGATCGGGCTCGGGTCGTTCCTCGCCGTGATCAACGTCCGATACCGCGACGTGCCCTACGCCGTCCCGTTCCTCGTCCAGCTCTGGCTGTTCGCCTCGGGCGTCATCTACGCGGCGAACGCGATCCCGGAGAAGTACCTGAACATCGCGTCGCTCAACCCCGCGGTCGGCGCGATCACCGGCTTCCGCTGGGCAGTCGTCGGGACGCCTGCGCCCACGACGACGATGCTCCTCCTCGGGCTCACCACGACGGTCGTCGTCTTCGTCGGCGGCCTGTGGTTCTACCGGCGCGCGGAGCCGCGCTTCGCGGACACGTCTGTGACGACCGTCGTCGCCAACGGCCTCTCGAAGCGCTACCGGATCGGCGAGTACCGCGCCGGCTACGAGACCCTGCGCGACACGGTCTCGCATTCGGTGCGGCGCGCGCTCCGCCTCGAGCACGTCGACCACTCGGCGGAGGACCTCTGGGCGCTCAAGGACGTGTCGTTCACGATCGAGGAGGGCGAGGTCGTCGGCTTCATCGGCAAGAACGGCGCCGGCAAGTCGACGCTTCTCAAGATCCTCACGCGCATCACGCCGCCGACGGAGGGGACGGCGACGATCCGCGGCCGCGTCGGCAGCATCCTCGAGGTCGGCACCGGCTTCCACCCGGAGCTCACGGGCCGCGAGAACACGTACCTGAACGGCGCGATCCTCGGCATGAAGCGGCGCGAGATCAACGCGAAGTTCGACGACATCGTCGAGTTCAGCGGCATCGGCAAGTTCATCGACACGCCCGTGAAGCGGTACTCGAGCGGGATGTACGTCCGGCTCGCCTTCGCGGTCGCCGCGCACCTCGACCCCGAGGTGCTGATCATCGACGAGGTGCTCGCGGTCGGCGACTACGAGTTCCAGCAGCGGTGCATGGGGCAGGATCGAGGAGATCTCCGGCTCGGGTCGCACGGTCATCTTCGTCTCGCACGACATGCAGGCCGTGACGCGGCTCTGCGATCGCGCGTACTGGCTCCAGGGCGGTCAGGTGATGGCCGAGGGGCGAGCGATGAGGTCGTCTCGCAGTACCTCCAGGAGGCCTCGGGCGCCGGAGCCGAGCGGGTGTTCACCCTCGACGAGGCGCCCGGCACGGACGCGGTCCGCCTGCTCGTCCGCGCGCATCATCGACACGAGCGGCGAGACGTCCTACGGCGTCGACGTGCGCGAGCCGATCGGGATCGAGCTCCGGTTCGCGGTGCTCGGCGAGACCGGCCCGCTCTTCCCGAAGATCAAGCTCGGCAACGAGCGGGGCGAGGTCGTCTTCAACGCTCTCGACACCGACGCCCGGTGGCGCGCCGCGCCCGAGGTCGGCACCTACACCTGCACGGCCTGGATCCCGCCGAACCTCCTGAACGAGGGCATCGTCGGCGTCGACGTCACCGTCGCGTCGCTCGGCGCCGGCAAGCTCGTCAACCACGTGAACGTCCCGACGCTCGTGCGCTTCCACGTCCGCGACCCTGGCCTCGGCGACTCGGCCAAGGGCCTCTTCACCGGACAGTTCCGCGGCGGGGTGCGGCCGCTGCTCGACTGGACGACGGAGTTCGTCGAGTCGCGCGCCTACGAGACCGCGTAGCGGACGACCGGGTCGGTCTCGCCGTCCGCGAGCGGCGTGTCGTAGTTGCGGTTCGAGAGCGCCTTCAGCGACGCGGGCGAGCAGTACGTCGCGGTCGCGAGGACGCGCGGCCCTGCCGTCGCGAAGCCGCCGCGGTGGAGGCCGCTCGTGTTGCAGAGGATGAGCGTGCCCTTCGGCCCCGTGAACGTCGCGATCTCCTCGGGCGGGACGCTCTGCGCGACGTCGGAGTCGTCGACGCGCCCGTAGCCCATCGGCACCCAGGGGCGGACCGCGTGGTGGCGCCCGCCGGGCTGGCTGCCCGGCACGTACTCGAACGGCCCCTGCTCCGGGCCGACGTCGGAGAGGTAGACGAACGCCTTCAGGAGGTGCTTGTCGTCGAAGTCGACGTGCCAGTTCTGCGAGGCGACGCGCTCGTCCGTCGCCGGCTGCTGCGCCGTGTACCAGAGGTCGACGTACGAGAGCTTCGCCCAGAGCCGGAGGTACGCGTTCGCGACGTCGAGCAGGCGGCGCGACGCGGCGGCCGAGAACCACGCGTCGTCGGCGGTGAGCGTGACGCCCTCGAAGCTGTGCGCCCGGACGACGAACTCCTTGCCCGCGCGGACCTTGCCGATCCCGCCCTCGGCGATCGTGCGCTCCGTCTCGGCGACGAAGGCCGCGCCCTGCGCCTCGATCGCCTGCCAGCGCTCCTCGTCGAAGAGCTCGGTGAACGGGAGCGTCACGTAGCCCTCGCGGTCGAGCGCGTCGACGAGCCCGCGCTGCGTCTCGTCGAGCTCCGGCTCGTGCGAGGCGAAGTGCTTCCGCGCGCTCCGGTTCCCGAGCAGCCGCTCGTGGATCGCGTACGTCGCGACGATCCCGCGCCGCTCGACGGCGGAGGCGACGCGGTTGACCCGCTTGGCGAGCTTCGTCCGTTGGCGGTGCATCGACCCAGGAGGTTAGCGTCCCCGCGGTGCGCATCGCCTTCGTCCACTATCCCGGCCGGCTCGCGCGCCTCGAGGCCGCCCGGGCCGGCGAGGGGCCGACGGAGTTCCTCTTCGGCGCGGTCGAGCTCGAGCGGCAGGGCCACGAGGTCACGCATCACGAGGTCGATCCCGGCGGCGCCGGCGGGCCGGCTCGCGCGCCGGCTGATCGACCACCAGGCGGGCCTGCGCCGGCTGCCTCCGCACGCCTCGGCCGCCGTCCTCGACGGGACGAAGCGCCTCCTGCCCGCGTTGCGCGAGGCGGACGTCGTCGTCGCGACGACGACGGGGACGGCGGTCGCGCTCGCCGCGTGGCGCTGGCGCGCGCAGGCTCGCGACGCCGCTCGTCGGCATCGTCGCCGGGCTCCTGAACGACCCGTGGGGGCGGGCGCGCCGGGCGACGACCCTCCCGCTGCTCCGGCGGATGCACTCGATGCTCTACGGCCCGGGCGAGGCGCCCGGCCTGGAGGCGCTCGACCCGCAGCTCGCGGGGCGCGTCCACGTGAACCGCTTCGGCGTCGACACCTCGTTCTGGGCGCCGGGCGGGACGCCTGCCGGAGGCGTGCTGGCGATCGGCAACGACGGGCACCGGGACTGGGACACGCTCGTCGCGGCGGCGCCGGCGATCGACGCGGAGGTCACGGTGCTGACGCGGCACCCCGCGCCGGCCGCGCTTCCGGCGAACGTGCGCTGGCAGCCCGCCGACTGGCACGCCGCGCTGCTCAGCGACGCCGAGGTGCGGGAGGCGTTCCGCTCGGCTTCCGTCGTCGTCGTCCCGGTGAAGGACGTCCCGCAGCCGTCCGGGCAGAGCGTGACGCTGCAGGCCTCCGCCTGCGCCCGCCCCGTCGTCCTCACGCGGACGCGCGGCCTCTGGGATCCCGAGGCGCTGCGCGACGGCGAGAACGTCCTGCTCGTCCCGCCCGCGGACCCGGACGCGCTCGCCGCCGCCGTCGGCCGCGTCCTCGCCGACCCGGCCGCCGGCGAGGCAATCGGGGGCGCCGCACGCGCGAGCGTCGAGGCGACCGCGACCGTCGAGGGCTACGCCGCGCGACTGCTCGAGATCTGCGAGGTCGCGCGCGCCCGTCCGTGAAGGGACGGGCCTGGGCGCGGTCTACGGTACGCGGTCGATGGGACTCCGCACGAAGCCCCGCGCTGCGCTGACGATCGCCGGGAGGGGCGCGCGCCAGGTGACCGCGCGCGTGCGGATGGAGCTCGACCTGCGCTCTGCTCGCTCGGGACGTGCCGACCTGGCCGTCTTCCACGAGCTCGCGCCGTCGCCCTCCGGCGGCGGGAACCAGTTCCTCCGCGCGCTCGAGGGCGAGCTCCGGCGCCGCGGACTGACCGTCGAGGAGAACCGGATCTCCGGCGGCACGCGCTCCTGCCTCTTCAACTCGTTCAACTTCGACCTCCGCCGCCTGCGTCGATTCGCCCGGAAGGACGTCCGGATGGTGCACCGCGTCGACGGGCCGATCGGCGTCTACCGCGGCTACGACGACGGCACCGACGCGCGGATCGCGGCGATGAACGCCGAGCTCGCGCAGGCGACGGTGTGCCAGTCGCGCTACAGCCTCGACGCCCACCGCCGGCTCGGGATCGCCCTCGCCGACCCCGTCGTGATCACGAACGCGCCCGACCCGGCGATCTTCCATCCGCCCGCGGAGCGCGAGCCGAGCGACGGGCGCCGCGTCCGCGTCGTCGCATCGAGCTGGTCGGACAACCCGCGCAAGGGAGTCGACGTCCTGCAGCGCGCTCGGCGCGACGGCCGACTCGGCCGCTACGAGCTGACCTTCGTCGGACGCGCGCGCGACGGGCCTCACCGGGTTGGACAGTCGATCGCTCCGCTCGCCTCGCAGGACCTCGCAGAGGTCTTGCGAGGCAGGACTGCTACGTGGCGTCGAGCCTCGACGACCCGTGCTCGAACGCGCTCCTCGAGGCGCTCGCGTGCGGCCTTCCCGCGCTCTACCGCCGGAGCGGCGGGCACCCGGAGCTCGTCGGCGAGGCCGGGGTGGGCTTCGACGGGCCGGAGGACGCCGTACCCGCGCTCGATCGCCTCGCGGCGGAGCTCGACGACCGGCGCGCCGCGATCGTCGTCCCCGATCTCGGCGACGTCGCCGACGCGTACCTCGAGGTGCTCCGCCCGTGAACGCAGGGAGGCTCGTCGGCGGCGCCGTTCCGCCGCCTTCGCTCGGCGCGCCGTCCGTCTCCGGACGCGGCAGTGGGCTCCGCACTCGCGCCTGTTCGTCCTCGGCGACGACGCGTCCTGGGCGCTCGACGACGAGGCGGCGTACGTGACCGCCGTCGCCCGGCAGGCCGGGCTACCGCCTCGCTCCCCCGGACTGGGCCGCGTCGGCCCGCAGCCAGGTCGTGTTCCACACGAGCCACTTCGCCGCGCTCGATCCGCGCTGGACCGGCTCGACGCACCGTCTCGGGCTCTCTTACTTCCACGGCCGGCCGGGGACGCCCGGGTACCCGGAGTTCGACGCAGCGTACGAGGCGCTGCGGCGCGATCCGGGCCGCTTCGAGCGCGTCCACGTCACGCACGGCGAGATCGAGGGGCTCGTCCTCGCCGCCGGCGTCCCGCGGCGAGCGGGTGCACCGCATCCCGATCGGCATCGAGCTCGACGCCTTCCCGCTCACGGAGCCGGACCGGCGCGAGGCGGCGCGTCGGGCGTTCGGGCTCCCGCACGACGCGTTCGTCGTCGGCTCGTTCGTCAAGGACGGCGAGGGGTTCGGCGACGGGCTCGAGCCGAAGCCGATCAAGGGGCCCGACGTCCTCGTCGAGACGCTCGCAGAGCTCGGCGCCCGCATCCCCGACGTCGTCGTCCTCCTCACCGGCCCGGCACGCGGCTACGTCCGCCGGAAGCTCGGAAGACCGCGGGATCCGGCACATCCACCGGCTCCTCGGGCGGGAGGGCCTCGCCCAGGCGTACCACGCCCTCGACGCCTGCGTGATCGCCTCGCGTCAGGAGGGCGGCCCGAAGAGCCTCCTCGAGTCGATGGCGACGGGGATCCCGCTCGTCACGACCCGTGCCGGGCAGGCGCCGGACCTCGTGGTCGACGGCGAGAACGGCATCCTCGTCGACGTCGAGGACGCGTCGAGGGCTCGCGGGCGGGCTCGCAACGCGTCCGGGACGACACGACGCTCGTCGCACGGTTCCGCGAGGCGGGCCGCCGGACGGCGGAGGAGAACTCGCACCGGGCGCTCGCGCCGCGCTGGTCTGCGCTCCTGGACGGGTTCGCCGAGCGGGCCGATGGCTAGCCGCGCGCGGGACGGTACGGCCGTGCGGCGGCGCGCTGGGCCCGGCTTCTCGCGGGCCGCCGCGCGAGGCCGGGCCTCCGCGTCTTCTACGGCTGGGACGAGATCCCGGGACCGGGCGAGCCAGTGGCGGGCGGCACCGCGAAGCTCCAGAAGCTCGCCGAGCGATGGCCGAACGACCCGACGGGCTTCTCGCTCCTCTACCTCGGCACGAGCTACCTGCCGCGCGACCTCCGGCCGCTCCTCTGGCTCGCGCGCCGCCGCGGCGCGCCCGTCGTCGTCAACGTCGACGGCGTCGCGTACCCCGGCTGGGCGGGCGACCGCACCGACGAGCTCAACATGCCCCTCCGCCGCGCCGTTACCTCGGCGGACCACGTCGTCTACCAGAGCGCCTTCAGCAAGCGCTCGGCGGACGAGTTCCTCGGCCCCGCGCGGAGGACCTGGGAGATCCTCCCGAACGCCGTCGACGTCGGGCGCTTCACGCCCGCGCCGCCGCCGTCCGGCGGCCCGATCGTGCTCCTCGGCGGCGACCAGACGCAGACGTACCGGCTCGAGCTTGGCGCTCGAGGCGTTCCGTCACGTCCTCGACGAGCACCCGGACGCGCGGCTCCTCGTCAGCGGACGGCTCGTCTCCGACCCGGCGCCGTCGGTCGTCCGGTTCGGGCTCGGAGGGTCGCTCGACTTCGTCGGCCGCTACACCCAGGCCGAGGCGCCCGACGTCTTCCGTCGCGCCCACGTCCTCCTCCACCCCAAGGTCAACGACCCGTGCCCGACGACGGTGATCGAGGCGCTCGCGTGCGGCGTGCCGGTCGCGTATGCCGCGAGCGGCGGCACGGTCGAGCTCGTCGGCGACGAGGGCGGCATCGGCGTCCCGCACCCGGACGGCTTCGAGCGGGACGAACCGCCGTCGGCGGAGTCCCTCGCCGGAGCGGTGTCGGCGGTGCTCGCCGATCACCGGCGCTACGCCGAGGGCGCACGGCGCCGCGCCGTGGAGCGGTTCGCGCTGGCCGACTGGCTCGACCGGCACGCCGCGCTCTTCGCCGAGCTGGACGCGAAGCGCTCAGAGGCTTGATCGGCGCTGCGAGCGGCCGTAGCGGAGGCCGCACACCCGACCGACGAGCGTTGCCGCCTGGAAGCGCGCGCGGGTCGTGTCCAGCAGGACGAGCGAGAGCGAGCGCGCCCAGCGCCGGCCGCACGAGCATCCGGGCGACGGCGCCCGGCGGATAGCAGTGCGCGCCCGAGCACGTAGCCCACGCTTCCGCCGTCACGGCGGCCGAGGGCGACGAGCTCGTCCGGGCCTGTCGGCCGGACCGCGTGGTGGACGACGAGCGAGGGGTCGTACTCGACGCGGACGCCCGCGCGTAGCGCGCGGACGAGGTAGTCGATCTCCTCGCCGGAGCTGAAGCGCGTTTCCGGGCCGAGCCCGAGCGCCTGGTCGAACGGGCCGATGCGCGCCACGACCTCGCGACGGGCGAAGATCGTCGCGGACGTCGCCGCGTGCCACACGTCGCCGGCGCCGATCCGACGCCGTGTGGGCGGCCACCGCCCGATCGAGCGCCCCTCGGCGTCCTCGAGCTTGCCGGCGAGGATCCCGAGCGACGGGTCGTCGTCGAAGCGCGCGACGACGCGCGCGAGGAGTTCCGGCGGGTACGTGCAGTCGTCGTCGGGAAATGCCACGAGGTCAGCCTCGAGTCGCGGAAGCGCCGCGTTCCTCGCCCGCGAGAGGCCGGGTGCCGAGCGCATCCGCTCGACGGTCAGACCCGCGTGGGCGACGGACACCTCGCCGAGCCGCTCGTCCGGGTTCTGGTCGACGACGAGGACCCGGGCGGGGGGACGGGTCTGCGTCGCGAGCGAGTCGAGGAGCCGGGAGAGCTCGTCCGTCCGACCGACGGTCGCGACGACGAGATCGACGCTCGCTCGCTCGGCTCCGGGCACCGGGGCAGGCTACCCTCCGCGTGGCGATGAGCCCTCCGGCCGTGTCCGTCGTCCTCGCGGCCCGCGACGCCCGCGCCACGATCGGCGATGCGGTGACGAGCGTGCTCGCGCAGTCGCTCCGCGACCTCGAGCTCGTCGTCGTCGACGACGGCTCGGTCGACGGCACCGGCGACGTGCTCGCCGCCGTGGGCGACCCGCGCCTCCGCGTCGTGCGGAACGACGTGGCGCTCGGCCTCGCCGGGGCGCTCAACGTCGGCCTCGGGGAGACGACCGGGCGCTACGTCGCGCGCCTCGACGCCGACGACCTCGCGCGTCCCGAGTGGCTCGAGCGGCTCGCGGCGCGGATGGCGTCGGGCCCGCCGGCCGCGGTGGTCGGCACCGGAGCGGTCGACTTCGACGATGCCCACCGTGCCGGGCGCGTCCACCGGATGCCGGCGGGCGCGCGCGCCGTGCGGTGGGCGGCGCTCTTCTCCTCTCCGTTCTTCCACCCGACCGTGATGGTCGACCGCGGCGTGCTCGACGAGCACGGGCTCCGCTACGACACCTCGTTCGCGGAGAGCGAGGACTACGACCTCTGGGCGCGTCTTCTCGCCGGTCGCGGACGGCGACAACCTGAGCCGAGCCGCTCGTCCTCTATCGCCGCCATGCTCGCGCAGGCCTCGACCCGTCGCGCGGACATCCAGCGCGACTGCCAGCGTCGCGTCGCGCTGCGCCAGATCGCCGAGCTCGCGCCCGGGCTGGCCGAACAGGAGGCCGAGCTCGCGTGGCTGGTCGGCTCGGGACGAGAGCTCCCGCCCGGCTCGACGGGCGGGGCGATCGCGGCGCTCGAGGCGCTCGTCGAGGCCTTCGAGCGCAGGCACGGGGGCAGCGAGGCGCGACGTGCCGCCGCCTGGGCGCTCTTCACGGCGCGGGGCGACGACCGTGCGGCGCTCGGGCGGGCGGCGCTGTCGTTCGACTCCATGCTGCCGCTCCAGGGCGTGGCGCGCCTGCGGCGGCGGCGCGCGGGCCGCGCGGAGCGGGACGCCGCCCAGGCGTGGCTCCGCCACGGGCTCCGCGCACGCGCCGGTCCGGGTGGCGATGGTGCTCCCCGAGCCGACGCCGTACCGCAACCCGATGCTCGACGTGCTCGCAGCGCGCGACGAGATCGAGCTCACCGCGCTCTACGCCGGCGGCTCGGTCCAGCAGCGGGAATGGCAACACGACCTGCGCCACCCGGCCGTCGTCCTCGAAGGCAGGCGCGTGCCCGGGGCGCGACGGGTACTCCGCCACGACTACCCGCTCTCGCTCGGCGTCTTCCGCGCGCTCGAGCGATGCACGGGCGGACGTCGTCGTCGTTTCCGGCTGGAGCACGTTCGCCTCCCAGGCGGCGATCGCGTGGTGCCGGCTGCGACGGGTCCCGTACGTCCTGCTCGTCGAGTCGAACGACCGCGACGAGCGTCCGGGATGGCGCCGCGCGGTCAAGGGGGGCGTCGTTCCGGCGATCGTCCGCGGCGCCGCGCACGTGCTCGTCGTCGGCACGCTCGCGCGAGAGTCCATGCTCGCGTGGGGCGCGGATCCGGGGCGCATCGACGTCTTCGCGGACACGATCGACGTCGGGGCGTTCGGGGAGCGGGCGGACGCGCTCGCGCCGCGCCGGCAGGAGCTACGGGCGGAGGCGGGCCTCGGGCCGGACGACGTCGCGGTCCTCTCGGTCGCTCGGCTCTCACCGGAGAAGGGCCTCGACACGCTCGTGCGCGTCGGTCGCCGTCGCGGTCGACCCTAGGCTGGTTCTCCTCCTCGCGGGCAGCGGGCCCGAGCGTGGGAGGTTGGAGGCTCTCGCGCGCGCCGAGGGCGTTCGCCTCGTGCGTGCTCCCGCACGTCGAGTGGGATCGCATCGCGGAGCGCTACGCGATCGCCGACGTGTTCGCCCTGCTCTCGACGCACGAGCCGTGGGGCGTCGTCGTCAACGAGGCGGCGGCGAGCGGGCTCCCGCTCGTCCTGTCCGACCGCGTCGGCGCCGCGCACGACCTGCTCGAGGACGGTCGCAACGGCGTGCTCGTCCGGGCGGGCGACGCCGTGGCTGCGGGGGCGGCGCTCGGCGAGCTGGCACGCGACGTCGAGGGACGGCGCGCGATGGGCGCGGCGTCGCGCGAGCTCGTGCAGGGCTGGGGCTACGAGCCGAGCATCGAGACGCTCGTGCGGGTCGTGCGCAGGATCGCGGGCGACCCCGGGGCGACCGGCTAGGCCCCGATCGCCTCGCGGTAGATCGCGACCTGCTCGGCCGCCACGTCGTCCCACGTCCGCCGCGCTGCCGCCTGCAGGGCGCCGGCCGACAGCCGCTCACGCAACGCGTCGTCGCGCAGGACCCGCTCGACCGCCGCGACCGTCGCGTCGGGGTCGTACGGCACGACGAGCGCCTCGCCGTCCTCGAACGCAGAGGCGACGCCGGTGCGGTCGGAGACGATCACCGGCGTCCCGGCTGCGGCCGCCTCGGCCGCGACGAGCCCGAAGTTCTCGCCTCCCGACGCGAGCACGAAGACGCTCGCCCGGCGGTAGAGGTCGTACGGAGGGCCGGGCGTCGGGGGCAGGACGTGGACGCGCCCGTAGGTCGCGGGATCGACGAGCGCTGCGCGGACGGCGTCCATCGTCCCGTGCCGGTCGTCCGGCCCCGCGAGCACGACGTGCGCGTCCGGCACCCGTCGCGCGGCCGCGAGGAGGTGCTCGACGCCCTTCTCCGCGGCGATGCGGCCGACGTACAGCACGACGGGCGCGCCGTCCGGGACGACGCCGGCGAGCGGGTCGACGCCCGACGGCGGCGGAGGGCTCGGGAACGCGTTGCCACGCAGGCGGACGCGCCCCGGGTCGACGCCGCACGCGACGACGTCGTCGCGCTCCCGCTTCGAGGAGACGACGACGAGCCGGGCGCCGCCGGCGACGCCACGCGCGATCGTCGCGTCGAACGCGCGCTTCAGCCGCACCTTCCGGAGCCGCGGCCGGAACATCCCCACCGGCTCGAAGACGTACGGGACCCTACGGACGCGGCACCAGCCGGCGACGCCCGTCGTCACCGGGTCGCGGAAGCCCATGACGTGCGCGACGTCCGGCCGCCTGCCCCGTACGAGATGCAGCGGGAGCGTCGGCGTGATCCCCATCCATCGGTAGCGGAGAGGGGTCGCGAGGTACGTCACCGTCGCTCCGTCGACCCGGGCCACGCGCGTCCGGGGCGACGGCCGCTCGCCGACGTCGACGAGCGTCGTCGTCACGACATCCACCTCGTGCCCGTCGCGCACGAGCCGGGCCACGAGCTCCCGGGCGACGACGACCGGGCCGCCGAACGCGTGAGCGGGCCAGTACGCCGGCGTCGCGAGCAGGATCCGCAGGCGCGCGTTCACAGGCGGCAGCCTACGTCGCTACCGTCACGTCGATGACCGCCGGCGACCGGCCGAGGATCCTCGTCCTCAACCAGTACTACTGGCCGGGGGTCGAGGCGACGGCGCAGCTGCTCTCGCAGCTCTGCGAGGCGCTCGCGCTCGACTACGACCTCACCGTCGTCACCGGCCATCTCCACGGCCACGACCTCCCGGCGCGCGAGACGCGGAACGGGGTCGAGATCGTCCGCGTACGCTCCACGGCCTACGACCGCTCGCAGATCCACCTTCGGGCGGCGAACTACGCGAGCTACCTCGGCGACACGGTCCTCACCGCGCTCCGCGGCGAGCGGCCCGACCTCGTGCTCTGCATGACCGACCCGCCCGTCGTCGGGGACATCGGTCTCGTCGTCGCGCGGCGCTTCGGCGTGCCGCTCCTCGTCATCAGCCAGGACGTCTTCCCGGAGATCGCCGAGCGCGTGAAGCGGCTCGAGAACCCCCTCGTCCTGGGCGCCCTACGACGGCTCGTCGCGCTGTACCTCCGCCGGGCCGACCGCGTCGTCGCGATCGGGGAGACGATGAAGCAGCGCCTCGAGCAGAAGGGCGCGCCGGCCGACCGCGTCACGGTGATCCCGAACTGGGTCGACACGACGGAGCTCTACCCGCAGCCCCGGCGGAACGCGTGGTCGGCCGAGCAGGGAGTGGACGACGCGTTCGTCGTCATGCACTCCGGGAACGTCGGTCACGCGCAGGACCTCGACACGCTCGTCCGGGCTGCGACGTTCCTCCGCGACCTCGAGCGGCTCCAGATCATGGTGATCGGCTTCGGTGCGCGGCACGGCGAGCTCACGCAGCTCGCGACACGCCTCGACGTCAAGGGCGCGATCCGCTTCCTCGGCTACCAGCCGCGTGCCCGCCTTTCGCTCTCGCTCGGCGCGGCGGACCTGCACTACGTCGGGCTCGCGCGCGGGCTCTCGGGCTACGTCGTTCCCAGCCGGCTGTACGGGATCCTCGCCGCGGGCCGTCCCGTCCTCGTCTCGGCGGACGCCGACAGCGAGACCGTTCGACTCGTCCAGGAGGCGGAGTGCGGCATCGTAGTCCGGCCCGGTCGCCCGGAGCTCGTGGCGCGCGCGATCCGCGACGTCATGGACGGGCGGATCTCGCTCGAGGGCATGGGCGAGCGAGGGCGGGAGTGGGTCGAGCGGGAGGCCGACCGCGAGGTCGCCTTCGGCCGCTACCGGCGGCTCGTGCGCGAGCTCGCGTCCGTGCCGAGCAGCTCGCGGTAGAGCGCGTCGACGTCGGCGACAAGCCGCTCCACGGCATAGCGGCGGAGCACCCGCTCGCGTCCGGTCTCGCCCATCGACGCCCGGAGCGCGGGGTCCCGCGCGAGCTCTTCGAGCCGCTCCGCCATCGCCGTCGTAGCGCCGGGGCCGACGAGGAACCCGGTCTCGCGGTCGTCGACGACGTCCGGGACGCCGCCGACCTCGGTCGCGACGACCGGGCGCCCCGCCGCGAGCGCCTCGATGATCGTCACCGGCGTCCCCTCGCTCGCCGACGTCAGCACGACGGCGTCGCAGATCGCGTACCACGGGGCAACCTCCTCCTGGTAGCCGAGGAAGAGGCACGCGCGCGCGAGCCCGAGGTCGAACGCGCGCTGCTCGAGCCGCTCGCGGTCGTCGCCGTCGCCGACGAGGAGGAGGAGCGCGTCGACGCCGCGCTCGCGCAGCGCGGCGAGCGCGGCGAGGAGGTCGTCCGTCCGCTTCACCGCCGTCATCCGCCCGAACCAGCCGACGACGAAGCGGTCGGCGTCGATCCCGAGCCGGCGCCGCACCTCGAGCGGGTCGCCGCCGAATGCAACCCGGGGCTCGAGCTCGATCCCGAGCCGGATCACCGAGAACTTCGACTCGGGCGCGACGCCGAGGCCGACGAGCTCGTCGCGTACCTCCGGGCTCACCGCCACGAGCCGGTCGGAGACCCGTGCGAGCGCGGTCTCGATCGCGCGAAAGACGAGCGTCCCGAGCGCCCCGAAGTACCCACGGAGCACGTGCCCGTGGAACGTGTGCACGACGACGGGCCGCCGGCCGGCGAGCAGCGCAGCCGCCCGTCCGACGGCTCCCGCCTTGGCGGTGTGCGTGTGCACGACGTCGGGGCGGACCGAACGGATGATGCGCGCGAGACGCCAGGCGGCGATCGCATCGCGGATGGGTGAGAGCTCGCGCGACAGGCCGGGAAGCTGGAGGACCGAGACGCCGGCGCGCTCCGCGACGAACGCCATCGACTCCTCACCTCGCGCGACGTCCCCGGCGACGAGCGTCGTCTCGTACCCGCGCTCCGCGAGCCCCCGGGTGAGGTACGTCACGTGCAGCGCCGGGCCGCCGACGTTGAGGCGCGCGATCACGCGCACCACGCGAATCGGTCGACCGGCGGGAGGCGTCCTCATCGCGCGCGAGGCTACCGGCACCGACCACTACACTCGGCCCGTGGCCGTGGCGAAAGCGCTCTTCTGGGGCTCGCTCGGCGCGCTCACCTGGACACACGTCGGCTACCCGCTCGCGGCCGGTGCGCTCGCGCGCGTGCGCCGGCGTCCCGTCGCCGCCGACCCGAGCCGGGAGCCGGCCGTAGGCGTGATCGTCGCCGCCTACAACGAGGAAGCCGTCATCGAGCGCCGCCTCGAGAACCTCCTCGCGCTCGACTATCCGGCCGACCGCCTCGAGATCGTCGTCGCCTCGGACGCGTCGACCGACCGGACGAACGAGCTCGTGGAGGCAGTCGCCGCCCGCGAGCCGCAGGTCCGGCTCCTCGAGTGCCCACGCGGCGGCAAGGTCGCCGCGCAGGACCGCGCCGTGCGCGAGACGACCGGCGAGGTCGTCGCCTTCTCCGACGCGAACGCGACCTGGGCGCCCGATGCGCTCCGTCACCTCGTCGCGGACCTTGCCGACCCGGAGGTTGCGTACGTCTGTGGGCGGCTCCGTCTCGAGGACGCGGTGGGCTCGAACCGCGAGGGCCTCTACTGGCGCTACGAGCTCTGGCTGCGCGAGCAGGAGTCCCTGCTCGGCTCGGTCACCGGCGGCAACGGCTCGATTTACGCGCTCGACCGGAACGCCTACGTCGAGGTCGACCCTCGGTGGGGGCACGACCTCGCGTTCCCGTACCGGATGGTGCAGGCGGGGCGGCGGGCGGTCTACCAGCCCGCGGCGCACGCATTCGAGAAGCCGACGCCGACGAACGAGACCGAGTACGCGCGCAAGGTGCGCATGTTCGAGCACTGCTGGGAGATCACCCTTCGCGGCGCGATGCTCAGGCGCCTCCCGCCCGGGTACCTCGTGGCGATGCTCTCGCATCGCGTCCTTCGCTACTCGAGCGGGCTCCTCCACATCGCGCTCCTCGCGACGAGCATCGTGCTCGCGCCGCGGGGCTGGCCGTATGCGGTCGTCCTCCTCGGCCAGCTCGCGCTCCTCGCGGCGTTCGCCGCCGGCGTGCCGATCGCGCGCTACTACACGTACGTCACGTGGGCAACGGCGCAGGCGCTCTGGAACTACCTCCGCCGCGGCGTTCCGGCGACCTGGGACGCTGCGGAAGGGACGCGGTGAAGCGGTGTCCCCTTCCGGTCGCGACAGCGACCGGCTTCAGGGATTTTCCCGCGGTCGTGATCCGCTTCGGCGGGTCGCGACCCTGCAGAGAGGCCGCCACGCGGTGAACCGCGCCGCGGACGTCGCGCTGGCCGGCCTCGGCCTCGTCGTCGCAAGCCCGTTCCTCGCCGCGGCCGCGCTCGCGGTGAAGCTCGAAGACGGCGGCCCGATCCTCTTCCGCCAGACGCGCGTGGGCAAGGACGGCGCGGACTTCCAGCTCCTGAAGCTCCGCTCGATGGTCGTCGACGCGGAGCGGAGGGGCGCCGGCTTCGCGGTCGACCGCGGCGACGCCCGGATCACGCGCGTCGGCCGGTTCCTGCGGCGGACGTCCATCGACGAGCTGCCCCAGCTCTGGAACGTCGTCCGTGGCGAGATGTCGGTCGTCGGCCCGCGCCCGACGCTCCGCTACCAGGTCGAGCGGTACACGGAGCGCCAGCGAAAGCGGCTGGATGTCCGACCCGGCCTGACCGGGTGGGCGCAGATCCACGGCCGCGCGACGCTCCCGTGGGACGACCGGATCGAGCTGGACGTCTGGTACGTCGAGCACCGCTCGCCGCGTGTCGACCTCGAGATCCTGCTTCGCACGCCGCTCGCGCTCTTCGGCGGCACGTACCGCGGCACCGCCGGCGGCTGGCGCTAGCGCCGCGGCACTGGATCTCGTCCGCATCCGGCTCTACGCTCGCGGCGTGCGGCTCGTGCGCTTGCACACAAACTGGGCGCGAACGGCCACGTACTGCGTGATCGCCGCGGCCGCCGTCGTCGCCGTGCGGAACGCGCTGGTCTACCCCGCGATCGTCGGCTACGACGCGCAGGAGGCGATCGACTACGCGCAGGGCCTCGTGAAGGACGGTCGGCTGCCCGAGGGAACCGGGAGTTACTACACCCCGCCCGGGTTCTTCGCGATCGGCGGCGTCATGATCGAAGTGGCCGAGCGGTTCGATTACGACGACGTCGCGCGCGGCGGGCAGCTCGTCGACGCACTCGCCGCCGTCGGGACCGTGCTCCTGCTGCTCGTCCTCCTGCGTCTGCTCTGGCCCGGTCGGGACGTCCTCCATCTCGCGGCGGTCGTGTTCTTCGTCGTCTGCCCGGTGGTGATGAAGTCCGCCGCGATGTTCCACCCCGAGCCGCTGTCGATGCTCCTGTCGACAGCCGCGCTCGTCCTCGCGGCTCGTCTCCTCCTGCGTCCCGACCATCGAATCGTCATGGCGGCGGCGCTCGGCCTCACGCTCGGCCTCGCACAGCTCTTCCGCGCATGGACGCTCTGGACGGTGGGCGTGGTGGTCGTCGTGGTCGCGGTGGCGGCCGTCACGCGGAGAAGCGAGCGTCGCGCGCTGCTCGCAGCGCTCGCCGTCGTGATCGCGCTCGCGGCCGCCGTGCCCGCGCCGTGGTACGCGCACCAGCTCGCCACGTACGACAGCGCGCTGTTCGGACAGCCGCATCCGTCCGAGCCTGTCTGGTCGCGCCGTCCGCTCGGGTTCTTCGTCGGCGCCGGGCTGCCCGAGGTCGTCACGGAGCCCTACCGCCCGTCGTTCTCGCGGCAGTTCCTGCCCATCGCCTACGCCGAGACCTGGGGGGACTACTTCGGCGTCTGGAGGTGGCTGCCCGGCGGTGGGAAATCCGCGAGCGACGTGCGGCGCGAGCTCGTGACGATGTCGATCGTCGGGCTGCCGCTGACGCTGATGGCCGTCGCCGGCTGGATCGCGCTCCTCGCCCTCGCCATCCGGCATCCCGGGCGCGCGACCGAACGACAGCTCGTCGCGTTGCTCCCGCTCGCCGCCCTCGCGGGCGTTCTGTACTTCGCGACGGCCTACCCGACGCCGGACGGCGACACCGTGAAGGGGTCTTTCATGCTGACGGCCGTGCCCGCCTGGGCGGCCTGCTTCGGGTTCGCGTTCGACGAGGTGCGCCAGCGTTTCCCGCGGGGCTCCGTTGGCGCTCCTCCTGGGTCTCGCTGCCCTTGCGCTCGCCGCAGCGCCGTTCCTGCTCGCACCCACCGACGCATGAGCGAGCCGCGCGCGTCGGACGACTGGCGGTACCTGCGCGTCGCCTTCGTGGTGGTGCTCGCATTCGTCGTCGCGCAACTTGCCGGTTGGATCGTCTACCGCGCGGTGCATCACGAGCCGACCGCGCTCTCGCTGACCGACCGGTGTCTCCGGCGCGAGAAGCTCCTGAGCGTCACGCCGGTGCGCGACGATCCCGTCGCGCGTTCCGCTCGAGGGGGTGCGCTCGCGACCCGCGTGGAGGGGAACGGCGTGCACGTCGCGATCGCGACGTCGGACGCAGAGGCGGCGGCGCTCGTCACGAAGTACCTCGAGACCGCCGGCCGGAACGTCGAGATACGCCTCGAGCGTCGAGGGCGCGTCGTCTACCTGTGGGAGCAGGCGCTCCTGCCCACCCCCACGCAGAGGCAGACGATGTACGACTGCTGGTACGAGTGACGTGACCGAGCGGCGCGCGGCGCAGCTGGGGCTGATCGGGGCGCTCGCCGTCGTCGTTGGGCAGCTGTGCGTCGGCGCCGCATGGTCGCTCACGCACGACGACCCGACGACGATCGAGCTCACGCGCCGCTGTCTCGAGCGTGAGCGAGGGTTCGCCGTCGAGCCGACGAGCGGCGACGCGGTCGCGGAGTCTGCGAGCGGCGGCACGCTCCGGACGATCGTCGAGGGGAACCTCGTGACGCTGAGCGTCGCGGCGAGCCTCGCCGAGGTCGAGCGGCTTCGTGCCGCGTATGGGGAGAGCGACCCCGGGACCCGGCTCGACGTGTACGGGCGGTACGTGAACCTCTGGCTGCGGGATCCGTCGCCGACGCAGCGGCAGGGAACCTATGACTGCGCGTACTGAGCGGCCCGTCGTCGCGTATCGGCTCGCGATCGCGCTCGTGCTCGCGGCAGAGGCGACGTTGCTCGTCTGGAACGCCTGGCGGTACGACTGGCTCCGCGGCTACGACGCGTTCGCGAACGACCAGTACGCCCGGATCGTCGCCACCGAGTACCGCCTGCCGTCCGCGACCGAGTCCGGCAGCTGGCACACGCCGCCGCTCTGGTTCGCGCTTGCGGGCGCTCTCCGCCGCGCGGCGGTGGCGATCGGCTGGGAGCCGGCGCAGCGGCCAGGACAGGTGCTCGCCGCGCTCGCGGGACTCTCGATCTGCGTCGTCGTCCTCCTGCTGGCGCGGGAGCTCTGGCCGGGCCGACGCATGCTCCACGTCGTTGCGCTCGTGCTCGCCGCGGCGTCGCCGGCGCTCGTTCGCGCGTCCGCGATGTACCACCCGGAGACGCTCGCGACGGCGCTCGCGGCGGGCGGCGTGCTCATGGCCGTCCGGGGCCTTCGGGGGCGTTGGACGGCGTGGAACACCGTCGGCGCCGGGGCGCTCCTCGGCCTTGCCGCCCTGACCCGGCTGTGGGCGCTTCCGATGCTCGTGGCGGTCGTCGTCGCCGTCGGCTTCGACGCGTGGCGCCGGAGGACCGCGATGCCGGCGGTGGCGCTCGCCGCGACCTCGCTAGCGCTCCTCGCGCCGTGGCTCGCCAACGAGGACGTGGCGCATGGCAGTGCCCTCGCCTTCAATCGGTCACCCCCGGCCGAATCGTTCCTCGCGCGGCGGCCGGCAAGCTTCTACCTCGGCCCGCGCGCGCTCCGGGTCTTCGACCACCCCGTGACCCCGCTGTTCCGCAACGAGCTGCTGCCGCAGCTCTACGCGGACTGGTGGGGCGACTGGGCGCTGACCTGGGACAGCCCTCCGCCGCCCGGCCCGGGCCAGCTGCTCCCGGACAGCGTCGTCGCCGAGCGCACGCGGCAGATGTTCGTCGGCGTCGTCCCCTCGCTGCTGGCGCTCGCCGGGCTCGTCGCGTTCGCGGTGCTGGCGGGCGCGCGGCGATCCGCAGCCCTTGCGGTCCTTCCCCTGACTGTTGTCGCGCTGCTCTCCGCGTACGTCGTCTTCTCGGTGCGGTTCCCATCGGTCGACGGCGACACGATCAAGGGGACGTATCTCCTCATGGCGCTGCCTGCGTGCTGCGTCGGAGCGGCGTTCGTCGTCGACGTCCTCCGCCCGCGAGGCCCCGTGTGGGCCGTCGTCATCGCTGCGTGCCTCGCGGCCGTCGTGGCCGTCCAGTTGCCGTTCCTCGTCCTCTGAGGGCGGCTACGCTCCTCGCTCGTGACCGCAGTCCTCTTCACGTGCGCGGGGCAGCGCGTCGACATCGTGAGCGCCTTCGGCCGTGCCGGCGCGACGACGATCGCGGCCGATCTCGACCCGCTGGCGCCTTCGCTCTACCACGCGGACGTGAAGGCGCTCGTCCCGCGCGTGGACGACCCCGGCTACGTGCCCGCGCTCGCGGCGCTCGTCGCCGCGCACGACGTGCAGCTCGTCGTGCCGCTCACGGATCTCGACCAGGAGATCGTCTCGGCGGCGCGCGATCTGCTCGCCCCGGCCCTCGTGCTCGCCCCGAGCCCCGACGTGTGCCGCACGATGGGCGACAAGTACCTCGCCCACCGCTTCTTCGAGGAGAACGGGATGCCGAGCCCGCGTACGTGGCTCCCGGACGAGCTCCCGGCGGATGCGCGCTTCCCGCTGCTCGTCAAGGTGCGCGAGGGATTCGGGTCGCGCCACATCTATCGCGCCGACGATCCGGAGCAGCTCGCCTTCCACCTCCGCTCGACGCCGGTCGAGTCGATGGTGCAGGAGCGCTGTCACGGCGAGGAGTTCTCGATCGACGTGTTCTGCGACCTCGAAAGCCGCTGCCTCAACGCGATCCCGCGCTCGATGATCCAGTCCAAGGGCGGCGAGTCGATCAAGGGCCGCTCGCTCCGGGATCCCGAGCTGATCGCGCATGGGGCGCGCGTCGCGGAGACGATCGGGATCGTCGGGCCGGCGAACGTCCAGTGCTTCCGCGAGCCCGACGGCAGCCTGCCGGTGACCGACGTCAACCCGCGCTTCGGCGGCGCCTTCCCGTTGCCGCTCGCAGCGGGGAGCCGGTACCCGGAGCTCGCGCTCGCGCTCGCGCGCGGCGAGCGGCCCGAGCCGCGGCTCGGCGAGTTCCGCGAGGGCGTGGTCATGACGCGCTTCTTCTCCGACCTCTGCCTCGTCGAGGACGGGAGCGGCGAGCTCGTGCCCTTCGCCGAGGAGCTGCCCGCAGCCCGTCGCCGCCGAGCCGGGGGAGGCGTGAGGTACCTCGTCACCGGCGCCGCCGGGTTCATCGGGTCGCATCTCGCCGAGGCGCTCGTCGCCGCGCGGGCACGACGTCGTCGGGCTCGACTCGTTCAACGACTACTACGACCCGGCGCGCAAGCGCGAGAACGCCGCGCGGCCTCGACGTCGTCGAGGCGCGACCTGGAGACGGCGGCGCTCGACCCGCTCCTCGAGGACGTCGACGGCGTCTTCCACCTCGCCGGGCAGCCCGGCGTGCGCGCGAGCTTCGGCCCGGACTTCGAGCACTACGTCCGCCGGAACGTCAACGCGAGCGCGCGGCTGTTCGAGGCGGCCGCGCGCCGGGGCGTCCGGGTGGTCTACGCGTCCTCGTCGTCGGTCTACGGCGACGCCGAGCGCTACCCGACCCCGGAGGACGCGGCGCCGCAGCCGATCTCGCCGTACGGGGTCACGAAGCTCTGCGTCGAGCATCTCGCCTACGCCCATGCGCGGACGGTCGGCCTCGACGCCGTCGGCGTCCGGTACTTCACGGTCTACGGGCCGCGGCAGCGTCCCGACATGGCGTTCACGCCGCTCCTCGAGGCGCTCGCCGCGGGCGAGCCGTTCCGGCTCTTCGGCGACGGATCGGTGTCGCGGAGCTTCACGTTCGTCGCCGACGCGGTCGCGGGGACGCATCGGCGCCATGGAGCGCGGCCGGAGCGGCGAGCTCTACAACATCGGCGGCGGGGACGAGGCGACGATGAGCGAGGCGATCGCGCTCGCCGAGGGGATCGCCGGGCCGCGAGCTCGCGCTCGAGCGCCACGCGGCGGCGGTGGGCGACGTCCAGCGGACGCGCGCGGACGTCTCCAAGGCGGAGGCGGACCTCGGCTGGCGCCCGACGACCCCGCTCGCCGACGGTCTGCGGGCGCAGTGGGCATGGGTCGCCGGTAGGGTTCCGGCCCCGTGAGCGAGACGCGGCGGACCGGTGGCGTCGACCTCGACGCCGAGCGCGAGGTCGACCTCCAGTCGGCCTGGTCGCGCATCACCGCGCGCTGGTGGCTCCCGGTCGGCGGCCTGCGTGCTCGGTGCGATCCTCGGCGTGCTCGTCTCGGTCGGGAGCGGCGACGTCTACCGCGCGGAGTCGCTCATCTACCTCGGTCAGCCGTTCACGCCCGCCGGCGGAGGACAGCTCCAGAGCCTCCAGACGAACCCGAAGACGGTCAGCGAGATCGTCCGCAGCGAGGCGGCGATCAGGTCTGCCGCGAACGCGTCGAGCATGCGGCCGGGCGCAGTTGCGCGGCAACGTCACGTCGACCGCGGTCGTCCAGCCCGGCCAGGTCGCGCGCAACTTCACGCCGCTCGTCCAGATCGAGGTGCGCGGCCCGACGAAGGTCGAAGGCGGAGAAGGCGGCCAACTCTTTCGCGAACACGGTGGTGACCCAGGTCGTGCCGTACATCACGCGGAAGATGGCGCTCCTCGAGCAGCAGATCGAGGACGACGAGCGCCAGCTCGACGAGATCGCGACGACGGATCGAGGCCGCGACACAGCAGCAGCAGGTCGCGAACGCCGACCCGGGCCTCTCGCTTGCCGAGAAGCTCCTCGTGTCGACGAACTCGAACGCGACGGTGAACGCAGCCGAGCAGCGGCGCGGGACGGTGCTACAGGATCTGAACAGCGCGCGGCAGCTCCTCTCGCTCGCCGAGAACGTCGAGCTCTCCCGCGTCGTCCAGCCGGCGATCGCCGTCCGCACATCCGCGACGAGCCGCCGGAACGCCGCCGCCGTCGGCGCGCTCGCCGGCCTGCTCCTCGGCGCGCTCGCCGCGATCGTCGCCGACCCGTGGCTCCGGCGGAGGAGCGCAGCGACCGCATAAGGTCTGCTCACTCATGGTCGAGGGCAAGCGCGTCGCGGTCGTCGTCCCCGCCTTCGAGGAGGAACTGCTCGTCGCGGAGACGATCCGCGGCATCCCCGACTTCGTCGACGTCATCGTCGTCGTCGACGATCGCTCGAAGGACGCAACGGTCGAGCGAGCTCGCGCGACCGGCGACCCGCGGCTCGAGATCATCGAGCACGCCGAGAACCAGGGCGTCGGCGGCGCGATCACGACCGGCTACTGCGCGCTGCCGCGATCTCGAAATCGACGTGACGTGCGTCATGGCGGCCGACAACCAGATGGATCCGGACGAGCTCGTCACGCTCGTCACCCCCGTCGCACACGGCGAGGCGGATTACGTGAAGGCGAACCGGCTCGTCAGCGGCGAGGCCTGGCAGCTGATCCCACGCGCCCGCTATCTCGGCAACGCCGCCCTCTCGCTCCTCACGAAGATCGCCTCCGGCTACTGGCACGTCGCCGACTCGCAGGCCGGGTACACCGCGCTCTCGCTCGACGCGCTCCGCCGCCTCGATCTCGAGCGCCTCTACCGCCGCTACGGGTTTCCGAACGACGTGCTCGTCCACCTCAACGTCCAGAACGCGCGAGTCCGCGACATCCCCTCGCGCCCGATCTACGGTGTCGGCGAGCGGTCCGGGATCCGCATCCGGCGCGTCGCGCCGCGGATCGCCTGGCTGCTCTTCAAGGGCTTCTGGTGGCGGATGAAGGAGAAGTACGTCATCCGCGACTTCCACCCGCTCGTGTTCTTCTACACCCTCGGGGTGCTGATGACCGTGATCGGCTTCCTCCTCGGGCTCGTCGTCACGATCTCCCGCCTCGGGTGGGGCAACGACATCACGACCGCGACGATCGTCCTGGTCGCGCTCCTCCTCGTGTCGGGCACGCAGTTCACGCTGTTCGCCATGTGGTTCGACCAAGAGGCGAACAAGGAACTCCGCTGAGCTGCGTGGTGAAGCGGTTCCTCAGTGCATCGAGCAAACGTCGGGCGTGGCATGCGTCTGCCGCATCCGTCCTGACGGGAATGGCGCTCGCCACCGAGTTCGACCGCGTATGCGACGTCGCAGGGGCGAGTCGCGGTCGATCCGCGTCGTATCGCTACGCCCATGTTGCTGGATAGCCGCTCCGTGGCTTCCGGTGGCCTTCCGTTGCTATCCGGTGGCGTGTCGCTGGCTCATCGGCAGGCGGGTCGGTCGTGACCGCGATACCCCCCTACCTCGGCGCGCAGTTCCTTGGCCGCCGCGTGCTCGTGACCGGTGGCCTGGGGTTCATCGGGTCGAACCTCGCGCGCGAGCTCGTCACGGCTGGCGCAGCCGTGACGATCATCGACTCCCTCGAGCCCACGCACGGCGGGACATGGGCGAACGTTCTCGGCATCGAGCACGACATCGAGGTCCACGAGCTGGATGTGCGCGACACGCGACGGCTACATGAGCACCTCCGCGGCAAGGACGTCCTCTTCAACCTCGCGGGCCAGACGAGCCACCTGGACTCTATGAGCGACCCGCGCACCGACCTCGAGATCAACTGCAACGCACAGCTCTCGTTGCTCGAGGCCTGTCGTCGGGACAACCCGTCGCTCAGGATCGTCTTCGCCGGCACGCGTCAGATCTACGGCCGGCCGCGCTATCTCCCGGTCGACGAGGCGCACCCGATCGACCCGGTCGACGTGAACGGCATCAACAAGACGGCGGGCGAGTGGTACCACCTGCTCTACGGCCGCGTCTATGGCCTGCCGGTGTCGGTGCTACGACTGACAAACACCTACGGCCCGCGGATGCGTGTGCGCGATGCGCGCCAGACCTTCCTCGGCCTCTGGATCCGCCAGGCGCTCTCGGGCGACCGGCTGCTCGTGTTCGGTGACGGCACCCAGCGGCGCGATTTCGCCTACGTCGACGACGTGGTGCGGGCGCTCTGTCTCGCTGCGACCTCGCTCGCCGCCACGGGCGAGGTGTTCAACGTGGGGGAGGAGACGTCCCCGTCAGCCTTGAGGAGACGGCGCGTCTACTCGTGCGGCTCGCGGGCTCGGGCAGCTACGGCCTCGTGCCCTTCCCCGACGAGCGCATGATGATCGACATCGGGGACTACTACGCGGACGACACCAAGCTCCGAACGCGACTTGGCTGGGCGCCCGCCGTGGGATTGGAGGAGGGGCTCGCGAGGACGCTCGCCTTCTACCGCCTGAACGGCGAGCGGTACTGGTCGGACGCATGACAGTTCCCTTTCTCGACCTGCGCCGCCAGCACAGCGATCTGCGCGCCGAGTTGGACGAGGCGATCGCTTCGGTGGTGGACGGCGATCGCTTCGTCGGCGGCCCGCGCGTCGAAAGGTTCGAGGACGCATTCGCCGCGTACTGCGGCGCGAAGGAGGCCGTCGGGGTCGGCTCCGGCACCGACGCGATCGAGCTGTCGCTGCGAGCGCTCGGTATCGGACGCGGCGACGAGGTCATCACCGCCGCCAACACCTGTATCCCCACAGTCGCCGGGATCGAGGCTTCGGGCGCCACGCCGGTCCTGGTGGACGTGGACGAGCGGACGTTCACACTCGACCCCGGCGAGCTGGGGGATGCGACGACGTCGCGGACGAAGGCGATCGTGCCCGTGCACCTCTACGGCCATTGCGCCGACCTCGACGCGATCAGTGACCATGCGAAGCGCCACGGCCTGGTCGTGGTGGAGGACGCTGCACAGGCGCATGGCGCCTCTCTTGGCGGTCGGCGCGCAGGCACGCTGGCCGCCGCCGCGGCGTTCAGCTTCTATCCCACGAAGAACCTGGGTGCGCTCGGGGACGCCGGAGCAATCGTGACGAACGACGGGGAGGTCGGGGCGGCGGCGCGCGAGCTGCGGAGCTTTGGTGAGCGCCGCGGTGGTGAGGCGGTCCGGCGGGGGAGCAACAGTAGGCTCGATCCCCTTCAGGCTGCCGTCCTGTCGGTCAAGCTGTCGCGCCTGGACGCGTGGAACGAGCGGAGGAGGGGGCTGGCCGGTCGCTATCGCGACGAGCTCGCAGGACTGGTCATGGTGCCCGAGGAACGTCCCGGCGCGCACCACGTCTTTCATCTGTTCGTCATCCGCGCGCCCCGCCGCGAGGCGCTCGTCGACGCGCTCGGCCGCCGCGGTGTCGCGGCGCTCGTCCATTATCCGCGTGCCGTGCACGAGCATCCGGCCTACAACCACCTCGCGCGTCCGGGCCGGCTGGCCCGCAGCGAGCGGCTATGCCGGGAGGTCGTCAGCCTGCCGCTCTATCCGGAGCTGAGGGACGAGGAGGCAGCTCGGGTGGTGGCAGCGGTGCGGGAAGCGTGCGATGAATAACCGTCTCGACCGCGAGCGCGAGGCGACGTGGATTCGCCCATGACGTTTACGCCGCCGATCGTCGTCATCACCGATGAGGGCGCGGTCCGCCGCATCGGCCTAGGCGTGATCGATCAGGTGCGTTGGGCGACGACGGCGTATTCGCCCTGGCTGCGCCGGTCGGCCTCGAGGTCGCCACTCCCATGCGGGAAAACGACGTAGGCGTCGACGAAGCCGTGGAGGCCGCACAGCGTGACGACGACCTCGGGGAAGAGAGGGGTTCGATGCGTCGGGTCGACCCAGAAAGTCCGCAGCGCCGGGATCGAATGGGGGTTGACGGTTTCAGCGACCAGCCGCCCACCAGGCGCCAGACTCGCGTGCGCGAGCCGCATGAACTCTGTGAGTTGGGCGTAGTCGAGATGCTCGATGAACTGCGCCGCGAAGATCGCGCCGAAGGCCCCGGGCCCGCGCTCGGCCAGGTGGATGAGCGCGTCCGCCTGACTGACGTCGTGGCCCTTCCTGACGCACCGCTCCACCATCCCCGGGTCGAGGTCGACGCCGCTTGCCGCAATGTCGTGGTCTCGTAGGAGGTCGAGCATCTCACCGCGGCCGCAGCCGACGTCGAGCACGGGCGTTCTGGCCCGCAGGAGCTCGACATACACCCTCTGCCGCTCGCGAATGAACTCCTCGGGGCCTCGAAAGATGTCCTCGAAGGACGCGTAGACCCCGTCGGCATGCTTCAGGCCGCCACGGAAGCCGATCGCCCTCCGCCCCGCGGCATCCGTCGTCTCGAGAACCGCGCGATCGGCCATGTAAGGGGGCTCGTGGAGCGTGCCATCGACGGCGGAGAATCCGCGTTCCTGGTCCCGCTGCGTGGCCTCGATCGCTCCCGCGAGGTCCGCGTCTCGTCCCTCGAGAGCGTCGATCGTCGACGGCGAGACGCGCGCCGCGTGCCGGTCTAGCCTGCTCTGCACCGCTTCGAGTGTCCCCGCGAGATCGCCGTCCCGATGCTCGAGCCCTGCGAGCATCCTCGAGACACTCCGGCCGAAATCGTACTGCGCCGACGTGTAGGGCAAGAGCAGCCTGTTCAGCACACGCCTCACCGCGCGTAGCGGCCAGAGACGGCTCGGAGGGAAGAGCCATCCCCAGGGGGCGGGAGGGGCGACCACTGACGTCGACGCGATGTCCACGTCGCCGCTCATCCTCCGCGCGATCTCACTGGCTCGCCTGGACGAGACCGAGCCGGGATCATCACACCACCCGGAGGCACGGATCCTCGCGAGCCGGTCGGCGACGAACGTCCCCGCCCCGGCCGGACTGTGCAGACGCTCGACGTCCGCCTTCGCCCTCGCCCCGATCGCGGATGCCCGCCCGGGGTCACGCAAGACGTCGCGCATCATCGCCGCCGCGGCATCCAGATCCGGATCGGCCCAGCGTGCGCCCGCCGGATACGGCTCCAAGCCGAATGGGACGGGGACGAGCTCGTACGGCACGAGGTAGCTGTTCTCGGAGTTCATGAATGCGAGGTTGCCGGAGTAGCCCGTTGCGATGACCGGCCGGCGGTTCGCCATCGCTTCGAGCATTCCGAGACCGAGCCCTTCGCTTCGATGCAGGGAGACGTAACAGTCGCACAGCCCGACGAGAGCGGCATTCTGCTCCATGGTGTAGTAGTCGTCGACGACGGTGATGTCGTGCCTTCCTGCGGCAGCAGCGACGACGCGCTCCAGCCCCTCGGCGTAGAGGTGGCCGTTGATGCTCTTCACCACGAGTTGCGCGCCGTCCTCCGGAGCGAAGGCCTTCCGGTACGCCTCGATCAGCCCGAGCGGATTCTTCCGCTCGAGGACGCTCGCGAAGTCGAACGTGAAGAGGAACACACTGCGGTCCTCGGGAAGACCGAGGTCGGCACGCCCGAGTGTGATGGGCGCGGGACTCTCGATCGAGACAGGGTAGACGGTGACCGGAACGTCGAGAGCGGCTCGCAGCGCTCCGGCGACGTGCTCGCTCGCGACCCAGACCTCGTCGACGAACTCCTGCGCCGCGAGCATGGCAGGAGGAAACACGTCGACCTCCCAAAACCAGACGCCGATCGAGTACCTGCCCTCGAAGAGCTCGTCCCCGAGGCTATTCGCGACGGCGGGCAACTGATCGGCATTGACGCACAGGAGGTTGACGTCGTAGAGCACGTCCGCTTCTTCCTCGAAGGGATGCTCCTGGCGGTTCTGCGTGCTCGAGACTGCGGTGGAGCTCACCCGGATCTTGGCCGCCCGCATCGCCGTTGCGAGCTGCCGCGCCGCCTCGCCGACCCCGAGCTCCGCGCGCAGGTACCCAACGATGTTGACACCTCGCCTCGGCTCTGCGCCGGGGAAGAATGGATCGGGTGCCGACACCGAGTCCTGCTCCAGGCGGATGACCCGGCTGCGATAGGTGCGGCGAGCGGCCGGAGTGATGGTCGTCCCATCCGAGAACCGCTCGAACCGGAACGGTAGAGCCCGCACGCGCGCGTACCCAGCACGCTGCAACCGGCCGCCGTAGTCCTCGTAGAGACGGGCCAGGGCCCTGGTTGCCGAGGGAGCGATCCGCGGATCGACGCCCTGGTGCTTGCTCAGCACCTCGGGCCGGTCGGGATCGAATCCGCTGAAGTGATAGAGCCGCAGGGGGACGCCGTTGGCGTACCACATTCCACCCCGGTGCGACAGGTCGCGCTGCGGGAGGTTCCAATGCGCGACGTTCAGGCCCGGGTCGCGGAGGATCGACGGACGGAACATCCCGACCGCGAGGTCGACCCATCGCTGGTCGACGAAGCGCGCGTGCTGGATGTCGACGATGCATTCGCGGCTCAGCCTCCGGCTCCACCAGTCGAGGAACTCGCCCGCGTCGTTCGAGACGCCGATGAAGCCGAGATTGAAGATGCCTGCATTGAGGATGGCGGTTTCGTCAGGCTCCCGGCCGTCGGGCTCGAGAGGATGGATCAGATGCGGAGTCAGGGCGATCGAGGACTCGCGAATGCTGTCGAAAACGTCCGGAAGCGAGCCCAGGACGAGCATGTCGGGATCGAGGTAGAGCACCTCCCCGTCGATCCGGTCGAGAAGCGTTCTCAGGAACCACGGCTTGACGGCCGTCGCGAGCTCGAGCGTCGTGTACATCATCGCCATGCGATGGAACTCGGTGCGCTCGAGCCCGATCTCGTACGGGCTCGTGATCGAAAAGGGCTCGTCTGCACGCTGCCCCTCGTAGTCCACGTCGTCGAGAAGGAGGACGTCGACATGGCCCGCGGGATGGTGCTCGAGGAACGAGGCGGCCAGGACGCGTGCGTGCGCCAGATAGTTCCGGGCAACGATCGTGCAGACGCGCACGACGCCGCAGTCTAGCGCCGCGCTGCAGACGCGCCCGACCGGCTCGTGGTCCGAATCGGACATCGTCCCGGCCTTGTCATCGAGCTGGGCGGCTGACAGGCACTCCCGTCCGACGTGACGGAGAAACCCGATGATCGACCCAGGCGACGAGACCCGCGAGGATGGAGGCGAACCAGTTCGACGCGTCGGCAACGACCTCGTTGGTGGGATGGAAGTGGGCCGCGGGACCTACCTCGTCGGTGTCGTGGTCACACACGGCAGGCGTGACCCTCCATGCGACGTAGGGGTGGGCGAACACCCTGGTGACGCGCCACCGCGGACGGTTCCTCGACCCGGTCGGCGACGCGGTCTGGGGGAACAAGACGCCTACCGAGATGGATACACGGTCTTGCGGTCGGCTCAGCCGACCGGTGCGCGCGTCCCTCGGCTTCCCCGGCGGATGCCCTTTCTCACCGGTCGGACGGCGCCTTGGGTCGGAACAGGAAGCCCCGGTGCAGTATCGGCTCCTCCGGGGCGCCGATCCCGGCGAGCGTCGCGTCGAGAAGCAACTCTCGCTCCAACCGAAGGCCGGAGTCGTCGGCGATCGCCAGGAGCTCTTCCCGCGAGATCACCCAACCCGCGTACTCGGTTGCGTACCCATAGGCGTAGGCCCGCTGGAGGATGACGAACGAGGGAACGTGGAGCGCGATCGGCAACCTCGTGACGAGGAGGTAGCCCGTCGTCGCCGCGGCGAGGCGGCCCACCCGGGACTGCCATTCCACCTCGTACTGCAGGGAGCCGCTCACGAGCACGAGGTCGTATGTCCGCTGGAGGCAGTCGTCCCCCGTGTGGAACGTCACGTCCGGATTGACACGTTCGCCGGCGCGCACGACGCCGGGCACCTCGCGACAGTGCCAGTCGAGTTCGACCTCCGGCATGACGCTCCGAGCGAGGGGCTCGTAGTGGCCGAGGCCCCCGCCCCAATCCAGTACGTGGAGGCGCTCGCGCCCGTACGCTGCCCGCGCGAGGACGTAGGCGAAGGAGAGGAGCATGTTGTGGGCGCCGAGGTCCTCGCGGGCGAGCGGGACGCCGGATACGGACTCGTGATAGATCCCAAGCGGAGCAGGCGCCCGGAGCGCCTCGACCCACTCAGGCCACTTCTCGGCGTACGCCTCACCGACAGAACCTCCATCCCAGCCATCGAGCACGCGCGCGAACCCCTCGGGGACGTACTCCCACTCGAGGAGCGCCGGCTCGGATTGCGTCGGCTCGACCTCGATCCGGGGAATATCGGCCGGCGGCGGCTCGGACTCCGACTCGGGTGGCCGCACCCGTGAGATGGCGTCCTCGGTGAACGGCTCGGGTGCCGCGGCCACTGGTGGTGTCGGCGCGGGCTGCGCTTCGGGAGACGGGCGGCGGGCCAGACGGATGAGCGTCCACCGTATGCCGGCGGCGACGATCGGGGGCGTCACCGCCACCAGGGCCCGGCGCACCTTCATGCGTAACCGCCGGGCCATCCGTGCATCCTCACACGCGTGCGCTGAACGAGGGGTAGTACCTCGTGACGGGCACGTCCGTCGCCGCCATCAGGACCCCTGCCTCCCGCATGCGCCGGATCAGGTTCCAGTCGGCGGGTTCGTCCAGCACCCAGGAGCGCGTGTCCCACTCGAAGACCATTGCGAGTGAGCGTAGGTAGAGAACGGCCTGCATGCCGATCTGCTCGGGCGCCGGCGGAGCGGCAAAGTGCTCGTGCCCGTCCGGCCGGACGATCTTGCCGTATGCGAGCTCCGCACGGCGGGTGCGGGCGAGACCGAGCAACACCTCGAGGTGGTCGGGGAGGAACTCGTCGTCGTCGTCGAGTGGCGCGAGCCATTCTCCGCCCGAGAGCTCCACCGCGAGGTTCTGCGGCGCGGAGCCCGACACGAGCCAGCGCTCGCGCGCATCATCGGCGTCCAGGGTGCGGAAGGGCAGGTTCACGAAGCGGATGCGCGGATCCGCGAGCGCCTCGATCCGGTCAGCCGTGTCGTCCGTGCAGCCGTCGCCGACCACGACGATCTCCCATTCCGTGTACGTCTGCGCCTGCACCGACGGGATCGCGCGCTCGACGAGGAGCTCGGCCGCGTTGTACGTTGCGATCGGGACGCTCACGAGCGGCCGCTCGAGCTCGAAGACCGCCTCGTAGGCATCCGCACGACGAAGTGCGGTCAGCCCTGCACGTAGCCGTCCAAGGTCGTCGTAGCTCACGCGGCCGAGCCGCTCGTGACGGAGCGCGGACGCCTTCGCGACGGCGAGCGCGTCCTGTGTCTCGGCGAGCGCAGTCTCGATGCGCCCGATCGCCGACGTCAGCTCGCCGACCGTGGCCCGCACGCCTCGGACGTCCTCCGTCAGCTCTTCGACCAGCGGACGGAGGTCGAGCGCCCGGGTCGCGGCGACGGAACGGGCCTCGTGCAGCTTCAGCCGGGCGCTGACGGCTTGGCGCATTCGGTGGATTGCGCGCACCGGCCCTACGTATCACATCGATCTCAGGCCCTGGGCCGCCGCCGGCGAGCAGCTCGACGACGGAGTACGAGCCGGAACAAACCCAGCGATCATCGAGAACCTCGTCGAGTAGATCGATTCGATCGCCCGGCCCGTGCGTGGTACGCCGGCAGACGAGCCAACCGGGCGACCGCGCCCAACTGGCTTCGGCTGCCGGCTGCTCTCGAGGTCGCGCTAGGGGCGTCGGTAGAGGGGCCGACGCCCGACCAGGCGAGCGAGACCTGCACCGGCAGCCACGACCGTCGCGAGCGCAACGCTGATCGCATTCGTCTGGATGCAGGTGCGGCAGGCGTTGCAGCATGCGGTGGCCATCGGCGCGTGCTCGCCGTACCGCACGGCCGTTCGCGAGAGGCGCCCCTGCCAGGCGGTGTTCACGCCGTCGGGGTTAGGCGAGCAGCTCGCGAAGGGAGGCGAGCTGCTCGCCGAGGACCCGGAAGTAGGCCCAGCTTCCACGCTGCTCGCGCTCGACCAGGCCCGCGTCGAGCAGCACCTTGAGGTGGTGGCTGACGGTCGGCTGCGTCAGCCCGAGCGGCTCGGTGAGGTGGCAGACGCACGCCTCGCCCTCGGGTTGTGCCTGGATGAGGCTGAGGATGCGAAGCCGCGCGGGGTCGGCGATCACCCGAAGGGCGCGCGCGAGGTCTTCCGCAGCGGACGGCGGGAGCGCGCCCGCGAGCAGCGGCGGGCACGTGGCCGTGACGGTCGCGATCGTCTTCACCAGATGGATATTGACACGCATCGATGACCGCGCAACACTCGCGACATAGATCGCGGTCGATATCGAAGGAGTCGGTCATGAGCCAGGCGCTCGACCCCGTCACCCAACACCACGTCCGACAGGCGGCCGAAGCCCTGAGCGGCGAGTTCGCCGGGGTTTTCTCGGAGGAGACGATCGAGCGGTACATCGCGGAGTCGCTCGCTCTGCTCGGGCCGGGCAAGATCAACGTGTTCGTGCCCGTGCTCGCGCATCGCTTCGCGCGCGAGCGGCTGAAGGCACTCGCCCAGACGGAGGGGCTCGTGACCAAGGAGATGCCCGAGGTGCTGTTCGTCTGCGTCCACAACGCCGGCCGCAGCCAGATGGCCGCGGGACTGGTCAAGCTCCGCTCGGACGGGCGCATCCACGTCCGCTCGGCCGGCAGCGACCCCGGCGAGGAGATCAACCCCGCCGTGATCGACGCGATGGAGGAGCTCGGCGTCGACATGGGCGAGGAGTTCCCGAAGCCGCTCACCGACGAGGTCGTGCGCGCCGCCGACGTCGTGATCACGATGGGCTGCGGCGACGCCTGCCCGATCTACCCCGGCAAGCGCTACGAGGACTGGACGCTCGACGACCCCGCCGGGCAGGACGTCGACACCGTCCGCGCGGATCCGCGACGAGATCGACATCCGCGTCCAGAAGCTGATCAGCGAGCTCCTTGGGTAGGAGGGTTGGCGCCGTGTCCCCAGGGAAGCGCCGGATCGCCGTGATGCGGCGTCCTCGGTCGCGTCCACATCCACGGATATGGACGCTCCCTGCGTCCTTGCCTCACGGCGACCGGCGGCAGCCTGGAGACGGGGACCATTTCGCCAAGCCCTCCTAGACCGCCCCTCGCGCGACGGTGCCTCGCCGAAGGGATCGCGACCTTCGCCCTCGTCTTCGCCGGCTGCGGCGCGATCGTCACGGACGCCGAGCGGGGCGGGCTCGGAAACAACGGCGTCGCGCTCGCGTTCGGGCTCGTGATCATGGTGATGATCTACGCCATCGGGCACCTCTCCGGCGCTCACATCAACCCGGCCGTCACCGCCGCCTTCTGTGCCACGAGGCACTTCCCCCCTCGCGACGCGGCCCTCTACATCCCGTCGCAGCTGGCCGGCGCGACCCTCGGCGCGCTCCTGCTCCGCGCGCTCTGGGACGGCACGCCCGCCGACCTCGGCGCCACCGTGCCAACCGTCGGCGCGGGCACGGCGCTCGTCTACGAGGGCGTGATGACGGCGTTCCTGATGTTCGTGATCGTGGGGGTCGCGACGGATACGAGGGCCGTCGGACAGGCCGCCGCGATCGCGATCGGCGGCACCGTCGCCCTCGACGCGCTGTTCGGCGGCCCCGTCACCGGGGCCTCGATGAACCCCGCCCGCTCCTTCGGCCCGGCGCTGGCGAGCGGTACCTGGGACGACTTCTGGGTCTACGTCGTCGGGCCGACCCTGGGCGCGCTCATCGGGGCCATCGCCTACGTCGTCGCGCGTCGCAGCGAGCCGGGCGAGACGCCGGCCTGAGACGACGCGCTGGGCCTCTCGAGCGCCTGCCAATGCCGGGGCGGAATGCCGTTCGATGTGCCAAGATCGCGCCGCCACGAGCACGAGTGCCCGCAGCCGTCGGTCTCGGAGGGCGATGAGATGGAGTTCGAGCAGCGCGTAGCCGTCCCGGAGGTCGCGGCGACCCCCGCGCCGGAGCCCCGGCTGTGGCTCGCGGGCGATCGGCGCGTCGGCCCGCGGGCGGGCGACTCGTACGTCGTAGTCGACGAGCGCGACGAGACCGTCCTCGTCCTCGTCGTCGCCTCCTGGCCGATCCACGACGACCTCGGGCGCCTCGACTTCCGCGGCCGACGCCGCTCGGTGACCGTCTCCGAGACCGCGTTGAACGACGTCGTCCGGAAGCGGGCGAAGCGGCCGGAGGGCGTCGACCGGCCGGTGCGGGTCGGCGACGCGTTCTGCGTCCGCGGCGAGGTCGGACGAGATCCCGCGAAATGGGGGCGCATCGTCGACGTCACGGGCGAGGCGCGCGATCAGGCGAAGATCGCGTTCCACGCCGCCGTCGCCCCGAAGGCGACGCCGCGCGACGTCCGAGCACTGCGGCTCGACCGGCCGCCCGAGGATACGGCGGCGACCGTGGAGATCGCGACGGTCGCGCACCCGGCCATCTGAGCGATGGCACAGCCCGTCCCGATTCCCGACAACCTCTTCACGCCGCTCGCGGCGGGCGAGACGCTCGTCGACCACATCGACTCCGACGACCTCGTCTACTTCCTGTGCAACGTCGGCGACGGCGACGCCCAGCTCCTGCTCCTCCCCGAGCAGGCAGCGACGCAGACCGGCACCCGCATGCGGCGCGCGATCGTGGTCGACAGCGCGAGCCCGACCAAGATCCCGCGGCTGCTCCGGTCCCTCGTCGGCACAGGGCTCCTCCCGGCGCGGACCGGGAGCCAGACGCAGCCTGCCGACGGCGCGATCGCGCTCGTCGTCGCAACGCATCCGCACCGCGACCACATCGGCGGCATCAGCCAGCTCCTCACGGGGTTTGCCGGCGCGGTCTCGGAGATGTGGGAGCCGGGCTACTACCACACCGGACCCGACTACATCGAGATGATGAACGCGATCGAGAGCCAGGCGTCCCTGCTCTACGCGCAGCCGACGAGCGGCCTCCGGCGCTGGTTCGGGAACGTCGCGGTCACCGTTCTGACCCCGTCGATCCAGCTGCGGAACCGCTTCGACACGTACGGCGTCGAGGTCAACAACTCGTCGATCTCGCTCCGCGTCGAGTTCCCGGCCACGCGCGTCGTCCAGCGGGCCGACGACCGCAGCCTGCTCGACACGCCCAACACGAAGTCCCTGATCCTCGGGGCTGACGCGCAGACGCTCTCCTGGTCGTACGCGGACACGGACTTTCCCGTGCTGGCCGCTTCCGACACCGCCGCGGCGAAGGCGATCAAGGCAGCCACGGGCTCCGACCCGCTCCGGAGCCAGGTGCTCAAGGTGTCGCACCACGCCTCGAAGCACGGCGTCAACCTCGAGCTCGTCGAGCGGATCAAGCCCGCCCTCACGCTCGTCTCGAGCGTCGCCGGCGGCGGGTCGTACCGCTTTCCCCACACCGTGAGCCAGGAGCTGATCCGAGAGGCAATCGACCCGACGACGACGAGCGGCGCCCCGCATCCGCCTGACTGGGAGCTCGGGATCTTCTACACGTCCGACATCACGACGGCGGGCACGAAGCTCGGTTCGTTCGCCGTGGTCATCGGCCCCGGCCAGCGAACGACCTGGCGGATGCTCGATGCGACCACCGGCGCGATCGACCTCGCGACGGCGATGCGCTGGACCGGCTGAGCCGGACGCTCAGCGGGCGAGCGGCCAGGACGCGACCGTCCCGACCGGGTTGCGCCAGGCGGGCTTGTGCGTCGGTCCGATCGGACCGGTGCCGTCCGCAAAGGTCACGTCGCCGAGGCGGACATAGCGCGTCTCGCCCCAGGTGCCCGCGAACGACGTCCAGGCGGGGCTCGCGGCGGTCAGGCGAACGAGGCGCGGCGCCATGATGCGGCGGCCACTGCCGGCGTGGTCGACCATCTGGTAGCCGAGCGCGTCGAAGATCGGCACGACGACCTTCGGATCCGGCCAGCACTTCGGATCGGTCGCGTGCACGCCCGGAGACGGGTACGAGGCGTGCGAGCCGAGCCCGACGTAGACGATCGGCCTCCTCGTCCCGCGCTGCGTTGGCACCCTCGCCCAGGGGATGCGGACGCCGCCGCAGTGCTGCGCGTAGCCCGCCGTCACGGGGGTGCCACGGGCGTCGAGCACGATCGCGACGTGCTCCCAGTCGCCCTCGTGCGCCTGCCACGCGTTCGGCGCCGCCGGGACGACGGGGCTCCAGAGGTTGAGCGGCTCGAAGAACCAGTACTGGACGACGACGCGCGTGCCGCGCCGGTGGACGGCGCCGTACACGGTCGGCGTCCCCGCGGCGAGGCCGCGGTAGCAGTCCTCGGTCGCGGGGCCCAGCTCGGGCGTGCAGCCGCGGACGTCGAGCCGCGTCGGCGTCTCGCCGGCCGCGGCGGGGCCGAACGTCCCGTCCGCGCGGCGCACGAGGGCGTCGCTCGCCGCGAGGAACGCGTCGACCCCGACCGGCGGGTAGCGCTCCGCCGGATGGAGGACGAGGACGGGCAGGTGGCGCCGCAGGAGCGTCGCGTCCGACGGGACCGGAGCCCGCGCGCCGGCGGCCACCGACGTCGCGAGCGCCGCGGACAGCCCGACCACGACCGCTGCCGTTCGGAGCACCCCCGAAGAATCGCACCTCGAAGCGCCCGGATGGCCTCCGCGGTCTCGTCAACGTCACGTAAAGACTTGGCCGTCCTCGCCGATGTGCCGGGTAGGATCGCCCGCAATGCCGACGTCGCTCGTCACCGGTGGCGCCGGGTTCCTCGGCTCGCATCTGTGCGAGGCGCTGCTCGCGAGGGGGCATCGCGTGATCTGTCTCGACAACCTCGAGACGGGGTCGCTCGCGAACATCGAGCACCTGCGCGACGACGCGTTCGCGTTCGTCCCGCAGGACCTGACGCAGCACGTCGAGATCGCCGAGCGGATCGACTTCGTCTACCACCTCGCGAGCCCTGCGAGCCCGATCGACTACCTGCGGCTGCCCTTGCAGACGCTGAAGGTCGGCTCGCACGGGACGCACAACGCGCTCGGGCTCGCCAAGGTCCACCGCTCGCGGTTCCTGCTCGCGTCGACGAGCGAGGTCTACGGCGACCCGCAGGTCCACCCGCAGCCGGAGACGTACTGGGGTCACGTGAATCCGATCGGGCCGCGCGGGGTATACGACGAGGCGAAGCGCTACGCCGAGGCGCTGACGATGGCCTACCACCGGCAGCAAGGGGTCGACACCGCGATCGTGCGGATCTTCAATACCTACGGACCACGGATGCGGCCGCATGACGGTCGGGCCATCCCGACCTTCATCCGCCAGGCGCTCGATGAGAAGCCGCTCACCGTCTTCGGGGACGGGTCGCAGACCCGGAGCTTCTGCTTCGTGGACGACCTGGTCCGCGGTCTGATCCTTCTCGCCGAGTCGGGTGAGCACATGCCCGTGAACATCGGCAATCCCTCCGAGATGAGCCTCCTCGAACTCGCGGAAGCGGTGCTCGCTGAGACCGGCTCGTCCAGCCAGATCGTGTACGAGGCCCTGCCGGTCGACGACCCGCAGGTGCGGCAGCCGGACATCACGCGAGCGAGGCAGCTTCTCGGCTGGGAGCCGGAGGTGTCGCTCGAGGAAGGCCTGCGCCGCACGCTGGCGTCGCTCGGGAGGGATCCCGCGCGTGCGTAGACGCCTCGCGGCGCTCGCCGCAACCGTCGTCGCGCTCGCCGCCTGTCTCGCGTCGACGGCCTCGGCGTCCCCCTCCCTGCGGCTCGGCATCTTCGACGACGGCATGGTGCTGTACGGGGAGCCGGACCTCGTCTTCCCGCAGCTCGCGAACACCGGCACGCAGCTCATCCGCGTGAACCTCTGGTGGTCCGGGCCGGGCATCCGCGTCGCCACGCGCAAGCCGCGCCGGTCGACCGATCCGAACGACCCGGCGTACAACTGGGATACGTACGACCGGACGGTGCGCTTCTCGATCGTCAACGGGATGCAGCCCATCTTCTCGATCATCGGAACGCCGCCGTGGGCGAACGCCGCGAAGGGCTGGAACGTCGCACCCACGAACGTGCAGGACCTGCGGAGCTTCGCGACCGCCGCGCAGCGCCGCTACAGCGGCTCGTTCGTGAACGCCGACGGGGTCACGCTCCCTCGGGTCAGCCTCTGGATGGCCTGGAACGAGCCGAACAACCCCGTCTTCCTGAAGCCGCAGTACCGGCGCAGCGGGAAGTCGTGGACGATCCAGTCCGGGCGCGACTACGCGAAGATGTGCAACGCGATCGTCCAGGGGATCAAGTCCGTGCAGCGGACCTCGAAGGTGGCGTGCGGCGCCACCGCGCCGCGCGGGAACAACAACCCGAACTCGAGCCGTCCGTCTGTCTCCCCGCTGCCGTTCCTCCGGGCGATGAAGGCCGGTGGGGCGACGGGATTCGACGCGTACGCCCATCACCCGTACAACGGCTCGGCGGCCGAGACGCCGCTGACCCCTCCGCCGTTGGGTGCCCGTGGCCAGCCGGCGACGGCAGTCACGCTCGGCAACATCAACGTGCTCGTCGCCGAGCTCGACCGGCTCTACGGGAAGCGGACCCGGATCTGGGTCACGGAGTACGGCTACCAGACGAACCCACCCGACCGGATCGTCGGCGTCTCGTGGAGCAAGCAGGCGGTCTACCTGACCCAGGCCACGACGTACGCGCGCAAGCACCCGCGCATCGACATCTTCCTGTGGTTTCTGCTCCGCGACGAGGAGCGGCTCTCCGGTTGGCAGTCAGGGCTGACGACCGTCACCGGGAAGCGAAAGCCGAGCTTCAACGCGTTCCGGCGCGCGGCCCTGCTCGGCTGACAGACTTCGGGGCGTGGCGAAGGGGTACGCAGAAGGCCCGGCCGCCGAGGAGGCGGAGCGGCGTCGGGATGAGATGGCCGCGGGCGTCTCGGAGTCGTCGACGCGGACGCGCGTCGCCGTCGAGGGGTGCACGGAGGACGATCCGGAGCGGCACTTCCTCGGGTGGGTCGGCGAGATCGACCCGGACGAGCTATTCGCTTCGGGCGCCGCCTGGGGGATCCGCCGCGTGCGGCGCGCGGTACCCTGACCCCGATGAGCACTGTCAAGAGGGTCGAGCAACTGGGGCGGGTGATCATCCGCTTCGCGGGTGACTCGGGTGACGGCATGCAGCTCACCGGCGACCGCTTCACGAGCGAGACCGCCACCCTCGGGAACGACCTCGCGACCTTCCCGGACTTCCCGGCCGAGATCCGCGCGCCCGCGGGCTCGCTCCCCGGCGTCTCGGGGTTCCAGGTCCACTTCGCCGACCACGACATCCTCACCGCCGGCGACCGCCCCGACGTGCTCGTCGCGATGAACCCCGCCGCGCTGAAGACGAACCTCGCCGACCTACCGAAGGGCGCGACGATCATCGTCAACACCGACGACTTCAACGACCGCACGCTCCAGAAGGCCGGCTACGCCGCGAGCCCGATCGACGACGGGTCGCTCGCCGACTACCACCTCCACGAGGTGGCGCTCACCTCGATGACGGTCGGCGCGCTGAAGGGGATCGAGGGGATCACGACGCGCGAGGCCGAGCGCTCGAAGAACTTCTTCGCGCTCGGGCTGATGTCGTGGCTCTACCACCGCCCGGTCGAGGGGACGATCTCGTTCATCGAGCAGAAGTTCGCCAAGCGGCCCGAGATCGTCGAGGCGAACACGAAGGCGTTCCGCGCGGGCTGGAACTACGGCGAGACCTCCGAGGACTTCGCCGTCTCGTACGAGGTCGCGCCCGCGCAGCTCGCGCCCGGCACCTACCGCCAGATCACGGGCAACACGGCGCTCGCGATCGGCCTCATCGCCGCGTCGAAGCTGTCCGGGCTGCCGCTCTTCCTCGGCGCGTACCCGATCACTCCTGCGTCCTCGATCCTCGAGGAGCTCGCCGGGCGCAAGGAGTTCGGCGTCGTCACGTTCCAGGCCGAGGACGAGATCGCGGCGGTCGGCGCCGCGATCGGCGCGTCGTTCGGCGGCGCGCTCGGCGTCACCGCCTCGGCCGGCCCCGGCATCGTGCTCAAGGCGGAGACCGTCGGCCTCGCGATCGCGCTCGAGCTGCCGCTCCTGATCCTCGACATCCAGCGGGCGGCCCGTCGACCGGGATGCCGACGAAGACCGAGCAGGCCGATCTTCTGATGGTGCTGTTCGGCCGGAACGGCGAGAGCCCGGTGCCGGTCGTCGCCGCCTCGAGCCCGTCGCAGTGCTTCGACGCGGCGATCGAGGCGGCGCGCATCGCGCTCAAGTACCGGACGCCGGTGTACCTCCTCTCGGACGCCTACCTCGCGAACGGCTCCGAGCCGTGGCTGATCCCCGACGTCGCCGACCTGCCCGACATCTCGACGACGTTCGCGGAAGCCGGCGACGAGCCGTTCCAGCCGTACCTGCGCGATCCCGAGACGCTCGCGCGGCCGTGGGCGATCCCGGGCACGCCCGGGCTCGAGCACCGGATCGGCGGGCTCGAGAAGGAGGACGTCACCGGCGCGATCTCGTACGACCCCGACAACCACGACCGGATGGTGCGGCTGCGGGCGCAGAAGGTGGCGGGCATCGCCGCCGACATCCCCGAGCTCGAGGTCGACGACCCGGACGGGGACGCCGAGCTCCTCGTCGTCGGCTGGGGCTCGACCTACGGGCCGATCGGCGCCGCCGTGCGGCGGGCGCGGACGCAGGGCGCACGCGTCGCCCACGCCCACCTCCACCACCTGAACCCGTTCCCGCGCAACACGGGCGAGGTGCTGCGCCGCTACCCGAAGGTGCTCGTCCCCGAGATGAACCTCGGCCAGCTCGCGCTGCTGCTCCGCGCCGAGTTCCTCGTCGACGCCGTCTCGTACACGCGGGTCCGCGGGCGGCCGCTGACCGCGGCCGAGCTCGAGGACGCGATCACCGCGATGGCGGAGGCTCCGCATGAAGGACGGCAACGGCCTGCTCCAGCTGACGGCGAAGGACTTCCAGTCCGACCAGGAGGTGCGCTGGTGCCCGGGCTGCGGCGACTACGCGATCCTCGCGGGCGTCCAGTCGTTCCTCCCCGAGCTCGGCGTGCCGCGCGAGAACTTCGTGTTCGTCTCGGGCATCGGGTGCGCGGCCCGCTTCCCGTACTACATCCAGACCTACGGGATGCACTCGATCCACGGCCGCGCGCCCGCGATCGCGACGGGTCTCGCGACCGCGCGCCCCGACCTCTCGGTCTGGGTCGTGACCGGCGACGGCGACGCGCTCTCGATCGGCGGCAACCACCTGATCCACGCGCTGCGCCGCAACGTCGACATCACGATCCTGCTCTTCAACAACCGGATCTACGGGCTCACCAAGGGCCAGTACTCGCCGACCTCGGAGCGCGGGAAGGTGACGAAGTCGACGCCGTTCGGGTCGGTCGACCAGCCGTTCAACCCGCTGTCGGTCGCGATCGGCGCCGAGGCGACCTTCGTCGCGCGCGCGATCGACACCGACAAGCAGGGGACGGCCGAGGTGCTCCGCGCCGCCGCGGCGCACCGCGGCGCCGCGTTCGTCGAGATCCTGCAGAACTGCAACATCTACAACGACGGCGCCTTCGACGTCGTCCGCGAGGAGAAGGAGAACCGCCTCTACCTGAAGGCGGGCGAGGAGGTGCGCTGGGGCGACAAGGGCGTCCGCATGCGGCCCGACGGGACGCTCGAGATCGTCGACGCGTCGGTCGGCGGGCTGCTCCGCCATGATCCCGGCCGCGACGATCCCGGCCTCGCCTTCGCGCTCGCGCGCCTGACCTGGGAGACCGCGGCGGCGTGTTCCGCTCGGCGTGTTCCGCGCAGTGAGCCGGCCCGTCTACGAGGACCTCGTCCACGATCAGGTCGCGCGACGACCGTCGAGCGCAAGGGCGAGGGCGACCTCCACGCGCTCCTGCACGGCTCGGACACGTGGACGATCGGCTGAGCTAGCTCCGCTGGCTCCGAGGACGGTCGAGCAGGACCTGCAGCTGGACGAGCGCGTCGGCGACCCGCCGCGCCTCGTCGCGTGAGAGCCCGTCGAGCGCCCGCCGGGCGAGCCGCTCGAGCTGTCGACGGCGGCGTCGCACCTCGGCGAGCCCGTCGTCCGTCGCCGCGACGATCACGCCGCGTGCGTCGTCCGGATCCGGGCGACGCTCTGCCAGCCCCTGCCGCTCGAGCACGTCGACGTTCCGCGACGTCGTCGCGTCGGTCGTGCCCAGCGCGTCGGCGAGGAAGCCGAGCCGGACGGGGCCGGTGTCGGCGAGCGCCTTGAGCGCCATCGACTGGAACGTCGAGAGGTTCCCGGGCTCCGGGTCGCCCGACGGCCTCCGCTGCCGCGTGAGCGCGGCGAGCAGCCCTTCGACGGCCTCGGCGACGCGCGCCGCGTCGGTCGTGGTGATGGTCGCGCCGCTCATCCGGGCTCCACCGCGAGCTCGGCGCGACGTCGCCGTCGCACCGGCGTCACGAGGACGGCGATCACGGTCGCGACGGCGGCGGCGAGCGACGCGAGCGTGAAGGCAGCTCACGTAGGCGCTCTCGGTCGGGACACCGGTGCCCTCGATCGTCGCCGTGGTGAGGATCACGGCTCCGACCTGGGCGCCGATGACGGCGCCTACCGTCCGCATCACGGTGTTGATGCCCGTCGCGATGCCGGTCTCGGTCGGGTCGACCGCCTCCGTGATGAGCGCCGCCATCGCGGCGAACGAGAAGCCGACGCCGAGGCTCAGCCCCGCCATCGCGACGACGATCTGCCACGGCTCGTCGTGGAGCAGCGCGAGCGTGGCCGCGGAGAGCGAGACGAGGCCCATCCCGATCGCGAGCGGCCACTTCGAGCCGACGCGGCGCCCGAGAATCCCGGCCACCGGGCCTGCGAAGAGCATCAGCAGCGAGCCGGGCAGCAGGTAGAGGCCCGTCGTCGTCGCGGTGGCGCCGAACCCGTAGTCGACCTGGTCGGCGACGTCGGGCGGGAGCCCGCCCGGCGCCTCGACGAAGCGCGGGACGAGGACGAACGAGCCGAACATCGCAAAGCCCGAGATGAGAGCGGTGACGTTCGTCAGGAGCACCGGCCGCTCGGCGAGGACGCGGATGTCGATCAGCGGCTCGTCGACGCGCAGCTCGAGTGTCACCCAGAGGACGGCCGCGAGGACGCTGACCGCGAACAGCCCGAGGATGGCGGGGGACGTCCAGCCCCAGCTCTCCCCCTCGGAGAGGGCGAGCAGGAAGGACACGAGGACGACCGAGAGGAGAACGGCGCCGGGGACGTCGATCCGCGAGCTCGAGCGGACGGGCGACTCGGGCACGAACCGGTGAACGAGGACGAGCGCGATCGCGACGCCGATCGCGCCGACGACGAAGAGCCAGCGCCAGCTCGCGTTGTCGACGATGAGGCCGGAGAGCACGAGCCCGAGGCCGCCGCCGACGCCGAAGACGGCCGACAGGAGCCCGATCCCGACCTTCACGCGCTCCGGCGGGAACTCGTCGCGGATGATCCCGAAGCTCAGCGGGAACACCGCGCCGCCCGCGCCGGACACGATCCGGAAGGCGATGAGCGTCCAGATGTCGGGCGCCGCGGCGCAGCCGATGCACCCGACGAGGAACGTGCCGAGCGAGACGACGAGCAGCCGCTCCTTCCCGAACCGGTCGCCGAGCTTCCCGAGGATCGGCGTGAGCACGGCTGCCGACAGCAGGAACCCGGTCATCACCCACGTGACCCACGTGGTCGTCGCGTCGAGCTCGCGCTGGAGCTCGGGGAGCGCCGGGACGACCATCGTCTGCTGGAGCGCATAGGCGGTCGCCGCGAGAGTGAGGACGCCGAGGGTGAGGCCGTAGTGCTGGCGCGATTCCGTCATTTCGTTACGCATCGTAACGACCGGCGGTCGGCGACGTCGCGATTTCGGCGCGTACGATCGCGCGGTGCGCGCCGTCATCTTCTCCACCGTCCTGCCCGCGATCATCGGGCTCGACGCCACGGCGCGCTCGGTCGGGCTCGAGCCGGTCGCGGTGATCACCCCGCGTGCGGCGCGGAACGCGGAGGCGGAGGCTCGGCGGGACGCGATCCTGACGTCGTCGCCCGAGGAGCTCGACGTGTGCTTCGCGGCGGACAAGTCGAGCCTCGAGCGCCTCACGCGCGCCTACGAGCCGGAGATCGGGCTGTGCACCGGCTACCCGTGGCGGCTGTCGCCGGAGGTCCTCGCGATCCCCCGGCTCGGCGTCGTGAACACGCACCCGTCGCGGTTGCCGCAGCTCCGCGGCCCGTTCCCGTTCGCGTGGGCGATCCGCGAGGGCCACGAGGAGATCTGGCTCACCGTCCACCTCATGGACGCGGAGTTCGACACGGGGCCGGTCCTCGCCCAGGGCTCGCGGCCCATGCCGGCGGACACGTCGATGGAGGGCCTCCGGCCGACGCTCGAGAGGCTCGCCGGCGACCTCGTCCCGCGCGCTCTCGAGCGCGTCCTCGCCGGTGACCGGGGCGATCCGCAGACCGACGAGGGCGCGAGCTACGCGGCGCCGTTCGGCGAGGACTACGCCGCGCTCGACCCGGCGCGGCCCCGCGCGGAGCTCGAGCGCCAGGTCCGCGCGTGGCGGTGGATGTTCACGAGCCCAGCCGTCGGGCCGGTCGCGGAGGTCGACGGCCGGCGCGTGCGCGTCCTCGAAGCGCGACTCGACGATCCCGGAGATCCGGCCGCCCTCCGGCTCGACGCCACCGACGGCCCGCTGTGGCTCACCTCCGTCGAGGAGCTCTGAGGCCGCCGCTCCGCACGGCGCTCTCGAGGAGCCCGAAAGGGAAATGGCATCGCACGTCCGGGATGCCGCGGCGGCGGCGGGTTCACGTCCGTGCGATGCCGGAGAGAAACCGTAGTCGAACGAGCGCGAGGATGCGATCCCTCGGGCGGTTTACGCGTCCGAGGGAGCGGCCGCGGCGGGGGTCCGTGCGATGCCGAGCTCGCGAGACGCCCAGGCGGCCGTGGCGAGGCCGGCGACGCCCGCGACGCCGAAAGCGAGCGACGTGCCACCCTGCTCGGCGAGCCATCCCGCGACGAGGCCGCCGACCGGCGCGAGGCCGGCGAAGGCGAACATGTAGAGACCGATCACTCTCCCGCGCAGGTGCGTCGGGCGCCGCGAGCTGCACGAGGGCGTTCGCGCTCGCCGTGAGGAGCGAGAAGGAGATGCCGAGCGCGAAGAGGAGCGCGAGCGCGGCGGCGACCGAGTGCACGAGCGCGAGCGCGAGCATCGCGATGCTGAAACCGACGCCGCCGGCGAGGAACACGCGCGGGCTCGCCTCTCGGAGGCTCGCGGTGGCGAGCGCGCCCCCGAGGGCGCCAAGGCCGAATGCGGCGGAGAGGATGCCGAACATCTCGGCGTCGACCTCGAGTGTCTGCGACGCGAGCAGCGGAACGAGGACGTGGAAGTTGAAGCCGACCGTGCTGACGACCGTCACGACGATGAGCACCGTGCGTGTGATCGGCGCGTGCGCGGCCCACGAGAGCCCCTCGCGGATTCCGGCGACGACGCGCGTCGGGCGCCTCGTGACCGGCGTCAGCTCGTCGGTGCGGATGAGCCGGAGCGACGCGAGCACGGCAAGGAAGCTGACCGCGTTGATCACGAAGCAGGCGCCGGTGCCGACGAGGGCGATCACGAGCCCGGCGAAGGCCGGCCCGATCACCCGCGACCCGTTGAAGAGGCCGGCGTTGAGCGCGACGGCGTTCTGGAGCTCGTCCGGGCCGACCATCTGGTACGTCAGCGTCTGGCGCGCCGGGGCGTCGACGACGATGACCATGCCGCCGAGGAGCGCGAGCGCATAGACCACCGGGAGCGTCGCAGCGTCGGCGAGCGTCACGATCGCGAGCGCTATCGACACGACCATCGCGGTCCCTTGCGTGACGAAGAGCAGTCGCCGTGAGTCGAATCGATCGACGATCACGCCTGCGACGAGGCCGAATGCGAGGAACGGAAGGAACCGGCAGAAGGCGAGCGCGCCGACCGCGAGCGCCGAGCCGGACAGCTCGATCACGAGCCAGGCGAGCGCGATGTTCTGCATCCAGGTGCCGACGAGCGAGACGACCTGTCCGCCGAAGAAGAGGCGGTAGTTCCGGTGGCGGTGGAGGGAGCGGAAGGTGCGCCGGCCGATGCGGAGTGCGATTGCGGTCACTCGGGCTCGCGCTCCAGCAGGGCGTAGAGCGTCGGCAGGGCCGCCTCGAGCCGCTCGCGCTCAATGTCGGAGAGAAGTGCCACCCGGGCGGCGAGCCACGTCGTGCGGCGCGCGCGAACGCGCTTGAGGAGCGCCTGGCCATCGGGTGTCAGCTCGAGCCCGACGCGGCGCCGGTCGTCGGTCGAGCGCACGCGGCGGAGCAGGCCGGCCGCTTCGAGGCGGTCGACGTGCCCGGAGAGCGACGGGGCCGAGATCCCCTCCTCGACGGCGAGCTCGCGGAGCGAGAGGCCGGGGCGGGAGCGCACGAGCCAGAGGAGCGTCACCTGGTGGGACGTGACGCCGAGTGCCTCGGTCTCCCGGCGGAGGTTGCGCGCGAGGCGGAGCAACGCGGGCCGGAGTGCCTCGGCGGTCTCGTGCGCGGAAAGCGTAGCCTCACGAATCATTAGTGAGGCTAATGATAACAAGAACGAGACGTTCCACGCGCGACTTGGGTCGAGCTCGAACCTGGACTTCAGGGCTGCAGGCAGGCTGCGGCGCAGGCCGTTGCCGCCGGAGGCCGGCTTTGCCGGCCGGGAGGCACGATGCGCTCTACCGGGTCGCCAGGCAGAAGGAGGGGGCTCGTGGGGGAACCATGGGTTCCCCCAGGTCAGGGTTCCCCCGCGCTACTTCGTCTCGGCCTCGAGCTTGTAGCCGACGCCGTAACGCGTCTGCAGGAACGTGTGCCGCGACGCGCGGCTGTCGATCTTCTCGCGCAGCTTCCGGACGAAGACGTCGACGGTCCGGTCGCGGTGCGAGGCGCGCCGGCCCCAGACGCGCTGGAGCAGCTCATCGCGGGTCAGCACGCGGCCGGACTCGAGCGCGAGCGCATAGAGGAGCCGGAACTCGGTGGGCGTGAGCTCGGCGCTCGATCCGTCGACGTACGCCTGGACGTTGCGCGGGTCGAGTCGCAGCTCCTCGATCACGATCTCCTCGCCGCGGCGCGGGTCCTGCGCGCGGGTGCCGCGCCGGGCGGCTGCGCCGACGCGGGCGACGAGCTCCTTCATCGAGAACGGCTTCACGAGATAGTCGTCCGCGCCGATCTCGAGCGCGTGAACGCGGTCGTGCTCCGTCCCGCGGGCGGACACGACGACGATCGGCGTGCCGATCCCCTCGCCGCGCGCCTGCTCGATCACCTTCCAGCCGTCGAGGCCCGGAAGCATCAGGTCGAGGACGCAGACGTCCGGACGCTCGTAGCGCAGCCGCGCCAGTCCTGTCTCGCCGTTCGCGACGCCGACGGCGTCGAAGCCCGCGGCGTGGAGGTGGCGCGCCATCCCCTGTGCGATGACGTCGTCGTCCTCGATGATCAGGATCTTCGCCATGCGCCGTGAGTGTGGCGTCGCGCCGTCGTCCACGGGGGCGACGAACGGTGAAGGAATGGTAACCGGCTGGTGAAACGCGCCCGGCTGACGCGGCACGCTCCCTCGCCGCGGCGCCGAACTGCGATAGAACCGCCGGCACAGATGGACTCGGACGCCACACGCGGCCGCGTGCTGCTCGAGGAGAGCCGCGAGTCGGTCGTCGTGCTCGACGACGACGACCGCATCCTCGCGGCCAGTCGTCGCGCGCGGCAGTCGATCGACGGCCTGCGGGAGGGTGAGAGGATCCCCGAGGGCCTCCTCTCGGGCGACGCGGGCATCATCCCGCTCGTCGTCCCCTACGACGTCAAGGGCCGGCGCGAGCGGCTCGTGTACCTCAGTCGCGGCGGCGACCTGACCGCGTACGAGGAGCTCCGCACAGGCTTCACGGCGGCGGTCTCGCACGAGCTCCGCACGCCACTCGCCCGCCTGCTCTCGCTGCTCGAGATGGCGGCGCTGCCGGGCGAGGACGTCCCGGCGCTCGTCGAGCAGGCCCGCAGCGAGGTGGGGCAGATCCGCGAGCTGATCGACGAGGTGCTGTTCCTCTCGGAGCTCGAGTCGGGCTCGCGCGTCGTCTCGCTCGGGGCCGTCGCCGTGCGGCCGGAGCTGGAGGCCGTCGCCGACGAGCTGGAGGAGCGGGCGAGCCGCGCGGGCGTCGCGCTCGTCGTCGAAGGCGACGCCACGATCGAGCTCGAGATCCGGCCGCGGATGCTGCGCGTCGTCGCGCAGAACCTGGCAGAGAACGCAATCCGGTACGCGGGGCCCGGCGCGACGTTCACCCTCGCGATCGAGCGCGACGGCGACGTCGTGATCCTCCGCGGGACGGACGACGGCGTCGGCGTCGGCGAGGCGGAGCTCGGCCGCCTGTTCGAGCGCTTCTACCGCGCCGACCGTGCACGCGCGTCGCGCGGCACCGGCCTGGGCCTCGCGATCGTCAAGCACATCGTCACCCAGGCGGGCGGCATGGTCGAGGCGCATGGCGGTCTGGGCGCCGGGCTCGAGATCCGGTGCGTCTTCGCCGGGCGGGTGCAGATGTCCGGCTGAGGCCGGACATCGCGCGCATCGCACGCCGTTTTTCGATCCCGCTCGAGTTCACCACTCGGTCACCGGATGTTCACCACCCCGCCGCCCACCCACGAGACCTGCGCCGGAACACTCGCGCGACACGGTGAGATCGAGGGAGACGGAATGGTGCGACGCGAACCTCTCGTAGCCTGCGCGCGTCGCGGCGGCGATCGTCGTGGCCACGGGTTGCGGAGGCGGCGGGGACTCCGGGTCAGGCGGCGCCGATCAGCGCCGACGGCTCGAGCACCGTCGGGCCCTACGTCACGTCCGCTGCGGAAGCCTTTCGGAAGGAGGGGGGCGCGGACGTCACCGTCGGCATTTCGGGGACGGGTGGCGGCTTCGAGCGGTTCTGCCGCGGTGAAACCGATCTCTCCAATGCGTCACGACCGATCGAGGACGACGAGGCCGCGATCTGCGAGGAGAAGGGCGTCGAGCACATCGAGCTGCAAGTGGCAAACGACGCCCTCACGGTTGTCGTGAACAAGGAGAACGACTGGGCGACCTGCCTCACCGTCGACGAGCTGAAGCGGATCTGGGGGCCCGGCTCCAAGGTGAATCACTGGAAGGACGTCCGCGACGCGTTCCCCGACGAGCCGCTCGAAGCTCTTCGGCCCAGGCACGGACTCGGGGACGTTCGACTATTTCACGGACGCGATCAACGGTGAAGAGGGCGCGAGCCGCACCGACTACCAGGCTACCGAGGACGACAACGTGCATCGTCCAGGGCGTCAGCGGCACGAAGGGCGGCCTCGGGTACTTCGGTTTCTCGTACTTCGAGGAGAACCAGGACACGCTGAAGGCCCTCGAGATCGACGGCGGCTCCGGGTGCGTGGCGCCGAGCGTCGAGACGGCGCAAGGCGGGGAGTATGACCCGCTCGCCCGACCGCTCTTCGTCTACGCGAAGTCGACGGCACTGGACCGCGCAGGAGGTCGAGGACTTCCTCCGCGTACATGCTGGAGAACGAGGCATCGATCGCCGAGCAGGCGCATTTCGTGCCCCTTGAACGAAGACACAGATCGACGAGAACCTCAGCAGAAGCTCGACGAGGCGACCGGCGGCTGAGTTGACCACGTCGGACGTCACGGCCCGGCGGATCCCGGCGGTGAGCCGGAGATCGACCTCAGCCCCGTCGAGCCGCCGGTTCGGCGAGCTCGTCGTGAAGCTCATCCTCGGGCTCGCCGCGCTGGTCTCGGTGCGTGACGACGGTCGGGATCGTGATCTCGCTGCTGCTACCGGCGATCGAGTTCTTCGCCGAGATCAACCCCTGGGACTTCTTCACCGGGACGGACTGGGCGCCGCTCTTCGAGCCCGGCGCACCTTCGGCGTCGTGCCGCTCGATCGCTGGCGACGTTCTACGTCACGTTCTTGGCGCTGCTGGTCGCCGCGCCTGCCGGACTCGGCACGGCGATCTTCCTCAGCGAGTACGCGAGCCCCGCGCCGCGCAACATCCTCAAGCCCGTCCTCGAGATCCTCGCGGCGATCCCGACGGTCGTCTACGGGTACTTCGCACTGACCGCGGTCACGCCGCTTCTCCGCTCGACCTCGGTGTCCAGGTCGAGATCTTCAACGTGCTCGCCGGCAGGTCTCGTGATCGGGCGTGATGCTGATCCCGACCGATCGCCTCGCTCTCGGAGGACGCGATGGCCGCGGTGCCCCAGGCGCTCCGCGATGGCGCGTACGGGCTCGGGGCCGACCGCCTCCAAGTCGCTACGCGCGTGGTCGTGCCGGCGGCGATCTCGGGGATCATCGCCTCGTTCGTGCTCGGGATCTCGCGGGCCGTCGGCGAGACGATGATCGTCCTGATCGCGGTCGGGTCAGCTCGCCGCAGATCACGCTTCGACCCGCGCGCAGACCGATGGAGACGATGACCGCGTTCATCGGCGCGACCGGGAACGGCGACCTGCCCACGGGCTCGATCGAGTACAAGACGATCTTCGCCGTCGGCCTCACGCTCTTCGTGCATCACGCTGGTGATGAACGTCATCTCGATCCGGCTCGTGCGGCGGTTCCGGGAGGTCTACGACTGATGAGCCGAAAGACCAAGAGCAGGCTGTTCGTCGGCGTCATGATCGCTGCTGCCTCGCGATCTCGTTCGGCACGCTCGGCTGGCTGCTGCGTGACGACGTTCATCGACGGGATGCCCGGCGCTCACGAGGCAGCTGTTCACCGATCCGCCGTCGACGCTGCCGGAGGAGGCGGGTGCGCGCCCGGCGATCCTCGCGACCATCTACCTCGCGGTGCTGCTCCTGCTGATGGCCGTGCCTATCGGCGTGCTCACCGGCGATCTACCTCGAGGAGTACGCGCACAAGGAGCGGTGGTACAACCGCCTGCTCGAGCTCAACATCCAGAACCTCGCCGCGGTGCCGGCGATCGTCTACGGGATCCTCGGGCTCGCCTTCGTCGTACGCGGGCCGGTCGGCATCGGACGGGTTCTGCTCGCAGGCGCGATCATCCTCACTCTCGTCGTCCTGCCGACGGTGATCATCGCCTCCCGCGAGGCGATCCGCGCTGTGCCCGACTCGATCCGCCAGGGCGGCTTCGCGCTCGGGGCGACGAAGTGGCAGGTGGTCTCGCGGCAGGTGCTGCCGGCCTCGATTCCGGGGATCGCCACAGGCTCGATCCTGGCGCTCTCCCGGGCGGTCGGGGAGACGGCGCCGCTGCTCCTGATCGGCGCCCTCCAGTACGTCGCGTTCGACCCGACGGTCCTCGGCGGCGTTCACCGCGCTCCCGGTGCAGATCTACACCTGGGTCAAGCTCCCTGACCCGGAGTTCCAGACGCTTGCCGCGGCGGCGATCATCGTGCTGCTCGGCGATCGTGCTCACGATGAACGCAATCGCGATCTTCCTCCGTAACCGCTACCGCCAGACATGGTGAAATCGAATGACGCCCAGAGATGGACGAGCAGACCCCCGATACGACGCATCGTTGCCCGAGACGCATGCGCGCATGAACGCGAACGCACCCTCGATCGACAGCGCCCGGATCGCCGAGGTCGCGCTCGGCACGTCGAAGGAGGAGCTCGAACGCGCGAGAAGGTCTTCCACGTCGAGGACCTGGCCGTCGCGTACAGCGGGAACCTCGCGCTCCGGAGCGTCACGCTCGACGTCCACAAGAACACCGTGACGGCGTTCATCGGGCCGTCGGGGTGCGGCAAGTCGACGTTCATCCGCTGCTTCAACCGCATGAACGACCTGATCCTCGGCGCGGAGGTCGACGGGGACGGTGCAGTACCACGGCAAGGATCTCTACGCGCGCGAGCGTCGACCCGGTCGAGGTGCGCCGCCGGATCGGGATGGTGTTCCAGAAGCCGAACCCGTTCCCGAAGTCGATCTACGACAACGTCGCCTTCGGGCCCCGCGCGCTCGGGCATGAAGGACGGTCTCGACGAGCGCGTCGAGAGCTGCCTTCGCCGGGCGGCGCTCTGGGACGAGGTCAAGGACCGGCTCAAGGACTCCGCCCTCGGCCTCTCCGGCGGCCAGCAGCAGCGGCTCTGCATCGCGCGGGCCCTCGCGACCGAGCCGGACGTCATCCTGATGGACGAGCCGGCCTCGGCGCTCGACCCGATCGCGACCGCCGCGATCGAGGACCTGATGCACGACCTGAAGCGCGAGTACACGATCATCGTCGTCACCCACAACATGCAGCAGGCCGCGCGCGTCGCCGACATGACGGCCTTCTTCTCGGTCGAGGTGCACGACGACGGCAAGGGCCGGCACGGGATCCTCGTCGAGTACGACGCGACGACGAAGATCTTCACCCAGCCCTCCGACAAGCGGACCGAGGACTACGTGACCGGGAGGTTCGGATGAGGGTCGAGTACCAGGCAGCGCCTCGACGAGCTCGAGGCGAGCGCTGCAGGAGCAGGGCGAGCTCTGCCTGCGCGCGCTGCGCGGCGCGATCGACGCGCTCGAGGCGCAGGACGCCGAGCTCTGCGACGAGGTGATCGCCTTCGACGACGAGATCGACGTGCGCTACCACCGGATCGAGAAGCTCGTCGAGGAGATCCTCGCGCTCGAGACCCCCGTCGCCGGCGACCTCCGACTCGTGCTCGCCGTCCTGCACAACTCGATCCACCTCGAGCGGATCGGCGACCAGTCGGTCACGATCGCAAAGCTGACGAAGCTCACGGCCGACCTCGAGACCCGCCACGACCTCGTCGAGGGGCTCCGGGAGATGGGCGAGCGAGGCGAGGAGATGGTCAAGCGTCGCGCTCGACTCGTTCGCCGAGCGCGACGTCGAGGGGGCGCGCGCGCTCGTCGAGCTCGACGAGCTCGTCGACCGCACGAACCGCGCGCGTCACCGACAAGGTGCTCGAGATGGCGCCTCGCCCGGCCTGCAGGAGTGGGGGATGCGGATGATCGTCGTCGCGCGCTGCCTCGAGCGGATCGGTGACAACGCCGTCGACATCGGCGAGCAGACCGCGTTCGTCGTCACCGGCGAGTTCCACGAGTTCACCGACGCGCAGCCACTGAGCGTCGTCGGCAGCGCCGAACGGCGCCTTGCGCTCACGGCTCGGGAGCGGTACGGCGCGCGCGGGTCGCTTCTCGCCCGTTCACCACTTCGCCACCGGACTGTTCACCAGGCGGTCACCCCACATCCGCGGCTCGGCGGTGCACGCTCGCGACGCATCAGAGCAATCGAGACGAAGGGGAAGGGATATGAAGGATTCGTCCAGACGGCGCCGCGCCGTCGTGGCGATCGGCGTCGTCGCCGTCTCGGCGCGCTCGTCTCGGTTGCGGCAGCGGCCACCAGCAAGCCGGATCTGTCGAAGGCGGCGCCTCGCAAGCTCCGGGGCACGATCACGGCGGACGGGTCATCGACGGTCGGCCCGTACACGACGGCCGCGGCGGAGCTCTTCCGCCGCGCGGGCGCGAGCAAGGCGAACATCACCGTCGGCATCTCCGGGACCGGGGGTGGCTTCGAGCGCTTCTGCAAGGGCGAGACCGACCTGTCCGATGCATCCCGTCCGATGCGGCGAACCGAGGCTCAGAGCTGCAAGAACAACAACGTCGGCTCATGGCGTGCGTTCACCGTCGCCAACGACGCCCTGACCGTGGTCGTGAGCCGCGACAACACGTGGGCGACATGCCTCACGGTCGCGGAGCTCAAGAAGATCTGGGAGCCCGGCTCGAAGGTGAACAACTGGAACGACGTCCGCGCAAGCTTCCCGAACGAGCCGCTTCGCCTGTTCGGCCCGGGCACCGACTCGGGGACGTTCGAGTACTTCACCGAGGCGATCAACGGCCGCGCTCGCGCGAGCCGCTCGGACTACCAGGCATCCGAGGACGACAACGTGCTCGTGCAAGGTGTCGCCGGGAACGAAGGGCGGCCTCGGCTACTTCGGCTTCTCGTACTACGAGGAGAACCAGTCGCGGCTCAAGGCGCTCCAGGTCGCAGAACCCGAAGACCGGCCAGTGCGTGACTCCTTCGGTCGCGACCGCGCAGAACAACTCGTACAAGCCGCTCGCGCGGCCGCTCTTCATCTACGCGAAGGGCTCGTCGTTCAGGCGGCCCGAGGTGCAGGCGTTCATCGCCTACATCTTCGCGAACGAGAAGGCGATCGCCACGCGGGCTCGGTTCGTGCCGCTCACCGCGGCCCAGCTCAAGCGGGCGCGGACCAACTTCGACCTGGCGTTCAAGGCCGCGAACCGGGCGTAGCGATCGGCCACAGATCAAAGTGCGTCGAAGGGGCGGCCTCGTGCCGCCCTTTCGTCTGTCGGGGGTCAGAGGTCAAAGCGACTGTCCCGCCCCGTCGCTCTTGACACATCGATGTTTGTCGATATATTGACGGGCGTCGATATGAGGTGGTCAGGGATGGTGCGTTGGTTCAGAAGCAGGAGCGAGCTCGGGGTCTCGTTCTGCGATCGCTGTGCTCGGGTGTGCGACGCTCGTTGTCGCACTGCCGCCGTGCGTGGGGAGCGTTGACACGCGGCCTGGGATCGGGGGTTCGTTTCCGATGACGTCAGTCGCGGCGGTCGGGTGCTGCGCCCCGCTTGCGTCACCGGTGCTGGACGACGACGAGGCGGTGGCGACCGCGGCGCTCTTCAAGGCGCTTGCGGATCCGGCGCGCGTCCGGATCGTGAACGCCCTTGCGACGACGTCTTGAGCCGGTCTGCGCGTGCGAGTTCGAGCCTTCTCTTGGGCTGTCGCAGCCCACGGTCTCGCATCACCTGAGGAAGCTCACCGACTCGGGGCTCGTGGAACGCGAGCAGCGTGGGAAGTGGGCGTATTTCTCGTTGAGGCGCGACGCCGTCGAGATGCTCGCGGCGGTCGCCGATCTGAAAGGAGTGTGCTGCTGATGACGACCACGGCTGACGAGCTTCGTGAGGAGGTGCGGGCACGCTACGCCGAGTCCGCGCGTGCGGTGACGGAGGGCCGGAGCGGCGATTTCGGGTGCGGCAGCGGCTCGTGCTGCGCCGACGGCGGAGTCGGACGCGAGCCTGTTCGGCGAGGCGCTCTACGACGCGGAGCAGCGCGGCGAGCTCCCGGAGGCGGCAACGCTCGCGTCCCTGGGATGTGGCAACCCGACGGCAGTCGCGGAGTTGCGCGAGGGCGAGACGGTCCTCGATCTCGGCTCCGGCGGCGGCATCGACGTGATCCTCTCCGCAAAGCGCGTCGGGCCGAACGGCACCGCCTACGGGGTCGACATGACCGACGAGATGCTCGCGCTCGCCCGCAAGAACGCCGCGGACGCCGGGATCGCGAACGTGCATTTCCTGAAGGGCATGATCGAGCAGATCCCGCTGCCGGCCGACTCCGTGGACGTCGTCATCTCGAACTGCGTCATCAACCTCTCGGTCGACAAGCCCGCAGTCCTGACGGAGATCGCCCGCGTCCTGAAGCCCGGCGGGCGAATCGGGATCAGCGACGTCGTCGCCGAGGACCGACTTTCTCCCGCGGAGCGAGCGGAGCGCGGCAGCTACGTCGGCTGCATCGCGGGCGCGCTCTCCAAGGGCGAGTACGAGGCAGGCCTCGAGGCAGCCGGTTTCGAGCACGTCTCGGTGGAGTTCACGCACGAAGTCGCCGACCGGCTGCACGGCGCGATCGTGAAGGCAGTGAAGACCGGCGACCCGCGGGCAAAAGGTCTACCCGTGGTTCGGCCGGCGTCGGCAGCCGGCTGCTGTTGAGGTCGCGCTAGGGGCGGCCGAGGGGCTGACGCCCGAGCAGCGACGCCAGCTCCAAGGGCGGCTGAGCGCCGGGGTCAGGCCGGTGCAGGAGCGGCCTCGGGCTGGTGCGGCAAGAGCTTCCGCGTCTCCCAGCGCCGCGCCGCGAACGCGCCGGCGGCGATGACGATCGCGAGGACGAAGACGATGACGTCGCCTGCGGGCAGGCGCGTCACGTACTCCATCCCGGCCCCGACGAGCGCCGAGGCGGGCAACGTGAGGATCCATGCGAGGACGATGTTGCCGGCAACCCCCCACCGGACGGCCGAGAAGCCGCGGATCGCGCCCGCGCCGAGCACCGAGCCGGAGATCGTCTGGGTCGTCGACACGGGGAAGCCGAAGTGGGCGGTGCCCCACAGGATCGACGCGCAGGCGGTCTGCGCGGCGAAGCCCTGCGGCGGGTCGATCTTCGCGATCCGCTGACCGAGCGTCCGGATGATCCGCCAGCCGCCCGCGTAGGTGCCCGCCCCCATCGCGAGCGCGGACGAGGCGATCACCCAGATCGGCAGCGCGTCGAAGTCCGCCTCCAGGTGCCCCGAGGCGACGAGCGCGAGCGCGATGATCCCCATCGTCTTCTGCGCGTCGTTCGTCCCGTGCGTGAACGCGACGAAGCCCCCCGACACGAGCTGCGCCCGACGGAAGACGCGGTTCACCTTGGTGGGCGAGCGCTTCGCGATGAGCCACGTGATCGCGAGGATCAGGACGAACGCGAAGGCGACGCCGACGAACGGGGCCACCAGCGACGGGATCAGCACCTTGTCCATGATCCCGCCCCACTGGACGACGTCCTTTCCGCCGGCCGCCATCGCCGAGCCGACCATCCCGCCGATGAGCGCGTGGCTCGAGCTCGACGGCAGGCCGAAGAACCAGGTGACGAGGTTCCACGTGATCGCGCCGACGAGTCCGGCCAACACGACGTCGAGGGTGATGACCTCCTGGTCGACGATCCCCTGCGCGATCGTCGCCGCGACCTCGATCGAGACGAACGCCCCGGCGAAGTTGAGCACGGAGGCGCTCGCGACTGCCATCCGCGGGGAGAGCGCGCGCGTCGAGACGCTCGTCGCGATCGAGTTCGCGGTGTCGTGGAACCCGTTCGTGAAGTCGAAGAAGAGCGCGACCGCGACGACTGCCCAGAGTGCGGGTTCCACGAGCGACCGTCAGGCGTTCTTGACGACGATGTTGGCGATCGTGTTGGCCGCCGTCTCGCAGCTGTCGAGCGCGCCCTCGAGCCGGTCGTACACGTCCTTCCAGCGGATCACCATCAGCGGGTCGATCCGGTCGTCGCGGAACAGCGACGCAAGCCCCTCGCGAAGGACGCGGTCGCCCTCGTCCTCCAGGCGCTTCAGCTCGACGAGCGCGTCCTGCACCCCCGAGAACCCCTTCAGGTTCTCGCAGGCGATCGAAAGCTGCTCCGCCGCGGCGACGATGAGCCCCGTCTGCTGCACCGCGTGCTTCGTCGGGAGGTCGATCCCGTAGAGGCCGAGGAGGTCGGACGCCTCCTCGAGCTCGTCCACGACGTCGTCGAGCTCGATCGCGAGCATGTAGATGTCGTCGCGATCGAACGGCGTGAGGTACTGCGTGTTGAGCAGCGTGATGAGCTCGCGCGTGATCACGTCGCCCTCCGTCTCCTCCGCCTTCACCTGCTCCTGCGTGATCCCCGAGTTCGGGTGCTCGCGAAACCGGCGGTCGACGAGACGCGCGACCTGGAGCGCGTTCTCGGCGGCGCGGGCGAAGAGGACGTAGAACTCGCCGGTCTTCGGCGTGAGCGAGATGCGCACGGGCGCGCACGTTAACCGAAACGAGACACCGGTAAACGAGCTGCGGCCGCATGGGCGGTCCGCGTGGGGATACGCTCGGCCCCGTGAAGGAGACCGTCGAGCGGGAGCTGAAGCTCGAGCCCGGGGAGGGATTCGTCCTTCCCGAGCTCGGCGGCGAGGTGCTGCCGCCGCGCGTCTTCACCTCGACGTACCACGACACGCCCGACCTCGTCCTCGCACGGCACGGGATCACGTTCCGTCGCCGCGTGGAGGACGGTGCGGGCCTCTGGCAGCTGAAGCTCCCCCGAGGGGCGTCGCGGATCGAGCTCGAGCATCCCGGCCCGCCCGCGCGTCCGCCGGCCGAGCTGCTCGGGCTGCTCGTCGCGTACCTCCGCGGCCGCCAGGTGGCGCCGGTCGCGCGGCTGAAGACGCGTCGGCAGGGCGTTCTCGCGGACGGCGCGGAGATCGTCGAGGACGCCGTCTCCGTTCTCGTCGGCCAGCGCGTCACGCGCCGGTTCCGGGAGCTCGAGGTGGAGCTCGTCGGCGGCGACGAGGAGTCGCTCCGCCGACTCGCCAAGCAGCTCCGCCGGGCGGGCGCCGCATCCTCCGGGGAGCTCCGGCCGAAGCTGTTCCGGGCGCTCGAGCTCGACCTGCCGCCCGCGGCTCCGACACCGCCTCCCGACGCGCCTTCCCTCGCCGCGCTCGGCGCGGCGCTCGAGGAGCAGGTCCGGCAGCTGCTCCTGCACGACCCGGGGACACGCCTCGGCTCGGACCCCGAGGACCTCCACCAGCTCCGCGTCGCCACGCGGCGGCTGCGGGCGTTCCTCCGCGCCGCCCGGCCCCTGATCGAGCGCTCGTGGTCGGACCCGCTCCGCGACGAGCTGGGCTGGCTCGGGAAGACGCTCGGGCCTGCCCGCGACCTCGACGTCCTCCGCGAGCGCCTCGCGGACGACATCGAGTCGCTCGGCGAGCAAGCGGCCGACGGCGCCGACCTCCTGGCACGGCTGGAGGAAGAGCGGGATCACGCCCGTGCCGCGGTCGTCGACGCTCTGACGAGCGACCGGTACCTGGCGCTGCTCGACCGGCTCGATCACGTCTCCGAGCCGGAGCCCGCCGCCGGCGCCGGCGAGCAGCCGACGCTGACCTCGCTCCTGCGCAAGGAGTGGCGCCGCACGCGGAAAGCGTTCAAGAAGCTCGACGCAGGCTCCGACGACCACGAGCTCCACGCCGCTCGGATCAAGGTGAAGCGGGCGCGCTATGCCGCCGAGCTCGCCGCGCACGAGCTCGGCCGCTCCGGCTCCCGGTTCGTCACCGCGGCGAAGGACGTGCAGGACGTCCTCGGCAAGCACCAGGACGCCGCGGTGGCGGAGGATCGCCTCGGCGCCTGGGCGGACGCCGGGCATGCGGGCGAGGCGGCGACGCGCCTGGTCGAGCTGCAGGAGGAGCGCAAGGTGAAGGCGCGCGCCGCCTGGCCGGACGCCTGGAAGACGCTGCGGCGCGCCGGCAAGCGCATCGAGTGAGGGTCGTCCGCGCAGCGGGCGGCATCCCCGTCCGCGACGGGCCGGAGGGGCTCGAGGTGCTCGTCGTCCACCGTCCGCGCTACGCCGACTGGAGCTTCCCGAAGGGCAAGTGCCTGCTCGGCGAGACCGACGAGGCCTGCGCCGTGCGCGAGGTCGAGGAGGAGACGGGGCTCGAGTGCGCCCTCGAGGAGGAGCTGCCGTCGACGTCGTATCATGACTCGAAGGACCGCCCGAAGCGCGTCCGGTACTGGCGGATGCGGGTCGTGGGCGGCGGGCTCGTCTTCGAAAACGAGGTGGACGACGCGCGCTGGGTCTCCGTGCCCGAGGCGGAGGCGATGCTCAGCTACGACCGAGATCGGGAGGTCGTCCGCGCGCTGGCGGACTGAGCGAGCGGGGCTATGCTCTCCGTGCGCGACCGGGCGCGTCCGTCCGCGGGGCAGGGAGCATCCCACCGGTGAACGACCAGGATCGTCAGGACGACGAGCCTTCCGCCCGTGACGCGGACCCGGGCAGCGAGGAGCTCGTTGCGGAATGAAGCCTTGTGTCGCCGGAACGCGCTGCGCGAGGCGCTGCTTCGTCCTCAGTCGCGCCCATATGTCTCATATGGGCGCTCCCTGCGTCCTCGCATCGCGCTCGCTCAGCGCGCCCCGTCGACGAAGCATCATCCCGCAACGAGCTCCAGGAGGTTCGCCGTGAAGCTTCCCGACCGCCCCAACCTCGAGCACCTGCGCAAGCAGGCGAAGTCCCGTCGACACGAGCGGGGGACGACGCTTGCGGAGGCCCAGTACGAGCTCGCGCGCGCGTACGGCTTCCCGAGCTGGCCACGGCTCGTGCGCCACGTCCGGGCGCTCGGTCTCGAGGGCATCGAGCGGCACCTCGCCGTCGCCGACCCCGCGGGGCTCGAGGCGGTGCTCGCCGCCGACCCCGCGGCCGTCCACCAGCCGCTCGACGACCTCGTCCCGCTCCTCTACCTCCTCCGCCGCTCCGTCGGGAGCGGCGCGGACGTCCGCGAATGCACGCGCCTGCTCCTCGAGGCAGGGGCCGACCCCAACGCGTTCACCCACGAAGCCGAGGACGGAGGTGACTGGGACTTCTACGCGGTGCGGAGCGCGGTCGACCGCGACGACGCGGTGCTGATCGAGCTGCTGATCGCCCACGGCGCCGAGCGGGACGACGACGCGCTCTACCACGCCTGCGAGCACGGCGGCACGGCGCTGCTCGAGGCTCTGTGGAAGCCGGGGGCCGAGCACTACGTCGGCCACAAGGTCGACTTCGAGGACGTCGAGGGGCTCCGCTGGTTCCTCGACCGCGGCGCCGACGTGAACGAGCGCTGCTGCCTCCACCACGCGATCGCGCGGGGGCGGAGCCTGCGGTTCATCCAGCTGATCCTCGACGCGGGCGCCGACATCGACCGGCCCTGGACGTTCTGGGACGTCGGCCGCCGCCCGCTCGCCCTCGCGGCGCGATGCGGGCATCTCGCGGCGTACGAGCTGCTCGAGTCGCTCGGCGCGACGGCAGGGCTGGACGACGTCGACCGGGCCGTCCTCGCGGTCGCACGCGGCGAGTCCGTCGCGCTCCCGCGCGCCCGGCCGCCGGCGCTCGGCAACCCGGAGACCGACGACTACGGCTGGATCGTCGGGCAGTTCGCGCTTCTCGACCGCACCGAGATCGTGAGCGCGCTCCTCGACTCCGGGTGGGACGTCGACACCCGCGGATGGAGCGGCTTCACGCCGCTCGACCAGGCGGCGATGCACGGCCGCCGTGCGACGGTCGAGCTGCTGGTCGAGCGGGGCGCCAACCTGGCGGACCGGGCGTGGGGCGGCCACGGGCCGACACCCCTCGACTGCGCGATCTGGGGCATCCGCAACAACCCCGCTCACGACGGCGACTACGTCGGCACGGTCGAGGCGCTCGCCGCGGTGGGTGCGCCGACGTTCCACGAGCCGCCGAGCGCGGATCCCGCGGTCGACCGCGTGCTGGAGCGACACGGTGTGTGGTGACCGCCGCTAGCGTGCGCGTTGTGAGCACAGGGACGCGAGGGACGCAGTTGCGGCGGCGAAGCCGACGCCTTCAGGGATGTGCCCCGCCGCAGGCGGGGATCGAGCCGCGGGATTCGGCTTCTGCCGAATCCCGCTTGGCGGGGAGGCAATGAGCAGCGACGTCATCTACACGATGTACCGGGCGGACAAGTTCTACGGCCCGGAGCGCCAGGTGCTGTCGAACATCTCGCTGTCGTTCCTCCACGGCGCGAAGATCGGCGTGCTCGGCCCGAACGGCGCCGGGAAGTCGACGCTGCTCCGGATCATGGCGGGGCTCGAGGAGCCGTCCTCCGGCGTCGCGGAGCTCGACCCGAAGGCGACGGTCGGCTTCCTCCCGCAGGAGCCGGAGCTCGACGCGGCGAAGGACGTGCGCGCCAACGTCGAGGACGGCGTCCGCGAGCTGCGCGACCTGCTGGACCGCTTCAACGCGATCTCGGCGGCCTTCGCCGAGCCCGATGCCGACTTCGACGCGCTGCTCGCGGAGCAGGCGACGGTGCAGGAGCAGATCGACCGGCGCGGACGCGTGGAGCCTCGACCAGACGCTCGACCGCGCGATGGACGCGCTTCGCCTCCCGGACGGCGACCGCGACGTGACGACGCTCTCCGGCGGCGAGCGCCGCCGCGTGGCGCTCTGCCGCCTGCTCCTCTCGGCGCCCGACCTGCTCCTCCTCGACGAGCCGACGAACCACCTCGACGCGGAGTCCGTCGCGTGGCTCGAGCGGTTCCTCGAGTCCTACAAGGGCACCGTCATCGCCGTCACGCACGATCGGTACTTCCTCGACAACGTCGCCGGCTGGATCCTCGAGCTCGACCGCGGCAAGGGCATCCCGTTCCAGGGGAACTACTCGTCCTGGCTCGAGCAGAAGGAGGCGCGGCTCGGCGTCGAGGAGAAGCAGAATGTCGCGCGCCGCCGCACGCTGCAGCGCGAGCTCGAGTGGGTGCGCATGAGCCCCACCGCGCGGCATGCGAAGTCGAAGGCGCGCCTCACCGCCTACGAGAAGCTGCTCGCCGAGGACCAGGCGAAGCGCATCGACACGGTCGAGATCCACATCCCCGCGGGCCCGCGGCTCGGCGACGTCGTCGTCCGCGCCGACGACGTCCAGAAGGGGTTCGGCGACAAGCTCCTCGTCGAGGACCTCACGTTCGACCTTCCGCCCGGCGGCATCGTCGGCGTGATCGGCCCGAACGGCGCCGGGAAGACGACGCTGTTCCGGATGATCGCCGGCGAGGAGAAGCCCGACGGCGGCACCCTCGAGGTCGGCGACTCCGTCGAGCTCGCGTACGTCGACCAGTCGCGCGGCGGCCTCGAGCCGCAGAACACCGTCTGGAAGGAGATCTCGGGCAACCAGGACGTCATCACGCTCGGCAAGCGCGAGGTCAACTCGCGTCAGTACGTCTCCGTGGTTCAACTTCCGCGGCGGCGACCAGCAGAAGCTCGTCAAGGACCTCTCCGGCGGAGAGCGGAACCGGGTTCACCTCGCGAAGCTCCTCCGCGCCGGGGGCAACCTGCTGCTGCTCGACGAGCCGACGAACGACCTCGACGTCGACACGCTGCGCGCGCTCGAGGAGGCGCTCGTCGACTTCGCGGGCTGTGCGGTGGTGATCTCGCACGACCGGTGGTTCCTCGACCGCGTGGCCACGCACATCCTCGCGTTCGAGGGCGACTCGCAGACGACGTGGTACGAGGGGAGCTACGCCGAGTACTGCGACTGGGTCCGGGAGACGCGCGGCCCCGAGGCGCTCGAGCCGCACAGGATCGCCTACAAGCCCCTCGTTCGCCCGTGAACGACGTAGGGGCGAGCTCGCCCCTACGGATGCGCGAACTTCCGCTCGCCGACCCGGGCGTCCCCGACACCCGTTCGCCCAAGCGGCTCCTCGTCTGGGTCGGCCGCCAGCAGATCGGAACGCTCGCGATCGGGATCGCGTTCGGGATCGCCTGGATGCTCGCCCAGGCGCTCATGCCGTTCGCCATCGGTCGCGCGATCCAGGACGGGATCGTCGACGACGACGGGCAGGCGCTCGCGCTCTGGGCGCTCGTCCTGCTGGCGCTGGGGATCGTCCAGGGGTTCGCGGGCGTCATGCGTCACCGCTTCGCCGTGCAGAACTGGCTGATGGCCTCGTTCCGCTCGTCCAGGTCGTGAGTCACCACGCGGCGCGCTCGGGGCCTGCCGTGCGCGGTCGGCTGTCGACGGGCGAGGTGGTCGCCACGGTGACGAACGACGCGCTCCGCGCGGGCGGCGCCTTCGACATCACCGCGCGGCTCGCCGGCGCCGTCGTCGCGTACGTCGTCGTCGCGGCGATCCTCCTGTCCGGCTCGGTCGTGCTCGGGCTCGTCGTGCTGATCGGCGTCCGCGTCCTCGTGCTCTCGCTCACCGGCGTCATCCGTCCGCTCCAGACGCGTCAGCGCGCGCAGCGCGAGGAGGTCGGGAAGCTCACCGCGCTCGGCGCCGACACCGCCGCCGGCCTGCGCGTGCTGCGCGGCATCGGCGGCGAGCAGGCGTTCTACGACCGCTACCGGGGACAGTCCGAGGGCGTCCGGCGGGCCGGGGTCCATGTCGCGACGCCGCAGTCGACGCTCGACGCGGCGCAGGTGCTCCTCCCGGGGATCTTCGTCGTGCTCGTCACGTGGATCGGCGCGCACTTCGTGCTCTCGGGGAAGATCGACGTCGGCGACCTCGTCGCGTTCTACGGCTACGCGGCGTTCCTCGTCATCCCGCTGCGGACCGCGGCCGAGGCGGTGGACAAGGTGACGCGCGCGCTCGTCGGCGCGCGGCGGATGCTCGACGTGCTCGAAGGTGGAGCGCGTCGTCGGCGAGCCCGGCGAGCCGCGGCCGCGGAGCCGCCCGCCGATGCGCCGCTCGTCGACGACGCGGCCGGGCTCGACGATCGAGCCGGGGCTCGTCACCGCGCTCGTCTCCCGCGTGCCCGACGAGACGGCCGCGCTCGCGGCGCGGCTCGGCCGCATCGCGCCCGACGGCGAGGTCCGCCTCGGCGAGACGGCGCTCGCGCGGCTCCCGCTCGGACGTCGTGCGGCGGCGGATCGTCGTCAGCGAGCAGGATCCGGTGCTGTTCTCCGGCGATCTCCGGCGGCAGCTCGACCCGTGGGCGCGCGCAGACGACGAGACGATCCTCGAGGCGCTCGAGGTCGCGAACGCGCACGACGTCCTCGACGCGCTGCCGGAGGGGCTCGACGCCGAGGTCGACGAGCGCGCGCGGTCGTTCTCCGGCGGGCAGCGCCAGCGCCTCGCGCTCGCGCGGGCGCTCCTCGCCGACGCGGAGACGCTCGTCCTCGTCGAGCCGACGAGCGCCGTCGACGCCCACACGGAGGCGCGGATCGCACGCTCGCTCCGCAGCGCGCGCGACGGGACGGACGACGGTGATCGTCGACGACGAGCCCGCTCGTGCTCGACCAGGCCGACCGGGTCGTGCTCGTCGAGGACGGCGTCGTGTCCGCGGTCGGGACGCACCGCGAGCTGCTCCGCGCGAGCCCCGACGTACCGCGACACCGTGACGCGCGGGGAGAGCGACTGATGAGCGACGCTCCTGCCGATCGCGGACGGGCCCGAGCTCCGCGGCCATGCGCGGAGGATCGCCCGACGGCACCGCGCGCGCCCTCGCCGGCGTCGTCGCGCTGCACGGGCTGGCCGCGGCCGCCGGGCTGGTCGGCGCCGGCGCTGCTCGGCCGCCTCGTCGAGTCGATCGAGCGCGGAACGACGACGGCGTACGTCGACCGGATCGCCGCCGTGCTCGCCGGCTTCATCCTCGTCCAGACCGTGCTGACGTGGGCCGCGCGGCGCTCGTCCTTCGTCCTCTCGGAGCGGATGTTCGCCGAGCTCCGCGAGGACTTCATGCGCCACGTCCTCGCGCTGCCGCTGTCGACGGTCGAGCGTGCCGGAATGGGCGACCTCGTCTCCCGCACGACCGCCGACGTCGACTCGCTCGCCCGCTCGATCCGCTTCGCGATCCCCGAGACGCTCATCGCGGCGGTGACGACGGCGCTCACCGTCGCTGCCGCGGTCTGGGTGAGCCCTGCCGCGGCGCTCTCGCTCGTCGTCGGCGTCCCCGCGCTCTGGATCGGGACGCGCTGGTACCTCAAGCGGGCGCCCCGGGCTACCTCCGCGAGCGCGCCGCCTACGCGACCCTTGCCGGCACGGTCGGCGAGACGGTCGACGGCGGGCTGACCGTCGAGTCGCTCTCGCTCCACGAGGAGCGGGTCCGCAGGGTCGACCGCGACCTCGACGAGGCGTACCGCGCGGAGCGCTACACGCTCCGCCTGCGGACGTTCTGGTTCCCGACCGCGGAGATCGCCTACGTGCTGCCGGTCGTGGCCGCGCTCGCGTGGGGCGGCTGGCTCGTCCACGCGGGCCACGCCGACATCGGCGCAGGTGACGGCCGTCGTCCTCTATGCCGTCCAGCTCGCCGACCCCGTCGACCGGCTCATCTCGTGGCTCGACGAGATCCAGGTCGGCGCCGCCTCGCTCGCGCGGCTCGTCGGGATCACGACGGTGCCGCCCGACCGCGATCGCGACCGGGAGGAGCCCGACGGGGCCGACCTCCGCGCGCGCGACGTCCGCTTCGCGTACGTCGAGGGGCGCGACGTGCTGCACGGCATCGACCTCGACCTCGAGCCGGGAGAGCGCGTGGCGGTCGTCGGGCCGTCGGGCGCCGGCAAGTCGACGCTCGGGCGCCTCCTCTCGGGCATCCACCCGCCGCGGACCGGGGAGGTGGAGGTCGGCGGGGTGCGCCTCGTCGACCTGCCGCTCGAGACGCTCCGCCGGGAGGTCGCGCTCGTGACGCAGGAGCAGCACGTGTTCGTCGGGACGCTCGCCGAGAACCTGCGCCTCGCGCGACCGGAGGCGCGCTCGCGAGGAGCTCGAGAGCGCGCTCGCCGCCGTCGACGCGCTCGAGTGGGCCGAGGCGCTGCCCGCCGGGCTCGAGACGGTCGTCGGCGCGGGCGGCGAGTCGCTCAGCCCGGCGCAGACGCAGCAGCTGGCGCTCGCGCGACTCGTCCTCGCCGATCCGCACACCCTCGTCCTCGACGAGGCGACGTCGCTCCTCGACCCGCGGGCGGCCCGCCACCTCGAGCGCTCGCTCGCCTCGGTGCTGACGGGCCGCACGGTGGTCGCCATCGCGCACCGGCTCCACACGGCGCACGACGCCGACCGCGTCGCGGTCGTCGAGGACGGGCTCCTGCACGAGCTCGGCACCCACGACGAGCTCCTGGAGCGGGACGGCGCGTACGCGGCGCTCTGGGAGTCCTGGCAGTCCTGAGGAGGTCGACGCCTACTTCAGGTCGCCGAGGATCTCCGTCGCTACCCGCTCGCCACTCTCGATCGCGCCGTTGAGGTAGCCCTGGAAATCGATCGACGTGTGCTCGCCGGCGAAGTGGCAGTTCCCCGACCGCTCGCCCTCGACGCCGCCGAAGCGCGTGTACTGGCCGACCTTCCAGTACGAGTACGACCCAAGCGTCCACTTGTACCCCGTCCAGTAGTCGAGTGTCGCCAGCCCGTTCCACTTGGCCGAGATCCCCGGGAGCACGGGCTCGAGCTGTGAGAGGAACTGCTGTGCCCTGCCCATCGTCGTCCCTCGGTCGAAGCTCTTCCCGATCGCCCCGCCGGTGTAGTCGACGAGGATGCCCGGGACGCCGAGCTGTGCCCGCGTCACCTCCCAGGTGCTCTGGTAGCCGCGGTCGGAGTACGTCTCCCCGTTCGATCCGAGTCCGCGCCAGTGCCGGTCGGCGAACTGGACGTGCAGCTTCGAGTTCGTCCCCATGCCCAGCTCGCCGATCGCGGTCGCCTTGACCGTGCCGAAGCCGGCCTGCGACCAGTCGACCGACGCTCCGCAGGATCGAGAACGGGAGCGCCAGGACGACGTGGTCGGCGGTGACCGTCGTCGTGCCGGATCCGCGCGGAGCGTGAGGGTGTAGCCGCCGCCGGGCGTGCGGCGGATCGCCACGAGCTCCCGCCCGGTCTCGATCTGCCCCTCGAGGCCGGCGGCGAGGCGGTCGACGATCTGGTCGTTCCCGCCCCGCACGTGGAACTTCTCGTTCGACTTCCCGAAGAGCCGGAACTGGCCGGGGCCGACGTAGCCGAGGAGGTAGAGCAGGTTGAGGGAGCTCTGGTCGCTCGACTCGGCCCCGTACTCGATGTTGTAGGCGACGTCGAGGAGCTGCCCGAGCTTCGACCCGATGCCGCCCGGCACGTAGAGCCGGATCCAGTCGGCGATCGAGAGGCGATCGAGCTCGCGTCCGCGCGGGGTCGAGAGCGTGTACGTGGTCGGGTAGCTCGCGGCCGCGACGTCCTTGTGGAGCTGCTGCCAGATCGCCTTCAGGTCGTCGCTCATCTCGGCGTGGCTGTACCCGGCGCCGTCGAAGTAGCCCATCGGCTCCGTCCCTGCGGCCTCGCCCTGGACGAGGTTCTCGAGGTCGAGCGCGAGCTCCTGGACGAGATGCTTCGTCGCGAGGTGGCCGTTGTCGATCAGCTCGCCCCCGTGTTCGACGATCTGTCCCGCGGCGAACAGTCCGCGGCCTGTCCAGCAGCGGCCGCCGAGCCGCGACGAGGCCTCGTAGACCGTGGCCGCGATGCCGGCCTGCCGGAGTCGGTGCGCGGCCGTCAGGCCCGCAAGGCCGGCCCCGACGACCACGACATTGGGAGCCGCGGCGCCCCGTGCGACGGGGGCGAGGCGACCGAAAGCCGTGAGCCCGAGCCCGGCGAGGCCCGCACGGGCGACGAACGCACGACGCGTCGTCCTTCCTTGGGTCGCGCCGATCGGGGCGACAGCGTCCTCGATCGACCGGGCGAGCGGTGTTCGGGCCACGGAGCCTCCCTCCTCGTGCGACCGCGCGTTGCGACCGAAAGGGTATCCCCGCTACGAGCTCGTGCGAAACGGCGGCCGACTCAGGCGGCCGCGGCGGCGCGCCCGTCCTCGCGGGCGAGCCCGAGTGCCACGCCTTCGCGGAGGCCGCCGCGGGCGAGCGTGAACGGCCGGCCGAGGAGGCGCGACGTCTCCGCCAGGAGGAGGGCCCCCGCCAGCACCGTTCCTGCCCGCCGTTCGTCGATGCCGGCGCCACGCGCCACCTTCGACGACCGGCGGCGGGCAAGGATCTCGATCGCCGCCTCGGCGTCGTCCGCGTCGAACGTCCGCCCGACGAGCTTCGCGAGCGCGCGGGCGCTGCCGCCGACGGCGAGCGCCGCATCGGGACGCGGAGGGGAGAGCGGCGCGAGTGCCCGCCGGACGAGGGCGCGCGCCTCGGCGAGCTCGCGCTTCGACGGCGGGTCGCCCTCGAGCGCGATCCGGGTCAGCCTGAGGGAGCCGAGGTCGATCGAGTCGACCCAGAGCGCGCCGATCGCGCGGTTCCCGACGACCACCTCCGTCGAGCCGCCGCCGACGTCGACCACGCCGACCGAGTCCGGGAGTGGGTCGACGGCGCGGGCGAGCGCGCCCTCGTACGCCAGCCACCCCTCGTCCTCGGCGGTGAGCACGCGGACCGGTAGACGCGTCCGTGCGCGCAATGCGGACACGAGTGCGTCGGGATCGCGGCCCTGGCGGCCCGGCGCCGTGACGACGACGAGCGCATGCTCGGCCCCGGCGCTGCGCGCCCGCTCGGCGAGCCGTCCACAGGCGTGTGCTGCCGCCTCGACGGTCTCGGGCGACAGCGAGCCCGACCGCGCGATCTCCGCCCCGAGGCCGAGGTACGCCCTGTCGGTGACGACCGGGGCCGGCGCCTCGCCGCGGCCGACGTTCGCGACCAGGAGCCGGACCGTGTTCGACCCGACGTCGATGACGGCGACGAGCACGGAGTGGATCCTGGTCGTCGCATCGGACGACCGGAGGAGATCGGCGACGCGCCCGCGGTCAGCTTCGCGCGCGTCGAGCGCGGAGCTGGGCACGGCGCATCATCGCCGCTTGGTGGGAGTGCCCGTTCTTCGCCTTGCCGGCGACGCGCGTCCACACGCCGTCCTGGCCGAGCTCCCATGCGTTCGTCGTGTCCGAGAAGGCGCTGTCGAGGATCGCATTGACCTCCGCGCGGGCGCGTGCTCCCTCGACGGGGGCGACGACCTCGATCCGCCGGTCGAGATTGCGCGGCATGAGATCGGCGCTGCCGAAGTAGATGCTCGCCGTGTCACCGGCCTCGAACGAGTAGATACGGCTGTGCTCGAGGAAGCGACCAACGATCGACCGCACGCGGATCGTCTCCGAGAGGCCCTCGACCCCGGGCCGGAGCATGCAGATCGAGCGGGCGAGGATCTCGATCGGGACGCCGACGGCAGCCGCGGCGTAGAGCTCCTCGACGATCGTCGGGTCGACGAGAGCGTTCGTCTTCAGCCGGATCCGCGTCTTCTGGCCCTCCTCGGCCGCGGTCGAGACGCGGCGGATCTCCTCGACGATCCGGCTCCGCATCGTGAACGGCGCGACGATGAGCTTGCGGAACCGCTGCGGCCGGCCGAAGCCGGTGACGTAGTTGAAGAGGTCGGCGACGTCCGCCGCGATCTCCTCGTCCGCGGTGAACAGCCCGACGTCCTCGTAGAGCCGCGCCGTGGAGGCGTTGTAGTTCCCGGTCCCGATGTGGACGTACCGGCGGAGGCCCTCGGGCTCGCGCCGGACGATCAGGGTCATCTTCGCGTGGATCTTGACGTCGGCGAACCCGTGGACGACGTGGACGCCCGCCTGCTCCATCGCGCGTGACCACTCGATGTTCCGGCGCTCGTCGAAGCGCGCCTTGAGCTCGACGAGGCACACCGACTGCTTTCCCTCCTCGGCGCACTCGATCAGCGACGAGACGAGGGCCGACTCGTCGCTCGTGCGGTAGACGGTCGTCTTGATCGCGATCACGTCCCGGTCGAGCGCCGCCGCCTGGGCGAACGCCTCGAAGCTCGCGCGGAACGACTCGTACGGGTGGTGCACGAACAGGTCGCCGCGCTTGACCTCCTCGAAGATGCGGTCCGGTGTCTTCGCCCGCGCCCACCGCGGCGGCACGACGGGCGCCCAGGGGTCGGGCTTGAGCTCGGGCCGGTCGAGCCCGGCGAGCTGCCACAGGTCGGCCTGGTCGAGCAGCCCCTCGACGTCGTAGACGTGGTCGGCTCGGACGCCGAGCCCCTCGACGAGTCGCTCCCGCAGGGCGCGTGACGCCGAGGCCGAGACCTCGAGCCGGACTGCATCCCCGAACCGGCGCCGCCGGAGCTCCGACTCCACGGCCTCGAGGAGGTCGTCGGCGTCGTCGGAGAGCTCGAAATCCGCGTCGCGCGTGACGCGGAACAGCGCGCGCTCGGAGATCTCCATCCCCGGGAAGAGCATCGGGAGGAAATGCGCGATGACCGCCTCGAGCGGCACGAGGCGCTTCCCGACCGAGACGAAGCGGTCGAAGCCCTCGGGCACCTTCACGCGGGCGAAGCGCTCCTCGCCCGTCTCCGGGTCGGCCGCGAGCACCCCGAGCGACAGCGAGAGGCCGGAGATGTACGGGAACGTCTGCCCGGGGCCGACGGCGAGCGGCGTCAGGACGGGAAAGATCTCGCGCTCGAAGTAGGCCTGCAGCCGCCGCAGCTCCTTGTCGGTGCAGTCCTCGATCCGCGCGATCTCGACTCCCGCGGCCGCGAGCGACGGGCGCAGCTCGCGGCGCCAGAGACGGGCCTGCCGCCCGGTCAGCTCGACGACGCTCTCGCGGATCGCCGCGAGCGCCTGGCTCGGGGTGAGGCCGTCCACCGATCGGACGCCGAGGCCGGCCTCGTCGAGCTCGAGGAGGCCGGCGACGCGCACCATGAAGAACTCGTCGAGGTGCTGCGCGAGGATCGCCGCGAACTTGACGCGCTCGAGGAGCGGGAGCCCGTCGTCCTCGGCGACCTCGAGGACGCGCGTCATGTACTCGAGCCACGAGAGCTCGCGGTTCAGCAGACGCGGCGGGGCGGGATCGGTGCGGATCGCCACGTGCTGATGGTACGAGAAGACGGGCCGGGGTTCCTACGTCCAAGCGGTTACGGACCGGCCGATCGCGGCGTGCTCGACCGCCCTATGCGGGCTCTGGAGTCCCGAGCGCCTCGACGACGAGCGACTGGAAGTGCGCGATCAGCTTCTCCGACTCGGGCATCAGAACGCCCGACTCGAGGCCGCCGCTCGCGATCCCGCGCTGAACCGTCTCGACGAGGCGCCGGTCCTCCGCGCCGACGGCGTCGTCGAGCGCGAGGTAGTCGGCGAGCCACTCCTCGTCGACGCCGGGGCCGACGAAGTAGTCGAGGAACCGGTACGTCTGCTCCGGGCCGCGGGGCACGATCGGGCCGATCGAGAGGTTCGGCCGGCCCGGCATGACGTTGACGACCGTCGCGGGGAACAGGAAGTGGAACTGCCCCTGCTCGACCTCGCCCTCCGCGTCGTAGACACCGCCGCCGCCGTTTCGCGGCGGGCCGATCTGGGTCGAGAGGCGGTCGCGGATCTCCAGCCCGTACGCGTCCGGCGACACGTCGATCGCCTTCGTCAGGCTCGGGTGCGCGACGGCGCAGTGGTAGCACTCGAGGAAGTTCTCGGCGCAGACCTTCCAGTTGCAGGCGTACTCGTCCGACTCGGACCGCGCGTGGAAGCGCAGCGCGTCGACGTCGATCCCGCCCGAGGCGAGCAGCGCAGGGAGCTCACCGAGGGCCTCCGTGAGCGGCTCGGGCTCGGGATCGGGGTTGACGAAGACGAACGGGCCCCAGGCGTCGACCGACACGGGCACGAGTCCGAGCGCGTCGCGGTCGAAGCCAGGCTCGCGGTCGGCGCGCGGCGCGCTCCGGAGCGACCCGTCGAGCGCGTACGTCCACGCGTGGTACGGGCACTGGATCGTCTCGCGACTCGAGTCGCCCTCGCAGAGCACGTGCCCGCGGTGGCGGCAGACGTTGACGAAGCCCCGAAGCTCGCCGTCGCCGGCGCGGGCGAGCACGACCGGCAGCGTTCCCGCCCAGGCGGTCGTCAGCTGCCCCGGCTCGGCGACCTGGTCGAGGCGCGCGGCGTACTGCCACGAGCGGGCGAAGAGCCGCTGCTGCTCGAGGCGAAGGACGGCGGCGTCCGTGTACCACTCGTACGGGAGCGTTCGCAGTGCGCCGACGGTCGCCACCCGGCCAATCTACCCCGCGCGCGAACGCCGTTCGACGCATGTAAGGCTCTCCTTACACCGGATGTCCGATTGCCTGTAAGGTGCGCCTGCCATGAATCGACTCATCCGAGTCCTCACCGTTGCCGCCGCGCTTCTCGCCGCCGCCGTCGCGGCCACCGCGACCCCCGCGAGCGCTGCCGCTCCCGTTGCCTCCCTCGCGCCCGTCAAGTCCTACCTCCTCCAGCACACCGCGCTGCTCACCGGCTTCACGAAGGACTTCAGCGTCGTCGCGAACCGCTACTACGCCGCCGCGAAGCGCGCGAACTTCTCGTACCCGACGCTCGCGGAGAATGCCGCCGTCCGGCGCGATCTCGCCCGCGCGAAGACCCTCTGGATCAAGGGCAACCCGTACTACGAGCGCGTGGAGGGCGATCGTCGCCGGCACGCCGTCGCTCGCCGTCTACGACGTGATCCTCGACGCCGGCTCCTCGGCGAAGGAGGATCCCGCGAGCGCCGTGCCGTTCGACCTGAGGCTCCCGAACGGGAAGGTGCTCCGCAAGCCGGGCAACCTCTACAACCTCACCGAGGGGATGCTCTGGGGCACGCGCCCCGAGCTCGTCGGCGGGAAGGCCGACCTCGACGGCGACGGCCGGATCGAGTTCGGCGAGGTGCTCCCGGACGCGAACGCGCTCAAGGCGGCCGCCGACGCCTTCGTGCTCTACGCGGGCAAGCTCGACCGCTCCGGCAAGGCGTGGAGGCCGACCTCGTCCGACGCCTTCACGTCGGTCGTCGTGATGGTGCCGACGATGAGCGAGTACTTCGGGCAGTGGAAGGTGTCGCGCTTCGTGCTCGGGGACAAGGCATCGGGCGAGGCATTCAACGTCGTCTCGCGCCTCTCCGACATCGGCGACATCCTCGGCGGCCTGCGCGTGATCTACCGCGGCATCGGTCCTTCGATCGCGAAGATCGACCCGCAGCAGAGCGCGCAGACGCGGCGCGAGCTCGACGCGCTCTGGACGTACGTCTCGAAGCTGCGGGCACAGGAGAAGAGCGGCAAGCGGTTCACGCCGCAGCAGGCCGACACGCTCGGCCGGACGGCGCAGGAGCGCGCGACCGCGATCGCCGGCCAGGTCACCCAGGCCGCGGCTCGGCTGAAGGTGAAGATCGTCCAGTAGACCGTGATGCGGCGCCTGCTCCTTCTCGGCGTTCTCTCGATGGCGAGCCTCTGGCTCGCCACCGGCGCGCAGGCCGCGCCGCCGCCGTGGGAGAGCGCCTCCGCCGCCCGCCTCGCGCTCTCCGACGCGGAGGCCGAGATCATCCTCGGCGACCCCGCCGTCGTCCGGTCGAAGGTCGGTGAGGCGCGCACCGCCACCGAGGCCGTCCTCGCCGGACGCCCGGCCGATCTCGCCGCTGCCCGTACGGCCCTCGCCGACGCGGAGGCCGCCGCCGCGAAGCTCGACGCGCCGGCCCTCGCGGCGGCCCGCGCGGCGATCTGGACGGCGGTCCTCCACGCCTCCTTCGAGCAGGCCGTTGCCGCAACGCGGCGAGGCGACCTCGCCGAGGCGCGCGCCTGGCTGCTCGTCCGCGAGTTCCGCCCGCCGACGAGGTTCACACGGGCGGCCGCGGACGCGACGCTGGCGCTCGACGGCCTCGCAAAGGGGTCGCTCACGCGGCCGGAGGCGGCCGCCGTGGTGCGCCGTGACCTCCTCGACACGTACGACGGCCGGCTCCGCTCCACGCTCGCCGTCCTCGACGAGACGCACCGGCTCGGGTTCGCGTCGAGCCGTGCGGAGTCGGGCGCGCTCGTCCTCGGCTACTGGGGCATCCTCGGCCCGGCCTACCGGGCGCAGCGCGGCGATCGCGCATGGCGAGCTGCGACCGCGGAGCTCGGAGCGCTCGCGGCCGCTGCGCGGACGGGCGACGGGGTCGCGGCCGCATTGAGGCGCGTCGAGAACCGGCTCGAGGGCTTCCGGGCCGCCCCGCTCACCGACGAGGAGACGCTTCGCCGGGCCGGTCAGCTCGATCGATTCGTCCGCCTCGTCGCGATCGAGTACGGGCGTGGCGTCAGCGACGGACGCGTCACCAAGGACTTCGAGATCCAGGAGGCGATCACGTTCCGCGACGGCGCCGCGGCGGCGTTCGCCGATCTCGAGCCGCGCCTCCTCGCGCGCGACCGGGCCGCGACCCGTCGCGTCAAGGCGGCGCTCGCGAGCCTCGGCGCCAGCCTCGTGACCGCGAGCCGCGGCGGGGAGCCCGTCGCCCCGTCCGCGCTCGAGACGACGGTCGGCTCCGCGGTCGACGAGCTCTCCACGCTGTACCCCGACGAGTGGAAGGACGCGGCGAAGACCGCGGACTTCGACGTCATCGCCGCCGCTCTCGACCGAATGCAGGGCGCGGCCGCGGCGGGCGACTGGGGCGCTGCGGAATCGGCGCGGATCGAGGCGTACGGCATCTTCGAGCTCGGTCCCGAACAGCGCCTTCGCGGCCTCGCGCCGTCGCTCTTCCAGGGCGTCGAGTCCCTGTTCTGGTACGGAACCGGCGATCAGAACGGGCTCGTCCGCCTGATCAAGGCCAAGGCATCGTCCGCCGAGCTCGCGGCGGCACGGGAGGCGCTCGACGCCGAGCTCGCGGCTGCCGAGGAGCGGATCGGGAACGGGCCGGGCTCGCGGGTCTCGATCGTCTCGAACAGCGCGATCATCGTCTTCCGCGAGGGCCTCGAGGCCGTCCTCATTCTCGCCGCGCTCATGGCGAGCATGGTCGGCGCGCAGCGCCGCTACCGGAAGCCGCTGCTCGGCGGCGTCGTCCTCGCGCTCGGCGCGTCCGCCGTCACCTGGGTCGTCGCGCAGACCGTGCTCGGCTCGCTCGCGCGCTACGGGGAGCGGCTCGAGGCGATCGTCTCGCTCGCCGCGATCGCCGTCCTGCTCCTGATCCTCAACTGGTTCTACCACCGGGTCTACTGGCAGGAGCACCTCGCCGAGCTGCACGGGAAGAAGCGGACGCTGCTCCAGGGCGCCGGGCTCTCGCTGGCCGCCGCTCAGGTCGCCGGGCTCGTCCTGCTCGGGTTCACGAGCGTCTACCGCGAAGGCTTCGAGACGGTTCTCTTCCTCCAGGCGCTCACCCTCGAGGCCGGCCCGTGGACGGTGCTGCAGGGCGTCGCAGTCGGGTTCGCGGCGGTGGTCGGCGTGTTCTTCCTCGTCATCGCCCTCGAGCGGAAGCTCCCGCACAAGAAGATGCTCATCGCCACGGGGCTGATGATCACCTGGGTGCTCGTCGTGCTCGTCGGGCAGACCGTCCAGACGATGCAGAAGGTCGGCTGGATCCCCGTGACGCCGATCGAGGGCATCGAGCTGCCGTACTGGTCGGGCGTCTGGCTCGGCCTCTACCCGACCTGGGAGGGGCTGCTCGCCCAGGCCGCGGCGCTCGCGTTCGTGCTCGGGAGCTACTTCGCCGCCGAGACCGTCCGGAACCGGCGTCGCGCACGGATCCTCGCCGCGCCGATCGGCGCCCGCCAGGTCGACGCCTGACCTAGCCCAACGCCGGTCGGCACCTGTCGCGTCCAATGAAGCGCGCGCGTGCGGTCGCCGGTGCGCACGGGGTGGCGGCCGGAGGCCGGCTTCGCCGGCCGGGAGGCCAATAGGCATCGTTCGTGCGCGACGCGGAAGGAGGGGGCTCCGTGGGGGAACCATGGGTTCCCCACGCTCGTCAGCGGCCTACTTCCCAGGCGAGGTGGGCGAGCTCCGGCTCGATGAGCCGCTCCCAGGCGAGCGCGACCGCCTTCGGCGAGCCCGGCACCGAGACGACCACCCCGCCCCGGTACGTGCCGGCGGTGGCGCGCGACAGCATCGCCGCGGCGCCGACCTGCTCGAAGCTCAGCATCCGGAAGAGCTCGCCGAAGCCGGGCAGCTGCTTCTCGAGCATCGCGGCCAGCGTGTCGTACGTCGTGTCGCGGCGGGAGATGCCGGTGCCGCCGTTGACCACGACCACCCGCGCCTGCGCGACGAGCTCGTCGACGGCGGCGCGCACTTCCTCCGGCTCGTCCCGCACGACGCGGTAGCCCGCGACGACCGCGCCTGCTGCCGCGATCCGGTCGTGCAGGAAGGCGCCGTTGGGGTCGTCGTCGGCCGTGCGCGTGTCGCTCACGGTCACGATGCCGACCGTGACCGGCCCCTCGGCGGCCGCGGCGGCGCGATGCGCGTCGGTGCCCACGCTGCCGGATCCTATGGCTAGATGATCGATGCGACGATCTCGTGCGGCCGGATGCGCGGTCCGGCGCGTCTGGGCCGCTACCAGGGCTGCGTTGCCCGCTGCGCCCTCGCAGCCCTGTGCGCTTCGTGTGCCGAGCGTCTCATCGATGCCACCGGCATCGCCGAGTCGCTCGGCTCACGCCCCAGAGCGGCCAGCCCGCGCTCCGGAGTCGACGATCTCGTGGCATCGATCATCTAGGCTCCAGGGCCGTGAGCGACGCCGCGCGCATCGTCGAGGACGCCGAGGCGCGGCTGCGGCCGCTGCGCGAGGCGGCGGCGCGGTCGTGGTGGGACGCGAACACCGAGGCGACGAAGGAGAACGAGCAGCGCCGGATCGACGCGGAGCTCGCGCTCTCCGACGCAATGGCGGACACCGGGCTCTTCCGCGCAGTCGAGACGGCTCGTGCAGACGGCGCCGAGGGGCTCGTGCGCCGCCAGCTCGACGTCCTTTACGACTCGCTCGTCCCCCAGCAGGTCCCGGAGGCGCTCCGCCACCGGATCGTCGAGCTCGAGGCGTCCGTCGAGGCGCGGTTCGCCCAGCATCGCGGCGTCGTGCGCGGCGAGCCCGTCGACGACAACGGGATCAAGCAGATCCTCCGCGCGAGCGACGACGAGTCCGAGCGGCGCGAGGCGTGGGAGGCGTCGAAGACGATCGGCGGGCTCGTGGCAGACGACGTGCGCGAGCTCGCACGGCTCCGCAACGAGGCGGCGCGGTCGCTCGGGTTCCGCGACTGGTTCGCGCTGGCGGTCGCGACCTCCGAAATGGACGAGACGCGGCTGTTCGAGACGCTGTCCGAGTGCGACGCGCTCACCGCCGCGCCGTTCACACAGTGGAAGGCCGGGACCGACGCGCGTCTCGCCGGGCGGTTCGGCGTCCCGGCCGCCGGGCTCGCGCCCTGGCACTACGAGGATCCGTTCTTCCAGGAGGTGCCCGCGGCGGGCGGAGTCGACCTCACCCACGTCTTCGACGACGCCGACGTCGTCGCGCTCGCACGGGAGACCTTCGACGGGATCGGACTGGAGACGGCCGCGATCCTCGAGCGGAGCGACCTCTACCCGCGCGACGGGAAGAGCCAGCATGCGTTCTGCATCGACCTCGACCGCGAGGGGGACGTGCGCGTGCTCGCCAATGTCGCGCCCGATCGCTACTGGGCGGACACGATGCTGCACGAGCTCGGGCACGGCGTGTTCGACCTCGGCATCGACCGCAGCCTCCCGTGGCTCCTGCGCGGCTGCCACCTGACGCTGACCGAGGGCATCGCGATCCTCATGGGCCGCCTGGCGCAGGACGCGGGCTGGCTCCGCGACGTCGCGCGAGTCGAGGCGGGCGAGGCGGCCGAGCTCCAGGCGAGGCTCGACGCCGCACGCGCGGCCGAGGTGCTCGTCTTCACCCGCTGGGTGCTCGTGATGACGAACTTCGAGCGGGCGTTCTACGCGGATCCCGAGGCCGACCTCACGTCGTTCTGGTGGAGCCTCGTGTCGAAATACCAGCTCCTCACGCCTCCGGCGGGACGCGCGGAGCCCGACTGGGCCGCGAAGATCCACGTCGCGTGCGCGCCCGTCTACTACCACACGTACCTCTACGGGAACCTCGTGGCGTCTCAGCTCCGGGCGACGCTGGAGCGCGACGCCGGCGGCCTCGTCGGGCGGCGCGACGCGGGGAGGCTTCTCGGCGAGCAGATCTTCCGGCCGGGCGAGTCCGTCCGGTGGGACCGGCTGCTCGAGCAGGCGACCGGCGAGCCGCTGACCGCGGTGCACCTCGCGCGCGACGTCGCAGCCGGGCTCTCCGCCTGAGAGAATCACCGTCGTGAGCGGAGCTGTCGGGCTGAACCACGTCAGTGTCGTCGCGCGCGACCTCGAGGAGTCGATCCGGTTCTACGTCGACGTGCTCGGCCTCGAGCCGCTGCCGACGCCCGACTTCGGCTTCCCAGTGCAGTGGCTGGCCGCCGGTGAGCAGCAAGTGCACCTCTTCGAACGGCCGGACGAGCCTCCGACCCACGCGCACTTCGCCTTCACCGTGGACGACATCGTCGGCGTCTACGAGCAGGCGCGGGACCTGGGGATCCTGGAAGGCTCGACGTTCGGGTACGCGATCGCGGAGCTCCCGGGCGGCGAGGCGCAGCTCTACATCCGCGATCCGGCGGGGAACCTCCTCGAGCTCGACCATCCTGACGGCGCCGCCGCCCGCGAGCGGATCCGGGAGATGATCGTCCTCGCCGAGCGCCGCCCGCAGCCCGACGGGCCGACTCCACGGCTGTTCACCGGTCGGCGTCGCTAGTCGCTGCGGGCTCGGTCCGCTCCCGCGTCGGCGCGCTTGAGCTCGGCCACTTGGTCACGCGTCGCAGGCGCCCAGAGATCGACCCAGCGCGAGAACAGCGTCCGCGCGTCCGCCCGCATCTCCTCCGCGCTCGCGCGGAACTCGTCGAGGAGTCGATCGAGCCCGCCCGGCCCCAGTGCCCGCTCGGCGGCGACGACGTACTCCGGGACGCGCGCCCACTCGTCGGCCATCTCGTCCGTCACCTCGAGATGGAACTGCACCCCGTAGGCGCGCTCTCCGACCCGGAAGGCCTGGTGCGAATAAGCGGGCGACGTGGCGAGCAGCGTGGCGCCTTCGGGGAGCTCGAACGTGTCGCTGTGCCATTGGAGCGTCGGGCGGGGCCAGGCGAGGCCCGAGAAGACCGGGTCGTCGCCGGCTGCATCCGTCGCGAAGACCGGCAGGACACCTACCTCCGGGACGCCGCCGGCGTTGACGCCCGCGCCCAGGCTCGCGGCGAAGAGCTGCACCCCGAGGCATGCGCCGAAGAAGGGCGTGCCGGCGTCGACCGCATCGGCAATCAGGCGCTTCTCGGCCACGAGCCAGGGATGCTGTCTCTCGTCGTTCGCGCTCATCGGGCCGCCCATCGCGACGATCGCGTCGACGCCGTCGAGCCCGGGCAGCGAGTCACCCTCGTCGAGCTCGACGCGAAGGATCGAGGCGCCGCGCTCGAGGAGGACGTCCTCGTAGACCCCTGGCGGCTCGCAGGCGATGTGCTGCAGAACGAGGACTCTTGGCCAGGACATCGGGCGCCTAGCCTGCGAACACGTACGAGCCCGCGACATCGGGGTCGAGGTAGGCGGCCGAGGGGCTGCCGGCCGGGGTGAAGATGCCGAGCACGGCGAGCTCCGCGGTCTCCTGCGTGTTCTCGACGACGTGCACCTCCCGCGGGTGCAGCCGGAATGCGTCGCCCGGGGCAAGCGCCTCGACCGTCTCGCCGATGTGGAGCCGCCCCTCACCGCGCAGGATCCAGACGATCTCGTCGTAGAGGTGGTAGTGCCACGGCGCCGCGCCGGGCGGGATGTAGCCGACGAACATCGTCGCGCGCGTGCAGCCGTTGTGGGGGCCGTGGAGCACCTGGAACGAGCGTGCGCCCGTCGCCTTGCCGGGCTCGACGTGATCGAGCGCGACGACGGGCTCGACCCGCCCCATCGGCGCATGGAGGTCGGTCGCCGCGCCGAGCGTCACCCGGACGCAGGCGAGACCTGCGTCGCCCGCGGCCAGCGTGCGCGCCTGCCCCGTGGGGACGAAGCCCGCGGCCGCGCCACCGAGCGGCTCCCCGTCGAGCGAGCCGGTCCCCGTGTGGGCGAAGAGGAGCGTGTCGTGGAGGTCGTCGGTCAGGTCGAGCGACGTGCCCGGCTCGAGCCGGAGCGCATCGAGCGCGAGCTCCGATCCGCGCTCGGGTGGGACGAGGAGACGGCGCTCGACGGCCCCGCTGGCCGCCGGGGCCACCTCGTCCGGTCGCGCGACCCGGGTCATGTGCGAGAGCATAGGAGCAGGACGCCAGGAGACGACCGAAGGAGGCGACACGTGCCGCTGATCCGCGTCGAGCTGTTCGACTTCCGCGTGAACGAGGAGACGAGCGCAAAGCTCATCGCCGGGCTGACCGACGCCCTCTGCGCTGCGACGCACGAGGGGCTGCGCGACCACACGTGGGTGATCGTCGAGGGCCACGATCCGAAGAACTGGGGCCTCGGCGGCAAGCCGTGGCCCGTCGGCGAGATGCCTCCGGGCCCCTCCTAGCTCCCTCGCGGCCGGTCGCGGCTACCCTCGGGCGCGTGGCCGCCCGGACCGACATCCGCAACGTCGCGATCGTGGCCCACGTCGACCACGGCAAGACGACCCTGGTCGACGCGATGCTCTGGCAGTCGGGGTCGTTCCGCGAGAACCAGGACGTTGCGGAGCGCGTCATGGACTCGATGGACCTGGAGCGCGAGAAGGGCATCACGATCCTCGCCAAGAACACGGCAGTCTCGTACGGCGACGTGAAGATCAACATCGTCGACACGCCGGGGCATGCGGACTTCGGCGGCGAGGTCGAACGAGCCCTGCGGATGGTCGACGGGGTGCTCCTGCTGGTCGACGCCAGCGAAGGCCCGCTCCCGCAGACCCGCTTCGTCCTCCGCAAGGCGCTGGAGGCACACTTGCCGGTGCTGCTCGTCGTCAACAAGGTCGACCGTCCGGACGCGCGGGTCGCGGAGGTCGTCGACGAGGTCTACGAGCTGTTCCTCGACCTCGACGCGGACGAGAGCCAGATCGAGTTCCCGATCGTCTACTGCAACGCGCGGGCCGGACGCGCAAGCCCGTCGGCCGAGGCGGACGCGATGGCCGAGACGCTGCAGCCGCTGTTCGAGAAGCTGCTCGAGACGATCCCGCCGCCGTCCTACGAGGACGGCCATCCGCTCCAGGCGCTCGTCACGAACCTCGACGCGTCGCCGTACGTCGGCCGGCTCGCGATCTGCCGCGTCCACAACGGGACGATCCGCAAGGGGAGTCAGGTCGCGTGGTGCCGTGCCGACGGCTCGATCGAGCGGGCGAAGGTGACCGAGCTCTACGTCACCGAGGCGCTCGACCGGGTCGAGGCCGACGAGGCGGGGCCGGGCGAGATCATCGGCGTCGCCGGGCTCCCGGATGTCACGATCGGGGAGACGCTCGCCGATCCGGACGACCCGACGCCGCTTCCCGTGGTCGAGGTCGACGAGCCGAGCCTCTCGATGACGATCGGCGTCAACTCGTCGCCGCTGGCGGGCCTGGACGGAGCGAAGCTGACCGCGCCCATGGTCAAGCAGCGGCTCGACCAGGAGCTGATCGGGAACGTCTCGCTCCGCGTCGTTCCGACCGAGCGGCCCGACACCTGGGAGGTGCAGGGCCGTGGCGAGCTCCAGCTCGCCGTGCTCGTCGAGCTCATGCGTCGAGAGGGCTTCGAGCTGACCGTCGGGAAGCCGCAGGTCGTCACGCGCCAGGTGAACGGCTCGGTGCACGAGCCCGTCGAGCGCCTCGCGATCGACGCGCCGGAGGAGTACGTCGGCGTCCTCACACAGCTCGTCGCGCTCCGCAAGGGGCGGATGGCGCAGATGGTCAACCACGGGACGGGCTGGGTGCGAATGGAGTACCTCGTGCCCGCGCGCGGGCTCATCGGCTTCCGCACCGAGTTCCTGACGGAGACGCGTGGGACGGGGATCCTCCACCACGTCTTCGACCGCTACGAGCCATGGCACGGCGAGCTCCGCACGCGGCCGAGCGGCAGCCTCGTCGCCGACCGCCGCGGGCCGACGACGACGTTCGCGCTGCTGAACCTCCAGGAGCGGGGCTCGCTGTTCGTCGGCCCGGGCGTCGAGGTCTACGAGGGGATGGTCGTCGGCGAGAATGCGCGGACCGAGGACCTCGACGTGAACGCGACGAAGGAGAAGAAGCTGACGAACGTGCGCTCGTCGACCGCCGACGAGCTCGTCCGCCTGATCCCGCCGCGCCCGCTCTCGCTCGAGCAGGCGCTCGAGTTCATCCGCGACGACGAGTGCGTCGAGGTGACTCCCGCCTCGATCCGCCTGCGGAAGGCCGAGCTGTCGGGGTCGAAGCGGCAGCAGGCCGCGAGCCGCAAGGCGCGCGGCCTCGCCTGAGTCAGCCCGCCCAAGCAGGATTCGGCCAAGCCGAATCCTGCGGCTCGATCCCCGCCTGCGGCGGGGCAGATCCTGAAGGCGTCTGCCGGCGGCGCCGCACGGCGCCGCTGGCCTTTGGTGTGGTCAGCTCACGAGGATCGTCGCCGAGGCACGGCAGATCTCGCCGCGCGGGCCGATCGCCCGGACGGTGACCGTGTCGCGACCCGGCCAGTCGGGGATCGTCGTCCTGAGCGAGAACGACCGCGAGCTCGGGTCCGGGCCGCCTCGTCGTCCGGAGGGCGATCCTCCGCTCGTGGACGAGCACGACGCCCCATCGCCCGCGGCGGCGGGGCGTGCGGACCTCGACCTCGACCCGCAGCTGACCGGGGTCCTCGGTTCGGACGCGGAGCTCGATCGTGCTGCGCAGGCTGCACGAGCGCTCGACGCGGATGTCGACGTCGTTGCCGTCGTCGGCGTATGCGGCGACCGGCAGCGCGACCGAGACGAGCGCGACGCACGCGACCGCCAGGAGGGACCGGAGGCGGGGGGATCGCATGCTCCGATCGTGCCGTCGCGATCCGTCCGGCGCAATCGGACTTCGGTCCTACGACCCCCCGCCGAGCCCGTGCCGCTCGGCCCAGAGCGCGGCCTGGGTGCGGTCGGTGACGCCGATCGTGCGGAACACGCTGGTCAGGTGCGCCTTCACGGTCTTCTCGCTGATCGAGAGCTCGCGCGCGATGAGCTTGTTGGGGAGCCCGCGCGCGACCATCGCGAGCACCTCCCGCTCCCGCTCGGAGAGCCCGTCCAGCGGCGAGCCGGCCGTGCGCGCGAAGAGCAGGGCCCGGCCTGCGCGCGGATCGAGCGGCGCCTCGCCCCGCGCGGCGGCGCGCACCGCGCGCGCGAGCTCGTCCGGCTCGGCGTCCTTGAGGAGGTAGCCGATGGCGCCCGCATCGAGCGCACGGAGGATCTGCTCGCGGTCGGAGAACGACGTGAGGACGACGACCGCGGCCCCGGGGCTCTCGGCGGCGATCCGGCGCGTCGCCTCGATGCCGTCGAGCACCGGCATCTCGAGGTCCATCAGCACCACGTCGGCTCGGCGCTCGGCGCACAGGCGCACGGCCTCCTCGCCGTTCGCCGCGGCGCCGACGAGCTCGACGCCGTCGAACGTGGCGACGAGGTGCTCGAGACCGGAGCGAACGACGGCGTGGTCGTCGGCGATGAGGAGCCTGATCATCGGCGCGGCACCGTCAGGGTGAAGGTCGTGCCGGCACCGGGGGTCGAGCGTACATCGACCGTCGCTCCCGCGTGCTCCGCGAGCTCCTCGACGAGGGAGAGCCCGAGGTGCCCCTGCTCCCGCCGGCGCGCGCGTTCCTCCCCCGTGAACCCCGCGCCGTCGTCCGCGACCTCGAGGCGGACCGCGCCGTCCGCGCTCTGGAGCGTCACCTCGACGCGCGTGGCGCCGGCGTGGCGCTCGACGTTGCGGAGCGCTTCCGCCGCGGCCCGGTAGAGCATCTGCTCGTCCGCCTCGCTCAGCCCGGCGTCCGGCTCGATCGCGAGCTCCGCCTCGAGCCCACGCGCCCGGAGCGGAGCGAGGAGGTCGTCGAGGGCGGCCTCCAGCCCGCTGGCGCGCAGGTTCGGCGGGTGGATCTCGACGAGCAGCGTGCGAAGCCGGCGCAGAACTCCCCGCGTCGCGGCAGCGGCGTCGCGCAGGGTCGCGCGCGTGCCCGGCGAGCCCTCGGCCTCGGCGGCGGCGCTCAGCGAGTACGAGATTCCCGCGAGATCCTGGACAGGCCCGTCGTGGAGGTCGGCCGCGATCCGGCGCCGCTCGTCGGCGGACGCCTCGACGGCGCGCTCGAGGAGCGCCGCACGGTCCTCCTGGGTCCGCTGCAGCCGCCTCCCGAGCCGCCACGCGAGCGGCACCTGGACGAGCCAGAGCAGCACGAGGCTGCCGAGCAGGAGCACGGCGAACGGCAGCCAGATCCGCCGTCCGGTCGCGGCGACCTCGCCTCGGCGCTGATACGTCTCGAACAGGAGCAGCGTGCCGTCCGGCGCCCGCACGGGGACGTAGACCTCGTACAGGTCGCCCTGACCGCGCTCGAAGCGGTTCTCCGGCCCCGCGAGGTCGCTGAGCTCGGCGCGAGCCGCGCCGGTTCGCAGCACCTCGCGCTTCGCGGGGTCGAGTGGGTAACGCGAGCCGATGAGGCGCGGCTCGTCCGAGTAGACGACACGGCCGCTCGTGTCCCAGAGCTTGACGCGCACGACCCGCTCCCCGAGCACGCGCTCGTTGACGATCCGGTCGACCGCGTCGACCGCGGCGACGTTCCCGTCGAGGAGCCCCGGCTCGATCGCAGGCTCGACGATCCCCTGGCCGGCGAGGACGGCGAACTGGCGGGCATCGCGGAGCGCCTCGTCGTCCGCGAGGCTCCGGAGAGCCAGGAGCGCTGCGGCCCCGAACACCGCCAGCACGACGAGGCCGGCGAGCGCGAACTGCGCGACGGGCCGTCTCACCGGTGTCGATCGGGGCCTACGACCAAGGTCTCATTGTTGCCCGGACCGGAGCGGGAGCACGCTGCCGATCGTCAGCCACTCACTCCGAGGAGGAGCAATGAAAACGAAGAGCTTGGCGGTTCTCGCGCTCGTCATCGGCCTCGTCGCGGCCTCGAGCGCGCTCGCCGCGATCATCGACGGCACCCCGGGCGACGACCGCCTCCGTGGGACGATGGAGGCGGACGTCATCCGCGCGATGGCCGGGAACGACTTCGTCAACGCGCGTGGAGGGAACGACCTCGTCCGTGCAGGCGCCGGGGACGACCGCGTGCGGGGCGACGGCGGGAGCGACACGGCGTTGGGCGGCACGGGCGCCGACCGGCTCCACACGGGCGCAGCCGACGATGTCGCATGGGCCGGCTCGGGCGACGACCACGTCTTCGGTGGCGAGGGACCGGATTCGCTGCACGGCGGGACCGGCAACGACGTCGTCCGCGGCGGCTTCGGCGACGACCGGCTCTGGGCCGGTCAGGGGAGCGACCGCTCCTTCGGAGGCCCCGGGGACGACACCCTCCACGCGCTCGCTGCGGACGAGGACCCGGACGTCCTCGACTGCGGCGCCGGCCGCGACACCGCGAAAGTGCGCGGGTCGGAGCGGTCGACGACGACCATCCGCGGCTGCGAGGTGATCGTGGTCGTCGTGACCCCGTCGGCGGAGGACGACGCCGCGGAGGCCGACCGGGACGCGGACGCCGAGTAAGGCCTCGCGGGACCGGCCTACGACCAAGGTCGCATTGTGGCCCGGACCGCCCGGTGGGCACCCTCGACGAAACGGCATTCCGGAAGGAGCGAACAGTGAAGCGAACGACATGTGGGATCGGAGCGGTGGTGGGGGCGCTGGCGGTGCTCGCCCCGACGGCGGCCGCCAAGGACGGCGACGTCGAGGTCCCCGGGGCCTGCACGCGCGCCACGACGTCCGAGCTCAAGCTGAGCGACGAGGACGGCGCGATCGAGGTCGAGTTCGAGGTCGACCAGAATCGGAACGGCGTCCGCTGGGTCGTCACCCTCCACCGCAACGGCGTGCTCGTCGGCAGCCGTTCCCGGGTGACGCGTGGGCCGAGCGGGTCGTTCGAGGTGCGCTTCGTGACGCGGAACGGCGCCGGGGCCGACCGGTACGTGGCGCGCGCCGCACGCGTCGGGGAGCGGTGCGTGGCACGAGCGTCGTTCGCATAGCGGCCTCGTCCGGCGAGGAGCGGCCATGGCAGGATCGCGCCATGGCCGCCCGCGCCGACATCGTCGCGACAGACGCCGAAGCGGCGGGCGCCGAGCGCCCGCCGCTTCTCGTTCTCGACCGCCTCGACGCGTTCCTCGACGCCCACGGGCTGGGCGAGGGGCCCGTCCGCGCCGAGCGGATCGGCGACGGCGGCGGCTCGAACTTCTCGTTCCTCCTCGAGCGCGGCGACGAGCGGTACGTCCTGCGGCGGCCGCCGAGGCCGCCACTGCCGCCGTCGGCGCACGACATGGTCCGCGAGGCTCGACTCCAGCTCGCGCTCGCGCCGCACCGCATCCGCCTGCCGCCGATCGTCGCCGTCTGCGAGGACGAGGGCGTCCTCGGTGTGCCGTTCTACGTGATGCGGTTCCTCGACGGGCACGTCGTCACCAGCGAGCTCCCGCCCGGCCTCGAGCGGCCGGAGGCGCGTCGCCGCCTCGGTGAGGAGCTGGTCGACGCGCTCGTCGAGATCCACGCTGCGGACGTCCGAGACCCCGGCCTCGCCGCGTTCGCACGGCCGGGCAGCTACCTCGAGCGCCAGGTGCGCCGCTTCACGCAGCTGTGGGAGATCAACGCGACGCGGGAGATCCCGGCCGTCGTCGACGTGGGGCGAAGGCTCGCCGAGACCCTGCCGGAGCCGCTGCCCGACACCGTCGTCCACGGGGACTACCGGCTCGGGAACCTGATGGTCGAGCGGAAGCGGCCCGAGCGCGTCGAGGCGGTGCTCGACTGGGAGATGGGCGCCATCGGCGACCCGCGGGCCGACCTCGGCTATCTCCTCGCCACGTACGCCGAGCCGGGCGGGGAGCGCAGTCCGCTGGGCGTGTCGCCGGTCACGGCGCTCGAGGGTTTCCCCACGCGCACCGAGCTCGTCGCGCGCTACGCGGAGCGGAGTGGCCGCGAGATCGGCTCGCTCGGCTGGTTCGAGGCACTCGCGCTCTGGAAGGCAGCGGTGTTCTGCGAGGCGATCTACGGTCGGTTCACCCGGGGCGAGCTGGGCGCCGAGGACGCACGCGCAGCCGCGTTCGAGACGACCGTGCCCCTCATGGCCAAGACGGCGGCCAGGGCCCTCGAGCGCTGAGCCGCGGCCGAGGTGTCCGACTTCAGTCGGACACCGGCTCTTGGAGCCCAGAGCAGGCGTCGGACTGAAGTCCGACACCCGGCACGCCGCACATCCGCGCTACGGTCACTGCGTGACCGAGCAGCAGCGGCCAGCCGCGTCGATACGCCCCGGCTTCGCGCGGGAGGACTGGGACGCGCGCTACGCGCAGAAAGAGCTCATCTGGACGGCCCGGCCGAACCGGCTGTTCGCGGACGAGGTGGCCGGCCTGGAGCCGGGGCGCGCGCTCGACGTCGCCTGCGGTGAAGGCAGGAACGCCGTGTGGCTCGCGGAGCGCGGCTGGGACGTGACGGGCGGTCGACTTCTCGGACGTCGCGCTCGTGAAGGCGGCGGAGCTCGCCCGCGCGCGGAGCGTCGAGGTCGAGTGGGTGGCCGCCGACGTGCTCGAGCACGAGCCGCCGCCCGCCGCGTTCGACCTCGTCGCGGTGCTCTACCTCCAGCTGCCGCACGACGAGCTCGCGTGTGCGCTTCGAAACGCGGTGCGGGGAGTAGCGCCGGGCGGAACCCTCGTCGTCCTCGGGCACGACACCCGGAACCTGACCGACGGCTACGGCGGCCCGCGCGACGCATCGGTGCTGTTCACGCCGGCGGACGTCGTCGCGAGCCTCGACGGCTTCACGGTCGAGCGGGCGGAGACCGTCGAGCGGACGGTGGCGCTCGACGACGGCGAGGCGGTCGCGCTCGACGCGTTCGTCCGCGCCGCGCGCGCCGCGTGACGGACGCCGCGGAGTACGCTCGCCCCATGAAGACCCTCGAGCTCACCGACGAGGAGCTCCGGCTCCTCCTGGCCGCAGTCCGCTCCTACCTCGACGACTTCGGGCACGAGGAGGCGGACGTCCTTCGGAGCGTCAAGCACCTCCTCGCGAAGCTTCAGGCCCTCAACGCCTGACGACGAAGGAGACCTGGCCGACGGCCTTGCCGTAGCGGGGCGCCTTGGCGGTCCCGAACGCGGGCCAGACGAAGAGCCGGTAGCGCCCCGGGCGCAGCCGCTGCTTCTTGCCCGCCGAACGTCCAGGACGAGTGGAGCGCCAGCTTGGGCGACCGCGGCCATTTCGTGAGCAGCTTCAGGTCCCCGCGCCACAGCTGGACGTTGTAGAAGCGCGCCTTCGGCACCTTCGCCCAGTTGACGACCGGCGGGCGCTTGACGACCTCGCCCTCGACGGGTGAGAAGATGCCCGCGCCGGGCTTGAGCCCGACCGTCGTCGCGGCGAGGTTGCCCGCCTGGTCGTACAGGCGGACCTCGTACCAATAGCGCGCCCCCGGGCGTGATCTTCCGGTCGACGTGCGTGTTCGCCTTCCCGTCGTACACGATGCCCGGCTTCTTGCCCTTCAGACCGGGGACACGGATCACGACCGAGCGGACGACGTCCGCCGGGCGGGTCCAGGACAGCGCGATCGCGGTCCCGCGATGCGCGGACCGCACGTTCGGCCGGGCGGGCTTGGTGCCGTCGTAGCGGAGCTCGAACGTCGTGGGCGCGCTGAGGTGGCCGGCGGCGTCACGGCACTGGCCGACGATCTTCGCCGGGTTCGCATCCGGGCCGCCGTACATGACGGCGTCGGTGCACTGGGCGATCCCGGAGCCCCCGTCCTTCCCCGTGAAGACGACCTTGACGGCGTGGTTGTACCACCCGGCCGCGTCCGGCTGCCGCTCCGGGGCTGCCGTCACCTCGGGCGGCGTCGCGTCGTACTTGATCGTCAAGGAGCTCCAGCCGCAGTTGCCGGCGCCGTCGGTGCACGTCCCGCCGATGGAGACGGCGCCGCCGTCCGGACCGCCGTACGTGCCCGAGGAGCACGACGCGATCCCGGAAGGCCCGCCGTCGCCGCTGAACGAGAACGCGACGGGCTGGGTGTACCAGCCGTTCCCGTCCGGGTCACGGGCAAGCGAACCGGTCACGCCGGGCGGGCTCGAGTCCTTCCGTACCGTGACGCTGTTGCCGTAGAACGGGCCGCCGTAGTTGACGGTGCAGACGAAGGTGGCTCCGCCGGTGTCCTCGGTGATCACTGCCGCGCCGCAGCCGGTCGTGCCCGTCACGCCCGTCGGGTCGTACGACCAGGACACGGTCACGTTCGACCGAAACCAGCCGCCGCAGCCGCCGCCGTTGCAGGAGGCGCCCGGTGGCCCGGGGGCCGCGGCGGCGGTCTCCGGCACGGAGCCGCCGGCGGCGAGAATGCAGACGACGAGGCACAGGAGTCGAACGGCCATCATGCTCCTCTCGCAATTCGCCTGACGCTGAGGCCGACCGTCAGGCTTCCGCCCGCGGATGCGACGAGCAGGACCGCCGCCGCGACGAGCAGCGCCGTACGCGTCGACTCGTCGCCCGTGACCGGGACGAGCCGCGCGAGCGGCAGTCCGAGCCGGCGGAGGTCGTGCGGGGGTTGCAGGACGCGTGGTGTCGCACGCGGACGAGCCTGGGCGGCCGCCGCCTTGGGCTTCGGCTTCGGCTTCGGCTTGGGCTTCGGGGTGGTGCGGTTCGCGCGTGTCGTCGTCGACGGCGCGGGCCGCGACACGGCAGGTTGAGATGCCGCCGGCGCGACGGGCGTCGCCGCCACTGGAGCGGTGCGCGCCGGCGCGGGCGCAGGTGCCGTGCGAGTCGCAGTCTCCGCGGAGACGGGCGGATCAGGGCTCGGCGTCGCGCTCGTCTTCGGCTGGGCCTGCGCGTCGGTGCTGCTCGACGTGGTCGTCGACGTCTCCGCCGCGGTGGCCTTCACGCTCGGTGTGGAGTGGGTCGGCGGGGCGTCGGGCGAATGCAGCGGTGCCCCACCCGCGCCGAGTGCCGCGCCGGTGGACGTCAGCGCAGCGAGGACGACGCATGCGGTGAGGGCCGCACGCGAGTGCCGCTGCCGCAGAGACGACGTCCTCGGGGCCATTCGCCTCTCCCTTCCTCCCGCACCGTACGCCGCGTTGCTTGTCTGGTCAATGCGTGTTGCGGAACGGGTGGTCGCCGGAGTCCCGGCGACCACCCGAACGCGCTTGATCACTTGCGCTTGTTCTTCTTCTTCATCCCTCCTTGCAGCGCGTGGGTCATCGCTCCGGCGCGCTGATCGGTCCACGATCCCTGTCCGCCGACCTGCAGGTACAGCGGGCCGGAGCCCGCCTGCAGCTGGTCGAGGTACTGCCGGGTCTCGTTCTTGTTGAGCCCGACGGCGAGTGCCGTCACGTCGTTCGACTGCTCGACCGACCCGCCTTTCTTGCGGCCGTGATCGCCTTTCTTGCGGCCGTGATCGCCCTTCTTGCGGCTGTGGTCTGGGCTCAGAACGCGCACGGGCGCGTTCTCGTTCGAGGCGCCGAGCTGGATGGCCGCCGCGTCTGCGTCGGCCTTCTGCCGGCTCCACGAGCCCTGACCGGCGATCTGGACGTAGTCGGAGCCGTGGCCCCGTCCGCCGCCCTGGATCTGGTCGATCGACTGCTTCGTGTCGTTGTCGTTCAGCGCGGCCGCGACCGCGGTCGTGCTGTTGGACTGCGAGACGTCACCGTCGTCGCCCTTGGACAGGACGCGGACGGGGGCGTTCTCGTTGGACGGCTTGACCTGGAGCGCGAACGCGTCGGCGTCCGCCTTCTGGTCGTTCTTCGCCTCCTGGCCCGCCACCTGCAGGTAGTCGGACCCGGAGCCGCCGCCCTGGACCTGGTCGATCGACTGCTTCGTCTCGTTGTCGTTGAACGCGATCCCGAGTGCGGTCGCGTCGTTCGACTGCGTGACGTCGCCGTCGTCGCCCTTCGAGCCGACCCGGATCGAGGAGTTCTCGTTCGACGGCTTGATCTGCACCGCCGTCGCGTCCGCGAACGCCTTCTGGTCCGAATCGGCCTTCTGCCCGGCGATCTGGGTGTACGAGGAGCCCTTGTCCGAGTAGCCGTCCTTCTTGGCGTCCTCGGACTCGGGCGCCTTCGCCGCCACGTATCCCGAGCCTTGCGTCTGGTCCAGCCACTGCTTCGTCTCGTTGTCGTTCTTCGCGATCCCGACTGCGGTCGCGTCGTTCGACTGCGTGACGTCGCCGCCGTCACCGGGGCTGAGCACGCGGATCGAGCCCGCCGTGTTGCTGGGCTTCACCTGCACGGCCGTCGCGTCGGCGTCGGCCTTCTGCTCGTTGTCGGCCTCCTGGCCGGCGATCTGCGTGTACGAGGAGCCGCCCTTGTCCATGTGGCCGTCCTCGACGACCCTCTCCTTGGCCTCGGGTGCCTTCTCCTTCGACGCAGAGCCCTGGGTCTGGTCGATCGACTGCTTCGTCTCGTTGTCGTTGAGCCCGGCCGCGATGGCGGTCGTGCTGTTCGACTGGTCGACGTCGCCGTCGTGCGCCCGGGCTCAGGACCCGGATCGACCCGGCGGTGTTCTCCGGCTTGATCTGCACGGCGGTCGCGTCGGCGTCGGCCTTCTGCTCGTTCTTGGCCTTCTGCCCTGCGATCTGCGTGTAGTCGGAGCCGTACCCACCAGGCTGCGTCTGGTCGATCGACTGCTTCGTCTCGTTGTCGTTCTTCGCGATCCCGACTGCGGTCGCGTCGTTCGACTGCGTGACGTCGCCGTCGTTGCCCGGGCTCAGGACCCGGATCGACCCCGCCGTGTTGCTCGGCTTCACCTGCACGGCCGTCGCGTCGGCGTCCGCCTTCTGCTTCGAGGTGGACTCCTGCCCGGCGACCTGCGTGTAGTCCGAGCCCTTGCTCTTGCCGTCCTTCTCCTTCGCGTACGGCTCCGACGTCTTCGCCGGCGCCGCAGCGCTTCCCTGCGACTGGTCGATCGACTGCTTCGTCTCGTTGTCGTTCAGTCCGGCCGCGAGGGCGGTCGTGCTGTTCGACTGCGTGACGTCACCGTCGTTGCCCGGGCTGAGGACCCGGATCGAGCCCGCCGTGTTGCTGGGATGGAGTTGAACGGCCGTCGCGTCGGCGTCGGCGTCCTGGTGGTTTGCAGCCGCCTGGCCAGCGATCTGCGTGTAGTCGGATCCCGATCCTCCGCCTGCCTGCGTCTGATCGGTGTCCTGCTTCGTGTCGTTGTCGTTCGCAGCGAGCGCGCCGGCGGTCGCCGAGTTCGACTGGGTCACGTCACCGTTGTTACCGGGGCTGAGCACGCGGATCGAGAACGCCTCGTTCGTCGGGGCGATCTGCTTCGCCGTCGCGTCCGCGTCGGCGTCCTGCGTGCTCTTGGCCTCCTGTCCGGCGACCTGGGTGTAGTCGGAACCAGAGCCGCCGCCCGTCTGGGACTGGTCGACGCTCTGTTTCGTGTCGTTGTCGTTCGCGGCGATGCCGACGGCAGTCGTCGAGTTCGACTGCGTGACGTCACCACTCGAGCCGGGGCTCAGCACCCGGACGTCGAACGTCCGGTTCGTTGCCCCGCCCTGATAGGCGTCGCCGCTGCCGTCGGCGTTCTGTCCGCTTGCGGCGGACTGGCCGGCGGCCTGTGCGGCGCCCGGGTCGGACTCCTCCGCGGCGGCCTGCCCCACGCTGAAGCACAGCGCGAGCGTTGCCGCCACGAGGAGCGTCCAGAGTCGTTTCATCGAGTTGTTGCTCCTTCCAGACGTTGTGTCGTGGAACCGGCGTTCCACGGCTGACAGGGTCGGAAGGAGCGCTAGCCGGGCGTGTCAGGGACGCGCCGCCGGTGCCCGGACGGCCACGTCGCACGCTCGAGTGCGACGCGCCGGGCCAGGTCGAGCAGCACGGCGACGAACGGAAGTGCGAGGAAGATCGGAAGCCCGCCCGACGAGCCGCTACCTCCGGCTGCGGAGGCGGCGCTCGCGCCGCTGGGCGCCGTCGCGGGCGCCCGGGGAGACGGCCCGTCGCTCGGCCTCCAGCGCGGCGAGGGCCTGGGCTTCGATCGAGCCGCCACCTCGTGCGAGGCGGGGCTCGATCGCCGAGGCGACCGCGCCGAGCGCGGCCGTGGTACCCGGCGGGGCAGCCTGCTGCTGGCATCCCGCTCGTAGTTCTCGGGCCCGGTCCTCCCCGCGGCGCCTCCGGCGCTGCCGCCGGTGACGCCTCCCCTGGGACCGGGCCGACGGGCGTCGCCGGAACCGGCTCGCCCGAGACGATCTCGCCGGGCACGAGCGTGTCGATCGCGATCGAGACGCCGGCCACTTCTCTTCCCAGCCGATATCGACCAGTGGAATCATCGACGGCGCCCCCAGCGGGGTCGCGGCAAGGTGGCCCACGGCGATGGAAGGCAGCGAGACGCCGATGGACGGCAATCGGGATGCTGATCGCGGGCAGCGCGACGGTCGTCGGCGCGCGCGGCAGCTGGGGAAGCGAGATCGGAACCGAGATCCCGGTGGACACCGCGATGTTCGTCTGCGACACGGGGCCGTCGTTCCCGGGGCTGGAAATACGAATCGACACATTCGTATTGATTTGCTGATACTGGTCGGCGGTTTCTCCGTGATACTGGTCGGAATTCTCGCCGAAGTTCCAGATCCACGTCCACGAAGTCGGAACGGATCCGGTCGCGGAACCTGTCGGTGATACCACCGGGCTCGTGGCGATGTCCTTGCCGTTCCACTGCCAGTACCACTCGGATGAGCTCGCAGGCGCGGGCGGACGCCGCGGCGGGAGAGGAGATGGTGGACGGTACGACCGTCGGCGTCGACGGCGCAACGGTCGAGCGGTTGGTTTCGTCCGCCTTCGCACCCGCGTTGAGCTGCGTCACAGCGCCGTTGTCGCCCGGCGCTGCCGATGCGGACGCTGACATTGAGATTGATGGCGGCCGGCGTCGGCCCGGCCTTCGTCGGCGCCGCGACAGGAGCGGCCGGCGCTTCCTCGGCCTCAGCTCTTCGTCGGAACGCTGCTATCGGGCGCGGTATCACTGCTATCAGCGGTGGTATCGGCCGTCGAAGCCTTTGTGGAAGCGCCATCGGTCTCGTTCTGCGCCGCCTTGACCTCCGCCGGGGCCGCCGTGTCCGGCTGCTCGGCCGGGGAGGCTGCCTGCTCCGGCCCGTCGTCCTCGACGGAGGTGTCGGCGGCACCGGGCTCGGCCGCGGCCGTCTCCAGCGCGTCCGAGGTCTCCTCGATGACCTCGGAGACGACGCCGTCGACGTCCACGCCGATGTCGGCCGGTGGTGCGAGCTCCGGCGGGGTGATCCCAGGAGTGGCGATGGCGTCGTCCGCGTGCGCCGTCCCGGGTAGCACCGCCGCGCAGCTCGCCGCGACAGCCACGACGCAGAGCGCGGCGCGACGCCGGGAACGGAGGGTACCGGCCATCTCGATATATAGATGCGCGATTTCTGAGAGTTTTATTCACGATTTTTGGGGCGATTCGGTCTTGTAACCGGAATTGGATGGCGCTAAGGTGACGTCACGGGGAGGTGCAACACTTGGTTTCGTATCCGTGACATCGCGTGCCGCAACGACGATGTCGAATGCAGTTCTCCTGAGCGCCTACCGGCGCAACGGAGATCGGGCCGCGCGCGAGCGCGTGATCGAGCAGAACATGCCGCTCGTCCATGCGATCGCACGGCGTTTCTCGCGACGGCCGGACCAGGTCGACGATCTCGTCCAGGTTGGCGCCATCGGGCTCATCAAGGCGGTCGACGGGTATGCCGAGGAGCGCGGCGGAGATCTGGGCGCCTATGCGGTTCCGACGATCGTCGGCGAGCTGCGGCGCTCCGTCGGGGAGCGCTCGTGGCCCGTCCGTCGTCCGCGTGGCCGGGAGGCCGCCGGGGCGATGCCCGTCGTCGTACCCCTCGACGACGCCGCCTTCGGGGACGCGGCGGCCGGAGCCGAGCTCGAGCGATCCGAGGAGCGGCTGCTCCTGCACGCCGGCATCCGCTCCCTCAGCCGCCGCGAGCGCCGCGTGATCGTCCTCCGCTACTACCGGGACTGGAGCCAGCAGCGGATCGCCCTCGAGCTCGGCCTCTCGCAGCCGCAGGTGTCACGCACCCTCGCGACGGCGCTCCGCAAGCTTCGCGAGGAGCTCGGCGCCACCGAGGTCAAGCATTGTGCGCCTCGTCACACGTGACTACGATGAGCGCACGTTGAGCGCCCAACCGTCCCCCTCGGTCGTCGAGGAGGCGGGCCGCGCCAGGCCGACGGCTCCGAGCGGACGCCTCCTCCTGCGCATGCCGCCGGACCTGCACGCGGACCTCGCTCGCGCGGCCGAACGCGAGGGGACGAGTCTGAACGGGTACATCATCGGGAGGCTGACCGCGTCGGTCGGCCGGCCGGCGGAGCGCACGGCGGATGTGCCTGCTCCAGCGGGTCGGGACGGCCGGCTCGTGACGTGGCTCCTCGTGGCGAACGTCGTCGCGGTCGGGCTCGCGGGGCTCGCCGCGATCGTGATCCTGCTCGTCGCCGGGCTCTAGAGGCGCCGCAGGGTCGGTCTCGTCCATGCTGGACCACGTCGGGCTCAACGTCAGCGACTTCGACGTCTCGAAGGCGTTCTACCTCCGCGCACTCGAGCCGCTCGGCATCCGGACGGTGATGGAGTTCCCCGAGTGGAAGTCGCTCGGGCTCGGCGACGGGCAGAAGCCGTACCTCTGGATCCACGAGCGCGGGACGCCGTCGACGTCGACCCACGTCGCGCTCGTCGTGCCGGACGTCGAGACGGTGAACGCGTTCCACGCTGCCGCGATCGCGGCGGGCGGCACCGACAACGGCGCACCCGGGCTTCGCCCCCACTACCACCCGAGCTACTACGGCGCGTTCGTCCTCGATCCGGACGGGAACAACATCGAGGCCGTCTGTCACGGAGCGCCGGCTCCGGCCGCGTAGGCCGCGCACGGTCAGCCGGGCATCAGGCCGACGGCGGACCACCCGCCGTCGACGGTCAGCGTGTGGCCGCTCACCATCGCGGCCGCCGGCGAGACGAGGTAGAGCAGCGCTGCGGCCACGTCGCGCGGCTCGCCGACACGGCCCGTCGGAGTCACCGTCGCCCAGTGCTCGGCGTAATCCGGGTCGTCGCCCAGGTTCCGCTCGTTCACCGTCGCCCCGATCCCGAGGGCGTTCACGGTGATCCCGTGCTGCCCGAGCTCGAGCGCGAGCACCCGCGCCAGGTGCGCGAGCCCGGCCTTCGTCACCGAGTAGGCGGAGAGATTGGCGGCCGCGATCGTCCCCGTCACCGAGGAGGAGAGGACGATCCGGCCGCCGCCGCCCTGCTCGACCATCCTCCGGGCGGCGGCCTGCGCCCCGAAGTACGAGCCCTTGAGGTTGAGGTCGACCACCTCGTCCCACGTCGCCTCGTCCATCTCGAGGAACGGCTTCCACCGCGTCAGGCCGGCGTTCGCGACGAAGACGTCCACGGGTCCGAGCTCGCGGGCCGCGTACGAGACGAGACGCTCGTTCGCCGCGACGGTCGACAGGTCGCCGTCGAAGGCCACCGCGACACCGCCGGCGGCGCCGATCCCCGCCACCACCTTGGCCGCGCGGTCTGGCTCGCCGTGGTGGGCGACGACGACGGCGGCGCCCGAGCCGGCCAGCGATGTCGCCATCGTGGCGCCGAGCTCCCTGCTCGCGCCCGTTACGATCGCGACGCGGTCGTACGGGGTAGAGCCGCGGAGGCCGGCGGTCGACGGCACCCCGCCATCATTGCGTGCGCGTTCCGCCCGCGCGCTACCCCTGCCTGTGGGCGACGACGAGGAGGTACTCGTAGACGTACTCGGCCGGCCCGTCGGCCGCTCCCTCGTTCGCCCGCTCGGTGAAGTCCGCGAAGTCCCGGTCGAGCGCGGCGGCGCGGTCGGGATGGGGGGCCAGCGCCGAGCGCAACGCGATCAGCGGTCCGAACGTCTCGTCGAAGAGCCCCCGGTAGGCGGCAGGGCTCGCCGCCCGCTCCGTGTACGTCCTGCGCGTGAGCTCGAGGCTCGCCACGCGGTCCCCGAGGAGCGAACGGACGTGCTCCTCGTCCCCCCAGAGCACCGGCGGGAGAGCGCCCCCCGTTGGCGGTGGCGCGTGCCGCGCGAACACCTCGAAGAACGCGCCGGCCGTGCCGCGGGGCGTGAAGCTCGCCAGCCCGATCGTGCCGCCGGGGCGGCAGACGCGAAGCAGCTCGCCGGCGACCGCCCCGTGATCCGGCGCGAACATCGCCCCGAAGCACGACGTGACGGCGTCGAAATCGGCATCGGGGAACGGCAGCGACTCGGCGTCCGCCTCGACCCATTCGAGCTCGACGCCGCGCCGGGCCGCCTCGTCGCGTCCGGCGGCGAAGTTCTCCGGTGTCAGGTCCGAGGCGACGACGTCGGCGCCGCGCTCGGCCGCGCGGATCGCGACGTTGCCCGTCCCCGCGGCGACGTCGAGGACGCGCTGGCCCGCCGTGATCCCGCATGCGTCGACGAGCACCGGGCCGACCTCCCAGACGAGCTCGCGCGCGAAGCGGTGGTAGTCGCCGAGTGCCCACATCGACCGCGCCATCGCCTTCTGATCGGTCGTCGCTGCACGCGTCATCGTTCCCTCCTCGCCGGGTTTCGCTCTCCGTCCTCGAGGCTAGGCCGCGTCCGACGCGGTGGCATCGCCAGGACCGGCCATTTCGTTGCGGTCAGGCGGGTGGGATCTCGACGAGCCCGTCGCGCACCGCGTACGCTGCTGCCGCCGCGCGGCTCGGCAGGTCGAGCTTGCGCAGGATGTTCGTGACGTGCCGGTGGACCGTGTGCTCGCTGACGACGAGCCGCGCCGCGATCTGGCGGTTCGTGAGGCCCTCCGCGATCAGTGCGAGTACCTCGCGCTCGCGCGGTGTGACGGCGGCGACCGGTTGCTCGACGCGGCCGGCGTAGGCGCCGAGCAGGCGCTCCGTTCGCGTCGCCTCGGCGGCTGCGCCGAGACCGACGAGCGCCTCGTGCGCCGCGGTCAGCTCGGCGATCGCATCCGTCGTGCGGCCGCTCGCGACGAGCAGGGTCGCGAGCTCGATCCGCGCTCGTGCCGTCTCGAAGGGAAGCGTGCTCCTGTCGAAGCCGTCGACGGCGTCTTCGAGCAGCGTCCGTGCCCGCGCGTGATCGGCAAGCGCGGCGGCGTGACGTCCCTCGGCCATGTCGACTGCCGCCCGGAGCGGAACGGTGTCGACCGCGTCGAGGAGCGCGCGGAGCGCCTCCAGGGCGGGAATCGCCTCGTCCAGCTCGCCACGTGCGATGCGCGCGTGGGCGAGGACCTCGAGGGCCGGCGCCCGGTCGAGCACGCGGTCGGCGGGGATGTCCCGGAGCGCACGCTCGGCGAGCTCGCCGGCCCGCTGCGCATCGCCGCGGTCGAGCGCGAGGCGGGCGCGGCACAGAAGTGCGCGACGTCCTCCCGTCCGCTCGAGCAGGGTCTCCGCCTCGGCGGCCCGTCCCTGGCGGCGGCGGAGCTCCGCGAGCCCGGCGAGGGGGCTCCGACCCACGCCGGCCGCGACACCGCGAAGTCATCGACGGCCGCCTCGAGCAGCGCTTCCGCCTCTGTCCACGAGCCGCGCCAGAGGTGAACGGCGCCGTACTCCGCCCGGCAGAACGCGAGCATGTAGCGGCTGCCGTGGCGATCGGCGAAGTCGGCGATCCGGTCGCACCAGGCCCCGGCCCGCTCGAGGTCGAGCACGGCGGTGCATGCGGTGACGAGGAAGCAGCACGCCCACGCCGTCGAGATCGGGATCTCGGCCTCCCCCGCGAGCGCGGCCGCGCTCGCCTCGTCGAGACGCCCCATGCCCTCCGTGACGCGGGCGCACGCCACGAGTGCCGAGCCCTCGAGCGCGAGCCCGAGCATCTCGAGGTCGGCGACGTCGAACCGCCGCCCGAGCTCCGCGGCGCGCTGTCCGAGCTCGCGCGCGGTCCTCGTGTCCCCGCCCGCGTGCGCGACGTAGCCTTCGTGGAAGGCGAGCCAGCCGTGCGCGGGCTCCGGCTCGAGCGGGTCGAGCAGCCGGTGCGCGCGCCGGAGCCAACCGTGGGCGACGGCCATGCCGCCGTGGAAGTCGAGCTCGTCGGCCGCGAGCCAGGTCGCCATGCGCGCCGCCGCGGCCGCGTCGCCGCGCCGGCGGTAGAGGAGATAGGCGCGCTCGCGGTCGGCGAACACCGTCGCCGCGTCGTCGAGCCACCACGCCGCCCAGCTCGACCCCTCGCGCGCCTCCGGGGTCTCGGCGATCGCGAGCGACTCCTGGAACGACGCTCGGGCCGCCGGCCATCGCGCGTCGCGGAGTGCGTCCCAACCCGCGGTCGCCGGGTCCGCCATCGGGCGTCATTGTCCCGGACCTCGGGCGCGCCGCCACTAGGATCGCGCCCGTGGACGCCGACGGGATGTACGGCTACCGGGCGCTCGAGGGGACGTTCCTCGGTGGGTGCCTCTTCTCGGGCCGCACCGCCGGCCGCGCGATCGCGGCCACGCTGGGCCGCGCCTGACGAGTGGCGGTCGAGGTCATCGGCCCGCGGGCACTCGGGCGCGCGACGCTCGAGCGGCAGCTGCTCCTCCATCGCGATGCGCGATCGGCGCTCGACGCCGTCGAGCACCTCGTCGGCCTGCAGGCGCAGGTGCCGCGCGACCCGTACCTCGCGCTCTGGTCGCGACTCGACGGATTCAGGCCGGAGACGCTCTCCGACCTCCTCCTCGAGCGCCGCGTCGTGCGGACGACCGTAATGCGGGCCACCATCCACCTCGTCTCGGCCGACGACATCCTGCGTCTCCGCCCGCTCATGCAGCCCGTGCTCGACGCCGAGCTCGCACGCCATCCCGAGTTCGCCCCGTCGCTCGACGGCGTCGACCTCGAGCCCGTCCTCGAGCAGCGCCCGCGTGCTCTTCGCCGACCGGCCCGAGATCGGGCCCGGAGCTCCGAGCGGCGCTCGGTGAACGGTTCCCCACCCTCGACGCGGCTGCGATCGCGTACGCCTGCCGGTGCAAGCTGCCGCTCGTCCAGGTGCCCCCGCGCGGCCTCTGGGGCCGCTCGGCCCAGGTGACGACGACAACGGCGGAAGCGTGGCTCGGGCGCGCGCTCGCCTCGCAGTCGTCGCTCGACGATGTCGTGCTCCGCTACCTCGCCGCCTTCGGCCCGGCGACGGTCGCCGATGTCACGACCTGGTGCCGGCTGACGGGCATGCGCGCCGTGCTCGAGCGCCTCCGGTCACGCGTACGGGCCTTCCGCGACGAGTCGGGTCGCGAGCTCTTCGACCTGCCCGACGCGCCACGGCCGGACCGCGGACACGCCCGCGCCGACGCGATATCTCCCCGAGTACGACAACGTGCTGCTCTCGCACGCCGACCGAAGCCGCTTCGTGTCGGATCGAGCGCGCGAGGGCGCCGCCCGCGTGACGACCCGCGTGCAGGGCGCCGTGCTCCACGACGGGATGCTCTCTGCGGTCTGGCGGCAGGAGCCCGGCGCGCCGGTGACGCTCGTCGTCACGCCCGTTGTCCGCCTGTCGAAGCGCGCCGCCTCGTCGATCGACGCCGAGGGCCGGCGCCTCGCGCGATTTCTGGGGGACGGCGCGCCCGGCGTCGTCCGGCTCGAGCCGGCCTAGAGAATCAGGCCGCGGAGAAACGCGCCCACGGCCTCGCGCACGGCGCCGAGATCGGTCCGCAGGCTGTGGTCGCCGTTCACCTGGACGACGGTACGGGCCGCTCCCGCCGGAGGCATCCCGAACGGGTCACGCGCACCCTGGACGACGAGCACCGGCACGGGGACGGCGTCGAGCTCGTCGAGACGGCTCGGCGCCGGCTGGCCCTCTCTTCGGCGCGGCGGCTGGAGCGGAAAGGCGAGGCAGACGACCCCGACGGCTCCGGCTGTCTCCACCGTCCGGCACGCGACGCGCGCGCCCGAGGAGCGTCCGCCCACGACGAGCAGGAGCCCGCCGAGCACGTCGGCCCGGAGGCGCTCGACGACGGCGAGCCACGAGGCGTCCAGGTGGCGGGCGGGCGCCGGGGAGCGGCGCCCGGCGACGCGGTACGGCTGCTCGACGAGCGCCACGGCGACGTCCTCTGCGATCGCCGCCCCGGTCGCGGCCGCGAGGTCGCGCGCCGCGACACCGCCGCCCGCGCCGTGCCCGAGCACGAGCCACGCGCGCGGCCGGTCGACCTGGCGAAGGTGGACGCGGGCCGGCCCGTGCGGCGTTTCGACGTCACACGTCGAGCTCGAGGCTGCCTCCCTCGGCCAGGATCTGCACGGCGACCTCCGGCGCGAGCGATGCCGCCTCCCGCGCGAACTGCTCGGCGGGCGTCCGGTCACCCCGGACGCCGCGCAGCGACGACGCCATACGTGCCCCAATGGATCGGGATGGCGATCGAAGGCCGGAGGAGGGTGAGTGCCTCCGCCGCGCCGCGCGGGTCGAGGTGCCCCGGCCCGACCTTCGGGCCCCACCCGGAGACCGGGACGAGCGCCACATCGAGCGGAGCGAGCGCGGCCATGCCGTCGAACAGCTCCGTGTCGCCGGCGAAGTAGATCGACCGGGATCCACGAAGGACGAAGCCGAGCGCCGGTATTGACCGCCCGACCGGCCATCGCCGTCCGTCGTGGACAGCATCCACGACGTCGACCCGGACACCGCCCACCTCGACCGTGTCGGCCCGGTGCTACCTCGTCGATCGTCGTGAAGCGGCGGAGGTGGCGCCGGGCGCCATGCGGCACGATCAGTCGCACGTCCCGGCCGATGCGCGTGAGCGACGGGAGGTCGAGGTGGTCATAGTGCAGGTGCGAGAGGAGGACTGCGTCGGGTCGCGGCGGCGGCATGGCCGACGCGTCGCGTCGAAGGTGAGCGATGCGTCGCCGGAGCACGGGGTCCGTGACGACGATTGCGCCGTCGAGCTCGATCCCGACGGTCGAGTGGCCGAGCCAGGTGATGCGGGCGCTCACCCGTCGCAGGCTACGGTGATGTGCCCGGGTCTGCCGCCTCGTCCGGGTCGCCGTGCCCGCGTCCGAAGCGGGAGCGCTTCTCCTGGCGCTTCGCCTGCCTCTTCTCCTTGCGCTGCTCCTTCATGTCGGCCGCTCGTTCCTTGGCGTCGCCGTATGAGTCCCCGACGATCTGCTTGCCGCCCGTCCAGCCGAAGATCGCGACGACGAGGATCGTCGCGAAGAGGACGTTCCAGGCGGTGATGACCAGCTGCTGCGCCGTCGAGTAGGCGACAGCGGTGTCCGTCGGCACGTCGCAGCACGTGTCGAGCGCGAGCGCGTTCGTTGCCTGTGTGATGCCCGCGGCGCCGGGCGTGACCGACGCGACGTTGGCGAGCGAGCCCGAGCCGGTCACCCACATCACGGACTCGAACGTGACGGGGATCGCGAAGCCCGCGAGGAAGATCGCAATCACGCCGAGCTTGCAGAGCCACGAGAGGAAGGAAGGGAGGAACACCCGGAGCATGTACTGGCCGGGGTGCTTCAGGATCTCCCCGCCCTGCTTCGCCTGCTCCCAGAGCTTCTTCACCTGCCGCCAGAAGATCCGGCCGAGCATGAAAATGAGCACCGCTCCGCCGACCACCACGATGACGGCGGAGACGGGGTGCGTCTTGAGGCCGCCGAGGTTGACGTCGAAGCTGTTCGGCACCGACAGGAACAGGTAGAGATAGACGAACGTCCCCGCGATCGTGAAGAAGATCTTCTGGACGAGGTACGCGGCGATCGCACCGCCGAAGGTCGCCGACGGGATGATCGCAACGAACATCAACAAGGTCACGAACGTGCCGATGTTCGCGGGCAGGAAGCCGTTCATCGCGACACCGACCGCGTAGGCGGCGACGATCGGCGCGATCTGCACCTGGCCGGGATAGGCGGCGCGGAGGATCCCGTAGTAGGAGACGCCCGCGAGCGTGGTCGCCAGGGTCTGCACAGCGACCCCGCCGACGATCGTCTTCGCCTGGAGGGCGGAGATCTGGTCCCAGAGATCCGCGAGCCAGCCGGTGACGTCGACCCCGATGAGGTCGAGGAAGGCGACCACGACCACCGTCGCGACGATCGCGGCGCCGACCTTCAGAAGCCGGCGCATACGGCTCTCGGGCGGCGGAACGTCGACCGGCCTGGTCCCCGCGATCGCTTCGCTCACCGTCCAGCCGCTCCTTCCGGGTCACACGACAGGCGTCGACACCGTAGACGTTCGCCCGGGCGGATGAGGAAGACTCGTTCCATGGTGCGGGAACGAGTCTGGACTATCGTCACGCGCCCGGCCACCCGGCGAGAGATACTGCACATGACGCCGGTATGAGCGACGCCAAGCCGATCACGCGCAAGCGCCCCGGCCGACGCTCGCCGTGAGGGATGTCGAAGTCGGGCCGGGCCGATCGGCCTCCGACGAGCATCGCGTCCGCGGTCTGAGACGGCTCGTCGCGGCGACGATGATCGCGGTGCCGGCCTTCTTCCGGCACCGCGGCACGCAGCTCGCAGCCGCGATCTCGTATCGCGTGCTGTTCTCGCTCGTGCCGTTCCTCGCGCTCGCGCTGTCGATCTTCGATCTGGTCCTCTCGTCCGACGCCGAGACGCGGATCGACGAATGGCTCGCGGGGCTTGCGCCCGGCGACGCCAATATCGAGGCGAGCATCGCGCGGACGCTCTCGAACACCGGGACCGTTGCCTCCATCACCGGCGTGGTGGCTCTCGTCGGGCTCCTGTGGTCGGCGAGTGGAATGGCGGCGTCCGTCCGCCTGGCGCTCGCCGTCGTCTGGGAAGAGGATCGCAGGCGACCGTTTCTCCGAGCGAAGCTCGTCGATCTCGCCCTCGTCTTCTTCGGCGTCGCGCTCGTGCTGGCCGCCTTCGTCGCGAACCTCTCGACCCAGCTCCTGACGACCTACGGTGCGGAGCTCGCGGATCGTCTGGGGCTCGAGCGCCTCGACGCGCGCATGCTCGGCACGGTCGGCCAGACGCTGGCGGCGCTCGCGATCACGATCGGGGCGCTGCTCGTCCTCTACCGGCTCGCGCCGAACGGGCCGACGGTGCGCGAGCTGCTCCCGGGCGCGATCGTCGGCGCGGTCGCCGTGCACCTCGCGATACTCGGCTTCTCCGTCTACCTCGGCCTGGTGGCGGGGTTCGAGGAGATCTACGGGGCGCTGGGCGGGCTCTTCGGCTTCCTGTTCCTCGTCTACCTGGTGTCCTCGGCGATCGTGATCGGCGCCGAGGTCGTTGCGGCCTGGCCAGAGGCTGCGAAACCTCGCGAGCCCGACGGACCGCCACAGTCGCTCCGCGAGCGCGTGGTCGGCGCTGTGCGGGGGCTCGTCAGCTCGTCGCAGGATCCTTCCAGGCACTAGCGACCTCACGCACCGCAGAGAGGGCCGCGAGCGCTCGCAGTGTCCTCTCGGCCGGGACCATCACATCGGTAGACGCCGTGCGGTCCACGTCGCGCGGAGGGTCGAGGCGTCCGCCGGCTCGTGCGTGTATTCCTCGCCTACCGCGGTCACCGCGAAGCCCGCGGTGTGGAGGGAGGCACGGACCTCCGCATCCGGGTGGAAGTACTGCCTGTGCTGCTCGCTGAAGGAGTCACCGGCACGGGGCGGCGTGAGCTCGATCGTGGTGTCGCACGTGCGAGCCTCGGGATCCACGGTACTGCTGATCACGAAGCCGTTCCCGGCCGACTCGCCCGCGACGACAGGGTTGGAGATGGTGAAGTCCATCATCGCCTCGGTGTGGAGGTCGAAGACGAGCCATCCGGCGGGCCGAAGCCGGAGGGCCACCGCGGCGATCGTCGATCGCAACTCGTTCGGAGTGAGGTAGTTGAAGCCGTCGAACGTGCAGACGGCCGCGTCGAAGACGCCTTCGACCGTCAGGTCCGGGAGAGTCATGCGGCTCAAGGCCACGTCGGGGCCGAGGCGTTTGCGAGCGAGGGCCAGCATCGCGTCGGATGCGTCGACGCCGACGACCCGGTAGCCCCGTGCCGTCAACTCATCTGCGAGGAGGCCGGTGCCGCAGCAGAGATCGAGCACCGAGCGTACGCCCTCCCGGTCGGCACTCCAGAGCTCATGGAGGAACGAGGCCCACCGATCGTGACAGGGGTCGACGACGATCTCGTCGTAGACCCCTGCCAGCTGCGAGTACGCGTCGACGTGCCTCACGGGCCCGCCGTGTGTCCGGTCAGATTCCGAGGATCTTGGCCTTGCTGGCCGCGAACTCCTCATCGGTGAGCACGCCCTGAGCGTGAAGGTTCGCCAGGTTCTGAAGCTGCGCGGTCGCGTCGTCCTCCTGCGGCGGCGGCGGCGGCGCGGCGGCGGCGGCAGCGGCGGCCTGCTGTGCGTCCTGCTCGTCGTACCTGGCAGCCTGACGACGCTGCACGCGCCCGGACACGGCCGTGGCGGTTCCCGCGACGACGGCGGTGCGGGTTGCCATGCGTAGAAGTCCCATGTCGTTCCTTTCGATCTCGGGATGGACGGGTCTAGGCTGCGTCGAGCGCGGCTGTCACGACGTCGACGGGGATCCGGATCGAGTCGATCACGACGGCATCCGCAGCCTGCAGGGCGTCGACCAGCTTTGCGGCCCACAGGTTCTCGAATGCGACGAGCAGGGCCGCGCTGTTCGCCGGGAGGTCTTCGCTGACCTCCTCGGCGTCCTCCGGCCCCAACGCACCCGGCTGCGCGACGTCGATGGCGAGGAAGGCCGGGCCCTCCTCGTCGATGTCCGCGGCCTCCAGCGTCGTCACGGTGCCGTCTGCATCCTTCATCACGAAGAGGAGATCGAGCACGCGAATCGTTCCGTTCTCCACGAGCTCCAGGATCGCCGGCGCGATCCGCCCGGTGAACTTGTTGCCCGGAAAACCGATGATGTATACGTCGACGGGGCCGACTGCCATGAGGTCTCCTTGTTGGGACTGCGCTTCCACCTGAAGACAGGTTCGAACGGATCACGGAGGCCGCGAACACGCCTCCTCGTTCCGCTGCGCCAGTATATGCGCGCACGGATATCGCATCAGGCGTGGCACGGCGCGGCGATTTCGTGAAGGATGGCGCGGTGAGCGCGACCCCGGCCGCACCCTCGAAAGGACGCATCGTCGGCGCGCGGACGCTCACCGTCCTCGCGGCGATCATCGCGCTCGTCGGCAGCATCGCGTTCTACGTCGAGCGCACCGTCCTGAGCGAGGACGGCTTCGAGGAGATCGCGACCGAGCTGATCCAGTCCGAGGAGATCCGCGACCAGGTCGCGGCGACGGCCGTCGAGCAGCTGTACGCGAACGTCGACGTCGAGCAGGAGATCGCCGCGCGGCTGCCGGAGGCGCAGAAGGCGCTCGCACCTGTGCTCGCGGGACATCGTCGAGCAGGGCGCACAGGAGGCGGCGACCCGGCTGCTCGAGCGTCCGCGCCTGCAGGAGCGTCTGGGTCCGGACCGCGACCTCGACCCAGCGGCAGGTCGTCAAGCTCCTCGACGACGAGGGCAAGTTCGTCAGGACGAGCGACGGCACGATCTACCTCGACCTGCGGCCGATCGTGGTCGAGATCGGCCAACAGTCGGCAATCGCCAGCCGGTTGGCCGAGCGACTCCCCGAGGACGCCGGGCAGATCAAGCTCATCGATGCCGACCAGCTCGACACGGCGCAGACGATCACCCGGATCCTTCGGTTCCTCGCCAACTGGCTGGTGGTCGTCGCGCTCGCCGTCGCCGCCCTCGCTGTCTGGGTGGCGCGTGGGCGGCGCCGGATCGAGTTGCGGGCGATCGGAATCGCGCTCCTGGTGGTCGGCGTGCTCGAGCTGCTCTTCCGCCGCCTCGCGGGCACGTACCTCGTCGACAAGCTGACGACGGACGCGACCCGTCCCGCAGGCGACGACGCGTGGAGCATCATCACGCAGGGCCTCGCCGACCGGGCGTGGATCGCCATCGTCCTCGGGCTGCTCCTGCTCGTCGGCGTCTGGCTCGTCGGGCCGGGAAGCCTTTCGGCCCGCGCGCGGCGGCTCGTGGCGCCCGTCGCCGAGAAGCCGCTCTGGACCTACGGCGCCGTGGCCGCCCTCGTGGTGGTCCTCGCCACGCTCGTCCCCGTCTTCCAGCGCGGGTGGCTCTCCTTCCTCGTGTTCCTCGTGCTCCTCGTGATCGGAGTGGAGGTGCTCCGCCGCTTCGTGCTCGCCGAGCAGGGCGCGACCACTGCGCCGACGCCGGCCGCCCCGACTCCACCGCCGGCGACCGGCAGCTGAGCCACTGCGCCCGCGTCGCGCGGGCGACAATCCGGCCGTGCTCCTCGACGACATCGCGCGCACGTCCGAGGCCGTGGCCGGCACGTCGTCGCGCAACGCGAAGGTCGACGCGCTCGCCTCGTGCCTCCGCGGCCTCCGTCCGGACGAGGCGCCGATCGCGGTCGCATACCTGTCCGGCGTCCTCCCGCATGCGCCGATCGGCGTCGGCTGGGCCGCGCTCCGCGACGTCCCCGCACCGTCTTCCGGGACGCCGTCGCTCGAGCTCGTGGAGGTCGACGCCGCGCTCCGGTCGATCGGCGCGGCATCGGGGCCGGGCTCCCAGGCGGCACGTCGGAGCGCGCTCGCCGGGCTCTTCTCCCGCGCGACGGAGCGTGAGCAGCGCTTCCTCCGCGCCCTCCTCCACGGCGAGCTCCGGCAAGGAGCGCTCGAGAGCGTCGTCGCGGACGCTGTTGCCCGCGCAGCCGACCTCGCGCCTGCCGAGGTGCGGCGCGCGCTCATGCTCGCCGGCGACCTCGGCGCGGTCGCCACCGCGGCGCTCGCCGACGGCCGCGCCGGGCTCGCACGGTTCGGGCTCGAGGTGCTCCGTCCCCTGAAGCCCATGCTCGCGCAGACGGCGGAGAGCCCGCGGGAGGCGATCGAGCGCACCGGCGCGGCCGTCGTGGAGTGGAAGCTCGACGGGGCGCGGATCCAGGTGCACCGGCTCGGCGCCGAGGTCCGGGCGTACACCCGCAACCTCGCGGACATCACCGACCGCGTGCCCGAGGTCGTCGCGGCCGTCCTCGCGCTCCCGGTCGAGGCGATCGTCCTCGACGGCGAGGCGATCGCGCTCGAGCCGGACGGGCGGCCGCATCCCTTCCAGGTGACGATGAGCCGGTTCGGCAGCAAGCTCGACGTCGATGCGCTCCGCTCGCAGGTGCCGCTGTCGCCGGTGTTCTTCGACTGCCTCCACGTCGACGGGGAGGACCTTCTCGACCTGCCGCTCGCCGAGCGCCGCGCCGCGCTCCTGGCGCGCGTCCCCGACGCGATGCGGACGGAGACCGTCGAGACCGCGGTGCCCGAGGAGGCCGAGCGCTTCCTCGAGGACGCGATCGCGCACGGCCACGAGGGCGTGATGGTGAAGGCGGTCGACGCTCCCTACGAGGCGGGCCGCCGCGGGGCGGCATGGCTGAAGGTCAAGCCCGTCCACACGCTCGACCTCGTCATCCTCGCGGCCGAGTGGGGGCACGGCCGGCGGCAGGGACGGCTCTCGAACCTGCACCTCGGCGCCCGCGATCCGGAGTCGGGCGGCTTCGTGATGCTCGGCAAGACGTTCAAGGGCCTGACGGACGAGATGCTCGCCTGGCAGACCGAGCGACTGCTCGAGCTCGAGTCCGGTCGCGAGGGCCACGTCGTCCACGTGCGGCCCGAGCTCGTCGTCGAGATCGCCCTCGACGGCGTGCAGACGAGCTCGCGTTACCCGGGCGGCGTCGCGCTCCGGTTCGCGCGCGTGAAGGGGTACCGGCCGGACAAGTCGGCAGCCGAGGCGGACACGATCGACGCCGTACGCGCGATCCACGCCGGGCGACTAGCCGGTCGCCCGGGGCGGCATCGCGTCAGCGGTGCGAGCTACTTGTCGACGATGTGGGCGTCTGCGACGGCTCCGACCGGGACAGGGTTCGTCGCGAGCTCGTTGTCGCCGAGCTCGACCTCCGCGTGGAAGCTCGAGAGCACGCCATAGCCGATCCGCGCCAAGCGTCGCCTGAGGCGCGGTCGGGCCGGGTCGCGACGACGACGTTGCCGTCGATCTCGCACATCGACATGTCGAAGCACAGGATTCCGATCCCGAGCGCGTCCCAGACCTCGTTGTCTTCTATCCGCCCCATCGACATCTCGGTCATCGAGATTGCGCGGAGGCGTCGTGCGGCTGACGCGGTTCCCGTCGATCCGCGCCTTGACGGAGTGGGTCACGATCCCCTCGAACCCGCCGACAACAGTGCAGCCGGTGACGCGGCTGGGCGCCTTGTCGAAGGCGAAAGAGATGTCGATGCCTTGCGCCCAGGGGTTGCCGAGGCTGTCGATCGTACAGTCGCGGATCGTCACCGAGGAGCGGCGCGCATGGATGCCGTCGAGGCCCGCGCCCGAGACCGACACGCGCTCGAGCAGGACACCATCGGCGCGGTCGACCTCGATCCCGTACTCTCCCCCGATCACGGCGAGGTCCCGGACGGTGACGTCGTCGGCCCGGACGACGATGCCGCCCTTGACGATCGTCCCGGGCTCGCCGTCGAGGACCTGGCTGCTCGTGATCACGATCGGTCCCTGGTGGACGCCTGCGGCGAGATGGACGGTCGGCGGCCGCGTCGCCCAGGCCGTCCCGAGGACAAGGAGGACCGCGGCCGGCGCCATCGCGACGAGCGCCACGCCGCCGCGGCCGAGCTCCCCGCCGTCCTCGGCGTAGGTGAGGCGCACGAGCGGCCAGCCCGCTTGACCGAGTACCTGCGCGAAGACCCACGAGAGCGCGAAGAACCAGAGCGCGGGCTCGAGCGGCGCAGCGATGTCGAACAGGCGGACGAGCGCCATCGTCGTCGTCAGCTCGAGCAGTCCGATCGGGAGCGCCGCCCACGCGGGCTGGTACGGCAGCAGCCGGTGGTAGAGGCCCACGTCGAGCGCGAGCCCGGCTCCGATCATCGCCCCCGCCAGCTCGACCGGCCACCAGGCTTCGAGCGCAAGCGCGATCGCGCAGGCCGCGAGGAAGGGCAGCAGCGCCGCCGCCAGTCGCGACTCCAGTCGTCCTCTCAGCGTGTACGACATGCCTCGACCCTGCGGAGGAAGCGGCGGGCCGCGTACTTCATCCCGGCGAGCGTGTCCGCCGCCGGGTAGGCCCACTGGGCGTGGACACCTGCGATTGCGAGGGTTCGCGCGTGATCGGTGAGCTCGCCGACCGTCGAGTCCGGCGCGAGGACCAGCCAGCGCCCGTGCGTCTCGAGCCCGTGGTCCTCGACGAGCCGGCGCAGCAGTGAATCGGGCGCGTAGCCCCGCCGGAATCCGGTCGCGCAGATGACCTGATCCTCTCCGTCGACGGACTCGGAGGTCCGGAACCGTCCCTCCGCGACCGCCCGGTCGAGCGGATCGTCCCAGGCGCGTCCGGGCGGATACGACGGTGCCGAGATCTCCGCGAGCACCTCACCTCGCTCGGCCGGCGGCAGCGAGTGGAATCCGGCCAGCCCGCGCTTCGAGAAGAGCGGGCGGGGGAGGTTGAGCGGCCGACGCAGCGGCTCGCGACGTCGCACGGAGACGACCGTCGCCCCTGCCTCGAGCGCGTTCAGCCATTCGGTCGCAGCGGCCATCCCGGCTCCGACGACTGCGACGCGTGGTGCGTACCCATGCGGCTCGTACGCGTGCACGGTCCGAGGGTCGGCCTCGAGCTCGGCCGGAATCGCGAGCCCGGGATGCCCGAGCGCGAGGAGGAGGTGCCGAAACCGATCCGTACGCCTCCCGGCCGGGCCGCTGCCGATCTCGAGCTCGAAGCCGCCGTCGACAGCGGTCACGCGGTCGACCCGATCGGCCACGATGCTTTCGTCCCAGCCGCTTCGCGCGCGAAGCTCGTCGACGTGGCGCAGGAACTCGTCGACGGACGGTCGGTAGCGATTGAAGGCGGTCTGCACGAGCGGCATCAGCTCGCCGCGGCGAATCGCCTCTCGGGGCGCGAGGCCCGGGAATGAGGTCGGGTAGCAATGGCCGTCGCTCTCGGAGCGCATGCGCACCTGGTGGATCGCCTCGGCGCGCGGGCGCCACGCGCTGACGGGGTCGGGCTCCGGGTCGAAGACCACGATCTCGGACGGCTCCAGGTTGCCGTGGCGGAGCGTCTGGTAGGTGACGAAACCGGCCAGGCCGCCGCCGACGATCGCCACTCGAGCCGTACCACCGATTTGTCGCGTGAGCGACCTCATGGGCGCGTCCCTAGAACACGGCCTCGCCCGACAGGGTGCGCTTGATCGAAGCGCGTTCCTTCGCGGCCGGAGGCCGGCTTTGCCGGCCGGGAGGCCCCGAGTGCTGCTCCATGGCAGAAGGCGAAGGAGGGGGCTCGTGGGGGAACCATGGGTTCCCCCACGTCATTTGACGGATCCCGCCAGCAGTCCCTGCGTGAAGTAGCGCTGGAATGCGAGGAAGACTGCGAGCGGGATTGCCAGCGAGATGAACGACGCGGGAGCGATCAGCTCGATGTTGTTCCCGAACTGGCGCACGTTGCTGAAGATCGCGACCGTGATCGGCTGGGTTTCACGGCCGAAGGTCAGCGCAACGATCAGGTCGTTCCAGACCCAGAGGAACTGGAAGATCGCCAGCGAGGCGATCGCGGGCAGGCCGAGCGGCAGGACGAGCCGCAAGAAGATCCGCAGTTCCGAGGCGCCGTCGATCCGGGCCGACTCGAACACGTCCTTCGGGATCCCGATGAAGAAGTTGCGAAGGAGGAAGATCGCGAACGGCAGCGCGAAGGCCGTGTGGTACAGCACGAGCCCGAGGATCGTGTCGAACAGGCCGAGGGTGTTGTAGAGCTTGAAGACCGGGATCAGCGCCATCTGCAGGGGCACCACGAGCAGTGCGATGACCACCACGAAGAGCCAGTCGCGCCCGGGGAAGTCGAGCCATGCGAAGGCATACCCCGCGAGCGCCGCGATGATGATCGGCAGGATCGTCCCCCCGATCGTGATCAGGAGCGTCGTCAGGAGCGCGTCGGGGATGTCGCTGTCGTTCCAGAGGTTGCTGTAGTTCTGCCAGGTGACGAGGCTCGGGTCGGAGAGGAGCTTCCACCAGCCGAAGGCGTTGTAGTCCTGTGGCGTCATCAGCGACGTCACGAAGAGTGCGAAGGTCGGGAGCAGCCACATCAAGCCAACGAAGAGCAGGATCAGGTTGATCGGCCCCCGCGCCGCGTAACGGCCGATCTTCTTGGCGGTGCTCTCCTCGACGACCACGGGCTGGCGAAGCTCTTCGACGGCGACGGCCATGGTGCTCCTACACCTCCCTCCGGAAGCGGCGCACGTTGAGGAGAAGGATCGGGATAACGAGTAGGAAGAGGAAGACGGCGATCGCCGAGCCGAGGCCGAAGTCGTTGACGCCGCCGAATGACGTGCGCCACATCGCGAGCGCGATCACGTTTGCGTCGTCCTGGACCGAGCCGGGCGCGACGGAGAGGATGATGTCGAAGACCTTGAGGACGTTGATCAGCATCGTGATGAAGACGACGCTGAGCACGGGGGCGAGCAGCGGCACGGTGACGCGGCGGAAAACCTGCCATTCCGACGCGCCGTCGGTGCGAGCGGCCTCGAGCGTGTCGCGCGGGATCGCGGCGAGGCCCGCGGCGATCACGACCATCGCGAAGCCGGCCCAGACCCAGATGTAGGCGATCATCGCCGCCGGCGTGATCAGGCTCGGACCGAGCCAGGCGATGCCTTCGAACGGCTTCTGGAACGTCTGCGCCCCGATCTTCGCGCGATATGCGCCGCGCTCGAGGTTCTCGAACGCAAAGCTCCCGTCGGCCGCGGACGTCGTCGAGCCCACTTGTGCGCCCGTACCGTCGAGGAGCTCCACCGTCACCCCGGGCAGGCCAAGCTCCTGGTCCTCGACCTTGCCGGTAGTGCCGCCGCCGGGTTTGAAGTCGCGCCAGACGACACCGGTGATCCCACCCTGCTCCCGCTCGGGCTGCACCGCCTGCGTCGCACCCGCGGGGACGTCCTCGGGCGGGATCCCCGTCAGAGGGAGGAGCGCGGTTCCGCCGACAGGCACGGGTCGCCGGAGCGTGTAGCCCTCGGCCTCGGAGCCGGTCAGCCCGGGGGTTGCGGGAAACGCGGTGGGGAGCGCACCGGGTGGGTTCACGTAGTCGGCGACGACGCCGATCATCGCGTTCACGGTGCCCCGCTCCGGCTCCTTCTGGTCCATGATCCGCCAGATCACGCCTGCGGCGAACAGGGAGATCGCCATCGGCATGAACACGGCGGTCTTGAAGGCGACCGACCAGCGGATCTTCTCCGTCAGGACGCCGAAGATCAGGCCCACCGCGGTGACGAACGCGGGGACGACGAGCACCCAGAGCGCGTTGTTCTTGACCGCCGTGACGAGGATGTCGGTCGTGAAGATCGTCTGGTAGTTGTCGAAGCCGACGAAATCGTCGCCTTCGCGGTCGTAGAAGCTCCGCCACGCGGTGTAGATCGTCGGGTAGACGACCCACACGCCGAGCATGACTGCTGCCGGCAGCAGGAACCCGGCCGTGACGGCGTAGCGCCGCCAGCGGCCGGGCTCCCGGATCTCCGGGGCTGTCTCGGGGTGGGCGGTTGCGCTCACCCTCGGCTTACTTGTAGGCCTTCTTTGCCGCTGCCTCCATCTGAGCGGCGATGCCGTTCACGTCCGAGGGGGTCTTGATGAAGTCCTGGAACAGCTTCCACAGACCCTGCCCCTCGGTACCTCCGAACGCCGATGGCGTCAGGTCGGAGAGGTCGAAGCGGAACGTCCTCGCGTGCGAGAGCTGGATTGCCGTCGCCCGGTTGAGGGTGTCGGAATAGGCGCTCGCTGGGACGTTCTTGTTCGGGGACGAGTAGCCCGGCGCGTACTTCGCCGCGATCGTCGCAGCGGCGGGTGTCGCCAGGTACTTGACCAGCGCCTGGCTCGCAGGGCTGTCCTTGAACATGACGACGATGTCCCCCCCGCCGACGACCGAGGGTGCCGAGCCGCCGATCGACGGGAATCTGAAGACGTTGTAGTCCGTGATCGCCTTCGCCGGCGTCGTCGCGACGCCGGGGACGAAGTCACCTTCCAGAACCATGGCTGCCTTCGGCGGCTTGCTGAAGACGTTGTTGACAGACGTGTCGAAGTCCGTTTGCAGCGCTCCCGATGTACCGCCGTACAGATTTCCCGTATCGCTGAAGATCGCCGCCATCGTCCGTAGGGCCGCCTTGACCGACGGATGCGTCCACGGGATGGTGTGCGCGGTCAGCTGGTCGTACCTGGCCGGACCCGCCTGGCGCAGGTAGATGTTCTCGAACAGGTCGGTGAGGGTCCAACCGGACGCTCCGCCGATCGAGTAGGCCGGCGTGCCGGACGCCCTCAGAGTCCTCGCGGCCGCAAGCAGCGCGGGCCACGTGGCAGGCGCCTTGACGCCTGCGCTCCTGAACGCGGCCGTCGCGTACCAGACGGTCGACTTGTTCGCCCCTTTGAAGAAGAGACCGTAGAGCTTGCCCTTGACGGTTCCGAGCTTGAGCCAGTCGGGTGCGTAGTTCCTCGCTGCCGTTGCGCGCGCAAACCCGATCGGCTTCAGCGCGCCCTGGTTGGCGAAGTCCCTGAGCAGGCCCGGCTGGGCGATAGACGCGAGATCGGGCGGCTTGCCGCCCTGGATCGCGGTCGCGAGGATCGTCGGCGTGTTGTCACCGCCTGAGGTGTATTTCACGCTCACGTTCGGGTAGAGCTTCTTGAACCCGTTGAGGACGGCCTGGAACCGCTTCTGCTCCGGGCCGGTCCAGATCCCGATGATCGAGAGGTTCCCCGAGACCGCCTCGTTCGCGGTCGTCTTCGTCGTCTTCGTCTGCGATGCCGTGCCGACTGCCGTCACGGCGAGTGCCGTGATGCAGAGCGCCGCAACCGCGAGGCGAAACCTGGTCATGCGACCTCCTTCTGTCTGGGCTGCTCGTAGATCCCGAGACCTGTCTCGGGATCGAAGAAGTGGAGCGTGCGCGTATCGACGGCGACCTCCGCGACGTCCCCCTCGCGCACGCGCGAGCGTGCGCCAAAGCGGCCGACGACGGTCGTCTCCGTCACCCCCTCCTCGAGCTCGTGCGCGACGACGGCATCCATGTCCTCCGCGAGCTCCCGCACGTCCTCGGTGAGAGCGGGCTTCGCACTGACCTGGAGATGCACCATGACCTCCGACCCGAGGGACTCGCGGAGCTGCACGGTTCCCCTCAGGCGGCGGTCGGAGGGCGTGTCCGGCGCGAGCGCCGCATCCTCGAGGTGCTCGGGCCGGATCCCGAGGATCACCGTGGAGCCGAGGAACGACTGGAGCGCCGGATGCGCCGCGACGGTCTCCTCGTCCAGCGCGATCGAATGCGAGCCGGCCTGGGCGACGATGTGGCCGTCGCTACGGTCGAGCGTCGCCTCGAGCATGTTCATCGCCGGCGAGCCGATGAAGCCGCCCACGAACAGGTTGACGGGCCGGTCGTAGAGCTCCTGCGGGTCGGCCACCTGTTGGAGCTGGCCCTTGCGCATGACGGCGACGCGATCGCCCATCGTCATCGCCTCGATCTGGTCGTGGGTGACGTAGACGGTCGTCACGCCCAGGTCGTGCTGCAGCCGGGCGATCTCCGCGCGCATCTGCACGCGGAGCTTCGCATCGAGGTTGGAGAGCGGCTCGTCCATGAGGAACGCCTGCGGCTGGCGGACGATGGCGCGACCCATCGCGACCCGCTGCCGCTGACCCCCCGAGAGAGCGCGCGGCTTTCGCTTGAGGAAGGGCTCGAGGTCGAGGACATGCGCAGCGTCCTGGACACGTCGGTCGATCTCGTCCTTGGGAATCTTCTTGACGCGGAGCCCGAAGGCGATGTTCTCGTAGACGGAGAGGTGGGGATACAGGGCGTAGCTCTGGAAGACCATCGCGATGTCCCGGTCCCGCGACGGCACGTGGTTGACCACGCGGTCGCCGATTCGCAGCACGCCGCCCGAGATGTCCTCGAGACCGGCAACCATCCGAAGCGCGGTCGTCTTGCCACACCCAGATGGTCCGACGAGCACCATGAACTCGCCGTCGGAGACCTGCAGGTCCAGTCCCGGTATCGCCTCGGTGCCGTCCGGGTAGACCTTTCGAACAGCCTCGAACGAGACTGCGGCCATCAGCCGATGGTATGACCGCTGGCACTCCTGCGCAAACCACTCTTCCCGAGCGGCAGGGCTGCGTCGCTCCCGTTAGCGTTCCCCGGTCATGGCGGGCTCGGATGCCACGGCGCCGCTCCGCCTGGCCGAGCTTCTCGCCTCGGTATCGCTCGCCACCGATCTCGGGACCGGACAGCCGCTCGGCCACGCGCTGCGGACCTGCGCGCTCGCCACGGATCTCGCCGGCGCGCTGGGCTGCCGTCGCACGAGGTCCGTACCATCCACCAGTTCGCGCTCCTGCGCTTCGTCGGATGCACGGCCGACGCGGCGGAGACCGCCGACGCGGTCGGCGGCGACGAGCGCGCCTATCTCGCCGCGATGGCGCCGGCGTTCATGGGCTCCCCCCGCGAGGTGCTCGTTCGGCACGTGCGGAGCGTCGGCCCCGGCCAGTCCCGTGGTCGGCGGCTCCGGCTCGCGGCGCGCGGGCTCGCAGACGTCAAGGAGGCGCGGGTCACCAGGCGCGCCGAGGCGGCCGCTGCAGCCGACGTCGCAGGCGTCGCAGAAGTGGTGTTCCGCTCGGTCATTGGGGACGCCGGCTGGGACGGCCTGTCGGAGGCCGTGAAGGAGATCTTCGTGGCGAACGGCCCTGCGATCCTCGCGGAGCTCCGTGGGGGTGTGCTCGACGTCGACGCCGGGCAGCTACGCACGATCCGCCGGCCGACGCTCGTCGTCGCCGCCCGGGCCTCGCAGCCGGAGTTCGCCGAGCCGACCGCTCTCATGGCCGAGGCGATCCCGACCGCGCGCGTCGAGTGGGTCGACGGAGATCACCTGATCCACCCCGCCCACCCCGTGGTGCTTGCGTTCGTCGATGAGGTTCGCTCGCGGGCGCCGGCGGACGCGGTGATGCGCTAGAGGAGACCGGGCGGGACGGCCGCCGAGAACCGGCGAGCCGTCCCGCCCGCATGCCTATGTACTCCGTGTCGTTGCGCCCGTACGGGTCAGTGCCCAGATCACCCACACGCAGAGGGCGATCACGAGGATCGACCAGAACGGGTAGTACGGGATGAAGAAGAAGTTCTCGATCGCGGCCAGTACCGCCATGACGATCGCGAGCGCAGCCGCCCACGTCGCACCCGAGTACAGACCGTAGCCCGCGAGCAGCAGCAGGATCCCGATCAGTAGGTGGATCCAGCCATAGGCGGTCACATCGAGGTCGAACGTGTAGTTCTCGGTGACGACGTAGAACCCGTCGTCGAAGATCGCGACCAGACCGGCGATCACCTGGAACACGCCGATCATGATCATCATCACGACGGCGAAGGTGATGCCGCCGACCGCCCAGCCCGAGAGGGCGGGGCCGGATTCCTGCTGGGACATGACGTTGCTCCTTTTCCGAGGTCCGGCCACACCGTTCGTGTCGAACGGTGTTATTCCTCCGGCTCCTCGTCGTGACCGCCGCACGCGGCGCCATCGCCGAGGCACCATAGATTCGGATGGGCGGCACGAGGCCAACACGGGACCCGCGTTCGTCGTCCGCTACGCCCCGGAAATGAGCGTCTGCACGCACCTCGACTCGATCTCGGTCACGGAGCTGCCCGAGAGGCTCGCCGGCTGCGAGGAGTGCCTGAAGATCGGCAGCCCGTGGGTCCACCTGCGGATGTGCATGACGTGCGGGAAGATCGGCTGCTGCGATTCCTCCCCGAACCGTCACGCGAGCAGGCACGCCGCGGAGGTCCGCCATCCGATCGCCCGCTCGGCAGAGCCGGGCGAGGAATGGAGCTGGTGCTACGTCGACGAGGTCGGGTTCGTCGTCGGGCCGGCCGAGTGAGTCGATCGAGGGGGAACGGGTACGACGACCGTGCAGGCGACGAAAGGAGCAGCGATGCTCGGCTGGGTCGGCGACATCGAACGGGAGACCCTCGACAACACGACGTTTCGCACGGTCGTCTTCACCGGTGAGCACACGCAGCTGACGGTGATGCGGCTCGCCCCGGGCGAGGACATCGGGCGCGAGGCACACCACGACCGCGACCAGTTCCTGCGCATCGAGCAGGGCCAGGCGCGCATCGAGCTCGGCCGGAGCGAGGACGCGATCGACGAGACGCACGAGGTGGCAGACGACTGGGCGGTCATCGTCCCCGCCGGCGTCTGGCACAACGTCGTGAACACGGGGAGCGGCGAGCTGAAGCTCTACTCCCTCTACTCGCCGCCGGAGCATCCGGACGGGACGGTCCACGCTACGAAGGCCGATGCGATGGAGGCCGAGCACGCCCACCACGGAGCATGAGCGTGAGTGAGGCGGAGCGCCTCTTCGGCGACGAGCACGTCCGGCGCTATCGCGAGACCGACGGTGCCGTCGGTCACATCTGGCGTCGCGGAGCCAAGATCCTGCTCCTCACGACCAGGGGCCGGAAAACCAGCGAGCCGCGGACGGCGCCGCTGATCTACGAGAGCAGCCCGAACGGGTACGTGATCGTCGCGTCCAACGGTGGTGCGCGGAAGCACCCGGGCTGGTACCGGAACCTCCTCCGGGATCCACACGTCGAGGTGCAGGTGGAGGACGACGTGTTCCCGGCGGAGGCGCGTACGGCGACGGGCGAGGAGCGGGCGGAGGTCTGGCGGCTCGCGGTGCAGCAGTGGCCTCCGTACGACGAGTACCAGACGAGGACGATCCGCGAGATCCCGGTCGTCGTCCTCGAGCGGCGCTGACGCGGCTCAGGCGAGCACGAGCTCGCGGAACAGCTTGTCCAGCTCGTCCGCGGGCGTGTCGCAGAGCCCCGTGTGCACCTCGGACGGCTGGATGATCGTGCTCGACGGCGAGACGAGCCAGTGGAAGCGGGCGGTCGTGTCGAGGGCGGCGATCGGGCCGGCCCCGGGATCCCCGGCCGCGATCCGCTCGATCGCGCTCAGGTGCGCCCGCACCGACTCGACGTCCAGCTCGGGCCAGAGGACGAGCGCGCGCTCCTCGTCCAGGGCGGTGCGCGCCTCGAGGTACTGGAGCGGCCGGCAGAACACGATGACGCCGACGTTGATTCGCTCGCCGCGCTCGACGCGGGGGACGAGCCGGCACACCGCGTAGGAGAACGGGCTAGCCGCGGGCACGCTCGGCCTCCCGTGCGAAGCGGCGCGGCGGTGCGAGGCGCCTGCCGAGGTACTCGGCGTACATCTGCGGATCCTGTCCGTCGAGCCAGACGGCCGGGACGCGCCCGGCGATCTGACGCAGGAGCTCCTCGGTCACGAGCGGCGCCAGGCGGGCATCCGCGTCGTCGACGGACGACGCATATGGCAGCAGAACGTGGTCGCCGATCGCGGCGAACGGCGCCGCGGCGTCCACGGGCGCCGTCGACGCGTGATGCCAGTAGAGCGCCGCGCCGTGGTCGATCAGCCACAGCCGCCGGTGCCACCACAACAGGTTCGGGTTCTGCGCCGTACGGTCGACATTGGTCACGAGCGCGTCCAGCCAGACGATCGCCGCGGCGAGCTCGGGATCCGGCGGCGGCCCGGCCGCCGGGGAGAACGGCAGCGCGCCGGGAAGGAAGTCGACGCCGAGGTTCGTCCCGCCGCTCGCGACGAGGAGATCCTGGATCTCGGGATCCGGCTCGGCGCGCCCGATCGCGGGATCGAGCTCGACGAGGACGAGCTCCGGCACGGGCAGCGCGAGCGCACGGGCGAGCTCGCCCGCGACGACCTCGGCGACGAGCGCCTTCGGTCCTTGCCCCGCGCCGCGGAACTTCAGGACGTAGAGGCCGTCGTCGTCCGCCTCGACGAGGCCGGGAAGCGAGCCGCCCTCGCGCAGCGGCGTCACGTAGCGGGTCGCGGCGACCGCTCGCACGCGCGTCAGCGTAACCGTGCCTCGACGTCGCGCAGACTCCGGAGCGATTCCGTCGTCTCAATGGTCGAGGGCATCGTGCAGGGGTCTGAAGAAACCGAGCAGCCGGCCGACGAGGAGCGGGCGCTGCAGGAGAACGAGGTGGCCGTGAGCTACGCGCTCACGTCCATGGAGTTCGCGCTGGCGCACGAGGCGTTCCACGTCGGCTCGACGATGCGGCAGGCGGGCATCGTGTTCGATCCGCTGACGTTCGTGGCGCTCCGGATCCTCGAGGCGAGCGCCACCGAGGTCGCGGATCCGTCCGGCCTGCTCAGCGCGCTCGCCGACAACGGCTCGCTCGACCGGTCCGTGGAGCTTGCGACGGACTGGCTCGCCGAAGAGGCCGCCTGACGCCCCACCCTGTTTGACCCCTCTCCGGGGCTCCGGAATGCTTGGGTGATGGGCGGCGGCACGATTCTGTGCGCGGCGTGCGGGCGCGAGAGCCCGGACGACGTCTCCTTCTGCGCCGGGTGCGGCGCGCCGCTCGACCCGCGCCATGGAGCGGAGCTCGAGGAGCGCAAGGTCGTGACGATCCTGTTCGCCGACCTCGTCGGGTCGACCGCGAGCGCCGAGGGCCGGGACCCCGAGGACGTCCGTGCGGCGCTCGCCGCGTATTACGCCCAGCTTCGCACGGAGCTCGAGCGGCGCGGCGGGACCGTGGAGAAGTTCATCGGAGACGCCGTGATGGCCGTCTTCGGCGCGCCGGTCGCGCACGAGGACGATCCCGAGCGCGCCGTCCGCGCGGCACTCGCGATCCGCGACGCGCTCGTCGAGTCGGACGTGGACGTTCGGATCGCCGTGCACACGGGCGAGGCGCTCGTGTCCCGCGGGGCGCGCGTGACCGCGGGCGAGGCGATGGTCGCGGGCGACGTCGTCAACACGGCGGCGCGGTTGCAGACCGCCGCTCCCGTCAACGCCGTCCTCGTCGGGGAGGTCACCTATCGCGCCACCGCACACACGATCGCGTACGAGAGCGCCGGGATGGTCGAGGCGAAGGGGAAGTCGGAGCCGGTGCCCGCCTGGCGGGCGGTCGAGCCGAAGTCGCGCTTCGGCGTCGACGTCGACGAGCGACCACTCACCGAGCTCGTCGGCCGACGCGACGAGCTGGCGCTCCTCGACGGCGCGCTCGGTCGCGTCGTGCGCGAGCGACAGCCGCAGCTCGTGACCCTCGTCGGCGTCCCGGGTATCGGCAAGAGCAGGCTCGTAGCCGAGCTCGCGGCGCTCGTGGAGGAGCGGCCGGAGCTCGTCACGTGGCGCCAGGGCCGTTGCCTCCCCTACGGCGACGGCGTCAGCTTCTGGGCGCTGGGGGAGATGGCGAAGGCACAGGCGGGGGTGCTCGAAAACGACACTGCCGAGGTTGCCGCGTCGAAGCTCGAGCAAGCGGTCGCCGCTCTCGTCGACGAGAACGCCGAGGCCGCGTGGGTCGTCGACCAGATGAAGCCGCTCGTGGGCCTCGGCGGCGCCGGGACGGACGACAGCCGGAGCGAGGCATTTGCCGCGTGGCGGCGCTTCTTCGAGGGGCTCGCCGAGCAGCGCCCGACGGTGCTCGTGTTCGAGGATCTCCACTGGGCCGACGACGGGATGCTCGACTTCGTCGACCACCTCGTCGACTGGGCGAGTGGGGTGCCGTTGCTTGTCGTCGCGACGGCTCGGCCAGAGTTGCTCGAGCGACGACCGGGTTGGGGCGGCGGAAAGGCAAACGCCACGACGGTGTCACTGAGCCCGCTCTCCGACGACGAGACGGCACGCCTCGTGGGAACGCTGCTCGAGCAGCCCGTGCTCGAGGCCGACCTCCAGTCGGAGCTGCTCCGGCGCGCCGGTGGCAACCCGCTCTATGCGGAGGAGTACGTCCGCATGCTCCGGGACGGCCGCTTCTCGGCGGAGCACCTCCCGGAGACCGTCCAGGGCATCATCGCCGCGCGGCTCGACGCACTGCCCGCCGAGGAGAAGGCGCTGCTCCAGGACGCCGCGGTCCTCGGCAAGGTCTTCTGGTCGGGCGCGCTGTCGACGGTCGGCGGGGCATCGCGCGCGGGGGTCGAGGAGCGGCTCCACGCCCTCGAACGGAAGGAGTTCGTGCGCCGAGACCGCCGCAGCTCGGTCGCCGGTGAGACGGAGTTCGCGTTCCGGCACGTTCTCGTCCGCGATGTCGCCTACGCGCAGATCCCGCGCGCCACGCGATCGGAGAAGCATTCCCTCGCCGCCGGGTGGATCTCGTCCCTCGGCGGCGATCGCACCGAGGATCGCTCCGAGATGCTCGCCCACCATTACGGCGCTGCGCTCGACTTCGCCCTGGCGTCCGGCCAGGACACGACCGCGCTTGAGGAGCGCGCCCGTGTTGCGTTCCGCGAGGCGGGCGAGCGTGCATACGCCCTGAGCGCCGTCCCACCCGCAGCGCAGTTCTTCACACGCGCATTCGAGCTGTGGCCCGAGGGCGACGCCGACTGGCCGCTCGTCGCGCTCCGAAAGGGTCAGGCCGAGCACGATCTGATGCAGGTGGGGGGCGCGCTGCCGTTCGTCGAGCGCGCCCTCGAGCTGCTGCTCGCGGGAGGCGACGTCGAACGTGCGGCCGAGGCGGAGGTGCTCCTCGCCGAGCGCGACTGGTTCGGCGGACGGAACGACTCGGCATTTGCACGGCTCGAGCGCGCGCGTATCCTCGTCGCCGAGACGTCGTCGGTCTCGAAGGCGAAGACGCTTGCAGAGCTGTCGCGGTTCCTCATGCTCGCGAGCCGGTATGACGAGGCGGTCACCGTCGGTCGCGAGGGTCTGGCCCTCGCTCGCGAACTTGGCGTGCGCGAGCTCCAGGCGCACGTCCTGACCAACATCGGCACGGCACGTGCGGCGAACGGCGACGACGGAGGCTTCGCGGATCTCGAGAGCGCGCTCGCCATCGCCGAGGCGATCAACTCCACCGAGGCGGTGCGTGCGCTCGGGAACCTCGCGTCGTTGCTCGGCGACCGCGGAGAGCTCCGGCGCTCGCGCGAGCTCTACGAGCGGAACGCAGAGCTCGCCGCGCGGCTCGTCAACGTCGGCTACCTGACCTGGGGGAGCATCGAGCTCGCGCTGCTCGACTACTACGCGGGCCGCTGGGACGACGCGTTCGCCGTCGCGAGCGAGTTCCTCTCGGACGCCACCGACGCCCACTACCAGGAGCCGCCCGCCAGGCTCCTGATCGGGTCGGTCCTGATCGGTCGCGGCGAGACGGAGCGAGGTCTCGCCGAGGCCGGGCCCGCTCTCCCGTTCGCCCGGCACGCGAAGGACCCGCAGCTCCTCTACCCGACGATGGCGTGGACCTCGCATCTGCTCGCGCTCGTCGGTCGGCGCGACGACGCGTCCGTCCTGGCGGACGAGCTGCTCGGGCTCGTCTCCCACGGGACGTTCGAGGCGAATGTCTGGGCGCTCTATCTGGCGTTCGCGCTCGACGAAATCCAGCGTGCCGCGGACGCCGCCGCCGCGTTGACGCGGATCGAGAGCGCGTCCAAATGGCATGCAGCTGCGCTCACGTACGCCCATGGAGACCGGGTCGCCGCGGCCGAGGTGCTCGGTGGGATGGGCCATCGCGTGGGCGAGGCGTACGCGCGGCTGCGGGCGGCGGAGGAAGGAGCCGGCAGCGAGCAGGCCGCCCGGGCGCTCGAGCTCTACGCGAGCGTCGGCGCGACGGCGCTCGCGCGCCGCGCCGAGGCGCTCGTGTCTGCGAGCGCCTAGCGGTCAGCGCGTCCGCGAGAAGCGCTGGACGGCCGCGAGCAGGTCCTCGCTCTTGCGCTCGGCCTCCGCGGCGTCGCCGGCGGCGATCGCGTCGGCGACGCAGTGACGCACGTGGTCCTCGAGCAGCTTCACCGAGACGCTCTCGAGCGCGGTGGTGACGGCGGCGATCTGCGTGAGGATGTCGATGCAGTAGCGCTCCTCCTCGACCATCCGCTCGATGCCGCGCACCTGGCCCTCGATCCGGTGCAGGCGCTTGACGAGCGCATCCTTGTTCTCGACGTAGCCGTGGGTCATGCGGGTGCTCCCTCGAGTCGGTGACGTGCATGTGCAGTGCCGGGGTCGGCCTCCCGCGCGCTCCGGAAGCGTCGCAGGCGAAGGCTGTTCGTGACGACGAAGACGCTCGAGAACGCCATCGCGGCCGCCGCGACGATCGGGCTCAGCAGGCCCGCGACCGCGAGCGGCAGCGCGGCGACGTTGTAGGCGAACGCCCAGAAGAGGTTCCCGTGGATCGTCCGGAGCGTCCGGCGCGCGAGGCGGATCGCGTCCGCCGCGGCCCGGAGGTCTCCCGACACCAGCGTGAGGTCGGACGCCTCGATCGCGACGTCCGTGCCGGTCCCGAGCGCGAGGCCGAGGTCGGCCGCGGCGAGCGCCGGCGCATCGTTGATGCCGTCGCCGACCATGGCGACGACCTCACCCGACGCCTGGAGCCGGCGGATCTCCTCGACCTTGCCGTCCGGGAGGACGTCGGCGCGGACGCGCTCGATCCCGACCGCGTCGGCGACCGACCGGGCCGTGCGCTGGTTGTCGCCCGTGAGGAGCACCGGCGTCAGGCCGAGCGACCGGAGCTCGGCGACGGCCTCGGCGCTCGTCGGCTTCGATGCGGTCTGTGACGACGAGGACACCGCGCGTCGCGCCGTCCCAGCCGACGGCGACGACCGTGCGGCCCTCGTCCTCTGCCGCGGCGCGCGCTTGGGCCAGCGTCGGCGGGAGCCCGGGCTCGGCCAGGAGGGCGGGTCGCCCGACGACGATCGCACGGCCTCCGACGTCGGCCTCGACACCGAGGCCCGCGCGGCTCGTGAAGCGCTCGACCGGTGGCAGCGAGCCCGAGCTCGTCGCGGGCGCCGGCGGCGATGGCGCGGGCGATCGGGTGCTCGCTCGCGTCCTCGGCCGCGCCGGCGAGCCGCAGGAGCTCGAGGCGGTCGACGCCGTCGGCGGGGACGACCTCGACGAGCCGCATCCGCCCCTCGGTGACCGTCCCCGTCTTGTCGAGGACGACCGTCGTGATCTCGCCGCGTGCGCTCGAGGACCTCGGGCCCTCTGATCAGGATCCCGAGCTGCGCCCCGCGGCCGGTTCCGACCATCAACGCGGTCGGCGTCGCCAGCCCGAGCGCGCACGGGCACGCGATGATCAGCACGGAGACCGCCGCCGTGAACGCGTCGGTCGCGTCGCCGGTGAGCCGCGAGCCAGCCGGCGAGCGTCGCGAGCGAGAGGCCGAGCACGATGGGGACGAAGACCGCGGAGATGCGGTCGACGAGGCGCTGGATCGGCGCCTTGCCCGTCTGCGCCTCTTCGACGAGGCGCGCGATCTGCGCGAGCGCGGTGTCGGCGCCGACCCGAGTCGCGCGGACGACCAGTCGGCCGTACGTGTTGATGGTCGCACCGGCGACCTCGGTTCCGGGCCCGACGTCGACGGGGACCGGCTCGCCGGTCAGCATCGACGCGTCGACCGCGGAGAGGCCATCCTCGACGACGCCGTCGGTCGCGATCTTCTCGCCCGGGCGGACGACGAACCGGTCGCCCGGCTGGACTCGATCGACGGGGACGACGACCTCCTGCCCGTCGACGAGGAGCCGTGCCTCCTTCGCGCCGAGCTCGAGGAGCGCGCGAATCGCGGCGCCCGCCCGCCCGCGCGCCCGGGTCTCCAGGAATCGCCCGAGGAGGATCAGCGTCGTGATCACCGCGCCGACCTCGAAGTACGTGTCGGCGTCGTCGAGCGCCAGCGAGTGCCACCACCGACCACGTCCAGGCTGCGAGCGTCCCGATCGAGACGAGCGTGTCCATCGTCGCGGCCGCGTGGCGCGCGTTGGCGACCGCGGCGCGGTGGAACGGCCAGCCGGCCCAGAGGACGACGGGGGTAGCGAGCGCGAGGGCGAGCCACTCCCACCCGTCGAACTGGAGTGCGGGGATCATCGCGAGGGCGGCGAGCGGCGCCGTCAGCGCCGCGGCGACGGCGAGTCGGATCCGCAGCGCCTTCGCCCGCTCGTCGGCGGCCTCGGCGCGTGCCTCGAGGTGCGCGCCGTACCCGGCCGCCTCCACCACACGGACGAGGTCGGCGATCGCCGCCCGGCCCGGGTCGTACGAGACGCTCGCCTGCTCGGTCGCGAGGTTGACGGATGCCTCGACGCCGTCGAGGTCGTTCAGCGACCGCTCGACCCGAGCCGCGCAGCCGGCGCATGTCATTCCCTCGATCGCGAGGCGGACGCTCGCGCGCGACTCGAGCTCGGGCGTGGCGGCCATGACACCGTGAATGATACCCCAGGGGGGTAACGGAGCGATCGCGGGAACGACTCTAGCGCGGCCCGTCGAGCGAGAGGAGGAGCTCTCGGAGGAGCGACGCGAGCGTGCCTCGCTGGCTCGCCGACAGGTGCGCTAGCAGCCGGTGCTCGTTGTCGACGTGGGCCGCCACCACCTCGTCGATGAGGGCGGCTCCCTCGTCCGTGAGCGCGATGAGCTTGCCGCGCCGGTCCCGCGGATCGGGCTCCCGACGGATGAGGCCGGCTTCCTCCAGCCGGTCGAGCCGCTTCGTCATCCCGCCGGTCGTGACCATGGTCGAGCGGCTCAGCTCGCCCGGTGTCAGCCGGTGCGAGGGGTCGGCGCGCCGGAGCGTCGCGAGCACGTCGAAGTCGCCGCCGGCGAGCCCGAAGCGGCCGAAGACGGTCTCGAGCTCGCGCTCCGAGAGCGCGGCGATGCGCGTAATGCGGCCGAGCACTTCCATCGGAGAGGAGTCGAGGTCGGGGCGCTCGCGGCGCCACTGCTCGGTGATCCGGTCGACGGCGTCATGCGGTTTGGACATGGCTCGACTATAGCTTACTCGCAAGCGACTTGACAGAAAGCTATCTAGCAAGTATCTTCCAGGAAAGGTTCTTTGCGAGAGGAGGCGACATGCCGTACCCACACGTCACCCAGCTCGAGACGCGCCTGCGGTTCGATCTCATCCCGGCGCAAGCGGCCCGCCCGCGCCGATCACGCCGTCGCCGCCCCTGGCGGCTCGCGCTCCGGGTAGTCGATGCGCCGGTGTCGCGGAACGTCGGGGGCTACCGCTGAACCGGTGCCTCCTATCGATGGCCGCCGTCGCGCGCGCACGCCCTCTCGGCCGAGCGCCGCCGCGGCGAGCGATGGTCAGCGGGCCGGGAGCAGTGCCGCGTCGACCGCCTTCTCCATCCGGACGATCGGCACGGGGGCGCCGCCGGTCGCGTCCTCCAGCCGCTCGAGAGGGCGGAATCCGTAGGCGATGTAGAGCGGCTCGCCGGAGAGCGTGGACATCAGCTCGAGTCGCGTGAACCCCTCGGCGGCGGCTGCCGCCTCGCAGAGCGAGAGGATCAGTCGGCCGACCCCGCGTCGCGTGTGGGCAGGCGCCGTGTACATCGCGCGCACCCGTGCGGGGTCGAGGGCCGGGTCGAGGAGGTTGCTGTCGCGGCCGGGCGTCTGGTTCCCGCCGTAGAGCGTCGCACGGCGGCTCCAGCCGCCGCAGCCCGCGAGCTCTCCCTCCGACTCGACGACGAAGTACGTCCCGTCGTCGATGAGCTGCGTGTCGATGCCCATGATCGCGCGGCTGGATGCGATCTGCGCGTCGTCGAGGAAGCCGCGCTGGAGCTCGTCGATCGCGGTGTTCATCAGCGCGGTCAGCGCCGGGATGTCCGCGTGCACCGCCAGTCGACTCGTCAGCTCCGCCACGGGCCCGGAGCATCGCACGGGGTCGAGATCGGCGGCCGCGAGAGATCCGCTGCGATCATGGCCGTCGTGCCGGACCTGTTCGCTCCCGCACCGAGCCGTGGCCGTACCCGGGCGGCAGCCGCCGGCGCCGGTGCCGCCGCGCTGTGGGCACTGCAGGAGCCTGTCGACCGGCTGCTCTTCCGTTGCGACTACTCGGACGTCGCGGTCCTTGGCAAGGCCGTGACGCGCGGGCGCCACTGGCGGCCGGCCGGGCTCGCGGTGCACGTCGCGAACGGCATGCTCTTCGGGCTCGCGTTTCACGAGCTGCGCCACCGAACGCGCATGGAGCCCCGGGCCCTGGCCGTCGCGATGGCGCTCGGCGAGCACGTCGCGCTGTACCCGCTGAGCGGCCTCGTCGACCGGTTCCACCCGGCGCGTGGCACGCGGGGAATCCCGCCGTTGCTCACGAACGGCCCGGCCTTCGCCCAGGCGACATGGCGTCACGCGCTCTTCGGCGCCGCACTCGGCCTGCTCGCCGGACGCACTGCGCGATGATCGAGGAGCGGTGGGCGCTCCTGCTGCTCGGGTGGGCCGTGGCGGCCGTCCTGCAGGCGTTCCTCTACCTCCGCCAGCGGCAGACGCACGACGCCACGCTCGTCGATGCCGGGTGGGCGTGCTCGCTCGCGCTGCTCGCGCTGCTCTACGCCCTCCTCGCGCCCGGAGGGATCGAGCACCGCGTTCTCGTCGCGGCGCTCGTCTGCGATCGAGTCGCTCCGCATCGCCTGGCTCGTCGTCCGGCGGATCGGCGACGGAGAGGACGCGCGCTATGCCGAGCTCCGCGCGCGTTGGCGCGCCCGCGGCCGCGAGCAGGCGAGCTTCGCGGTCCTCTTCCAGGCGCAGGCGCTCGCGGCCGCGTTCCTCTCGGTGCCGTTCCTTCTCGCGGCGTTCAACGAGCACGACGGGCTCGAGCCGCTCGAGTGGGCCGGCGCGGCGGTCTGGACCGTTGCGGTGTCGTGCGAGGCAGTCGCCGACCGCCAGCTCGCCTCCTTCAAGCGACGGCCGGACAGCGCGGGGAGGACGATGCGCGCGGGTCTCTGGCGCTACTCGCGCCACCCGAACTACTTCTTCCAGTGGCTGACGTGGGTCGCCTACGCGCTCGTCGCGCTGGCCGCGCCGTACGGTTGGCTGGGCCTCTCGGCTCCGGTGGCGATGCTCCTCCTCATCCTCTTCGTCACCGGCATCCCGCCGGCCGAGGAGCAGGCGCTGCGAAGCCGGGGCGAGGACTACCGCCGCTACCAGCGCGAGACGAGCGCCTTCATACCGCTCCCGCCCCGCGCCGCCTAGTCCTGCAGCACATGCTCGAGCGCAGGTCCGAGCTCGGGATGGGCGAACGCGAACCCCTCGCCGAGAATCCGGTCCGGCACTGCCCGCTGCCCTCCGAGCAGGAACTCCTCGCCCATGTCACCCCAGACGACGCGGACCGCGGTCGCCGGCAAGGGGAGCACGGTCGGCCGATGGAGGGCGTCTCCGAACGCGTCGACGAAGTCTCGGTTGCGGACGACGCCCGGCGCGACGAGGTTGAACGTCCCGGCGACCGGCCGATCGAGCGCGAAAAGGTACGCGGCGACGACGTCGTCGAGCGCCACCCAGCTCCACCACTGGTCGCCGCTCCCCACGCGTCCGCCGAGCCCGAGCCTGAACGGCAGCAGCATCCGTTTGATCATCCCCTCGTGCCGGGCGAGGATCGGGGCCTGGCGGAAGTGGACGACACGGGCGCCGGCGTCGCGCGCAGGGTCGGCTGCCGACTCCCACGCCTCGACCACCTCGGCGAGGAAGCCCTCGCCACGCGGCGCGTCCTCGGTGAGCTTCGCGTCTCCCTGCTGACCGTAGTAGCCGACCGCCGAGGCGCACAGCAGGGCAGGCCGTGGCTCGAGGGCCGCAACCGCCCCGGCCACGAGCCCGGTGCCGCGCATGCGCGACTCTCGGATCCGGCGGCGCCGGTCGTCGCTCCAGCGCTGTCCGATGTTCTCGCCCGCGAGGTGCACGATCGCGTCCGCGCCCTCGAGCGCCGCCGCATCGAGCTCGCCGCGGGCCGGATCCCACCGGCTCTCGTTCGCGTCCTGCGGCTCCCGACGCACGAGGCGCAGGACGTCGTGCCCGCGCTCCCGCAGTGCCGGCTCGAGGGCGGACCCGATGAGGCCCGAGGCTCCGGTAATCGCAATGCGCATCTGTTCTCCGAGTACGGCGGCGGTCCGGTTACCGGACCACGCGCTCCGCCAAACCTACGTGAGCTCGCGCGGCACCACGAAGCGGGTCAGCGACGCGGCGCCGGGCGCGGCGTCCTCCCACGCCCCGACGTCCAGCTCCAGCACCGTGAGGGCTCCGGTCGGCACGTTGACCGCCGCGCGGTCGCGGAGCCGGCCCGGCCCGGCGAGCAGCAGCACGAGCTCCATCACGCCGGGGTTGTGCCCGACGACCATGGCCTCGTCGACCTCCCCCGGCAGCGCGTGGACCCGGGCGAGCAGGGTCTCGGCCGAGGCGGCGTAGAGCGTCACCTCGAACCACACCTCGGGCTCACCCAGGTAATGGAGCATGCGGTGCAGCGTCTCGCGGGCGCGCACGGCGCTCGAGCACACGATGAGCTGGGGACGGACGTCGTGCTTCCTCGCCCATTTGCCCATGCGCTTCGCGGCCTTCCGCCCCCGCGGCGCGAGCGGGCGGTCACGGTCCCGCAGCGTCGGGTCGTCCCACGCCGACTTGGCGTGCCGGAGCACGTAGAGCCGCTTCACGCGCTCACGATAGAGCGCCCGGCCGCGGCCGTCAGGCGGCGACCGCCTCGGACGAGCTCGCGGACGAGACGTCGGCGAGCGCGCCGGCGAGCGACTCCGCGCGCGCGAGCCGGTCGACGGGGACGCCGTCGGGCCGGACGATCAAGGCGCCTTCGCCGACGATGCCGAGCGCGCGGGCGGTGACTGCGTCGAGCGCGTGGACGGCCAGCGGCGGCCCCGCGGGGACACGGTCGGCGGCAGCGCGCCAGCGCGCCACCTCGGGCCCGGTGACCACGGTGAGTCCAGCCCCGAGCAGGTCGAGCGTGGAGACGCGGCCTTCCCGGCGGTTCAGCCAGTGATGCGGGATACGACCGCCCAGGTCGACACGCAGCTCCTCGTCGGTCGTCCGGGTCGATCCGTTCGGGTCGGCGGAGCGGGCGACGTTGTGCGCCGCGACCGGGCGGCGCTCGCGCTCGTAGCTGTCGAGCAACGACGCGTCCGCCCAGCCGTTCAGCACCCAGCCGAGCTTCCACCCGATGTCGTGGCCGTCGTGGATGGCCGTGTTCATCCCCGTGCCGCCGCGCGGCGTCACGCGGTGAGCGGCGTCTCCGACGAGGACGACGTTGTCGTTCCGGAATCGCGCGGCGAGCTGGGCGGCCGAGGAGAACGAGCGGATCCCCTCGATCCGGACGGGCAGGTCGGAGACACCCGCGGCGTGTCGGATCCGGGCGACGATATCCGCGTCACTCGAGGGCCTATGCGCATCGTCGGGGTCGACCACGGTCGCGTAGATCCAGCGGTCGCCCCCCGCCGGGAGGAAGAGGCTCTCTGCGCCCGGGCGCTCGACCCAGTACGCGCCGTAGCGGGGCTCCGGGAGCATCGACCAGAGAGGCGTTCTCACCAGCGCGCCCGATCCCGCGAGGACGTCCGACGGCCCGAGCATCGGGATCCCGAGTGCCTTCCGCACGGTGCTGCGCGCGCCGTCGGCGGCGACGAGGTAGCTCGCCCTCACATCGCGGGTCGCGCCGCCGTGGCCACGAAGCGAGACCAGAACGCCGTCGGGCCCGCTCTCGAGTCCGGTGACCTCGGTCTCGAGGGCGACGGTCGTGGGACCGAGCGAGCGGACACGTTCGAGGAGGACGCGCTCGAGGTGGTCCTGCGGCACGCACTCGGGCGCAGAGGGACTGAGCAGCGCTGCCTGGGCGCGGGTTGGGAGCCCGACCTCGCCGCCGCGTCCCGCCTCTGCGCGCACGAGGGTCTCGCAGAACCACATCAGCCAGTCGACCTCGATGCCCCCGGCCAGCACCTCGCGCTCGAGTCCGAAGGAGCGGACGAGCTCCATCGACCGCGTGCTGACCACCGTGGCGCGCGGGTGAGACGAGGGCTCGTGTCGGCGCTCGACGAGCAGGCATTCGACCCCGTATCGGCCGAGAGCGAGCGCGGTCGCGAGGCCGGCGGGCCCCGCCCCGACGATCAACACCGGCACCTCGTGTGTTGTCATGCCAATCCCCATTTCCATCGGACAGGAAGTCTTGTATCGGACAGAGTGTCTTTCAAAGGACGATCTGTCAAGTGAAAGCGATAGGATCGGGTCGATGGCCAAGCGCCCGTACCGGCAGCGGCTGCGCGCCGAGTCGGCGTCCGAGACCCGGGCAGCGGATCCTCGACGCGCTCTACGACCGGCTCCGCGAGGCGCCTTCCGAGCCGATCAGCGTCGACGAGATCGCGCGTCGTGCCCGGGTCGCCCGCTCGACCGTCTACCTTGTGTTCGGCTCCCGGAGCGGCGTCTTCGACGCCCTGACCGACCGGCTGCTCATGGGTGCGGGGCTGGACCGCATCCAGGAGGCCGTGCGCCATCCCGACGCGCGCGAGACGCTCCGCGGCGGTCTCGCCGGCGGCGTCGACATGTACGCCGCGCACCACGACGTCTTCCGCGTCCTGAGCTCGATGGCCAAGCTCGACCCGGAGGGTGTCGGTCAGGCACTCGCGCGGTCGGAGGCCCGACGCGCGGAGGGAATGAGCTGGGTCGCCGGTCGGCTCGCCGAGCAGGATGCGCTCCGGCCGGGGATCACCCTGGAGCGCGCAGCAGACGTGATCTGGCTACTCGCGAGCTTCGAGGCGTACGACTCCCTCGCATCGGGGCGTGGGCTGTCACCGCAGGCAACCGCAGAGCTCCTCGTCGAGACGGCGGTCCTGGCGCTCCTTTCCAACTGACGACCGGAGGGCCGTCGGCCGGCGCTTCAGTTCAGAGTGGCCAGCTCGGCCCGAGATCGAACGACATCGAGACCGTCGTGCCGTCGTCGCCGGTGTGAACGGCGTGCCGGGGGGCGACCCTGCCGATGATGAGCAGCCCGAAGCCTCCGGTCGGCTGCCCGTCGTGCGGTTTCTCCATCCCGTGGCCCTCGTCGCGGACGACGACGCGGAGCTCGTTCTCGAGCCGGACGACGAGCACCTCGACCTCGCCGTTGTCGCCCGGTCGATAGGCATGGCGAATGGCGTTGGTCACCGCCTCGCTGACGCACAGGCGGATGTCGTCTGCGAGCTCGGCGGAGGCGAACGGCGCCACGCTCTCGGCGACGGCGGCCCGCGCTACCCGGGCACTTGACGGAATCGCCGGGAGCGACAGCTCGAGGCACTTCGTCGCCGTGACCATGCCTGGTTGGTACCCGGCGGTCGGAGTGCGCGAAACGCGCGGGAGCCCTTACCGCGCTCGCCGCCATTCAGCGGCAGCTCGGCTGCACGATCACCTGACCGTCACCCCGCGTGCGCGTCGTCGCCGCCGGCCCCGCCGTTCCCCTCGAACAGCCCTGACTGATAGGCGAGGACGACCACCTGAACGCGGTCGCGGAGGTCGAGCTTCTGGAGGATGTGCGTGACGTGGGTCTTGACGGTCGTCTCGCTGATGTAGAGCTCCTTGCCGATCTCCGCATTCGAGAGGCCGCGTGCGATCAGACGGAAGACGTCTTGCTCGCGCTCGCTGAGGTCCTCGAGCTTCCCGGGCGGCGAGGGGCGTGGTGCGCGCGTGAACTGCTTGATCACGCGTTTCGTGACAGCCGGTGAGAGCAGCGCGTTTCCGCCGGCGACGACGTGGATCGCGGTGAGGAGCTGCTCGGGGGGGTCGTCCTTGAGCACGAAGCCGCTGGCGCCCGCGCGCAGCGCTTCGTAGACGTACTCGTCGAGGTCGAACGTCGTCAGGACCAGGATCCGCGCGCCGTTGTCCGCAGCGAGGATCCGCCTGGTTGCCTCGAGCCCGTCGAGCTCGGGCATGCGGATGTCCATCAGGACGACGTCCGGACGGAAGCGGTCGGCCTTCTCTACCGCCTCGAGCCCGTTGCTCGCCTCTGCCACGACGTCGATGTCCGCCTGATCGGAGAGCAGCATGCGGAACCCTGCGCGGACCATCGACTGGTCGTCGGCGACGAGCACACGGATCGTCACGGGCCCTCGCCGCCGACGGGCAGGCGTGTGCTGAGCACGAAGCCGCCCTCGTCCGACGTCCCTGCGCTCATCTCACCACCGTAGATCTTGACGCGCTCACGGACGCCCACGAGCCCATGCCCCTGGCCGTCGCTCGTCGCGTAGCCCTGACCGTTGTCGCGCACCTCGATCTCCAACTCATCGGGCCGATAGCGCACGATCACGTCTGCGTCGCTCGCTCGCGCGTGCTTGAGCGCGTTGGTCAGGCCTTCCTGGACGATCCGATAGGCGGAGAGGTCGACCCCGCGTGGAAGCGGGAACGGCTGCCCGTCGACGTGCAGCTCGACGGGGAGCCCGGCGCGGCCGACCTCGTCCAGCAGTGCGTCGAGGCCGTCGAGGCCGGGCTGCGGCCCGAGCTCCGCTTCCTCCCCGTCGTGTCGCATCGCGGACAGGAGGCGTCGCATCTCCGTGAGCGCCGTGCGGCCGGCTCGCTCCACGCCCGTCAGGGCTTCGCGGTCCTCGGCGAGCGAGTCGGGGAGCTTGTGCCTGACGGCGCCGACCTGGAGCACCATCACGCTGACCGCGTGGGCGACGATGTCGTGGAGCTCGCGTGCGATCCGCGCGCGCTCCTCCGCGACCGCGATGCGCGCGGCGGTCTCACGGTCGCGCTCGGCCTGGATCGCCCGCGCTTCCGCTGCCTCGGCCTGCTCGGCGCGCTCACGCAGGGCGTAGCCGGCGAGCCAGGCCACCACGAACCGGAGGGAGATGAAGACGAAGTTGCTGGTCGTCGTCGTGCCGGGGATGTTGTAGACGACCGTCACGATGCCGACGGTGACGACGGCGAGTCCGATGCCCGCCTTCAGGCCGTTCCGCAGGTTCCCGAGCATGAATGCCGTTGCCAGGCCGACGACGCCGAGGCTGCCGATGAACGGGATCAGCTCTCCGTCGTAGAACGTGATCGCCGGGGCGAGCACCCAGTAGGCAAGCGGCCCGCCGAAGGGAAACCGCCTGCGGGCGAAGATCGGCGCGACGAGGACCGCCAGCAGGAGCATGGAGACCCATAGGTCTGTAGGCGGGTCGCTCTCCGAATCGCGTGCGACGACGAGCTCGAGCATCCCCGCGATCGCGAGGAGCGCGATCAGGCCGTCCACCCAGTACGTCCTCGCGAGGTTCTCGAACCGGCTCACGCGCTGAAGGTACTCCACGTCTTCGAGCGCCGCCTCCTCCCTGAGTAGGAGCCCCGGTCGTCGGGGGGTCGGAGCCCGAATCGTCTGCAGGTGCGAGCGCGAATCGTCGGCTCGTCCGAGTGCGAATCAGGCCTGCCGACGATGGCACCGCTCCGCCGCCCTCCTAGCGTCGTCGCCATGGAGTTCGGATCACAAGGAGGAGCCATGAGCCCCGCAACGCAGACGCGCGAACTCGCGGCGCGCGAGGGCGACGGGATCCAGGTCACGTTGCTCTGGCACCCCTGCGACAACGCGCTCACCGTCTCGGTCGAGGACACCCGCGTCGGACGTGGGTTCCAGGTCGCGGTCGAGCCCGACCGCGCCCTCGACGCCTTCTACCACCCCTACGCCTACGCGGCCTGAAGGAGGAACGAGCATGTCCCGCACCACGCATACCGATCGCAACATCGCGGCCCGGATGGGTCGCTGGAGCGCCGCCCACTGGAAGATCGCGACGTTCGGCTGGCTCGCGTTCGTCCTCGTCGCATTCGCCGTCGGCGGCGCAGTCGGCATGAACACGATCGACCCCAACGAGCCCGGGCCGGGCGAGTCCGGCCGCATGGACAGGATTCTCGACGCCGGTTTCGACCAACCGGCCGGCGAGAGCGTCCTCGTCCAGAGCAGCTCGTTGCGAGCGAGCGACCCCGCCTTCGAGGCTGCGGTCGCAGACGTCGTCGCCGCCATCTCCAAGGTGGACATCGTTCAGAACGTTCGCTCGCCGCTCGAGTCCGGCAACGCGGGGCAGATCGCCCCGAACAGGCATGCAGCGCTCGTCGAGTTCGAGATCCGCGGCGACCCGGACGATGCCGCAGACAAGGTCGCTTCGGTGCTCGACACCGTCGACGACCTGCAGAAGGCCCACCCGGGGCTCTTCATCGGCGAGTTCGGCGATGCGAGCAAGGTCGACGCGGTGGTGACCGCCTACGAGAACGACCTCGGCAAGGCCGGTCTGCTCTCGCTTCCGGTCACGCTGCTCATCCTGGTGGTGGCGTTCGGAGCGCTCGTTGCGGCGGGCATCCCGTTGCTCCTCGCTCTGACCGCCGTCTTCGCCACCCTCGGCCTGATCGCGATTCCCAGTCTCGTGTTTCCGGTCGCGATGCAGGCTCCGGCGCTGGTGCTCCTGGTCGGGCTCGCGGTCGGCGTCGACTACTCGATGTTCTACTTGAAGCGCGAACGCGAAGAGCGGGCCGCGGGCCGCAGCGAGCGGGCGGCGCTCGAGGCTGCCGCCGCGACGTCGGGCCGCTCGGTGCTCATCTCCGGCCTGACCGTGATCGTGGCGATGGCCGGCATGTTCCTGACCGGCGACCCGACGTTTACCTCGCTGGGTGTGGCGGCCATCACGGTCGTCGCGATCGCAGTCCTGGGCTCGTTGACCGTCCTGCCTGCGCTGCTGTCGAAGCTCGGCGACAGGGTCGATCGCGGACGGGTGCCGCTCGTCGGGCGGATCGGCCGCGGCGGCGAAGGCCGGGTCTGGGGCGCGATCATCGACCGCGTCCTGCGCCGGCCGCTCCTCTCGACCGTCCTCGCAGGCGGGCTGCTGCTGGCGCTGGCAGCGCCGGCTCTCCAGCTGCGCTTGGCGATGGCGGGGCCGGACACGTTCCCGAAGTCGCTGCCCGTCATGCAGGCCTACGAACGGATGCAGCAGGCGTTCCCGGGCACCGCGCTGCCGGCGAACGTCGTCATCGAGGCCCCGAACGTCGAGGCGCCGGCGATGAAGGCGGCGATCGGTCAGCTACGACAGCGGGCGCTCGCGAGCGGCCGGATGTACGAGCCGATCACCGTGGACGTCAACCATGACGCGACCGTCGCCAACATCTCCATCCCGATCGCCGGCAAGACGACCGACCGGGAATCGGACGCGGCACTCGCGCTCCTGCGCGAAGAGATCGTCCCCGTGACGGTCGGCCGCCTGCCGAATGCCGAGACCGGCGTCACCGGGCAGGCGGCACAGTGGAAGGACAGCACCGACGAGCTGAAGTCCAGCCTGCCGCCGGTGGTCGCCTTCGTGCTCCTGTTCGCCTTCGGCCTGTTGCTCGTCGCGTTCAGGTCGCTCGTCGTCGCAGCGAAGGCGATGGTGCTCAACCTGCTCTCCGTCGCCGCGGCGTACGGGGTGCTGGTGCTCGTTTTCCAGCACGGCTTCGGCAAGGGCCTGCTCGGCTTCAGCTCGACGGCCGGGATCGACCCGGTGGTGCCCCTGCTGCTCTTCGTGATCCTGTTCGGACTCTCGATGGACTACCACGTCCTCGTCCTGGGCCGGATCAGGGAGCTGTACGACCGGGGCCAGTCCATGGACGACGCGATCTCCAACGGGATCAAGCGCACCGCCGGTGTCGTCACCAGCGCCGCGGTCGTCATGGTCTTCGTGTTCTCGATCTTCGCGGCGCTCTCGATGCTGTTCTTCAAGCAGTTCGGCGTCGGGCTCGCGGTCGCGATCCTGATCGACGCGACGATCGTTCGCGCGGTGCTCCTGCCGGCGACGATGAAGCTGCTCGGGGACTGGAACTGGTACCTGCCCTCGTGGCTCCAGTGGCTTCCCCGGCTCGAGCCGGCGTCCGAGCCCGCGCCCGAGATGCCGGCGGCCCCGTCCGTCTAGCCCCGCATCGGATCCCCGGTCCGCGTCGGCGGGCCGGGGATCCCATCTCAGAAAGGAACCTTGGAAATGAACGCTTCGGCAAGCAACGAAAAGCAGGAAGGGGGCGACCGAGCCGAAGCGAGCCTTCACGACGGCTCGCATCGTCGCCCTCGTCGTCATCGGCGTCGTCGTGCTCGCCCTCGGCTACGTCCACGTCAGCTCGGGCGACGACGCGGTCTCGGTCCCGTCCGGTGCGAAGGCCGGCGACCTGATCCTCGACGACTGCCAGTACGCCACCGAGCAGGGCGACTATGACGCAGACTGCGGCACCCTCGTCGTCCCGGAGAACCGGCACGAGGCGGACTCGCGCCTGATCGCGCTTCCCGTGACCCGCGTCCGCGCTCGCTCGGCGGATCCCGGAGAGCCGATCTTCCGCCTCCAGGGCGGTCCAGGGATCACGAACATGACGTTCCCGGCCGCGAGTCGGTTCGCCGACAAGCACGACGTCGTGCTGGTCGGCTACCGCGGCGTCGACGGCGCGTCGAAGCTCGACTGTCCCGAGGTCACATCGGCGCGCGAGCAGGCGCGCGGCTTCCTCACCGAGAAGGCGATGCGCGCCGACGCGGCGGCGTACAAGGACTGCGCGGAGCGCCTCCAGGACGACGGCTTCGACCTCGCCGGATACACGCTTCCCCAGCGCGTCGACGACCTCGACGCGGCCCGCAAGGCGCTGGGTTACGAGCGCCTCGACCTCCTCAGCGAGAGCGCCGGGACGCGCACGGCGCTGATCTACGCCTGGCGGTATCCGCAGCGGATCCACCGCTCGGTGATGATCGGCGTCAACCCACCCGGCAACTTCCTGTGGGATGCCAGGACGACCGGTGAGCAGATCGAGCGGTACGCCGCACTCTGTGCGAACGACCCGTCGTGCCGCGCCCGCACGCCGGATCTCGCCACCTCGATTCACTCGGCCTACGACGAGATTCCGGACCGGTGGTGGTTCCTGCCGATCAGGACGGGCAACGTTCGGCTCGGCGCGTTCTGGGGTCTGATGCATGCGACCACCGATGGTGCAGGGCCGCTCAACGGGCCGTGGACGATCGACACGCTCCTCGCCGCCGACAAGGGCGACGGCAGCGGGGCGTGGTTCCTCTCCCTGATGACCCAGGCGATCTTCCCCCGTGTGCAGGTGTGGGGTGACGTCGCCGCGGTCGCAAGGAGCGACGCCGCCTACGCCCGTCGCTTCTTCGCGACCCATGCCGACCGCGGGTCGGTGATCGGCAGCCCCGGCACCGACTTCCTGACGGCAGGCGGCCGGTTGTACGACTCGTGGCCCGCGAGCCCGGACGAGAACCGGTACACCCGCGTCCAGGACTCGAACGTCGAGACGCTCCTGATCGGCGGCAGGCTCGACGTCGCGACGCCGCCCCAGAACGGGAAGCGTGAGCTGCTGCCGCATCTGTCGAAGGGCCGCGAGGTCGTGCTGCCGGACATCGGCCACACGGACGACTTCTGGACATACCAGACGCCGGCAAGCAACCGGCTGATCAACACGTACCTCGACAGCGGCCGGGTCGACACGTCGCTCTACACGCGTACGCCGGTCGACTTCACGCCCGCGCTCGGCCATGGCCCGATCGCGGAGATCGTCCTCGCCGCGATGCTGGCGCTGGCCGCGTTGACGGTGCTCTCGCTGGTGTACATGGCGCTTCGCGTGCGGTGGCGCGGCCCGTTCGGACGCAAGAGCAGCGTCGTGCTCCGCGCCGTGTATCCGCTCGTGCTCGGGCTGGGCGGCTTCCTCCTCGGCTTGCTGATCGTGCTGGCGACGAACATTGGTGTCGCCCTCACCGACGAGCTCGTCGTCTCGCTCTCCGTGGGCGTGCCGATCGGCCTCGGCGTCTACCTCGCCTGGGTGAACCGCGACTCGGCCACGCCGGGCAACACGGGACTGGCGGCAGCAGTGGCTGGCGCTCTCATCGGTGCGTGGCTCGGGTTCAACGTGACGGCCGCGGGCTTCGGGTTCCTCGCGCCGTTCGTCGCGATCGTCGGAGCGACCGCCGGTGCGAACCTGTTCCTGCTCGCCCTCGACATCGCCTGGGATCGGCAGGCACGTGTCCGGTTCGCCGACGATCGGCCGACGGACAGCCTCGAGGCGCGACCCTCGACCAGCTGAAGGCAATCGGCGCCGAGCCGAGCCGCCTCCGTGTGCACCGGGACCCGGCCTCGCGATAGAGCGAGGCCGGGGTCCCCTCGGATCGGCGATCCTCGACGGCTGACCGGCCGTCCTCCGACCTCCGGGGGACGGGCCTCTGCGAGGATCCGCACATGGCCGCCGAGCCCGATGCCGCAACGAAAGCGACTTCGCCCGCCGTCGATCCGGAGCTTCCGCTCGGCGAGTCGCGCTGGCCACCCGCTCTCGCGCTCCTCGCCTTCATGGCGATCAACATCGCCCTCCGGGTCTGGCTCCCGAACGACTCGCCGGTTCGTGTCGCGTGGCTCGTCCCCGCGATCGAAGGCGTCCTGCTCGCCATCCTCCTGCTCGGGCCGGCGACGGTTCCGGAGGGCCGCCGCTGGGTGCGTCGAGTCGCCGTGACATTCGTCGTCATCCTCGTCCTCGCGGCGCTCTGGGCGACCGTGCTTCTCATCTACGACTTGATCAGGGGCGAAGGGGTGACGGAGACACCGAGCGAGCTGCTCGCCTCCGGCGGCGTCGTCTGGCTCGGGAACAACCTCTCCTTCGCGCTCCTCTACTGGCTGATGGACGGCGGAGGGCCTCTCGCCCGCTCACGGCGGCCGCCCCGTGCCTTCGACTTCGCGTTCACCCAGCAGATGGACCCGGAGCTCGCCCCCGGGTGGCGGCCGGTCTTCCTGGACTACCTCCACCTCGGCTTCACGAACGCGACGGCCTTCAGCCCGACCGACGTCATGCCGCTCACGCTCCGCGCGAAGTACACGATGGTCGTCCAGGCGTCGGTGGCACTCGCGCTCTTCGGCCTGATCGTCGCCCGGGCCGTGAACACGTTCAGCTGACGGTCGCTACGCCGCGGCTGCGTCCGGCGCGGGCGCGCCGGGGCGCTCGGGCTCGCGGCGCCCCTCGCGCGAGACGGAGATCAGGACGGCGCCCGCCAGCGCGATCCCGAGGCCGATGCAGGCGACCACGACGTGCCAGGCGGGCCGGCTGAGCCGCTCGTCGAGGAGCAGGGTGCCGAGCAGAATGCCGACGACCGGGTTGGCGACCGACACGGTCGCGACGGAGGGCGCCAGTCTCCCGGTGCCGAGCGAGATCTGCTGGAGGACGAATCCCAGCACGCCCGCGATCGCCAGCGCGTAGGGCTCCCAGTGGGTCAGCAGCTCGTCGATCCCCGGCGTGCAGGAAGTCGAGCGTCGGCTTCGTCAGCGCAGCCGAAAGCCCGAACAGGATGCCGGCCACGGTTCCGTAGACGGCGGCCTTCATCGTCAGGCCTCCGCGGCCGCCCACCATGAGCAGCGCGACGCAGACGGCGACGATGATCGCGATCGCGATCGCCCACTCGCTCCCCGGCGCGTTCTCCTTCCCGCCGGCGGGGTCGCCGAAGAGCGCGAACAGCGCGAGCCCGGCGACGATCACCGCCGCGCCGACGATCTCGTTGCGGCCGATGTGCTGGCCGGTGAGGAAGTAGCCGAGCGGGAGCGCGAACACGACCGTCGTGACGAGGAGCGGTTGGATGATCGCGAGCCGGCCGCGGTCGAGCGCGGCCGCCTGGAAGACGTAGCCGGTGAGCAGCGCGACCGTCCCGAGGAGCCACATCGTCTGCCCGGCGAGCCGCGCCAGCGAGGCGGGGCTCTTGAGCGACAGCTCGGGGAGGTTCAGCGCTCCCTTCTGCTGCAGTGTCGCCGCCAGCGCGAACAGGAACGCGGCGACGAGGGCGAGGGTCGAGGGCATCGCGGAGAGCGTAGGGGCCCCGATCGGACGGTGCAATGCGCCGTCCGCGCCCCGAACCGACCTCGCGCCACGGGTTCGTGCACGATGTCGCCGTGCGACGGATCCTGGTCGGCTACGACGGGTCGGACGGCGGGCGCCGGGCGCTCGACCGCGCGATCGCCGAGGCACGGGAGTCGCGCGGGCGCATCGTCGTCCTGAGCGTCGCGAACATGCCGCTCAGCCCCGACGCGCCGCGCCACTTCGGGACCCTCGACGACATCTCGGACCGCGAGGGGGCGCAGTTGTCGCCGCCGCCGGACGTCGTCGACCACCTGACGGAGGCCCGGGACGTCCTCGCCGCCGCCGGGCACGACGCCGAGCTGACCTGGACGGCGGGTGAGCCCGGGCGGGCGATCGTGGAGACGGCCACGCGGATCCGCGCCGGCGTGATCGTTCTCGGCGAGCACCATCACGGGTTCCTCTCGAACCTCTTCGGCGCGGACGTCGGTGCCGAGGTGCAGCGCGCGGCGGGCTGCGACGTGATCCTCGCCTGACGGCCCGCGCTTCCGCTGGCGGCGACGACGTCCTAGACTCAACCGCGTGATCTTCCGTCGCGACGCGAAGATGAAGCTGCTCGCCGGGGTCCCGCTGTTCCAGGCGTGCTCGCAGCCCGAGCTCGCCCGGGTCGCCGACATCGCCACCCAGCTGGACGAGCCGGAAGGCAAGGTGCTCATCCGGGAAGGGGCGCCGGGCCGCGACTTCTTCGTCCTCGCCGAAGGAACGGCGGAGGTGCGGAGGGGCAACCGCCGCGTCGCGACGCTCGGGCCCGGCGACTTCGCGGGGGAGATCGCGCTCCTCACGAACGCGCCACGGACGGCAACCGTGAAGACGACGTCGCCGGTAACGGTGCTCCGCGTGACGGCGAAGGGCTTCGGCGAGTTGCTCGACACGTCGCCGACGATCCAGCGGAAGATCCGCAAGGCGCTGGCCGACCGCATCGCGCCGGGCGCTCTGTAACTCTGCCCCGGCGCCATCTCTTCAGCCGCAGTCCGTCGCAGCCGATGATTCTGGGATCGAAGCCCGTCGAACGGCGATCCCGAAACCCACGGAGGACGGCGCGATACCGATGGCCAAGAAGCCGAAGAAGACCCCTAAACCGGCAGCGCGGCGACGCTACCGCGACAACCTGACCGGGCGCTTCGTCAGCAAGAAGTTCGCCAAGAAGCACCGCGAGACCACCCAGAAGGAAACCGTCTCGACGTCCGCCTGATCGCGGCCGCACCCGAGGCGCAGCGCCCCCGATGGCAGCCGCCTACGAGTGGGCCGCGGAGCCGGGTGCGGGAAGGGAGCCGGGCTGAGACGACCCAGGAGACGACGACGGCGACGATCACGAGCGGCATCAGGGTCAGGCCGTCGGCCTGGAGGAACACGCTCACGATGAGAACGGACGTGAGCGGAAATCCCAGCATTGCGACCATCATCGCGCCGATACCCATTGCGGCGCCCGCGATCATCGGCAGGCCGGGAAGGTGGGAGAGGGCAATGCCGCCCGCAGCGCCGATGAACATGCTCGGGAAGATGGGGCCGCCTCGGAAGCTGCTCAGCGAGAGGCTGTACGCGAGGCCCTTGCAGAGGACGACCATCAGGAGCGCGCCCACGGTCCAGTCGTCGGCGCCTTCGATCAGGCCCGGGAGCTGATCCTGTCCCGAGAAGAGCACCTCGGCCGAGCTTCTCCCCGTTACTTCGACGAAGATCAGCACGATCACACCGATCGCGACGCCGACAGCGGGTGTCAGCAGCACCATTCGGCGTTCGACGATCGGCTGGAGCAGCAGCGCCAGCCGCTTGACGCCGGCGCCGATGATCGCCGCGATGACGCCGATCACGATCGCCCACAGAAACTCGGATACACCGGGGCTGCCGGCCGCAGGGATGTCCGGGACCGAGAGCGAGAAGGTGCCGAGGCCCGTCCAGTTGTCGAGCCCGATGAAGATCAGCGAGCCGACACCGGCGGCGAGCAGCCCGGGCGCGAGCACCACTCCGAGCATCGCGCCGCCGATCCCGGCCACCTCCATCATCAGGAACGCGGCCGGAAGGGGCGAGCCGAGGAGCGTGCTGATCGCGGCGAAGCTCCCGGCGGCGCCGATCACGACGCTGGCCATCTCAGGCGCGTCACGCTTGACCAGGTGGACGGCGAGGACTCCGAGGCCGCTGCCGATCGCGATCAGAGGCGCCTCCGGGCCAAGGACGACCCCCAGGCTGAGGGTGGCGAACGAGGCGATGACGATCCCGGGGAGCTCGATCGGGGGCACGGGTCCCGATGCCTTGAACCCCTCCGCCGGCTTGTGCCCTGCCGTTCCCGGCAGGTACCGGATCGTGAGCGCCACCAGCAGGCCGCCCAGCGCAAGCAGAGGAATCGACCACCAGGCAGGCTGGCTTTCGAAGCCGAGGTCGCCGGGCAGCGTCCCGTACAGATAGTCCTGCAGCTCGGTGAAACCCTCGAGGAAGAAGTACGCGGCCGCCGCCACCGGCACACCGATGAGCGCGCCGAGCACGAGCAGCACGACGTACGAGCGGCTCTGGAGAAGCTCGAGCGGACTCGGCGTCGCCGGTGTCGATGGCGCCGTGCGCCCGTCGGGGTGGCCCTCTTGTTCCACCAGCTGCTCTCAGCCCTTCTCCAGCCCGCAGCGCCACGGCGCTTCCGTCGAAGCCCAGCCGATGACGACCCCGTCGTAGCCGAAGTTCGCCAGCCTGCCTCCTGTCGAGAAGCCATGCGTGAGTCTAGTGCGGGGAGGTAACGAGGCGGGTGCTCGACCCTCCCGGCGGCGCTTTGCATGGTGCTCGAGGCGCCTCTCGGCCAGGCTCGTCGAGGCGTACGGCGCCCGGCCGACGCTCCTGGCGGGCTCCGTCTTCTGCCTGCTCGGCTTCGTGGCCATGCTCGTCATGTGGGACGAGGGCTCCCCGACTGGCGCGTGGGCGCCATCGAGGTTCTTTCGCAAGCTGCGCCGTTGCTGGTCGGTTCAGCCACGGCGAGGGAAGCTGGCCCCGTCGTTGAACCTCACGTCTGTGACGAAGGACGACGTTACGCCGCCGCCGGACAGGTCGTCGCTCATCGAGCGCCGCGTTCGGCGGATCGCCAACGCGCGATCTGTGGTCGATGGGCCTTGCCATCACGTTCGTCGGACTGGCGTTTGTCGGGGCGATCGTGATGCGGATCGTCGATCCCGACAACTTCCCTTCCCTGGGCTTGGCGGTCTGGTGGGCGCTGCAAACGGTCACGACGGTCGGTTACGGAGACGTCGTGCCCACGACCGCCGTGGGCCGAGTCATCGGCGGCATCGAAATGGTGCTCGGCGTCTCCTTCATCGCGTTCCTCACGGCTGGGGTGACGAGTGCCGTGATCCAGCGTGCCAGCGCAAAGGCGCAGGTCGGTCGAGCGTGCGCACGATGAGCGCAACGCCGAGACAATTCTCGACGCGCTGGTCGAGACACGACAGGCGATCACCGCGACCGATGCGCGTCTTGACCGCATCGAGTCGAAGATCAGGCCGTTGGGTAGCTGAGCCGCTCGCTGCTCGCGATCGGCATCTGAGCGCACCGATGTCTCGTTTTTCGAGGAGCAGCTGCTCGCCGCGTACACGTTCGAGGACACGTCGACGACGCGAGACGGGCCTTTAGCCTGCTCCGCCTACGCGCCGATGTGCGTGACCGGGATGCCGTAGCGCCCGCGGGCAAGTCGAGCGCGTCGTCTTCGAGCCAGTTCGCCTCGGTCCCGGTCACGAAGACGAGCTCGTCGGCCGGAAAGGTGCGCAGGGCGTCGTCCGCCGCCTGGATCGGGTCGTCCGACCCGACCGTGCCGTTCGCGGGGATCCCGGCGGCCTCGAACGCGCTCAGCGTCTCGCCGAGGTGCCGCTCCGCATGCCCGTGCTCCGAGTCGTCGCCGGTCCAGTGGGCGAGCCGGGAGCGAAGTTCCGGCGCGACGACGAACGCCTCCAGTCGGCCACCGCCGGCGCGCGGCAGGAGCTCCTCGGTGACGACGCGGTTGCCGAGGCTCTCGTCCGCGACCACCAGCACGCGGTAGACGCCGTCCGCCGGCGCCTGTGACCGGGTCGGCCGGGGCGCGTCGAACGCGGGCGGATGGCGGCTGCGCGAGATGAGCATCGCGATCGCGACTGCGGCAACGACGACGAGCGCCGTCAACGACGATCACCCACGTCCAGACGCCCGCCTCCGCTGCGAGCAGGAGGGCGAACACGACCGCCGAGACGACGACGACGATCGCGATCGCGATCCACTCGGCACGGCCGAGTGGCCGGCGTCCGTACGCGGCATGGCTCGACGCTAGGTCGTCGCCAGCCTCGGGACATCGTCCCGTCGGGATGATCCGTCGCCCGCGCGGCCGACCCGCATACCGCCGTCGATCGCGACGACCTCGTCCATGCGGTCGAGCCCCTCCGGCCGGTGCGTGATCAGGAGCACGGTCTTCCCGTGGCTCGCGTCCAGGACGGCGTCCATCAGCGAGCGCGGCCGTGGCGGGGTCGAGGTGGGCTGTCGGCTCGTCGAGCACGAGCACGGGAGCGTTGGCCGAGCAGCGCCCGGGCGAGGACGAGACGCTGGCGCTGCCCGCCCGAGAGCCCGTCACCCTCCTCGCCGACGAAGGTGTCGAGGCCGTCGGGCAGCGAGGCGACCCAGTCGGCGGCCTGCGCCCGGCGAAGGGCGGCCCACAGCTCGTCGTCGCTCGCGGTCGGGTCGCGCGAGGAGGAGGTTCTGGCGGATCGTCGACGTGAACAGGTGCGCGCCCTGTCCGGCGAGGGCGAACATCCGGCGCACGTCCTCCTGGCGATGGTCGCGGACGTCGTGGCCGGCGATCGTCACCCGTCCGTGCTCCGGGTCGAGGAAGCGGAACAGGAGGTGCGTCACCGTGGTCTTCCCTGCGCCGCTCGGCCCGACGAGGGCGATCTTGCGGCCCGGATCGAGCCGCAGGTCGACGCCGCGGAGCACAGGGGCCTCGTCGTCGCGGTAGCGGACGGTCACGTCCTCGAGGGCGACCACGGCCGGAGCCGTCGGCGCGGCGAGCGGCGACTCGGGATCGCGCACCTTCGGCTCGGCGTCGGTCGAGCTGGAGCAGTCGTCGTCCCGAAGCGACGCTCGCGGTCAGCTCGCGCGCCGCGCCGGGGAGCGGAAGGACGGCGTCGAACGAGGCGAGCGCGAGCAGCGCGAGCGTCGCGACGAGCACCCGGTCGAGCGTCCCGCGTCGTGTGCCGTGACGGACACGGCGAGGACGCCGACGACCGTCAGGCCGCACGTGGCGAGCGAGAGCGCCTCGCCGAGACCGCGCGACGAGGCGTCGCGCCGCGCGAGGCGCGAGAGCTCGCCGTCGAGCGCGCGGACGCGCCGCTCGACGTCGTCCTCGCGGCCGTAGGCGACGAGCTCCGGCGCCCCGCGCAGCAGCTCGACGAGCTCGGCGTTCAGCTCGCCCGCGGCCGCTCGGCGCCGTCGGGCGGCCGCGCGCGCGAGCGCCCCGGACAGCACCGGAACCGCGACGCCTGCGACCAGCAGCCCGAGGGCGAGCACGACTGCCGCCTGCGGGAGGAACGCCGCGGTGACGCCGACGGCGGCGGCGCCGGCGGCGAGCGCGGCGAGCGGCGGCCCGAGGCCACGAAGGTAGAGGCCCTGCAGCGAGTCGACGTCACCGACCATCCGCTGGAGCACGTCGCCGTGCCGGTACCCCTCGAGCTGTGCCGGCGCGAGCGGCTCGAGGCGCGCATAGAAGCCCGCGCGGATCCGGCCGAGCGCGCGGAGCGCGAGGTCGTGCCCAACGAGGCGGTCGAGGTAGCGCGTGAGCGGGCGGGCGAGCCCGAAGAAGCGCACCGCGACGATCGTGACGGTGAGCGAGAGGATGGGCGGCTGCTCGGCTGCGCGCGAGATCAGGTATCCGGCGGTCGCCATCAACGCGACGCCGAACATGACGGCGAGCGCGCCGAGGAGGACAGAGAGGGCTGCGCGCCGGCGAGGGATGCCCGCGATCGCGACGAGTCGCCGCAGGGTTCTCATGCCGCGTCCCGTGCGGGCTCGACAATGCGGCCCGCGTCGAGGGTGACGATCCGGTCGGCACGGCGTGCCAGCTCGGGCCGGTGGACGATGAGCAGGACGGAGCGCCCGCCGCGCAGCCGGTCGACGGCATCGCCGACGAGCTCCGCGCTGACGGGGTCGAGGTTCGCCGTCGGCTCGTCGAGGATGACGAGCGGCGCATCGCGGAGGAAGGCGCGCGCGAGGGCGAGCCGCTGCACCTGGCCGGCGGAGAGCGGTCGGCCGCCGTCGCCGACCACCGTCTCGTAGCCGTCCGGGAGGTCGGCGACGAACGCGTCCGCGCCTGCGAGCGCCGCGGCTCGCCGCATCTCCTCGTCCTCCGCCGAGGGTCGGCCGAGCCGGATGTTGTCGGCGACCGTCCCGCGGAAGAGCGTCGGCCGCTGCGGGACCCAGGCGATCTGCTCCCGCCATGCGGCCGGGTCGCAGGCGGCCAGGTCGACGTCTCCCGCGAGCAGGCGGCCGCTCGTCGGGTCCGCCAGGCGGAGGAGCAGCGACGCGATCGTGGTCTTGCCGCTTCCCGTCGGCCCGACGAGCGCGACCGTCTCGCCCGGGCCGAGCTCGACGTGGACGGCGTCGAGCACCAGCCCGTCGCGCGCGGGATAGGAGAACGAGACGTCCTCGAGCCGGACGGGCAGCCTCGCTCGGCTTCGGCGGCCGGACGTCGCCTCGCGCGGCGGCCGGCCCGTCCTCGATGAGGTCGAGGAGCCGCGTCGCGACCGCGAGACCGTCGGCGCTCGCGTGGTACTGCGCGGCGAGGTTCCGGAGCGGCAGGTACAGCTCGGGCGCGAGCACGAGTACCGTGAGGCCGGCCTCGAAGCCGACGCCGCCCTCGACGAGGCGGACGCCGACGGTGACCGCGACCAGCGCGATCCCGAGGGTCGCGGCGAGCTCGAGCACGGTCCCGGAGAGGAACGCGACACGCAGCGTGCCCATCGTCGCCCGGCGGTACTCGTCGGCGACGCGCTCGATCTGCTCGACCTGGGCCGGGCCGCGGTTGAACGCGCGGAGGGTGGGGAGCCCCCGCACGACGTCGAGGAAGTGCGTGGCGAGCCGGGCGAGCGCGCGTATGCGCTCGTTGGCGCGCCGCTCGGTGTACCGGCCGACGAGCCACATGAACACGGGCACGAGCGGGAGGGTCAGCAGCATGACGCGCGGCCGAGACCGGGTCGATCACGGCCGGCCAGCGCGAGCACGGCGACCGGGACGACCACCGCGAGCACCATCTGCGGGAGGTACCGGGCATACGCGGTCTCGAGCGCGTCGAGCCCGCCGACGGCGACCGTCGCCACCTCGGCGCTCTCGACGCCGTCGAGCGCCGCGGGCCGGTCGCGAAGCCGGCGCCCGACGAGGTCGAGCCGGAGCTGCGAGAGCACGTCCGTCGCGGCGCGCCGTCCCGCGACCTCGAACCCCCAGGTCGTCCCCGCGCGCGCGACGACAACGCGCGGCGAGGAGCGCCAGCGCGCCGCCGACGTCCGCGAGCGAGGCGCCCGCGAACGCGCGTGCGGCCACGTTCGCGATGAGGACGTGCCTGGGCGAGGGCGAGCAGCGCGGCGATCACCCCGAGCGCCGCGTCGGTGGCGAGCAGGACGCGCACCGGCCGCGCGCGGTGGAGCAGGCGCGGATCGATCGCCCGCACTGGCGGCTGCCGCTCTTCGGAGCGAGCAGGTCGACCGGGCTTCCCGCCTCCTCTCCGCCGAGCCGGGCGCGGAAGACGTGGTACGTCCACGCCTGGTAGAGCAGGACGACCGGCAGGAGCATGGCCGCGACGACGCGTCATCACGGTGAGCGAGTAGTGGGCCGAGGAAGCGTTCTCGACCGTGAGGCTGTTTGCGAAGTCCGGGATCCGAGACCATCACGCGCGGATACAGGCTGACGAAGAGCGTGACGACGGCCGCGCCGATCGTCGTCGCGGTGGCGACGAACGCCCAGCGCTCGTTCCCCGCCCGGACGAGGACGACCGCCGCGACGACGGCGACCGCGGCGACGGCGACGGGCAGAGACGCCCGGGAACACGCCTTTGTCGTTCACGTCGTCCGCGACGACGAGCGTCCAGACGAGGAAGGCGGCGCCGACGACCGCGGCCGCCGGGGCGAGGCACGACGCCGTGCGCCGGGCACGCTCGCGAAGGTCGCCGAGCGTGCGCAGGGTGAGGAAGACCGCGCCGTGGAGCGCGAAGAGGAGGCAGACCGCGATCCCGGCGAGGACGGTGTACACGCTGAAGAGGTCGCCGAAGTCGCCGGCGAAGGTCTGGTCGGAGGCGATCGGGACGCCGTGGAGCAGGCTCGAGAGCGCGATGCCCCACAGGAGCGGCACGCCAATCGATCCGATCGTGTTCATCCACGCCCAGAACGCCTTCCAGCCGGGAGCTCTCGCCTTCCCGCGCCACTCGAACGAGAGCACGCGGACGATCAGGAGGCCGAGGATCAGCAGCAGGGCGAGGTAGAAGCCCGAGAACATCGTGGCGTACCAGACCGGGAAGGCCGCGAAGTCGCGCCGCCGGCGATCACGAGCCAGACCTCGTTCCCGTCCCAGAGCGGCCCGATCGACTCGAACATCGTGCGGCGGTCCGCCTCGCTCCTGCCGAGGACGGGGAGGAGCATCCCCACTCCGAAGTCGAATCCTTCGAGCACGAAGTAGGCCGTCCAGAAGAAGGCGAGCAGGCAGAACCAGAGGATCTCGAGCGTCATCTCAGTACCCTGGCGCCGGCTGCGGCGCCCCCTCCTCGTCGCGGTCGACGTCGGGAGGATCCAGGCGGGCGTAACGGCGCATCAGGTAGAAGTCGGCGATGCCGAGCGCGGCGTAGAGCGAGACGAGCACACCCAGGCTGAGGCCGACGTTCCAGGTGCTCACCGAGGTCGAGACTGCGTCCTCCGTCTTCAGGAGCCCATAGACGACCCACGGCTGGCGCCCGGCCTCGGTCAGGATCCAGCCGGCGAAGTTGGACAGGAACGGGAACACGAGCGCGACGATCGCGGCCCGCTGGAACCACGTGGCGCCGTCGAGCCTCCCGCGCCGGAGGAGCCAGGCGCCCCAGAGCGCGACCAGGACCAGCAACGTGGCGAGGTAGGCCATCACGCGCATGCTCCAGTAGACGAGCCGGAAGTCCGGGACGTCGTTGCCAGGCCCGAACTCCTGCTCGTACTGGCTCTGGAGCTCGTTGATGCCGACCACCTGGCCGTCGAACGAGTTGGTGGCGAGGAACGAGAGCAGGCCCGGGATCTCGATGTCGAACGACGGCGTCTGGTCGTCCTCGGTGAAGCCCCCGATCTGGAAGAGCGAGAACCCGGCCGGCTGCTCCGTGTCCCAGAGCGCCTCCGTGGCCGCGATCTTCATCGGCTGCGCGTCGGTGACGGCGACGCCGAACTCGCTCCCGACCCCGAGCTGGACGACGGACACCGGCAGGACGACGACGATCGCGAGCTTCGCCGCGCTGCGGAAGACGTCGACGTTCCGTGCCGCGCAGCAGGTGCCAGCACGACACGCCGAGCACGAAGAACCCGCCGGTGAGGAGCGCGGCCAGGAGGATGTGGACCCAGGCGAACAGGAAGAAGCCCTGGAAGAGGATGTCGGCGATGTCGTTCGCCTCCGTGCGGCCGGTCTGCGAGTTGATCTCGTAGCCGACCGGGTGCTGCATCCAGGAGTTCGCGGTGAGGATGAAGTACGCCGAGAGCCAGCTGCCGAGCCAGACGAGGTAGATCGTGGCGAGGTGCACCTTGGGGACAGCCGATTCCAGCCGAAGATCCAAGGCCGATGAACGTCGCCTCGAGCATGAACGCGCCGATGCCTTCGATCGCGAGCGGCGTGCCGAACACGTCGCCGACGTAGGCCGAGAAGACCGACCAGTTCATCCCGAACTGGAACTCCTGGAACAGGCCGGTCGCGACGCCGATCGCGAAGTTGATCAGGAAGAGCGTCCCGAAGAAGCGCGTCAGGCGAAGCCACTTCTCATCGCCGGTGCGATGCCAGAGCGTCTGCATCACCGCCAGCAACGGCGCCAGCCCGAGCGTGAGCGGGACGAAGATGAAATGGAAGAGCGTCAGCAGCGCGAACTGCCAGCGCGCGAACTCGAGAGCGGTGTCGGCGAGCGGTGTCATGTGGGGGCACGACGTGGCCCGGCACGCGGAGCCGATCGCGATCACGTCGTCGTCGCGTCCGTTGTACGCCATCGATCGCCTCGTGACAACCGTCGATCCGGGCCGGCCCAGCGCTCGCGGTAGAGGCTAGGAGCGCGGGTAAGGCCGGACATCGTCCCAAGGGGGTGATCCGGCGGCTCCGTGGGCGGGCTAGCGTCAGCCCAGCCGCGCCCGTCGGCGCCCGAGCGATCGCGGGCCGACCGGAGCGCGGCCAATGACCCGCTACGCGCGGTTCCGACCTCTAGCGCGAGGCCATCGCCCACGGGACCACCCCGAGCGGTCGTCCCCGCCCGGGCGCCAGACGACGTCGATGCAGCCGCCGACGGTCTCGATGCGGTCACGGACGTTGATGAGACCGGCGCCGCACCGCCATCGCCTCGGTGTCGAAGCCGAGCCCGTGCCGTGGACGTGAATCGAAGCTCCCCGGCGAGGCGCTGAAGCGTCACCGTCGCTGCGGCGCCTGGCCCGCGTGCTTGGCGGCGTCTGGGTCGCTTCGAGGCAGCACAGGTAGACGGCGGCTCGACGTCCTGCTCGCTCCAGGCCGACGCCGTCGTCCACGACGCGGACGCCGATCGCGCTGTGGACGGTTCGGACCGGAGCGCCACGGCGAGCGCCTGGCTCGCGAGCACCGGCGAGAGGATGCCGTGCGCGATGCGTCGCAGCTCGTCGGTCATCGCCTCGGCGTTCACGATGATCAGGTCGAGCGACGGGACGAGCTGGGCGCAGTGCTGTCGCCGTCTCGCGTGCGAGCCGAGCCGCATCAGCAGCGCGACGATGCGGTCCTGCGCGCTGTCGTGGAGAACTGCCTCGAGCCGCCGCCGCTCGCGCGCGCCCGCGGCGACGATCCGTGCCCGCGAGTCGGTGAACTCGATCGCGGTAGCGCGGCGCTCGCTCACGATGGCCGCCAGGCTGGGCGGCGTCAGGCGGCGAACGTGATGTCGAGCTCGAGGTGCGGCGCGCTGGCGCTGGCCGAGTGCTCGACGAATGCCCCGGCTCGTTCAGGAGATCGACCACACGGCGATGCCCGCCGCGATAGCGACGGCAACGGTCGCGCCCGGCGGACCGAAGCGGAACGACGCCCGGATCGATCGCCCGGGAAGACGATGTACGTCAGGGGCTGCTCGACCACGAGCGCGACCACGCTGAGCCCGGCCACGGTGGCGAGCATCAGCCCGCCTTCGACGACCCCAGCGTTTCCGCCACCGAGAATGCCCGCGGATTCGCCCACGCCATCGCGAGCGGATCACGAAGAGGCCGCCCGAGACGCCACCGAGCCACCAGCTCCGCCAGAACGCCCCCATCTCCGGCGGCTGGATGACGTCTCCGATCGTGAGGGAGAGCATCGCGACGCTGGCGCTGATCGCCTCGCCGACCGCGACCGCGACCCCGACGGCGGCGACGTGCTCGGACGGTTCATCCGGCACACGGGCCGATGAGGCGCAGGAGGATGACGGCGGCGACCATCGCCCTCGCGAAGCTCCCGGCGGTCTGCCACGAGTGCCCACGCCCAGCGGCAGCTGGGCGAACTCCCTCGGAGAAGGTCTGCCAGCAGGACGCCGGGCCACCACCGCAACCCGCCGAGGTAGAGCACTGCGATCCCTACGCCGG
>CAVPOH010000005.1:0-815237 GCA_963706915.1 uncultured Actinomycetes bacterium
GTCCTGGCGGGGCGGCGGCGGGAACGAGCGCTCGGTGAGGCCCAGCACGACGACGGTGCGGTAGCGCAGATGACGGAGCGCGTTGGCGTCGAGGACGCTCACGCCGCGTAGGCCGAGGGCGCCCTGGTTGCCACCGTCGAGGTCTCCCGCTTTCAGCGCGCGGATCTCGGCGCGGACGGTGTCGCGGAAGTGCTCGAAGTCGACGGGGCCGGTGAGCTCGTCCAGCTGGGCGAGCTGATCGACATGCCCAAGCACCTCATCGGGATCCTGGACGACCTCCTCGACGAGCCGTCGCAGTGCTGCAAGGCACTCCGCCCACGTCCCGCGCTCGGGGTGCGTGGCGAGCAAACGCGCGAAGTCCTCCATGAACCGCAACAGGTGCCGCGCCTGGTCGACGCGCTCGGCGAGCCATTCGGGAGCGCCCTCTCGCTCGCTCTCCTCGTGCTCGCGCTCGATCAACGCGCCAAGGCGCCCGCGCCACTGGTCAAGGCCCTCGACGACCCCGGCGCGTCGCGTCGCCGACTCCCATTGCCCGATCGGGGCATTGCCGTATCGCTCGCGCGTTTCCTTCGGGAGCCACCCGTCCGTGAGAAATGCCAGCACGTCCCTGCGGCGCAGCGGCGAATCGATCAGGTCCAAGAGCGCGAGAATCCGGCGACCGAGAGGTCGTTCCGCGATCGACGGGCCGTCGTCCAGATAGACAGGGATCCCGGCCTCGGTGAACACCGCCTCCACCAGTGGCCGATACGTCGACGCATCGCGATACGTGACCGCCATCTCGCGAAAGCGGATCCCATCGCGCGCCCAGTCGAGACACACGCGTGCGGCTTCGCGCACCTCTGTGAGCGGCTCGGGAGCCGAGACGAGCTGCACCGTTCCGTCCAGGCAAGCGGGAGTAGCCGGGGCGAACAGCGTCTGTTTGAGGTGGTCGAGAGCGGTACCCGACACAGCGGGCGGATCGAGGGCCGTCTCAAGCGCGGCGTGGGATCGCAGCCAGGCTCGGAGGTCCTCGTGCGCGACGTCCGGGCCGGCGCCCGTCGTCGCGAGGAAGACCGTCACCGGGACACCTGCGCCAGCTCTTCGAGGAGCCGGCGGCCCAGCGCGCTGACGCGCCAGACGCCGTACGCGAGCAACTCGGTTCCATCGAAGTGCATTGCCTCCGCGACGGCAAGCGCGTCGTCGCCGTCGTAGCGGTTGACGCGCCCGTCGAGGTAGCGGCGGTACAGGTCGATCAGTCCCTGCGCCTTGGCCGTGGACTCGGCGGCGCTTCCCGCGTGGCGCTCGAGAGCCTCGAGCGGAACGCTCTCCTGGCGGAGCTCCCGGACGAGCCGGCGCGTCGCCTCGGCGAAGCCAGGTGTGTGCGCGACCGGACCGAAGTAACCATCCGTTTGGCGCGCCACTTCGGCGGCGTAGCCGCGGGACGCCATCGCCGAGAGGGGGCGACGACCAGCGTCGATCAACTTGTGCTCGCCGAGGCGAACTCCGAGCTCGCCTAGCGTCGTGAAGCGCACGTTCAGCATTCCGGGGCCGTTCTCGGCGATCAGGCGCTGGAGGTACGGTCGGAGCAGGACGCCGCCCACGAGGACATCGATCGGCGCCAAGGGGTCCCGTTCGCGCGCGCCCGCAACTGTCTCGAGGAACGCCGACTCCAGCGCAGCGAGCGCGCCGTGAACGAGCCGAAAGCCGGCGCCCGCCGCGGACCTCGTCACGGAGCGATCATCATCGGCCACGGCTGTTGAGCTTACGAAGCGCGCTCAAAGCGTACGCGACCGAACACCGTATTGCTCAGGCGCTTGGGTTCTCGACGTCAGGACTCCGCGGCGGCCCTGACGGCGCAGTCTCGCTCTCGTCGAGAAGAGAAGCTGCACAGTCGTATCGGTACGCCCACGGCGGCCATGGTCAACGCTCGGCGGATCCTTCGTCAGACACCTGGCCCACATGCAAAGCGACTGCGGAAAACAAGCTTTCCCGCTCTCGCATGATGCGTCCAAGTAGGCGATTCGCCGCACATAGCGCGAGAAATACTCCTGTTCAGTGAGGCGCTTCGAGATTTGCTCCGTCGCGTGAACGGCCCGCTGCCTGTTGTTGCCAGCGTCGGACGCGTCGAAAGCAACGATGTAGAGGTCTGCGTACCGGCCCGTCCGGAGCGATCGTGATCCCGCCTGGCGCCGGCGCATGAGCGCCCAGTCTCGTCCGCTGTCCTTCGGCAAGGAACTCGGCCGCGTGCATCAACAGCTGGACGAGCGCGAAATACGCGGGCTTGTCGTCCCGGATCTTCAGCTCCGCAAGCACCGGTGTTCCGTCGCCGCTGTTTGCGAGCAAGAGATCAAGCTTGCGAGACTCTGCTCGGTGCTCTCCCGTGGTTCGCAGCGCGAAGAGCTCTCGATCCACATAGCGGAACGAAAGCGACTCTGCGCCAATGACCTCGCGCGGCTCTCCGTCGCAGATCTGAGCCGCGAACTCAATGGTGCTTCCGATCTTGTCGCATGGGGTCAACCTCGACGCCGGATCCGTTCGGCTGGACGAGTAGAACTGCTCGTCGAGGGGTTCACGGCGCTCGAGCGCCTCCGTGCTCTTCTTGTATCGGTACGCGAGCAACGACTTCGGGTCATCGGCATGAAACTCGGCCAGCGCTGTCTGCTCCTCCTCGGTCAACGCATGAAGGGCCGTGTAAAGCGTTCGAAGGTCCTTGGCTTGACCCAATGCTCACATCTCCGTTTGCTTCCTACACCCGCCACGAGTATCCCTGGCGTTGGGTTTGGGCATTTGCCGCATGAGCTTGTATAGCGCCGGGGCCCGCGTGTGGATCGGAACGATCCTCTCTGGGTTGAGCGCTGCAACGAGGCGCTCGAGATCGCGAACGTGCGCGTGGCCGGACGTGTGGGCGACGCTAAATGGAATCGAGATCGCGTCGAGCCATTCGAGGAGGCTTCGTCCACTTGGCCGATCGAGATAGCCGGGCCACAACGCCCAGAGCACACTCGCTCCGTCGAGGCAGCCCGCACGTTCGAGCTCGTCCGCCATCGAAGCGCGAAAGGTCAGGACAATCCGATCGGCCATCGCGGCAAGGTCCTCCGGATAGAGGCGAGCGGAGCGTATCGGTGCAATGAGGTCAAAAGCACGAGTCCGCTTGATCCGGATGCGCTGGGACAGCGGTACGAAGACACGGACGCCTTTCCCATCACCTGCGGAACCGCGGCGTGCTCCGTGGCGGCGGCGATTGTCGCGCCGTACAAGTCGAACACCAGGAGCCGGTTGGCACGCCGCGCCGCTCGGTAGAGCGAGACAAGCCGATCGATGTTCTGGGCGGAGTAGGTGGCAAGCACGATTCCCTGCGTGCGGCTGAAGAGCTCGAACGAGACCTCCTCGACCTGCTTCTCGCACGAAAGCCCTCGCGGCCTGTCTCCTCGTTCGCCGATCCGGGTACCCTCGAGGAGCAGCGTGTCTGGACGCGGAGGCTCCAGTTTGGAGCCGCTCGAAAGCGCCTCGCTTGCGGCCGTGCGCTCTGAAGTCGCCCGAGTAGAAAAGGCGTCGTCCGCCGGCCTCTACGAGGAGACTGCAGGCGTCGAACGCGCTGTGATCGCAGAGATAAGGCGTGATCCGGAACGGTCCGAGCGCGAACGGCTGGCGATCGCGAAGGAAGCCCGTCGGCCCGAGATCGACTCCAGAGCAGCATGAAAAATCTAGCCCTCGCGAGGATCCGGTGAGCCGCCTCGCCTATGTACCGGGGAACCGAAGGAGCAGCTGCTGCGACAAGGCCATAGTGATCCGGGTGGCCGTGGCTGATGATTACCCCCAGCAGCGAGCGATCGTCACCGTCTGCCAGTCCAGCGACCGGAGGAAGCGGTGGCGTACTGCCGTACGGGGCGTCGAGTGGCAGTCCGACATCGAGTAAGACGCGCGCGCCTGCGCATTCGAGCTCGACGCAGCTTCCTCCGAGGTGTGTCGCGCCTCCGTGTATCCGAGCGAGCATTCCAACCTCGACCATCAGCTCGGGTGACGCGTCTCCTTACGTCCAAGCCATTGGTCGGTCAGTCGTCGAGGGCTCGGACTTCAATGCCCGCTTCGAGGGGACGGAGCTGGTCGCTGCGAGCGGCCCTCGCCTGACGCTACGGCTGGAAGAGCCGCGTCTCCTCGCGCGGCGGGCGCGAGCTCGGGGAAGCGCTTGATCCCGACTCCATCGAGCTCGCCCGTTGCGGATGCGTCGCAAAGCGCGGCAGGAGTTCGCAGGTAGCCGCGTGCCTGGCCGCTGCCGCGCTCGGCTGCCGCCGTGATCGCGACGACGAGGTCGGCGCACTGGAGGCCGATCGAGTAGTGGCTCGGGCCGAGGAACAGGCCTTCGACGATGCGTGCGAGCCGCGAGTAGGGGGTGCCGTCCTTCGGTCAGGTCGGCGAAGAAGCGGCGTAGTCGTGCGTCGTCCTCGCGGAAGCGGCTGTCGACGACGATCATCCCGACATCGTCCGCGGCCTCGAGCAGGAGCTGGAAGCGCTCGGCGAGGAACATCAGCCCGGTGGCGTACGTGTCCTCGTCGGTCCGGAAGAACTCCGGCGCGTCCGAGGCCGAGCTCGATGTCAAGCAGCGTCACGTAGCAGCGGAGGGTGCGCGCGCGAGCGCGCCGATGACGGCGTCGGCGAGCGCCGGCGGCACCTCGCCCTTGCGGATCCCGTGCCACTTGACCTCGCGGTCGATCGGCCACCCGTGTGCGGTCAGCGTCTCGTGCCACAAGTCGCGGAAGCGGTGCCACTCGGTGTCGCGGAGTGCGACGCCGCCGAGGGCGAAGAACTTCCGCTCCGAGAGCTGGCCGGACTCGTCGAGGAAGAGAAGGTGCACGGTCGTATCTGGGGCACGCACGACGACGGTGGACGTCAACGTTCGAGCGGTCATAATGCGGGGGTCATGACCGAGCCCAGCGATCCGCCCGAAGAGCGATCGCGAGGAGGATGCGGAACGGCTGGCGGAGCGGGCGCGTAGCTCGGCGAGGCGGCTCCGTAGCTTTATGGGCACGCCCGCGGGTTTGCAAAGGGCGGTCGCATCACCCACGATCTCGTCGTGGCGCGCGCTTGGAACATCTTCTCGATCAGCCGTGAGCGGAGAAACGAAGACCAGCTCACAGAGATGGTTGCGTGGCTCGCCAACTCCGTCCCAGCCGTTCGGCGCGCGCTCCTAGAGCTCGCGTTCGGTGAGAGCCTCGACGAGCTCGACGTCGAGATCACGACCCAGCACGGGATCGCGCAGGGGCGGCTTGACGCGTTCCTGTCCTCCGAGTCGGTAGCGCTCGTCGTCGAGAGCAAGCTCGACAGCGGCTACCACGACGGACAGCTGACCAAATACCTCAGATGGTTGGACACGGGGTTTGCTGAGCGGCCGTTCCGTGGACTGCTCACGCTCACCGCGACCGCAGCCCCGTGGCCCGACGGGGACACCCAGTTGGCTGCTGAGCTAAAGATCCAGAAGAAGGAAGGCTTGTGGGAGGAGCTTCACGAGGCGCTTGCTCCTGCCATCGGCGACGAGGATCTGCCGGGACAGCTCGTCAGCGAGTTTCTTGAGATGCTGGGCAAAGAGAACCTGGTGCCAGTGCAGCCCCTAACTGGAAACGAGCTCGAGACGGCATGGTCAGATAGCTGGCGTGTTATCAGTCGTTACCGTGACTTCTTCCACGCCTGCAAGGAGGCGATCGGGGAGGCGCTCGACGCCTCACCAATACCAACGCGCAAGTCCGACCGTGGCGACTGGTTCTCGCAGCCCACTCTCCTCCACCAGACTGACGCACACCTGGGTGACGTACATCTGGTAGTCGGCCTCTACTTCAGCGACGAGGACGAGAAAGCGCCCGGATACGTCCCGTCCGGCGCACCGACCGTCTTCATGGCGGCGAAAGTCTCGGGCGAAGACCAGCAAGCAACGTACAAGAAGCTCAACGCGAACCCACCGAGCGGCTGGTACCCCTGCCCTCCCTGGTACGGCGAGCGACCGCAGGTGTGGCGCCCGCTTGCGCCGATCCTCAATGCGTCAACATTCGACGAGCAACGCGAGGCGCTCGCCCGCGCGGTGTCCGTCGGCCGCGACTGGGTTGAAGCGGCGGTCAAGACCGAGGGCTTGCCCGAGGCTCCCGAGCCTCGTCGGTAGGCGCCTGCACGCACACGCTCGTGCCAATGCCTTCCGACCATCACTGCTGATGGCGAGGTTCTTTCTCATTGCGCCGCTGTTCCTCGGGCCATGGGTCGCGCTAGCGTGGATCGTGACCGTAGCCCTCGCCTGGTTCCTGTTCGCGATTCTCGCACTCATGGTCGTCGGGGCCTTTTGGGCCGCTTTCCTACTCGCATCGGGACTGACCCCGCGCGAGATCCGCCGGCGGATGTCGCGCATGCCGGACATCCTGTCCCTGACCTCGGCACAGAAGACGGTATGGATACTCATCGCAGCAATGCTGCTCCTCGTTCAGTTCGCCGTGGCCGAGGCACATCCCGCGACGGCGCTCATACCGCTCGGACTCTTCGCCTGGTTCGTCGTCAGGGTCTGCCGGGGGGCGCTGGCTTTAGGGCGAAGGCTGGTCGCCTGACGGCTCGAAGGTCCTTGTAGTCCCACCGCTCTCCGAACAATCCGGCGCAGACCGATCAGACGAGTGTTCACGCAGACCGTGCCCCAACCCCTGAGTGACCGATGAGCGAGGCGATCGCGAACCGCGGCTGAAGGATCGCGCCCGCTCGGGATCGAGTCAGTCTTCGTGGGTCGGCACCGCCCACAGCGGCAGAATAGGATGACCGCTGAGCGAGATAGTCGCGAGGAGCTAATCGCCGCCGGGTTCATGCGGGATTCACTGGAGACGAGCGAGGCGTCGTCCTATCGCTGCTCGGGGGTCACCCGCGACAACGGTCGCCCCTGCAGGAGGCTCGGGCACCGTCTGGACGAGGAGGGGCGCCGTTGGTGCGGCACGCATGGCGCCGACGCTCACATCAAGAGCCCGGTTCCCTGCGCCGGTCTGGGGACTGACGGGAAGCACTGCAGGAAGACGGCGGACGTGATCACGATCGTCGACGGGGTCGACCACACCCTCTGCAGCTTTCATGACGAGCTTTACCGCGACCTGGGCACGATCCGCACGCCGGCGGGTTACGCCAAGGCAAGGCACGACGCTCGACTCGCGCAGGCCGAGGAGGACGAGGAGCTGCAGGCCGCGGCCGAGCTCGACGAGTCGACCGTGCTCGACCTCCTACGGGCGCGGTTGACGGGGCTGGGCGTGAAGACCACGAAGGCCGTCGAGGGCGTGATCAAGGACGGGCTGGCGGCGAAGAAGTACATCAACGTCACCTGCAAGGGCTGTGGCAAGCGGAGCCGGCATTCGATTGCCGACCTCAGCACGAGGCTCGCGACCGTGAAGCTGATCGCATCGAGCTGACGCCGCCCGAGCGGCCGGGCCATCCCCGCCAGCGATCTCCCGACCCGGAAATCACCACGGCACAACTGGGAGCCTCGAATTCCTCGAAGGCGGAGTGGGTGCAGCGATTCCACCGTGACAACAACTTGGCCTCGAAGTCGAGTGGGTCGTTGAGATTCACGAGCGGTGGAAAGTCCGGAGCCATCGTCAGCGAGAAGCAGCTCGACTGAGGCGAAGGCGGCGCTCGCCGACATAAAGGCGATCCGGAAGCTGACTGCCCCGCTCGCGGAGCTCTCCTTCGCCAAGGAGCACCGCGGACCGATGCTGACGCCGCGAAAACGTGACGACGGCGTGACGACGACAGGCCCAATCCAGCCTCCTAGCCGTTTCGCTCGCCGGGGGCGCCATGCAAGGCAAAAGGCGTGCTCGCGACAGGTTTCAGCGTGTTGTGAGCGTGTTGCTCTTTGGCTGCGGCTCTCGTCTGGGGGACTAGAGGTCCCGAGTTCGAATCTCGGCGCCCCGACTAGAAACCGTCTCTTTGCAGGCGGTTTCTGGCTCTTAGGAACGACCCAGAGACGCCTCGCGTACGACCGTAGTACCGAACGCCCGACCTACTCCGTTGGCCGGTAGGGTGGCTCGCTCGTCTCGGGCAACCGGCGTCGCCGTCCGGGAGGGGCTGGTGACGGGTTGTCGAACCGCCAGCGCTCCCACGCCCGCAGCGCCCGCTTGCCGCGTGTGCTGTCCTCGCCGAACCTGAGCAGCTCGCGGGGGTCCCGAGGGTCGGCCCGACCGGCGAGAAACGCACGTTCCACTCGTTGCGGCACACGTTTGCGAGGATCGCGATCGAGCACAACCGGCCGATCTTCTGGCTCTCAAAGCATCTTGGCCACTCCTCGCTCGATGTCACGAGCAACGTGTACGGGCACTTTGAAAAGGCAACGCGTCGGCGGGAGGCGGAGGCGATGGCGGGGGTGTTCGGCGTGTGACGAGCTGTCAGGACGGAACGTGACCCGCGCTGGTTGGGAGACCTAGATGAGCCCGCTCGATTTCGACGCGTATCGCGGCGCAGTCGTATGCTCGAGTAGTGGTGGAGATCCGTCCGGCCGAGTCGAGCCGGATAGCGCACATCGCGGAGGTTATTGGCCGCGCGTTCGTGACCGAGCCGATGATGACGTGGCCTCTCGGTGGACGGACGGACGACCTCGAGGAACGTTGCATTCGAGCGAACGCACTGTTCCTCGAGCCGCTCATGGACCGGGGGATCGTCTGGGAGACCGCGGATGGACACGGTGCCCTCGTGCTCGTGCCGCCCGCGCAGGCAGACGCGTGGGACGACGCGAACGCGCGCATCGAAGATTCGACGACGCACGAGACAGACGACGGCGGAGGTCGCTGGGAGCGCTTCTGGGAGTGGGTCGCATCGAAGATTCCGCAAGAGCCGCTCTGGCATCTCGACTCCGTCGCGGTCGAGCCCGGTTGGCAGGGCCGTGGGATCGGTTCCGCGCTCGTCGAGTTCGCGCTTGAGCAGATGCGCGAAAGCGGCGTCGCGTTAGTTCTAGAGACCGGCACACCGCGCAACGTTCCGCTCTACGAGCGCCTCGGATTCGAGGTCGTCGAGGAGGCGGACTCGCCCGAGGGCGGCCCTCACGTCTGGTTCATGCGCCGCAACCCCTAACTGGCGCGAACTCGCGCCCCGTTCAGTCGGCCGACGCCTCTCCGAGAACGGTGTCATGTCGGTCGCCCGGGTTCTGAGCCATCTGTCCTTGATCCGGGTCGCGGCGCAGGGAAAACAGAGCAGGCGGCAACACGAATCGAGGGCCCGGCAAGCCGGGCCCTCATTTTGTCGAATGCGGTGCGGTCGAGCTTACGCGGCGACCAGCACGCGGTCGCTGTGAGCGACGACCTTGCCGCTCGTGATCTTGGGCTCGTTGGGGAACATCGTGTCGAGCTTCTCGTCACGAATCCAGCCGGCGACGAGCTTCGTCGACTCCTTGCACTGCTCAGGCGTCTCGAACAGGCTGAGCGAGCTGAAGACGTTGCCGTCCTGGATCAGCCAGTAGCCCGCGAACCCTGACAGCTTCTCCAGCTTCGGGACAAGCGTCTCGGTGACCTTGCCGGTCAACTCGGCCGAGCGATTCTGGTCCACACCGTCGTAACGACGAATGATCGCAAACATGGGTGCTCCTTCGTTCCGTACAGGACAGGGAGTCCGAACGAACCCTCTGCTGCGCTCGGTCGGGGTGACAATCGAAGAGGAACCTACAAACCCTCAACGCCGTCAAAGGCGACCAACGCGCTGACATGGGTATAGCCCGATTCGCCTGGCTCTAAACCTCCGTCGACTAGCAGCGCGGAGCTACGTCACCCCGCGGAACCAGTTCCATCCCTCGGCCCACGCCGCTTCCCCGCGACCACCCTCGGACGCTTCAGAACGATCGAATCAACCACCTCATAGCCGACGTGCGCAACGACTTCCCATCCCTCCGCGCCAAGTTCGTTCAGCTTGTCCACGAGCTGCTCGTCATCGAGACCCTTCCCGGCGAGCAGCATGTACTCCCACTGGTTGACCATGCGCGGGTTCTAGCAACGCAAGCTGTAACAAGCAGCGCGTTCAAGTTTTTAGACGGTGAACAGATTGGACACTCCCCGGGTTTTCGCGAGAGCCTGGGCGAGAGAAGGAGACGACGTGAAGCGTTCCCCGATGCCGCTGGCGAGCGCGGGGTCGCTGACCGCCGCGTGCCCGGCGAGCGTCAGCCGATTCGCGTGCCGCGCGACGCTCTCTACTTCTGCACCGGCGACCAGACAAGCCCGCTTTCCTTCCCGCCCTGGGTTCGCGTCAGGTTCCGCTGTTGGCTGCCGTCGGGGTTCATGTCGTAGATCTCCGCGTTGCCGTCGCGTTCGCTCATGAACGCGATCTTCTGCCCGTCGGGTGACCAGCCGGGCTGCGCGCCCTGTGTCGTCAGCCTCTGCTGCCCGCTGCCGTCGGCGTTTATGACCCAGATCTCGAAGGTCGACGCTCTGCCGCACCCGTTACACGGACCGTATTTCTTTCTTCCGGTCCGGCGCTCGAATGCGATCTTCTGCCCGTCGGGCGACCAGGCGGGAGCGAAGTTGCGGCCCCCGTTGCGTGTCAGCCTGCGTTGTCCGCTGCCGTCGGCGTTCATGACGTTGAGCTGCCAGTTGCTTTCGAAGGCGATCCTGCGACCGTCGGCCGACCAGACGGGGTTCCTGTCTCCCACCGTGTTTCGCGTCAGCCTCCGCAGCCCACTCCCATCGGCGTTCATCAGGTAGATCTCCGCGTTGCCATCGCGGCGGCTCACGAACGCGATCTTGTTGCCAAGCGGCGACCAGGCAAGCTCGCCGCCCCAAGCCTCACTCGTCAGCCTCAGCTGCTCGCTCCCGTCCGCGTTCATGACGTGGATCTCGGAACGACCGCGGACATCGCTGGTGAACGCGATCTTCTGTCCGTCCGGCGACCAGGCCACAGCGCCTTCCCAGCGGGGAGTGCTCGTCAGCCTCTCCTTCCCGCTCCCGTCCGCGTTCATGACGTAAACGTCGGACGTCAAGCGATCCGGCTGGGCGACGATGGCCGCGAAGGCGATCTTCTGACCATCGGGCGACCAGCGCATCCCCCCAAAGGCGGGGGCCAACCTTTGTTGCCCACTGCCGTCGCGGTTCATGACCCAGAGAACGCCGGCGTAGCCCGCGTGGAGAGGCTCGCGGATGTAGGCGAGCTTCGGCGCCGCCGCTCCGGCCAGACCGCTGGATCGTGCGGCGAGCGCCGGGGAAGCGGTGTCCGGTTGTGTCGAGCGGTCGACAGCGGAGGACACGGCGACCACGACCAGCGCCACCAGCGCCGCGGACGCCGCGTAGATGCGACGGCGGCGGCGTGCGCGCTGGCGCGCCTCTTCGATCAGTGCCTCGACAAGCGCCTCGAACTCCTCGCGATCGACCGGATCGCTCTGACGGGGCGGGCGAGGCGGAGCGGTAACAGTCACGGCTGCCTCCCTGACTCTGTTGCGCTAGTATTACTAGCATCATGCTGAGAGATGTCAAGGTCGACAAACACGACCCCACCGACCTCTTCGAACAGGTCGCCGCTGAGATCCGACGCGCGATCGCCGACGGAGAAGCGAAGCCCGGAGAGCGACTGCCGCCTGCGAAGGATCTCGCCGCCATCCTCGGCGTCAACACAAACACCGTGCTGCGTTCCTTGAGGCTGCTTCGCGACGAGGGGCTACTGGAGTTCCGCCGCGGGCGCGGCATCTCGGTCGCGGGGACGCCCGAGCGAGGTGCCGTCGTCCAACGAGCCAAGGAACTCGTCGACTTCGCCCGCCAGCCAGGGTTATCGCCTCGACGAGCTGATCGAGATCATCGAAGACGTCGGCTGAGTTCTCCGGAGGTGCGCGTACGCTGCGCGTACGGGCTTGGCTCCGCAGGCGGCATTTCGCTGCACCTCGCTGCATCCCGAAACCGCTGATTTGCAGGCTAGAAGCATCAAGCTGCATTACGCGGTATCTAGTCCGAGGGGACTAGAGGTCCCGAGTTCGAATCTCGGCGCCCCGACCATCTGGACAAGCCGAACCCTCGCATTAGCGGGGGTTTCGGCGTCAGAGGGGCCGCCTCGCATCTACCGCAGGAAGCCGCGCCTGACCGCAGGAATGTGGCGCTCAGTGGCGGGCGATTGGCGCGCGACAACCTCGAAAGTACGCGGTAGAGGGCCGTGGCGCTGGTCGTGAGCACCGCGAATCTGGCTTCGCGCTTCGCGCGTCGTGCCACAGCCACGTGGAACGAATCGGCGAGTCCGCGATTACGCCCGACCGAGCGGCCCGCCTCGAAGCCCTATCCGGGTGGACGTGGCGTACACAGGCGGATCGCTCTTGTGCTTCGCACGATCGCCGTTCAAAGACGCGTCAAGAAGAGGGTCTAGCGGACTTCCACGCACGGGAGCGTGCGGCTATCCCCCTCGCGTCTCGGCGCGCTCGAAGCTCGTCCGCGATCTGTTGAACGTCGCGCGCGATGTCATCGAGCTCGAGCGGATCGCCGGCGTCGATGGACGCGAACGCAGGCGCCTTGCCCCACGCCCGTCAAGCATGCGAGTGTCCTGCCTCTAACTACCGAGTTGTCTCTATCCCCGATTTGATCCCGTACGCCACGATCATGAACCGGGAACACTCCGTTCATGGTTGAGCCGGAGAGTGCCGAGGGGGTTGGGGCGTGACTGTGCTGTTGGCGCTAGTTGCCTCGATCGTGTTCGGGTGCGCGGACTTCATCGGTGGCGCTGTTTCGCGTCGGGCGTCGCCGTTGCGCGTTGCCGCGCTGGGGCAAGTTGTGGCGCTTGGCCTTGCCGTGCCCATGGCGTTGCTGGTTACCTGGGAGCAGCTGACGGTTGCGGATACCGCGTGGTCGCTTGCAAGCGGCATGACGGCCGCCTGCGGTCTGGGGTTCTTCTATTCCGCGATGGCGCGCGGGTTGATCAGCCTCGTTGTCCCTCTCACGGCTGTGATCAGCGCAACGCTTCCGGTCGGCTACGGGCTTGTTCGAGGTGAGCGTCCCGGGACGCCGGCACTGGTCGGGATCGTGCTCGCATTGGTCGCGATTGCCATCGTCTCGGCGACGCCAGGATCTGGTCAAGCGCTGTCAGCGGCACCGATCGTTTTCAGCCTGGCGGCAGGGCTTTCGTTTGGGCTGTTCATCATCCTGCTGTCGCGGGTGAGCGACCAGGCCGGCCTCTGGCCAATCGCGCTGTCTCGGTCGAGCTCTAGCCTGGTTCTCGTCGCGCTCGCGCTGTCGATCACCGGCCGCCAGTCACGCGGCATCCGTGAGCTGCTACCTGCCGGCATCACGATCGGCACGCTCGAAGCAGGCGGAATCATCGCGGTGTTACTCGCGCTGCAGCGCGGCCCCATCTCGAGCGCATCGGTCCTGCTGTCCCTCTACCCCGTCACGACGGTGTTGCTCGCAACATTTGTTCTGGGCGAGCGAATGTCGCGCCCGCAACTAGCCGGCGTCGCACTCGCGCTTATCTCAGTCATTCTCATCTCGGCACCTTAGGACTACACCAGAGGCTGCTGTCCGGCCAGCTCCGCGAACGACCGCGCACACTTAGCTCAGGGATCATTCCCGAACGCTGGCCAAGGCGACGGTTCTCTCTCCAACTACTGAATAGCGTTGATACCGGAACGCTCCAGCGAGAGGACCCAGTTCTCACGCCTGGGCCGCCCGGCCGTACGATCGTTTGGAGCGCCACGACGATGAGTTCTGCTCTCGCGATCCGTCTTTACAGTGAAGGCCACGCGAAACCAAGGAGAGCCCGATGCGGAGCGTATGGGCGGATCTCGTCACCGAGGATCGTCGGCCGCTCTGGCCCGACAGTTTGAAGCCGTGCTGATCTTTTCGATGAGCGTCTCGGTGGACGGCTTTATCGCCGACCGCGAGGGCGCGTTCGAGTGGAGCGTTCCCAACGAGGAGCAGTTTGCTTTTCACATCGCGCAGACACGCGAGCTGGGGGGTTTTCTGTGCGGCCGCAGGCTCTACGAGACGATGCTGGTGTGGGAGACGGATCTGTCGTTGCGCGACAACGAGGCCGGGGCGGAGTTCGCCGACGTTTGGTGCGCGATCCCGAAGGTCGTCTTCAGCCGCACCCTGGACAGCGTCCAGGGCAACGCGCGGCTCGCCAAGGCATCCGTGGCCGAGGAGGCCGCAGAGGCACTCGACGCGACAGACAAGGATGTAGGGATCGGCGGCGCCGGTCTGGCCGCCGCAGCGATCGAGCTTGGCCTTGTCGACGAGCTGCGCATGTTCCGCAACCCCCACGTTGTCGGTGGCGGCACGCCGTTCCTTCCACCGGTCACCGAAGACGTCCCGCTGGATCTGATCGAGACCAGGACGTTCGGCTCGCGCGTGATCTACGAGCGCTACCGACGCGTCCGCGATGACTCGGACTGAGGCGCCGCGACGGAACAGCTCGCGGCCGTCGTCTGAACTTTGGTCAGGCGTACTTTCAGAACACTGGCGCATGCGAGTGTCCTGCCTCTGACTACAGAGTTGTCTTTATCCCCGACTGCCTCGAGCGACAGTCGCTCGCCCACGTCAGCCGACGGCGCAACCGTCAGCCGGCTCGCTCGTCCGGTGGGCGTGTCGAAGGGCAACAGAACTACAGTGGGCCGCGTGACGCTTCAACGGATGGACAACGTCGCCATCGTGGTGGAATCCCTCGATGCCGCTATCTCTTTCTTCGCCGAGCTGGGCCTCGAACTCGAAGGTCGAGCGATGATCGAAGGAGACTGGTCAGGGCGCGTCACTGGACTGCGCGACCAGCGCGTCGAAACCGCCATGATGCGTATGCCGGACGGCCACGGCGGGATCGAACTCTCGCGCTTTCTCACGCCGCCCGTGGTTGCCGATCACCGAAACGCCCCGGTCAACGCGCTGGGCTATCTGCGTGTCATGTTCGCCGTGGATGACCTCGACGACACGCTCGCCCGGCTCCGGAAGCACGGTGCGCAGCTCGTCGACGAAGTAGTCCAGTACGAAGACGTGTATCGGCTCTGCTACGTCCGAGGCCCCGAGGGCATTCTCATCGGGCTGGCCGAGCGAATCGGCTGACGCCCGACACGCGCCCTGGTGTCATTCCGGAACACTGGCGCAAGCGAGCCTCACGCGGCTGGTAGCCGGCGGTCTCCGTGGAAGACCGCTTCGACATTGTTCCCGTCCGGGTCAATGACGAATGCTGCGTAATATCCGGCGTGGTAATGCGGGCGAAGACCCGGCGCGCCGTTGTCGCGGCCGCCGGCTTCGACAGCGGCGCGGTGGAACTTGTCAACGGTGGCTCGGTCTGCTGCGGCGAAGGCCACATGAAGGGGCGCGGCCGGGGGTTCCCCTTGTCCGATCCAGAAATCTCCACCGCCCTCGATGGCAAACCCAGGCCCCTGCGAGCTCTCCACCACCTTCACTCCGAACGGCTCGAGGGCCCGCTCGTAGAAGGTGCGGCTGCGTCTCACGTCACGTACTCGCAAGGCCAAGTGGTCGATGAGGGGAAGCGTCACGGGCAGCGACACGCCCTCATCCTAGAGCGCGATCTCCGGGGAGCATTCCTGAACGCTGGGGCAGGCGAGTGTGTTCTGGCCTATTTGATCCACGCTGAGTAGCCGCTACGTGGCGGTGCCGCTTTTTAGGAGCACCTCGTAGCGGTGGAGTTCAACGTCGGTGCTGACAAGGCGGAATCCGGCTCGCATCAGGGTCTGTTGCGAAGCGATGTTGTCCAGTGTCGTGTCGGCGATCACCCTGGACAGTCCGTGGTCGGCGGCCACGGTCAGGAGGGCGATGACCGCCTCCGCGGCGTAGCCATGGCCGCGGGCCGAGGGAGCCAGGCCGTAGCCGATCTCGACGCAGCCGCCATCTGGCTGGCTCTTGAAGCCGAGCCCCCCGATGGCCCGCCCGTCGGCCAAGCGGGTGATCCGGTAGTAGCCGAACGGCCGTTGCTCTCCGTGGGTGGCGGTGGCGCAAAGGAACACCCCGAGTGCACCAACGTCGCCCTCGAAGGGGAAATCGTCGGCCCAAGTATCGGCTGGTCCCGCACGCCGAGCGACGATACGCTCGGCCTCTGCGACATCGATCGCGTGCAGCTGAAGGCGCGATGTTCGAATATCGGTCATGGCGGCAGCGGCAGTACGCTCGTGCAGGCGAGTGCCGCAGGAAGGTTACGGTCCGGGCGCTCGTCCGTGTCAGCGGTTCTGTAACTACAGAGTTGTCTTTATCCCCGACTGCCTCTCGAGCGACAGTACGCTCGCCCAGGTTGCGGTCCTGGTTCGCTTCATGTTCCAGGTCCTCAGGCTCGATTCGGCCGGACGGACGCTGCTGCGACCGATGAGATCCGCGCCTCGGTGCGGTCATAACGAGAAAGACCGTCATTGAGGCTGAAAGACCGTCATTGAGGCTGCTGGGGTGCGGGTAGCCAGACTTCAACCGCGTCGGATCGAGCGTCCGCCGCTACACCAGGGCCTCAGAGGGAGCTCCCGATCGAAGGAGAATCGAGATGGGAAGGCTGATCGCGACAACGCAGGCCACCGTCGACGGCGTCATCGACCCGGTCGGCGAGTGGGTGCAGCCGGACGGAGACCACGGCGACTACTCGTTCGAGCGTCAGGCGAGATCCAGCGGGCTGGTGCTGGGCCGCAAGACCTACGAGGGGCTGGCGGGATATTGGCCGAGCCAGTCGGGCAAATGGGCGGACATGGTCAACCCGATGCCGAAGTACGTCGGGTCCAACACCCTGTCCGGCGATCTCGAGTGGAACGCGACCCTGCTCGAGGGAGACCTCGAGGACTCGATCCCGAAGCTGAAGGGTGAGGTCGACGGTGACCTGTTCATGCACGGGAGCGGCGAGTTCGCGTATGCCCTCGCCGAGAAGGGCCTGATCGACGAGTACGAGGTCTACCTGAACCCGCTCGTCTGGGGCGAGGGAAACGTCCACGTGCTCGGCGACAGGGGAACCGTCCGTATGGAGCTCGCGGACGTGAAGCGGTTCGACTCCGGAGTTGTGCTCCTCACCTACCTTCCGGCGTCTTGACCGGGGCTGGGGCCTCGAGGCGGCCCCGCGACGGCTACCGAGGTTCGATGGCGCCGACGCGTCGCCTGGCGGCACCTTGAGGGCAGCCTCATGGGTGCGCCATCGAGGGTGAGCTACGCGTCCAGCTCGAAGAGGCGGGTGGAGAAGATGGTTCGGAATCCGAGCCGCTCGTAAACGCGCTGCCCCATCGGTGAGGAGCCGAGGACGGCGAACGTGGCTCCGGTGCGCGCCGCGTGGCGCATCGCTTCGTAGGTGATCGCGGCACCAAAGCCACGTCGGCGGGCGTCGGGCCGCGTGCAGACGAAGTAGATGCCTGCGGTCGAGTCGGTCAGCAGGGTGGAGGCGGTGGCGACAGGATCGTCTGCCACCGTGCCGACGAAGTGGCGCCATCGACTGTGTGGTTCGAGTCCAATGGTTTGCGAAGACGCTGGCGACCCAGTCGGCCTCCTTGGGCCCCTCACCGAACCCAGCGGCGAGAACCTGGCGGTACTCGTCGAGGGCAGAGGAGTCCTCGACAGGCGTGACCTGCAGCTCGGTGGCCGTGGGCATGTCAGCCAGGACGGCGAGCTGTGCGGCCATCGCAGGTTCATCGCCGCCGTCTTCGAAGCCCGCGTCCAGAATGAGACGCGGGAGATCGTGAGGATGCATCCCTGGGGTTCAGTGCCACGAGCCCGGCAGGGAGCGCTGCCGCAGTGCATCCCGCCACTCCTCCACCAAAAAACCGCTCCGCCCTTCGGAGGCGGTGCATCGGACAACCGCGTTGTGGTACCCGATCGGCGAACCCCCGATCGTCCACGCGATCTCGTCGTCTAGCCGTTCGACGGCGCCGCCAGCTCTCCCCATCGACAGTAGGAACTCGACGAAGTTTGTCTCGATGAGGTCAGCGGCCTGGGCGCTCATTGACTCAGTCTTGACCGCATCGTCGCACGAGCGGAACACGGGCCTGCCACCGTTCGGGGCTGCGAACGCTGCTCATCGAAGACGAAGTTTGTGGCTCGCGTTGACCGGGCAGACACCGACGGACGGCGACCCGAGGTGGCGAATCTGCATGGCCGATGACCAGAGACACGGCCGGATCTTTGGCCTGCTGTTCATCGTCACGTTTCTCACGTCGATTCCGGCGTACCTCATTTTCGAGTCCGTTCTGGACGACCCGGCCGGGTTCATCGGCGGCGACGGCGGGATGGGCTGGCTCTACTTCGCGATCCTGCTCGAGTTCTTCCTCGTCCTCTCGAACGTCGGAACGGGCGTCGTCCTCTATCCGATCGCGAGGCGGCAAAACGAAGCGCTCGCGATCGGCTACGTCGCGGCTCGAATCATTGAGAGCGTGTTCATCGCGGTCGGGATCATCTTCGTGCTCGGGCTCGTGACTATGCGCCTGGACGGTTTCGGCACGGCCGACATCGCCGCCTCGCTGAAGGATCTCAAGGACTGGACGTTCCTGTTGGGCCCCGGACTCATCGTTCCGTTCGGAAACGGGCTGATTCTCGGTTATCTCATGTACAGGTCGGGCCTCGTCCCACGGCGCATGGCTTGGCTAGGAATGATCGGAGGCCCGATCCTCTTCTTCGCGGACCTCGGCATCCTCTTCGACTGGTGGGAACGGAGCACCGTGATGATCCTGGTGCTCCCGGAGGCCATCTGGGAGCTGTTCCTCGGCATCTACTGCGCGATCTGGGGGTTCAGGAAGGACTCTCCGATCCTCCGCCCGACGTGGCGCGGTGATGGAGCTGCCTGACACTCTCCCACCGTCCTGGCAGAGGCTCCTGGCCCTCTCTGGCGTCGCGTTCGCCGTGCTCTTCGTCATCGGCTGGTTCGCAAGCGGTGGCGATGCGCCCGACTATGGCGCGTCTGATGAGGCCTGGACGAACTGGGCCGATGACAACCAGTGGAAGAGCCGAATCGGCGCGTTCGCCATGCTGCTCGCGGGCTTCGTGTTCCTGCATTTCGCGGGGATGATCCGAAGCGTCCTCGGGCGTGCGGAGGCTTCCGATGGGGGCTCAGCACAACTCGCAGGGGCCGCGTTCGGAGGAGCCGTAACCGGAATCACGGGAATGGTGACCGCCATCGTCATCATCGCTTCGGCGGACTCGGAAGGTGCAGCCGCGAATCCCGTCATTACTAGGGCAGTGGCGAGCGCCTCGGCCGGGCCATTCCTGGTCGCGGCGATGGGATTCGCAGCGCTCCTCGGAGCTGCCGGGCTGCTCACGCTTCGCACGGGTGCCTTCGCTCGGTGGACCGGAATCGTTGCGCTCATCGGTGCGGTTTCATTCCTGATCACGTTCGTCGCGGTTCTCTCGGGACTGAGTGAAGACAGCTTGTTCGGCTTCGGCTTCTTCCCGGGCGTGCTGGCTCTCGTGATTTGGTCGATCAGTACGAGCATCGCCAGATACCGAGCCGTGGCGAACATCTGAGAGCTCGAGCTCGGGCCCCGTTCGTGCCCGCACGGCGGCGGCGACGACCCCGGTGCGCCCCACCGTCGTGACGGGCTTCAATCTACGCGCAAGTTCGGCGTCGTCCATGATGGCTCTCCGGCCTTGTGGATCGTCTGCCCGTGAGAGGGGAGCGCTATGACAACTCAGTCCAGTCTGAGCGTCCTGATCAACGGGTTCGGGGTGCTCTTCGTGATATTGAACTCGTTCGGGTTGGGCCTCAGGCTTGCGGTCGGAAAGCTACTGGGAGAGGCCTTTGCCCATTGGAAGATCGCCGTGTGGGCGTTGGTGATCAATTTCGTGATTATCCCGCTTGTGTTCATCGGCTATTTGCTGACGATCGCCGACTCCATTCCTGACGAGGTCAAGATCGGGTTCTGTGTCGCAGCCCTGTGTGCAGGTATGCCTTTCGCTCCGATCCTGGCTCGGTTAGCGAAGGCGGATGTCAGCATTGCCACCACGCTGTTGGTGGTCTTGACTGCCGGAACGCTTATCGCCCTCCCGCTAGGTTTGCCCCTCGCCATCGATGCGGTTGACGCGCAACTCAAGACCTCGGCCTGGGAGGTTGCTTGGCCGCTGCTGGTCTTTTTGCTCCTGCCGGTGGTTCTCGGGTGCGGCTTCAGGGTCTGGTGGCCCGACCTGACGCCGCCATTGGCACAGTGGGCTGTCCGGGTGGCAATTCTGTGTCTGCTCTTCAATATGAACTTCACGCTGGTTGCGTATTGGGATCTGTTCGAGCAGGAATGGGGTACCGAGAGCTACATCGCGGCCCTTGCCGGCCCATTCATCGGCCTCGGGTGTGGCTACCTTCTCGTTTCCGGTCTTCGAGTCAAAGACGTGGGAATCAGGCATGCGGCCGAGACGACCACGGCGGTACGCAACATCGCTCCGATGCTCCTGATGATGATTTATCCCTTTGCAGCCGACCCGCTGGTCACGGTGTCGATCACCATCCTCAACACGGTCGGCATCACGGTCGTTCTACTTTTCGTCCTGATGTGGAGACGCGCTGCTTCGCCATCGGACACCCGCGCACCAACCAACCAGCCAGCAAGCTAAGGGCGGGACTAGGCCCGTAGAGCCGCGTCGAAACGATGGGGGAACCGGTGGGGGAACGCCCTGCCGTTTCCGTGGGTTCCCGTGGTTGCCGTCCCGCTCAACCATGCGGTTTCGGCTCTACCACGGAGGCCCCAGAAGGCCCATACGGGATTCGAACCCCCACGCAACCATGCGCTTTGCGGCCCCTTTCCCGGTTCCGTGCATCACCGGTGCATCACGCCCGGTGCACGCATCGGGCGTGCAAGCCAGGGCACAGCGTCTACGTGGACGTGCTCGAGGCGCAGGCCGGGTTCGGGGCATCACTCAGTCCGTCGGTTGGCCCCGCGTGAAGCATCGGGGCCAACCGAACGTCATGTGGCAGTTACTCGCCCGAGAAGAAGCCGTGGTCCCCGTTGCAGGCGAAGCCCGGATGAGGGATGGGCACTCCCTTGACCTTGCCCGGATTCAATGCGCTCGGATCAGAAAGGCCCATCCGAACGTCCTGGCCATAAGACTGCGTCCGGCCGGGAGGCCCTTCCTCCGGATCACCTTCTGGGACGTCATTCTGTCCCGAGAAGACGCAGATCGAATTCGCGTTTGCCGGGCCTTGTGTGGCCTTGCCGTTCCCGGTGACCTCACCAGCGAGCGCGGGACCAGCACCAAGCGCCGCGACCGCAGCTGCACAAACGGCAGCCGCCAACACCGACTTTGTCCTCCCCATATTCCCCTCCCCTTTCTACGTGACGCCCCTTTGGGCGCCAGGCCCGCGAGCGTACCGCGGTAGAGCAAGCCGGTCAATCCCACGGCCGATCAGGCGATGAGAGAGGCGTAGTCGAGTTCGTCCTCGGACGCCACCACATGTGTGTACGTCCGGGCGGTCGTCACCACGTCCCCGTGGCCGACTATCTCACCGATCCGCGCCCACGGCATCCCGCCCAGGTGCAGCAGGCTGAGGCGACGGTGCCGAAGGTCGTATCCCAGGTAGAGCATCGGAATGGGCTGCCGGGTCTCGCTTGGCGGCGCAAGGCCTGGCGCCCATCCGGCTCCCTCGCGAAGAGTCCGCCTACGGCCTCGCTAGGCCGCTGCGCCGCGACGGGTTGCGCGGCGCAGCGAGCACTGAAACACTGACCGGGTGAGCGACGAGCCTCGCGAGCCCAAGGCCCGGCACTCAGTGCCGGCGGCTAATCCTCGCTTGGCGAGCGAGCTTGTCCAGCCGGATGGGTCACTGAGATGCTGGGCGTGCGGCTCGACACAGTTTTCGACGAAACGCTCGACGGCGCGGAAGTTCGTGTTTGGTCTGTGGTCGCTCCTAGGCTCCGCAAACGAGGTGCAGTGTCTCGGGTGCGGGAGGACGTACGCGCGCCGCTAGCGTGGTCGGGCGACAGCGGACGAGCGCTAGCACAGCTGGCGGGCAACCCAACCGGAACAGACAGAGGCTCGCAGCGCCGATCAGGGGAGACGACAGACGATCTTGCCGTCGTACTTCTCGAAGACCGGTGTCTTCTCTACGCGCTCGACGAGCGTCCCGAACTTCGTGTCGATTGGCTCGCCTTCGCTCGGTTCGGCTATCCGGCGGGCTTGCTTTTGGCGTTCGCCGGTGCCTCATCTCGTTCGTGCTGGCCAGCGACGTTTTCGCTCCCGCGACCTGAATCGACGTCGGATTGCTCCGGCTCGGTCGCCACTGCCGTGGGTGGCGCAGCGGCGGTCGCGGGTTTGGTACGGGTGGGCGACTTGCGAGTAGCAGCCCCCATCGGCTTCTCGAGCGCGTCGAGGCGCTTCTCGATCGCGGCCACACGGCGTTCGAGCGGATCGATAGCGCGCAGCCGCACCGCGATCTCATGGAGGCGGTCTTCCAGCCCGTGAATTGCCCCGTCCACCATCCGCCGCGGTCGGTCGACGATCTGTCGGAGTGTGTCCTCGCCTTTGTCTGCGAGCTGCGATATGAAGTCCCGGTCGTCCGTCGTCTTCTGCGGGGCTGCCATGCCCGGAGGATAGCGCGGTTGATCCTGGCGAAGCTGCAAGTCGGCCTCGTTGCGGTCGTCGGTCATCGATTCCGCTCCGCTCTCCACTGCGCCCATTTTGCGCCCAAACGACGAGAACTAGGCCCTAAAAGCAAGGCAGTTCGAGGTCCGAAAAGCGCCGGAATCGCAGCATCCATACCACTTCGCACCACTTACGGACACAGCCCGCCAATGCTCTAGAGCAGTCTGGGGACTGGAGGTCCCGAGTTCGAATCTCGCCGCCCCCGACTACCGATTTGCAGGACTCCGCGCGTACCCCGCGGAAGGTCCGCGGCGCGCGTCCCCACAAAGTCCACAAACGGAGGCGGCGGCCGCGCAGCCTACGCGTGGCTGTACCAGCCGGATAGTCGAGCTCGGAAGTATCGCGCTTAGATCGTAGGTTTCGAGGCAGTCTGTGTTGCACGTCCGACAGACGCCACCCACGCGCCGGGCACTTGCGACCCGTGCGATCGACGACCTCCCTGCACGTTGTGAGCCCCGACCCTCCGGCCGGTAGGAAAGTCCCTGTACACAGGGATTTTTTAGGAGTAGGCTGGCCAGGACGTAGCGGACTCGGTATGGGTTCTCTACGCGACCTGCGGCGACATAGGGGGAAAGGGGGGTGGTTCTCTGTGAAGAGAATCATCAGTGCTTTCTGCACGGCTGTTCTTGTAACAGCCGTGGCCGCGATGGCCGGCATGGCCAACGTGGCAACAGCGGCAACGGATCCGACGGCGGTCTGCCTGAACAACGCCACGGCAACGCTCGCGGTCCAGGTGCCCTACCAGGGGGGTAGCGCTCGTCTGACCGACAACGCCCTGGGGTTCATCGAGGCCAACGCGGCGACCGCCCCGGGCGGACTGTTCTACGCAGGCTTCCTGGACTTCGGGGTGGTGAGCGGCTCGTTCCTGTTTGTCCCCGAGGTCCTGGGTGAAACCCCGGAGGGCATCTTCGATCCGGGATACAGCACCAACCACGTCACGCGTGGTGCTTGCTTCGTGGTGCAAGAGAGGACCTACGTCACCTGCTACGCGAACTTCCCCGACTCGATGCGGTACGTCAGCGGGGACGAGGCCAGGGCGATGCTCAAGGCGGGGACGTTCCGCAACCCGTTGGCCAGCACGTCCCAGGTGACGAGCTTCAAGGTCGGCACGCACTACCTCACGTGCAACGCGGGGAGCCAGAAGCCGACCGGCCGGTTCGTCTCGACGGGGAATGGGGGCGAGATGGTCTCCGTCGACAGCGTCGGTGCAGGTTTGGTGCGGTCGAACCCGCTGGACTACACCATGGAGGTCAGCTGATCGGGTCGGTGGGTGGTGGGTGCGCAAGCACCCACCACCCCACCCCTCACTAAGTGGGCCGGGCGGTTAGCTGAACGCTCGTGACTTCCATCGTCGCGCGCCGGGCCACAGCAGTCCCCACAAAGTCCCCGAACGTCTCGGAACAGCTCGCTCAACCATTCGGGCCGGTGTCCGGAAACCCAGAAGTTTTCGACGAAACGCTCGACGGAGAGAAAACTCGTGTTTGGTCTCTGGTCGCTCCTGGGCTCAGCGAACCAAGTGCAGTGCCTCGGGTGCGGGAAGACGCACGCGCGCCGCTAGCGCAAACCACCCCGCGGGCTACAGAGGCGGCGGCGGTCCCGTGTGGCCCACTGGGCGGACTCATGCGCTCGCTTTACATCGGATCGAGGCGTAGGGTCCGTCGCAACGGGGGCCACTCGCCTTGGCTGGCCGTTGTGTGAAGCGACCGGAGCGGCCTTCGCTCCTCCCCTGGACGGAGTCACCCGGGCGCTAGCCCAGGTGGCGGCCCATCTGGGGTGGTAATGCGGCCGTCACCTGGGAGAACACGTCAGCCGCGGGCGAGGTGTGGCGCTGACGCTCACGACTTCTGCGCGGGCGACCAGACAGGCCAGCTTTCGTGCCAGCCCGGGGTTCGCGTCAGGTTCCGCTGCTGGCTGCCGTCGGCGTTCATGGTGTAGATCTCGGAATTACCCCGGCCGGCCCCGGCGTCACGACGGGCGAACGCGATCTTCTGTCCGTCGGGTGACCAGCCAGGCTGCGCGCCCTTTGTCGTCAGCCTCTGCTGCCCGGTGCCGTCGGCGTTCATGACGTGGATTTCGAAGGTCGACGCTTTGCCGCACCCGCTACAGGGGCCGTACTTCTTTCTTCCGAGCCGGCGCTCGAAGGCGATCTGCTGTCCGTCGGGCGACCAGGCGGGTGCGAAGTTGCGCCCCCCGTTGTGCGTCAGCCGTCGCTGTCCGGGGCTCCCGTCGGCGTTCATGACGTTGACCTGCCAGTTGCTTTCGAAGGCGATCCTGCGACCGTCGGGCGACCAGACGGGGTTCCTGTCTCCCACCGTGTTTCGCGTCAGGTTGCGCTGCCCGCTCCCGTCGGCGTTCATCACGTAGATCTCCGCGTTGCCGTCGCGGCGGCTCACGAACGCGATCTTGTTGCCAAGCGGCGACCAGGCAAGTTCGCCGCCCCAAGCCTCACTTGTCAGCCTCCGCTGCTCGCTCCCGTCGGCGTTCATGACGTAGATCTCGGAGTTACTCCCGATGCCACGGTCGAACGCGATCTTCTGTCCGTCGGGCGACCACGCCACACCGCCTTCCCAGCCGGGATCGCTCGTCAGCCTCTGCTTCCCGCTCCCGTCCGCGTTCATGACGAAGACGTCGCTCGTCTTGTCGCTCCAGGCCGTGAAGGCGATCTTCTGACCATCGGGCGACCAGCGCCCCCCAAAGGCGTCGGCCAACCGTCGCCGCCCACTCCCGTCGCGGTTCATCGACCAGAGAACGCCCGCGTAGCCCATGTAGAGAGGCTCGCGGATGAAGGCGATCTTCGGCGCCGCCGCTCCGGCCAGACCACTGGATGATGCGGCGAGCGCAGGCGAGGCGGTGTCCGGCTGGGTCGCCCGGTCGACGACGGCGGAGAGGCCGACTGCGATCACCGCCACGAGCGACATGACAGCCGCGTAGATGCGCCGCCGACGGCGTGCGCGCTGCCTCGCCTCTTCGATCAGCGCCTCGACGAGCGCTTCTAGCTCGGCCGGATCGACGGGCTCACTCGGGCGGCGCGGCGGGCGTGGCGGTGCGGTAACGCTCATGTTTCCCTCGCTATCGCGATTGCGATAGTATTACTAGCATCATGCTGAGAGATGTCAAGGTCGACAAGCACGACCCCACCGACCTCTACGAACAGGTCGCGGGGGAGATCCGACGCGCGATCGCCGACGGAGAAGCGAAGCCCGGAGAGCGGCTTCCGCCTGCGAAGGATCTCGCCGCAATCCTCGGCGTCAACACAAACACCGTCCTGCGTTCGCTGCGGGTGCTCCGCGACGAGGGACTGCTTGAGTTCCGCCGCGGGCGCGGCATCTCGGTTGCAGGGACACCCGAACGTGGCGCCGTCGTCCAGCGAGCGAAGGAACTCGTCGACTTCGCCCGCCAACAGGGCTACCGCGTGGACGAGCTAATCGAGATCATCGAAGACGTCGGCTGAGTTCTCGGATGCGAACGACACGCCGTGCAGGGATATGATCGCCGCGTGCCATCGGTCGTGGACGAGCTTCGCGGCATTAGGCTCTTCAGCGGGCTCAGCCAGCGGCAGCTGAAGCAACTCGCAGGCCTCGCCAAGGAGCGGCACGTCCGCCCGGGCGTCGTCGTGCTCAAGGAGGGAACGACGGGCAATGTCGGCTGCTTCATCCTTGTGGATGGCGAGGCGTCGGTGAGCGTCGACGGGGCCGAGGTAGCGCTCATCGGGCCCGGAGACCACTTCGGCGAACTCGCCCTCATCACCGACGCCCCGCGCACAGCGACCGTGACCGCCGTGACCAGCCTGCGCTGCTACGTGATCGCGTTCTGGGACTTTCGCAGGTTCGCCAAGCAGAACCCGGACTTCATGTGGAAGCTCCTTGAGAACCTCGCGGCGCTCCTCACCGCCGAGCGCGAGCGACGCGAGCGCGCCTCGCTCCTATCCAGCTGACGTCCTCAGGGCGGTGGCCGGGCCGTCAGTCTGACGACGCACTGCTTGGTCGAGCAACTTTGTCACGCTTCGACAACGACTGCGGCGAGGGTAGCGACGACCCGACCTGAAGTTGCCTGCGCGTACGGTGCGCGTACGGACTTGGCTCCGCAGGCCGCATTTGTGCGCGCGTCCTTGCGTTCTGCCTCGTAATGGGCCGCGTCGCCATAGCCCATAGGGCGGGCGACGCCGTTTCCGACCGGCTGGTATCAGGCCGCAGAGCCGGGGTGCAGCGATTCCGCCGCGACAACAACCCGACCTCGAAGATGTCTCGTGTCGAAGGCTTCCTTGGGCGATCGTAGAGCAGCGCCTCCTGCGCTATGCATCCACCCCAAGCCGGCTGTGTCGCGGGTTGGACAGAGCATCTGTAGCGCGGGCCAACGACGGGTCAGCCGTGCGCCCATACCGTCGAGGGGCACGGGAAACTCCAGCTGATCTCGAAGGGAGACACGTTATGAAGCTCTCCACCAAGACCGGAGTAGCGCTCACGATCACGGCCCTGTCCCTCGTCGTCACCGTCGGCGCCGGCGCCCACCCCGTCGATCCCGTGGAAGGGGACCCATTCATCTACGTCACGCAGCTTCCCACATATGCGGCCCACGTCGACATGATGAATCAGCTTCGCACCCTGACCGAGCCGAACGCGATCAAGTGGGGCTGGTCGCAAGGGCTGGCGAACGACCGGGCGAGCGCAGGCATGACCCAGTACAGCGGCTCCTCACATCGCTAACCGCCGCCTGCCCGTACGAGCCCGCGGCTACGCCAGGCAGCGACGGGAAGCATCGGGGAGGGAATGGCGGCTCACGCTCAGGGAAGTACCATCCGCTGGCCAAGTCCAAGCGTTGGCTGACATCCAGCTAGCCAACCCGGAAGCGCATGCAAATGACGCCGAAGCGCGTTGCGGCTCTCATCGTCGGTTCCTCAAGAGTGAGAGGAGCCGGGCTGGCGATTCCGCGGCCACGCGCGTCAGGGTGGGTACGTGCGAAGAGCTTGACCTCGTCGGGGCCGTGAGCCCAGAGCCGACGATCGCGCCGTCGCTGACCGCGACGAACGAGTCGAGCTGGGCATCGGCGCCCTCTCGGTGCAGGCGGGCGACGATGTCGCCCGGAGACGAGCGCGAGACTCCCTGGTGCACGAGCGTGCAGGTGCTCACGGAGTTCACAGAGCGGGATGACGTCGGCGTCCGTTCCCGGACGATTTTCGACGAGCTGGGACATGCGGATCCTTTCGCGAGGAGCGTGTCCTCGCGGCGCGGATCAGCGACCCGGCGCAGCGAGGAGGCCTGGGATACGTGACATCGAATCGGCCTCCTTTCGCTCGAGATCGGACGCCGGCAGGCCGACGCCGCAGCACACTGCCGTGGTCACCCAGGCGACGACCGGGCACCAATGGCGGCGCGGTCGCAAGCGGATCTGTCGCACTGCGGGTCGATCAATTGCATCGCCCGATCGGCAACCGCGACCCAGCTCCACATGACTCGCAGCGCCTGCTCGATCCGAGCGATGTAGAGAGACAACGCTGACTCGTAAAGCTCCCAGCTGGCCACCACTTCGTGGTCGAGCGCGGCGATGTACCGCTCGACCCCCGAGCGGACTCTCTGGCTCAGAGCGCGATTGCGAAGTGCTACTACCTTGGCCTGGGCGTCCAGGACAACGCTGTAGAGTCGGTACGTTGCGCCTTTCAGGCACGGCGCGCTCCTCGTCGAAAAGCACGACTCGGCCGCGTAGAGCTCAGCCTTGATCATGCGCGCTTGCGCGTGTACGACCCGACGGGCCTTCGCGTCACCCGCAGCTGCTGGGGCAGCAGGCACCACGGCGAGCGCCAGACCACAGACCGCCACGAGCACGGCAGGGCCCACCACCAAAGCAGTGCGTCGGAGCGTAGTCCGAGCCGCAGCGTGTCGCGTAGCCACCCCTCCCCGGTGTGCGCTACGCCGTCCACTGTACTCCTTTGGAGCCACGTGCAGGGGTTTTTCCACGGGCCGTCAACCGTCGTCGTGTGACTCGACGGCGTCGACCCCTTCCTGCGGGGCCGCGTTTTTGCGACGTACGTATCCAGTGCCGACCGAGCGGAGTCCCGCGCCGTGCTGCTCCGCGAGCACATCGGCCGAGTCCGGGACGGCCTCGTCTAGCCGCAACGATCGGAACCCCCGTCAGATGCGGGGGTCCCGATGTCTCCGCCGCGAGCGCTCCCAGCGCCTGGAGTGCGTCACCAGGGGCTGTCGAAGGTGTGGCAGATCCAGTAGTCCCAGTTGAACCTCTCGAAGAGCGAGCTGTACCGGTAGCTCGGCGGGTCGGTCGGACACGGCTGGCCGTGGAAGTGGTCTCCGCGGATGAGCCTTTCCGTGCCGACGAACGGCGCGTTCTCGGAGTTCACATCATTCGTGTCGAAGACGAGAAACGTCGCGTGTATCGCCGTACCGGAAATGACACCCTGTAGTTGCTTCGGGGGTGCGCAGTGGATCTTGGGGTTGAAGGGCGGCGGGAGGAAACAGGTCCAGCCCGCGCGTGTGAGCTGGGCCGGGCTCGAGCCCTGGGCCTGGGCAGCCGTGGCGGCGACAGTCGCGATCACCACGGCCACGATCATCACTAGACGACGCATGCTCGATCGACCCCCCTTACGTGTTGGTTGGCATCACACTGCGGCGCAGCCCAACATCCGTTCAGGGCTGGGCACGAAGGGTCTTGCAGCCGCATATGGCTCCTCTCGTGCAAGCGGTAGACCTACGGGCCGAGGACCGAGTCCTCCGCTCTGCGGTCGAAGGGTGCGTTCGACCGTACGCGTATGGCGACGGTGGCACATGGGCCGAACTACCTATCTTGGCGGGGCCGGTAACCGTTATTGGTCAAGGCCATCACCAAAGTGGCTCACCACTCTCGCGACCTCGGCCGATGCCGCTCGACGAGCAGTTCGCGCGTCCTGCATGTCCGCGAAGACCGCGAGTCAGTCGGCCATGAGGACGCGGGACCGCCCGCCACGCTGAGTGGCGATGCGCCGCGTGCGAGGCGTTTACTTCAAATGGTCGCGGGCGAGTCCTCGCGAAAGCGTCCGTCTCGGACATCGCTCGACCCGATCGCTCGCATCTGGGTCGGCAACGTTACGATCCCGCCGTGGATCCGGCGAGGAGATAGCGGTCAGACGCGGCGACCGCCGCGCGTGATTGGCGCAGGCGCCGAGGCTGGTTTCGAGGCGGCCTCGGGCGCTGCGTGCCACCGCTACGACTTGGAGGTACACGGAATGGTTCGTCAGAACCTGTTCTCCGACGTATGGGACGGAGTGGACGAAGAAGACAGGACTCGGCATCGAGTCTTCTGGCGGCCGGACGACGCCAGGATGGGAGCAACGCTGTACGAACTCGCCGGCCACGCGCCTGAAGCGCGGATCCATATGCACTTCGGAGCCGAAGAGATGTTCTTCGTCCTGAGCGGGCATCCCGTCTTCCGGAACCAATACGGCCAAGAGGAGCTGTCGCCGGGCGACTTCGTCTTCTGCCCCGAGGGACGTGCCGGACTACACACGTTCAGCACCCCCACCGAAGAACCCGCTCAGATCCTCGCGATCAGTGCCGGGAGCTTCCCGGACGTCGTCGCCTACCCCGAACACGGATATGCATGGGTGGCGACTCGCGATCCCGATCCCGAGCTACGCGCGAGAGGCGGTGACCCCGGCATCATCGCTCGCTTTGAGATCCCGATCGAGTAGACCGTCTCGGCCTGTCGTCGGCGGTCGCTCGACACGAGAAGAGGCCGCGAGAGCGGCCTCTTCTCTTACCTGCAAAGAGATCGTCGACCTTCGCCCTATGCATCTGTGCCTCGTAGCATGGGCGGCCCATCGAAGGGGTCGCCTTCCGAGGCGCCTCGTGTTCGCTTAGGAGCTTTTCGAGGGGGGAACTTGGCGTGAGTGGGGTAGCCTTTGGAAGCGACTGCTCGAGCGGACGCGCGAGCGACCCCAGCCCTGTCGTCCCGCTCATGGTTCTCGTCCTCGGGCTTGCTGTCGCGACGATGTGGTTCGTGGCGTTGCCCGCTCTCGACGAGCCGCCTCCTAGTCGGACGTGCGAGGTCGTGTTCGTCAAAGGCGGAACCAGATGCATCGAGCCACCAGTTCCCGGGATGCGGGCGGTGCCGGCGGGAACCAAGTCAGCGCGCTGACTCAACCGATCGTGGCGCTGAGGCGATCGACCACGCGAACGACCGGTTCATGCATTTCAATCGAAGCTGGTTCGGCAATAACTCTTGCGGCCGAACTCGCGCAGCGCGATCACTCCGACGATCAGGATCGCGATGATCGAGATGGTCAACGCGGCAACGTCCATTCGGTGTTCGTTGCCGGCTGGGTCCACGCCAGACCTCCTCGTCTACAGTCGGAGGATGGCCCGCGGCGTGATCTACCTCCTCAACTTCCCCGACGGCAGGCAGACGACGCTCAACCGCATCGGAGCCGGACAAGCCGCCGAGGGGACGGAGATAGCACCCGGCTGGGTGATCGACCGGATCCAGCTCGCAACGGGCGGCAGCTACACCTACGAGGGGTTCCCTATCAGCTTCGAGGCCTGGGTCGAACCGAAGCCTCTGCCCGACCCCGGCCCATAGCTCCTGCAGGTCAGGTTCGGCCTCCCTTGCGCCGAGGCTGCGAACGCTCGAAGATTCGCACCGAGATGCCGGGGGATGTGTTGTTGATCTGCGGGGAGTGTGGCTGCGCGAGCGACGGCCACGCCGCTGGCTGGGCCGCGTTCACGGGCGAAGACCCCGCCGGGGTCGAACCGACAACCGTCGTGATCATGTGCCCCGTCTGCGCGGCCCACGAGTTCGAGTGGCGGCCCGAGGCAGCGGACAGCTACACGTGAGCTTGGCTTCCCGTCCAGCCGTGAGCTGAGACAGGCAACAGGCCGAGTGGCAATCACAGAGAAGGGAGCAGACCATGCCGAAGGTCTCGAAGGCAAGCCTCGAAGCGCAGGACTTCGGGGGCCTCGAGGTGCGAGAGGGCGAGGTAGCCGACTACACGGTCGACTTCCTGTCGTTCCGGGAGACCCAGGACATGACGCCGATGTTCACGGGGCTGCCCGATGGCCGCTGCCAGTGTCCCCACTGGGGAATCGTCCTCAAAGGCAAGCAGACCTGGCGTTTTGCGGACCGTGAGGAAGTCTTCGAGGCAGGCGACGCGTTCTACGTCGAACCGGGTCACGTTCCCGTCTTCGAGGCCGGCACGGAAATGATCCAGTTCAGCCCGACGGCGGAGATGAAGGCAACCGACGAGGCGATCCGTCGATTCATGGAGGCGAACGCCTAGAGCGTCCGGCGGCGACAGGCGCCGATAGGAAGCAGGCGGCGGATCGGCCAACGCTCGGCCTGAAACCGATTCGCAACCACCTCGGAACCCACCAGCCGAGGGAAACGGCGTAGCTTCGGCAGCGCACGAACCGCGGGGGAGGACATCAGGTCTGCGTCCCGCCTTGTGACGAGCTCGAGGCTCAGGGGCGGTGCCTCGATCCTCCACCGCCCCGAGCCTTGAGACATGTCGCCATCGCCCGGCTCCGGATGCGATACCGGCCTTGTCCCGATCCGTCCGACCGGCTCCGCGAGCTGCCGCTCGCGGAGCTCAGCTGGCGGAAACGCGAGCGTTCCGAGTCCGAAAGCCGAGTACGATGCGGGTAAGCGATTGACTCTGCCTCCGCCCTGACCGCTTCCGGCCATTGCGTCGGTCGAGCGAAAGGGGAAACGGCATGACTCGCTTCCAGCTTGTCTTCCGCCGCGACGGCAAACGAGACCAGACCGAGCACCGCTTCAATGACGACGACGGCGAACCCAAGATCGACGGACGCCTGATCGTCGACGCGGATACATACCCGATCCGTGGCATGGAGTGGCTCGTTCGCCGTGACGAAATCGAGAGTAAGCCTCGCTTCGTCTTCACGCTCGTGGTCGAGCCCATCGACCCGTGATCGTCGCCGGCGCGACCCTCCGTGCCGAACATGTGCGGCTGCTCGCAAGGATGCTCGACGGCGAGCTCGCGGCCAAGCTCGACCGCGCTGTCGCGAACGAGAACTCGATCGTCGCGCTGACGCTCTCCGACAGGGAGCGCATCGTGGCCGTTCTCGATCGTGAGTCGCCTGCAGCGCTCCTCGAGCTCCACGACATGCTCGTCAAGCAGTTCGCGCAACAAAAGCGACGCGACGCCCAGGAGTTGCAGACGCGACTCAATCAGGAGCGGGCTCGACAGCGGCGGGAGACCCACGAAACGTCGATCGAGGAGTAGCCGCCAGCCTCCTTGCACCCTCGTCCAGCAAGAGCAATCGGACACCGGGACACTTGAACTCTGCCCGCTCCGCATGCGATCCTTCGCTCGGCGTCGGCGCGCGACTGCGGAACCAGGATGAAACGGGCGTCGCTAGCCGAATAGCGGACCGAGCACGAACCGATGGATCACGTACGCCAAGGACCCCAGCCAGGCTACTTCCAGCAGGGCCAGCACGAAGAGGGCTGGCCACTGGGCGCGCCGAGCGAACCTGTCCGCGGGGCTTTCCTGATCGCGGCGCTCATGCTGTGCCTCGACCTCTGGCTCCTCGGCGTACTCGCCGTACGCTGGCTGATGTAGCCGGCTCGCGTGCGGCGTCACTGCGCCGCTCGCCTGCGCTCCAACCCCCATGATCGCTCCCCCTCATCCGACGACGGTCGTAGACGCGTTGTAGTCGATCATCGTCGGCGCGTAAACAGCGTCGCCGAAGCTCCCGGTACGCGTGCCGCTACGGCTTCTCGCGAATCCAGCTCTTGCCCGGGTACGCCATCGAGGTCGCCCACGCGCAACGGAACGTCTTACAGCCCTTTCGCTGCGAGGAGCAAGCCGGCTCGTCGCATCGCCTTCACGATACGCCCCGCCACGTCCGATACACCTCGGCGTGCAGGATCCCACCAGAGATCGTCGAATCAACGCGCCGCGGCACTTGTCGCCGCGAGCCGGAATGCAGTAGGGTCGACCGAACAGGTGTTCTGATGTTTCTCGCAGGCATACCCATTCGCGACGAGTTCGTCCTCGAGGTGGCGAAGCTCGTCTCCGACCCCGAGCTCGCGGCCAAGCTCGAGCGGGCGGTCGAGCGTGACGTCTCCGTGCTCGCGCTGACGCTCGAGGAGCGGATGACGATCCTCGCGTCGCTCGGGGAGCATCCGCCGCCGGGGCTGGGGGACCTCCGGACGACGCTCCACCAGCAGCTCGAGTGGCGGCGCGCGGCCGGCCTCTAGCGGCAGCGCTCAGGCGATCCCGATAGCGATCGCGGGAATCGCGAGCGCGGCGGTCAGAGGCACGACGTGGAATGCGACCTCGCGACCGGACGGTCGCTCGAGGACGAGCGCGCCGACGAGCCAGGCGACCGCAGCCAGCAGGCTGAGCCACGACCAGCTCGGTGTGTCGTCCGCGAGCGCCCGGATGGAGATCGCGGGCGTCAGCAGCAACCCGAGGACCACGAGGAGCGCGAGCGCCGAGGCGCCCGCACTCCGCGGGCGGCCGTCGCCTCCGCCGAGGCCCCAGGCGGCCAGAGCGCCGGGGCCGAAGATGTTCACGAACGACGCGACGAGCGCGATCACGAGCAACGTCGACGACACGATGCGACGCTAGCGCGCGCGGCCGGCGCTGCGTGGTAGGGACAACCGCACCTCGTGCGTCCAGCGCTCGCCCTCGTCCTCCCGCACAGCCGTTCCTGCGAGTAGGATCCGCGCCGGTTTCCGTGCGGTGGGCGGCCTGTATCGCGGTGACGGTCGCCGCGCTCGTGGGAACGGGCGTGGGGGATGCCGCGCGCGATCGGAGCAGCCCGGCGTCGGCGCCTCAGGTCGCGGTCTTCTACTACGCCTGGTACGGGACGCCGCGCAGGGACGGCGCCTGGCTCCACTGGGCTCAGGGACACAACCAGCCCCCGAATGCGCTTGGATCAACGTACTACCCGGCTCGCGGGCCCTACTCCTCGTCGGATCCCGCGCTCGTCCGCGCGCAGATGCGCGAGATCGCTCAGGCGGGTATCGACACCGTCGTCGTCTCGTGGTGGGGACCGGGGTCGACCGAGGACCGGCGCCTTCGCCCGGTCGCCAAGGCGGCCCGCCGTGCAGGGCTCCAGGTGGCGCTCCACGTGGAGCCGTGGGACGGACGGACCCCGGGTGGGGTCGTGGACGCGCTCCGCGGCCTGCGGGACATCGGCATCCGCGACGCCTACGTCTACGACTCGACGAGGGATCCGGACGAGGCATGGCGAGCAGCACTGTCGCGGCTCGGCGGCGGGATGCGTGTCTTCGCCCACACGACCTTGGCCGGAAAGGCGGCGAAAGGCGGCTTCCAGGGGCTCTACACGTACGACGTGCTCGTGTACGACGGCAGGTCGTTCCGGCGGATGTGCACGGCCGCCCGCCGGCTGAACCTCGCGTGCGCGCCCTCGGTAGGGCCGGGGTTCGACGCGTTCCGGGCGACCGGGGGACCCGCGTCTGCGAGGCCGTGCCGACGGCCGCTGGTACGACCACATGTGGGCTGCGGCGGTTCGCGCGGCCCCCGACGTCGTGACGATCACGAGCTACAACGAATGGCACGAGGGGACTCAGATCGAGCCGGCCCGGGCGGACGCCGGGCCTTACGCGACCTACGACGGCGCGTGGGGCCTCACGGGCGCGAGCGCCGAGCGCGCCTACCTCGACCGTACGGCTTACTGGGTGAAGCGCCTCCGCGGCGGCGCGTAAGCCGCGCGGAGGGCGTCAGTAGAGCGCGGTCGCCAGCCGCCGCCGGAAGCTCGAGGCGACCGGATCGTCCTGACCGAGCTCGTCGAACAGCGCGACCGCGACCTCGCGGAGCCGGTCGCGCTCCTGCTGCCCGGCGGTGGGCACGGCCTCGACGATCAGCTCCAGGGCCCGTTCGACGTTCCCTGCGTCGAGCGCTTCCACGACGTCCGGCAGCTCGCCCGACGCCCGCAGCTCCTCGAGCAGCGTGTCCGCGCGGGGTGGCTCGAGGACGGAGTCGAGGAACGCCGAAACGGAGGGTCGCGACTGCGCGCCGACGAACTCCTTCACGACCCGCCCGTCGCGGAAGGCCTTGACGGCCGGGATCCCGCTGACGCCGAACTGCGACGCGAGCGCCTGGTTCGCGTCGACGTCGAGCTTCACGAGCTCGACGGTGCCGCTACGGGCCTCGATCTCGCCTTCGAGCACGGGAGCGAGCGCGTGGCAGGGGCCGCACCACTCGGCCCAGAAGTCGACGACCACGGGAATCTCGTGCGAGCGCTGGAGCACCGCCTCGTCGAAGGTCTGCTCGGTCACGTCCACAGCCGTGAGCGTACCGTCGGCGTGTGGGGCTGCCGCTCAGTCCGGGGCGACCACGACGTCCGCCGAGCACCCCGCGACGAGCGCGGCGCGGACGTGCTCCGACGCGACGCCGTCGAGCGAGCGGTGCTCGACGTCCACCTCGATGACGTCCCAGGCGTCGAGCCCGAGCGACGCGGCGCCGATGTCGCCGCCGATCTCCCAGAGGTCGTCGGTCGACAGCACGCCGCGGCGGCCCTCCTGCCGCCGCGCGATGCCCTCGAGCTCGCGGAGCTCCTCGAAGGGATCGATGCGGACGTTCGAGTCGGAGCCGATGCAGAGCGGGATGCCCCGATGGCGGACGCGCACGACGGGGAGGAACCCGTCTCCGAGATCGGCCTCCGTCGTTGGGCAGGCGCAGATCCGGGCGCCGCTGTCGCGGAGGAGGTCGAGCTCGGCGCCGTTGGCGTGCGTCGCGTGGACGACGGTCGTCCGCTCACCGAGGCAGCCTGCTGCGGCGAGGAGCTCGATCGGCCGCACGCCGTGCTCGGCGAGGCACTCCTCGATCTCGCGCGGCTGCTCGTCAGCGTGGACGTGCAGCACGAGGCCTCCCGACTCCGCGTAGCGCCCGAGCTCCTCCAGCCAATCCCGCGGGCACGCGCGCACGGAGTGGGGGGCGACACCGACTCGGATCCCACGATCGCGCAGTGCTTCGACCTCGGCGAGGTACGCCGTCACCGAGGGTTGGCGCATCCGATCGAGCCCACCCCGGCCGTAGGCGACGTGCAGGCACGTGAAGCCGATCCCCGCCTCCTCGGCCGCCTCCGCCGCGGCGAAGGCGGTATCGAGACCGAGGTAGTGGAACTCCCCGACCGCCGTGTAGCCCGCCGCCCGCATCTCGCGGTACGTGCGGAGGTAGAGGTCGCGCACGGTGGCCGGTGTGTGCCGCTCCGCATCGGCGAGAATCCCGTCGCGCCAGGCCCAGAAGTCTCCGCCTGCCGCCCGCCCGCGGAGCGCCCGCTGGAAGGCATGGCTGTGCGCGTTCACGAAGCCCGGAAGCGAAATCGTTCGCGGCACGGGCGACGACACTAACCTACGCGGCGATGAGCTCAGAGCAGGTCTCCGCACCGCTTCGGCAGATCCCCAACGCGCTGACGCTCGCCCGTTTCGTCGCCATCCCGCTGTTCGTCGTGCTGCTCGTCCAGGACCAGGACGGCCCGAGCTGGCCCGCCGGCATCGTGTTCGGGCTCGCCGCGATCACCGACCAGCTGGACGGCTTCCTGGCGCGACGGTGGCACGTCGAGTCCGGGTTCGGGAAGGTCGCGGATCCGCTCGCAGACCGCCTGATGATCGACGTGTGCGTCGTCCTCCTCGTCGTCTACGACCGGCTGCCGTGGATCGCGCTCGTGATCCTCCTGCGCGACCTGTTGCTGGTCGGTGGCTACAAGTTCGTCGTCCCGCGGGGCTACGAGTTCGAGGTCTCGTTCCTCGGCAAGGCGGCGACATGGGGGCTCTACGCCTCGCTCGCGCTCGTCCTCGTCACGGCGCGTGACACCTGGTGGCCGCTTGCCCTCTTCTGGGTAAGCCTGGCGCTGGCCGTCTTCGCGGCGGCACAGTACGTGGCCAAGGCGCTGCGGGAGGTCGAACGGTGAAGGCAGTGGTGATGGCGGGCGGGGAGGGGACGCGGCTTCGTCCGCTCACGTCGAACCAGCCGAAGCCCATGGTCCCGATCGTCGGCAAGCCATGCATGGAGCACATCCTCGACCTGCTCAAGCGGCACGGCCTCGACGAGGTCGTCGTGACCCTCGCGTTCATGCCGCAGGCGATCCGCGCGTACTTCGGCGACGGCGAGTCGCTCGAGATGGACATCGACTACTCCGTCGAGGAGCAGCCGCTCGGCACGGCCGGCTCGGTGCGGCTCGCGCACGAGCGGCTCACCGAGCCGTTCCTCGTCATCTCCGGCGATGCGCTCTGCGACGTCGACCTGACCGCCCTGGTCGAGGCGCACCGAGTGAAAGGCGCAGCGGTCACGATCGGCCTGAAGGCCGTCGACAATCCTCTCGAGTTCGGGATCGTCGTCACAGACGACGACGGCCGCGTGGAGCGGTTCCTCGAGAAGCCGTCGTGGGGCCAGGTGTTCTCCGACACGATCAACACGGGGATCTACGTCCTGGAGCCGGAGGTGCTCCGCCACGTCCCCGACGACCGCCCATACGACTTCTCGAAGGAGCTCTTCCCGCTGCTGCTCGAGATGGGAAGGCCGATCTACGGCCACGTGCTCGACGGCTACTGGCAAGACATCGGCAACCTCGAGCAGTTCCGGCAGGCGAACTTCGACGCGCTCGACGGCGCCGTGCGGCTCGACGTGCCCGGGCTGCGATTGAAGGGGAACCTCTGGGTGAGCGCGGGTGTCGACATCGACGAGCTCGAGCCGGTCGACGGCCCGGGTTTCATCGGGACGAATTGCCGGATCGCGAACGGTGCCTCGATCGGCGCGTACACCGTGCTCTCCCACGGGGTCATCGTCCGGGAGGGGGCTCGCGTCACGCGGAGCGTCGTCGACGCCGGGACGTACATCGGCCGCAGCGCGACGATCGAGGGTGCGATCATCGGCCGTCGCTGCGACGTGCGCGACCACGTTCGCGTCCACGAGGGCGTCGCGATCGGCGATCAGGTGACGATCGGGCCCGAGGCGAGCATCTTCCCGGGCGTCCGCGTCTACCCGTTCAAGGAGATCGAGACGGGCGGCCAGATCCACGAGAGCGTCGTCTGGGAGACGCGGGGCTCGAGCAGCGTCTTCGGCCGCGACGGCGCTACGGGCCTCGTCAACGTCGATCTCACGCCCGAGACCGCAGTGCGACTCGCGGCTGCGCTCGGAACGGCACTCCGGCGAGGAAGCCGCGTGGTGGCGAGCCGCGCCTCGCCGGATGCCTGCCGCATGATCCAGCGCGCGATCATCGCCGGTCTGACGTCGACGGGCGTAGACGTGGCCGACCTCCGCATCTCGCCGGCGGCCGTGACCCGTCACGTCCTCAAGACGCAGGGGCTCGCAGCGGGCGTCCACGTCGGCGTCTCGAGCGCCGATCCCGAGGTCGTCCTGGTCCGCGTCTTCGAGTGGCCCGGGAACCAGATGACCGAGGGGCTGCAGAAGGAGGTCGAGAAGTACTTCAGCCGCCAGGATCTCCGGCGGGCGACCTTCGGCGAGGTCGGCGACACGACGTACCCGGCGCGCGTGCGGGAGAGCTACGCGCAGGACATCCTCGACGCGATCGACCTCGAGCGCGTGCGCGAGCGGCGGTTCCGCGTGGCGATCGACTACGGCTACTCGCCGGCGACGTTCACCCTGCCGCTCGTCCTCGGGCCGCTCGGCGTCGAGGCGATCGGCGTCCGGGGCTCCGTGTCGGAGGAGCCGGCAGAGAACGAGCTCGACCCGCTGAACGTGCGGCGCATCGTCACCGGTGTCGGCGCGGAGATCGGAGTCGTCATCGACCGCGCTGCGGAGCGGTTGCTGTTCGTCGACGAGCGCGGCAAGGCGATCTCGCCGGAGCTCGGGATGCTGCTCGTCGCGCAGCTTCTCGCGCGCTCGGGGCAGCAGGGACAGATCGCCGTTCCCGTGACTGCCACCTCGCGCATCGACGAGGTCGTCGCCGGGTCGTCGCTGAGCGTGATCCGGACGCCGCACTCCGTGAGCGAGCTCACCCGTGCAGCGACGGAGGACGACGTCGTCCTGGCTGCGGCGCCGACGGGCGGCTTCGTCTTCCCGGACGTCGTGCCCGGCTACGACGCCGTCACGGCGCTCTGCAAGCTGCTCGAGCTGCTCGCGCCCGAGGAGCGGAAGCTCTCGACGCTCGTCGCGGAGCTGCCGCGGCCGACGCTCGTTCGCCGCGCCGTGCCGTGCCCATGGGGACGTAAGGGACTGGTCATGCGGCTCATGAACGAGCAGCTCGCGTCGCGGCGCCTCGACCTCCTGGACGGCGTCAAGGCCTTCGACGACCGCGGCTGGGTGCAGGTTCTGCCCGACCCGGACGAGCCCGTCGTCCATCTCTACGCCGAAGGCGCGACTCCGGAGCTCTCGGAGGAGCTGGCCGCCGAGGTCACCACGGCGGTCGAGGCGATCGTGCAGGGAGAGGAGGTCGAGCGCCGAACCCTTGAACAAGCCTCAAGCTGAGGTTGACCCCTCCGCGCGACGGCTGCTTCAATCGGTTCTCGCTTCCGGACGAAAGGTGTCGAGCTGACTGTGGATGCGCTTCCCGACTTCGCGAGCCTGAGCGACGACGATCTGGCACGTCTCATCCGCGCGGCGGAGGAGGAAGAGGAGGCCATCTCGGTGCGCCGGCGCTACCTCCACGGTCGCATCGACATGTTGCGCCACGCGCGCGTCGAGCGCCTTCGTGACCTGGTCGAGAACGGCACTCTCGACCTTCCCTCTCCGGCGACGCTCGAGCGCCACATCTTCGAGGGCACCGGTGACCCGCCCGAGGAGCACGACGAGGAGCTTCCGGACGTCGCGACCCTCTCCGCCGACGAGCTCCGCACTCTGATCCTCGAGCTGGAGCGCGAGGAGGACGACATCTCGCTCCACCGCCGCGTCCTGCACGGGAGGATCGACATCCTCCGTGCGGAGCGGGAGCGACGACGCCGCGGAGGACTTCACGTCGAGCCGAACGATCTCGGCCCGATCCTCGGCGGCTCGTCGCGATGAGCCACGCCTACTGCCCCGAGTGCGGCTTCCAGAACCCGGAGGCGGCGAACTACTGCGCGCGCTGCGGGTCGTACCTGCGGCGCGACGAGCTCGGGGAGACGACCCTCAGCCTCACGCCCGAGGAGATCGACGAAGGATCGGTGCTCGGCGAGCTTCGTGGGCCGGCGCTCGTCGTTCGCGCTGGAGGGGGGCCGAGCGGGCGAGAGCTTCGAGCTGGCGGGTCTCCGGACGCTCATCGGCCGCTCGCCGGACTGCCACGTGTTCCTCGACGACGTCACCGTGTCGCGGCGGCACGCCGAGATCATCCACCAGGACGGCCGTTACGAGATCCGCGATCTCGGCAGCCTGAACGGCACCTTCGTGAACCGCCATCGCATCGAGAACGCCGTTCTCACGACGGACGACGAGGTGCAGATCGGCAAGTACCGCATGACCTTCCTCCTGCCATGAGCGGCACATGAGCGCCACGACCGAACCGGCAACCGCGCAGCCGCGTCTCCACACCATCGGCGCGGTCTGTGAGCGCCTGCGCGCGGAGTTTCCGGACATCTCGATCTCGAAGATCCGCTACCTCGAGGACCAGGGCCTCCTGCGCCCGCGCAGGACGCGGGGTGGATACCGGCTGTTCTCCGAGAGCGACGTCGAGCGCCTGGCGACGATCCTGCGCCTCCAGCGCGACGAGTTCCTCCCTTTGCGCGTGATCCGCGACGCGCTCGAGACCCGAGGCACGCAGCCGACGACGCGCCGCCGGCCGACGCTCGCCGACCCGAGCGGCGAGGTCGACCTCCCGGAGTTCTGCGAGCGCGCCGGGATCACCGCCGAGTTCGCCCGGCGGCTCGAGGAGTACGACCTCGTCTCGCCGCGGATCGAGGCCGGAGAGCGGATCTACCGCGAGAGCGACGTGGAGATCGCGGCGGCGTGCGGCGTCCTGGCCCGTCACGGGCTCGACGCGCGCCACCTTCGCGCGTTCCGCACGGCGGCGGGTCGGCAGTCGGCTCTCCTCGAGCAGCTCGTCGCCGGCGGGCTCCGGTCGCGCGACCTGGAGCGCCGCCGCGCGGCGCTCGACGACCTCCAGACGCTCGCGGGAGTTGCCATCGAGCTCGCGCAGCACCTTCTCGTCCGCGATCTCCGGGAGGCCTCCGAGCGATGACGACCGACCAGCTGAAAGCGCTCGTGCGCGACGTCCCCGACTTCCCCGAGCCCGGGATCATCTTCAAGGATCTGATGCCGCTGATCGGCAACGCCGAGGCGTTCCGCTCGACCGTCGAGCAGCTCGCAGTGTGGGCGAAGCCGCGGAGCCCGGACATCATCCTCGGCGCGGAAGCGCGCGGCTTCATCTTCGGGGGCGCGCTCGCGTACGAGCTCGGCTGCGGCTTCGTGCCCGCACGGAAGCCCGGCAAGCTGCCGTGGGAGACCGTGCGCGAGACCTACGAGCTCGAATACGGGACCGACTCGCTCGAGATCCACGCCGACGCGTTCGCGAACGGCGCGAGGGTGATCGTGCTCGACGACGTCCTCGCGACGGGGGGGACGGCGCGCGCCAAGGTGGACCTCGTCCAGCGGCTCGGCGGCATCGTCGTCGGCGCGCTGTTCGTCATCGAGCTGACCTTCCTCGACGGCCGGGAACGGCTCGCGGGAACGGACGTGCACGCGCTCATCGCGTACTGAGCCGCATCACCACTCGACGTCGTCCGATCGGTCCAGTACACCGTGTCCATGGGGGATGTCGACGCTCTCACCGGGAGATACCGGCTGCCGTGCCCGACCACCGGCACGTGTGGCGTCCGACTGTCGTCCTTCCGCGAGATCGAGCGCTTGCCCGGCGCCGCGCATCCGGCGGTCTATCGCGTCGCATTCGCCTGCGCATGCGGAGACGAGCACACGGCGCTCGTCGGACACGACGCGCTCGATTGGGCGCCGCTCGGCCTCACGGGTGAGGGGTCGTTCGTCAACCTGATGACGTCGCGGCCGGACGAGCTCGCCGACGAGCTCTGCGCGATCGCGTCGTCACACATCGGCCGCGGCGAGTGGCCGTGGAGCTTCTTCTGCTACCTCGAGGATGCCCCGAGACCCGTTACACCGTCGGCGTTCCGGCTGCTCGTCCCGTGCGCCGGCGTGCTTGGGCTCGCCGTGCGCTGCCCGGCCTGCGCATCGACCTCGGTCAACCTCGTGACGGCGTCCCACGTCGACTTCCCGTATCACTCGGATGCGCACGTGGGGGTCGCGACGCACGTGTTCTCGGAGAAACAGCTCCGGACCATCGCCGAGTTCCGCGCCGAGCTCGCCTCCGCGACCTTCGACGAGAAGCGACTCCACCTCGATGGGTGACGATTTCCACAGCTCGTTCCCTCCCCGGAGGGATGATCGCCGGGGCACACCTCGGCCGATTCCTTGGAGTGTGGAAGCCGTCGACCACAAGCCCATGGACACGCGTGCCTCGAACTTGCATCTGCTGCGCGATTGCCTCGCGCTCGGGAAGCCGGTGGAGCACCGGCTGCCCGCCAAGGTGCGGCTCGAGGAGGCGCTCGGTCCAGAGCTCGCGCAGAAGCTGCTGAGCAGCCTCGCCGCGAAGCGCCCGTAGTTCCGAGCCCGGGTCCCCCAGCCCGCGCTCAGGCCCGTTCGACGGGCCGGTCGCCGCGCGTCCGCACGAAGAGGAAGATCAGGAACGAGAGGACGAGCGAGAGCACGAACGCCGTTCCCTTCGTGATCTGGATCGCGAGCATCCCGAAGTAGAGGAACAGGAAGAAGACCACGGCCCAGATGAAGCTCTGGACGCCCCGGTCGATGCTCGGCATACGCAGGTGCATCGCGGCAGATCCTAGTTATTCGGCCCGTGGGGTCAGAGCGCGTCTCGTCGCACGGCGCGTGGCCGAGGTGCGTCCGGCAGTTGCGGCGCCGAAGGCGACGCTTCAGGAATGTGGCCCGCCGAAAGCGGGGATCCAGCGGCAGGCTTCCGCTCCTGCGGAACCATGCTTCGCGGACCAACAAAAATTCACCGAGCCGGTGGCGCTTTCGTCCACCTGCCACGTCGACCTTCCGCTTCCGCGTAGAGCCTCCGTGACGGGCTTCGACCTAATCGCGCTCCGTGCTCGGTGCACGGCAAACCTACGGGTGGGGGAGGGTCGGGTCAAGCGCGTCCGTCCACCAAATGGCGCAAATTGCGGACGATCCTTTCTCGCGTCCTCGCCGGCCCGGTCCGGACTACCATGCGCCGGTGCGCCGCGCCGTCGTGTTCACCTCGGCGGGCGTGGCGCTGACGCTCGCCGCGCTCCTCACGATCCTCGGAATCGGGGACGATCCGGCGAAGCTGCCGAACTGGCAGGCGCTGATCCTCGGCCTCGTCCAGGGCGCGACCGAGCTGCTGCCCATCTCGTCGTCGGGCCACCTGATCCTCGTTCCGTGGCTCTTCGAGTGGGACTACCTCGAGGCGAACGACGCGTTCAACCAGACGTTCGACGTCGCGCTGCACCTCGGGACGCTCGTCGCCGTCGGGGCGTACTTCTGGCACGACCTGACGACGCTCGTCGTCGCGTGGTTCGGGACGCTCCGTCGGCGCTCGATCAAGACGAGCGAGGAGCGGATCGCCTGGGTGGTCGTCGCCGCGACGATCCCGGCCGGGCTGATCGGGTTCGCGCTCGAGGACGTGATCGCGGAGCACCTCGGCGAGCCGTGGCAGATCGCGATCTTCCTCGCAGGGTTCGGTCTGCTGCTCGGCTGGGCCGACCGGCGGCCTATGAACCGGTCGATGGACGACCTCACGCTCAAGCAGGGCATCGCCGTCGGCTTCGCACAGAGCCTCGCGCTCATGCCCGGCGTCTCGCGCTCGGGGATCACGATCACGGCGGGCCGCTTTCTCGGCCTCGATCGTGATTCCGCCGCGCGCTTCTCGTTCCTGCTGCTCCTGCCGATCACCTTCGCGGCCGTCCTCTTCAAGGGCCTCACCGACGTCGTCTTTGCGGACCTGCCCAGCGGCATGGCGGGGCCGTTCGTCGTCGGCGTGCTCGCGTCGCTGGGGAGCGGACTTCTCGCGATCGTCGGCCTGCTCGACTACGTGCGCCGTCACAGCTACGACGTCTTCGTCGTCTACCGCCTGATCGCTCGCAGCCGTCATCATCCTGCTCATCGTGACCGGCGCCCGGGCAGCGACCTTCTGATGCGCGTCTCCGTCGAGGACGTCGAGCTCCATGTCCACGAGAAGGGGAGGGTCGTCCGCTCGTCGCGCTGCACGGCGGGCCTGGCCTCGACGGTTGTGCCAGCGAACGCTTCTTCGTCAACTTGACATAACGGGCATTATCGTGCGTTCGTACTCGCGATCGCCCTAGCTAAGGCGCCCGAGGATCTTTCCGTCGGGCAACACGCGCTCCAGGTGACGTTTCTTATTCCCGGACGGCCACCCCTCATCGTTAGCCCGATCACCTTCTTCAACGACGCAGCTGGCACGGGAGCCTGCCTCTGATTAGCCCGGATGGGTCGAGCCGCGAGGTCACTACGCAAGACCGTGCGGCGATTCCAGGAACCGGCCGTGATCGCAACGGCCGGACCCATGTTCAGCCGAGTGACCTCTCCCGCCGAGCTCGAGCCAGCGAGGACGCTGCGGGCGAATTGACCCAATCGTGTCCTGTACAGCCCCGCCTGGCCGCACCTACCGTGGCCCGTGCGAGTCCGGTGGCGAGTACCCCGCCGCACCAAGGTGGATCCTCCGAGGCCACCCTTGCAGGGGCGTATTCGACGGCATACCCCTGCGCGCGAGCGGGCCGCGCCGGCTCGCCTTTATCACTGTGTGAGCCGGCTGAGGTCGCCCACGACCCACTCGCCGTCGTCGTCGAGCTCCGTGCCGTGCTGCTCCGCGAGCACGTCGGTCGGGTGCGGGACGGGCTCGTTTAACCGAACTCCGAGCCCCGATCAGTCACACTTCCGAGATGGTCACCGGCCTGAAGGTCGGCGGTGACGTCGAGCAGGCATTGGAAAACGTCGGCGTCCCGAGCTACGTCGTCGACACGACGGGAATCGTCCGCTGGCTCAACCCAGCTGCCAAGCGGCTCCTCGGCGACGTTCGTGGTCGCCACTACACGTCCCTCGTCGCACCCGAGGACAGGCCCGGCGCCCGCGACCGATTCGCTCAGAAGATGCTCGGCACCGGCCTGGCCAGCGAAGCGACCGGCCACCTCGTCTCGAGTGCCGGGGCGCGGGTAGCCGTGGAGGTCAGCGCGGTGTCGCTCAAGGATGGTGAACGGGTGGTCGGCGTCTTCGGGCTGATCGAAGGACACCCCGACGACATGCCCACAGCGCCACCCCCGCATCTCACCCCCCGTCAGGTCGAGGTGCTTCGTCTTCTGGAGCAGGGCTTCTCGACGAAGCAGATCGCCGCCGAGCTCCACCTGAGCACCGAGACAGTGAGGAACCACGTCCGCCGTCTCCTCCAGGCCCTCGGCGTTCATTCCCGGCTCGAAGCCGTCGCCGTCGCCCGCGCCACATCGCCCTAGCCGACCGCCGCGCCTCGAGGATCTCCGCGCCGTGCTGCTCCGCGAGCACGTCGGGGCGAGTTCGGGGACGGCCTCGTCTAGCTGTCCTGCCCACAGACGTTGTGAACGCGGCTGAGGGGTGGCCGGTCTCCGAGTGAGCTGTGCGGCCTGCGCCGGTTGTAGTAGCGGACGAAGCTTAGGAGCGAGCGGGCGCGAGCGCTTGAGGTCGGCCAGGAGCGGCTGTATGCCCATTCCTGTTGCAGCGTCTGGATGAAGCGCTCCACTTTGCCGTTCCAGCGCGGCGTGTATGCGGGTGTGCGGATGTGCCGGATGCCGCGGTCAGCGAGCAGCGTCTTGAAGCGGCGGCTGTTGCGGTAGACCATCGCGTTGTCGGTCATCACCGCTTCGGCCGGGCCGAGGCCGAGCTCGGCGAAGAAGGCGAGTGCCCGCTTGAGCGTGCGCACGTTGGTGTCGGCGTCCTCGTGCGGGTGGAGCTCGACGTAGGCGATCCGCGAGTTGTCGTCGACGACGCAGTGCAGGTGGTCGTAGCCGATCCCGCGGTGCAGGTCCTTCGTCGCGGGTCACCGGTGACGCGGTGGCCAGGGACGCTGAAGCGGGCGAGCCGCTTCACGTCCATGTGCAGCAGCGCTCCCGGGCGCGACCACTCGTAGCGGCGGTAGCTCTGCCTGTGTCCGCGCGCCCGTCGGGAGAGGCCGTGCCGGCGGAGCACCTTCCAGATCGTCGAGCGGGCGCGGCGGACGATCCCAGCCAGCCGTCCCGGCCCGAGGTTTGTCTCGCGCCGCGCGCGCAGGATCGGCTCCTCCTCGGCCGCGCTCAGACGACGCGGCTGATGCCGCGGCCGCGAGGAGCGGTCGAGCAACGTCGACGCGACGCGGCCGCCCTCAAGCCAACGATGCCACCAGCGGTGCGCCGTGGCCGGCGAGACGCTGAAGGCGTTTGCCGCGGCCCTCAGCGACAACCCGTGCTCGATCGCAAGCACGAGCTGCGCGTCGGCCAGCGAGTCCGAGCTTGGCGTTAGCGTGCAGATTCATCACGGCCCTCCTTTGGGACGCAGGTCTTGGCAGACCCGCACAGCCTCAAAGGAGGGCCGGATGATTCCTCAGCCGTTCACAACCTGTGTAGGCGGATCATCTAGCCGAGCCCGACGCTCTCACCCCATGGGATCGTCGCCCTGACACACGAGGAGAGATTGGCGGTCTTGGAAGCGCTGGATCGGGCGCCGTGGGAATTCGAGGAGGTTCGAGAACGTCTGTTGGCCGACGACAGGTGGGCCGGATCCGCGCGGGCCTTACAACACAGCCGCTGACCCCGTTCAATCTCGGTCAACCTTGCTGTCGGGTCAGAAGCAGTGGAACTGCAGCTGGAGCGGAACGTGTCGGTGAAGGTCGAGTTGAATGTCGTTGTGGGTCGGCGGTTCCGTCGCTCGGAAGGTCATCGTTGACGGCGGCGCCCTGGACGGATCCGTTGATGTGGACCGTGCCGTCTGCCTTGACGAGCGTGTGAATGACGCCGCTGAAGCTGCCGGTGATCAGCGTCGTAGGGCGGGCGCTCGCCTCGGTGCGCCGCCCTCCCCTTCGGGCCCGCGCATCGCAAGGCTGCGGTAAACCCGCGAGTTCGACTTCGCTAATCCGCACCTACGACTACGGCCTCCTTCCCTTCGTCAACGTCGCTGGGCCAGCAACATCGGGCCACTGATTCGGCGCTTGAGACTGGGGGGTCTGAGATGAGGTCCAGAAATGTCGGGGGAGGGCGCGCGCCCCAAGCGGCACCCGCACGGCGCTGCGCAAACATGGCCGCGTAGGCTGCGAATACCGCACCGGCCTCGGGTGCGCGCGCCGTGTACGCTCGCGGCCGGTGTAACCGATCATCCGCGGGAGGGAGAACGGAATGCCAAGAGTGGTAGTGACACATGCGGTCGTCGATGTCGGGCGCTGGCTCGAGGGCAAGGCGGAGCGCGCCGCCGCGATCGAGTCGGGCTCCGGCAGCAACGTCGTCGATCACGTCGCAGAGGACGGCAGCAACAACGTCGCCATCACGGCCGACGTCAGCGACCTCGCGGCCATGGGTGCGATGCTCGCGTCCCCGTCACCCGAGGTGGCCGCCGCGATGGAGGCACACGGCGTCGTCCAGCCCCTCGTGGTCTACGTCGAGGCGTAGGAACCTCGACCGGTCAGGGACAGGCGTCGTCGCTCCGGCGGCGCCGCGGGGAGCCCAAGCCACGCCGCGGGCGTCCCCCGCTCCCTGGCCGGTGCGTGAAGCCTGGCTCAGGGATCGCAGTCGACCGCGCTCTGGGTCTCGACGACCGTTCCGTCCCCGCCTGCGGAGGCGGTTGCCGAGGACACGCACACGCGAACGGTCCTCGGCCGGCCCGCCCGCCGGTATCGCCGCGACGACGAGACTGGTCCCGTCGGGCCCTCCCCACCGATAGGTGGGAACGCGTCTTCGAGAGACGCGTCTACGGGCGAACGGTGATTCGGAGCATCTGCGAGTCTCGCTGGCCGAGCGTGTCGGTCGCGACTACGTAGAGCGTGTAGGCGCGCGCGAGCGGCGCGCGCGGGACGAGCTTCTTGACGACGTGGACGCCGTTCTTCGTCTTGACACGCTTCGTCTTCACGAGCGGCTTGCGACCCGGAAGCGACGGGACACCCCGCAGCTCGCCCGACGCCGCGTCGAACCGAAGCCCCTTGGGCAACGGTCCGAGGAGCCGGAGCGAGACGGGCGTCCCGCCGCCGTTGGTCCTGAGCACCGCCGCGAAGCGCTTGCCGTTCCGGGCGCTCCGCAGGCTGGTGGTGAGGATCGAGAGCTTGTCCACGACCTGCACGGACGCTGAGACGCTCTGCGTCGTCCCGAGGGCATCGGTCGCGGTGAGTGTCAGGCCCACCACGCCTAGGCTCTGAGGGCGGCCGCCGACCTGACCCGTGAGCGGGTTCAAGTTGACGCCGGCAGGGAGCGAGGTCGCGCTCCAGCGGTACGGCGCGAGGCCTCCCTTCGCCGTGACCGTGAGGACGAACGACCGGCCGAGCTTGATCGGCTTCGCCGACGGTGCGGTGAGGACGAGCGGATCGACGACATACAGCGTGAACTGCCTCGTAGTCGCACGGCTGCCGTCGCTGGCGCGGACCGTGAAGGAGGCCGAGACCGTCTGTGTCGGCGTCCCCGTGATCGCGCCGGACGCATCCAGCGTGAGCCCCGAGGGCAGCGACCCGGCCGTCACCGCCCAGTTCGAGGCGGCCCCGCCGGAGGTCGAGAGCTGGTAGCCGTACTGGGCGCCGACGTGACCGCTCGGCAGCGCGCCATTCGTGATGCTGAGCCCCTCGATCACGTTGATCGTGAACTCCTCCTCGGTGCAGCACACCCACGGCCCCGGCGCATCGCGGACCTTGAGGTAGAAGCGGAACGACCCCGGCTGCGTCGGCGTCCCGTACACCGTCGCGGAGCGATCGTTCGACGAGAGGCGTAAACCGGTCGGAAGGGCGCCCGAGGAGACGCTCCACGACGCGCCGGCGCTCCCGCTGCCCGGCGAGAGCTGAAACGTGTAGCTGTACGACGATCCGACGACGCCGGTGGGCGGCGACGCGTCCGCGATGTCGAGCGCCGCAGCGCCGGGCGCAAGGATCAGCGCGAGCGCACCGACGATCAACGAGACGAGGAGGCCGCAACGAGACACTGTCTCGTCAACCTCGGCGCGCACCCTCGGCCGCTGGACCGGCCGTGGGTCCAGGTTCGACTAACCGGCGCGGTGGTCCCGAAGCTCGTTCCTAGGTCGCCCGCGCCCGGCCGGCGAGCGCGCTACAGCCGGCGCACCGAGGCTGGAGCTGGCCGAGTGGATCCGGGAAGAAGCGCCAGCCGGATTCCTCGGCGACCGACTCGGACTCGATCGTGTCGCCGCACTCGACGCAGCGCACGAACCAGTGGAGCATCCGGAGCGCCGATGCGCACCGCAGGCAGAAGCTCCCGGGGACGGCTGCGCTGAGCGGGCTCACGACCCACCCGTGCTCTACCATCCCCGCCTCCGCCGCCTCGCGGCCGCAGCCGTCGCAGCGCGCCGGAGCGACTATCTCCACGTTCCTGCCGTCACCCGTTTTCCCCTCCCCGCTCTCAATCTACGGAGGATCGCCGCGTTTACCAGAGCGAGATTCACCAGCGTGAGGGGTTGTCAATCGACCCCGGACTGTGGAAACCTCTCGGTAACGACGTCGTAGTCCCCCCGCCCTCCCCCCGTGACGACCGTCGACATCGAAGGCCTGCTGGCCCAGGACGATCTCCGAGCGCTTCTCGAAGCCTGCGAGCACACCGGCTCGATCAGGGCGCCGGAGGTGAGCGACATCGTCGAGACGCACGAGCTGACCGGCCTCGAGCAGGAGGCGCTCGTCCGCGAGCTCGACAAGCGCGGGATCGAGATCGTCGAGGTGCCGCCGGAGGCGCCTCCGCGGCCCATCGCGCCGTCACCGGTCGAGACGACCACCGACGCGCTCCAGCTGTTCCTCCGGGAGGCGGGGCGCCATCGGCTTCTCACTGCCGCCCAGGAGGTCGCGCTCGCGAAGCGCATCGAGCGCGGCGACCCGGACGCGAAGGCGCAGATGATCCAGTCGAACCTCCGCCTCGTCGTCTCGATCGCGAAGAACTACCGGAACCAGGGACTGCCCTTCCTCGACCTCATCCAGGAGGGAACGCTGGGACTGATCCGCGCGGTCGAGAAGTTCGACTGGCGGCGCGGCTTCAAGTTCTCGACCTATGCGACCTGGTGGATCCGCCAGGCCGTGGCGCGCGCCCTCGCAGACAAGGGCCGGACGATCCGGATGCCGGTCCACATCGTCGAGCGGATGCAGAAGATCAACCGTGCCGAGCGCTCCCTCTGGACGCAGCTCGGCCGGGAGCCGACCCTCGAGGAGGTCGCCGACGAGGCGTCCCTCACGCCGCAGCAGGTGATCGAGGTCCGCGCCGCGGCGCGGGCGTCGACGAGCCTCGACGCGCCCGTCGGCGACACGGACGACGCGGTCTTCGGCGACTTCGTCGCCGGCGACGAGCCACTTCCCGAGGAGACTGTGGAGGTGCGAATGCGCAAGCAGGCGCTCCGGAGCGCGCTCGCCTCGCTCCCCGAGCGCGAGCGTGAGGTCGTCACGCTCCGCTACGGCATCGACGGCAGGGAGCCTCGCACGCTCGAGGAGATCGGGCGCTGCCTCGGGCTCACGCGCGAGCGCGTGCGCCAGATCGAGCTCGAGTCACTCCGCCGCCTTGCGCTTGTGCGCGAGATGCAGGCCGTCCAGGGCTGAGGTTTGCTCGCGAAGCAGGATTCCGCGGGAGCGGCGAGCCGAGGCAGTTGCTGCGCCGAAGGCGACGCCTTCAGGGGTGTGCCCCGCCGAAGGCGGGGATCCAAGCGGCAGGATTCCGCTTCTGCGGAATCGTGCTTCGCGAGCAAGCTTTCAGCTCAGTTGCGCAAGTAGAGCTCGAGCGCGGGCGCGACCGTCCGCAGCTCGCGGAGGGCGCGGGTCTCGAGCTGGCGCACGCGCTCGCGCGTGATGCCGAGCTCGACGCCGACCTGCTCGAGTGTCCGACCGCCTTCGCCGTCCAGCCCGTAGCGCAAGACGAGCACGCGCTGGAGGCGTGGGCGCAGCTTCGAGAGTGCCCGGGCGAGTTCCGTCGAGCGCAGCCGGAGGGCCGTCTCCGCCTCGGGCTCGATCGCCGAGGTGTCCTCGATCAGGTCGCTCATCACGCTCTCGCCGTCGCCGACCGGGGTCTCCAGGCTGAGGTGATCCTGGACGAGGTCGAGCAGCTCCTGCACCCGGAGCGGCGTCAGCTCGGTCTCCGTCGCGATCTCGTCGATCGACGGATCGCGGTTGAGCTGCTGGCCCAGTGTCCGCCTGGCCCGCTGCACGCGGCGAACCTGGTCGGCGATGTGGACCGGGAGCCGGATGGTGCGGCTCTGCTCGGCGAGCGCCCGCTGAACGGCCTGCCTGATCCACCACGTTGCGTAGGTCGAGAGCTTGTACCCCATCGTCCAATCGAACTTCTCGACGGCTCGCATGAGTCCGAGGTTGCCCTCCTGAATCAGGTCGAGCAGCGGCACGTCGGCGCGCGTGTAATTGCGTGTGATCGACATCACGAGGCGCAGGTTCGACTCGATGAGCTTCCGCTTGGCGACCTCGTCGCCCTCGTCCTTCCGCCTTGCGAGCTCCCGCTCCTCGACAGGAGTCAAGAGCCTCCCGTCGCCGATCGCTCGGACGTACAGCTTCAGGGGATCGTGAACCGTCTCGCCGGTGTCGAAGTCGTCCGGCCCTTCGCTCGGCGAATCGAAGAGCGGCTCCGCAGCATTCGTCTCCACGAGAGACGTATCGGCCGCGCGCGTCCCCCACTTGAGGCATCTGCGAATCGAGGAGTCGTCGACCAGGATCCGAACAGAACCCTCATGGCTCTCCGACTACGCTGAGAGGTAGCTCACATGTGCGGAATCGCAGGCTATAGCGTCGGCATCGAGTCGCAGATCGACCGGACACTCGCGACTCAGGCGCTGCTTGCCGGAATCGCCGAGCGTGGCGCCGACGCAGTCGGGTACGCCGTGCGGGGAGACGGGGCACTGACCGTCCACAAGCAGCAGACCGGGGCGAGCGCGATGCTCGAGACGATCGCCGTCCCGTCGACGACCCGCCAGGCGCTCGTCCATGTGCGCGACTACACGAAGGGCCACCCGACCATCGCCGCCAACAACCACCCGGTCCGGCACGGGAGCGTCGTCGGGATCCACAACGGGATCATCTCGAACGACGAGGAGCTCTTCGCGGGGCACGACATGGAGCGGCACGAGCCGGAGATGACGGTCGACTCGGAGGCGATCTTCGCGCTCGTCGAGCAGTACGGCACGCGGACGGACGTCCTCGAACAGCTCGCGGGGGCGATGGCGGCCGCCTGGATCGACGAGCGAGACCCCTCCATCCTCCACGTCGCGCGTGGTGTGGGTCGCCCGCTCTGGCTCGGGCGTGGACGCCACGAGGTGCTGTTCGCCTCCACGCGGGACGCGCTCGAGGTCGTCGAGAAGGCGCTCGGCACCACGCTCCGAAAGACCCAGGTCGACGAGGGGCGGCTCCTCTCGCTCGTGGACGGCGAGCTCGTCGAGGAGCGCCGCTGGAGCCCTGACCGGAGCTACCGCGAGGATCGCCGGCTGCCGGCGGTCCGCGCCCCGCACGAGGGCCGCTCGTGCCTCGATCGCCTCTGGGCGATCGCCGCGCCCGCGACCGGCTAGGTCGTCAGGTTCCCGTCGGGCGCGACCTCGACGCCCTCCTCACGGAGCCGCTCTCGAACGAGGAACTGGAACGCCGACCAGGTGCCCGGCTGGATATCCACCATGCGGTAGACCTGCCACTCGGAGAGGAGCGTCGCCTTGCGGGCGCGTGCGTCCTTCCACTCGGCCATCTTCGGAAGGTGCCCGAGCTCACGCGCGAGGACCGCACCGTCTGCCACCGCCCGCTCGAGGCGTTCCTCCCCCACCGGGACGTCGAACCCGGCCTCCCGCAGAGCCGCGGAGAGCGAGCCGAACGTCTGCCAGATGAGCGACTTCGAGGCCATCCGACCGCGCCGCTCCTCGAGGTCCCGTGCCGTCGGGATGCGACCGAGCTCGGCGCCGAGCTCCCGGAGCTGATCGAGCAGCTCCTCGCGGCTGATGAAGCGCCGCGGCGTGAGCCCGGCCGCGCGCTTGGCGGCGTTCCACGTGCCGAAGTGCTCGATGACGGTCTGCGGGTGGACGCTCGCGTCGGGGTCCGCGGCGAACTCCCGCATCGTCGGCGAGCGGCCGAGCCGATCGGCCGACGCGCGGAGCTCGAGGAGGATCTCGTCGTCCGTGTACCGACGGCGCATTCCCGCGCGGAACTCGGCGAGCGCCCGCTCGTCGATCCGTTCCAGCGCCGGATGACGGCGGCGAGGCCGTGCCATGCAATCATACTAGATCATCTTCGACGTTCTGCAAAGAGTCCAGAGCGGCCACGGCGCACGGGTACGCTCGGCCGGATGAGCGCCCGGCTCTCGCTCGAAACGTCCGCCGCCCGGCTCGTGGGGCGCCTCTCGCGCGCCGCCGGGCGCGGCGGTGGGACGACCCTTCCCGGCAAGCTCGTGTGGAAGCTCGATCCTGGCGCTCTCGACGCGCTCGCCCGTCGGCTCCCGCTCGGCGTCGCGATCGTCTCTGCGACGAACGGGAAGACGACGACCACGGCGATGGCCGCGTCGATCCTCTCGCCCGGACGACGCCTCGCGTGGAATCACTCGGGCGCGAACCTCGCTTCCGGCGTCGCGTCGACGCTGCTCGCCACACGCGACGCCGACCTCGGGCTTCTCGAGGTCGACGAGTTCGCGCTGCCGGAGATGCTGCGCCGTACCCGGCCCCGCGTCGTCGAGCTGGGCAACCTGTTCCGCGACCAGCTCGACCGTTACGGGGAGCTCGAGCACATCGCGGAGCGCTGGCGTGCGGCGGTGACCGAGCTCGCCCCCGAAGCCGTGCTCGTCGCGAACGCAGACGATCCCCTCGTCGCGGCACTCGCCGGAGGGCGGGAGAGGGCCATCCTCTTCGGGATCGACGACCCGCGCCGCGCGCGTCCGGTGCTCCAGCACGCCTCGGACTCGAAGTACTGCCTACGCTGCGGCGCTCCGTACCACTACGACGCGGCCTACGTCGGCCACCTCGGCGCGTATCGGTGTGAGAGCTGCGGCCACGCGAGGCCCAGTCTCGATCTCGCGGCACGCGACATCGAGCCGGACGGCCTGGACGGCGTGTCGTTCAGCCTCGTGACCGCGGAAGCGAGCGTGCGCTTGCGGCTCGCGGTGCCCGGCCTCTACAACGTCTACAACGCGCTCGGCGCGTCGGCGCTCGCGGTCGCGCTCGGCGTCGAGCTCGACGAGATCGCCGCGGGCCTGGAGCGCTTTCGCGCGGCGTTCGGGCGGTTCGAGCGCTTCGCCGCCGGCGACCGAAGCGTGCTCCTGCTCCTGATCAAGAACCCGGCGGGGGCGAACGAGGCGATCCGGACGCTCGAGGACGGCGGCGTCCCTCCCACGCTCGTGGTCGCCCTCAACGATGAGATCGCCGACGGCCGTGACGTGTCGTGGATCTGGGACGTCGACTTCGAGCCCCTGCTCGAGCGGGCCGAACGGATCGTCGCGAGCGGCGAGCGTGCGGCCGAGCTCGGGCTGCGGTTCACCTATGCCGGGTTCCCTCGCGAGCGGCTCGAGCTCGAGCCGGACCTCGAGCGCGCACTCGAGCGCGGGCTGGAGCTCACCGAGACGGGCGGCGAGCTCGCCGTCATGCCGACGTACACGGCGATGCTGCGTCTCCGCGCGATCGCGACCCAGCGCGGCCTCACACGACCGTACTGGGAGACGTGATGGAGATCCGCGTCGCTCACCTCTACCCGGCCTACCTCAACATCTACGCCGATCGCGGCAACATCGCCGTCCTCGAGCGGCGAGCCGCTACCCGCGGCCACGAGCTGCTCGTCGAGCCCATCACGCTGGGCTCCGCGACGGAGTTCGACGCGTGCGACCTCTTCTACGTCGGCGGTGGACAGGACCGCGAGCAGTCGATGATCGCGCCCGACCTCGCGGAGCGCGGCGACGCGATCCGGGCCGCGGTCGACCGGGGAGCAGCGCTGCTGGCCGTCTGCGGCGGATACCAGCTGCTCGGTCGCGGGTACCGCGGCCGCGACGGGTCGTGGATGCCGGGTGCAGCCCTGTTCCCGCACGAGACCGTTGCCGGCGACGTGCGGATGATCGGCGACGTCCTCCTCGAGAGCGCGCTTCCCGAGGCGCCGAACCAGACGATCGCCGGATTCGAGAACCATGCCGGGAGGACGCTTCTCGACGACGGCGCCGCGCCCCTGGGCCGGGTCGTCGCCGGGTACGGGAACGACGGCGAGTCGGGATACGAGGGTGCGCGGGTCGGCCGGGCGATCGGCACGTACCTCCACGGCCCGCTTCTGCCGCGAAACCCGTGGCTCGCCGACCTGCTGCTGTCGTGGGCGGTCGCTCACGCGACGGGGGCCGAGCCCGTGCCGCTCGATCCGCTCGCGGACGAGCTCGAGCGCGAGGCGCACGCCGTGGCCGCAGCCCGCGCGCGGTCGCGCGGCGGTCGGCCCGCCTAGCCGTCTCTACTCGGCCCAGCGCGCTCCGAGGTACACGCAGGGGTCGCCGGGCTGCCAGCGCTGCAGAAAGCGCGCGATCGGCGGGTGGAGCGTGATGCCGTCGAGCTCCTCCATCCCGAACAGCCGGTGCCCGCGCACTGCCTCGTCCGTCGAAGCGACGTCCACGAGTGAGCCGTCGAGCTCGCCGGCGAACACGACGTGGACCACGTGCTTCGACCAGATGCTGCGCTCCGGGGAGATCGACTCGACGATCGCGACCGGCCCCTCGACCGGCAGCTCCTCGTACTCACGCACGAGACCCGTCTCTTCGGCGAGCTCGCGGTGCAGGGCTTCGACGAGCGTCTCGCCGCTCCGGACGCCGCCGCCCGGGAGAAGCCAGTTCTCGCGGCCGCGCTTTTCATGGCGACACAGGAGGATCGAGCCGTGCCATCGCAGCACGGCGGAGACGCGGATCCTCGGCTCCGGCCGCATCAGGCGCCCGAGGAGCCGAGGCCTCCCTCGCCTCGCTCGCTGGCCGGCAGCTCGTCGACCTCGACAAGCTCGATCGACGGCAGCTCGACGATCACGAGCTGTGCGATCCGCATCCCGGGCTCGACCACGAACGGCTCGTTGCGGTCGGTGTTGAGGAGGATCACCTTCACCTCGCCGCGGTAGCCGGGGTCGATAAGACCCGGCGCGTTCACCTTCCCGAGCCCGTGCCGCGCGGCGAGCCCCGAGCGCGGCACGACGAGGCCCGCGTAGCCCGGCGGGATCGCGACCGCCAGCCCTGTCCCGACGACCGCCCTGCCGCCCGGCTCGATCTCGACCCGCTCGCAGGCGGCGAGATCGAGACCGGCATCCGCCTCGTACGCCTGACCGGGAAGCGTCGCGTCGTCACGCAGGCGCCGCACCGGGACTGCGAGCCTGCTCAGATCGGCCGCCCAGTCACGCGGTGGAGGCGCTTTCGGCCTCGATGCCGGCGACGAGGTAGCGCGCGAAGCGTCGCACGTCCCGATGCGGCAGCCGGGCGCGAATCAGGACGCCCTCCTCCGTGTCGGTTCGCTCGTCGATCGGCGCGCCGAGCGCGTAGAGATCCGAGAGGACGCGACCCTCGTCGTACGGCACGAGCAGGCGCACCGCGTCGAAGCGGTCGGCGAAGCGCTCCGCGATGCGCTCCCGAAGCGCGTCGAGCCCCTCCCCGGTGGTCGCGGAGACGAGCGCGGCGCCGGGGAACCGGTTCGAGACCCGGCGGCGGGAGACGAGGTCGAGCCGGTCGACCTTGTTGAGAACGAGCTCGACGGGCACCTCGCCGGCCCCGATCTCCTCGAGCACCGTCTCGACGGCGCGCTGCTGCTCGGCGAGCTCGTCCTCCGGGAGCGAAGCGTCGAGGACGTGGAGGATCAGGTCCGCCACGAGCGTCTCCTCGAGCGTCGACGCGAAGCCCTCCACGAGCTGCGTCGGCAGACGCCGGATGAACCCCACGGTGTCGGTCACGAGGTAGCGCTTCCCCTGGTGCTCGAATCCGCGGGTCGTCGGGTCGAGGGTCTCGAAGAGCCGGTTCTCGACCCGCACCTCGGCGCCGGTGAGGGCGTTCAGGAGCGTCGACTTGCCGACGTTCGTGTACCCGGCGAGCGCGACCGTCGGAGCTGACGACCGGGTACGAGCCTTGCGTCGTGTCGCACGGTGCGCGCCGACGTCGCGCAGCCTCCGGCGCAGGAGCGTGATCCGCCTGTTGGCGAGTCGCCGGTCGGTTTCGAGCTGCGACTCGCCCGGGCCTCGCGTGCCGACGCCGCCGCCGAGCTGCGCGGTGCCGCCGCCGCCCGCGAGGCGCTCGAGGTGCTTCCACAAGCCACGCATGCGCGGGAGGTTGTACTCGAGCTGCGCGAGCTCGACCTGCAACTTCCCCTCGGCCGAGACGGCATGCTGGGCAAAGATGTCGAGGATGAGCTGGGTCCGGTCGACGACGCGGGCGGACAGCGCGTCCTCGAGCGTCCGCTGCTGGGTCGGCGCGAGCTCGTCGTCCACGATCAGCACCTCCGCGGACGTACTGCCGTACGCGGACTTCAGCTCCTCGAGCTTCCCCTTGCCGACGTAGCTCCGCGGATCGGGTCGCACGCGGTGCTGGACGACCTGCCCCACGGGAGCCACGCCCGCCGTGCGAGTCAGCTCCCGAAGCTCCGCGAGCTCCTCCTCCCCGTCGCTGCCCTTCGGGAGCACGGCCAGCAGGAGCCCGCGCTCGGGCTCCGGTCCGGCTGCTCGCTCGAGCTCCGCCTGCGCCATGGACGGAAGTATGCCCCGCCCTCCCGCGCGGTACGCTCGGCGCGATGAGCGCGCTCGCAGACCGCCTCGGCAGGCGCACGCTCGAGCTCGTCGACATCGGCTCCGAGAGCCTCCACGAGGCGGAGATCCGCGCGCGGCTCGAGTCTCTCGTGCCGAGCCCGTTCGCTCCGGTCTTCCAGGGGGACGAGGCGCAGGTGTGGGCGCGCGACCGCCGCGAGGGCGCCCCGTTGCTCGTCCTCGCGGGCCACTACGACACCGTGCCCGCCCAGGACAACGTGCCCGGCCGGATCGCCGACGGCGCCGTGCACGGATGCGGTGCGAGCGACATGAAGGGCGGGGTTGCCGTCGCGGTCGAGCTCGTCCGCGAGCTGGCCGAGCTCGATCCCGGTCCCGTCGACGTCGCGTTGCTCCTCTTCGGGCGCGAGGAGCTCCCGCCGTCCTACAACCCGCTCCCGGCGCTCTTCGACGGCTGCCCCCTCGTGCACGAGGCGGATCTCGCGATCCTGCTCGAGCCGACCGACCTCACGATTCAGGCCGGGTGCGTCGGCACGCTGACGGCGCGGGTGACGTTCCACGGCGTGAGCGGTCACGCAGCGCGTCCCTGGCTCGCCGACAACGCTCTCCATCGCGCAATCGAGGGTCTCGCACAGGTCGCGACACACGAGCGGAGAGACGCCACCGTCGACGGCCTCACGTTCTTCGAGGTCGTCTCCGTGACACGGTTCGAGGGAGGCATCGCGGACAACGTCGTCCCCGAAACGGCCGTTGCGACGCTGAACCTCCGCTATCCACCGGACCGAACGCCGGCCGAGGGCGAGGAGCTCGTCCGCTCGCTCGTGCCGAGCGATGCCACCGTCGAGATCGTTGGCAACTCGCCGCCCGCGGACGTCGTGGTCGATGCGCCGCTCGTCCGGCACCTCATCGATATCGAAGGGCTCGCCGTCGAGCCGAAGCAGGCGTGGACGAACGTCGCGGACTTCACCTCCCGCGGCATCGCCGCGGTGAACTTCGGTCCCGGGGCGACGCGCTACGCCCATCGCCGGGACGAGCTCGTCGAGCTCGAGGCACTCGAGCGCGCGTACGAGGCGCTTCGCCGGCTCGTGCTCGGGGCGATCGACTAGCGTCCGGGACGTGCCGCTCTCACCAACGCTCCGGTCGCAGGGGACGTACCCGTTCGTCCGCCTCAACGACGCGGTTGCCGCGCGACTTGCCGCGGGTCATGAGGTCGTCGACTTCGGGATGGGAGACCCCCGGGAGCCGACCGACCCCGCAATCCTCCAGGCGTTGCGCGACGGGGTGCGCGAGCGCATGGGCTACCCGGCCTCCGCCGGGCTGCCGGAGCTTCGTGAGGCGATCGCCGCGTGGGTCGACCGCAGGTTCGGTGTGACTTTCGATCCAGACCGCCACGTCATTCCGACCCTCGGCTCGAAGGAGGCGATCTACTCGTTCGCGCAGGTCGTCGTCGACCGCGACGGGCGCGACACGGTCGTCGTGACCGAGCCCGGGTATCCGGTGCCAGGTCGCGGCGCGGCGTTCGCCGGCGCACGCGTCGTCGAGCTGCCGCTGCTCGAGGAGAACGGGTTTCTTCCCGCTGTCGACGACGTCGCCCACGACCTCTGGGCACGCGCCTCGCTCGTCTGGCTGAACACGCCGAACAACCCCACGGGTGCGGTCGCGTCGCGCGAGTTCCTCGAGCGGCTCGCCGGGCTCGCGCGCGAGCACGACTTCGTCCTCGCCTCGGACGAGGCGTACAGCGAGCTCTGGTTCGACGAGCCGCCGCCGTCCGCCCTCGAGCTCGACGACTGGACCAACATCGTCGTCTTCAACACGCTCTCGAAGCGCTCCTCGATGACCGGGTTCCGGAGCGGTTTCGTCGCAGGCGACCCGGAGCTCATCGCCGCGCTGCGCACGTTTCGGCCGAACGTCGGGACGGCCCCACAGGACTTCGTGCAGCGCGCGTCGGTCGTCGCCTGGGGCGACGAGCAGCACGTGATCCGCGCACGGGAGGTGTATGCGAGGAAGCGGGCGATGCTCCTCGACGTCCTGCTCCGGAAGGGCCTACGCGACGCGGGCGGCGCGTCGACGATGTACCTCTGGATCGCCGTGCCCGACGGCGAGACGTCCGAGGCGCACGCGGAGCGCCTCCTCGAGCACGGGATCGTCGTGGCGCCGGGGTCGTATCTCGGGCAGTCGGGTGAGGGCTACGTCCGCTACGCCCTCGTGCCGACCGAGGAGGAGTGCGGTCGGGCGGTCGCGATGCTGGAGGATGCGCTGTGACGCTCGCGGAGCGAATCGAGGGAATGTGGGAATCCGGGCAGCTCGAGGCAGAGCCCATCGAAGAGGCGATCGACCTCCTCGACCGCGGCGAGGTGCGGGTGGCCGAGCCCGGCGCCGACGGCTGGGTCGTGAACGAGTGGGCGAAGAAGGCGATCCTCCTCTACTTCCGTCTCAGGAAGGTCGAGCCGATGGAGATCGGGGGTCTCCGCTTCCTCGACAAGATCCCGCTCAAGCGCGTCGACCCGTCCCTCGGCGTCCGCGTCGTGCCGCCAGGCGTCGCGCGTCACGGCTCCTACCTGTCCGAGGGCGTCGTGCTGATGCCGGGCTACGTGAATATCGGCGCCTGGGTCGGCCCGCGGTCGATGGTCGACACGTGGGCGACGGTCGGTTCCTGCGCGCAGATCGGTGCGGATGTCCATCTCGCGGGCGGCGTCGGCATCGGCGGTGTGCTCGAACCGCCGCAGGCCGCCCCGGTAATCGTCGAGGACGGCGCGTTCCTCGGCTCGCGCTGCATCGTCACCGAGGGCGTCCGGGTCGGGGCCGGGGCGGTGCTCTCGGCGAACGTGTCGCTCACCGCGAGTGTTCCGATCATCGACGTCACCGGGCCCGAGCCGGTCGAGCATCGCGGATTCGTTCCGCCGCGGGCCGTCGTCGTGCCGGGGACCCGACCACGTCAGTTTCCGGCCGGGACCTACCAACTCGACTGCGCGCTGATCATCGGCTGGCGGCGCGAGTCGCACGACGAGCGTCTCAGCCTGAACGACGTCCTCCGCGAGTTCGAGATCGCGGTCTAGGAGCGCTTGGCGGAACGGTCTCCGTCCCCAGGTGCCGCCGGTGGTCGTGAGGCAAGGACGCAGGGAGTATCCATATCGGGATATGGACGCGACCGAGGACGCCGAATCACGAGGATCCGGCGCTCCACTGGAGGCATGACGGCTGCCGCCGCCATCCTAAAGACCGGTCGTTCCCTCGCAGATCTGCTCGGCGGGGCCTTCGAGCGTCACGCTTCCACGTTCGATCGTCACCACGAGCTCGCCGCCGGGCATCGCGATCCGAACCGGGCTGTCGCACCATCCGCGCGCGACGGCTGCCGAGGCGACAGCGGCGGCTGACGAGCCGGACGCGGACGTCTCGCCTGCACCGCGCTCCCAGACGAGGACCTGAACGACGTCGCGCGGCTCCGGTCGCGCCAACTGGACGTTGGTGCGGTCGGGAAACCGCGGGTGCGTCTCGATCGCCGGTCCGAGGCGGAGCAGGTCGTCCCGCGACAGCTCGCTGCGCAGGACGACCGCATGCGGGTTCCCGACGTCGACCGGCACGATCGTCAGGCGCTCGCCGGCGACATCGACCTCCTCGTCGGGCGACACGAGCGTCTGGCCGAGCTCCTGTCGCACGATTCCGTCACGGGTCGTTCTCGACGCCTTCACGGTCCGCTCCCCGCTGTCGATCTCGACCTCCGGCGCACCCGTCTCGCGGAGGAGCCAGGCAGCGGCGATGCGCGTGCCGTTCCCCGACAGCTCGGCGGTCGACCCGTCCGGGTTCCAGATCCGGATCGCGGCTCGTGTCCCGTCGCGCGCGGTCACCTCGAGGACGCCGTCGGCGCCGATGCCGAGACGGACGTCGCATAGACGCTGGACGCGTGTCGCGGTGAGCGCAGGCTCGCCCGCGCGCTCGACGAGAAGGTATGAGTTGCCGAGTGCGTGCCATTTCTCGAACCGCATCGCCTGAGGCTACCCACGCGAGAGCGCGATCACGTCCCGTGCCACGGTCGCCGGATCGCGGCTCGAATCGACGAGCACGATGCCCGGTATGCGCCGCATCCACTTGCGCTGGTACGCGGCGTAGCGGCGCGTCCGGACAATGATGCGCGCAAGCGCCTGGTGCGGCTCCAGCTCGGCGATCTCGCGCAGGCCGAGGGTCTTCTCGGCCGTTCGCGAGACCTGTCCGTCCAGGGCGGAGCGGACCTCGTCGACGACGCCACGCGCGAACATCTCCTCGGCGCGTACGCGGATCCGCCGCTCGAGCTCGTCGCCGGGCACATCGAAGCCGACGATGGTCGTCGGTCGGCGCGTCCGGGAGCTCCAGAGCCGGTCCTGTCCCGCCGTCAGCGACCCGCCCTCGTCCGCGAGCTCGAGGGCGCGTACGAGCCGCTGGCGGTCGTTCGGGTGAACGACCGCGGCGGTGACCGGGTCGAGCGAGGCGAGGCGCTCATGAGCGGCGGAGCGATCCTCGTCGACTTCCCGCTCGACACGAGCGCGGACATCGGGTGCCACGGGCGGCGGGACGTCGAGGTCGCCCAGCGCTGCGCGTAGATAGAGCCCGGTGCCGCCGGCCACGACCACCCTCCCCGTCGCCGCCACGAGCTCGTCGATCGTCGCGTGCGCGAGCGACGCGTACGCACCGACGCTCATCTCCTCGGCGAGCGAGCGGATGGCGACCAGCCGGGTCGGTCGACTCGGCTGATTCGTGAGGATCGGCAGGCCGCGGTAGACCTGCATGGCGTCGGCGGACACGACCTCGGTCCCGAGCTCGTCGGCGACCGCCTCCGCGACCGCGCTCTTTCCCGACGCCGTCGGGCCGAAGATGGCGATCACCTCGACCGTGGCGTTCGGTGTACTCATCGCCGTGTCACGGCGTCAGGGACACGGCCGTTCGCGACTGCGCGGCTGTCTTGGGCCTCCGCGCGCCGCCCCACTGCCCACTGTCCGTTCCGGACATGTCTCCGGCCCCCAGTTCCCGGGCCACCGACCTCCTCCCCACGCTTCGAGCCTAACGCGGAACTCGAGACGGATGGGTCACGTCATCGGCCGGCTTCGTGCCGATTGATCCACGAGTGGCAGCGTCACGCGGCGACGCGGGTGCGCTCGCGGCCACGCAACGTGGTCGACGTCGCGGATTCGATCCCGACGGGGATCAGGTCGCCCGGCTGCGAGCTGCCTGTGAAGTTGACTGTCGTGTTACGGCGGGTGCGGCCACGGAGAAGCGTCGGATCGGTCCGGCTCGGGCCTTCGACGAGAACCTCCTCGATAAGGCCGACGCGCGCCAGGTTGCGAGCCGACGCGACGCGCTGCACGACCTCGACGAGCCGCTCCATGCGCTCGCGCTTGACCTCGTCCGCGATCTGGCCGGGCATCGACGCCGCCTCGGTGCCCGCGCGCGGCGAGTAGACGAAGGTGAACGCGCTCTCGAATCCGACCTCCTCGACCACCTCGAGCGTCTCCGCGAAGTCCGGTTCGGTCTCGCCCGGGAAGCCGACGATGATGTCTGTTCCGAGCGCGAGATCGGGAATGGCGTCGCGCAGCCGGGCCGCGAGGTCGATGAAGCGATCGCGCGTGTAGGTGCGTCGCATCGCCTTCAACACCCGCGACGACCCGGACTGGAGCGGCAGGTGCACGTGCTCGCACACGGCGCCGCAATCGGCCAGTGCGGTGATCACGGGCGCCCTGAAGTCCTTCGGGTGCGGGCTCGTGAACCGGATGCGCTCGATTCCGTCGACGGCATCGCAGGCACGGAGCAGCTCGCCGAACTCCGTACGGATGTCGGGAGCGAGGTCTCGCCCCCACGAGTTCACGTTCTGGCCGAGGAGCGTGATCTCCTTGACGCCGTCGCGCGCGAGCCCCTCGACCTCCGCGACGATCTCACCGGGCCGGCGGCTCTGCTCGCGTCCTCGCACAGCGGGCACGATGCAGTACGCGCACTTGGAGTTGCAGCCCATCGAGACCTGCACCCAGGCGCTGAAGCGGCGCTCCCGGTGCATCGGCAGCGTCGCGGCGAACGTGTCGTGCGAGCCGAAGCGCCCCCGCGGCACCGCGTAGCCGCCCGTCTCGATCCATTCACCGAGATGCGGGATCGACCCGGGCCCGAACGCCACGTCGACGAAGGGATACAGCTCGAAGATCCGCTCGCGCTGAGCCTCCGCGTAGCACCCGCCGACGGCGACGACGAGATCCGGGCGTCGGCGCTTGCGCGCCGCCGCCTCGCCGAGATACGCGGCGAGCTTCGTATCGGGCTTCTCGCGGATCGTGCACGTGTTGAACACGAGAACGTCCGCGCGGTCCGGCTCCATCACCTCGCCAAGGCCGAACGACTCGAGCATGCCCTTGATGCGCTCGGAGTCGTGAGCGTTCATCTGACAGCCGAACGTCGTGACGTGATAGCGGCGCACGGCTGTCGATGGTAGCGGCGCCTCGACGGGATGAAGGCCGTTGGCCCCGACAGCTGGTGCCGGGGCCAACGAGTGCGTGAGATGCGGGCTACTCGCCCGAGAAGAAGCCGTGGTCGCCGTTGCAGGCGAAGCCGGGATGCCCGGTGGGAACCAGGTGCCCCACCTTGCTCTGGTTCTCCGAGCTCGGATCCGCGAGCCCGTACCTGACGTTCTGACCGTACGACTGCGTCGGGCCGCCCGGACCGTTCGGAGCCGTGGGGCCAGGCGGGGCGATCGGTGCGGTCGGATCGTCGTTCTGCCCCGAGAAGGTGCAGAACGAGTTCGCACGCGCCGGACCGCCGGTCGGCTTGCCGTTTCCGGTTATCTCACCCGCGAACGCTGCAGTTGCGCTCAGGCTCGCGAACGCGGTGATGACGACCACGGTGGCGAACCATCTCCCCATTGTTGCCTCCCCGGTAGTGGGAGCCGCCGCTGGGCCCACGACACCGAAGCAGGCTCCTCCGTTCGTGACGAACCACCAAACGGTGGCGCTTCGCCGTTACTTCGCCACCTCGACGGCCCGCGACTCTCGGATCACGATCACCTTCACCTGGCCGGGGTACTCGAGCTCATCCTCGATCTGGCGCGCGATCTCGTACGACAGCAGCGCCGTGCCCTCGTCGTTCACTTCGGTCGGCTCGACGATGACGCGGATCTCGCGGCCTGCCTGGAGCGCATACGCCTTGGCGACACCCGTCTTCGACATCGCGATCTCCTCGAGCGCGGTGAGCCGCTTGATGTAGTGCTCCAGGCTCTCGCCGCGGGCACCCGGTCTCGACGCCGAGATCGCGTCGGCCGCGATCAGCAGGACGGCCTCGACGGTTTGCGGCTGCACCTCGTGATGGTGCGCCTCGATCGCGTGGACGACGCCGTCCGTCTCACCCGCGCGCCGCGCGAGCTGTGCCGAGACGAGGGCGTGCGAGCCGTCGACCTCGTGCGTCATCGCCTTGCCGATGTCGTGCAGGAGCGCAGCACGCTTCGCCGTCTTTACCCCCGCCCCGAGCTCCGCAGCCATGATGCCGGCGAGGTGCACGACCTCGAGCGTGTGCTTCAGCACGTTCTGGCCGTAGCTCGTCCGGAATCGAAGCCTGCCGAGGATCGCGACGAGGTCCTCGCTCACCTCCCCGCAGTTCGCCTCGAAGACGGCTTGCGCGCCGGCCTGGTGGATCTGCTCGTCGAGTTCGGCCTTCGAGAGGTAGTACATCTCCTCGATCCGCGCAGGATGGATCCGTCCGTCCTCCATGAGCTTCTCGAGCGTGAGCTTCGCGACCTCGCGCCGGATCCCGTCGAACGACGAGAGGACAACGGCATGCGGGGTGTCGTCGACGATGAAGTCGACGCCGGTGAGGTGCTCGAGCGCTCGGATGTTGCGACCCTCGCGGCCGATGATGCGGCCCTTCATGTCGTCGCTGGCGAGCTCGACGACGGTCACGGTCGTCTCGGCGGTATGGCTGGCGGCGACGCGCTGCAGCGCATCCGCGACGAGGGCTCGCGCGCGCCGCCTCGCCTCCGCCCGCGCCTCCTCCTCCATCTGCCTGACCGAGCGCTCGAGCTCGTGGCGCACGAGATCCTGCGAGCGCTCGAGCATCGCGGCCTTCGCCTCGCCCAGCGTCATGCCCGAGACGCGCTCGAGCTCCTTGACGGACTCCTCCCGCGCGAGCTTGACGTCCTCCTGGAGCTGCTTCAGGTGGACCTCACGATCCCCGATGCCCTGCTCGCGGCGGGTCAACTCGTCGAGCTTCTGCTCGAGCTCCGCCTCACGCTGCGCGACGCGCTCCTCGACCTTCGCGATCTCGACCCGGCGGTCCTGAACCTCGCCCTCGGCCTCGGCCCGGAGCTTGACGGCCAGCTCGCGCGCATCGACCTGGGCTTCGCGGCGCACCGTCTCTGCCTCCCGCTCGGCGTCGGCGACCAGGCGCTTGCGCTCCTCCTCGCTCCGGCGGATGCCCGACGAGCTCGCCGTTCGCAGCCAGAACGCGGTCGCGGCCGCTCCGATTGCGAGTCCGACGAGCACCGCGATCACCGTGAGCATCTCCACTCCTCCGGGAGGGACCGATATCGCCCGCGGCAAGGCCACGGTTGCTCACATCCGGCACTCCCCCACGTCCGCGGGGATTCCGGCTCCGCTGGTGCGTGGCTCTAGGCCGGCGCGGCCTCATGCGAGCGCGCGCAAGGCGCTCGCGTGATCGAGAGGTCGGTTGTCGACACGAGGGTCACAGGGCTCAACGGTTCGGAACCTACGCGAGTGCAGGGAAATGTCGGATGAAGCCCCATCATCCTACCGCTCTGCTCTCGAGATCTGCAACGTGGGGCTCGAGCGACCCCTCCGTGAACCCACGTGACGCGAGATACCGGACGGTGCGCGCGCTCAGGCCGCGGGCTGAGACGATGCGTTCCACTCGGACGTGCTCGGGCTCGAGATCCGCCACCGCGGCCCGCGCCGTCGCCTCGTCGATGCCGCTCCGCTCGAGGTCGTCCAGTACGAGTAGATCCCCGGCTCCGCGGGCGGCGAGCGAGCGGGCGCGGATCTCGGCAAACCGCCCGTCGTCCACGAGGCCCGCACGGGCGGCCGCCTCGATCGCGTCGTCGCGATCCTCCGCTCGGACGCCGCGCCGCTCGAGGCGTGCCGCGAGGGTTGCGCGGGAGTGCTCACGGCGCGACACGGCGTCGACCGCTACGTCGCGCGCACGGTGCCGCCGGAGCGCGCGTCCGAGTGCACGGGCGCGCTCGCGGTCGAGCTCACAGCCGAGCGTCAGGCGTGCCTCCGCCGCGGCCGCGACGGGCACCGTTCGCCACGCACGACCGTCGAGCTCGACGGCGACGAGGCCGCGCTGCGGGCGGAGCGCCGTGACGATGGCCACGCGCAGCCCCGGATCAGCTCTCCGTCGTAACCTCGATAGGCTCCTCGACCTCGGCCACCACGGCGGCCTCGACGGCCCCGGCGGCTGCCTGCGGCAGAAGCCGCGCAGAGACCACCTGGTCGGGGCCTGCCTCCGCCTGGATCCGGGCGAGGATCGACTGCACGAGGTCGGGGTTCTCCTGCAGGAACGCCGTGGCGTTCTGGCGTCCCTGGCCGAGGCGCTCGTCCCCGAAGGAGAAGTACGAGCCCGACTTCGAGACGATCTTCCGCTCGAGGCCGACGTCGAGGACGGTGCCCTCCCACGAGATGCCGTGCCCATAGATGATGTCGAACTCCGCCTGCTTGAACGGTGGTGCGACCTTGTTCTTGACGACCTTCACACGCACGCGGTTGCCGATCGCCTCCGTCCCCTCCTTGAGCGTCTCGATGCGCCGGATGTCGAGGCGCACCGACGAGTAGAACTTGAGCGCGCGGCCGCCGGGCGTCGTCTCCGGGGAGCCGAACATGACACCGATCTTCTCGCGGAGCTGGTTCGTGAACAGGCAGATCGTGTCGGTGCGGTTGAGCGTGCCGGCAAGCTTGCGGAGCGCCTGGCTCATCAGGCGCGCCTGGAGCCCGACGTGGCTGTCGCCCATCTCCCCCTCGATCTCCGCCTTCGGCGTCAGCGCGGCGACCGAGTCGATCGCGACGATGTCGACGGCACCGGACCGCACCAGCAGCTCACAGATCTCGAGCGCCTGCTCGCCGGTGTCCGGCTGCGAGACGAGGAGCTCGTCGATGTTCACGCCGATCCGGCGCGCGTACGTCGGGTCCATGGCGTGCTCGGCGTCGATGAATGCGCAGATCCCGCCGCGGCGCTGCGCCTCGGCGATCACGTGGTAGACGAGCGTCGTCTTGCCCGACGACTCCGGGCCGAAGACCTCCACGATCCGGCCACGCGGGAGCCCACCGATGCCGAGCGCGAGATCGAGCGAGAGAGAGCCCGTCGACACGGCACCGATCGAGACCTGCGCCGCGTCGCTCATGCGCATCACCGAGCCCTTGCCGAACTGGCGCTCGATCTGTCCGAGCGCGACGTCGAGCGCTTCCTCCCGGTTCATGCGATTCATCCTCCCTCGATCAACGAGATACGTTCGAGCACCTCGTACCGGGCTCCGGTCGGGTGCAGTCGAGAAAGGTAAGCAGCCGCACCGGACGGAACGAATGTTCCCGTCTCGGGCAGGGGCGGGTCGAGCCGCGGCCGGCCCCGGAACCGCACCACGGTGAGGTGCGGGAGCCACGGCCGCGGCTCGGGCCGGTAGACACCGAGCTCCTCGAGACGCACGTGGAGCCGACGAGCAAGCCCGCTCGCCTCGTCGCCGAGGTCGCGGAGGACGACCATCCCGACGCTGCGCGTCTCGCGCCAGGATGCGGGCTCGAGCGCAATCCGCCGGACGGCGCGCACGGCGTCGCGTAGGGCGTCGACGACCGCCGGGAGCTCGTGGGCCGGCCGTGCGCCGAGGAACGCGAGCGTGACGTGGAGGTGCTCCCGGGCCACCCGCCGGCCCGTCGGGATCTGCTCCGCCTGCCAGCGCCCGAGGACGTCGAGCGTCGGCTCGGGCAGCTGGAGCGCCAGGAAGAGACGAATGCGGTCATCTCCCCCGACGCTAGCGGCCGAGATCATTCGTCCTCGTGCCGACTTCGTGTCAGAACTGTGCGAACGAGGTGCAGGGCCGCAACGGTCGCGCGAGCGCGGATCGTCTCCCGGTCGCCGGGCAGCGAGAACTGCCGCCCTGCCTCTCCGTCGGGCGAGGAGACGTGGAAGTGCACGAGGCCGACGGGCTTGTCCTCCGTGCCGCCGCCCGGTCCTGCGACGCCGGTGACGGAGATCCCGAGGTCGGCGCCGAGGCGGGCGCGGACGCCGGTCGCCATCGCAGCGGCCACCTCGGCCGAGACCGCGCCGTGCGCGGCCAACAGCGCCTCCGTGACGCCGAGCTCCGCCGTCTTCACCCCGTTCGCATACGCGACGATGCCGCCCAGGACGACGTCGCTGGATCCGGGGACGTCGGTGAGGCGGACGGCGACCATCCCGCCCGTGCACGATTCCGCCGTCGCGAGCCGAAGCCCGCGCGCGCGGCACAGCTCGAGCACGATCTCGGCGATCGACCGCTCGTCCTCGCTGAACAGGAACCGCTCGAGCGGCGTGCGCAGGGCGGCGGCGAGCTCGTCGCCTCGAGCCTCCGCGCCCGGCTCGACGACGAGGTCGACATGGATCTCGAAGTCACGCGCGCAGATCGTCGCCTCCACCCCTTCGCCGTCTCCGCCTGCCTCGGCCAGCGCACGCGCGATCGCCGACTCGCTCGCGCCGAAGAACCGGAGGACGCGGCGACCCGGCGGCCGCGTGCCGTCGAGCACCGCCCGCAGCGGCGCGCTCGCAACGGCTGCGGGCCAGAGCCGGCGGAGCTCGCTCGGCGGCCCCGGCAGCACGACGAACACGCACCCGTCGGCCTGCACGACGAGGCCCGGCGCCGTCCCGGCAACGCCGATCACCTTCGCCCCGTCGGGGATCGTCGCCTGCTTGGTCACCCCCGCGGCGAAGTCGGCGTACGGCCGGTTCAGTCGATCGGCGATCGAGCGCGAGACGCCCTCGATCCGCGCCTCGAGCTCCCCGTCCACACGGAGCTGCCTGCCCGCGACGCGCGCGACGAGCTCCACCGTCCGGTCGTCGTGGGTCGGGCCGAGCCCGCCGGAGACGAGGCAAACGTCCGCCTCGCTCCCGGCCCGGAGGGCCGCCTCCAGGTCGTCGGGGTCGTCGCCCACGATGACGATGCGCTCCGGCGCGAGGCCGAGCGAGAGCGCCTCGCGCGCGTAGAAGGGGCCGTTGCGGTCGTCGCGTTCGCCCCGCACGAGCTCGCTGCCCGTGACGACGATCGCCGCTCTGGGTCGGCTCACTCGGACGGGCTGAAGACGCGCCGGCCGCTGCGCGGCATGACGATCAGGTTGCCGTTCAGCTTCACCGCCACGTTGCCGGGGCGTGCGAGCGACACGTACAGCGACTTCTTCGTGAAGCGCTGGAGCTGACCGCGCTCCAGCGTGCCGGTGTAGAGCGGCTTCCCGGAGGGGGACCCGGACCGGACGATCATGAACGTCGGCCCGTGGACGGCGCGGATCGAGAGCGTCACGCGCTTCGTCGCCGACGTGGCGGCCGGGTTCGCGTTGACACCCTCCACCTTGGGGGTGTCGTGCCCGCCGAAGCGCCAGGCGGCGATGACGAGCGCAGTCACCACGAGGATCGCGGCGAGCGCGACACCGGCGCCCCGCGACTCGCGCCGCTCGCGGCGGACGCGTTGCGGGACGGGATGGCGCGGGAGCTTCGGTGCGGCTGCGTTCTCGTCGTCCCCGGCGACGTACCGCGAGTTGTACTCCTCGACGTACAGGCGCCCGTCGAGCCCCAGCGAGTCCGCGTAGACGTGGAGGAAGCCCTTCGTGTACGTGTGGCCGGGGAGCTGGTCGAAGCGCTCGTCCTCGAGATGGCGCAGGTACTTCTTGCGCACCTTCGTGCGCTCCTCCATCTCCTCGAAGTCGAGTCCCTGCCGCATGCGGGCCTCGCGCAGGCTCGAGCCGATCTCGAACATCGCCGCGCCAGTGTAGTCGCGATCTGCGGCGACGGGACCCCGACCGGCCAGGGAAAGCCCGCTACGTGCGCTCGCCGAGGTACGTCAGTAGCCCGTAGACCGCGAGGGCGACGAGACCCGTAGCGGCCAGGGAGATCCCGAGCACGGCGAGCGCCCTCCCCGCCCTGGCGATTCCACGGCCGCCTGCGCGGCCGAGCCGCACGTCGTCGTGGCGCAGTGCCCCGCGCGCGAGGCGGAGCGCGATGATCCCGAGGAGCACCGCCACGGGGATCGCGAAGCCGGCGTGCAGAAGCTCGTAGGAGCCCGAGTAGCGCGTCGCAAGGATCGCGACCGGCATCGTGGCCGCGGAGAGCAGGCCGAACACGACCGCCGCGACGGCGCGGCCGTTGCCCGGCGCGCTTTGCTCCGCCATCGCGGCCATTACTGCTTCTGGTACGGGCGGCCTGCGGCGGCGGGTGGCGTCGAGCGCCCGAGCACCCCGACGACTGCGATGAGCGTGAGGACGTAGGGCAGCGCCTGGAACAGGACCGCCGCGGAGGGGGAGTACTCGGGCAGGCGCTGCGCCAGCGCGCTCGAGAAGCCGAACAGGAGGCACGCGGCCGCCGCCCCGAACGGCCGCCAGTTGCCGAAGATCACGGCGGCGAGTGCGATGAAGCCGCGGCCGGCGGTCATGTTCTCGTTGAACGAGTTGACGAACCCGATCGACAGGAATGCCCCGCCTGCGGCCGCGAGCATCCCGGACGCGACGACCGCGCCGTAGCGGATCGCGTAGACGTCGATCCCGACGGTGTCGGCCGCGCGCGGGTGCTCGCCGACGGCGCGAAGGCGGAGGCCGAGCGGCGTCTTGAAGAGCACGACCCAGGACAGCGGGACGAGCAGGAGCGCGACCCAGATCATGAGGTTCAGGTTCCCGAAGACGTCGCCGAGAATCCCGTCGCCGAGGAATGCGAGGTGGACGTTCGGGATGCTGGGGATGTCGGTCGGCGTCCCCTCCTGGCCGTAGATGTCGATGAACAGGTAGCCCGTGAGGCCGAGCGCGAGGAAGTTGATCGCGAACCCCGAGATGATCTGGTCCGCGCGGAAGTGGATCGACCAGATGGCGTGGAGCAGGCCCGCGGCGCCACCGGACAGGACGCCGACGAGGAGCCCGAGGGCCCACGAGTCGAGCTTGTCGGCGGCCATGATCGCGAAGAACGCGCCCATGAGCATCATCCCCTCGAGGCCGACGTTCACGACGCCGGAGCGCTCGGAGAACATTCCGCCGAGCGCGCCGAAGATGAGCGGCGTCGCGAAGCGGAGCATCGATGCGAGGAGCGCGCCCCAGACGACGACCGTCTCGAGCTTCCCGATGCCCGAGCGCGTCGCGAGGTAGCCGAGCGCGAATCCGAACAGGGCGGCTGCGACCGCGTTCCACCCGAAACGCGTCTCGCCCCGGGTGATGACGAAGACGCCGATGAGCAGCGCGCCCAGCCCGAAGAGCGCGCTGAACAACCAGGAGCGTGCGGAGATCGGCGGCAGCGCCACGAACGCCGCGAGGAGGCCGAGGACGATCCCGCCCCAGGCGAGCGTGCGCAAGGGGCTCCGGACCCGCGGTGTCGGCAGCGCAACGCTCGTCATGTCGTCGCCGCCGTCTTGCGGCGAAGCCGGGCGAGGAACCAGAGCACGACCATGTCCATCCCGACGAAGAGGACGACGAGGCCCTGGATCAGCAGCGTCAGGTTGAACGCGAGCTCCGGCTGGAAGATCTCGGGGTCGAGGTTCCGCGTCGAGGTCCCCGTCAGGAGCGCGCCGAAGAGCAGCGCGGCGAGCCCGACGCCGACCGCGGTGTTCCGGCCGAGCAGCGCGACTGCGATCCCGACGAAGCCGATCTGCGACGTCTGGATGTCGCCGGTGGCGAGGCGGAACTGCCAGCCGAGGATGTCGATCGCGCCCGCGAGGCCCGCGAACGCACCCGAGATCGCCATAGCGAGGAAGTAGTTCCGCGCGACGTTGATCCCGCCGTATCGGGCCGCCTCGGGGTTGAAGCCGACGGCCTTGACGCCGTAGCCGAGCGTCGTCCGGTTGAGGATGATCCAGTACACGACGAGGGCGCCGATCGCGATGAAGAAGCCGATGTGGAGGCCCTGGAGCAGCGGGTCGCCCCAGAAGACCCGAAGCTTCGCGCCCTCGACCACATCGTTCGAGATCGGCACCGACTCCTGGAGGTCGTTCTGCAACGGCCCGCCGAGCCCGAACAGGAACACGCCGATCCAGATGATCGTCCAGTTGAGCATGATCGTCGAGATCACCTCGTGCGCTCCTACGGTCGCCTTCAGGAAGCCCGCGAGCCCGCCGACGAGCGCCCCCATGAGCGTGCCGAGGACGAGCGCCAGGAGCACGTGCGGGATCGGGCTCAAGCCCTCGAAGGACGAGCCGATCCAGACCGCGAGGATGGCGCCGGCCAGGTACTGGCCCTGGCCGCCGATGTTGAAGAGACCGCAGCGAAACGCGAAGGCGACGGCGAGTCCGACGAGGATCAGCGTCGTCGTCGCGATCAGGGTCTGCTGCAGGTTGAACCCCGCGAGCACGCGCTCCTCGCCCGTCACCCAGGGGAAGAGCCAGTTCAGCCCGGAGCCCTCGAAGATCGCCCTGTACGTCTCGAGCGGGTTCTTCCCTGTCGTGACGAGCACGACGAGGCCGCCCATCACGAAGGCGATCAGGACTGTGATCAGCGGCGCGAGGACGCCCCCGGCCCGCTGTGCGAGGGCGATCCGCGAGGCAAAGCTCTCCTGTGGCCCGTCGGGCGTCTCGGAGGGCTGACCGAACGGCTGGACGGGCGGGATCCCCGAGGGAGGCCCGACTTCGCTCATGGGCCAACCCCGGTTGGCCCATGAGCGTGGAGTGGCGTGAGGAAACGGGAGGTTCCCCACGATCTCCAGATGAAGGGGGCTCGTGGGGGAACATGGTTTCCCCCCAGGGAGCGAGCCAAAGGCGAGCGACGCTCACGCTGCGGCCCCGGCCCGCGTGCCGCCGGTCATGGCGAACCCGAGCTCCTCCTCGGAGGCGCTCGGCGGGAACTCCCCGACGAGCTCGCCCTCGTACATGACGAGGATCCGGTCGGAGAGCGAGAGCACCTCCTCGAGCTCGAGCGAGACGAGGAGGATCGCGCGACCCTCGTCGCGCTCCTCGATGAGGCGGCGGTGCACGAACTCGATCGCGCCCACGTCGAGGCCGCGCGTCGGCTGTGCCGCGATCAGCACCTTCGGGTCCCGCTCGATCTCGCGGGCGAGGACGACCTTCTGCTGGTTGCCTCCGGAGAGGCCGCCCGCGCGGGTGTTGGGGCCACCGCCGCGGACGTCGAAGTCGCGGATCAGCGTTCGCGCGCGCTCGACGAGGCGCCGCGGGAAGAGCCAGCCGAGGCGTGAGGCGGGCGCCGAGCGGTAGTCGTGCAGCGCGATGTTCTCGGCGATCGAGTACTCGAGCACGAGCCCGCGGCGCTGCCGGTCCTCCGGGATATGGCCGATCCCGGCCTCGAGGCGGCCGTGCGCCGACGCGCTCGTCACGTTCTCGCCGGCGACGCTCACCGTGCCGGAGTTGAGGCCGCGGAGGCCCGTGATCGCGTCGATCAGCTCGGTCTGGCCGTTCCCGTCGATCCCGGCGAGGCCGACGATCTCGCCCGCGCGGACGCCGAACGTGACGCCGCGCACCTTCTCGATCCCGCGGTCGTCGTAGACGCTGAGATCCGAGATCTCGAGGAGCGTCTCCGACGGCTGCGCCGGCGTCTTCGCGACGCGCAGCAGGACCTCTCGACCGACCATGAGGCGCGCGAGGCTCTCCTCCGTCGCGCCCTGCGCGGGCAGCGTTTCGATCAGCTTGCCGCGGCGGAGCACCGTGATCCGGTCGGCGATCTCGAGCACCTCGTTGAGCTTGTGCGAGATGAAGATGATCGACTTGCCCCGCGCCGTCAGCTGTCGCACGACCTCGAAGAGCTCCTGTGCCTCCTGCGGCGTGAGCACGGCGGTGGGCTCGTCGAGGACGAGGATGTCGGCGTCGCGGTAGAGCGCCTTGAGGATCTCGACGCGCTGCTGCTGGCCGACCGTGATGTCCTGGATGCGGGCGCCCGGGTCGACGGCGAGGCCGTAGCGGTCGGAGATCTCCTGGACGCGCCGCTCCGCCTCGCGGATGTCGAGGATGACGCCCTCGCGCGTCGGCTCCTCGGCGAGGACGATGTTCTCGGCCACCGTCATCACCGGGATGAGCATGAAGTGCTGGTGCACCATGCCGACCCCGGCCTCGATCGCGGCGCTCGGCGAGCCGAGCCGCACCGGGCTTCCCTTGATCAGGATCTCGCCCTCGTCCGGGTGGTAGAGCCCGTAGAGGATGTTCATCAACGTCGACTTGCCGGCGCCGTTCTCACCGAGGAGTGCGTGCACCTCGCCCTCGCGAAGGTCGAAGCCGACGTCGTCGTTCGCGACGATCCCCGGGAAACGCTTCGTGACGTGCCGCATCTCGAGGACCTGCGGGCGCGCGGACATTGGGCGGGATCATATTCGGTCCGCGGACGGCGCTCCCGGGAGTCGGAGACCGGCGCTACTCGCGCGGGATCTCGATCTCGCCGGCCTCGATGCGCTCCGCGACCGCGTGGAGCTCGTCGATGAGCGCGTCGCGATCCGGTGCGTCCGGGCTGATCTTGCCGTAGCCCACGCCGCCGCTCGCGACGTCGAAGAGCGTGTCGCCCCCGCCGGTGAACTTCCCGTCGAGCACGGAGGTCACCGTCTCGAAAACGGCCACGTCGACCTTCTTCGTGGCGCTCGTGAGGATGTGCGGGCCGAGGAACGACTGGTCGGAGTCGACGCCGATGCCCCACAGGCTGCGGTCCTTCGCCGCCTGGAGTGCGCCGAGGCCGCAGCCGCCGGCGGCTTGGAAGACGACCTTGGAACCGCCCTCGATCTGGTTGAGCGCGAGCTCCTTGCACTTCGCCTGGTCGACGAAGTCCTGGGAGTAGCCCTCGAGCACGCGAATGTCCGCATCGGTCGCCTTCGCGCCCGCCCGGTATCCGGCGAGGAAGGCCACCACCGCAGGCACCTCCTGCCCACCCACGGCGCTGACCGAACCGCCGTCCGCGACGGTCGCGGCCGCCACGCCGACGAGGTAGCCGGCCTCCTGTTCCGCGAACACGAGCCCGCGGGCGTTTTGCGGCGCCCCCTCGAGTCCCGACCACGGGAAGTCGATGATCGCGAAGTCCGTGTCGGGGAACCGCGCCGCGACGTTGCCGAGCGCGTCACCCATCAGGAAGCCGTTCGCGATCACCAAGTCGTAGCCGTCCCGAGCCGCGCGTGTGAGGTTCGGGACGTAGTCGTTCGCGGACTTCGAGACGAAGACGCGGCCCTCGACACCGAGCTCGGACTCCGCCCGCTCGAGGCCCTGATTCGCGAGCGCGTTGAAGCCCCGGTCGTTGAGGCCGCCGAGGTCCGTCACGACCGCGATCCGGGTCCCCTCGCCGCCGTCCGGGCTGCCGGGCTCGTCGTCCCCGCCGCATCCGGCTATGAGCAGCGCGACCGCGGCGGCGACTGCGAGCGCGGCGAGCCGGGTCACCCATCGAGGCTACCCGCTCGATACGGAGCGCCAAGGACGGAGGGCGGGCCCGTGGACCCGCCCTCCGAGCGGTCGTGTGTCGTCCGGCGACTAGCCGGCGACGGTGCGAGGCGGCTTGACCTTGCCGCTCGCGAGGTTCCGCGACCACAGGTTGAGCTTGCTGATGAGAGCACCGCGGTTCGGCGCGGTCTTCGAGACCTGGCCGTAGCCGACACCCTTGTTCTTCACGTTGAAGAGGCTGTCGATGCCGCCCTTCCACGCCTTCGACTTGGCGAGCTGGATCGTCGTGAACACGCCCACATCGACCTTCTTCGTGGCGCTGGTAAGGACATGGTTGCCCAGGAAGCCCTGGTCCGTGTCCACGCCGATACCCCACTTCTTCTGCTCCTTCGCGCCCTGGAGCGCGCCGAGGCCACAGCCGCCGGCGACCTGGAAGACGACGTCCGACTCCTCACCCATCTGCTGGAGCGCGACCTCCTTGCACTTGTCCTGGGCGACGAAGTCCTGCGAGTAGCCGTTGAGCGTGGTGACGCCCGACTTGACCCGCTTCGCGCAGAACTGGTAGCCGGCGATGAACGCGTCGACCGGCGGGATCTTGAGGCCGCCGACCGAGCTGATCACGTTCGACTTCGAGACCGTCGCCGCGGCGACACCCGCGAGGCATCCGGCCTCCTGCTCCGCGAAGATGATCCCGCGAACGTTCTTCGGCTTGCCCTTCATGAACGGAGCGCTCACGTCGACGATCGCGAACTTCGTCTTCGGGAACCGCTTCGCGACGGCAGCCGTCTGGTCCGACATGAGGAACCCGACGGCGATGACGAGGTCGTAGCCCTGCGTCGCGCCGGTCGAGAGATTCGGGATGTAGTCCGCGGCGCTCTTCGAGATGAAGACGCGGCCGTCGACGCCGAGCGACGCCTGCGCCCGCTTGAGGCCCGCGTACGCCGAGGCGTTGAAGCCCTTGTCGTTGAGGCCGCCGATGTCGGTCACGAGCGCGACACGGAACTTGTCGGTCGCCGCCGGCTTCGCCGAGCCGATCGAGGCGACGGTCAGCGCTACGACCGCGACGAGCGCGAGCGAAGCGACGACCATCCATTTGCGAATCGCCACTTACCCTCCTTGAGATGCGTTGACGGAGCTTCCCGCCCTTGTGACGCGGGATTGAACACGAAGTTGGACCGGAGCCGCAACCGCTGCAGGTTAATCGGTCTGAGTGCAGCAGTTTGTAAAGGATCGCCGCGCTACTGCGACCCGATCACGGACGCGAGCTGATGCTCCTCGACGAGCACGCGGCGCGGCTTCGAGCCCTCGTAGCCGGAGATGATGCCGCGGCGCTCGAGCATGTCGATCAGCCGCCCCGCACGCGTGTAACCCACGCGGAGGCGCCGCTGTAGGAGCGACACGGACGCGGTCTGCGTCTGCACGACGATCTCGATCGCCTTGTCGAGCAGCGGGTCCTCGTCCGGGTCGAAATCGAGGTCGTCGTCCCCGTCGTCGGGCATCGCGCTCTCGGGCATCTCGAGCAGGGACTCGTCGAGCTGCTGACCCCGCTGGGCGCGGCACTGCTCGACGACGAGCGCGATCTCCTCCTCCGTCACGAAGGCGCCCTGGACGCGCTGGAGCCGCGAGGTGCCGAGCGGCTTGAAGAGCATGTCGCCCTGGCCGAGCAGGCTCTCCGCACCGGCGCCGTCGAGGATCACGCGCGAGTCGGTCTGGCTCGACACTGCGAACGCGATCCGGCTGGGGACGTTGGCCTTGATCATCCCCGTGATGACGTCGACCGACGGCCGCTGCGTCGCGAGGACGAGGTGGATGCCCACCGCGCGCGACTTCTGCGCGAGCCGGATGATCGCGTCCTCGACCGCCTGCGGCGAGATCATCATCAGGTCGGCGAGCTCGTCGATCACGACGAGGAGGTACGGAAGCGGGTCCTCGCCTCGTGCCCGGAAGGTGCGGTTCGCCTCGGGGAGGTTCCGCGCGCGCACGATCGAGAGGCGCTCGTAGCGTCGCTCCATCTCGGCGACGACGTTGTGCAGGACGGCGGACGCTTCCTTCGGGCTCGACACGACCGGCGTCAGGAGGTGCGGGATCGACTCGTAGTAGTTCAGCTCGATCCGCTTCGGGTCGATGAGGATCATCCGCACGTCCTCGGGCGTCGCACGGAGCAGGATCGACGTCAGAAGCGTGTTGATACAGCCGGACTTTCCCGAGCCCGTCGTGCCGGCGATCAGCAGGTGCGGCATCCGCGCCAGGTCGGTCCACACGGCGTTCCCCGAGATGTCCTTCCCGAGCCAGACCGAGAGCGGGCTCGCAGAGCCCGGGACGTCGTCGAAGATGTCCCCGAGTGTCACCATGCGCGGGGCGAGGTTCGGGACCTCGACGCCGACCGCCTGCTTGCCGGGGATAGGCGCGAGGATGCGGATCTCGGTGGTCGCGAGCGCATAGGACAGGTCGTCCCGGAGACCGGCGACCTTCGAGACCTTCGTGCCGGGCGCGAGCTGGAGCTCGTAGCGGACGACCCGCGGGCCGGAGATCGTGCCGACGATCGTCGCGTCGACGCCGAAGTTCGCGAGCGCCTGGACGAGGACCCGCGCAGTGCGCTCGCTGACGTCGGCGGCGTCGCCGCGGGCCGGCGGGCTCGCCTTCAGCAGACTGCGGTCGGGAAGCCGATACGCGGCGCTCGGGGGCGCGTCGAACACGAGCTCCTGCTCGCCGGTCGGCGCGTCCATCTCGGGCTCGGGTGGGAGCAGCGGCGGCGGCTCGGCCGAGAACGGCCCCTCCGCGACGACATCGGGGAACGCCTCCACCCCGTCCACCGGCGGAGACGCTCTCTGCGGCTTCGGCCCGGGTGCCGGGACGTCGACGTGCGAGTCCGACTCGGACCAGTCCGTCCACTCGAGGCCCTCGAACGACCGCTTGGCCACGGTACCCGCCTGGCGCACTGCCTGACCGGAACGCCGGAGCAGCGCTCCGGCCGACGCTCCGGTGACGAGGAGCACGCCTGCGACGACGAGCGCGACGCCGACGATCACCGCGCCGGCGGATCCGATCACCTGCGCGAGGCCTCCGCCGAGCGCGCCCCCGAGCGCGCCTCCGTGGTCCTCGCCGAGCGCGATCATCAGCCCCACGAGGCCGACGACGAGGCCCGTGCGGAACGGGCGCAGGTCGACGAGGGTGCTGCGGACGAGCATGAGCGCGCCGATGCCGATCAGGACGGCTGGGACAAGGGGCGCGGCGGCGCCGAGCCCGTCGTCGAGCCATCGCGAGACCTCCGAGCCGACGGGGCCGCCGTCCCATCCGAACCAGACGACGGTCGCGAGGATCAAGCCCGCGACGACGAGGCCGAGGCCCCAGAGCTCGGGATGGTGGTGGCCGCGCGTCTTCCTCGTCTTCTTCCGCACGCGCGCGGGCGAGCGCGGCTTGCGCGGGCGAGCAGGCGCGGCGCGCTTCTTCCTCGTCGCCATGGGCTTGCTGCTTCTGCGTGGGCGCGATGAGTCCTGCGCCCGTGCGGCCTCGCACGCCCCGAGGGCGGTCAGGCGCGCTGCCGTGCCTCGGCGACGATCACTTCCGCCTCGGCGCGGTTGCCGAAGCCGCGCGTCTCGACCTTCTCGGCCTCGAGGTCCTTGTAGACCTGGAAGAAGTGCTCGATCTCGTTGCGGAGCTCCGGCGGGATGTCATGGACGTCGTGCACGCGCATCCAGGCCGGATCCTTGAGCGGCACACAGAGGATCTTCTCGTCCGGCCCCTTCGCGTCGGTCATGTGGAACACGCCGACCACGCGTGCGGGGATCCGACAGCCCGGGAACGTCGGCTCGCCGACGAGGCACAGCGCGTCGAGTGGGTCGCCGTCCTCGCCGAGCGTTCCCTCGACGAACCCGTAGTCGGCGGGATACGTCATCGAGGTGAAGAGGCGGCGGTCGAGGACGATGTGCCCGGTCTCGGCGTCCAGCTCGTACTTGTTACGCGAGCCCGACGGGACTTCGACGAACACCATCACGTCGGACACGGCGCGGTCCTACCCCAGCTGTTCTATTCGCTCGACCAGGAGGTCGAAGAAGACGCCGGCGTCGAGGTCGACGCCGACGTGGGCGTTCGGGGCGCGCTCGGTGCGGAGCCACAGGTCGACGACGGTGCGTCCGCGGCAGAGCTCGGACTCGACCTCGACCTCGACGTTTCGCAGCTTCGTCTCGACGAGCCCGGGACGGAGGACGTGGGCGACGGCCACGGCGTCGTGGATCGGCGCGCCGTCCCAGCCGTACGTCCGGCGGTGGTAGACGGTGAAGAAGTCGACGAGCTCCGCGACGAAGACGCCCACCGAGCCCGCCTCGCGCAGCCGGCGCTGGACATCCGGCCCGGTCACCGCCTGGTGCGTGACGTCGAGGCCGATCATCGTCACGTCGAGCTCCGCGTCGAAGACGACGCGGGCGGCCTCGGGGTCGGCCCAGATGTTGAACTCGGCCGCGGGCGTCATGTTGCCCTCGGCGATCGCGCCGCCCATCAGCACGATGCGCTCGAGACCGTCGGTGCCGTGCGCGCGGAGGTAGCGGGCGATGTTCGTCAGCGGCCCCGTGGGGACGAGCGTCACCGGGCTCTGTGAAGAGCGAACCGCGTCTGCGATCCAGCCGACCGCGTCCGTGGAGACGGGCTCGACGCTCGGCGGCGGCAGCGCGGGCCCGTCGAGGCCGCTCTCGCCGTGCACGTGCGCGGCGACGACGAGCTCCCGCTCGAGCGGCGCGTCCGCGCCCGCAGCGACGGGGACGTCGGAGCGGCCCGCGAGCTCGATGACCCTGAGCGCGTTCGCGGTCGTCTTCTCGAGCGTCTGGTTGCCGAACGTGGTCGTCACGCCGAGCAGCTCGAGCTCCGGGCTCGCGAGCGCGAGGAGGAGCGCGATCGCGTCGTCGTGCCCCGGATCGCAGTCCAGCACTATGGGTGTCGGCCCGTCGGTCACAGCGGGAGTATCGTCGACCCGGTCGCGGCGAACCGCAGGGAGGCGACGATGGCGATCGAGGAGAGCGCGGCGGTCGAGACCGAGGACGGTCTCGTCCCGCAGGAGCCGGGGTGGTACGTCGTGAACGCGCGCGAGACGCGGTGGGTCGGCCAGGACGGCCTCTGGCGCGGGGCGTGGCTCGAGCCGGAAGGACAGCCGTGGCCCGGGCTCGGCTTCAACCTCACCGTGCTCGACCCGGGCAACCCGATGGCGCGCCACCACGCCGAGTCGAACCAGGAGGACTTCCTCGTCGTCTCGGGCGAGTGCCTTCTCGTGGTCGAGGGCGAAGAGCGGCTCCTGCGGCAATGGGACTTCGTCCACTGCCCGCCGTGGACGGAGCACGTCCTGATCGGGGCCGGGACCCGGCCGGCGGTCGTGGTCGCCGTCAGCACGAGGGCGTCCGACGCCGGCGTGCGCTACGTCGCGTCCGAGGTCGCCGCGCGGCACGGCGCGTCGCCGCCGCACGACACGGAGCAGGCTGCCGAGGCGTACGCCGACGACGCGGCCCCGCAGCTCCTCGCATACCGCGAGGGCGACCTGCCCGGCTGAGCGGGATCAGAGGCTGAGGATCGCGTCGATCTCGAAGGAGGTCGGCAGCGACGGCTGTGCGCCGAAGCGCGAAGCCGCAACGGCCCCGGCCGCACAGGCGCGGTTCAGCGCCTCGTCCTCGGAGCGCCCCTGGAGCAGGGAGACGAGCAGGCACGCGGTGAACGCGTCACCCGCGGCGGTACCGTCCACGGCCTCCACCGGAGGCGGCGCCGCACGTGCGATCTCCTCCCCGTCGTCGAGGAGCACCGCGCCCTCCGCGCCGAGGGTCAGCGCGACGAGCCCGTCGCGGCGGGCGAGCGCCTCGAGCTCGTGCCGGTTGACGACCGTGAGGTCGGCGTCGATCTCGATCCGCCGCGCGGGCGCAGCGTTCAGGCAGAACATCCCGGTGCACTGCTCCCACGCGGCGAGCACCGCCTCGTCGGGAACCTCGAGCTGGGCGAGGACCGCGTCGTGCGGGGGCAGCTCGACGCCCGCGAGCGTGCCGTTCGCTCCCGGCGCGACCGCGATCGTCGTCTCGCCCGTCGCATCGACCTGGATGACGGCCACGCCGGTCGGCTCTTCGCTCGTCTGCAGGGCGAGCGTCACGTCCGAGTCGCGGAGTCCCGCCAGCGGCCTCCGCCGCAAAGGGGTCCTCTCCCACCGCGGCGATCATCGTCACCTCGGCGCCGAGACGTGCGCAGGCGACGGCCTGATTCGCCCCTTTTCCGCCGGGAACCCGGGTGAACGTCGCGCCGCCGACGGTCTCGCCGGGCTCCGGCAGCCGCTCGACCTGCGCGACGAGGTCGAGGTTGACCGAGCCGACGACGGTGATCCGCGGTGGCACGGCGGCCATCCTAGGGCTCCTCGACGGAGACGAGCGCCCACTCGCGCATCGGCGTCGCGACTCCGGGCGCTGCACGTCAGGCGCGGGATCGGCGCCGACTCGTGCTCGCGCAGGACGACGCGCACGACGCCGTCGTCGACGGCGAGGACGACGTCCGTCGTCTCCGCGTCGGTGCGCGAGACCTCCAGCGGACGCAGCGCGTCGATCGCGTCGATGCCGAGCTCGAGCCGGGCGAAGTGCTGCGCCGCCTGGACCGCCGGCGGGTAGCACGACCTCCCACGGAGGAGGCCGGGGTCGACCCGACCGTCGAGATGCCGTCCGGCCAGCTCGTGCGCGTTCTCCGGCGTCACCCGGCCGTAGTAGAGGCCTTGCGGCAGGACGACGACGTTCGCGGCGAAGCGGTCGCCGCCGACGTGGGAGCACTGCCACGTCTGCTCGGGGAATCGCTCGGTCAGCGAGACGGCCACGGGCCACCCCCTCCCGGCGCAACAGGCGTCGCGGCGGCCGTGCGTGCAGACGAGGAAGGTCGCTCTGGTCGTGGGAGTACTCGTGGGTGCGAGCGGATCGAGCTCCGCAAGCTCCTCGTCCTCGTCGAACGTGCCCCACCAGATCGCCTCCGATCCGGGTCGTGCGTCGGCGATCGCCCAGCTCCGCGAGGTCGTCGGCCGGTGCGCCCGCCGCACGAGCAGGAGCCGGGCATCCGCGGCGTGACACCGGGCGAGCAGGTCGGCGACGATCGACGTGCGGAGACGGGACTCGCGGAGCGCGTTTCGGCCCCAGGCGCCGGGTTGCTCGACGAGGACGAAGCGCTCGGCGGGCGCCGCGGTCGCGAACAGCGCGTCACCGCGTCGCTCCGACGCAGGGGCGCACCGCTCGGGAGGGAGCGTCATGCGCCCGATGCTACGGCCGATTCGCTCAGTCGCCGTCGGGTACGACGACGCCGCGGACGAGGAGCGTCCGGACGAGCCCGGCGACGGCGTCGGGATCGCCGGGCAGCGCATCGACCGTCCGGCTCTCGCCGACGCAGAATCGCGTCGACGGTCTCGCCGAGCAAGGCGTCGAGCTTCACGATCTCCCCCGGCAGGCTGAGCTCCATGCCCGTCTCGGAGGTGACCACCCGCACGTCGAGCCCCGGTCGCAGGCGGACCCGCATGCTCGGGCTCGACCGCATCCGCGCCTGCGACCTGGGCGATCGGCGAGATCGGAGCCGGCCGCATCGAGCCGGCGAGCGTCTGCTCGAGACGGCTCGCAACGGTCTCGGCGCTTCACTGCGCGAAGCCGGTCCACGAGGAGCTCGATCGTCGTCGCGAGGTCGTCGTCGAGGTCGTCCGGCGCGGAGAGGTCGAGCCCGACCGGAAGCGCCTCGCGAAGCTCCATGACGTCCTCCGCCTCCGCGAGGAGCGCCTCGACGAGCGCGTGGCGGGTGACGACGTGGATGCCGACCGTGAGGTGCGCGGACACGTCGCCGAGCGCCTCCGCCGAGTGGAGGAAGCCGCGCGGAAGGTAGAGGGCGTCGCCGGGCCGCAGCACGGCGTCGATCGTCGGCTCCGTGGTTGCGACCGCCTCCGCGACGCGTGCGCGGTGCTGGGTCCAGGACTGCGTCCGGAGCGGCCACTGGTGGACGGGCTCGTGGACGATCCACCGCTTCTCGCCCGCGAGCTGGAGGACGAACACGTCGTGGATGTCGTAGTGCGCGGAGAACCCGCGCGACGCCGGCGGCGTGATGTACGCGTTGACCTGAACCGGGATGGCCGAGCTCGCCGGCCAGCTCACCCGCGAAGTCGATGATCGGCGGCCACAGCCGATGGAGCGCCTGGAGCACGATCGTCGTGCCGTCGGCGAAGAGGCGCGCGACCGCCGTGTCGTCGACCTGGTCGCCGATCGCGGCGCCGACGCCGCCGGGACGGGTGAAGCGGGAGCTGTCGACGACCGCGCCGTCCTTCGCCATGCGGAGGAACGGCGTCCGCAGGCCGCGGCGCGACAGGAGCTCGTCGACCCCGTCGAGATCGAGCAGGTCGCCGAAGGGCGCGGCAGCTCGGCCGCCGTCGCGAGGAGCGGCCGCCGGCCCCATGCGGCGGCGAAGCCGGGCGGGTCGGCGACGCAACGTGCGAGGGCCCGACCGTCGTCCGTCGGGCCCCCTACGGCCGATCGCGATGTCTTCGGTGCGACGCTCATCGAGTGTCGAGCGCGCTCCGCTCAGTCCGCGCCACCGTCGGCCCCACCGTCCGCCCCACCGTCGGCGCCGCCATCCGCCGCCCACCGTCGGCGCCGCCATCCGCCCCACCGTCGGCGCCGCCGTCGGCACCGCCGTCCGCGCCGCCGTCATGTGCTCCGGGAACTCCTTCGGCGCCGCCGTCCTCGGGCCCGTGCTCGTTCCTCGTGATCGGACACGTTCTCCTCCTCGTCGTGGAAACGCAGGTCACCCCTTGTTCCCCCTCCGACGACGAGCCTAACGCCGCGAGCGCGTCACGCGGCGAGCGCGCGGAGGTCGTCGACCGTTGCGCCGTACAGCGTGTCGTGCAGGTCGAAGAGGCCGGCCCACAGCGACGAGCGGTCGGGCGGGGCGTCGAGACGGAGCGGCGTCGTCAAGCCCCTGCAGGGCGCGGACGAGCACCGCGAGCTCGAGGTAGACGGCCGCGACGCGGTTCGGGCAGGCGTCCACGCCGGCGCGATTCAGGATCGGCCGCCATTCGACCAGCTCCCCTGCTCCGGGGCCGCCGTACCACGACCGGCCCTCGGCCCGCTCGGGCTCGAGCTCGACGAGGTAGGCGGCGAGCGGCGCCTCGAGGCCGGCGAGCGCTGTTTCGACCCGGTCGGCAGCATGGCGGAGCGCGGCGCCCCGCGCGCCCGGTGTCGCGGGCACCGCGTCGCCGCGCCCCCAGCGCTCGAGCAGCCGGCAGAACGCGATCGCCGCCGCCTCGCACGCCCCGAGCTGGCGGACGAGGCGGCGCGCCGATGACGGCGACGCCGCGTTTGCCTCCACCACGTCTGCCCAGCCGGCCACGGTCCTCCTCACACCTCGATGACGACGGGGAGGATCATGGGCCTCCGCCTCGTCCGCTCGTAGACGATCTGCCCGATCCCGTCGTGGATGTGCTCCTGGACGAGCTTGATCTCGGATACGCCGTTGCGCGCGAGCTCCGCGACGATGCGCCCGGCCTCGACGCGGAGCTCGTCGATGAGGTCCTCGTCCTCCCCCACCCCGCGGGCGATCAGCTCCGGAGGCGCAATGTCGCCGCCCTCGTCGACGGCCACGGTCGTGACGACGATGAGGACACCGTCCTCCGACAGGCGGCGCCGGTCGCGGAGCGCGACGTCCTCGACGTCGCCGACCCCGAGACCGTCGACGAAGGTCACGCCGGCCTCGATGCGGTCGGCAATGCGCACGCCGTCCGGGGTCAGCTCGACGACCGACCCGTTCTCGGCGATGATGATCCGCTCGTCCGGAATTCCCGCGTCGCGCGCGAGCTGGGCGTGGGCGGCAAGCATGCGGTACTCGCCGTGGATCGGCATGACCGCGCGGGGCCGCACGAGCGAGAGGAGCGTGCGCAGCTCCTCGGAGCACGCGTGCCCCGAGACGTGCACCGGCGCGATCTCCTGGTGGAGGACCTCGGCGCCGTGCTGTGCGAGCCGGTTGATCGAGTCGTGGACGCGGAGCTCGTTCCCCGGAACCGGCTTGGCCGAGATGATCACCGTGTCACCCCGCTCGACCGTGACGTTCGCGTGGTCGCCGTAGGCGATGCGCGTCAGCGCCGACATCGGCTCGCCCTGGCTGCCGGTGCAGAGGACGAGTACGCGGTCGGGCGGCAGGTCCATCGCCTCCTTCGGCGAGACGATCGCGTCATCCGGGAGGTCGACGTAGCCGAGGTTTCGCGCGATGTTCATGTTCTTCCGCATGGATCGTCCGACGATCGCGACCCTGCGTCCGTTCGCGATCGACACCTCGGCGGCCTGCTGGATCCGGTGGATGTTCGAGGCGAACGAGGCGACGACGATGCGTCCCGTCCGCAACGGGATCAGCTGCCGGAACGCCTCGCCGACGAGCCGCTCGGAGCCGGTCATCCCGGGCCGCTCGGCGTTCGTGGAGTCGCCGAGGAGCAGGTCGATGCCGCGGTTCCCGAGCTCCGCGAGCGCACCGACGTCGGTCTTGAGCCCGTCGACCGGCGTGTGGTCGAGCTTCCAGTCCCCCGTGTGGAGGACGCGTCCCGCCGGCGTCTCGATGACGACCGCCATCGAGTCCGGGATCGAGTGGGCCATGCGGACGAACTCGAGGCGGAAGGGGCCGATCTCGAGCGGCGGCGCGCCGGGCTCGACCTCGCCGAGCTCCGTGGTCGCGCCGAGGCCGTGCTCGTCGAGCTTCGACTTGACGAGCGCCAGGGTCAGCCGCGTGCCGACGACCCGGTCGACCTCGACCTCGCGGAGGACATAGGGCAGCCCGCCGACGTGGTCCTCGTGACCGTGTGTCAGCACGATCGCCCGCACGTGCTTGTCGACGAGGTACGAGAAGTCCGGCAGCACGAGATCGACGCCGAGATGCTCGTCGCGGGGAAACGCGAGCCCGGCGTCGATGACGATCCGCTCGTCGCCGAGCTCGAGGATGGTCATGTTCTTCCCCACCTCGCCGAGCCCGCCGAGCGGGATGATCCGGAGCGCCGCCACGGACCGCAGTCTATGGACGACGGTCGCCTGCGCACGTGCGCGGTGTCGCGCTCAGAGCTCCCATCGCTCCGCAACCCATGCGGTGTCGTCGAGGCGCTCGGCGGTGATCGCCACGTCGCCCGACGCCTCGTCGAGGAGCTCGACGAGGCCGGCGGGCGCGGCGTCGAACGCCACCCGGCTCCCGTCGACGGTTGCCGTGATCTCGTCGCCGACGCGTGTCAGCTCCGCTCGCTCGCCGTCACCCGAAGCCCCCGCGGCGATCAGGACCTCCGATGCGGCCACGACCCAGACGCCTTCGTCGACTCGGACGGCAGCGGCTTCGTACGGTCGACCCAGCTGCGACTCGACGCCCTCGGCGAGTGGCGTTGCGCTTCCCTCCGGGATGTCGTCGTCGACGACGAGCGTCCCGTCCTCGAGCGCCACGAAGGTCAGCGTCTCCGTGGGAAGCTCCGGCGCCTCGACGGTCACGATCGCGTCCCAGGGGCCACGAGGGCGCGGCGCACCGGTGATTCCGGCGATCCCGAGACCGAGGCTCCCGTCGAGGTCGGGCGGAGCCGCGAGGAAGCCGCCCAGCCTGAGACCCGATCAGCGCCTGGAGAAGGTCCCGGGTCGGCCTCGCGCACTACGCCGCGACGGGCGTCAGCAGCCCGAGGCGCTGGAGGCAGTCGCGGATCTGGGCCGTCTCGCTCTCGTCTGCCTCGACGAGCGGGAGCCGCAGGCCGCCGACCTCGTGACCGAGGAGCTGGAGCGCACGCTTGATCGCGATCGGGTTCGTCTGGACCTTCAGGATCTCGATCGCGGGGCGGAGCTCGTCGTCGATCGCCCGCGCGCCCTCGACGTCGCCCGAGTGGTAGCGGGTGACCATCTCCTTCACGCGCGGGCCGACCACGTGCGTGTGCACGCAGATGCCGCCGATCCCACCGACCTCGAGGAACGGGAAGACGACGTCGTCGTCGCCCGCGTACAGGTCGAGCCCGCAGTCGACGACGTGCCGCGCCGCATCGAGGCTCGGCTTCGCCTGCTTCACCGCCGTCACGTTCTCGATCTCCGAGAGCCGCGTGATCGTCTCGGGCTCGGCGTCGACAACGACGCGCGACGGGATGTCGTAGAAGACAACCGGCCGGTCGGTCGACGCGGCGATCGCCTCGACGTGGGCGACGATGGCCCGCTGCGGCGGCCGGTTGTAGTACGGCGTCACGACGAGGAAGCCGTCGACGCCCAGCTCGTGGGCCGCTTCCGTCAGGTGGATCGAGTGCGCCGTCGAATACGTGCCCGTCCCTGCGACGACCGTCGCCTGGCCGCCGATCGCCTCGACCGCGGCCTCGTAGAGCAACAGCCGCTCGTCATCGGTGAGCGTCGGCGCCTCGCCCGTCGTCCCGGTCACGACGACGCCGTCGGAGCCGTTCTCGACGAGGTATCCGCACAACGAGCGGAACGCATCCAGGTCGACCGAGCCGTCCGCGCGGAACGGCGTGACCACAGCAGTCAGGACCTCGCCGAGCATGCCCGTGGGATTGTAGTCCCAGGCCCGCTGGGTAAGGACCGCGGAGGCCGGTGCGTCCAGACGACCAGAGGGAGGAACGGTGATCAAGGAGTTCAGGGACTTCCTGATGCGGGGCAACCTCGTCGAGCTCGCGGTGGCCTTCGTGATGGGCCTCGCGTTCGCCGCGCTCGTGAACTCGTTCGTCGACAATCTCGTGATGCCGATCGTCGCGATGATCATCGGCAAGCCCGACTTCAGCGATCTCACGTTCACGATCAACGACGCCGTCTTCCGCTACGGCGCGTTCATCACCGCGGCGATCACGTTCATCGCGACGGCGGCTGCGATCTTCTTCTTCGTCGTCAAGCCGATGAACGCCCTGATGGCCCGGCTGTCGAAGCCTTCGGAGGAGGCGCTTTCCGACGAGGAGCGCCGCCACCAGGAGCTGCTCGCCGCGCTCCGCGCACGCTGAGCAGATGGCTGGGGGGCGGGCCTCGCCCGCCCTACAGCAGCCGCTCGAGGCCGACTGTCAAGCCGGGCGGCAGGTCGCGCACGGCCTCGATCGCGCGCAGGACGCCGGGCGCGAACACCTCGCGCGAGGTCGTGTCGTGCCGGATCGCGAGCGTCTCGCCGGGACCGCCGAGGACGACCTCCTGGTGGGCGACGAGGCCCGGCAGGCGAACCGAGTGGATCGGCACCTCGCCCTCCATCCGCGCAGCCGTCGCCTTCGCCGTCCCGGACGGGGCGTCGAGCTTCGTGTCGGCGTGGAGCTCGACGATCTCCGCGCGCTCCAGCACACGCGACGCCTCCTCCGCGAACCGCATCATCAGGACGGCCCCGAGCGCGAAGTTCGGCGCGTAGAGGCACGGGACGCCCGCCTCGCTGCGCCCGCCGATCGAGAGCCATCGGTGTCGAAGCCCGACGTTCCGATGACGACCGGCACGCTCGCCTCGAGGCACCGCTCGACGTTGCCCGCCACGGCGTCCGGCCGGGTGAAGTCGACGGCCACGTCGCATCCCGCGGGCCCGGCGGCGCGCCCGTCCACGACCTCGTGGCCGGCGCGCTCGAGCGCGGGACCGAGGACGCTCCCGACCTTGCCGGCGGCGCCGAAGAGGCAGATCTTCACGGCCGCTCTGCGAGCGCCGGGTTGACCCGCGCGACGGCGGAGCGGAACCGGCTCTCTCGCGGCCCGATGCCCGCGGCGGAGAGCCGCTCCGGCGCGAAGAGCTCGCTCGAGACGGCGGCGACGTCGTCATCCGTCACGCTCCGGATGCGACGGATCGTCTCCTCGGTGGGGACGAGCTCGGTGTCGGTGACGAGCGCACGACCGAGCCGGGTCATCCGGTTCGACGTGCTCTCGAGCGACAGGAGCAGCCGGCCCTCGAGGTTCTCCTTGGCACGGTCGAGCTCGCCGGGCCGGAGGTTGCCCGCCGAGACGTCCGCGAGCTCGGCCGCAGTAACGTCGAGGCACTCGCGCAGGTTGTCCTCGCGCGTGCCGACGTAGATGCCCACCTGGCCCGTCTCGGCGTACTGCGAGCCGTACGTGTAGACGCTGTACGCCATCCCGCGTTTCTCCCGGATCTCCTGGAAGAGCCGCGACGACGCGGAGCCGCCGAGGATCGCGTCGAGCAGCGAGGCGGCGTACCGGCGGTCGTCGTCACGCGCGATGCCCGGGGCGGCCAGCACGACGTGGTACTGCTCGGTCCGGCGCCGCAGGAAGCGGTAGCCCGGCTTCGGGGAGCCGGCCGAGCGGCCTGCGATGGACGCGCGACGCGCTGTCCGCCCTCGCGGCGCCGTCTCGAGAACAGCTCGGCGAGCCTCTCGTGGCGGACGTTCCCGGCCGCTGCGAGGACGATGTTCGAGCCGACGTAGGCGCCGCCGTGCCATGTCCGGAGCGCCCGCGGCGAGACGCTCGCGATGACCTCGGCGCTCCCGATCACCGGCCGGCCGAGCGGGTGCGCGCCGAAGACCGCCTCCGCGGCGAGGTCGTGGACGAGGTCCTGCGGGTTGTCGTCGACCATCGCGATCTCCTCGAGAACGACCTCGCGCTCGGAGTCGACGTCGTCGAACAGCGGCGCGAAGACCATGTCCGCCATCGCGTCGAGCGCCTGCTCGAGCCGTCGGTCCGGCACGCGCGTGTAGAGGACGGTCGTCTCGCGCGAGGTGGCGGCGTTCAGCTCGCCGCCCATCGCGTCGAACAGCTCGGCGATCTCCTGCGCGCCGTAGCGCGACGAGCCCTTGAAGAGCAGGTGCTCGATGAAGTGCGACACGCCCGCGCGGGAGCGCGGCTCGTCCCGTGAGCCGGTCGCGATCCAGAGCCCGAGCGCGACCGATCGCGTCCCGGGCACGCGCTCGCTGATGAGGCGCTCGCCGCCGCGGAAGGGTCGTCGTCTCGGGATCGCGCACGGCGGCGATCGTATCCGTGGCAGTGGCGCCGAAGCGGTTTGCCGTCCGACGCTCGTGGCAAATGTGATGAACGGTGAAGGCCGATGCCGTCGCTAATGTCGCGCGCTTCGTGCCGTTCACTCGTTTTGGTGACGCGTTCGCGCGCGAAGCGGCCGATCTGCCTCGTACCAGCTCGCACATGCGCGCGAATCGCCTCGAGGGGGTCCACGATGAAACGACGATCGATACGTCACGCCCTAGTGGCCGGATCATTGCTGCTGGTGCTCGTGCTTGTGCCCGCCGGTTTCGCGGCCAAGGGCGGGAATGGCGGCGGGGGAAAGCCGGGCGCCGCGGGACCGACCGCGACGCTGTACTCGTCCTGCAACCCGTGCACCGCTGGGACTGTCGCGAGCTTCTGGGGTTCGGGCTTCGACGGCTCTCAGGGAACTGCACAGCTCTCCGTCAGCGGCACATGGGCCGCGGTGCCCGTCGCCGCGGACGGCAGCGTCGCGTTCAGTTGGTATCTCAGCGCAGCCGGAACGTACGACCTCAAGCTCTACCAATCGGGCAACGGGCGCAAGTCGATTCTCAAGGGCGCGCTCACCGTCGTCGCGCAGTAGCTCCCGAGATGAAGCGAAAGGAGGGGGCCTGTTGGCCCCCTCCTTCGTCACGCACGTTTCGTGGGCTGTCTGTAGGCCTCCTCCGTTCTACGGGTCAATGATGATCGTGCACGTCACCGTGCCGGGGACATAGCTCCCCGTCGTGTGCGGTGTGGCCGAAGCCGTTAGTTCTCCTGTGCACTGCACCGTCGACTCAGTCACGCCTACCCCCGCTAGTGAGGTCGTGCTGACGGTGATCGTGGTCAGCGGCGTGTCCGTGAACGTCTTCGTTTGCGACGCGGGAACGGTGCCGCTACACGTCACCGCCGTGTCGACGATTACGGCAACGGCAGCGGTGTTGTCCCGCTGGTAGCCGGTCGGCGCGGCAGTCTCCTGCACCGTGTAGTCGTTCCCGAAGTCGAGACCGTCCTTGCAGACAACTCCGTTGGTTGTCGTCACGGTTCCGCCGGGAACCAGGACGCCGCCCTTCTTGATCTCGAACTGCGCGCCCGAGAGGTTCCGGACGCCAACCGCCGCGCAGTTGGCATCGGGCGTTCCGGCTCCGGTGCATCGCTTGTCCTTGCCGGTCTTGATGATCTTGATCGCACCCTGCTGCAGGGTGTTGGTGAACGTGCAGGTCACCTCACCGAGGTTGGCCAGCGTGATGTTCGCCTTGCGTGGGTTCACGCCGTCCTGCGCCCCGCTCGAGCCTGACGTAGCCGTGCAATTGATCGTCGTCGCGTAGCCGGTCACCGCGTCTTCGGTAACCGTGTAGCCACCGGGTGTGACCTGGTTGTAGACCCGTGTGTCCAGAAGCGTGTCATTGCCGCCCGCGACCCCGGCGTCGTCATCGAGGTCGAAGGTGACCGGGCTGAGCGCAGCCCCCGGTGTCGTAACCGCGGTGGTGTAGTGGAAGTCCTGCAGCGCGTTCGGCACGGTGTTCTTGATAATCGTGAGCTTCCCGCAGGTGTTCAGGTCGATCGGGAACGGCCCTGCGAGATCCATTAGGGCCGAAGGAATCGAGTCGGACGAGCGCGACTTCGCCGAAGCCTGGCCGAAGCCCGGGCACGACGGCGCGAAACCGAGTCCGTCGAGATCGAGTGAGGCCTCGAACCAGCCTCCTGCGGGGATCGTCGTCGTCGCGTCCCCGTTGGGCAGTCGACTACCCCACGGTCCTGCCGGCACATCGGTCGTGTTGACGGCCGTGATAACGGTCGGAAGTCCTCCGCTATTGGCTGGAGGGCTGATCTCCTCCCACGGGCACGGCTTCTCCTGGCCGCTAAGCGGGCCGACACACTCGACGCCGCCTCTACCCTTGCCGCCACCGTCGGTACCACCGGGGAGATCCCAGACGAAGAACCGCTGCGTGATGCTCCCGGGAGAGATCTCGAACGAGACGAGCAGGTCGCCTTCCGTGCGGATCGGGCACAGCGTGGAGGAGTTGGCCGCGCATGCGACAGAGGCAACCCGGTTGAGCTCGAAGTCCAGGTGCGACGATCCGTTGTTGTTCGTTCGGAGCATTCCAAGGTCGAGCTCGGCATCCCCGCCGATGATGCGCGTGTAGGTGACGACGTCGAAGAGATCGTCCTTCTGCGGCGGCACGCTGCCCGAAACGATGTGCCAGGGCGTCTCGGACTGAAGCGTGCCTCCAACGGGAGGCGGATCAGTGACGTTCGCGAAGTCGTTCTCCTTGTCACCCTGGGTGAAGGTAGTCGGATCCGGGTCCACTTTCAGCGGATCGCGGAAGAACGTCGCCGTCCCTGGGACTGCGGGGTTGTCGGCCACAACCCCGGGCGTACACGGCGCGGGGCAGACGAGCACCCCGCTCCCCGTGGTTCCAGCGACCCAGTCGAGCCCCGTCGCCGTCGGTGTGACGTTGAACACCCCCGAGAACAGGTCGCCGTCGATCTCGAAGTTGGTCAGATTTGAGTTCCCGGCCGATCCAGAGAGCGCCAGCAACAGCGCAGCGAGAACGGCGACGGGCAGCGCGAGGATGAGTCGTCGCCGCCGCTTGCCGCCGCGCGCACCCAGTACTCGTTCCGTCATGATGATTGCCTCCCCGGGCAACTGCATTGCCCCTCCGAAGCAACGAGGCGAGGAGGCCGGTCGGAGTTCCCCCGGGTGCCGGAATCCACAGCCTTCGCGCTGCGGAAAAGCCCTGCAGACGAGAGTACGACCGCACCGACGCCCCGCCATCGGGCGATCGCCCGAACTTCCGCCTCAGCCGGATGCCCAAGGGTCCGCCTTAGGCCTAGGCGGAGATTGCACTAATCGGCGCAAAGCGCTACAACCTTCCTTGCAAGCTGCGGCGAGGGAGAGGTCGATGGCGAAGCAGGGGGACCGGCCGGTACTGGTCGTCGACGGCGACGACGCATTTCGCGGACGCGTCGTGTGCGTGCTGAGACGCGCGGGGCTGACAGCACTCGAGGCTCGCAGCGGCGAAGAAGCACTCGCGCTCCTGTCGACACGACCCGGCGCGGTCGTGCTCGAGGTCGAGCTGCCGGACGTGGACGGGCTCGAGGTCTGTCACGAGCTCCGCGAGCGACACGGCGAGGATCTGCCGGTGATCATGGTCTCGGCCGAGCGCATTGCCGCGCACGATCGCGTCGCGGCGCTGCTGATCGGCGCCGACGACTACCTCGCGAAACCGGTCAACGACGACGAGCTCCTTGCTCGCCTCCGGCGGCTGCTGATCCGCACCGGAGCCGCGAACGGGACGCACCGAGTTGAGAACGGGGACAGGAACTCCGGCGGGCTGTCTCCAAGAGAAGTCGAGGTCCTCGCGCTCCTCGCCCAGGGTGTCGCGGCCGAGTCGATCGCAGATCGCCTCGTCATCTCGCAGAAGACCGTCTCCAGCCACCTGCAGCGGGTGATGGGGAAGCTCGGCGTGCACACGCGGGCGCAAGCTGTCGCGGAGGCGTACCGCATCGGCCTCGTCACCGGGGACTTCCAAGCACACGGTCTCGAGCCGGCAGACGACGGAGGGGCGCTCGCGCCGCCTCCGGTGGCAGTCTCCTAGTCGCGACACGGCCGCAATATCGGCCGGGCGCCTCGTAGTCCCGCGAGACGCAGACGCCTAGGAATATGCAGGCCATTTCCGGCGGAAGGGCTTGCAACGGATGCCACAGAGGCTCACAATGCTGCGCATGGGAGGGTGGCGCTCTGGGGAAGCGCCGTCGCAGGCAACCAGGATTTTCGGGGGAACTCTGCGGCGAACGCTCGTCGGCATCGGGCTCGCCGTGGTCCTGCTCGCTCCGAAGTCGGACGCCGCGTCCGGCCCAAAGGACGACGGCATCTTCGCGGGATCCGCGGCCATTGCCGACCTCGCGAGCCTTCCGTCGGGGTTCCAGGAGGAGATCGTCTTCAGTGGGCTGACACAGCCCATTGCCGTCCGCTTCCTCGCCGACGGGCGCGTTTTCGTCGTCGAGAAGGGAGGGCGGATCAAGGTCTTCGACAGTCTTGCCGACACGACTCCGACCGAGTTCGCGAACCTCTCGAGGAACGTCCACGACTACTGGGACCGCGGGCTACTCGGGTTCGCTGTTCATCCACAGTTTCCGGCCCAGCCGTACGTCTACGTTCTCTATGCGTTGGACGGGGCGATCGGCAGCGGCCCGCCCCCAATCGGCAGCAGCGCGACGACTCCTCTGCCGCGATGGAACGACGCATGTCCGTCGCCCCCGGGACCCACCGCCGACGGTTGCGTGATCGGGGCCCGGCTCTCCCGTCTCCAGGCGGACGGCAACGTCATGACCGGCACGGAGCAGGTGCTCATCGAGGACTGGTGCCAGCAGTACCCGAGCCACTCGATCGGCTCGCTCGCCTTCGGCACCGACGGAATGCTGTACGTGACGGGAGGTGACGGCGCGAGCTTCAACTTCACGGACTACGGGCAGGACGGAAGCCCGCTCAACCCGTGCGGGGATCCGCCGGGCGGTGTCGGCGCCACGCTCGCGCCGCCGACCGCCGAGGGCGGCGCGCTTCGAAGCCAGGACGTGCGGACGACAGGCGATCCGGCGACGCTCGACGGCACGATCCTCCGGCTCGATCCGGCGACGGGAGCCGCGGCGCCAGGCAATCCGAACTCCGGAAGCCCCGACCCGAACGTCCGCCGTATCGTCGCGCATGGGCTTCGGAACCCGTTCCGGTTGACGATCCGCCCCGGGACGAGCGAGGTCTGGGTAGGCGACGTCGGCTGGAACGACTGGGAGGAGATCGACCGGGTCGTCAACGCGACGAGCGGCGTGACCAACTTCGGCTGGCCCTGCTACGAAGGCGGGAGCACGAGCAGCCTGCGGCAGGGCGGTTACGACGGTGCGAACCTGAACATCTGCGAGAACCTCTACGCCGCGGGTTCGGCGGCGGTCGCCACCCCGTACTTCGCGTACCTCCACTCCGGCTCTGTCGTCGCCGGCGACGGATGTCCAACCGGCGGCTCGTCGATCGCGGGGCTCGCGTTCTACCAGGGTGGGAACTATCCGTCCGACTTTGCGAACGCCCTCTTCTTCGCCGACTACAGCCGGAAGTGCATCTGGGTGATGAAGGCTGGCGGGAACGGTCTGCCGGATCCTGCCACCCGGTCCGCGTTCGTCACCGCCGCAGCAGGACCCACCGACCTGCAGATCGGCCCGGGAGGCGATCTCTTCTACACCGGTTACGACGACGGGACGGTGCGTCGCGTTCGGTTTGCCGGGCAGCCGCCCCCACCGCCGCCGACCGCCGGCCTCGTCGCCGCCTACGGGTTCGACGAGGGCAGCGGCACGAACGTCGCGGACGCCTCGGGGCGCGGAAACGGGGGCACAGTCGCTTCGGGCGCGTGGACGACGCAGGGCAAGTTCGGATCGGCGTTGACGTTCAACGGTACGAGCACGCGGGTGACCGTTCCCAACGCGAGCTCGCTCAACCTCACGAACATGACGCTCGAGGCCTGGGTCTACCCGACCGCATCCGGAGGGTGGCGCGATGTCATCTACCGCGGACCGAACGACCACTACTACCTCGAAGGCTCCTCCGACTCCGGGGCGCCGGCAACAGGTGGAGTGTTCGCACCAACGCTGTACGGCCCCTCGGCGCTGGCGCTCAATACCTGGTCACACCTGGCTGCGACGTACGACGGGCAGATGCTTCGCCTCTACGTCAACGGCACGCAAGTCGCGAGCCGCGCGGAGACATCGCCCATGCTCTCGAGCACGGGCGCCCTCACGATCGGCAGCGACCCCTTGTACGGGCAGTACTTCGCGGGTCGCATCGACGAGGTCCGCGTGTACAACGCTGCGCTGACACAGGCGCAGATCCAGACCGACATGGCGACTGCGATCGGCGGGAGCCCGCCGACCGACGTCGATCCTCCGACGACACCGACGAACCTCACCGCCACGCCGATCTCCCAGACCCAGATCAATCTCGCGTGGACGGCATCGAGCGACACGGTCGGGGTGACGGGATACAAGCTCGAGCGCTGCCAGGGCGGCGCATGCACGAACTTCGTCGAGATCGCCACGCCGCCGGGCACGACGTTCAACAACACTGGTCTCACCGCAGGGACGACGTATCGCTACCGGGTGCGCGCGACCGACGCCGCCGGGAACCTGAGCGGCTACTCGAACATCGCGACAGCGGCGACGGCGGGGGCTCCCAACACGGCGCCCACGGCGATCATCTCGACGCCCGCCAACCTGGCGACGTGGAAGGTCGGCGACACGATCTCGTTCTCGGGATCGGCGACGGACGCCGAGGACGTCAACGTCGCCACCTCCGGCCTCTCCTGGACGCTCGTCCAGCAGCATTGCCCGAGCGGTCAAGCGTGTCACTCGCACACGTTGCAGAGCTTCAACGGCGTTGCGGGAGGGTCGTTCGTCACGCCGGATCACGAGTATCCGTCGTATCTCGAGCTGAGCCTGACTGCGACCGACTCCGGCGGCCTGACGAACACCGCAACGGTTCGCCTGGAGCCGAGGACAGTGGTCCTCACTTTCCAGAGCTCGCCGCCCGGCTTGCAGCTGACGGTCGGCAGCTCGAGCTCCACGACGACGTTCACGCGGACGGTCATCGAAGGCTCGACCAACTCGCTGAGCGCGCCGACGCCACAGACCGTCGGGGGGACGACGTACGACTTCGCCTCCTGGTCCGACGGTGGAGCCGCAACGCACACCGTCGTCGCCACCACCGCGGCGACGTACACGGCGACCTACCAGGCGGGGCTCAACGCCGACGTCCAGATCGTCAAGACCGGATCGAAGGACGGGACGACCGCGTCATGGGCTCTCTCCGTCACGAACGCGGGCCCCTCGTCGGCACAGAGCGTGGTGGTTACCGACACGCTCCCGTCGCGACTCGCCTTCGTGTCCGCGACGGCCGGATGTACCTACGCGGCCGCCACGCGCATCGTGACGTGCAACGCCGGGTCGCTCGCGAACGGGGCCAACGCGTCGTTCACGATCATCACGAACATCACGGGAAGCGGCGGTGGCTGGATCACCAACACGGCGCAGGTCACGAGCTCGACGACCGATCCCGCGACGGCCAACAACACCTCCAGCGACCGGGTCCGCGCGCGCTAACGGCGGCCACTGCCACTAAGCCGCAAGCGAACGGAGGGGCGGCGTTCGCCGCCCCTCCATCGTCAGGTCGTTCGTGGGCTAGCTGCGATCGCGTCGGCCGCGGTCGCGGCCGCCCCGGCCGCCGCGATCGTCGCGCGGCGGACGCGGCTCGCGCGGCGGGGCGTCCTTCGCCCGCTCGACGAGCGTCTCCGGCGAGACGAGCTCACCGTCCTCGTGCTTCGCGACGAGCTTGAGGCCGATGCGGCCCCGCTCCTTGTCGACCTCCTGGACGACGACGTCGAGCGTGTCGCCGCGGGAGATGACGTCCTCGATGTGCGCGACCCGGCCCGGGCCGACGTTCGAGACGTGGAGCAGCCCGTCCGTGCCCTTCTTCAGCTCGACGAACGCGCCGAAGTCGGTCGTCTTGACGACACGCCCGGTGTAGGTGTCCCCCACCTCGGGCTCCTTCGTCATCGCCGCGATCGCCGAGATCGCGGCGTCGCCGTTCGTGCCCTCGGTCGCGTAGACGAGGATCGTCCCGTCCTCCTCGATGTCGATCTGGACGTCGTAGTCCGACTCGAGCGAGCGGATCGTCTCGCCGCCCTTACCGATCACCATCCCGATGAAGTCGGGGTTGATCTGGATCGACTGGATCCGCGGCGCGTGGCCCGCAAGCTCGGCACGAGGCTCGGAGATCGTCTCGCGCATCTTGTCGAGGATGAACGCGCGGGCCCGCTTCGCCTGCTCGAGCGCCGAGCGCATGATCTCCTGCGTGACGCCGGTGATCTTGATGTCCATCTGGAGGGCGGTGATGCCCTCCTCGGTCCCGGCGACCTTGAAGTCCATGTCACCGAGGTGATCCTCGGCGCCCTGGATGTCGGTGAGGATGACGTAGTCGTCGCCCTCCTTGACGAGGCCCATCGCGATGCCCGAGACCGGGCGCCGCGATCGGCACGCCGGCGTGCATCAGGGACATCGTCGAGCCGCAGACGGAGCCCATCGACGACGAGCCGTTCGACTCGAGCGTCTCCGAGACGAGGCGGATCGTGTAGGGGAACTCCTCGACCCCCGGGATGACCGCCTCGAGCGCCCTCTGCGCCAGTGCGCCGTGGCCGATGTCGCGCCGCTTCGGGCCGCGCATGAAGCCCGTCTCCCCGACCGAGTAGGGCGGGAAGTTGTAGTGATGCATGTAGCGGCGCTCCGACTCGGTCGACAGGTCGTCGATCCGCTGCTGCTCCTTGGCCGTGCCGAGCGTGCAGAGCGTGAGGATCTGCGTCTGGCCGCGCGTGAAGAGCGCGGAGCCGTGCGTCCGCGGGGAGATCCCGACCTCGGTCGTGATCTGCCGGATCTCCTCCGTGCCGCGTCCGTCCGGCCGGCGCTTGTCGACGGCGATCTTCTTGCGGACGAGGTCCTTGTAGATCGCGTCGGCCGCCTTCTTGACGTACGAGCGGGTGATCGTGTCCTTCGCGTGCTCGACGCCCTCCGCGACGGGGAACGGCAGCTGGACGTCCTCGATGATCCGGCCGTAGCAGGATGTCGCGCTTGCGGCGACTTGAGCTCCTTCGAGTCCTGCTCGGCGTCGGTCAGGGCCCGGAGGTCGTCCATCGAACTGCGCCCGGACGGCGGTCTCGACGGCCTCGAGGCGCTTCGCCTCGAGCAGCATCTTGAGGCCGTTCCGGACCTGGAGCTCGCGGACGATGTCGTCCTCGCTCGAGTCCATCGTGATCGCGGGCGCCTCCTCGGCGAGCAGCTCGTCGACGATCTCGACGGCGTCGCGGAGCCCGCGCTCGGCGATCCGGCGGGAGACCGTCTCGCCCTGCCGTGCCTCGAGCTCGGCGTTCAGCTCGACGTCGATCCACTTCGGCTTGCCGACCTCGCGGGCCAGCTCGTCGATCGCGTCGCAGATGCGGATGATCTCCGAGTGCGCGAGCGGCGAATGCCTCGAGCATCGTCTCCTCCGGCACCTGGTCGCCGCCGGCCTCGATCATCGTCAGCGCCTCGCGCGTCCCGACGACGACGAGGTCGAGCGGACGACTCCTCCATCTGCTGGAACGTCGGGTTGACGACCAACTCGCCCTCGATCCGGGCGATGCGCACCGCGCCGACCGGCCCGAGGAACGGGAGCGGCGAGATCGCGAGCGCCGCCGAGGCGCCGTTGATCGCGAGGATGTCGTGCGGCACGACCATGTCGGCCGACAGCACGGTGCAGATGACCTGCACCTCGTTCTTGAAGCCCTTCGGCCAGAGCGGCCGGATCGGGCGGTCGATCATGCGCGCGGTCAGCGTGGCCCGCTCCGTGGCGCGTCCCTCGCGCTTGAAGAAGCCGCCCGGGATCTTCCCGGCGGCGTACATCCGCTCCTCGACGTCGACCGTCAGCGGAAAGAAGTCCGCATCGGGGCGCGATTCCGTGCGCCCGACGGCCGTCGCGAGGATCATCGTCTCGCCGCTGCGGACGACGACTGCGCCGTCCGCCTGCTTCGCGAGCTTGCCCGTCTCGAAGCGCAGCTCTGCCGCGCCAACGTCGACGGACACCGTGGCCTGTTGCCCGGTGGAGATGGTGCTCATTCCCTGTCCTGTCCTTCCACTCTTCCGCTTCGGCGGAAGGTGGAAGTTTGAGCCAGCTCCGCACCCCCGGCGCGAAGCTCGATCAAACGCCCACCTTCCGTCCCGTCTGGTTCGGTCCCGGCCCTAGCGCCGGAGACCGAGCTCCTTGATGAGGGCGCGATAGCCCTCGAGGTCCTTGCGCTGCAGGTAGTCGAGGAACCGCCGCCGGCGGCCGACGAGCTTCAGGAGCCCGCGCCGCGAGTAGTGGTCCTTCGGGTGCGTCCGCAGATGCTCCGTCAGCTCGTTGATGCGCCGAGTGAGCATCGCGATCTGGACCTCGGTCGAGCCGGTGTCCTGGGCGTTCGCCCCGTGCTTGTCGATCAGCTCCTGCTTCGCTTCCTTGGTGAGGGCCATGGTTCTCCTCTCGTGGATTCGTCTCCGTGATCCCCGCTCGGCGTGAAGGAAGGACACTGCCGGCCGCGATCACGGTCTGGCGGCATGGTACCTGCGGTTCCGGGGCGGCGGACGCTCTGCGCGGGCGGGAGCGGCAGCCGCGGCCAAGGCGCCATCACGACAGAGGCTGTGAGAGCTTGTCGGCGTGGCAGGCCCCCCGCTCCGGCTGCTCCGCGTCGCGAACCCCATCGTGCGCGGCGTTCTCGGCTCTCCCGTTCATCGGCTCCTGAGCGGCGCCCTCCTCGTCCTCGAGTACCGCGGCTCGCGCTCGGGCCGCGGGTACCGCGTCCCGCTCCAGTACGCCGAGAGCGCCGAAGGCAGGATCGTCGTCCTTGCCGTCCGGCCCGAGCGGAAGCTCTGGTGGCGCTCGTTCGCCGAGCCGGCGCCCGCGATCGTCCTGATCGCCGGCGAGAAGCGGGTCGTGACGGGACGTTTCCTCGAGGGCCAGGAGCGACGAGAAGCGCTGCGCGCCTACCTCGCGCGGTTCCCGCGTGCGGCGGGAGCGCTCGGCCTGAGCCGTGAGCCGACCGACGACGCGCTCGACGCCGCTCCGGCGGCGCTCGTCGCGCTCGACCCGGGCTAGAGCCGCTTGCGCATGTGCACGGACTCCTCGACGTACCCGAGGGAGCGGTACAGCCCGCGCGCGACGTCGTTCCCGCCCCAGACGTTCAGCGTGATGCTCTCGTGGCCGAGCCTGCGCACCTCTTCCTCGAGCGCGAGCATCGCGGCGCGCCCATACCCGCGGCCGCGCTCGTCCGCGTCGATCGTGATGTCGTAGAGCCAGGGAGCCGCCCCGCGGAAGCCGAGCCACACCGTCCCGACGCGCCGACCGTCGGCCTCGACCACCCAGAGCCAAACATCGGGCGTCGCGAGACGCTCCGGGAGCACCGCTTCGACGTCGTGCGCGACCTTCGCCCGCGCCGCCTCGGGCGTCATCCCCGCGAACTCGACGAGGCCGTGCTCGTACTCCGCTCGATGCGCTGCGTCCCAGGCGTCGTACTCGTCCTCGCGGAGCGGGCGGAGCGTGACCACGACGCGAGCGTAACGCCGATGCTCCGGGGATACTCCAACCGTGCGGTTGTACGGCGACCTCGCCCCGTGGTTCCATCTCCTCACCGCCCCCGAGGACTACGCCGGCGAGGCGGCCCGCTACCAGGCGCTCGTGCTGGAGGAAGTCCCGGATGCGCGCACGCTGCTCGAGCTCGGATCGGGCGGCGGCAACAACGCGTCACACCTGAAGGAGCACTTCACGTGCACGCTCGCGGACCTCTCACCGCAGATGCTGACCCTGAGCCGCGAGCTGAACCCCGACTGCGAGCACGTCCTCGGCGACATGCGGACGCTCCGGCTCGGCCGGACATTCGACGTCGTGTTCGTCCACGACGCCGTGATGTACCTCACGACGGAGGACGATCTCCGGGCGTGCATGGAGACGGCCTTCGCCCACACGCGGCCGGGTGGCGTCGCCGTGTTCGTGCCCGACTGCACGCGCGAGACGTTCGAGGCAGGGACCCATCACGGAGGCCACGACGGCGACGACGGGCGGGCGTTGCGTCACCTCGAGTGGACGCACGCGCCCGAGCCGGGCGCCACGTCGTTCGCGACCGACCACGTCGTCGTGCTCATCGAGCCGGGCGCCGAGCCTCGCGTCGTCCACGACCGCCACCTCTACGGGCTCTTCCCCGAGCACACCTGGCTGCACCTCCTCGAGGGCGCGGGGCTCACGGCGCGCGTCGTCCCCGGCGACCCCGGCGACGAGGAGTCGCCGCAGCCCGTCTTCGTCGCCCGCCGGCCGGCGAGGACGTGACCTGCCGCCGCCGCGCTCGGCTCCTTCGAGCAGCGTGAGCGACAGACATGTCGGATTCGCTCCTCCTCGATCGTCGTCTGGACGTGATCGCATCCGACGACATAGCCGGTCGTCGTCGTAGGGCCCGTCTCCCGACGGCGTGGGCGCGGCTCCCTCGGTCAGCGCTTCCAACTCTCGCAACGTAACCGACGCCTACTGGACGCGATCGCTCAGGCACGGACGGAGCCCGAGCGACGGCTTCTCCGGCGCCGGCTCGCGGAGGTCAGCACCGCGCCGGAGGAGCAGGTGACGGACTGAAGTCCGACACCACCATCGGAGCAGTCACACGGGCCGCTTCGCCCCTCGCGTCGCCTCGACGTCCCGCGCGATCTGCTCGACGAGCGCGGCCTCCGAGTCGAACACCGCCTCGTCCCGCAGCCGCTCCCAGAGCTCGACGACGAGCCGCTGGCCGTAGAGGTCGCCCTCGAAGTCGAGGAGGAACGGCTCGATCCGACGCTCCGTGCCGCCGTAGTGCGGGTTCGTGCCGATCGAGATCGCCGCCCGATGCTCGAGCGCCTCGCCGGCGTAGATCCCGTAGCGCGGGCACGCCAGGAGCGGGTCCATGGCGATGTTCGCCGTCGGGTAGCCGAGCGTCCCACCGCGCTGGTCGCCGGTCACGACGACGCCGTCGAGCTCGAAGGGCCGCCCCAGCATCCTCGCGGCGCCTGCGAGGTCGGCCTCGCGCACCGCGTCGCGGATGGCGGTCGACGACACGCCTTCGACCTCGTCGACGTCGAGCACCGTGAGCCCCGCCTGGGCCAGCGTGCTCCCGGTCGCCCGCACGTCGTCGCCCGAAGCGGAAGTCCGCCCCGACGGCAACCGCCTCGACTCCCGTCCCGACGAGGTACGTCGCGATGAACTCCTCCGGCGTCTGCCGCTGGAACTCGGGCGTGAACGACGCGACGAGCGTCTCCGCGACACCCGCCTCGGCGAGCAGCTCGAGCCGTCGCTCGAGGGTCGTGATCAGGTCGACGCGGTTCCCCATCGCGATGCGCGGATGGGGATCGAACGTGATCACCGTCGGGTCGAGGCCCGAGTCGACGAGGGATCCGAGGACGGATCGATGACCGCGATGGACGCCGTCGAACGTGCCGATCGCGACCGCCCGCGGCCGGCGCTCGAGCTGCGAGGGTGCGTGCGCGATCCTCACGGGGCGGCCGCCAGCCGGGGGAGCGCCTCCTCGAGGGCGAGCACGCGCTCCTCGTCGGCCTCGTCGACCGAGAACGGCCCGATCTCCGTCCGACGCAGCGTGACGCAGTGGCCGCCGAGCCGGTCCGCGATCGAGCGGATGTACGTGCCCGAGCCGACGAGGAGGTCGAGCGCCACGATCCCGTCGGCGTAGGACACGAGCTCCAGCCCGTGGACGCGCATCACGCGCGTCGGCATCTCGACGGCGACGCCCTTCCGATGGAGGCGATACGCCCTCTCGCCGTCGATCTTCACGGCGGACGCGGCGGGGATCGGCAGCTCCACTTCGCCGCGGAGGTCGTCGAGCGCTTGCTCGAGCTCGTCGTCCGCAGGCGGCGCCTGGGTCTCGACGACGTCTCCCTCGGGGTCGCCCGTCGTCGTCCGCTCCGTGAGGTCGATCTCCGTGACGTAGCGCTTGTCGAGCTTCATGAACCGGTCCTGGAGGCTCGTGGCGCGGCCGGAGAGCAGGACGAGCAGGCCCGTGGCGAACGGATCGAGCGTTCCGGCGTGGCCGGTCTTCGCCCCGGTTCGGGACCGAACGCGCGAGACGACGGCGAAGGACGAGATCCCCGCGGGCTTGTCGGCGAGGATCACACCCGTGGGGTCGAGGCCCTTCGGAATGGCCATCGCTCAGGACGCTGCGCGGTCGCCGTTCTCGGAGACGAACGCCTCGAGGATGCGACGCGTGATCTCGTCCATCGCGAGGTCGGTGGAGAAGCCGGCCGCGCGCTTGTGCCCGCCACCGCCGAAACCGCGCGCGATCGCCGAGACGTCGACGCCGTCGGGATGTGACCGGAGAGAGCCCTTCCGCCGCGCCGGTGCGCCTACGGGCAGCTCGCGCACGAGCGCGACGAGCTCGGCGCCGTCGACGGCGCGCAGGTGGTCGATGATGCCCTCCGAGTACGGCTCTTCGGCCCCCGCCGCGTCGAAGTCCTCGCGACGGAGCTCCGAGATCACGATCCGCCCGTCCGCGAGCTCGGTGGCGTGCTCGAGCGCCCGGGCGAGGAGCTTCAGCTTCGGGAACGGCGTCGACTCGTAGACCTCGACGAAGACCTTCGTGACGTCGGCGCCCGCCTCGACGAGCCTCGCCGCGAGCCGCAGCGCCTTCGGCGTCGTGTTCGAGTACTGGAACCGGCCCGTGTCCGTGACGACCGCGGTGTAGAGCGCCTCTGCGATCTCCGGCGTGAGCGCGACGCCGAGGTCGTCGAAGAGGTCGGCGAGCACCTCGGCGGTGGACGACGCTTCGTCGACGACGAGGTCGACGTCACCGAAGCGGGTGTTGTCGTGGTGATGGTCGACGTTCACGGTCAGCGCCGACCGGTCGAAGAGCTCGGTCGCCACGACGCGGTTTTCCTGTGCGCAGTCCACCGCGACGAGAACGCGGCTGTCGGCGTCTGCCGGCGGCGCGCGCAGCAGCCCACGCCGCTCCAGCTCGAGGAAGCGGTACTCGTCGGGCAGGAGGCTCGGTCCGCCGAGCACCATCACGGAGTCCTTCCCGAGCGCGCCGAGCGCGAGGTGAGTCGCGAGCACCGAGCCGAGCGCGTCACCGTCCGGGTTGTCGTGCGAGGTGACGACGAAGCGTTCGTTGTCGCGCAGCGCCGCGACGACCGCCTCCCTGTCACTCGTCGCCATCGTCGCCTCCGTCCGCCGGGGCCAGCTCGTCGATGAGGTGCGTCATGCGGACGCCGTGCTCGACCGCGCGATCGTAGACGAACTCCAGGCGAGGAGTCCGTCGCAGCTTGAGCTCGCGATTGAGGACCGCCTGGAGCACGCCGGTCGCCCCCTCGAGCGCGGCCAGCGTCTTCTCGCGCCGCTTCTCGCTGCCGAAGACGCTGATCCAGACCTTCGCGTGGTCGAGGTCGCTCGTCGTGTCGACCGCGGTGACGGTGACGAACCCGATGCGAGGGTCCTTGAGCGTGGGGATCGCCTCCGACAGCACCTGCTTGACGGCCTCGTCGACCCGGCGCATGCGGCCGCTCATCCGCGGTCACCGTCGTCGAGGCTGACGAGCTCACGCATCCGGCCACCGAGCTCGAAGTCCTGCCCGGAGAGCCACCGCTCCGCCTCGTCGAGGAGCCGCTCCGCCTCGCCCGCCTGCCGGGCCGCGCACGCGAGCGTCAGCCGGGAGCGCTGCCAGACGTCGTGGTGGTCGACCTCCGCGATCGAGCACGAGATGCGGTTCTGGAGGTGCTGCTTCACGGAGCGAAGGTGCATGCGCTTCTCCTTGAGGGAGTGGCTCTCCGGAAAGAGCAGCTCGAAGGAGAGGATGCCGACATAGCCGTGCCGGCTGTCCGAGGTGGTCGTCCGTCGAGGCACTTTCGCGCCGCGAAAGTGCTATGCGCTCTCGCCTACGGGGCTGGTCGCGAGGTCGGTGCGCTCCACCTCGCGGGTCTCGTACACCTCGAGGACGTCGCCTTCCTTCACGTCGTTGAAGCCGTCGAGGAGGATGCCGCACTCGAAGCCCTCCGCGACCTCGCGCGCGTCCTCCTTGAACCGCTTGAGCTGCGCGATCGACGTCTCGTGGATCACCGTGCCGTCCCGCACGATGCGGACGCTCGCGCCACGGCGAACGACCCCGGTCGTGACCATGCAGCCGGCGATCGTCCCGAGCCGCGAGACCTTGAAGAGGGCGCGCACCTCGGCCTCGCCGAGGATCTCCTCGGTCGTGACCGGCGACAGCATCCCGACGAGTGCCTGCTCGATGTCCTCGGTGAGCTTGTAGATGACGCGGTAGGTGCGAATGTCGACGCCCTCGCGCTCTGCGAGCTGCCGCGCCTCGCCGCTCGGACGCACGTTGAAGCCGAACACCATCGCGTTCGACGCGGAGGCGAGGTTGACGTCGTTCTCGGTGATCCCGCCGACGCCCGTGTGGATGACGTTGACGCGCACCTCCGGGTGCTGGATCTTGCCGAGCTCGCCCAGGAGTGCCTCGACGGAGCCCTGGACGTCGCCCTTGAGGACGATGTTCAGGTCCTGCACGCCGCCGGCCTGCATCTGCTCGAAGAGGGTCTCGAGCGACACGCCGCCGGCCTTCGAGCGCTGCGCGAGCTGCTCGCGGCGAAGGCGCTCGGCGCGCTTCTCGGCGATGTCCTTGGCCTGCCGCTCGTGCTCGACGACGCGCGAGAGCTCACCGGCGGGCGGCGGGCGGTCGAAGCCGAGGATCTCCACCGGCTCGCCCGGCTTCGCCTCCTTGACCTTCTCGCCGCGGTAGTCGTAGAGCGCGCGGACCTTCCCCGCGGCGTCGCCGGCGACGATCGCGTCACCGACCCGCAGCGTGCCGCGCTGGACGAGCATTGTCGCGACAGGGCCACGGCCGACGTCCAGGCGCGACTCGATGATCGGCCCGGAGGCCTCGGCGTTCGCGTTCGCCCGCAGGTCGAGCTCGGCGTCGGCGACGAGCAGCACCTTCTCGAGGAGCTCCTCGAGGTTCGTCTGCTGCTTCGCGGAGACCTCGGCGAACTGCGTCGTCCCGCCCCAGTCCTCGGGCTGCAGCCCTTCGGCCGCGAGCTCGCTCTTCACGCGGTCCGGGTTCGCGTCGGGCATGTCGATCTTGTTGATCGCGACGACGAGCGGCACTTCTGCGGCGCGTGCATGGTTGATCGACTCGCGGGTCTGCGGCATGACGCCGTCGTCCGCTGCGACGACGAGGACGGCGATGTCCGTCACCTTCGCGCCGCGGGCGCGCATTGCGGTGAACGCCTCGTGGCCCGGCGTGTCGAGGAAGGTCAGCTTCCGGCCGTCGATGTCCGTCTGGTACGCGCCGATGTGCTGCGTGATCCCGCCGGCCTCGGTCTCGACGACCGCCGCCGACCGAATCGCGTCGAGCAGCGTCGTCTTGCCGTGATCGACGTGGCCCATGATCGTGACGACCGGCGGGCGTGCCGAGAGGTCGGCCTCGACGTCCTCGACGATCTCCGGCTCCTCGTCGTCGGCGGCGTGCTTGATGGTCACCTCGCGCTGCACCTCAGAGGCGATCAGCTCGACCTCCTCGTCGGAGAGCGACTGGGTGGCCGTCCGCATCTGGCCGAGGCCCATGAGGATCTTGATGATCTGGGACATCGGGACGCCGAGGGCGCCCGAGAGGTCCTTCACCGTGACGCCCGACTCGACCGTGACAGGCCCCGTCGGCTGGACGGGCGGCTGCTTCGGCGTCGTCGGCGCCTGCGCGCTGCGGTCGCGCGCCTGGCGGCCGTCGCGCCCGCGCGCGTTGCCGCCCTCGATCACGACGCGGCGCCTGCGGCCTGCCTGGCCGCCGCCGCGCGGGCGGATCGGGCGATTCGGCTTGTTGGGTCCGTCAGCCATGCGACTCCTCAGTGTAGAGACGCTCGAGCCCCGGTTCGACCGACACGGCCCCGCGCAGGGCGCGCGCGAACGCGCGCCGCTCGAGCGCCCGCCCGAAACAGTCGAGCCGGCGGCACGTGTACGCCCCACGGCCCGGCAGGTCGGATCCCGGGGTCAGCACGCCGTCCACCGCCCCGAAGCGGACGAGCTCGTCCCTGGGCGCGCGGCGCCCGCATCCGACACAGGTCCTGACGGGGCGGGAGTCCTCACGCGTCGTCGCGATCCTCCTCGGGCTCCGCCTCGGCGGACTCGATCTCGGCTTCCTCCCCGACGGCCTCGGCGACGGCGACCGCCGCGGCGTCGGCGATCGCCTCCTCGGCGGCGTCCGCCTCGTCGTCGGTGAGCTCACCGGCCGCGAGCGCCTCCTCGACCTCCACGACCGCCTCCTCGGCGATCGCGACGCTGTTCGCCGCAGCGGCGACGGGATCGGACGCGAGCGCCTGGTGCGCCGGCACGCCGCAGTACTTCGACCCCGGCAGCGCGGCGTTCGGGCAGCGCTTTCCGTTCGAGAGCAGCGCCATGCAGCGGCCGGAGAAGTCGCCGTCCCCCTCCTCGTCCCCGGCGAAGGCCGCCTCGGCCTCTGCATGGGCGAACTCGGTGTCCGACTTGATGTCGACCTTCCAGCCCGTCAGGCGGGCGGCGAGGCGAGCGTTCAGCCCTTCCTTGCCGATCGCCAGGGCGAGCTGGTCATCCGGCACGACCACGGTCGCGTCGCGGCTCTCGTCGTCGATGTAGACCTCGCGGACGCGCGCCGGGGAGAGGGCCTTCGCGACGAACCGCGCCGGCTCCGTGTTCCACGGGATGATGTCGATCTTCTCGCCGCGGAGCTCGGACACGACCATGCGGACGCGCGAGCCGCGCGGCCCGACGCATGCACCGACCGGGTCGACGCCCTGGACGTGCGACTCGACCGCGATCTTCGAGCGGTAGCCCGGCTCGCGGGCGACGCCGCGGATCTCGACGAGCCCGTCGGCGATCTCCGGGACCTCGAGCTCGAAGAGCGCCTCGATGAGCTGCGGCGCGCGGCGCGAGAGGATGACCTGCGGCCCTTTCGTTCCCGAGCGGACCTCGATGATCACGGCCTTGATGCGCGAGCCCTGCTCGTAGCGCTCGCCGTCGACCTGCTCCGAGCGCGGCAGGAGCGCCTCGACCTTGCCGAGGTCGACGAGGACGTTGTTCCGGTCGCCGGCCTGCTGGACGATGCCGGTCACGACCTCACCCTGGCGGTCGACGTACTCCTCGTACATGATCGCGCGCTCGGCCTCGCGGATCCGCTGCTGGATGACCTGCTTGGCTGTCATCGCGGCGATCCGGCCGAAGTCGTCGGGCGTCGCGTCCGTGCGATTGACGAGGCTGTCGGGAACCTGCTCCCAGTCGAGGTTGAGCTCGTCGTCGACGATCAGCGTGTGCTGCTTCTCGCCGCTCTCCTCCTCGATCCGCTCGAGCTCGTCGATCGCGCGCTCCCGCGCCTCCTCGAGAAGCCGCTCCTCGAGGTCCGCCGGGATGTCGAGAGCGAAAACCCGGAACTCGCCCTCGTCGTCCAGCTCGACGGTCGCGTGGCGCGCGGCGCCGGGCGTCTTCTTGTAGGCGGCGAGAAGGGCGTCCTCGAGCGCGGCGACGAGCGTGCCGGTCTCGATGCCCTTCTCCTTCTCGATCGCGCGGATCCCCTCGATGATCTCCTGGCTCATGACTCCCGTCCCTCGTCGATGAGGTTGCCCCGGACGATGTCCTCGACCGGGATCTGCTGTGTCGTCCCGTTCGCCGCGACGGTCACGGCGTCGTCGTTGGCCGCGAGCAGCGTCCCGCGGACGCGCTGCGAGCCGGCTGTCTTCAGCTTCACGGTGCCGCCGATCGCCCGGCGGAAGTGCTCCGGCCTGCGGATGGGCCGCTCGGGACCGGGCGACGAGACGTCGATCGTCCATTCCGCCCGGTAGTCGTCGAGCAGCCGCGTCACACGCTCGCAGAGCGCCAAGTCGACACCATCGGGGTGGTCGACGTAGACGCAGAACCGCGCCGGCGAGAGCAGCTCGACGGCGAGCACCTCGACTCCGGGCAGCGCCGACTCGACGGCCGGCGTGATCGCCGCCGTCAGCTCGCGCTCCCTGTCGTACGTGCCCGTCGCCATCGAAAAACCGTCCCTTCAAAACGAATGGGCGCGACCGCGCCCATTTCGCCAAGCAGGTGAAATGTGGTGAATGGAGGATAGCACCGGGCGCGCCCCGTTTCGGAGCGGCGCGGGTCCGAGGCGGTCAGCTCACAGGGCGCGCGTCGCGGCGTCGAGCGCGGGAGCTGCTCATCGACCTCTAGGGCGTCGCTGCTTCGTAGATCGTGCTGATCGAGCCGGCCTCGATCGCACTGATCGAGGCGTAGCTCGTGAAGGCACCGTCCTGATTCGGAGTTGCGACCGCTCTGCAGCTGAGCTCGACCGAGCCGGCCTCCGTGAGCTCCTGGGTGACGATATGAGAGGTCTGGCCCTGGTCTCCCGGCTGTGACGCGGGAGCGAGGTTGACGCCGACGTAGTCCGTCTCCCGCGCTCCAGGATCTCCAGGCGTCCCGTCCGACGCACTCGGAATCAGCCAACAATCCGCTCGGAACGGGAGCGCCGGGTCTCTATTCGCCAGTCCCACCTTGCCGATCACGAGATATCGGCCGGGCTCGAGGTCGAGCCGCACGACAGGGGTCACGCTCCCGGTCGCAGGAACGACCGGCTGGTTCTGATCCTTCGCGACGAAGACGCTGGGCAGGCTCGAGCCCTCCTCGGACGACGGGCGCGCGAGGTACACGACGACGCCGAGCACGGCGAGCGCCGCGAGCGCCACTCCCCCGACCAAGGTCACGGTCCTCGATCCCCCCACGCAACAGCGTTCTCGGCGAGGGACGCCCTTTCCTGCCTGAGACCCCTGCGGAGCCTCAGAACCGTGCGCCGGCCACTGCGTACCACCCCGTACCGGCGGCAGGTCGAGCATGGGCGGACGCAACAGCGCCCGCTAAAGGTCCAGCACGATCGTCACCGGCCCGTCGTTGACGAGCTCGACCTCCATCATCGCGCCGAACCGGCCGGTCTCGACCTTCGCCCCCTCGGCCCGGAGGGCGTCGGCGAAGCATGCCACGAGCGGCTCCGCCTGCTCGGGCCGAGCCGCCTCGACGAAGCTCGGCCTGTTGCCCTTGCGCGTGTCGGCGATCAGCGTGAACTGACTGACCACGAGCGCCTCACCCGCCACGTCGAGGAGCGACCGGTCGAAGCGGCCGTTCTCGTCGGAAAAGATCCGGAGGCGCGCGATCTTGCCGGCGAGCCGCTGGGCCGTCTCGGCCGTGTCCTCGCGTTGGGCGCCGAGGAGCACGAGCAGCCCCGTGCCGCAGGCGCCGACGACCTCGCCGTCCACGCGCACGGTGGCCCGGGACACCCGCTGGACGACGGCGCGCACGGCACGATTCTCTACGCTCGCCGCGTGGGTGTCGTCGAGGTTCGCGACCGCGACATCATCGCGCGGTTCTGCCGTCGGCGCTCCGCCGTCCACGCGTACGCGCTCGGTGACCTCGACGACTTCTTCTGGCCGCACACGCGCTGGCTCGCCTGGGAGAGTGAGGGCGGGCTGGAGCAGCTGGTGCTCCTCTACGACGAGCCCGATCCGCCCGTGCTGCTCGCGCTCGCGGAGCCACCCGTCGATCGGATGGCCGAGCTCCTCGAGGCGATCGACGCCGATCTGCCGACGAGCGTCTACGCACATCTCTCGCCCGGCCTCGTCGACTCGCTCGCGCCACGGCTCGTCCCCTCGTCGCCTCCGGTGGCGCATATGAAGCTCGGGCTGGTCGATCCGACTCGGCTCGACGGGCACGGCGACGGCGCGGTTCCGCTCGGCCCCGAGGACCTCGACGAGGTTCTCACGTTCTACGAGCGGGCGTATCCGGGGACGTGGTTCGAGCCGAGGATGCTCGAGACCCGGCGGTACGTCGGGATCCGCGAGGGGGACGGCCTCGTCTGTATCGCGGGCGTCCACGTGTGGTCGCCCGTGTGGCGGGTCGCCGCGCTCGGGAACGTCGCGACGCTGCCCGAGGCGCGCGGCCGCGGGCTGGCGACCGCCGCCTGCGCCGATCTCTGCCGGCGGCTGCTCGAGGACGGGATCGACGTGATCGCGCTCAACGTCCGAGCCGACAACACGTCGGCGATCCACGCATACGACCGCCTCGGCTTCGCGCACGCGGCCGACTACGTCGAGGTGCCGCTGAGCCGCGCCTGAGCTCCTGCCGCGTCGAGGCCGGTCGCCACGGCCGCGACGATCGGAGCGAAGATGGGCCGCGGATGGTCGAGCACGCGCACGCAGATCTCCCACGACAGGCGGGCGGCGACGGCCGTCTCGCCCATCGATCGGCGGGAGGTGACGTCGCGCCCGGGCCGCGGCGTATGACGGGCATGAGGCTCGTCCTCGCAGTCGTCGTCGCTGCCACGGCGGCACTCGCGGCGACCGCCGGCCCGGCGTACGCGTGCTCGTGCGCGCCGCCGGATCCGCGCAGCCTGCTCGGTCAGGCCGACGGCGCGTTCGTCGGGCGGCTCGTCAGCCGCCAGGAGGTCGACCCGGGACGCACCCGCTTCACCTTCGAGGTCGAGCGCGGCGTCAAAGGGGGGCTCGGCTCGACGGTCGTCGTCGAGAGCGCCTCCAACAGCGCCGCGTGCGGGATCGAGACGCCGGTCGGGAGCCGGATCGGCCTGTTCCTCGAGCACCGGGACGGGCGTTGGACGAGCTCCCTCTGCTGGCAGGTGAGCCCGGAGGACCTCCTCGCCGCGGCACAGCCCCTGCCGCCGCCGAACGGGCGCGGCCCGACGACTCTGCTCGTCGCGGGGCGCTTCGGCCCCGCACGGCTCCTCGCGCTCGATGCGCTCGGGCGAACGCTCGCGTACGGACGCGGCCAGGGCTCGGTGCTGCAGCTGTCGGCCTGTCCCGGCGGGCGCCGGGCCGCGGAGGTGGTGCAGACGGAAACGGGCGTCCGGGTCACGGTCCGCGAGCTCCCGAGGCTCCGCATCGTCCGGCAGCACCCGGTTCTCTCGCCGCCGGGAACGTCGCTGACCGCGTTTCGGTGCGAGACGGTCGACGGTACCCGCCTCCTCCTCTTCCACGCGAGCAGCGACCGACCCGCGAGCGCGCGACTCGAGCGCGTCACGCTCTCCCGCAGGGCCGTCCTGTGGCGGGGAAGCGCGATCGGCGCGACGTTGACGAGACGGTCCGCGTACGTGCTCGGCGGCGCACGCGGCACGAACCTCCTGGTCGTCGACCTGCGAACGCGACAGGTGCGGACCGTGGGTCGCATCCCCGCGCCGTCGAACGGCCTCGTCGCCGCGCCTGACGGCACGGAGCTCGCGGGACTGATGTATCCGACCGGCTCGCAGCCGGCGCTCTTCCGGGTGCGCGTCCAGCCGTTCGTAGTCGTGACGACGCGGGCAGTCGAGTCGGGCGATCTCGCGTTCGTCGACCGCCGGCGGCTCGTGCTCCTCCCGGGCGGTGGCCGGCGTGCGCGCGTCTACGGCCCCGCGCTCGCCGTCGCCTCGAGCTTCGCATGGACGGCCTACCGGTCGACGGTCGCCGGGACGACGGCGTACGGCGTGGGCGCGGGTGGGCAGCTCCACCGCGCGCCGCTGCCCGCGGGCCCGGAGCGGGTCGTGCGGCACCTCCCGGGGCCGAGCGTCAGCGCGATCGTTCCCGTGCGCTGATCAGCGGTGCCCGAAATGGTGCGCGCGCGGGAGCGCGGCCACGACCTCCGGCGTCTCCGCGACACGGCGCGCGAGCTGGGAGAGGCTTACGAGCTCGCTGACGACGATGTTGCGGTTCCTGTCGACGCGCTCGAACCGGCCCCGGACGAGGACGAGTGGCTCCGCGCGCACGACCGCCCGGTGCCGCTCGTAGATCTGCTTCGGGACGATGAGGTTGACCTGGCCATGCTCGTCCTCGAGCAGCATGAACACGATCCCCTTCGCGGTGGCGGGACGCTGCCGCGCGACGGCGAGCCCGGCGTACGCGACGAGCGACCCGTGCGGCGCCTCGTTCAGCTCGGGGCTCGCGAGCGTGCCCGGGGGAAGGTGCGGCCGCAGGAGCGTCATCGGGTGCGTCCCGACCGAGAGCCCCGTCTCCCGGTAGTCGGCGAGCATCCGCTCCCAGCGCGTCAGGTCCGGGAGCACCGGCATCTCCGCGGTCGGGTCGAGCGGCAGTGGGAGCTGCTTCGCCTCCCCCCTCGTCCCTTCGACGGACCGTGGCCGGGTCGCGAGCCCGAGGTCCCAGAGCAGGTCGCGCCGCCGCGTGCCGAAGCAGTCGCACGCACCGCCCCGGACGAGCGCCTCGAGCGCGTCGCGTGAGACCTGCGCGCGCCGGGCGAGGTCGCCGACGTCCCGGTACGGGCCGTGCGCGCTTCGCTCGGCCTCGAGCGCCTCCGCGTCGTCCTTCCCGACGGAGCCGACGTAGGCGAGCCCGACGCGGACCGACGTGCGGCGGAGCTTGCGAGCGGGTGCCTGACCCGAGCCAGGCACCTTCCAGCGCCTCGAGCGTGCACCGCGCATCGCTCCGGTTGACGTCCGGCGGGCATACCTTTACCCCGCGCCGCTGGGCGTCGCGGACGAGGCTCGCCGGCGGGTAGAAGCCCATCGGCTGCTCGTTCAGGAGGCCGCAGAGGAACTCCGCCGGATAGTGATGGCGCAGCCAGGCCGACTGGTAGGCGAGGAGCCCGAACGCGGCCGCATGCGACTTCGGGAAGCCGAACCCCGAGAAGCCGACGAGGGTGTCGTAGACCTCGTTCGCGGTCGCCTCGTCGACGCCCTTGCCCGCAGCGCCCTCGACGAAGCGCTCGCGGTACGCCTCGAGCGCCTGGAGGCTCCGCTTGCGGCTCATCGCGCGGCGAAGGCCCTCTGCCTCCCCGATCGTGAAGCCCGCGAGCGCGATCGCGACGTCGAGCACCTGGTCCTGGAAGACGACGACCCCGAGCGTCGAGGCGAGCGGCTCCCGCAGGAGCTCGTGCTGGACCGGATGGACGAAGGTGGGGTCCTCCCGCAGCCGGCGCCGGTGCTCGATGTACGGATGGACGGCCTTACCCTGGATCGGGCCGGGCCGGACGAGCGCGACCTGGACGGTGAGGTCGTCGATCGTCTCTGGGCGGGTGCGGAGGAGGCTCTGCATCTGCGCTCTGCTCTCGATCTGGAACACGCCCACCGTGTCGGCGTCCTGGATCTCCGCGAACACCGCAGGGTCGTCGAGCGGGATGCGCGAGAGGTCGATCGGCGCGTCGTGGAGCTGCGCGATCCGGTCGACGCACTCCTCGATGCACGACAGCATCCCGAGCCCGAGCAGGTCGATCTTGAGAAAGCCCGCGTCGGCGCAGGAATCCTTGTCCCACTGGCAGAGCTGACGGCCCGCCATCGCGGCTGGTTGCACCGGGACGAGCTCGACGAGCGGCCGCGACGAGATGACCATTCCGCCCGGGTGCTGCGAGACGTGCCGTGGCAGCCCCGCTATCTCACCGGTCAGGAACTGAAACGCGCGCCAGCGCTTCGAGAGCAGCTTCCGCTCGGCGTCCGGGAGCGCGCCGACCTCCTCTGCGACGCCGTGCGCGTTCCAGCCGTCGGTCACGCGGGCGAGCCGCTCGAGCTCCGCGTGCGGGAGCCCGAGCGCCTTGCCGACGTCGCGGATCGCGCCGCGCGAGCGGTACGTCGCGAAGCTCGCCACGAGCGCGGCGTGCTCGTGGCCGTAGCGCTCGGTGACGCGGACGATGAGCTTCTCGCGGATGTCCCGCGGAAAGTCGAGGTCGATGTCCGGTACCGAGGCGAGCTCCCGGTTGAGGAAGCGCCCGAGCGAGAGGTCGTTCGCGACCGGGTCGACGTGTGAGAGCCCGGTCAGGTAGCAGACGATCGAGCCGACCGAGCTTCCGCGCCCTCGTCCCGGTGGGAGGAACATCCGCGGCGAGCCGTGCCCGCGCACCTCGAGCGCGCACTCCCGTGCGAGCTCGAGCACCTCGTGGTGGAGCAGGAAGAACCCCGCCAGGCCGAGCTCGTCGATGAGCGCGAGCTCGCTCTCGAGCCGGGCGCGCGCCTCGGCTCGCAAACGGTCGTCACGATCGTCGTAGCGCTCGCCGAACGCCTGCCCGCAGACCTCGGCGAGCCGCTGGATCGCCGGGTCGGGGCCGTCGGCGAAGTCCGGGTACCGGTAGCCGAGCTCCTCGGTGAGGTCGAACGCGAGCCGCTCGGCGAGCCGGCCGGTGCGCTCGGCGGCCGCACGGTCGATCCCGGCGAAGCGCTCGATCATCTCCGCGGGCGCGCGGAGCACCGCCTCGCGGTTCCCGCGGCGCTCGCGCTCGCACCCGTCGAGGGACGTGCGGCAGCGGATCGCGACGAGCGCGTCCTGGAGCAGCGTCCGCCGCGGTGCGTGCGCATGGACGTTCCCCGTCGCGACCGTCTCGACCCGGAGGTGCTCGGCGAGGTCGCGGAGCGCCGCATGCCGTCTCGTGTCGCCCCGCTCGAATGGGCGTTGGAGCTCGACGAAGAAGCGCTCTCGACCGAAGGCGGTTGCAAGTCGGGCGGTGCCGTGCGGGTCGCGCAGCGCGAGACCGTCGCGCGCGCACCCCGAGAAGCAGACGAGCCCCTCGTTCAGCTCGGCGACGGTCGCGAGCGGGACGGCGGGCTCGAGGAGGACGCGATGCTCCTTGCCCTCGGGTCGCGTCCCCGCATGCGCGGCCGTGAGGATGCGGCAAAGGTTCGCGTAGCCCGTCCCGCTCTCGCACAGGAGCGTGATGTGCGAGCCGCCTTCGAGGGTCACTTCGGCGCCGGTGACCGGGCGGATGCCCGCGAACTTCGCCGCGTGCGCGAACTCGAGGGAGCCGTAGACGCCGTCGTGATCCGTGAGCGCGAGCGCCTCGTAGCCGAGCTCCGCCGCCCGGGTGACGAGCTCCTCCGGATGCGACGCGCCGTCGAGGAACGAGAACGCCGAGTGACAATGAAGCTCGACGTACGTGGGGGAACCCATGGTTCCCCCACGAGCCCCCTCCTTCACCGCAGCTCACCCGCCACCGCCGGATTGGCCTCCCGGCCGGCAAAGCGGGCCTCCGGCCGCGACGCATTGCGCACGGATCGAGCAAGAGCGGCACCTCGCCGGTTTGGCGAGATGTCCAGCAGCCGTACGGAGGGGTTGCTCAACGAGCCGATGGTCATACTGCGCTCTCGTGGACGCGCCCATCCTCATCCCGCCCGGCGGCGGCGAGGTGATCCGCGACAGCTCCGCAAGCCGCGTCGAGATCGTCTCCGACGACGAGACGCTCAACGCGACGTGGTCGCGGTTCGCCCCGCATCGGGTGGGCGCCGACCTCCACGTCCACCGCCATCACGTCGACCTCTTCTACGTCCTCGAGGGCGAGCTCACCGTGCGACTCGGCATCGAGGACGAGCCGGTCGCCGTGCCCGCGGGGACGCTCGCGCGCGTGCCGCCGCTCGTCGTCCACGGCTTCCGGAACCGGAGCGACGCGGACGTGAGCTACCTCAACTTCCACACGCCCGGCCGGCAGTTCTCGGACTACCTGCGCGCGCTGCGTGACGGCCGCGAGTTCTCCTACGACCAGCACGACCCGCCCGAGGACGGCGGCCGGCCGACGAGCGAGGCGGTCGTCGGCGGCGAGGAGTTCCTCGCCGACCGGCCGGGACTTCGCATCGCGCTGCTCGCCGACGTCGAGGAGATCGGGATTTCGGAAGCCTGGGGCGCCCCGGATGGGCCCTCCCCGCCACCCCATCTCCACCGTCGTCACACCGAGTCGTTCTACGTGCTCGCGGGGGAGATGACGTTCACGGCGGGAGGGCGCGAGCTCGAGGCGACCGCGGGCACGTGGGTGCAGATCCCGCCCGGCACGCTGCACACGTTCGCGCCGACCGGGACGGATGAAGTGCGCTTCCTGAACCTCCACACGCCGAGCTGCGGCTACGGCGCCTTCCTCCGCGGCCTGCACGAGGCGCGAACCGACGAGGACCTTGCCGCGGTGCGCGCGGCGTTCGACCAACAATCGGTCTAGAAACGTGGGGGAACCCATGGTTCCCCCACGAGCCCCCTCCTTCTGCCCATGCCACTGAGGACCCGCATCTGGCCTCCCGCCGCCATCGGCGGCGTTCCACACGACCGATAACTCTTCTCGATGGCACGGCCCGAACAGCGCAGGTACGACGACATCGTCGACGCGATCACGGCCTGGAACCCCGACTGTCGCGCGTCGAAGGTCTTCGGGATGCCGTGCGTAAAGCGGTCCGGCAGGGTCGTGTTCGGCCTGAGCCGTACCGGGATGGTGTTCAAGCTCACCGACCCGGACGCGCACTCGCGGGCGCTCGCCGTCCCCGGTGCGCACCTGTTCGACCCGTCGGGCCAGGGCGAGCCGTTTCGCCAGTGGGTCGTGATCCCGCCCGAGCGCGCAGCCGAGTGGGAGCCGCTCGCTGCTGAGGCCGTGGCGCAGGTTCATTCGATTCCGCCCAAGGGCGACGAAGAGCAGGTGTCCGACTGAAGTCGGACACCACGACGGCCTCGACAGGTGTCGGACTTCAGTCCGACACCTGCTCTACGCAGTGCTCCTCTCTCATGCACGCTGCGTGAACCAGCAGGCCCGCTCGCCGTCGCGGTAGACGCAGACGTTCCGGCCCGACTCGAGCACGACCTCGAAGTAGCGCCGGTCGACGGGCTCCTCCGTCCACCAGCGGTCGACGACGCGCCACTCCTCGCGGACGACGGTCACGAGCTCTCGGTTGACGAGATGCGGCTCACCGCTCGCCGCCGTCTCGACGAGCGCCGGGCGGGGAGCGTTCAGACGCGTGGGGGAACCCATGGTTCCCCCACGGGCCCCCTTCTTCTGCGCGTGCCACCGAGACCCGTTCCGGGCCTCCCGGCCGGCAAAGCCGGCCTCCGGCCGCGGGACGCCGGTGTCTTCGCTCACGTTCAAACATCCCTGGGGATGACCAGCGCCCGCGTCTCGGGGATGCGCGACCAGGGCGCGACCTCGACGACCGCCCCGACCGCGCTCCCTCCCGCGCTGGCGCGTACCTGGCGGAGCCCCTCGCGCAGTCGCATGTCGGCGTCCTCCCCCTCGGGCGCGACGAGCGCCAGCTGCTGACCGGTGTGCTCGGCGAGCTCGACCGCCTCGAGCCGGAGCTCGGTCACCGGCGCCGGGATCTCGGCGAGCTTCGGCCCGAGCGCGGAGCGCAACCGGCCGCGCTCGCCCGTCGCCTCGCGCAGGGTCACCGTGCGACGCCACGAGCCGCCGCCGACGAGACGGGCGGAGAGCGCGAGCTTCCGGAACGGCCGCGCGGCCCGTTCCGGCCGCGCGAGCAGCCGGTCGAGCAGCGCACCGAACGCGCGTCGCAGGGTGAGCTCGTTCGCGACCGCCTCGGGGAAGGAGAGCGCCTCGACCAGCTCTGCCGCAGGCGATCGCCCGCGCACGCGCCGGCGCTCCCCGCCGTGTGCGAGGCTCCACGCCCGCTTCCCCTCCTGACCCAGCCGCTCGGCGACCGCGCCGCCCGGCAGGGCGGCGAGTGCCCCGAGGGTGCGGACGCCGAGACCCTCGAGCTCGGCGTACCGCTCCTCCTCGAGCGGCAGGAGTGAGAGCGGGAGCGGCTCGAGGAACGACCGCTCCTCCTCCCCCTCGACGATCACCGCCTGTCCCGGGCGCGCCACGCTCGCCGCCGCGAGGGCGACGAAGCGGCGCTGACCCGCGCCTGCGCGCGGGTCCCAGGCAGGCCCGACGGAGGCGAGCGCCTTCGAGAGCGCCGCCTCCACCCCTCCATAGAGCCGCTCCACGCCGCGGGTCTCGAACACGACCACGCCCGGCTCGACCGGCTCCACACCGAACCCGGAGTCCTCGAGACGGCGCAGGACCCCCTCCCACTCCCGCTCGGCGCCCGCGGGATCCGGGTCGACGAGCACGAGCTCGGGGCAGGTCGCGAGCGCCTCCCCGAGGCGCATCCCCGCGACGACCCCTGCCGCCTCGGCGGCGGCCGTGACGGGCCCGAGCAACGGCTCCCTCCCGGGCGGCGGCGCGAGCGCCGCGGGGACGGCGGCGAGCCTCGGCCGGGACCGGAGCGCCACGCGGAGCTCGAATCCCGGGATGAGGAGGCACGCGATCATTGGGAACACATGTTCTATACGAACACGCGTTCTCATGCAAGGCCTTCGGTGGGAACGCAACCGAAGGGATCCAGGTCCTCGTCCGCTCGAGGCGGCGAGAACGGGCTCAGCGCTTTGCCGCGCGGAAGCACTCCGTCACGTACGGCATCGACAGCTTCCCGTCGACGGCGTGTGCGTCGAACAGCGTGTCGAGGCGATCGAGCATGGGACGGCGCTCCTCCTCGGAGAGCACCGCGCATTCGCTGCGGGAGCGGACGAGCTCCACGAGCTCGCTCCGCCGGAGCGGCTGGACGTGGGCGAAGGTCGCCCGCTCGACGGGCCCGTAGAGGCCGCTCTCGTCGATGCTCGCCGTCGTGGCGGCAACGCCACCCTTCCGGAACGTGCTTCGCGCGATCACCGTCTCCGTGAACTCCGAGACCCACGGCTCCGTGTCGTCGCGCGCGTTCCAGACGAGCGCGATCCGGCCGCCGGGCCTCAGGACGCGGGCGATCTCCCGGAGCGCGACGGGCTTGTCGAACCAGTGGAACGCCTGGGCAGCCGTCACGACGTCCGCGGACTCGTCGGGCAGCGGGATCGCCTCGCCGGTCCCTTCGAGCGGGATGGCTCCCGGCACGGCGGTCCGCAGCTGCGCCAGCATCTCCGCGCTGGGCTCGACGGCCGTCACGCGATGCCCGTGCGCGACGAGCGACCGCGTGAGCTTCCCCGTGCCCGCGCCGACGTCGACGACGTCGCACGGGGCGTCGCCCGCGAGCCACCGCACGGCCTCGCCGGGGTAGCCGGGCCGCGCGCGCTCGTAGACGTCTGCGACGGTCCCGAACGACCGTGCGCGCGCCGCGAAGTCGTCGCCCATGCCCGGAGCCTACGCGCCGTCCTCGACCTGTTCGGGCAGCTCGCGCATGCGGACCACGGGGGACGGCAGCAGGAACAGCACGCCGAGGAGCGCGCCGGCGGCGCCGATCCAGAGCGCGGGCCGGAGCCCGAGCGCGCTGCCGAGCAGCCCGCCGGCGAGCGACCCGAGCACGCGGATGCCGTAGTTGACGAAGATGTAGGCGCCCGAGACCCGCGACCGGAGGCGCGGCGGGATGACGGCGGCGAAGATCGCGCCCGCGCTGATGTCGAGGAGCATCACGCCCACGCCCGACCCGAACTCGGCGAGGAACAGGAGCGGCAGGACGACCTCGTCAGGCCCGGAGGCGAGCGGGACGAGGAGGAACGGCGCGGGGAACAGCACGCAGCCGGCGACGAGCGTCGGCCCCACGCCGATCCTGCGCGAGACGCGACCCGTGATCGCGGAGCCGAGCAGGCCGCCGACCGCGCCGGCCCCGATGACGAGCCCGAGTGTTCCCGGCGAGACCCCGAGGCTCCGTGTCGCGTAGAGGACGAACAGCGCCTGGAAGACGAAGTTGAAGAAGTTGATCGTCGCCGTGGCGAGGAGCGACGCGCGGACAACCGACGAGTGTGCGATCCATCGCAGGCCGACGGTGACGCCGCTCGACGTCTCGTCGGGAGGCGGCTCGGCGGGGTCGATCCGGCCGAGGAGCCTTGCCGAGCCGAGGAAGGTGAACGCATCGACGAGCAACGCGCCCGGTGCGGTCACCGCCTGCGTCAGGAGGCCCGCGACCGAGGGACCGGCGACGTACGAGAACGCGCGACTGCCGTTCAGCAGCGAGCTCGCCTCCACGAACCGGTCGCGCGGCACGATCGTCTGGAAGAGCGACGCGTCCGCAACACCGAAGAGCACCGTCATCGCGCCGGCGACGAATGCGACGACGTACAGCTGCTCGAGCGTGAGCAAGTCGAGGAGATACGCGAGCGGAATCGTCGCGATCACGACCGCGCGACCGACGTCGGTGGCGATCATCGTTCGGCGTCGCTGCCCCCGTCGGTCGACCCAGGCGCCGCCGTGGAGCGCGAGCAGGAGGTTCGGGGCCAGCGCCATCGCGGTCAGGTAGCCCATCTGCGCCGCATCCGCGTCGAGGACCAGCACCGCGGCGAGCGGGAGTGCCAGCATCGAGATCTGATCGCCGAAGAGCGAGACGGTGTGCGCCCCCCAGTAGCTTCGGAAGACGGCGTTCTCCCGCAGGAGCCCCGGAACGGCGCGTCGCGCACGGCGGCGCTCGACCGGCGGGGAGGTCACGCGTCGTACGGGACCGCGAGCCGGAGGAACGAGATCGGACGCGCGTCGTCCGGCCGGAGCTCGGACGACCGAGCCGGTCGAGGTACGGCTCCGCGAGGTCGTCCAGCCGGTCGCTGAGCGTCGCCGAGCTCGTCGACCGTGAGGTAGAGCGTTGTGTCCCCGAAGGCCGCTGCCTCCCGCCACTCGGCCGACTCGTCGGGCCTCCGCGCGATCCATTGCTCGAGGCGCTCGACGTACCGCCCGAGCAGGAAGCGGGCCAACTCCTCCGACGCAGCCTCGAGCTCGGGCGTGTCCGGGACGTCCGGCCAGGACGTGAGGACGGCCGTCGCCCGCCACGGCCGCTCCCGTCCTTGCCCCGTCCCCGCCTCCTCGACGAGGTCGTAGCGGGCGAGCTGGCGAACGTGGTACGAGGTGCTCCCGGAGCTCTCCCCGAGCCGCCGACCCGCCTCGGACGCGGTCAGCGCGCCCTCGCGCCGCAGGAGCCCGAGGAGCCGGATGCGGACGGGGTGCGCGAGCGCGCGGAGCACGCCTGGATCGCGAATCTCGATCTCCCGCTTCATGCAAACGTATCTTTGCAAACATCTCTTTGGATCGCGAGCCGTAGGTACCCTCGCCGGATGTCGCGCCCGGCCGTCGCGCTCGCACTCCTCGTCGCCGTGCTCGCCGTGGGCTGCGGCGGAAGCGGAGGCGGAGGCGGCGACCCCACGTTCGCGTACGACGACGGCGCGTCGCTCTCGCAGGAGGATGGCGCCCCGCTCCCCCGACGCGCGGCCGCTCGACGTCCGCACCGTCTCGTATGCGAGCGGCGATCGCCGCGTCCTCGGCTTCCTCGTGGCGCCCCGGACGGGTGACCGGTTGCCTGCCGTGGTCTACCTCCACGGCTCCGGCGGCGACAGGACGCAGCTGCTGCCGCTGGCGGAACAACTCGCTTCGCGCGGCACGGTGGCACTGACGCTCACGCTGCCGTCCGGGAGCGCGACGCCGCCGAGCGGGGTCACGCCGGAGGAGACGCTCCGCTGGCAGCGCGACCAGATCGTGGGGGATGTCGTCGCCGTGCGGCGCGGGCTCGACCTGCTCGCCGCCGACGAGCGCGTCGACCGGGATCGGCTCGGCCTCGTCGGGTGGAGCTTCGGTGGCCGGATAGGAGCGCTCCTCGCCGGGGTCGACGACCGCCTCCGCGCGACCGTGCTCATGTCGGCGGGCGCCGCGCCGGTCTCGGAGTACGTCGCCGCGGCGCCGCCCGACCTCCGCGACGACGTCGAGGACGTGCTGACGCCGATCGATCCGCTCTCGCGGATCGGCGAGGCGAAGGGCGACGTCCTGCTCCAGGCGGGCCGATCCGACTCGATCGTCCCTCACGCCGCTCTTCAGGCACTGGCCGACGCTGCGCCCGAGGGGGCCCAGCTCCGGTGGTACGCCGCCGAGCACCAGCTCGACGAGAAGGCGCGACGCGACCAGCTCGACTGGCTGACGACCGAGCTCGGCGTTTCACCCGAGTAGCCGATCCGCAGTGCCCGTTGGGCCAATGGCGGCCCGAGCGGCGCCGCAGCGTCAGAGCGTGATCTCGGCGGCGATGCCGTGCATTCCTGCGAGCCGCGGTACGACGTCGAGGACGCTCTCGCGGGCGCACCACGGGATGTCGGCTTCCAGCTCCGGGCCGTGGTTGATGAGGTTGAGGCCCGAGCGCGACGCGCGGAAAGCCTCCTCGGCGTCGTCGTACGACGCGGCGAGCCGTCGCGCAGCCTCGGCGGCGTCGCTCGGCTCGAAGCCGAGGCCGTCGGCGACGCGTCCGGCGACGTAGGCGTCATCGAGCGCGAATGCCCCCTTCACGCCTGCGCAGAAGACCGCGACGTCCTCGCCGTGCGCCTGTGCCTGCTCGGTCACCGCGCGGAGGTTGAGCAGCGACGCGATGTACACCCGCTCGCACCGCGCCGCGGCGGTGACGATCGCGCGCGTGCCGTTCGTCGTGGACATCGCGAGCGTCGGCGTCCGCGGCTCGAGGTACTCGCGGGGCGAGTTGCCGAGATCGAAGCCGTCGATCCGAACCCCGAGGCGCTCGCCACCGAGGGTTACGTCGTTGTTTCCGAGGGCACGGGCGTCCTCGACCTCGGCCGCGCACCACACCCGCTCGTAGCCCGCGTCGAGGGCCTGACAGATCGTCGAGGTGGCGCGGATGACGTCGATCACGACACCGGTCGGGGCCGCTGCGGCCTCGTCCGGAGTGAAGGCGACGTGAACACGCACGCGGGTACGCTAGCCCGAGGTGAGCGACACTCCACACTGCTATCGGCATCCCGACCGCGAGACCCTCGTCTCGTGCTCGGAATGCGGCCGGCCGATCTGCGAGGAGTGCATGAACTTCGCCCCGGTCGGGATCAAGTGCCCCGACCACGCGGGCGTCGGGGCGCCGCGCCGGGCGAGCGCCCCGCGCCAGGTTCGCCAGGTGAGACGACGGTCGGGGGCGTCGACGCGCCCGCGACGATCGCCCTCGTCGGGATCAACGTGCTCGTCTACCTGGTGACCGTCTACCAGGGCGTCGGTGTCTCCAATCCCGGCGGATCGCTCTTCGAATGGGGCCAGCTCGTCGGCAGCGACGTCGCGAACGGTGACTGGTGCAGGCTCGGCTCCGCGATGTTCCTCCACGCGAGCCTGCTCCACCTCGCCTTCAACATGTTCGCGCTCTACTGGCTCGTCGGCATGGTCGTCGAGCAGGCGCTCGGTACGTCGAGGTACCTGCTCGTCTACGTCGTCGCAGGCCTTGCCGGCTCGGCGGGAGCCTTGCTCCTCCCCATCATCAGGACGGGAGGTGGCTTCGTCATGGACTATCAACCGGACAGGGCCACCGTTGGGGCGTCGGGGGCGATCTACGGCTTGTTCGGCGCGCTTCTCGTCCTCGAGTACATCGCGACCGGAACGCTCGCCGGGCAGGCAATGGCCCTGATCGCCGTGAACCTCGCCATCTCGCTCGTCATTCCCGGGCATCTCGATCGGTGGACACCTCGGTGGCCTCATCGGTGGGACTCTTCGCGACGTACGCCATCATCCGCACGCGAGCGCACACGGCGGCGCTCGGTCCGACGATCGCGGTGATCGTGGGTGCGCTGTGCGTGGCCCTCGCCTACTTACGCGTCGAGAACTACGTGTAACGAGGGCCGTCGCGCGTCAGCCGACGCGCGGGCAGCGCAGCTCGCCCTCGTTCTGACGGACGACGAGCACCTCGGCGCGCGCGTCGACGACCTCGAACGTGAGGGTCGTCTCGACGGCGAACGATCCAAACTCGGCCTCCCCCACCCGCAGGAACCGGATCGCCGGCTGTCCGAGTGCCGCGACGAGGAGGTCGTCGCCACGTGCCGCCACCTCGATCACGGCACCGGGCCGGAGCTCGTAGATGCCGGTGAGCGCATCGAGCGCGACCGACGGCTCGGCGTCCCCTTCCTGCCCGGCGACGGCGTAGTCCGGCCACTCCAGCGCCTGCGCGACGTCGTCGAGGAGCTCGCCGATGAGCACGTGGCCGCGGTCGCCGTTCGTCATCACGGCGAGTCCGCAGCCGGCGTCGCGGTGCGCGAGGAGATGGCACCTGAAGCCTTCGTTGCCGCCGCTGTGGCCGAACCAGACGGCTCCGGGGCCGCCGAGGAAGAGACCCAGGCCGAGGCGGTCGAGCCCGCCCGGCCGAGACGTCGACGGGAGGTGCGGCGTGAGCATCGAGCCGGTGAGCTCCGGCCCGAGAATCGCCCCTGACGTGCCCGCCGCCGCTCGCTGGACCGCGATCGCATACCGCGCGAGATCGCCCGGGGTCGTCCAGAGCCCCGCCGCCGCGAGCTCCGGGTAAACGTGCCATCCGCCCGCGACAGGCGCTCCGTCAGTGCCGTGCGCGGTCGCCGCCTCGTCGCGCAGCTCGTCGGGCAGCGGCTGCGTGTAGCCGCTGGAGGACATGCCGAGCGGCGCGAGGACGAGCTCGCGCATCAGGTCCGGGAACGCCTGCCGGGTCACGTCCTCGAGCACCTGCTGCACGACGGTCGTCCCGCCCCCGGCGTACCGGAACTCGACCCCGGGCAGCGTGTCGACGCGGATGCCCGCGGTGTTCGCCGGGGCCGCGCCCGTGAGGATCTGGATCAGCGTCGGCAGCGGCGTGCCGCGGGCGTACCCGGGGAAGCCGCCGACCGTCAGGCCGGCGCTGTGGCTCGCGATCTGGCGGAGAGTCACCCGCGGCTGCCACGAGGCGCTCGGCGGGACGTGCCACGACGTGAGCACGTCGTTCACGTCGGCGTCGAGGTCGAGCGTCCCCTGCTCGACGAGCCGCAGCATCGCGAGGACGGCGATCGGCTTGCTGATCGAGCAGGCCTGGAACCGCGTGGTCGGGGTCACCGGATCGGCGCCGCCCGCCTCCTTCACGCCGACGGCACGCTCGAGCGCGATCCCGCCGTCCGCGATCAGCGCGAACGCGACGCCGGGAACACGGAGATCGGCGCTCCGCGCGACGAGGCGCGGCTCGATCTTTCCCATCGCCGCTTCGAGAGTCGCGGACACGAGGTGCCGGGCGATCAGCCGCCGACGGCGACCGACCGCACGCCCGCCTCGGCGAGCGCTGCCTGAGCGGCTGCGAGTCGTGCGAGCGGCACCCGGTACGGGGAGCAGGAGACGTAGTCGAGCCCCAGGCCGTGGCAGAACGCGACCGACCGTGGCTCCCCGCCGTGCTCGCCGCAGATCCCGAGCTTGAGGTCGGGCTTTGCCCCGCGAGCGCGCTCGACGGCGATCCGCATCAGCTCCCCGACTCCCTCCTGGTCGAGGACCTCGAACGGGTTTCGGTCGAGGATCCCGTGCTCGAGGTAGTAGGTGAGGAACTTCCCCTCGGCGTCGTCGCGCGAGAACCCGAGCGCCGTCTGGGTGAGGTCGTTCGTGCCGAAGGAGCAGAAGTCGGCCGTCTCGGCGATCTCGTCGGCGCGGACGCAGGCGCGCGGCAGCTCGATCATCGTGCCGACGCTGTGTGCGACCTGGGGCTCCTCCGAGGCGACGCGCTCGGTGAGGTCGCGAAGCCGGCGAAGCTCCTCGCCGAACCCGACGAGCGGGTGCATGATCTCGACGAGCGGCGCCTCGCCGGTCCGGTCCTGCACCGCGCGCGCCGCCCGCACGATCGCCCTGACCTGCATCTCGTAGATCTCGGGGTACTGCAGCCCGAGCCGGCAGCCGCGGGTGCCGAGCATCGGGTTCGCCTCCCGGAGCTGCTCGATCCGGCGCCGCATCGCGTCGGAGGTCGCGTCCTCGACCGACGGAAGGAACTCGTGGAGCGGCGGGTCGAGCAGTCGGATCGTCACCGGGAACCCCGCCATCGCCTCGAAGATGCCCTCGAAGTCGGACTGCTGCACGGGCAGGAGCCGGTCGAGCGCAGCGCGGCGCGCCCGCTCGTCGCCGGCGAGGATCATCTCCTGCACGACCGGCAGCCGATCGGGCGCCATGAACATGTGCTCGGTGCGGCAGAGCCCGATCCCCTCGGCACCGAACTCGCGCGCCTTGGCGGCGTCCTCGGGCGTGTCGGCGTTCGCGCGGACCCGGAGCCGGCGGAGCTCGTCCGCCCAGCCGAGGATCGTCTCGAAGTTCGCGTCGATCGCCGGCGGCACGAGGGGCACGGCACCGACGATCACGCGGCCCGTGCCTCCGTCGATCGTGAGGTGGTCGCCCTCACGCAGCTCGACCTCGCCGAGGCGCAGCGTCCTCGCGTCGAGGTCGATCGAGAGCGCCTCGCAGCCGGCGACGCACGGCTTCCCCATCCCCCGGGCGACGACGGCCGCGTGCGACGTCATGCCGCCGTGGGCGGTGAGGACGCCTCGGGCGTGGATCAGCCCGTGGATGTCGTCCGGGGTGGTCTCCCAACGGACGAGCACGACGTCCTCGCCCTCACGCCCCCGCGTCTCGGCGAGATCGGCGTCGAGAACGATCGCGCCGGACGCGGCGCCGGGCGACGCGTTGAGGCCCGTGGCGACCACGTTCACGTCGGCGCCGGGGTCGATCATCGGATGCAGGAGCTGGTCGAGCTGTCCCGGGTCGATTCGCGCGACGGCCTCTTCCCGCGAGATGAGGCCTTCGTCGTTCATGTCCACGGCGATCCGGAGCGCGGCCTGCGCGGTTCGCTTCCCCGTTCGCGTCTGGAGGAGGAAGAGCTCCCCTTCCTCGACCGTGAACTCGATGTCCTGCATCTCGCGGTAGTGCTCCTCGAGCCGGTCGAGCGTCGCGGTCAGGCGGGCGTACGCATTGGGGAGCCGCTCGCGCATCTCCGCGATCGGCTGGGGCGTGCGGATGCCGGCGACGACGTCCTCGCCCTGCGCGTTGACGAGGAACTCGCCGTACAGGGTGCGCTCGCCCGTCGACGGGTCGCGCGTGAAGCAGACGCCCGTGCCCGACGTGTCGCCCTTGTTGCCGAACACCATCTGCACGACGTTGACCGCCGTGCCGAGGTCGTCGGGGATGTCGTAGGTCCGCCGGTAGACGCGGGCGCGCGGGGATTCCCACGAGTCGAAGACCGCCCGTGTCGCGCGCCGGAGCTGCTCGCGCGCGTCGGGCGGGAACGGCGCCCCCGCCTCGCGCTCGTAGAGCTGCTCGAACGTCTCGATCAGGCCGCGCAGGTCGTCGGCGGTCAGCTCGACGTCGAGCCGCAGGCCGCGCTCCTCCTTGAGCGCCTGCAGCTCGCTCTCGAAGACGTGCGCGTCGATCCCGTCCACGACCTCGCCGTACATCTGGATCAGACGGCGGTACGAGTCGTACGCGAAGCGCGGGTTGCCCGTCGCGGCGCCGAGGCCCTCGACCGCGACGTCGTTCAACCCGAGGTTGAGGATCGTGTCCATCATCCCGGGCATCGAGACCGCGGCGCCCGAGCGGACCGAGACGAGCAGCGGGTCGGCCGCGTCCCCGAAGCGCTTCCCCGCCTTCCCCTCGAGCCGCGCCACGTGCTCATCGACCTGCGGCCACAGCTCCTCGGGGACCTCGCCCGCCTCCATCGTCGCACGGCACGCATCCGTGGTGATCGTGAACCCGGCCGGGACGGGGATCCCGAGCGCGGTCATCTCGGCGAGGCCGATCCCCTTGCCGCCGAGGAGCTCCCGCCCTCCCGGGACGTCCTCATCGAAGGCGTAGACCAGGCGCACGGCGCGATCCTACGTACACGGCGCGATTTCGCCGAGCGGTACAGGATGGGTGCCGTGAAGCGGGTGGCGATCCTCGCGACGGCCAGCGGTTGCGGGAAGACGACGTTCGGGCGCGCCCTCGCAGCAGCCCTCGAGGTGCCGTTTGTCGAGCTCGACGCGATCCACTGGCAGGCCGGGTGGACCGAGATCGACGGGGCCGAGCTCCGGCGCCGTGTCGAGCCTCTGGTGGCGCTCGACGCGTGGGTGATCGACGGGTCGTACCGGGGCAAGCTCGGCAACCTCGTGCTCGACCACGCGGACACCGTCGTCTGGCTCGACCTTCCGCGACGCGTCTGGTTGACGCGGCTCGTCGTACGCACGTTCCGCCGGGTGATCACCCGCGAGGAGCTGTGGAACGGGAACCGCGAGTCGCTCCGAACCGCTTGGGTCGACTCGGACTCGCTCTTCCGCTACTCCTTCGCGAACGAGCGCCCGCGCCGCCATCGCTACCCGACGGAGCTCGCGCGGTTCCGCGTCGCGCGGCTCCGGACTCAGTCCGAGGTCGACGCGTTTCTGCGCTCGGCGCGGAGGCGCGAGCGGAGCTCTGCGATCCAGGCGGCCCCTCGGAGCCCGAGCCAGATCGGCGTGAGGACGACGTAGAACGCCACCATCGCGACCCCGAGCGAGGTCCACCACATGACCCAGTAGCGCGCCGGCACCCAGCCCTTCTCGGACAGGTCCCGCCGGACTCCGCGTGCGAAGACGCCGTACTTCGCGTTCCGGTCGGTCACGTGGCGCCTGCCTCGGTACGCCGCTCCCGCTCCGCAACGAGGCGGATGATCCGCATCGCGGTCTCCTCCACGGAGAGCTCGGACACGTCGATCACGGGGCAGCGGAGCTTGCGGTGCACGCGGGACGCGGTCTCGAGCTCTTCGTACACCGCGTCGAGATCGGCGTAACGCCGTCGCGGAGCGCCCATCGACCGGACGCGCTGTTCGCGAATCTCGGCCAGGCGCTCGGCGTCGATCGTCAGCCCGACGATCTTCGCCCGGTCGATCTCGAAGAGCGCACTTGGCGGCTCGACGCCCTTCACGATCGGCACGTTCGCCGCCTTGTGCCCGAGGTAGCCGAGGAAGATCGAGAGCGGCGTCTTCGACGTCCGGGAGACGCCGACGAGCACGATGTCCGCCTCGTCGAGGCCGCTGCCGACCCCGTCGTCGTAGCGCACCGCGAACTCGATCGCCTCGATCCGCTTGAAGTACGTCTGGTCGAGGGGCGCCCGCGCGCCCGGCTCCATGCGCGCGGCGACGCCGGCGACGCGGGAGATCGAGTCGATCGGGTGGCCGAGGAGGTCGCAGTAGTGCACGCGCGACCGGCGGCAGAGCCGGCGCATCTCGTCCCGCAGGCCGCGCTCGACGAGCGTGTAGACCATCACGGCAGGGCGTCCGCGCGCCCGGTTGACGGCGAGCGCGAGGTCCTCGACGGACTCGACCCGCGGATGCCGCACCTCCTCGAACGGGAGGTCGGGGAACTGCGCCTCGAGCGCCAGGACGAGGCGCGCGGCGGTCTCGCCCGTCGAGTCGGAGACGATGTGGAGCTCGACCGGGACCTGGCTCACCGGCGGGAGGCTACCGCCGCCGTTCTGCCGCCGGTGAGGGCGAGGAGATCGGACGGCGCGAGCTCGAGCTCGAGGCCTCGTCGTCCCGCGCTCACGAAGATCGTCTCGAAGGCGAGTGCAGACTCGTCGAGGATCGTCGGCAGCGGTCGTCGCTGCCCGAGCGGGCTGATCCCGCCCATGACGTAGCCCGTCGAGCGCTCCGCCGCGCGCGGGTCGGCCATGCGGGCGCGCTTGCCCAGGGCGCGCAGGTCGAGCTGCGCCTCGACGGGGACGACGGCGACGGTGAGCGCCCCGTCGACGTCCGCGACGAGCGTCTTGAAGACGCGTGCGGCGTCGAGGCCGAGCTTCTCGACCGCCTCCGAGCCGAACGACGGCGCACGCGGGTCGTGCTCGTACTCGTGGACGCGGAACGCGATACCGGCTCGCTCCGCGGCGACGATCGCCGGTGTCCCCTTCCCCGCCATCCCGAGTTGAAGCTCGCTGCAGAATGAAGCCTTGTGCCGTCGGAACGCGCTGCGCGGCACGCTGCTTCGTCCTCGGTCGCGCCCATATGCACGCATACGGGATATGGGCACTCCCTGCGTCCTCGCATCGCACTCGCACAGCGCGCCCCGTCGTCGAAGCGTCGTTCTGCAACGAGCTTTGGCGCGAGGGTAGCGTTGCCCACATGGCGACGGAGCTCACGATGGACAAGATCGTCTCGCTGAGCCGGAGACGGGGCTTCGTCTTCCCCTCCTCGGAGATCTACGGCGGGCTCGCCTCGTCGTACGACTACGGCCACTACGGCGTCCTCCTCAAGGAGAACGTCAAGGCGCGCTGGCTCGAGGCGATGGTGCAGGAGCGCGACGACATCGTCGCTCTCGACTCCGCGATCATCCTCCACCCGAAGATCTGGGAGACGTCCGGGCACGTCGGCGGCTTCACCGATCCGCTCGTCGACTGCAAGACGTGCAAGCTCCGGTTCCGGGCCGACCACCTCGCCGACCGGGAGCACGAGGAGCTCCGCTGCGGGCGCAAGCCGAGCAAGCGCCCCGGCGAGACCGACGAGTGCGACCTCACCGAGCCGCGGCAGTTCAACCTCATGTTCGAGACGCGCGTCGGGGCGGTCGAGGAGACGGGCCAGACGGTCTACCTCCGGCCCGAGACGGCGCAGGGGATCTTCGTCAACTTCAAGAACGTCGCCCAGCTGGCGCGCCGGAAGCCGCCGTTCGGGATCGCCCAGGTCGGCAAGTCGTTCCGCAACGAGATCACGCCCGGGAACTTCATCTTCCGCACGCTCGAGTTCGAGCAGATGGAGATGGAGTTCTTCGTACCGCCGGCCGAGGTGGACGAGTGGTTCCGCTACTGGATCGACGAGCGGCTCGCGTGGTATGCGCGGTACGGGATCCGGCCCGAGAGCCTTCGCGTCCGCGCGCACGACGCCGAGGAGCTCTCGCACTACTCGAGCGCGACGAGCGACATCGAGTACCTGTACCCGATCGGCTGGTCGGAGCTCGAGGGGATCGCGAACCGGGGGACATTCGACCTCACCGCCCACACGGAGGCGTCCGGCACGCGGCTCGAATGGGTCGACGGCGGCAGCGGCGACCGCTTCATCCCTGCCGTCATCGAGCCCGCAGCCGGTGTGAACCGGACGATGCTCGCGTTCCTCTGCGATGCGTACGACGAGGAGGTCGTCGCCGAGCGTGATCGCACGGTGCTCCGACTGCATCCGCAGATCGCGCCGGTCAAGGTCGCCGTCTTGCCGCTCATCCCTCGCGACACGGGCATGGCCGAGCGCGCCCGCGCCCTTCACGCCGAGCTCCGGCGCGTCATGGTCGCCGAGCACGACGACGGCGGGCAGATCGGCCGGCGCTATCGCCGGCAGGACGAGATCGGGACGCCGTGGGCGCTGACGATCGACGAGCAGACGCTCGAGGACGACACCGTGACGATCCGCGACCGCGACTCGCTCGCGCAGGAGCGGATCTCGATCGCCCGTGCACGCGAGCACCTGCTCGACCGCCTGGCCGCTCCCTGGAGCCCACCTCCGCGCGACGGGTAGTTGTCCGCCCGGGCGAATCCGACCAGGCGCGGCGGACGTAAGAATCTGGGTCCCCGAGTACACTCAAAGGTCTGACATGACGACTGCGCCATTCTTCACGTCGTCGGTCGCTTCACTCGGGGATCTCGTCCCGCACGAGGGGCTGCTGGCCCCGAACGAGCTGGAGATCGTCGCGAGGCGGATCGTCGAGCGGCCCGACATCTGGGAGCCGCTCGTCCACGCGGACCCGAATCGCCGGCGCTACGAGCTCGTCTACGAGGACGACCGCATGGACGCCTGGGTGCTCTCGTGGATGCCGGGCCAGGGAACCGGGTTCCACGACCACTACATCTCGGCGGTCGGGCTCGCGGTCGCGGCAGGCGGGGTTCGCGAGGACCTCATGGTGTACGGCCGCGACCACATCCCCCTCCACCTCCGCCCCGGTGACACGCGCCAGGGCGGGCCGGGCTACATCCACCGGGTCACGCACGAGACGGGCGAGCCCGCCGTGACGGTCCACGTCTACTCCCCGCGGCTCGACTGGGTCGGCCAGTACCGCCTCGGCGACGACGGGATCGTCCGGCGCGAGGTGCGTCCCGGCCGCAACGAGCTCACCGAGCAGCTCATCGCCGAGGGCGTGCTCGAGCACGTGCTAGAGCGTTTCTAACCTTGCTCGCGAAACAGGATTCCGCGGGAGCGGAATCCTGCCGCTGATCCCGCCTTCGGCGGGGCACATCCCTGAAGGCGGCGCCTTCGGCGCCGCAACTACCTCGGCAACGGACATGTGTGCGCCGCTTCGGTTGCGAACTCAGGCGGACAGCGTTCGGAGGCGGAAGCCGCCGTGGTGCTCGTACGACGACGTCACGACAGCGAGAGTGTCGCGAAGGGCGCGCTCGCCGAGCGGGAACGACGGAGCGTCGGCGATCGGTGACCCGAGGAGCGCGGTCAGCGCCTGGAGCCCCTCCGGCGACAGCTCGGCCATTCCGCGGTCGCAGGACGCGCACACGGCACCGCCGGCGGCCGCGTCGAAGGCGACGAGGCCCTGCTCCGCTCCGCACTCGACGCAGCTCGAGACGTGCGGGAGGAACCCGGACAGCCAGAGGAGCTTGAGCTGGAACGACAGAACGAGCGGGTCGAGCGCGGGACGACGACCCGGCTGCGGCTCGCGCTCGTCGAGCGCGTCGAGGAAGCGCGTCAACGCCAGGAAGGCGCGCTCGTTCCGCTCCTCCTCGGTGAAGAGCCGAAGCATTGCCTCGAGCCCGACGAGACCGACCTGGAGCCGGTAGCCGTCCGAGCGGATCCGGTCGTGCGAGCGGACGAGCGACGCGCCGGTGACGGTTCCGAGCTCGCCACGACCGCGATGGAGGCCGAGCTCGACGTGCGAGAACGGCTCGAGACGGCCGCCGAACCGGCTCTTCGTCCGGCGCACGCCCTTCGCCATCGCCCCGAACCGCCCGCTCGTCGCCGTGTAGAGGTGCAGCACCCTGTCCGCCTCGGCGAACGGGAACGAGCGGAGCACGACCGCCTCCGTGATCGACGTGCCGGCCATGACTCGAGTGTACGAGCCGCAGGCGTCAGCGCCGCTGGCAGCGCGGGCAGAACCATGTCCCGCGCCCGCCGACCACGATCCGCTCGATCGGTCGCCCGCAGCGGTCGCAGGGCTCGCCGAGCCGGCCGTAGACGTGGAACTCGTGCTGCATCCCGCCGCCGTCGCCGTCGGGCGTGATGTAGTCGCGGAGCGTCGACCCCTGGAGCTCGACGCCACGCCTGAGCGCGGCCCGGACGGCGCGGTGCAGCCGGGCGACCTCGTCGGTGTCGAGCTCGCCCGAGGGGCGCAGCGGATGGATCCGTGCACGCCAGAGTGCCTCGTCCGCGTAGATGTTCCCGATCCCTGCGAGGCGCTTCTGGTCGAGGAGGAACGCCTTCACGGGTGCGCGTCGCCCGGCGATGAGCGAGCCGAGACGCGCCGCGCTGAACGACGAGCCGAGGGGCTCCGGGCCGAGGCGCGCGTCGAGGTACGGCCGCAGGTGACCGGGATCGAGCAGCTCCCACGTACCGAAGCGTCGGACGTCCCGATACGCGACGGCGGCGCCGGTGTCGAGCGTCATCGTCGCGCGCCGGTAGGCGTCCTCGGGCAGCTCGCCCGACGGGCCGTGGCGGAACGAACCGGTCATCCGGAGGTGGACGACGAGCGTCCTGCCGCTCTCCAGGCGCCAGAGGAGGTACTTCCCACGCCGGTCGACGCTCGCGACGGTCTCGCCGACGAGCATGTCGGCGACGATCCCCGGCTCGATCGGTCGCGTCAGCCGGGGGTCGCCGATCTCGACGCGCTCGATCGTCGCGCCCTCGAGCACGGGCGCAAGCCGGCGGCGGACGGTCTCGACCTCGGGCAGCTCGGGCATGCGGCCATCGTAGGCACCGCGCTCCGGCATCCGGGCGAGGCGCCACGCCAACCGCCCCCAGGGCACCCCGGGTGCCCTGATGTCAGGCTATCGCGGGATCTCGGACGGAGGTGTGCCAGGTCCGAGCACTGTCCGTGACGACGCGTGGCCCGTGCCACGGTCTACGCTCGGCCGATGGAGCGCTGGGCGACCTTCGACTGCTACGGCACGATCGTCGATTGGAATGCAGGGATCGCCACGGCGCTCGGCGACGCGGGCCTCCTCGACCGCTACCACGAGCTCGAGCCGGTGGTCCAGGCGGAGGACCCCGCGATGCGCTACCGCGACGTCCTCCGCGAGACGGCACGCCGCGTCGGCGTCGACGCGGATCCAGCCGCGTCCCTTCCGGACTGGCCCGTCTTCCCCGACGCGCGGGCCGCCCTCGAGGAGGCGCGCTCCCGCGGCTGGAGCCTCGCGATCCTCACCAACTCCGATCGCGATCTGATCGAGGCGTCGATGACGGCGGTCGGCGTGCCCTTCGAGCTCACCATCGTCGCGTCGGAGATCGGCTCGTACAAGCCCGCGCACCAGCACTGGCACTCGTTCGCCGACGAGGTCGGCCGCCTCCCGGACGTCCACGTCGCGCAGAGCCACTTCCACGATGTCGTGCCCGCCACGGCGCTCGGCATCCCGACGATCTGGATAAACCGCCTCGGCGAGACCGGTGACCCGCGGCCGTCGCGCGAGCTGCCGACGCTGACCGGGCTCGGCGAGGCGCTCGACGGGCTTGCGCCCGCCGCCTAGGGCCTCAGGTCATCACGTCGAGCAGGATCCCCGGCTCCGGCCCGGCCACGTCATCGAGCTCGTACGCCGCGAGCACCTTCTCCGCGGCTCGCCCGGCGGACACCTCGTCCCGTGCATGGATCTCCGCGAGGTCGTCGCCTGCGAGCACGCGATCTCCGCGCTTCGCGAAGCAGAGGACCCCCACGGCATGGTCGACCGGATCGGTCTTCGCCCGTCTGCCTGCCCCGAGCTCCAGCGCCGCGATCCCGACGTCCAGCGCGTCGACCCGCGTGACGACTCCGTCTCGAGGGGCGGGCACGACCGAATGCACCGGCGCCCTCTCCAGCAGCTCGGGGTCGGGGTCGCCCCCCTGGGCACGGATCCACCGCTCGTAGCGCTCGAGTGCACTGCCATCGGCGATCGCCGCCTCGGCTCGCCGGCGGCCCTCGTCGACGCCGATCCCCAGATCCGAGTACGCGAGGAGCCGGGCCGACGCATCGAGCACGAGCTCGGTGAGGTCGACCGGGCCGTCGCCCCGCACGACGTCCCGCGCCTCGTGGATCTCGAGCGCGTTGCCGACGGCGCGGCCGAGCGGCTGGCTCATATCGGTGAGGAGGCATGTCACCTCACGGCCGGCGTGTCGACCGATCTCGATCATCTCGCCTGCGAGCACCCGCGCATCCTCGATCGTCTTCATGAAGGCGCCGTTGCCGACCTTGACGTCGAGGACGATCGCCTGGGCTCCGGCGGCCAGCTTCTTCGACATGATCGAGCTGGCGATCAGCGGGACGATGTCGACGGTCGCGGTGACGTCGCGAAGCGCGTAGAGCTTCTTGTCCGCGGGGACGAGGTTCGCAGTCTGGCCGACGATCGCCATGCCCACGTCGCGCACCTGCGCGATCAGCTCGTCCGTCGTCAGCTCGACGCGGAAGCCGGGGATCGACTCCAGCTTGTCGAGCGTCCCGCCGGTGTGGCCCAGGCCGCGGCCCGACATCTTCCCGAAGGGCACACCGCAGGCCGCGACGATCGGACCGACCGCGATCGAGGTCTTGTCTCCGACGCCGCCCGTCGAGTGCTTGTCGACGACCTTGCGTCCGAGCGCGGCACCGAGGTCGAGCGTCTCGCCCGAGGCGACCATCGCGTCGGTGAGGGCATCCCGCTCCGTGGCGGTGAGCCCGTTGAAGTACACGGCCATGCACCACGCGGCCATCTGGTAGTCGGGCACCTCGTCGCGCGCGTAAGCGAGGACGAGCTCCATCAGCTCGGCCGGATCGTGGGTGCCGCCGTTCCGCTTCTGCTCGATCAACTCGGCCGGCCGGGACATCCGCGGGACCCTAGCCGCCCGTCCTCGCCACGAAGACCGTCATCAGCTTCCGGGCGACGAAGGGCTCGTCGATATCCGGGACGTTGTCGACGTACTGCCGCCCCGCGATCGACGAGCCGATGTACCGGCGAATCGCATCGCCATCCGCGAACGTGACGTCGGACTCGAGGTCGCGCCGCTCGACGTGGTCGAAGTGGCGGCGGAGCGTCTCCTCGCCGTTCTCCGAGCGGAACGTGAGCAGCCGTGCGGACGGATCGCGGCCGACGAGCTTCCATAGCGCTCCGAAGTCCGCGGCGGCGTTCGTCACGGCGACGAGGACACCTCCCGGCCGGAGTACGCGCACGCACTCGCGGAGTGCCCGGTCGAGGTCGGGGACGTGGTAGAGCACCCACGCCGCGACCACGGCGTCGAACGACGCATCCGGGAAGTCGAGCTCTTGCACGTCACCGACCCGCGCGTCGACCCCGCGCTGCAGCGCCAGCTCGACCATGCGCGGCGACTGGTCGATCGCGACGACGGCGCACCCGAGCTCGTTCGCAGTCCGCGCCGCGAGCTCGCCCCAGCCACAGCCGACCTCGAGCAGATCCGTCGGGCGGACGGACCGAAGGGCCCGGAGGACGACGTCCCGGGCGTCGACGCCGTCGCCGCCGTAGATCGAGGCGCGGGCGGCGAGGCCCTGTTCGGTCGCGTACTGCTCCCGCACGGCGGCGGGGTCGTCCGACCTCACTTCTCGATGATCGGCCGGCCGGGCGCGCCCTTCCCGGGATGCTTCGCGCCCAGCCAGGTGCTCACGGTCGCTCCGACATCGCCGAACTCCCCGTCCTCGTGGATCCGGCCGGCCGCGTTCTTTCCGGCCGCGTAGGCGAGAAGGAGCGCGTGCTCACGCGAGTGGTCCGTCGACGGCGTTGTGGGGTCACAGCCGTGGTCCGACGTGAGGATCAGGAGGTCACCGTCGCGCAACGCGTCGAGGATGTCCGGCAGCCGTCGATCGAAGTCCTGGAGGCAGCGGTGGAAGTTGACGGGGTCGTTGCGATGACCCCAGAGCTGATCCGTCTCGACGAGGTTCACGAAAACGAGGCCCGAGTCGACGTTCTCGAGGAGCTCGATCGTGCGGTTGATCCCATCGACGTTCGACTTCGTGGGGAACGACTCGTCGATGTCGCGCCCCGCAAAGATGTCGGAGATCTTCCCCACGCCGTAGACGGTGTGGCCGGCGTCGCGGATCGCCGTGAGGTAGTTCGGACGGCGCGGCTCGAGTGAGAAGTCGTGCCGGTTGGGTGTCCGCTCGTAGTGGCCCGGCGACCCGACGAACGGCCGCGCGATGACTCTCCCGACCGCGTGCTTCCCCGTGAGGATCTCCCGTGCGACCCGGCATCCGTCGTAGAGCTCTTCGAGCGGAATCGTCTCCTCGTGCGCGGCGATCTGGAAGACGGAGTCCGCTGACGTGTAGACGATCCACTTGCCCGTGCGCTGATGCTCCTCGCCGAGCTCCTGGATGATCTCCGTCCCGGATGCCGGCTTGTTGCCGAGGACTCCGCGGCCCGTCCGATTCATGAACGGGTCGATGACCTCGTCCGGGAAGCCGTAGGGATAGGTCGGGAACGGCGTCGGCGTCACGACGCCCATGAGCTCCCAGTGCCCCGCGGTGGTGTCCTTCCCCTTCGAGCGCTCGAGGAGGCGCCCCGCGACCGCCGGGGCGTACGGCTGCGGCGGACAGCCGTCGAGCGGCTCGATGTTGCCGAGGCCGAGGGCCTCGAGGTTCGGCAGGTCGAGGCCGCCGACCGCGCGCGAGACGTTGCCGAGCGTGTCCGAGCCCTCGTCGCCCCAGTCGGCGGCGTCCGGCAGCTCGCCGGCTCCGACGGCGTCGAGGACGATGACACAGGCGCGAGACACAGGCGGCTATCCTAGTCGGGTCGTGGACACCGTCATCAGCCTGATCGAGCTCGTCCTCTACATCGCCGCGATCCTGGCGCTCTCGATGGCCATCACGTGGGCCGTGATCCGCATCTCGCCGTCCGAGAGCGCGAAGGAGGAGCGCGCGGCGCGGCGGGCGAAGGCCGAAAGCGCGAAGGCCGAGAGCTCGAAGGCCTGACGGCCGACGCGGGCGCCCCGCCGCGCCCCGTCATCACCCCACGGGCAACCACCCCAATCGCGAAAGGTCGGGCCGGTGTGTCACGCCTGTGTGCCGGGCTCGTCACGACCGCATGCCTCGGCCCCGCTCCTCCCCGAAGACCGATCGACCCTTTCGCCGGATCCTCTGCGAGGCAGAACGCGCGCGAAGCGAAGGAGCGCGGCGGAACGGGAACCTGTGCGAGCGCGCCGCGGCTACACGAGCGCGCGCTCGATATCCGCGAGCGGCGTGTACTCGAGCCCGTGCGCCTCGGCCACGGCGGCGTAGGTGAGCTTGCCGCCGAGGGTGTTCACGCCCTTGGCGAGCGCGGGGTCGTCCGCAATGGCCCGGGAGAGCCCCTTGTCGGCGATCGCCTCGACGTACGGGAGCGTGACGTTCGTCAGCCCCTTCGTCGACGTGACCGGCACGGCGCCGGGCATGTTCGCGACGCAGTAGTGGACGACGCCGTCGACATCGAAGATCGGGTCGTCGTGCGTCGTCGCATGGGACGTCTCGAAGCACCCGCCCTGGTCGATCGCGACGTCGACGAGCACGGCCCCCGGCTTCATCAGCCCGAGCATCTCGCGCGTGACGAGCTTCGGTGCGAGGGCCCCGGGAACGAGAACGGCGCCGATCACCATGTCCGAGTCGGGCAGGACCTCCTCGACCTGCAGGCGGTTCGACATCGCGAGCGTCACCCGCCCGTCGAGCGCGATCTCGAGCTCCCGCATGCGGTCGACCGACCTGTCGAGCACCCAGACGTCGGCCTGCATGCCGAGCGCGATGATCGCCGCGTTGAGCCCGACGACGCCGCCGCCGAGCACGATGACCCTCGCCGGCGGCACGCCCGGCAGGCCGCCGAGGAGGATCCCACGTCCGCCGTGCGCCTTCTCGAGCGCCCACGCGCCCATCTGCGGCGCGAGACGCCCCGCAACCTCGCTCATCGGAGCGAGGAGCGGCAGCCGGCGGTCGGCGGTCTCGACGGTCTCGTAGGCGACCGCGGTGATCCCCGAGTCGAGCAGCGCCCGCGTCAGCGGCTCGTCGGCCGCGATGTGGAGGTACGTGAAGAGCGTGAGGCCCTCGCGGAGCCGCTGGTACTCGGGCGCGATCGGCTCCTTCACCTTGAGTAGGAGCTCGACCGACGACCAGACCTCTTCGACGTCCACGAGCCGCGCCCCGACCGCGGCGTACGCCTCGTCCGCGAAGCCGGAGCCGACTCCCGCGTCGTGCTCGACGATGACGTCGTGGCCGCGCTGGACGAGCTCGAGCGCGCCGGCCGGTGTGAGTGCGACGCGGTACTCCTGCGCCTTGATCTCCCTGGCGACCCCGATCCTCACGGCGCGCGGGACGATACCGCAGGAGTCGCGGCGCCGAAAATCACCCGGCGGCGAGCCGCCCGGCGGCGAATGCGGACGCGAAGAACCACGGGTCCTCCGCAGCTCCTCGTCCCATGTGGGAGAGCGGAAGCGGCGCGCAGGCAGCCTCCCAGCCCGTCACGTCCACCTCGACCACGTCGATCCCCTCGGGCGGTTCGAGCCCTCGCGGCCAGGCGACCTGCACTGCGTCGATGCAGAGCGCGAGCGCCGACCGCGTGTGGTGGGAGACGCCGCGGTGTCGGGGCCGCTCGTCGCCGAACGAGATGCGCGGAGCGACGATCGGCCTCGCCCCGAGCGCGGCCGCGGTGTTCGCCGCGTCGGCGACCGCGAGACCGCCGTGGCCCCATCGCGATCCCGTTCCGACGATGCCGGGGCCGATCCCGCAGACGACGACGTCGGCGCCGCGCGCCGCCGCGAGCGTCATCGCCGACGCGGCCGTGACACACTGGAGATCGCCGTCGACGCAGGGTGAGACGGCGATCGCCGTGTCGAGAAGGCGACGGGCCTTGAGCGCGCGAACGGTGTCCGACAGCGACACGGGGAGCGCCCCGCCCGACAGCTGGACGTACGTCACGCGATGCCCGGCGAGCGCCGCGCAGACGGGTGCGAGCTGGCTGTGGAGGCCCGTGCAGACCACCGGGACGTCGTCGATCCGCTCGCGCGAGACGCCGTCCTCCTCGGCGAAGCGGACGACGGTCTGCCCGGGCGCGTACGGGAGCGCCATCACGTGCGCGTCCTCGTCGGCGGGAAGGTTGATCCCGCGCGTGAGATTCGCGTAGAGGACCCCGAACCCGCCCGAGCCGAGGTCGAGGTCGACGGCTCGCGTGTTGACGAGCACGGTGTCGCCCTCCTCCACGCCGCCCGTCAGCCGCGGGTACGCGATGCACGGCTCGCCGTCGACCTCGAGCCGCACGAGCGCATCCAGTCGCTCGTGGACGGCGGTCACCGTGCCCCAGCGAAGGCCGAGCGGCATCAGGCAGCCGCGGTCTCGGCGGCGGCGTCCACGAGCGCGAGCGTCACGTCGACCATGCGCTCCAGGTCGTCGACCGCGATCCGCTCGTCCGGCGTGTGGATGTCGAGCATCCCGTTGGCGAGGTTGACGCACGGCAGCCCTCGCGCCGTGAAGACGTTCGCGTCCGCGGCGCCGCCGGAGAGCGTCAGCCGCGGCTCGAAGCCCGATCGCTCGAGCGCCCGGCATGCGAGCAGCACGGCGAGGTCGTCCGACCGGTGCCGGTAACCGCGGTACTTCTGCTCGATCTTCGTCTCGAGCCGGCAGTCCGAGACCGCGGCCGCGAACGCCGCGGCGTCGACGATCTGCTGGACGACCTCGCCCACGCGGTCGAAGTCGTGGGAGCGCACCTCGGCCTCGAGCTCGCACCACTCGGGAACGATGTTCCGGGCGGTGCCGCCGCGGATCAGGCCGACGTTCGCGCTCGTGAGCTCGTCGATGCGGCCAAGCGGCATGTCGACGATCGCCCGTGCCGCCGCGAGGACGGCCGAACGGCCCTCCTCGGGATACATCCCCGCGTGCGCCGCGCGACCGTGGAAGCGGAGCGCGAGCTCCTGCGCCGTCGGCGCGCCGAGGATCACCTCGCCGATCGGCGCCGCCTGGTCGTAGACGTAGCCGACCCGTGCGTCGAGCCGGTCGGTGTCGAGCTCGATCGCGCCGAGCAGGCCGATCTCCTCCTTCGGCGTGAAGACGAGCTCGATGCCCGCATGCGGCCGTCCCTCCTCGACGACGCGTCGGGCGGCCTCGAGCATCGCGACGACCGCCGACTTGTTGTCGGCGCCGAGGATCGTCCCGCCCGCGTTCCGGACGATGCCGTCCTCGACGACGGGCTCCAGCGCCCCGTCGAGCGGGACCGTGTCGAGGTGCGCGCAGAGGAAGAGCGGCGTGCCGCCCTCGACGGCTCCCGGGAGGCTGCAGACGAGGTTGCCCGTCGACGACCCGAGCCGCTCGCCCGCGTCGTCCTCCTCCCAGGGAAGCCCGAGCCGGTCGAGCTCGGCCGTGACGCGATCGGCGACAGCGCGCTCCTCCCCCGGCGGGCTGGGGATCGCGCAGAGCTCGAGGAAGAGGTCGAGAAGCGGCGTCGCCCCGGTCACGCGCAGCATCCTACGAGGGGCATCCGGCGGTCGGCGCTCGTGCGGCTAGGCGGTCTGGACGCCGACGCCCTGCCGGGCGCGGCTTCGCTCGAGGGCCGCCGCGACGAACTCGCGGAAAAGCGGCGCAGGCCTCGTCGGGCGCGACTTGAACTCGGGGTGGAACTGGCTCGCGACGAACCAGGGATGGTCGGGCAGCTCGACGATCTCGACGAGGCGCCCTTCCTGGAACGTGCCCGACACGACGAGCCCGTGCTCGACGAGCTGCTCGCGGTACTGGTTGTTGACCTCGTAGCGGTGGCGGTGGCGCTCGTGGATGACGTCGTCGTCGTAGATCTCCCGTGTGCGCGTGCCCCCGGCGACCTCGACCGCCTGCGCGCCGAGCCGCATCGTCCCGCCGAGCTCCTCGATCTCCTTCTGCTCGGGCAGCAGGTCGATCACGGGATAGGGCGTCTCGGGGTCCATCTCGGTCGAGTTCGCGCCGTCGAGCCCGATGACGTGGCGCGCGAACTCCGAGACGGCGACGTGCATGCCGAGGCAGATGCCGAGGTACGGGATCCCCCGCTCGCGGGCAACGCGGCAGGCGAGGATCTTCCCCTCCCACCCACGCGAGCCGAACCCGCCGGGGACGAGCACGCCGTCGACCTGCTCGAGCTCCTCGACGGCCTCCTCGTAGGACATGTCCTCCGCGTCGACCCAGCGGACGCGGACGCGGGTGCCGGAGGCGACGCCTGCGTGCTTCAGCGCCTCGTGGACGGAGAGGTACGCGTCGTGCAGCTTGACGTACTTGCCCACGAGCGCGATCTCGACCTCGTCGCGACGCTCATCGATCCTGTCGGTCAGCTCGCGCCACTCGGCGAGCTCGGCCGGGCCGGTCACGAGCCCGAGGCGCTCGCACACGAAGGCGTCGAGCTGCTCCGCCATCAGGTGCTCGGGCACGAGGTACACGTCCGGGACGTCCGGCGACGAGAAGACGGCGCCGCGGATCCACGTCGGCGAAGAGGGCGATCTTGTCACGGATCTCCTCCGAGAGCGTGTCGCGCGAGCGGCAGACGATCGCGTCGGGATGGATCCCGATGCGCCGGAGCTCGTTGACCGAGTGCTGCGTCGGCTTCGTCTTCAGCTCGCCGGCCGCGTCGATGAACGGGACGAGCGTGACGTGGAGGTAGAGCACGTTCTCGGGCCCGACCTCGCGACGGAACTGGCGGATCGCCTCGAGGAACGGGAGCGACTCGATGTCGCCGACCGTGCCGCCGATCTCGGAGATGACGACGTCCGCGGGGTCCGTCTTCGCCGCCCGCCGGATGCGCGTCTTGATCTCGTTGGTGATGTGCGGGATCACCTGCACCGTCGCGCCGAGGAACTCGCCCTTTCGCTCCTTGCGCAGGACCGTGTCCCAGATCGCGCCGGCCGAGTGGCTCGCGTTCCGCGAGAGGTTCTCGTCGATGAACCGCTCGTAGTGGCCGAGGTCGAGGTCGGTCTCGGCGCCGTCCTCGGTGACGAACACCTCGCCGTGCTGGAAGGGGCTCATCGTCCCGGGGTCGACGTTGAGGTACGGGTCGAACTTCTGCGCACGGACGCGGAGCCCGCGCGCCTTCAGCAGGCGACCGAGCGAGGCGGCGACGATGCCCTTGCCGAGCGCCGAGACGACCCCGCCCGTGACGAAGACGTAGCGGGTCCCCGGCGCGTCGGTCACGGGATCCGTCCGAGCGCGTCGAGCGATCGCAGGCCGGGGGCCGACTCGATCAACGAACCGAGCGAGCGACGCTCTCCGACGAGGGTGACCGCTGCGAGCGCCAGGATCGCGCTCGTCCTCCGCAGGCCGGTCAACCGCCTCACGGACTCCAAACCTAGCATGGCGCCGAGCGCGTTCGAGCCGGCATCTCCGAGCATCGTCATCTCGCGGTGATCGTAGGGAGCGAGGAGGACGGCCACGGCGAGCCCGCCCCGCGGGCGGCCACCGAGCGCGAGCGAGCCGAGGAGGAACGCCTTGATCGCCCGTCCGGGACGCGTGTCGAGCTGGTTGACGACGTTCGCAGAGAGGGCGACGAGAACCGCGCCGCTCGGCGAGCGCGTCTTCCAGAGGGCCCACAGCGGGATCCCGACGAGCTTCAGCGTCCCGGTCGTCGCGCCCGGCGCGGAGGTGGGCGCGGAAGCCGCGCTCCGGCCCGCTCCAGAGGTCGTCGGCCAGCCCGATCGCCGCGACGGGCGCCACCGACGGGACGAGCAGACCGACGACGGAGCCGACGAGGGGGAGCCGGAGGCCGCGATAGTTCCGTGCCAGCGGCCCGCAGGCGAGCGTGAGGTCGACGAGCTGGCGCGCGCGATGCGCGAAGCCCGCGACGTCTCGACCGGTCGCTCGGTGCTCCAGGTCGAGCGGTCACCTCGCGGACGTCGAGGCCGGCTCGCAGGGCGTCGATCGTCATTCGCGTCTCGACGCCGAAACCCGCGGCGACCGGGAAGACGGCGGCGCGGGCGTCGGGCGAGAGCGCGCGCTGTCCCGAGAGCGGCTCGCGCATGCGCCGTCCACCACGGAGCGAGATGAGCGACCGCGCGACGCCCTTCGCGAGCCCGACGCCGCCCCCGACCCGCCGCGCGAACGCCGCGATCGCGACGTCGCCTCCCTCCTCGACGAGAGGCCGGAGATCGCCGGCGAGGTCGGCGTCGCAGAGGAGCAGCGGCCCGGCGCCGCACGTCCGTTCGGCGAGGGTGAGCGCCTGGCCTTTCCCGCGGCGTGGGAGGCGGACGACGCGGGCGCCCGCGGCCTCGGCCAGCTCGGCCGTCCTGTCGCGGGAGCCGTCGTCCGCGACGACGACCTGCGCGCCCGGGAACGCCTCGCGGAGACGCGTCACGGTCCGCCCGATCGCCGCCTCCTCGTCGCGCGCGGCGACGAGCACCGTCAGTCGCTCGGTCACTCGTCGGCGGGCGCAGCTGCGGGCGGAGCGTCGGGGAGCACGCCGTCGGGGGCGTCCCGCCCCATCCCGTAGCTCCCGGGTCGCGCCCCGGCGAGCAGGTAGACGAGCGCGACGCGCCCCGTGTCCTCGTCGATCGCCTCGACGGTCGAGAGACCGCGGCGCCGGAAGATCGGGAGCGGGCTCCGCCGCGTCCCGCGCACGTCGACGCCGACGGACGGGATCGGCTCGGCGGCGAGCCCGCCGTACAGCCCGGCGAGGAAGTCCTGCGTCTCGCCCTGCTGCGGGCGTGCGGGCCGGGCGACGACGACCGCGTCGAGCTTGACGGGCGAGGTGCCGGACTGCTCTTCGACGAGCTGTCGGAGCGAGACGTCGCAGGATGGGCGTCGGCCCGCCCGAGACGAGCTCGTCCGCGAGCTCGCGCCCGAGGTGCTCGCGCCGCTCCGGCACCGGCAAGGCCTCGCAGCTCGGGGTCGGCCGCAAGCGCCTCGTCGACGCTCTCCGAGTCGAGCGGCACCCGCAGCGCGCGCATCAGCGCAACGCGCCCACCGGCGTCCGTCACCGCACGCCGGATCGTGCCGGCGATGCCCTGGTCGACCGAGCCGACGAAGACGATCCCCACGGCCTTGCCGTCGAGCCTCCCGTCGACGAGCTCCGGGTACGCCGTTCCGGCGAAGTCGTCGAGCGCCTCGCCGCGCACGGACGAGCTCGATCCGCCTGGTCGACGGCCGCGTCCCGTTCCGCGCGAAGCTCGTCGATACGGGCCTGGAGGTTCGCCCGCTCGGCGTCGTTGACGAACCCCTTCCCGGAGAGCCCGACGCCGACGAAGATCCCGATCACGAGCGCGACGAAGACCGCGGCCAGCGACGCGACGTGGTAGCGCAGGTCGAACACGGTCGCAGTGTCGCAGAGGGCCTGCGGCGACCGTCAGAGACCGAGGCCGTTTCCGATCGCGCGCGTCGTCGACTCGATGACGTTGCGGAGCGCAGGCGAGGCGAGCACGGAGACGACGATCGCGGCGAGCCCGGCGGCGGCGAAGACCGCGACCGGCCAGATGCCGACGCGGCGACTCACGAGCCGCGAGACGCCCTTCGCGTCGACGAGAGACTCGCCCACCTTGAGCCGCGTGACGAACGTCGACGCCATCCCCTCGCGGTTCCGCTCGAGGAACTCGACGAGGTTGAAGTGCGTGCCGACGGCGACGAGCAGCGTCGCGCCCTTCTGGTGCGCGATCTGCAGCGCGAGGTCCTCGCTGATCCCCGGCGCCGACACCGTCTCGAAGGCGAGGCCGAGACGACGGAGCCGCGCCGCTCCGGGCGCGCCGCCGCCCGGATACGCGTGGACGACGAGCTCCGCGCCCCCGCGGAGCGCCTCGTCGGAGACGGAGTCGAAGTCCCCGACGATCATGTCCGCGGCGAGCCCGACCTCCCGGAGGGCGTCGGCGCCTCCGTCGACGGCGACGAGCACGGGACGGAAGTCGCGGATGTACGGGCGCACCATGCGGAGGTCGGACTTGTAGCCCGGCCCACGCGCGACGATCAGCGCGTGCCGGTCGCGGAACCGGGTGCGGAGCTGAGGCACGTCGATCCCCGCCGCGAGCGCGCCGGCCTCCTCGCGGAGGTGGAGCAGGGTGTTCTCGGCGAACGCCTCGAGGGCGTGCGACACGCGGCTCTGCTGCTGGTCGAGCGCCGTCTGCAGCGTCTCCGCGTCGAGCTCGACCCCCTCGACGAGCAGCGTCCCGTTCCGCCAGACCGCTCCGTGGTCGATCCGGAGCAGATCGCCGTCCGACACCTCGTCGAAGAGCGGCGCGCCGGGCGCGTCGATCAGCCGCACACCTGCGCGGACGAGCTCGAGCGGCCCGGGGTTCGGGAACCGTCCGGTCGAGGACGACGCGACGTTCACGACGACGCGCACGCCCGTCTCGGCGAGCTCCTCGGCGGAGACGCGGTCGAGGTCGGCGTGGTCGACGATCGCGATGTCGTCCGCGCGCAGGTGCTTGACGAGGTCCTTCGTCCGCCGCCCGAGGCGCGCCGTGCCGGTCAGCTCGCCGTTCACGAGCCGTCGTCGGACGTGACCGCCGCGACGAACGCCTCGCCGCCGAGCATCCGCTCGAGCTCGTCGCGGCGCTCGGCGTCGTCGAGCTCGGCGATCCGCGTGTGCGTCGGGTCACCGGGCACCTTCTCGACCCGGAGGTGCTGGTCGGCGACGCTCGCGATCTGCGGCAAGTGGGTGATGGTGATGACCTGCGCCCGCTCGGCCAGGCGGCGGAGGACATCGGCGACGCGGTGCGCGGTCTCGCCGCCGACGCCCGCGTCGACCTCGTCGAGGACGAGCGTCTCGCCGCCGGCGACGGCGGCGATCGCCAGCGCGATGCGGGAGAGCTCGCCGCCCGACGCCGTCTCCGACGACCGGTGCGAGCGGCAGTCCGGCGTTCGGCCGCACGAGGAAGACGGCGCTCGTCGGTGCCCGTCGGGCCGGCGTCGCGCGTGCGGAGCTCGACGTGGAACTCGCCCTCACCCATGCCGAGGTCGGCGAGCTCCCGCGCGACGGCCGCTGCGAACGGCTCGGCGGCGTGGTGGCGGGCCTCCGAGAGGGAGGCCGCGGCCGCGTCGTACGCATGCGCCGCCGCTTCGTGCCGGCACGCGCGCGATCGAGCGGGTCGCCGCCCGCTTCGAGCCCGCCGAGCTCCTTCACCGCCGCGTCCCGCCGTTCGAGCAGCTCGTCGAGCGTCGCCGCCCGATGACGTCGGCGGAGCGCTGCGATCCGGTCGAGCCGCTCCTCGACCTCGGCGATGCGCGCAGGATCGGCGTCGAGCGCGTCCGCGAAGCGATGGAGGTCGCTCGCGACGTCGCCGAGACGGACGACGATGTCCCGGAGCTCCGTGGTGGCGGACTCGAGCTCCGACGCGAGCCGCTCGAGCGGGGCGAGCGACCGCTCCGCCGCGGCGGCGAGCGAGCGGGCGCCATCGCCGTCGTCCGGGTCGAGTGCCGCGATCGCAGCCGCAGCGCCCTCGCCGAGCTCCGCGACGTGACGGGTGCGCTCGCGCTCCGCACGCAATGCCTCCTCTTCGCCTGCCGCGACGCCCTCGGTGTCCTCGACCAGCGCCGCGAGCTCCTCGAGCCGGGCGCGCTCGGCATCGGCCCCCCGCTCGAGCTCGTCCCTGCGTCGCGCCGCCGCCTGGAGCGTCCTCCACGCCTCGCGTGCGTCCGCTCGCCGGGCCCGCTGGTCGGGCCCCGCGAAGGCGTCGAGGAGTTCGAGCTGGTGCGACGGTCGCGCGAGGCGCCGCTGCGCGAACTGCCCGGAGAGCGCGAGGAGGCGCTCGGTCCCGGCGACGACGTCCTCGCGCGCGACGCTGCGGCCCCAGGCGTACGCCCGCGAGCGGCCATCCGACGTGACGCGGCGCGCGACGACGAGACCGGGCTCGTCGTCCGGGCGGAGGTCGCGAAGCGCCTCGAGGCCCTCCTCGTCGAAGAACCCCTCCGGAACGTCGAGCTCGGCCTCGACGTATGCCTCGCCGCCGTCGGCGCCGACCGCGGCGGCGTCCCCCTTCGCGCCGAGCAGGAGCCCGATCGCTTGCGTGACGATCGTCTTCCCCGCGCCGGTCTCGCCGGTGAGCGCGACGAGCCCCGGTGCGAGCTCGAGCTCGGCCTCGCGGATGAGGACGAGGTTCTCGATCCGCAGTCGACGCAGCATCGCCGCTGATCGTAGACGGGCGCGGTGCCGGCCACACGTGTCCGCTCAGGTCGAGAAGCTCTCGCGGTAACGGCTGACGAACGTCGCCTCCGGAAGCGTGGCGAGGAGCGTGCGCGCCTCGCCGAGGCGCACGGTGACGTGCCCTCCCGGCCCCGCCTCGCCGATGCGATGGCCGTCGACGAGCACGACGACCGGGACGTCAGGCGTCCGGTTGACGACGAGCACCTCCTTGCCGGGCGGCACCACGAGCGGGCGCGCGTGGAGCGAGTGCGGCGCGACGAACGTCGTCGCCATCGCCTCGAGGCCCCACATGAGGACAGGGCCGCCGTTCGAGAGGTTGTAGGCGGTCGACCCGGACGGCGTCGAGCAGATGAGCCCGTCGCACGGCACGCGGCCGAGGTCCTCGCCGCCGACGGCCCACTCGAGCTCGACCATCCGGCCGAGCGCGCCCGACGTCACGACGACATCGTTGACCGCGACGTGCGGCATGCCGCCGTTGACGACCTCGAGCGTCGGCAGCTCGACGACGTCGAGCTCGCCGGCGAACGCGCGCGCGACGCCGTCCTCGAGATCCTCGTTCTCGACGGCGCTGAGGAAGCCGACGCGGCCGAAGTTGACGCCCAGCACAGGAATGCCCGTGCCGAGGAACACGCGGAGGGCGCGGAGCATCGTCCCGTCACCGCCGAGGACGACGGCGAGGTCGGCCGTCGAGAGGTCGCCGGACGGCTCGAGCCCGTGCCGCGCTGCCTCCTCCGGCGAGACGAGGAGCTCGACGCCGTGCTCCCGCGCGACGGCGGCCAGCCGCTCCGCGCCCGTGCCGACCTGCGCGGTCTTGCCGTGGGTGACGAGCGCGGCCCGCGTCACCGCGCGCCGCTCAGCCGACGGCTGTGTCGATCCAGCGTTGGACGTCATCGGGGGCCGAGGGCTCTTCGCTCGCGATCAGGTGGACGACGAACTCCCGGTTCCCCTTCGGTCCCGGGTGGCCCGAGTCTACGACGCCCGCCACCCGTCCGCCCCAGCCCTCCGCCGCGTCGCGGAACTCGCGGAGGACGCGCCGGTGCACCTCGGCGTCGCGGACGACGCCCTTCGGCGCGTCGGCACGGCCGGCCTCGAACTGCGGCTTGACGAGGACGAGCGCCTCCCAGCCCGACGCCGCGAGCGCGACTGCGGGCGGCAGCACCCGCGTCGCCGAGATGAACGAGACGTCGCAGGTGATCAGCTCCGGCGCGAACGGCAGGGTCTCCAGATGACGCGCGTTCACCCGTTCGAGCACAACGACGCGGTCGTCGTCGCGGAGTCGCGGGTGGAGCTGGCCGTAGCCGACGTCGAGCGCGATCACACGGGCCGCGCCCCGCTGGAGCAGGCAGTCCGTGAACCCTCCGGTCGAGGCGCCGAGATCGAGGCAGTCCTTCCCGGCCGGGGCGACACCGAGGGCGTCGAGCGCGTGGGCGAGCTTCTCACCGCCTCGCGAGACGAACCGCGGCGGCCGCTCGACCTCCAGCACGATGTCGTCCGCGACCTGCTGCCCCGGCTTGTCGAAGCCCCGTACGAGCCCAGCGAGGACGAGCGCCTGCGCCTGCGCGCGGCTCTCCGCGAGCCCGCGCTCCACGAGCACGACGTCGAGGCGCTTCTTGGCCAAGGCACCGATGGTAGAACGCGTCGATGGCGACCCGCGGCGAGCGCGCGTGACCCGGACCGCCGTTGACCACGTCACCGTCGCGTCGCTGACATTCGCGCTCGAGCGGCCCGAGGATCCCGAGTCGCTCATCGACGAGACGGCGTTCGCAGCCGACGAGTTCCTCCCCTACTGGGCCGACCGCTGGCCGAGCGGAATCGCGCTGGCGGAGCACGTCACGATCCTCGAGCTCGCGGGACGCCGCGTGCTGGAGCTCGGCTGCGGTCTCGGCCTACCCTCGCTCGTCGCCGCCCGGGAAGCGGCGGCGGTCGTCGCGACGGACTGGTCGGTCGACGCGATCGCGCTCCTCGAGCGGAACGCCGCGCGCAACGGGACGAAGGTCACGGCCGTGACCGCGGACTGGCGCGAGCCCGAGCGCTTCGTCGCGCTCGGCCCGTTCGACCTCGTCATCGCCGCCGACGTGCTCTACGAGGCGCGGAACGCCGAGCCGATCCTCGCCCTCCTCGAAGCACTCGACGCGCCTGCGAGGATCGCCGACCCCGGACGCCGCCACGCGTCCGCGTTCCTCGACGCCGCCCGGCACGACGGCTGGAAGGTCGTGACCGAGCCCGACGCGCGGATCCCGTCCGGCGGGATCCATCGGCTGTCCCGCGTCAGGACGTCCTGACGGCGAGCGAGTCGACGATCTCCGCGAGGACGGACGTGTCGGCGTCGATCGCCTCGAGCCGCACGTGCGCGCGGCCCGCGGCGCCCGCAGCGATGTCCCGTGCGCCGTCGACGCCGAGCGCGGCCGCGTAGCCGTCGCCGTCGATAACGTCGTCGACGGCCTGGAACAGCACGCCGAGCTCCTCGCCGAACGCCCGCCACGGCGGCTGGTCGGCCTCGGGAACGTCGGCGACCCACAGCCCCAGCCCCACGGCCGCCGCGAGCAGACGTCCGGTCTTGAGTCGGTGGAGGTCTTCGAGCGCCACGTCGGCGCGCGTGATGTCGAGGTACTGGCCGCCGATCATCCCGAGCGCCGCCTCCGCGACCTCGCGGGCGGGCTCGGGCCGGTCGTACGAGAGCGCGAGCCGCAGCGCCTCGCCGAGGAGGGCGTCGCCCGCGAGGAGCGCGACGCCCTCGCCGAACGCGACGTGGGCGCTCGGGCGCCCGCGGCGCTCGTCGTCGTCGTCCATCGCGGGCAGGTCGTCGTGGACGAGCGAGAAGCTGTGCACCAGCTCGAGCGCGATTGCCGCCGGGAGCGCGTCCTCGACCGTGCCGCCCGCCGCCTCGGCGGTCGCGAGGCAGAGCACCGGCCGGATCCGCTTCCCGCCGCCGCCCAGCGCGTAGCGCATCGGCTCGGCGAGCTCCCCGAGCTCTCGATGGAAAGCGACGTCCTCGAGACCGGACTCGACGAGCCGTGCGAGGTCGTCAGGCGCCTGCATCGGCGGCCTGGCGGGCGCGTTGCACCTCGGCTTCGATCTCCTTCGCCAGCTCGTCGATCTCGACGAGCCCGTCGACGGCGACGTCGAGGTCGCCGCCCGACTCGGCGTTCGCCTCGAGCGCGTCGACGCGTACTCGGAGGCGCTCGAGAAGTTCCTCGGCTCGCTGGAGCGAGGCGTCCGAGCCGGAGCCCTCGATGGCGCTCACGCGGCTTCCCGGTGCACGCGCGCGAGGATGCCGTTGACGAGCCGCGCGGCGTCGTCGGTCGCGTAGCGCTTCGCGAGCAGAACGGCCTCGTTGATCGCCACTTCCGCCGGCACCTCGCCTTCCTCGAGCTCGTGGATCCCGATCCGCAGGATGTTGCGCTCGAGCGTACCCAGCCGATCGGCGGGCCACTCGGCCGAGGCGGCGGTGATCCGCGCGTCGAGCGACGGGGCCTCGGCGGCGACCGCGCTCGCGAGCCGGGTCGCGAACGCGTCGGGCTCGCCCTCGAAGAGGGTTGCGAGCGGCTGCTCCGTGAGATCCCACTGGTAGAGGAGGAAGAGCGCCTGCCGCCGCGCCAGCCGCCGGCCGACCGGTTGGGTCGCTTCGGGGCTCACGTCGGTCGCAGAGACGGGAGCTGCGCTTCCATTTCGTCAAGGTAGCCGGTCGAGTACGAGCCGGCCGCGAAGCCGTCCGAGCGCAGCACGTCGAGCGCGAGGTCGCGCGTGGTCGGGATGCCGTCGACCACAGCTCCTGGAGCGCGCGCACCGCGCGGGCGAGCGCAGCAGGCCGGTCGTCGTCGTGGACGATCACTTTCGCGATCAGCGAGTCGTAGTACGGCGGGATCTCACTCCCGGACTCGACCGCGGTGTCGACGCGCACGCCCGGCCCCAGCGGCGGCTGGAACCGCTCGACGACGCCCGGCGCCGGGGCGAACCCGCGCGCCGGATCCTCCGCGTTGATCCGGATCTCGATCGCGTGGCCATGCCGGGGCGCGCGGCCCGTGACGGCGAGCGGCTCGCCCGCGGCGATCCGCACCTGCTCGCGGACGACATCGATCCCCGTGACGAGCTCGGAGACCGGATGCTCGACCTGGAGGCGGCAGTTGACCTCGATGAAGTACGGCTCGCCCTCCGGGCCGAGCAGGAACTCGAAGGTGCCCGCGCCCTCGTAGCCGACCGCGGCGCACGCGCGGGCGACCGACTCCTCGAGCTCGTCGCGCGTCTCCGGCGCGAGCGCGGGCGACGGCGACTCCTCGATCAGCTTCTGGTGCCGCCGCTGGATCGAGCACTCGCGCTCGCCGAGCGTCAGCACGTTGCCGGCCGAGTCGCAGAGCACCTGGATCTCGACGTGGCGCGCCGGCGCGATGACCTTCTCCAGGTAGAGCGAGCCGTCGCCGAACGCCGCGTCGGCCTCGGCCGCCGCGGCCGCGTACGCCTCGTCGAGCGCGTCGGCCGACTCGACGAGCCGCATGCCCTTGCCGCCGCCCCCGGCGGTCGCCTTGAGCAGCACCGGGAAGCCGATCGCGGCAGCGGCCTCACGGATCCCCTCCGGCGAGGCCGCGCCGTCGGTGCCCGGCACGAGCGGGATTCCCGCCGCGCGCATCTCCCGCTTCGCGACCGCCTTGTCGCCGAGCCGTTCCATGACGTCGGGCGGCGGCCCGACGAAGACGAGGTCGTTCTCGGCGCACGCCCGTGCGAACGCCGGGTTCTCGGCGAGGAAGCCGTAGCCCGGGTGGACGGCCTCGCAGCCCGTCGTCGCGGCGGCCGCGACGACGCTCGGGATCCGGAGGTAGCTCTCGGCCGCGGGCGGCGGCCCGAGGCAGACCGCCTCGTCGGCGAGTCGGACATGGAGGGCGTCGCGATCGGCGGTCGAGTAGACGGCGACCGCTTCGAGCCCGAGCTCGTGGACCGCGCGGATGACGCGGACGGCGATCTCGCCCCGGTTGGCGACGAGGACGCGCGAGAACACTGTCAGCGCCTCCTCAGACGACCGGCGGGCCGCCGATGGGCTCGATCTCGAAGAGGAGCGTGCCGAACTCGACCGGCTTGCCGGTCCTCGACGTGGATCGTGCGGACGCGGCCGTCGACGTCGGCCTTGAGCTCGTTGAAGAGCTTCATCGCCTCGATCAGGCACAGCGTCTGGCCGACCGCGACGACGTCGCCCACGGCGACGAACGGCGGCGCTCCCGGCTGCGGCGCACGGTAGAAGAGGCCGACCATCGGCGACTCGATCCGGATCACCTCCGCGTGCACCGCCTCGTCGGCGAAGCCGAGCTCCGCCACGGCGACGTCGGCGCCACCGCCGGTCGGCGCGGCCACGACCCCCGGCTCGTCGGCGCGGCGAACGGAGACGCGCATGCCCTCGTCCTCGATCTCGATCTCGCCCACGCCGGACTCCTGGACGATCTTCACGAGCTCGCGGATCCGCTTCGCGCGCTGCGCGTCGACGTCGCCGCCGAGCAGCGTCGCCTCGCGCGAGTGGCGCTGTCGGATCGTCGCGAGCAGGGTCTCCGCCTCGTCGCCGAACATCGCGAGCAGGACGAGGTCCTCCTCGGAGGATGCGATCCCCTCGGCGGCCTCGCGGACGTCCTCGGTGCTCGGCGGATCCTCCTCGAGGGACGGCGAGTCGGCTCCGAGGAGCTCGACGGCGCGGCGGACCGACGGCTCGATCGGCGCCGGCGGCGTCCCGTATCCCCCGGTGACGAGGAGCCGGAACTCGTCGAGTACCGTCCCGTAGCGGCGGGCGGAGAGGACGTTGAGCAGCGCCTGGGAGCCGAGGATCTGGCCGATCGGCGCGGCGAGCGGAGGCCGGCCGGCGTCCTCCCGGATCCGGACGACCTCGGTGAGCGTGTCGAGCAGGCGGTCGCCGGCGGCGTGGGCGCGGAGATGCGTGTCGAGCGCGGCGACGAGGCCCGCCGGGAGGTCGTACTCCGCGGCGCGCACCGCAATGCGCGGCGCGAGCGGCGCGAGCGGCTCGTCGCCGATGTGCTCGTCGACGACGTCGGACGCCTCCCAGAGGCGGGAGACGTCGACCCCCGTCTCGCGATCGAGGCCGCTGAGGGCCTCCGCGAGTGACTCGCCCGCGATCCGGTGCAAGGCGAGCGCGAGCGGGTAGACGGCCGTCGCGACGACGTCCGCGCCGACGCGTGTCGCGACAAGCGCGTTCGCGAGCGCGGTGCCTGCGGCGGCCTGGACGTAGAGCCCGACGGGGAGCCCGCTCGCCTCGCCGAGACGCTCGACGAGATCCTGCGTCGTGTGCGGCAGCAGCCCGCCGGTGGGGTCGTTGAGCAGCACGCGGGCTGCGCCGAGCTCGCCGAGGCGCTTCGCCTGCTCGACGAGTGCGTCCGCCTCGCCCGTGCGACCCGGGCTGTAGACGAGGCCCACGTGCAGCTCGCCACCCGCCCCGACGATGGCCTCGCCGGCCTCGCGGAGGTTCGAGACGTCGTTCAGCGGGTCGTGCAGGCGGAAGACGTCGATCCCGTTCTCGGCCGCGCACGCGACGAACCGCCGGACGATGTCCGGCGAGACCGGCTTCGAGCCGACGAGGAAGCGACCACGCAGCGCGATGCCGAGGGGCGTCGTCGTCCTCGCGTCGATCGCACGGATCCGCTCCCACGGGCTCTCGACGCCCCGACGCACGGATGCGTCGAACACGCCCCCGCCGGACACCTCGAGGCACGCAAACCCGGCCTGGTCGAGGATCTCGGCGATCCGCAGGACCTCGCCGGTCGGGACGCGTCCCGCCAGCGGCTCCTGCGAGAGCAGCCGGACCGTGGTGTCGACGAGCTTCGGCACCGGGGCAGCTTACTCGCGAGCAGAAATCCGCAGGAGCGGATTCCTGCCGCTTGATCCCCGCCTGCGGCGGGGCACATCCCTGAGGGCGCCCGCTGGCGCGGTCGCAACTGCCTCGACCGCTCGCAGGTGGTGCCCGGGCTTCAGCCTCGGTCTAGGCGCGCGAGATGTAGCGCGCTTCGCGCGGATCGACCTTGACGCGCTCGCCGACGTTCACGAACAGCGGCACCTGGACGACCGCGCCGGTCTCGAGCGTTGCCGGCTTCGTCACGTTGGAGACGGTGTCGCCTTTCACGCCCGGCTCGGTCTCGGCGACCGCCAGCTCGACCGACGCGGGCATCTGGAGGCCGGACGGCTTGCCGTTCACCTGGAGGATCTGCACCGTCGACGACGGGAGCATGTAGGCGAGCTCGTCCGCGATGTCGCCGCGCGGGAGGCCGAACTGCTCGTACGTCTCCTCGTCCATGAAGTGCGCCTCGGAGCCGTCGTCGTAGAGGAACTGCACGTTCTTGACCTCGGTGTGGACGCGCGCGAACTTCTCTCCCGCGCGGAACGTGTCGTCGACGACGGCGCCGCTCTCGAGGTTCTTGAGCTTCGTCCGGACGAACGCGCCACCCTTCCCGGGCTTCACGTGCTGGAACTCGACGATGCGCCACACCGCGCCGCGGTGCTCGATGTGCATCCCGTTCCGGAACTGGTTCGTGTTGACGATCTCGGCCACGACGCGCCCGAAGGGTACCGCTGCCTCTCGGGCTATCCGACGAGAACCGGCTCCTTCGTGACGGTCGTGAGCCGCTCGCAGCCGTCCTCGGTGACTACCACCATGTCCTCGATGCGGACGCCCACATCGCCTGCGAGGTAGATCCCCGGCTCGACCGTCACGACGTTCCCCGGCTCGAGCACGGCGTCCGACTCGGGCCGCATGTTCGGCTCCTCGTGGACGGCGAGCCCGACGCCGTGGCCGAGCCCGTGACCGTAGTTCTCGGCCATCCCGGCCTCGCCGATCGCCTTCCTCGACGCCGCGTCGACGTCCTTGCCGAGGGCGCCCGGCTTGACTGCCGCGAGCGCGTCGAGCTGCGCGGTGAGACACAGGTCGTAGAGCTCGCGGAGACGTCCCTCCGGCTCGCCGGTGAAGAACGTCCGCGTGCAGTCCGAGCGGTAGCCGTCGAGAAGGCAGCCCGCGTCGACGACGACGAGCGTCCCCTCCGGGATCGGCTCGTCGCGGAGCTTCGCGTGCGGACGCGCGCCGTTCTCGCCGAACGCGACGATCGCGTCGAAGGCGGGTCCGTCCGCGCCCGCCTCGTGCCACGCCTGCTCGAGCCACCACGCGAGCTCCGCCTCGGTCCGGCCGACGAACGGCTGTCGCGAGAGCTCGTCGTATACCCGGTCCGAGATGGCAGCAGCGCGACGCATGATCTCGAGCTCCCCGGCGTCCTTGACGGCGCGCAGCGCCTCGACGAGCCGCGTCGTCGAGACGAGCTCGACGCCGCCCGCGCGCAGCGTGTCGGCGTCCGCGAGCGTGATGTGCGACGCCTCGACGCCGATCCGCCGACCCGAAAGCCGCTCGGCGAGCGCGGGAACGACCTGCGCGCGGCGTCTGCTCGAAGGTGACGTCCGGCGATCGCGCGCGCCGCGTCCGCGTAGCGGAAGTCGGTGTACAGCGTCGCGTCGCCGGCGGGGTCGACGAGGAGAGCCGTGTTCGAGCTCTGGAAACCGGTCAGGTACTGGACGTTGACGAGCCCCGTGACGAGCAGCGGGTCGTCCAGTGTCGCCGCGAGGCGCTCGATCCGGTTCATCCGTCCCTCCGTTCCGCGAGCACCTCGAGTGCCCGCCGGTAGCCGTCGACGCCCTGGCCGACGATCCGCGCCGTCGTCAGGCCCTCCAGAACGCTGTGCCGCCGCCACTCCTCGCGTGCGTCGACGTCCGACAGGTGGACCTCGACGACCACCCCTGCGAACGGCTCGAGCGCATCGCGGATCGCCCAGCTGTAGTGCGTCCACGCGCCCGGGTTCACGATGATCGCGTCGGCGTTGTCGAGGGCCGCGTGGAGGAACTCGACGTACTCGCCTTCGTGGTTCGTCTGGCGGCAGCGGACCTGCAGCGAGAGCTCGCGCGCCCAGGCGTAGACCTGCGTCTCGAGGTCCTGGAGCGACCCGTTGCCGTACTTGGCCCGGTCGCGGCGACCGAGGATGTCGAGGTTCACGCCGTTGAGCACATCGATCCGCACGGCCCGACTCTAGATGCTCTCGTCGGGGACGGACTCCCAGTCCGACGCGTCCGCGACGTAGATGTGGCGCGTCGTCGACGAGGCCCGTCGGCCCGTCGAGCGCGCCCGCCGAGACCGAGATCGTCTCCTCGCTCTCGTCCGACCAGAACAGCGTCGCGCCGCAGCCGCCGCAGAACCCGCGGCGGCGGCCGTTCACGTCGACGTACCAGGTCAGCGTCTCCTGCACGACGAGCCGGAGCGCCTCCCGCGCCACCGCCGTGTAGGCGCCGGCGAGCGTCCCGCTACGCCGACACAGCGAGCAGTGGCAGACGACGACGTCGCGCAGCGGCTGCTCGAGCTCGAAGCGAACGCCGCCGCAGAGGCAGCCGCCGGTCATGCGATCAGCTCGTTCAGCGCCGCGCGGATGTCCGCCTCGGGGACCTCGACCCCCCACCGCGGGCTGCCCGGAGCGTCGAGGAGCACGAGGCGCGGCGTCCCGCGTGCCGCCTTCTTGTCGCGTGCGAGCGCCGCCCAGGCGGCGTCGGCGTCCGCCGGGACCGGCTCCGGCGCGAGGATCTTCTCAACCGTCCGCACCTCGTCGTCGAGGCCGGAGAGGCGGAGCGCCGCGAGGAGCCCGAGCGCGACCGCGCGGCCATGCGGGAGCCGGTAGCCGGCGGCGGTCTCGAGCGCATGCGCGAACGTGTGCCCGAGGTTGAGCTGGTTCCGCGGCCCTCGGTCGTGCGGGTCGGCGAGGCAGACACCGGACTTGAACGCGGCGCACGCGCGTACCTGGTCGAGCTCGGAGCGCTCCCAGAGCGGCGCGCCCGCGAGGAGCCCTGTCTTGACGACCTCGGCGAGGCCGTTCGTCCGCTCCGACTCGGGAAGCGTCGTCAGGAGCGCCGGGTCGCAGACGACGCGTGCCGGCCAGTGGAACGCGCCGACGACGTTCTTCGCACCGGGAAGGTCGATGGCCGTCTTCCCGCCGATCCCCGCGTCGACCTGACCCACGAGCGTCGTCGGGACGGCTGTCCACGCGACGCCGCGCATGTACGTCGCGGCGGCGAGCCCCGCGACATCGGTCGTCGAGCCGCCGCCGAGCGCGACGACGCTGCCGTCCCGGCCGATGCGGAAGCGGCTCCAGAGCCGCTCGACGACGGCCGGCGTCTTCGCCGGCTCGCCGGCCGGCACCTCGTGGAGGGCGGCGTCGCGGGCGCCGAGCCCGACCTGCGCGCGGATCCCGTGGATCCCCGAGACGTGCGCGTCGACCACGAGCTCGACCGGCCCCGATCCCGGGACGAGGTCGCCGAGCTCGTCGATCGCGCCGGGCTCGACATGGACCCCCGCGGCGGCGAGGAGGATCCCGTCGAGGTCGTGCGCGTGGGCGTCCGCGACCTCTTCGTAGAGCGGCTGCCGCTCACGGTGGAGCGAGTGGAACGCCTCCTCCGAGCGGGCGAGCGGACGCTCCGACCCGGCGACCCGCTCCCAGGCGGTCTTCGGGTCGACGTCGAGCAGGACGGTGAAGGCGACACCCGCGAGCAGCTCGCGCGTCCGCTCCGAGAGGACGGCGCCGCCGCCGAGGGCGACGACGATCGGCTCCGCCGCCGACGAGGACGTCCCGGGCGACCTCCTCCTCGAGCGCGCGGAAGCCCGACTCGCCGCGGCTCGCGAACAGGCTGCCGATCGCCTCGCCCGCACGCGCCTCGATCTCCCCGTCGAGATCGACGAAGCGGCGCCCGATCCGCGCGGCGACCTCCCGCCCGGCGCTCGTCTTGCCCGAGCCCATGAAGCCCGCGAGCGCCAGGTGGCGGCCGAGCGCGTGGCTGGCGCTCATGTCGCCCCCTCGACGAGCTCGGTCTCGAGCAGCCACGGGACATGCGTGCAGCGGGCGAGCAGCGGCTCGTAAAGCTCGAGATCCGCACGCGTCGTCGGACGGTGCGTCCCATCGGCCTCGATGCCGGAGACGTGGAGCTGCCGGAGCCGGCCGTCGAGCGCATCCAGCAGCTCGTGCCCGAGGGCGAGGCTCGAGTCGTTCGTCCAGACGTGTGCGACGTCCAGGCAGAGGCCCGCGTCCGGGAACCTCTCGAAGCACCTCGGCCAGGTCTTCCCTGTCGCGGCCGAACGCCTTCGTGACGTCCATGTTCTCGAAGACCGCCCTGGCGCCGATCCGCGCGCAGGCGGGCTCCGAGCCGTAGACGTCGGGGTGCAGCACCAGGTCGAAGTCGAACGGCTCGAGCGACGCGATCGCCTCGGCCGCGGTCTCCGTCATCGCAGCCGGCGCATGGACCGAGACGCGCTCGAACGCACGCGAGCGCGCTCGCGTCCTTGTCGTCGTCGAGGAACCGGAGAAGCGGGGCGAGCCGGCCGCGCATCGCCGTCAGCTCGAGCCAGCGCCAGCGCTCCGACCGCGCCCGGCCGACCGCGGCCGCCCAGTCGTTGCGCTCGGCGACGTAGGCGCCCGTTGCGATCCCGTACGGCCGGGCGGCTACCGCGGCTGCCATCGGTCGCCGATCCGGGCGAGGTACGCCTGGTGGGCGGCGCGGACGTCGACGACCGCGTCGCCGCCGAACTTCTCGAGCGCGGCCCGCGCGAGCTCGAAGGCAGCTGCTGCCTCGGCGACGACCGCGAGCGCTTCGACGGCCTGCACGTCCGAGCGCTCGACGAGCGCGCTCGCCGGCTCGCCGCTGTCGAGGTCGACGGAGTCGAGGGGGCGCATGAGGGTCGGCAGCGGCTTCATCCCCGCGCGCACGATGATCGGCTCGCCGTTCGAGATCCCCGCTTCGATGCCGCCTGCCCGATTCGTGCGGCGGTGGAGGCCCGGGTCGATCTCGTCGTGCGCTTCGGTCCCGCGCCGTCTCGCGAGCGCGAAGCCGTCGCCGATCTCGACGCCCTTTACGGCCTGGATCCCCATCAACGCGAACGCGAGCCGCGCGTCGAGACGGTCCCCCTTCTCCGCGTAGGACCCGAGCCCGGGGGGCACGCCGGTCGCGACGATTTCGACGATCCCGCCGAGCGTATTCCGGTCCTGCCGGGCCGCGTCCGTCGCCTCGCGCATGCCCTTGTCGGTCGTCTCGCCGTCGACTTCGACCGGCCGTCCCTCGACCACGATGCCGAGCTCCGCGAGAAGCGCCTTCGCCACCGCGCCGGCGGCGACGTGGACCGCCGTGTGGCGCGCCGAGGCCCGCTCGAGCGCGTTGCGGACGTCGTCGTGGCCGTACTTGAGCACGCCCGCGAGGTCGCGCGTGGCCGGGCCGGGGGAGCGTGACCGCCTTGGTGCCCTTTCCGCCCTTCTCGCCCTCGGGCGGCCAGGGGCTCATCCCCCACGTCCAGTTCGCGTGGTCGCGGTTCCGCACGACGAGCGTGAGCGGCGTCCCGAGCGTCACGCCGTGACGCAGGCCCGAGAGCACCTCCACCTCGTCGGCCTCGAGCTTCTGCCGCGGGCTGCGGCCGTAGCCCTGCTGGCGGCGGCGCAGGTCGGCGTCGATCGTGGGCTTGTCGAGCGTGAGCCCTGCGGGAAGCCCGGTGACGATCGCGGCCAGCGCCGGCCCGTGCGATTCCCCCGCGGTGACGAGCTGTAGCGCCATCGCCGCGATCCTATGCGTGCCCGTCCCCGTGTAGCCTTCCGAGGCGCGATCCTGCGCCCGACCGGAGGAGGTGAGCTGCGATGTCCCGTTCCACGACCGCCGAGCAGCGCCTCGCCGGCCGCGCCCGCGGCTGACGGCGAGCTGCGCGACGGCTCCGCGCGCCCGTTCCGCGTGCGCATGCCATCGAGATCAGGAGATTCGCAATGACCCAGCTCGACGGCGGGCACGGTGCCCGCCACGTTCGACTCGGCGACCTCCCGCAGGCGGAGATCGGAGACCACATCTGGCATCCCGTCCGGCGCGCGCTCGGCGCGACGGGCTTCGGTGTCGGCGCGTACAGCGCCGACGCGCGCCGGCGACGTGCTCGTCGGCGCACACGACGAGACCGGCCTCGGTTCGAATCGACACGAGGAGCTGTACGTCGTCCTCGCCGGCCGCGCCCTCTTCGAGGTCGACGGCCAGGAGCTCGAGCTCGGCCCGGAGGAGTTCCTCCTCGTCGAGCCCGGGACGCGGCGCGGCGCCCGCGCCGTCGTCGACGGGACGAGGGTGCTCGTGATCGGCGGCGCCCCCGGGGCGGTGGCGCCCGCGCCGTACGAGCACTGGTACGCGGCGCTCACCGCGGACACCCCCGCCGGGGCCGCGGAGATCGCAGGTGCCGGCCTGGCCGATCACCCCGACCACGGCCAGCTGAACTACCAGCTCGCCTGCTTCCGGGCGCTCGCGGGCGAGCTCGACGTCGCCGCGCGGCACCTCCGACGGGCGGTCGCCTCGGACGACCGCGCATGGGAATGGCTCGAGGACGATGCCGACCTCGACGCGCTGCGCTCGGTGCCCGGCGCGATCCCGACCCGCACGAGAGTCGGGCCGATCTACGCGGAGCAGGCAGGCGCCGGCGCAGACGTCGTGCTCGTCCACGCCGGCGTGGCGGACTCCCGCATGTGGGACCCGCAATGGGTCGACTGGCCGTCCCGGTTCCGCGTGACGCGGCTCGACCTGCGCGGCTTCGGCCGGTCGGCGCCGCCCGAGGGGGTGTACTCGAACCCGGAGGACGTCCTCGCGGTCATGGACGCCGTCGGCGTCGACCGCGCGACCCTCGTCGGCGCGTCGTTCGGCGGGCGGGTCGTCCTCGACCTCGCAGCGGCGCGCCCGGACAGCGTCACGGGCCTGGTCCTCGCAGGCGCCGGCCTCCCGGACCACGCCTGGTCGCCGGAGATCGAGACGTTCGGCGCCGCCGAGGACGAGGCGATCGAGGCCGGCGACCTCGACGCCGCGACGGAGATCAACATCGACTTCTGGCTCCCGGATGCGCCCGAGGGCGTGCGCGCCGCGATCCGCGAGCAGCAGCGAAGCGCGTTCGCCCTCCAGGTCGGAAGCGACGGCGAGGAGCGCCTCCTCACGGATGACCTCGTCTCGAGGCTCGCCGAGATCGACCTCCCGGCGCTCGTCCTCGTCGGCGAGTCGGACTACGCCGACTTCCACGCGCTCGCCGACCGTCTCTCCGGGTCGCTACCTCTCTCGACGAGGGAGACGATTCCGGGCGCGGGCCACCTGCCGAGCCTCGAGCAGCCGGCGGCGTTCGACGCCGTCGTCCTCCCGTTCCTCGCGACGGTGTCCTAGGAGGGCTTGGCGAAACGGACCTCGTTCCTGGGGTCCGCCGGTCGTCGTGAGGCAAGGACGCAGGGAGCGTCCATATCCGGAGACATGGACGCGACCGAGGACGCCGCATCCGGACGATCCGGCGCTCCCCTGGGGACACAGCGCCTGTTTTGCCAAGCCCTCCAGCCCCTTCGTGGGGGACGTGGCATCAGCCGCGCCCTCCGCGAAGGGCAGCTCTCATCGCCGCCGAGCGGCGCCGCGTCGCCCGTCCAGCGCTCGAACGACGCGGCACCCTGCGCGAGGAGGACGTCGAGCCCGTCGACACACGGGATGGCAGTCGACGCCGCGCGCAGCCGCGATCAGCGCGGTCTCGCGCCCGTCCGGGTGATAGGCGAGGTCGACGACCTGCATGCCCGGGTGCGGCGCGACGACGACCTCGTCCTTCAGCGGCGTGGCGTTGACGAGCACGTCGAAGCCGTCCGCCGACGGCGGCCAGCCCGGATCGCGGCGTCCGCGGACGACGACCTCGGAGCAGCGAGTCCTCGAGCGCCAAGGCGACCGCCTTCGCCGCCCCGCCGGTCCCGAGCACGAGCGCGCGACGCCCGGCGACGTCGATCTGCGAGGTGACGGCCAGGCCGTCGGTGGACGAGCCGAGCACCCGGTCGTCGCGGATCACGAGCGTGTTGACCGAGTGCGCGCGCTCGGCGATCTCGTCGATCTCGTCGCAGAACGCGATGACGGCCTGCTTGTGCGGGATCGTGACGTTCGCGCCCGCGAAGCCCGCTGCGACGAGCCCCCGGACGGCGTCGCCGAGCCGCTCCGGCGGCGTCGGGAGCGGCACGTACGCCCAGTCGAGGCCGAGCGCGGCGAACCCGGCGTTCTGCATCGGCGGCGACAGCGAATGCGAGGTCGGCCAGCCGAGGAGGCCGACGAGCGTCGTCGTCCCGCGAATCGCCGTCACGCGCGGAGTATCGCCGCGCGCCTTGCGCGGAGCGCACCCTTATCGTCTGAGCCGTCGCGTGCCGATAGAAGCATGGATGGGCGCCGACAACGTCGATCGCCGGCTCCTCGAGCGGTTCCATGCCAGCTGGGAACACCAGCGCGTGCGGCGCGAGCTCCTCCCGCCGGTATGGCTCAACGCCGAGCCGAACGACGACGGGCCGCTCGGCGACCTCTTCGAGGACGTGCTCGAGCGCGCGCGCGCTCGGATCCGCATGGAGCGCGAGGCGCTCGAATCCGCCCGGGACGGGCTCGACTCCGCCGTCTGAGGCACGAGTAGACGGTCTCAGTCGGCGGTCGCGAGGATGCGACGCGCGACGCCGCCCCAGCTCCACCGCTCGACCGTCGCCTCGCGCGCGGCTGCGCGGATCGCCGCGCGGTCGTCGGGGCCGAGCGCCAGAATCGCGGCCAGCCGCTCGCGAAGCGCGTCGGCCTCGCCGTTCGGGAAGCGGACGAGCCCGCGCAGCGGCGGGCGGGTACGCCTGCTCGAGCCCCTCCCCGACCTCGGCGAGGCCCGAGTGGTCGGCGACGACCGGCGGGCAGCCTGCGGCCGCCGACTCCGCCGCGACCATCCCGAACGCCTCCGGGAAGATCGACGGCACGGCGCTCGCGTCGGCGAACGCGAGGAGATGGACGAGGTGCCTGTGCGCCAGCGGGCCGGTGAAGAGCACGTCGAGCCCCTCCGCCTGCGCCTCGAGCTCGGCGCGGAAGTCGCCGAACCCGACGATCACGGCGCGGGCGTCGAGGCCGCGAAGCGCCTCGAGCAGCACCTGCACGCCCTTGTTGCGGATCAGCTTCCCGTAGAAGACGACGGTCTTCCGGTCTCCGGCCAGGAACGTGGCGAGCCGCTCGGCGTTGCCCGCGTCGGGAAGCCGCTCGTTGCGGTTCCCGGGGTTCGGTGGGTCGTCGCGCGACTCGGCGAGCAGCGCGGCGAGGGCATCGTGGCGCGGCTGCGGCCGCCAGAGCTCGATGTCGACGCCGGGCGGGATCGTGTGGACTCGGTCGACGGCGCCGCAGATCTCGGCCACGACATCGCGGATGTGCTCCGAGCCGACCAGGGTAGCCTGCGCTCCGGCGAGCACGTCCGCGCCCCAGCGCGAGAGCTCCTCGTTGCCGCGCATCGAGTACTCGAGCTCCGAGCCGTGCGCCTTCACGACGTACGGCAAGCCGCTCGCTGCTCCGACCGGCCCCCCGAGCAGGACGTGGTTGACGAGCATGAAGTCTGCGCTGCCCCGCGCCCGGAGCGCGGAGGCATTGTCCTCGACCCAGCCCTCGAGCTCTGCGCGGCTGCACTCCTGCACGCGCGCAACGCGGTAGCCGGGATAGTCGTCGAGGACGAACACGGGCAGCAGGCCGTGCACGTCCGGCCGGACCGTCTCCGCCCCGCCCAGGTCGTAACGCGGTCGGATCAGCGTCCTGCGAGAAGACCGTCACATCGTGTCCCGCGCGACTCCACTCCCGTGCCAGCTGCCGGGTGTAGATGTTGGAGCCGGTGTCGGCGAGGAGGTAGCCGTGCCAGACGAAGATCCGCATCTCGTCAGTCGCAGGCGTAGCCGTACTCGCAGACCTTGCGCAGGAAGTCGCTCTCGTTCGACGTGAAGTAGTGCGCCTTCGAGCTCGGCTTGCGGACGTAATACAGGTAGTCGACGCCGCGCGCGGGGTTCGCCGCGGCGCGGATCGACGCGAGGCCCGGGATTCGCGATCGGCGTCGGCGGGAGACCCGCGCGCAGGCGCGTGTTGTACGGCGAGCTCGAGCGCAGCGCCTCCTTCGTCAAGCGACTCCGTGCCCGGGATGTCGAGGCCGTAGCGGATCGGTCGCGTCGATCCCGAGCGGCATCCGGTTCCGCAGCCGGTTGTAGATCACCGCCGAGACGAGGCGCCGCTCGCGCGGCACGGCCGTCTCCTTCTCGATCATCGAGGCGATGATCAGCACGTCGTACGGCGTGAGGTTCTTCGAGCGCGCGTACGAGAGGTCGACGCCGCGAAAACGCTGCCGGAACGCCCGGAGCTGGTCGGCGACGAGCTCGCGGGCCGTCGTCTTCTGCGTGAACTCGTAGAGCGCCGGGAAGAGGAACCCCTCGAGCGAGTCGCGCTTCATGTCCTTCCGGAAGCGGGCGGGCGCCTTCGCCGCGTCGACGGCGCGCAGGTACGCCGGCCTGTCGTCAGCCGCGGCGTGACACCGCGCTTCGCGATCGCGATCTCTCGGACGGCCGCGACGCGGTCGGCCATCTCGGCGACCGTGAAGCCCTCGGGGAAGATGATGCGGAGACGAGCGAGCGGCGGCGGCGCCGTGGTCGTCGGCGCGGGCGGGTCGTCGTCGCCGCCGCCCGCGACCCAGGCGGTCGCCGCGAACGCGCCGACCGCGACGACGCCGACTGCGGCCACGAGCGCGAGCCAGCGCGTCAACGTGGCGCGCTCCAGCCAGCTCTGCAGCAGATGCGCGGCCGCGAGGGCGTCCACCGGCGCCCGGCCGCCGCCCTGCTCGGCGAGCGTCGTCGTGAACCGCTCGTCGTACGTCTCCACGGGGATCGACAGACGTCCGCGGAGCGCATCGACGAACGCCTCCGTCGCCCGCGCCTGCTCCCCGTGCTCGCCGCGCAGCGTGAGCGGCAGGCCCACCACCACGAGCTCTGCCTCGTGCTCGGCGGCGAGCTCGGCGAGGCGACCGAGCCCCGGGTCGGCTCGCCGCGCGCTCGACGACGCCGACGGGACGCGCGAGCGTCCCCGTCGCGTCCGAGACGGCGACACCGGTCCGCGCCGAGCCGAAGTCGAGCGCCATGACCTTCATTGCTACAGGGCTTCTCGGATGAGCCGGGCCGCCTCGGCGAGCGCGTCCGGCAGCTTCTCGGCGTCCTTGCCGCCCGCGCGCGCCATCGTCGGCCTCCCACCGCCGCCTCCGCCGACGATCGGCGCCGCGCCGCGGATCACGTCCGAGGCGCTGACGCGCTCGGCGACGGCCGCGTCGAAGTTCGCGACAAGGCTGACTCCGCCTGCGCCGGTCGAGCCGAGCACGACCGCTGCGGGCGCATGCCGCTGCTTGAAGCGGTCGGAGAGCTCGAGCAGCGCGTCGCCCTCGAACCCCTCGACGGCCTGCACGACGACGTTGACGCCGTCCACGGCGACGACCTGCGGTTCGGGATCGGCGACCCGCGCCTCGCCGACAGGCTTGCGCTTCTGCGCCTTCCGCGCCTCCTCGAGCTCGACGCGGAGCGCGTCGCGTCTCGGCGGCGCGGGCGTGGAGGGTCGCCCACGCCTCGCCCGACGTCACGGCCTCGATACGCCGTGCGCCGCCGCCGACCGATCCTTCGGTGAGGATCGCGAAGCCGCCGATCTCGGCGGTCGTGCGGACGTGGGTGCCGCCGCAGAGCTCGGTCGACGTGCCGTCGATGTCGACGACCCGCACGACCTCGCCGTACTTCTCGCCGAAGAGCGCCATCGCCCCGAGCCGGCGCGCCTCGTCGAGGGTCGTCTCGAACGTGTGCACGGGCACGTTCGCGAAGACGGCGCGGTTGACGCGCTCCTCGATCTCGACGCGCTCCTCGTGGGTCAGCTGCGACGGGTGCGTGAAGTCGAAGCGGAGCTTGTCCGGGCGAACAGCGGAGCCCGCCTGCTTGACGTGGTCGCCGAGCACCTCGCGAAGCGCGGCCTGGAGCAGGTGCGTCGCGGTGTGGTTCGCCATCGTCGGGAAGCGGACGCTCCACGGAACGACCGCGCGGACGCGATCCCCCGCCGCGAAGCCCGTGCCGCGGAAGACGAGCGCCTGGTCGGTCTCGAACCGGAACGCGTCGACGAGCTCGGCCCGGGTCGACGGGTCGTCGTCGCGCTCGATCCAGCCCTGGTCGGTGACCTGGCCGCCGCCCGCAGGGTAGAACGGCGACTCGCGGAGCTTCGCGAGGAAGGTGCCGTCGCCGAGCTCCTCGAGGGCGCCGAGCTGCGTGAGCACGTCGACCTTCGCGTACCCGACGAAGTCCGATGCGAACCCCGCGTCGCGGGCGAAGTCGGCGGCCCGCTGCGCGAGGCCGCGCTCGCCGGTCCCGCGGGAGATCTCCTTGTGCCGCTCCATCTCCACGCGGTAGCCGTCGACGTCGACCTGGTGGCCGCGCTCGCCCGCGAGCTCGACGGTGAGCTCGATCGGGAAGCCGTACGTCGCCGCGAGCCGGAACGCCTCGTCGGCCGTGATGTCCCGGCCGGAGAGCTCCTCGAACTCGCGCATGCCGCGGTCGATCGTCTCGCGGAAACGCTCCTCCTCCGCGCGGACGACGCGCTCGATCTCGGTCGGCGTTCTCGACGACCTCCGGGTACCACGGGCCGACCTGCTCGACGACGACCCGCGGCAGGAGATGGACTGCGGGGAGCCCGATGCGCCGCGCCTGGACGACGGAGCGCCGGATCAGCCGGCGGAGGACATACCCCCGGCCCTCGTTCGACGGCGTGATCCCCTCGGCGACGAGGAACGTCATCCCGCGTCCGTGGTCGGAGAGGACACGGTGCGCCTTCGTCGCCTCGGGCGAGGCGCCGTAGTGGACGCCGGACTCCGCTTCGATCCAGTCCATGATCAGCCGGAAGCCGTCCGTGTCGAAGATCGAGTCCGACTTCCTGGACGAGCATCGCGCAGCGCTCGAGCCCCATCCCCGTGTCGATGTTCTGCTTCGGCAGCGGCGTCACGCTGCCGTCCGCGGCGAGGTCGAACTCCATGAAGACGAGGTTCCAGAACTCGATGTAGCGATCGCAGCGCTCGCAGTTCGGCCCGCAGTCGGTCTCGCCGCAGCCGTGCTCGGCGCCCCGGTCGTAGTGGAGCTCGGAGCACGGGCCGCAGGGGCCGGTCTCGCCCGCAGGGCCCCAGAAGTTCTCGGAGCGCGGGAACGGCACGATGCGCTCACGCGGGATTCCCTTCCGCAACCAGGCGGCGACGGCGACCTCGTCCTCTCCGATCCCGAGCGCCGGGTCGCCGGCGAAGACGCTCGCCCAGAGCCGGTCGGGGTCGAAGCGGAGGTGCTCCGTCACGAACTCCCACGCGAGGTCGACGGCGCCATCCTTGAAGTAGTCGCCGAACGAGAAGTTGCCGAGCATCTCGAACATCGACGCGTGGCGGGCGGTGAGCCCTACCTCGTCGAGGTCGGTGTCCTTCCCGCCGGCGCGAAGGCACTTCTGGACGGTCGTGAAGCGCGGCGCGGGCGGCTGCTTGTCGCCCGAGAAGTACGGCTTCAGCGGCTGCATGCCGGCGCTGATGAACAGCGTCGACGGGTCCTCGGGCGGCGGGATGAGCGAGAACGACGGGAACCGCATGTGCTCTCGCGACTCGAAGAACGAAAGGAATCCCTCGCGGAGCTCGGCCGTCGTGCGCATCCGCCGATCGTAGCGCCCAAGCCGTTTCGCGCCTGGTAGATGCGCGGTGGTCGGGACTCTCCGATCAACCGCCCCCAGGGGCACTCCCGTGTCCCTGAGGTCAGGCTATCGGCGGACGACCGACGAGAGCGTCACGGGTTCGTGCCGGTTCTGTGACCGGAATGGACACGCCCGCGTCGTTCGACGGCGGTACGTCGCACCAGCGCCGAATCGGTCGCGGGCTGCGACGGACTCGTCTCTATGCGCGTCGCCGTCAGGCGTCGCACTGGGCGCCGGCCTAGGGCACCTCGTCGGGTGGGACCGGCGCAGGATCCGGCTTCGGCGTCGGCGGCGGCTGCGGCCACGGATCGGGCTTCGGCTGCGGAGGCGGCGTCGGCGTCGGCGTCGGCCGGTCCTCCGAAGGAGGCGTGCGGCCCGCGGCCCGGAGATCTTCCGCGAGATCCTGCTCGCGCCGGCGCGCTGCGTCCTGTGCCGCCTCTTTCGCCTCGGAGAAATCCCGTGACTTGCGGAAGGACGCAAAGCCGTGTGCGATCCCGGCCGCCAGCCCGGAGACCTTCTCGACCGGCGTGGCGATTGCCGTCGAGACCGCCCGCACGGCCGTGTCGGCGCTGTCCGCCATGGACACCGCGCTGTCCGTCACCGTGTCGAGCTTGTCGAGCTGGTAGTTGACGCGGTCGACGGTGCCGCCCGTCTTGACGACGACCGGTAGAACGTCGCGCTCGGAGCTCCTGAACGAACGACGAGACCCGGTCGAACACCCGACCGAGCTTGTAGAGGGCGAAGATCGAGCCAACGCCGAGGAGGACGAGGAAGATCGCCAGGCCCCAGTAGGCGGCGTCACCGGCGGAGAACGCGACCGTCATCGCGCCGGATCCTACCCCGTCGCACGTTCGATCACGCCCGCACCGACAACTGCATCGCTGTCGTAGAGGACGGCGATCTGACCGGGCGCGGCTGCCTCGACCGGCTCGGACAGCTCGAGCGCGAAGCCCACGTCCCTGGGTGTGACGCGCGCCGCGACGGGCTCGCTGCGGTAGCGGAGCTTCACCTCGACGTCCTCGACGGGGACGTAGAGCTCGCCGCGCGCGTCGACTCGAGTCACCCGCAATGCCGCGCGCGGGCCGACGACGAGCGCGTTCGCCTCGACGTCCGACCGGAGCGCGTAGAGCGGTTCGGGCAGACGCGACACCGATCCCGCGCCGCTGGCCGGGAGTGAATCGCCACAGCCCGTCGTGCCGTCCGACGACGTTTCCGCCCTCGTCGAGGATCGGCCCCGATCGCGATGCCACGCCGCTTCGGGAGAGGAACGAGCGGTAGTCGCCACCGGCGAGGAAGCACGCCTCCTGGCTCTCCGGCCGACGAGCCGCGTCCAGTCCGGCCGCGGCGGCCTCGGTGCGCACTTCGGCCTTCGTCATCGCGCCGAGCGGGAAAGCGACGCGGTCGAGGACCTCCGGTGCGAGCGTTGCCAGCATGTACGACTGGTCCTTCCGGGGTCGGCAGCGCGCGCGACGAGGCGTCGACCGTCCCGTTCGACGACGCGCGCGTAGTGCCCAGTCCACAGCACGTCGGCGCCCGCCCGGTCGGCGAACGCGACTAGCGCCGGCGAAGCGGAACGACGCCGTTGCATCGCATGCACGGGTTCGGGGTAAGGCCGGCCTCGTAGCCGGCGACGAACGGGCGGACGACGGCGTCGCGAAACGCCTCGCGGAGGTCGAGCGTCACATGAGGCAGTCCGAGGGCATGACACGTCCGGCGCGCGCGGATGACTGCGTCGGGCGAGCAGCACGCGCGCTCGGAATCCGGCCCGGCCGGATCGAGCCAGAGTCGAAGCGTGACGCCGATCGCATCCGGGCGCGCGCGCAGGAGCGCGACCGCGCTGTCGACGCCTCCGCTCATCGCCACGGCGATCCGCCCCGGGGTCGGGGTCGCGCGGAACACCTGGGCGATGGCGTTCGCGACCGCATCGGCTGCAAGCGTCTCGCCCGGCACCGCGGCCGCCTCGAGAAGGGTCAGACCCGCGAGCGGGCGCGCCATCCCGGGCGCGTCCGCCTCGACGATCCTGTCGTCGTCGACGACGAGCCGCGCGAACGCGAACGCGTCGCCGCGGGCGGAGTCGCCGGTGACCTCGACGGGCATCGATCCACGGTAGCGCGTGGCCGTGGCGGAATCCGTCGACGGCCCGGCGCCAGGGGCCGCGCGCCGCCCAACGCGCCCCCAAACTCCCCGGGGGCACTCCCGTGTCCCTGATGCCACGCTACCGCCGAGCCAATGCCGCGGGGGTCACGTGTTCGTGCCGACTTCGTCACGAGCGACGAGCTCGAGCCGATTGCCCCAGGGGTCGTGGACGTGGAAGCGGGAGGTACCGGGGATCTCGGCGGGATCCGCCCAGGTGATCACGACGCCGCCCGCCTGCAGCCGCCGCGCGGTCGCGCCCAGCGCCGCGGTCGAGGCGACGTGCAACGCCGGGTGTGCCTTCGTCGCCGACACGAAGTCCTCGGCGACGCCGACGTGCAGCTCGTGAACGCCGGCGCGGAACCAGACTCCGCCACGCGATGCGAGAAGCGGTGGCTTCGGGAGCTCCTCGAGCCCTACGAGCTCACCGTAGAAGCGGCGTGCCTCTTCCTCGCATCCCGGCGGCGCGGTGACCTGGACGTGGTCCAACCCGACGATGTCACTCATCGGCCGCTCGAAGAGGTGCTCGGCGCCTCGCGTGACCCCGGGCCGGAAAAGCGAACCCGCTTCTCCAGGTGGGTGCCCTGCCGGCCTTCGGCAACGCCGTCGCCCGGACCCGAGCTCCCTCCGTGTGATTGTTGGTTCACGTTGAGAGCCCGGGGCCACGCGTGACGCCGAGCAAGACGCATCCTACCCAGCCGTCGCCGGACGACCACTAGCGAGTCGCGTAGCGCCACTCGACCTGCTGCGTGCCGTCGAGCCCGACGAGCTGCGCGAGCGCCGGCGTCAGCTCGAACTGCCGGCCGGTCGCGACGAGCTCGTTGTCGATCACCTCGGTGAGAATCGTCTCGCCCCCGTACCGGACGAGCAGCTTCGCGCCACACGGGAGCACGGGGTGCGTCACGCCGAGCGACCTGGTCGTCAGCGTGAGACCGCAGCTCGTGCGCTCGGCGTCACCGGCCGGCGGTCGCGGGGCGGCAAGGGCGTCGTACCACCCGCCGCCGGCTGCGACGGCTCCCTCCGCGGCGACCGGGACGGTTCTCGTCGTCCGACCGCTCGACGACCGCCACCGCGACGAGGCCGGCGAGCAGCGCCACGGCGGCGAGCGCGAGGAGTCGGACGACGACCCGTGGGCTCAGCTCGCATCCTCCTCGGGTGCGACGACCTGGAGGCCGAGCTCGTCGAGCTGCTCCTGCGTGATCCGTGACGGCGCGCCCGACATCGGGTCGAGCCCCGCCTGGTTCTTCGGGAACGCGATGACGTCACGCAGGTTGGGCTCGCCGGCGAGCACCATGGTCATCCGGTCGATGCCGAGCGCGATGCCGCCGTGCGGCGGCGCGCCCATCGCCAGGGCGTCGAGGAGGAAGCCGAACTGCGCGCGCTGCTGCTCCTCGGTGCAGGGAGAGCAGGTCGAAGACCTGCGCCTGGATGTCCGACTCGTGGATCCGGAACGACCCGCCGCCGAGCTCGTTCCCGTTGACGATGATGTCGTACGCGTGCGCGAGCGCCTTCCGGGGCTCGTCGGCGAAGCGCGCCTTCCACTCGTCGGTCGGCCGCGTGAACGGGTGGTGCTTCGCGGACCAGCGCTGCTCCTCGTCGTCCCAGTCGAACATCGGGAAGTCGGTCACCCAGAGGAACGTGAACTCACGTGTCGTCGATCAGCCCGAGCTCACGACCGACGTGGAGGCGGAGGTGCCCGAGGACGCGCGAGGTGGTCTCCCATGTGTCCGCGACGAAGAGCAGCGTCTCGCCCGGTGCGGGCGCGAGCGCCTCGAGCTCCTCGCTCCGAGAGGAACTTGGCGATCGGCGACCGGATCTCGCCGCTCTCCGCGTCGCGTGTCAGGTAGGCAAGGCCCTTCGCGCCGCGCTCCTTCGCGACCTCTTCGAGGGCGGCGATCTCCGCGCGCGAGTACGTCCGTCGGCACGCGGAGGAAGCGCACTGCCTCCGCGCCTGCGAAGACGCCGAACTCCGAGTCGCGCGTGAGCGCCGTCGCGTCCTCGAGCTCGAGGCCGAAGCGCGTGTCGGGCTTGTCGGAGCCGAACCGGCGGTCGGCCTCGTCGTACGTCATCCGCGGCCACGGCGTCTCGATCTCGACGCCGACGCAGTCGCGCCAGATCGCGCGCGAACATCCGCTCCATCAGGGCGAACAGGGCCTCCTGGTCCGGGAAACTCATCTCGACGTCGAGCTGGGTGAGCTCCTGGACGCGGTCGGCGCGGAGATCCTCGTCCCGGAAGCAGATCGCGATCTGGTAGTAGCGGTCGAAGCCGGCGATCATCGTCAGCTGCTTGAGGATCTGCGGGCTCTGCGGAAGCGCGAAGAAGCGCCCCTTGTGGAGCCGGCTCGGGACGACGAAGTCGCGTGCTCCCTCGGGCGTCGACTTGTAGAGGATCGGCGTCTGGATGTCGAGGAAGCCCGCGTCCTCCATGTGCCGGCGGATGATCCCGACCATCCGGGCGCGGAGGCCCAGGTTGCGCTGGAGCTTCTCGCGGCGCAGGTCGAGCCAGCGGTAACGCAAGCGGAGCGTCTCGTCGACGTTCTCCTCGTCGAGCTGGAAGGGCAGCGGGCGTCGACCGCGAGACGATCTCGAGCGCGTCGACCGCGAGCTCTACCTCGCCCGTCGCCATGCGAGGGTTGACCGTATCGGGTGACCGAGCGACGACCTCGCCGCGCGCCTGGAGCACGAACTCGTTGCGGATCTCGCTCGCTAGCTCGGCGGCCGCCGGCGCTCGCTCGGGGTTGACGACGAGCTGCGTGACCCCGCTCCGGTCGCGAAGATCGACGAACACGAGGCCGCCGTGGTCGCGGCGTCGCGCGACCCATCCGGCGAGGGTGATCGTGCTGACCGGCGTGCTCCGCGCGCGGCTCTCCGCACATGAGGTCCCTCCAGCTCACGTCGAGAGCCTAGAGACGATCTCGTCGTATGCGAGCGTCTCGTCCGCGCTGCCGGTCCGGCGGAGCGTCGCCGTCTCTGCCCCGACGACGACGGTCGCCGCCGCCCCCAGCCGTCGTGCCTGAGTGAGCTGGCCCTTGAGCGAGCGGCCGGCGTAGTCGGTCTCGGCGGACACGCCCGCCCGGCGGAGCTCTGCGAGCCAGCGTGCGACCGTCGGTCGGGGGGCGCCCTCGTCGAGCGCGAGGAACACGTCGATCGTGGGCGGAGGCTCGTCGGGGACGCCTTCCTCCTCCATCGCGATGATGCAGCCGCTCGATGCCCGCACCGAAGCCGATCCCCGGGGTCGGCGGCCCGCCGATCTCCTCGATGAGGTAGTCGTAGCGGCCACCGCCGGTGATCGTCGAGTTCTGGTTCTCCATCGGCCCGACGAACTCGAACGTCGTCCGCGTGTAGTAGTCGAGCCCCCGCACGAGCGTCGGGACGATCGTGTATGCCACGCCCACGGCGTCGAGGTCCGCCCGGACCGCCGCGAAGTGCTCGACGCAGCCGGCGCAGAGCGACTCGCCGATCTTCGGTGCCTCGTCGAGCGCATCGCGGACCGCCTGCGGCTTCGCGAGGTAGTTGTCGAACACCCGAAGCGGGCTGACGTCGATCTTCGCTCGCGTGTCGTCGTCGAGTCGCTCCGCGTTCTCCGCGAGCCACGCACCGAGCGCGTCGAGGTACGCGGGCCTGCACTCGCGACAGCCGATCGAGTTCAGCTCGAGGTGGTAGCGCGTCACTCCGAGTCGGCCGAGGAGCGCGTCGTAGAGCTGGATCAGCTCCGCGTCGATCGACGGATCGTCGGAGCCGAGCGCCTCGACGGAGGCTTGCCAGTGCTCGCGGTATCGCCCGCGCCCGGGCGCGCCGTACCGATACATCGGCGCGATCGTGAAGAGCTTCACGGGCTGCGGGTCGCGGTGCATCCCGTGCTCGACGTAGGCGCGACAGATCGGTGCGGTCCCCTCGGGACGCAGCGTCAACGAGCGATCGGAGCGGTCGGTGAACGTGTACATCTCCTTCTGCACGACGTCCGATCCCGCGCCGGACGTCCGTGCGAACAGCGCTGTGTCTTCGAAGACCGGCGTGACGATCCGGCGGTAGCCGTAGAGCGTGCAGAGTCGCTCGATCTCGCCGGTGACCCGCTCCCAGCGCGGCATCTCGGCAGGGACGACGTCGTGGGTGCCGCGCGGGCGCTCGAGCTTCGGTCGGTCGCTCACTCGACGGGCTCCTGCCGCTCGCGCCGCAGCTCTGCGAGGAACGGGTTGCGGGCGAGCTCCTGGCCGAGCGTCGTCGGGGGGCCGTGGCCCGGATGGACGACGGTCTCGCCGGGATACGTGCTCGACCAGCGTGCGCAGCGACGCGAGCAGGGTCTCCCAGTCCGCGCCAGGGAGGTCGGTGCGACCCACAGAGCCTGCGAAGAGCACGTCGCCCGAGAGGAGCGCGCCGTCGATCGCGTACGCGACGTGCCCCGGCGAATGCCCGGGGACGGAGACGACGTCGAACCGGACGCCTGCGAGCTCGAGCGTCTCGTTGCCTTCGAGCAGGACCTCCGGGGTCCATCCGCGCGCCGTGATGCCGGCGGGCGCGAACCGACCGGGCTCCTCGAAGAGCGTCAGCTCTGCTGCCGGCGCGTGCACCGGCGCCTCGGTGCCCTCCGCGAGGTCCGCCAGCCCGAGGACGTGATCGATGTGACCGTGCGTGACGAGGATCGCCGCACAGCGCGTGCCGAGCGAAGCGAGCCAAAGGCGGATCTCCGTCGCGGTGCCGCTCGGGTCGACGACGACCGCCTCGGGGGCGGAGCGGTCGGCACGCACGACGTAGCAGTTCGTCGCGTACGGGCCGAAGGTGAGCTGGTCGACGACCGTTGGCACGATCGCGAGTGTACGGACGCGCCGACCGTCGTCCTCGGACTCATGCGCGATAGGGTGCGCGCGTGCAGTCCTGGCACCTCACCGACATCGAGGCACCGGGCGGCACGATAGACCCGGCCGTGCTCACGACGAACGACGGCGCACGCGCGATCGCCATCCGGCTCGACGCGGGCCAGGAGCTCAGCGACCATCAGGTGCGGGAACGCGCGTGGCTCGTCGTCGTCGAGGGCGAGGCAGAGATCCGATGCGGCGACGAGGTCGTCAGCGGGGGAGTCGGCACCCTCGCGACGTTCGATCCGGGCGAACGGCATGCAGTCTCGAGTGCCTCCGGCGCCCGGATCCTGCTCCTCCTCGCGCCGTGGCCCGGGGACGGGCACTACCTCGAGGGCGAGACGCCGAACTGAGCTTTCGCCCGCGCGGGCAGTTCTTCAGCGTCCCTAGCGCGAGGCCTCGCGTGCCTGGCGCTTCTCGTACGAGCGCCACACGAGCCGGTCCATGAAATAGCTGAACGGCACGAAGATCGCGAGCAGGAACACCGTCTGGACGACGGCGCCGACGAAAGTGAGCCGGTTGCCGGCGAGCAGGAGGACGGTCGCGAGAAAGATCGGCGCGAAGATCGCTCCGCGCTTCAGGACGCGCGGCCACGAGGGCGGTTGCGGCGTCCCCCGGCCCGCGCTTGGCCTGTCCACGCGCGGGCTGGGTCTTCTTCGCCGGGGTGTTCGGTCCGGCCTCGGACTTGACCTCGGTCGCGCTAGAGGACGGTCTCGTTCCCCTCGGCGTCGATCTCGACGAGGTCGTACGCGTGCCGCTTCTCCTTCGCCCGGCGGCGGCGTTGCTTCTGGTTGGCCATCGACTCGATTATGCCCGCGAACGGACGATTCGCCCCTCGCGGACGACGGTGTGGACGATGTCGCCCCCGAGGTGATACGCGAGGTGACGCCAGTCGGGGGCGTCGACGAGTACGACGTCCGCGCGGAGCCCGGGTGCGAGCCGGCCGCGGTCGGGGAGGCCGAGGACGTACGCGGCGTTCACCGTGCATGCAGAGAGCGCTTCGGCAGGCGTCAGCCCGAGCTGCGTGCACGCAAGGGTGCTCACCACGGGCAGGCTCTCGCAGTACGCGCTCCCAGGGTTGAAGTCGGTCGCCAGCGCGATCGCAGCTCCTGCGTCGACGAGCGCGCGGGCAGGCGGCATCGGCCGGCCGAGATAGAGCGCGGCGACGGGTAGGAGGACGCCCACGACGTCACTGGCGGCGAGCGCCTCGATCCCCATCGGGCTCGTTGCCTCCAGGTGGTCGACCGAGCGCGCACCGAGGTCGACGGCGAGCGGCACGGCGCCGATCTCCGAGAGCTGGTCGCCGTGGAACCGCAGGGTGAGCCCCGCCTCGCGGCAGGCCACGCAGGTAGCGGCGGGCCTGCTCGACGTCGAACGTCCCGCGCTCGACGAAGACGTCTGCGGCGACGGCGATCCCCGCCGCGTCGGGCAGGACGTCCGCGATCAGCCAGTCCACGTAGGCGTCCGCGTCGGCGTGCTCCGGTGGCACAGCGTGGGCGCCGAGCCAGGTCGGGACGCCGCCTGCGTCCCGGACCGCCTCGAGCTGCGCGAGCTCGGTGTCGTGATCGAGGCCGTAGCCGCTCTTGCCCTCGAATGTCGTCGTGCCGTGCGCGAGCATCGCGTCCCGGTGCCGTTCGACGACCTCGCGAAGCGCGTCCGGGCCGGCCGCGCGGGTCGCGCGGGTCGTGGACAGGATCCCGCCTCCCGCGGCGAGAAGCTCCTCGTAGGTCGCTCCGGCGGCGCGCAGAGCGAACTCGTGCGCACGGTCGCCGGCGAACGCCGGGTGCGTGTGGCAGTCGACGAGCCCGGGGATGGCGCTGAGCCCACGACCGTCGATCTCGTGCACGTCGCCGTCGACGCCGGGGAGACTCATCATGGGGCCGAGCGCCTCGATCAGCCCGTCGCGCACGAGAACGAATGCGTTCTCCACGACCTCGACCTCGCCGAGGGCGGCGCCGCGCAGCGGTGCCCCCGGAGCGGTTGGCGTCGCGAGCTGCGCGAGGTCGCGGACGAGGAGCCGGCTCACGGGGCGAGCGTCACGTCGTGACCCCCGGCAGATCGAGGCCCCCACTCTTCGCTGCCGCGACGGCCTCGTCGTAGCCCGCGTCCGCGTGTCGCATCACGCCTGTGCCCGGATCGGCCGCGAGCACACGCCCGAGACGTTCCGCGGCATCGTCCGTCCCGTCGGCGACGACGACCATGCCGGCGTGGATCGAGTTCCCGATCCCGACGCCGCCGCCGTGGTGGACGCTCACCCACGTCGCCCCCGCAGCCGTGTTCAGGAGCGCGTTCAGGATCGGCCAGTCCGCGATCGCGTCCGAGCCGTCCCGCATCGCCTCGGTCTCGCGGTACGGCGACGCGACGGAGCCGGAGTCGAGGTGATCCCTCCCGATGACCACGGGCGCCGACACCTTCCCGGCGCGGACGAGGTCGTTGATCGCAAGCCCCGCCTTGGCCCGGTCGCCGTAGCCGAGCCAGCAGATGCGAGCCGGCAGGCCCTGGAACGCGACGCGCTCCGGTGCAAGCTCGAGCCAGCGCTGGAGGAGCGTGTCGTCGGGGAACAGCTCCTTCAATGCCTCGTCGATCGCCGCGATGTCCGCCGGCGTCACCCGACAGCACCGCCCAGCGGAACGGCCCGATCCCACGACAGAAGAGCGGCCGGATATAGGCCGGGACGAAGCCCGGGTATGTGAAGGCGTCCTTCAGCCCCGCTCGATAGGCCTCACCTCGCAGGTTGTTGCCATAATCGAAAACGTAGCACCCCATCCGGACGAACTCGACCATCGCGCGGACGTGGGCGACGATCGACTCGCGAGGCGAGTCGTAGGTACTCCTCCGGGTCGCGCTCGCGGAGCGCCGCGGCCTCCTCGAACGGCACCTCGGCCGGGATGTAGCCCGTCAGGGGGTCGTGGGCGGCGGTCTGGTCGGTCACGAGGTCGAAGGCGACCCCGCGGGCGACGAGCTCCGGAAAGACGTCGGCGGCGTTCGCCCTCAGCGCAACCGAGAGCGGCCTTCGCTCGGCTGCGGCCCCGCGGATGCGCTCGAGCGCCTCGTCGAGCGTCGCCGCCTGCTCGTCCACGTACCGCGTCTCGAGGCGACGATCGATCGAGCGCTGGTCGATCTCCACGCAGAGGATCGCGGCGCCCGCCATCGTCGCGGCGAGCGGCTGAGCGCCCCCCATCCCACCGAGGCCGGCGGTCAGGATCGTCCGGCCGGACAGGTCCGGAGCGCCGAAGTGCTTCTCGCCCGCCGCGCAGAACGTCTGGTACGTGCCCTGCAGGATTCCCTGGGTGCCGATGTAGATCCACGAGCCGGCCGTCATCTGGCCGAACATCGTCAGGCCTTGGGCCTCGAGCTTCCGGAACTCGTCCCACGACGCCCACGCCGGGACGATGAGGGAGTTCGCGATGAGCACGCGCGGCGCGCCGGGATGCGTCCGGAAGACGCCGACCGGCTTGCCGGACTGAACGAGGAGCGTCTCGTCGTCGCCGAGACGGAGCAGCGCTCGGACGATCCCACGCAGCGCGTCGTGCGAACGAGCGGCGCGTCCCGAGCCGCCGTAGACGACGAGCGACTCCGGGTGCTCCGCGACCTCCGGGTCGAGGTTGTTGAGGAGCATCCGGAGCGGCGCCTCGGTCTGCCACGACCGAGCGTTCAGGGTGCCACCGCGTGGCGCGCGAATCGCCGACAGGTCGCCGACGAGCTGCTCGACCAGAACGTCGCTCACGAGCTCCCGTTCCGTCGCTTGCTCTGCACGGGCTCGACCTTCTTCGGGCGCGACTCGCGCTGACGGAATCGGAACCACGTCCAGCCGGTCGCCGCGACGAAATACAGCGCTGCGAATGCCACCGCCCGCGTCAGGTCGCCGCCGGTGAGGCCGGCGAAGATGAGAATGACGACGGCGAGCCCGGCGTGGAACAGCGCCGACGCACGGTACGGGTTGCGGAGAGGCGGCAGATCGCTCACTCGTGGATGTCCTCGATCTCGCGCATGGCCGCGCGTTCCAAGCTCCCGTCCCCGATCGCCGCGGCAACGCGCTCGATGTCCGCCGACAGCGACCGATCCTCCCGGACTCGCTCGGACAGCGTCCGGACGAATTCGCGCGCCGCCCGGACACCGACGCCCGGCTCGAGCGGCGCGAGGAACTCGACAGCCTGTGCTCCCGCGAGGAGCTCGATGGCAAGTACGCGTTCGGCGTTGGCGACGACCTGGAGCGCCTTGAGCCCGGCACCGTTCCCCATGGAGACGTGGTCCTCCTGGCCGGCGCTCGTGGGGATCGAGTCGACGGACGCGGGATGGCAAAGCGCCTTGTTCTCGGAGACGAGCGCGGCCGCGACGTACTGCGGGATCATGAAGCCGGAGTTGAGCCCCTCCTCGCGCGCGACGAGGAACGGCGGCAGCCCGTCCGAGAGCGACGGGTTGACGAGGCGCTCGGTTCGCCGCTCGCTGATGCTCCCGAGCTCGGCGCACGCGATGGCGAGGCAGTCGAGCGCCATCGCGATCGGTTGGCCGTGGAAGTTGCCGTTCGACACGATCAGCTCGTCGTCGAGCAGGACGAGGGGGTTGTCCGTGGCCGCGTTGAGCTCGACCGCCACGGTGCGCTCGACGTGGTCGAGGAGGTCGCGGCTCGCGCCGTGCACCTGCGGCGCGCAACGGAGGGAATAGGCGTCCTGCACCTTGTCGCACCAGCGGTGGGACTCCACGATCGCCGAGCCCGCGAGCAGCGCGCGGAGCGTCGCGGCGCTCCGCCGCTGACCGGGAAGCGGCCGGGCGGCATGGATCGCGGGGTGGAAGCTCGTCGGCGTCCCCTGGAGCGCTTCGAGCGACATCGCGCAGGCGATGTCCGCCGCGCATGCAAGGCGCTTCGCGCGGGTGAGCGCGAGCGACGCCATCGCGGTCATGAACTGCGTGCCGTTGATCAGCGAGAGGCCCTCCTTCGCTGCCAGCACGATCGGCTCGAGCCCGACCGCGCGCAGTGCCTCGAGCGCCTGCGAGGCGCGCGCCGTCGACGACCGCTTCGCCCTCGCCCACCAACGGCAGGGCGAGGTGCGCGAGTGGAGCGAGATCGCCGCTCGCTCCGACCGAGCCACGCGACGGAACGTGCGGCACGAGTCCGGCGACGAGCGCGGCAACGAGCAACTCGACGGTCTCGACGCGGGCGCCCGAGTATCCCTTCGCGAGCGTGTTCGCCCGGAGGAGCATCGCCCCGCGGACGACGTCGTCCGGATAGGGCTCGCCGACGCCGCACGCGTGGCTCCGGAGAAGCCGCAGCTGAAGCTCGGCGGCCTGCTCGGGTGGGATCGACTCGGAGACGAAGCGCCCGAAGCCGGTGTTGACGCCGTACGTGTGGTCGCCGACCTGGGACTCGAGGAACGCGCGTGCCCGCGCGACTCGCTCGCGCCCGCTCGCCCCGAGCGCGACCGGCCGACGCTCGACGGCGACGTCCCAGACGTCGGCGATCGTCAGATCGTCGCCAGTCAGCTCGACCGCGGCCGGCACGCGGCGAGTCTAGATGGTGGTTCCGCGCGGCCGCACGAACCGGCGAGCCCGGCCGCGGCACGGTGACCGCCGACGCGCGTCGACGTCACGGCGCGCTCCTCCAACCGAGCGCGCGCACCCCCGGCACGGGGGAGCGAGGCTCCCTGGAGTCACGCTATCGCCGAACGCCCGACCGGCTTGTGCCGGCTTCGTGCCGACAGCATCACCGCGACGACGTCGACTCCCAGCGCCGCACGTGCCACTCGAGCACGCGATCCGGATCGAGGCGCGCGAGCCGCAGCGCCCGCGCAGCCGCCCGCAGGGCGGCCGACGTCGGCAGGCCGGTCCCCGTCGAGTGGCGCCTCGACTCCCGCCGGCGCGGGCCGCCGTCGGCGACGCTCGCCGCGGGTACGAGCCCGACGAGCTCGCCCTCGCCCACGCCTGCGCCGCGCGCGGCAAGCCTCCGCGACGATCGCGCTCGACGAGCGCGTGCGGCGCGGTCGCGTCGAGATCGACGACGTTCGTCGAGACCTGGATCCGCCCGTCTCCGAGCCGGAGCGCGAGCGCCTGGACGCCGGGCAGCCCGCCGCCGGACTCCCGCACCGCGGCGGCGACCTCGCGCGCAACGTCGAGTGGCCCCTCGAGCTCCAGGTTGAAGGCGAGGAGCGGCGGGCGCGCGCCTACCAGGACCGCGCCGAAGGCGGGGTCCAGCCGAGAAGGCCCGTGCGCGGGCACAAGCTCTTCGGCATCGACACGCGCCTGCAGCTCGACCGGCCCGCCCCGCCGGTAGAACGCCGGGCGCCGGCCCTCTGCGAGCGACCCGTAGAGGAACACCGTTACCCCGAGCTCTTCCCCGAGCCGCCGTGCGACGGCGCGCGCCACCGACTCCGCGCGCGCCAGATCCTCCCGCAGGAGCGGGACGAGTGGGACGACGTCGACCGCGCCCACCCGCGGGTGCACGCCCTCGTGGCGACCGAGGTCGATCGTGCGTCGAGCCTCCGCGATGCCTGCGACAAGCCCGTCCTCCAACGTCCCGCTCGTCCCCGATGAGCGTGAAGACGGAGCGGTGGTGGTCGGCATCGACGTGCACGTCGACGACCTGGGCACCCCGCGACCCCGAACGCCCGCCCGACCGCGGCGACGACACGCGCGTCGCGCCCCTCGGACACGTTCGGCACGGACTCGAGGGGAAGCATCCGCCTACTCTAGAAAGCGTGCGCGAGCCGACCGCCCCCGCCTACTACGACCGGCGCGCTCCCGAGTACGACGACTGGTACCGGGGCGTCGGCCTCTACGCGGATCGAGATCGTCCGGGCTTCGACGCGGAGCTATCGCCGTCACCGACGTTCTCGCCTCGCTCCCGCCCGCACGGACGCTCGACGTCGCGTGCGGGACCGGCTTCCTGACGCAGCACCTGCGCGGCCCCGTCACCGGCCTCGACGCGAGCGGCCGCATGCTCGCCATCGCCGCGCGGTCGCGTCCCGACCGGGACGTTCGTCCAGGGCGACGCCCTCTCCCTCCCCTTCCCGGACGACAGCTTCGACCGCGTCTGCAGCGGGCACTTCTACGGGCACCTCGACGAGCTGCAGCGCGTCACGTTCCTCGCGCGAGGCGCGACGCGTCGCGCCGGAGCTCGTGCTCGTGGACGCGTCCCGCACGCACTCCGCCGTCGAAGACGAGTGGTCGGAGCGACGTCTTCTCGACGGCTCGCGCTGGGAGGTCTACAAGCGCTGGTTCGAGCCGAACGCGCTCCTCGGCGAGCTCGGTGGAGGCGACGTGCTCCACGCCGGCGACTGGTTCGTCGTCGTGCGCTCGCCCCGGTGAGCGGCTACCGGTCGATCGGCCGGCTCCAGCGCGACAACCGACGCTGCCGCCGTTGCCTCGAGGCCGGCTACCCGATCGACCCGCGCCCCGTCGTCGCCGGGACGGCGAGCCAGGCGGCGTACCTCTTCGGGTTCGCGCCCGGCCGAGTCGAGGGGGAGACCGGCCTGCCGTGGCAGGGACGCGCCGGCCGGACGCTCCGCCGATGGCTCCGACTCGACGAGGACGAGTTCTTCAGCCGCTTCTACTGCGCCTCCGTCACCCGTTGCTTCCCGGGCCCGAGCCCGGGCGGCCGCGGCGACCGTTCGGCGACCGCGGTCGAGCGGGCGCTGTGCGCCGACTGGCGCGAGGCCGAGCTCCGCCTCCTCCGTCCCGCGCTGATCGTCACCGTCGGGCTCGCACCGGCGACGGTGCTGCTCGGGATCCGCCGCCTTACCGAGGCGATCGGCAAGAGCTACCTGCTCGGAGACGCGGTCGCGGTGCCGCTCCCGCACCCGTCCGGCGCCAGCGGCTGGCTCAACGACGCGACGAACCGCGCGCGCCTCGGCAAGGCGCTCACGCACGTGCGGCGCGAGCTCGCCCGCATCGACCACGGATCGCGGTACGCGTAGGATCGCGCCATGAGCATCGGCGCGGTCCTGGACGAGGCGTGGACGATGTACACGCGGTTCTTCCTCCGCTTCTTCGCCCTCGCGGTCGTCGTGTTCGCACTGGTCAACCTCGTCTATCGCCGTCGTCGCCGAGGCGCTCTCGTCCGACAGCGGCGGCTCGGCCTTCCTCGTGGCAGTCGTTGGGCTCGCAACCGCTGTCGTCGGGAGCACCTGGCTGCAGGGGGCGCTCGTGTACGCCGTCCAGGATGCGCGCGACGGACGATTCGACGCGACGGTCGGGCAGGTGTTCGGCACCGTCTCGCGCGCCGTCCTGCCACTGCTCGTCGCGGGACTGCTGGCGGGCCTAGGGGTCGCCGTCGGGCTTCTCCTGCTCGTCGTCCCGGGGCTCTACCTGCTGACGATCTGGGCCGTGATCGCGCCAGTCATCGTGCTCGAGCAGCGGCCGGCGCTCGGCTCGTTCGGGCGCTCTCGCGAGCTCGTCGGCGGCCACGGCTGGACGGTCTTCGGGATCGTCGTCATCACCGGTCTTCTCACCGGGATCGCGAGCAGCCTCCTGCAGGCGGCCTTCTCGTTCCTCCCGCGGTTCCTCGAGATCCTCATCGGTGCGACGATCGCGCAGGCGGTCGTTGCCCCGTTCAGCGCGATCGCCCTCGCCATCACCTACTTCCGGCTCCGCGACGCCCACGGCGCCGAGCCGGCGCTGGCGAACGCGTGACGCTCGACCCGGAGCTCGAGCAGCGCATCGAGGAGCCGACGGCCGACACGGCCGTGCGCGAGGCCCGGCTCACGCCCGAGGAGGCCGTCGAGCACATGCGGATCCGGCTTCCGGAGCGCGGCAACCGGACGCTGCGCCGCGTGCTCGAGCGAGCGAACGCCGACCGTCAGCTCAAAGGCTGGTGGCACGTCGCGAACGTCAACGCCGTCGTCCGGCTCAAGATCAACGACCACTCCTGGGTGCACATCCAGATCGTCGCCAACATCGCGCTGAAGCTCCTCCGCCAGCTCACGAAGCACGGGATCGAGCCCTCCGTCGTCCGCGACTACGGGATGCGGAACGACGACGCCGAGGTCGTCGTCGTCCTCGCCGCGCTCACGCACTGCGTCGGGATGTCCGTCCACCGGCGCGGGCACGAGGACTGGAGCCTCTTCCTCGCCGAGCCGAAGCTCCGCGAGCTGCTCGACGGGATCTACGAGGAGCCCGATCGGACCGTCGATCGTGTCGGAGGTGCTCCAGGCGATCACGAGCCACCGCGCCGACGGCGAGCCGCTGTCGCTCGAGGCGGGGATCCTCCGCGTCGGCGACGCGCTCGACATGGCGAAGGGGCGCTCGCGGATCCCGTTCGAGAAGGGGCAGGTGACGATGCACTCGCTCTCGGCCGCGGCCGTCGAGTCGGTCGTCATCGGCGACGGCGAGACGAAGCCCGTGCGCATCGAGATCCTGATGAACAACTCGTCGGGCCTCTTCCAGGTCGACGGCCTCCTCAAGGCGAAGCTCCGCGGCTCCGGCCTCGAGCCGCACGTCGAGGTGATCGCCCACATCGACACGGCCGACGAGAAGCGCCTCGTCCCGGAGTACCGACTCGAGATCTGAGGCCGGGTACAATCCGAGGCGCGCTGCGGGATCGTCTAATGGTAGGACGCCGGATTCTGGCTCCGGAAGTTGGGGTTCGAGTCCCTGTCCCGCAGCCTCCGAAACGCCCCGCACGGGGCGTTTCGCGTTGTACGGCGCGACAACGATTGTGACACCCGCTGTGAAGGTTTCGTAAGTGACTGCGGCACGCTTGTGCGCCGCGGGTAGGCTCGCCCGCAGCGTTCGACACGAACGGCAAGCGCTGGGCCGCCTCTGGTCGGCCCAACTGCGGCGCGCGCCGTGGACTTGTTCCCCACGCGGAGGTCACGTCCTGAAAGCCGTGATCACGGGCCTGTGCGCCCTCGTTCTCTGCGCCACGCCGGTTGCGGCGCACGCCCGCACGTCTGCCGACCTCGACCGGCAGCTCTCGCGGCACCTCGCGAGCATGAAGAAGGACACCGCGGTGATCCGCTTCTTCGACAAGCACCGCTGGCTCCTCACCGACCCGCGCTACGAGAAGGAGGCGAGCCTCCGCCTCGGGACGGCGCGCCGACACCTCGCCGCGACCCGGGCGAGAGCCGCAGAACCCGGCGGGAGCTCGCCCGGCGCGAGCACGAGCGCAGCGCATGCAGTTCGAGGCGCAGCTCGCGCGCTCGCCCGCGAAGGCGATCTGCCACGTGTTCGGGCGCTACTGCAAGCAGGCGCTCCAGGTCGCGCGGTGCGAGTCCGGCTACCGGACGGGCGCGCAGAACGGCCAGTACCGCGGCCTGTTCCAGATGGGCTCGAGCGAGCGGCAGCTGTTCGGCCACGGGGAGTCCGCGCTCGATGCAGGCCCGCGCCGCATACCGCTACTTCGTTCGTTCGGGACGCGACTGGAGCCCGTGGTCCTGCAAGCCGTGGAGCTGACGCCGTCCCAGGATTCGTGCGCAAACTGCGGGCCGCGTCACCCGCCACGGGGTTCCCACGGCGCTCCCTGACTGGTAGAGAACGGACGTGCCGTTCTGGCGGAAGGTCGACCGCCTGAGGCCTCTCGACGAGGCAGCCGCCTACGCGCGCTGTCACGGCGATCGCGACGAGTCGGTGCGCGTGCTCAAGCTCCCGCCGCGCCGCGCCCGTTACGACCTCCTCGCGACCGGCGAGGAGATCCGCCGGCGCTTCGAGGAGCGGATCGACGCGCGCGAGCCCGACCCTCCACTCGCCACGACGCCGCCGGCGACCGCCTGACGCGCGCCGCAGCCGCGCCCGGCCCGTCTCTAGCCTGGGATCGTGGCGCCGACGCTCACGATCCGACCCGGCCACCCCGATTTCCTCGACCTGCCCTGGGAGGAGTCGGTCGTCGACTGGCGCGTCCCCAACCTGCTCGAGCTGCCGAAGGGCATCAGCCGCCACGAGGTCCGCTTCCTCTCGTATCCCGCACGGGATCTACGTCGTCAAGGAGCTCCAGGAGCGGCCCGCGCGGAACGACTACTCGGTGCTCCGCACGCTCGAGGCGGCCGGCGCCGCGGCCGTCCGCGCCGTCGGGCTCGTCGAGAACCGGTCCGACGACCCGGGCGAGGAGCGGTCGGCCGCCCTCATCACCGCGTACGAGCCGTTCTCGTTCTCGTACCGCGAGATCCTCATCGGGCCCGGGGTTCGGAGCGCGCCGGAACCAGATGCTCGACGCCTTCGCCGGGCTCCTCGTCGAGCTCCACCTCTCGTCCTGCTACTGGGGCGACTGCAACCTCTCGAACGTCCTCTACCGCTTCGACGCCGAGGCGATCGACACGATCATGGTCGACGCCGAGACCGCCGAGACGTACCTCGGGCCGCTGAGCGACGGCCGGCGCGAGGAGGACCTCGAGATCATGATCGAGAACGTCGCCGGCGGAATGGCGGACATCGCCGCGGCCGCCGGGGCAGACATCGACGACGCGGACCTGGAGCTCGGGCTCGACATCGCCGAGCGCTACCGCAACCTCTGGGCGGAGCTGAGCCGGACGGAGGCGATCGCCGCCGACGAGCGCTATCGGATCACCGAGCGGCTCGAGCGGATCAACCGCCTCGGCTTCGACGTCGAGGAGGTCGACCTCGTCCCGACGGCCGACGACACGGAGCGGCTCGTGATCAAGGTGCGCGTCGGCGGGCGCACGTACCACTCGAGCCGGCTCAAGGCGCTGACCGGCGTCGACGCCCTCGAGAACCAGGCCCGCGCGATCCTCTCCGACGTCCACTACTACACCGCGCGGCACGAGGACGGCACGGCCGATGGACAAGGCGACGGCCGCGATCCGCTGGCGCGTCGAGGAGTTCGAGCCGATCCTCGGGGAGCTCGCCGCGCTCGACGACCTCGCCGACCCGATCCAGGCGTACTGCGACGTGCTCCACCACCGGTACATGCTCGCGTCGGCGGTGAGGCGCGACGTCGGCACGCGCGAGACGATCGCCGACTGGCTCGCGAAGGGCCGCCCGGGGTATCCGCTCGGCTAGCCGAAAGGCGGCCGGGAGGCGTCCGCTAGACTTGGCCGTCGCCACGGCCCATTCGTCTAGTGGCCTAGGACACCGCCCTCTCACGGCGGCGGCACGGGTTCGAATCCCGTATGGGCCTTTTCCGCGTTTTGGGCAGAGGCGATTTGGCTCAACCATGCGGTTACCGGGGACGGCGAAGTACGGGTTGGGGCAAACGGTGATGCACGGGTGATGCACGGAAGGCGTGGCGACCTGGTAGAGAATCGGGTGCGGTGAACGACTACACCCCGAGAGAACTAGGGCTGTTGTCCGGCAGTACGTGGGCGCGTCAGGCTCCAGCCGAGCAAGCGGAGCTCGTCGCCGAGACCGAGGATGTGCCGCCTGCTGTGGTCGAGCAGACCCTCGCGGCCGGGATCGGCGATCGTCTCGCCGAGTACGACGATGCCGATGCGGAGGAGGCGTTCTGGGCCGGATTCGTCCACGCCGTCAGAGCGACAGTCGCCGAATCGCTTCAGGCTCGGTCGAAGCAGAACTAGGCAGACCTCCGGCGTCGTTCCCGCTGGAGCACCGCGGTGTCCGGTCGGGTGCCGGTGATGTGAAGGACGTCGTAGAGCTCGGCGAGCGTGTCTGGCGTGTCGGCGAGCACGTCGATGATCGCTTCGCGGTCTTCGATGCTGAGCGCGACTCGTTCATCGCCGCAGCGCTGGGCGATGAGAAGCAGCGCCACGGTGTCCGTATGAGCTGCGCGGGCCAAGCGTTCGGCGAGCTCGAGGACGTCGAGATGGTCGACTGCGATGCCGGCGAGCTCCATCATCGACCCCCTCTGACGCGGAGGAGGTAATTCTTGTTCTTCTCCGGCGCCGGCCACGAGACCCGAACAGAGCCTCGGCGCCATAGCGCTCGCCCTATCTCTCGACGCGCCGACCCGAACCGGATCACCTCGCCGTGACGGCGATGCTACCCCGACGACGCGAGTCTGTGACTCCCCCGAATCGTGGCGACCGGGCCGATCCCTTCAGCGATATGCGAGCCCGCGCGGCCCCGTGTGCGGGGGGCGCATCTCGCCGCAACGGGCTCGCATGGGCGACGGTAGGCGCCAAAGTCGGGGCCGCACTGGACACGATTGGGTCAATTCGGCCGCGGAGCACCCACGGCTGTCAGAACCGCAGGCACGATGCGCCGCTCGAGCACGCGGGCTCGTTCAAGCGCAAGTCGGACGCGGTCCTCCGTCGCAACTTCCTGATCAGCATGATGGTGACCGGGAAGGCCGACGAGATCCGCTCGCGGTTGCGCTCCACGGACGCCGCCGACGGCTTCAACACCGTCAGGCCGCCGCCGAGCGCTGGAAAAGCCTCCCGCGTCGACGTCGTCGCCGGCACCGCGCAGACGTACAAGGTCGCGCTCGCGCGCATCCTCCCCCGCCTCGGCGAAAAGCCGCTCGAGGAGATCGACGTCGCCGCCGTCACCGACCTCGTCGCGGAAGCGGACGTACACGCACGTGATGGTCGAGGACGCACTCGACTACGCCGCGCTGATCGCCTAGGAGGCGTCCAGCCGTGCGACCGTCGGCACGCCCGGCGCGGGTTCCCTCACCGCTTGACGAGGTGCTGAACCTCGAAAATCTCCGGTTCCGCAGAGAACTCAACCCCGATGTCGCTGAGGATAGGCATCAACTTCTCACCAAACGCCTCGAACTCCTCACGCGAACTCCAGATTTCGCTGGCATGGAGGTTCCCCTCAGATCCAAAGAGAACGTGGACTTCAAGTCCGGGCGGATCGGGCCAGATTCCAGCCTGTTCCATGCGCCGCAGGCTTTCGTCGTACATCTCCTTCGTGACGTTCGACGGATGAAACCGTACGACAATGCTCATAGGGCCACCCTCCGTTCGGGAGCGGCGACCCTAACCGATTGCACCCGGCGGCGCGGTGCTCGCGCTCGGCGTGATGCACCGGTGATGCACGGAGCCCGAAAGCGGGCCGCAAAACCGCATGGTTGCGTGGGGGTTCGAATCCCGTATGGGCCTTTTCCGCGTTTTGGGCAGAGGCGATTTGGCTCAACCATGCGGTTTCCGGGGACAGGAACGTACGGGTAGGCGCGTGGCGTGGGTGCACGGGTCGTGGACGGATCGTGAAGGCGATCACGCTGTGTGGAGCCGGAGCGGGATCGTCAGAGCCCCGCGATGTTCCCCCCAGGCCGACCGCGCCGGGCGGCGGGCCGAGCAGTCGGGCCAACCGGAGGTATGTCTCTGCGGTCGCGTCTAGTGAGCGGCTTGGATAGCGGTAGGTCCCCTCCCCCTCGAACGCTGGGGCCACGCTGAGCCCGCCTCATCAGACGCGCCCTGGCTGGCGATTCGAGGCCGTGGTTTTGGGGTAGCCGCATGTCTTCAGGGAAGGGGGAAGTCATGGAGGGATGCGTACACACGGTCTATTCGGACGGGCGATGGAAGAACAAGATCGAGGGTGCCGCCCCGCTGCCAGGCTGGTATGACCGGCAGGAGATAGCAGCCGAAGCCGGCCGGGCGCACGCAATGCGTCGTCACGCCGAGCATGTGATTCGCAACGAAGACGGGACGATCGCGCAACGAGTTTCCTACGTTGGCGATCCCGTTTGTGAGACGCCGCAAACCGACGTGGGGGTCCGAACGGGCCTAGCCCCCTACGCGATGCGCCGTCTGGCCGAACATCTGCTCGAGCGACACTCCGCAGCCCGTCGGCCCGGTGGCGCGGTTGTTGTGAGCCCCACACACCAGGGTTTGCAAGGTCGGTGACGATGCAAGAGCCTCAGTGCTCGACGCGATGACAAGGAGTCGACATGGCGAAAGGGTTCGTCCACACGGGTCCCGCCAACGGGCAATGGCGCAAGCAGGGTCGAACCGTTGGAGCTGCTGCCCATCGGTCGACCGAAGCCGACGTGCTTGCGGAGGCGTCGCGTGACTTCGGTCAGCTTGGCGAGACGTACACGCGGGGTGCCTGGGTCGAGGCGGTCCTTGCAGCGGCGGTTCGGGGAGGTAGGCGCGTGAATGCCGAGTTGGTCAAGGAAGCAGAATTCGGCTGGTACTCGCAGCAGTTCGCGCAGCAATGGCGCAATGAGGGGCGACGGCAGCAACGTTTGGCAGCCCTTGACTACCAACGTGACCTTGGCCCCCAACCTGACTTCTCGCCCAACACGGTTGCCTATCTCGCGGTCGCCGTCATCAGTGCGCTGGCCGGGGTCCTGCTCGTTCTCGTGAACGGTGGGTGACGCGGGGAGAGATTTCCTGAGGGCGCGGTCACGCCCGACCGTCACCTCGAGAAGGGAGCGTCCGGGTCGGCCTCTCCAGCAAGACCACGCTCGCCCACGCGACGACGATCTTTAGGGCTCTACGCGCCTGGCGCTCGATACTGAACCTGCTCCGCCTTGCGCAGCGCCTCCATCGTCTCGTCGACAGTCAGGAGGACGGTCGTCTCGAACGAGCTGAGGGCACCGCCGCCACCAATCGCCAGCGCAACCGCGGCCATGGACACATTGTCCGGGGCCTCCCAAAGGTTGTAGCCGTCGTGTGTGCCGAAGGCGTACCAGAACCCGTGGAGCTTCCCACCGACGGACTCGATGTACGACTCAGCGGCCTTTCGGCGATCCTCGGGGTGGCCGATCAGCCTGGCCCAGGTCTCCGGCGTGTAGCTGAACCTCGAAAGATAGAGCGGCATCGTCCCTCCCTCTTGTTCGCCGAACCGTGCGACTTGCCGTTAGGCGTCAGAGTATGACCCAGGGGCAGAGCAGTTCTTTCGGCGCAGTGGTTCGACATCTCAATCCAGCGGCTCCCATTTTGCCGACGCCGCGTTGGCGAATGGGACTACGCGACCATCTCACACGCCACGGATGGTCGGGCGCACTGCAGCGGCGTGGGTGCACGGGTAGTGCACAGAACCGGAAAACGGGTCGCAAACCCGCATGGTTGCGTGGGGGATCCCGTATATGCCTTGAGACTGCACATGCTCGAACTGCCGCAAACCCCGCTGCCATGCGGGATTCGCGTTTGGAGAACCGGGATGGAGCACCGATTGGGTCCCGGTCGGAGGATGCTCGCCCATGGCCGAGAATGCACGGGCACCCCGGTTTGACCGATGAGGCCGAACTCGACCACGAGGCGATCCCGCAGTGAGGCGCAGACTGGTGATCCAGAACACGTCTCGGTACCCCGACGAGGAGGTATCGAAGCTTGTGCGCCTCGCGCTCGCTGAGATCGATGCTCGCGGCGTATGCGTGAACGTCAAGAACTCGAGCGCGACGAGGAGAGGCCGTGCCTACTCCGGGATCCCCTCCATCTCGAATGCCCCGGCCCATTCCCGCTACCTGATCACGGTGGGCATAGGTGCGCCCGAGCGCTTCCCGTTCGAGGATGGCTCCTACACGAGGCGAAATGGGGAACTCGTGAAACGGCGCGGTGGCCGCTGGCCGGTCGAGACGTTGGCTGACTGGCGCGAGGCGCTCGTCTCCGTGGCAGCGCATGAGGCGAAGCACATCGAGCAGTTCCGAAAGCGTACGCCCCGCAGCGAGCTCGAATGCCATCACTTCTCGGCATCCGTGCTTCGCCGGTACCGGGAACTCGGTGTGTAGCTCGCGACAACTCGCTCGCACCCTGCGTACCTCGACCGTGGGTCCGGACAGCGGGCGGCTGTACGTCGGAGCGCGTGTTCGAGAGGGTCGGAGGATGCGCCGTCGGGGCAGAGCGCGACGGCGGCCCTCTACGCGGTTGCGATCGGCGTCGTCCTCGCTACCGGCATCGGCATCGGCGCGTACCCGGCTCGGCACAGCTGGCCGGCTCGGCGTCGGCGCGAACCCCGCGAACAGTGACGCTGCGCCTCGGGGATGTAGCAGTGCTCGGGAGGCTTCAGTGTGTCGCCACCTCGGATTCGCGCCGGTATCCGATGAAGCCGGGGGCCTACTACCTGCGGTGCTCCAAGCGACCGGATAACCAGGCGCGTTACGTCGTCCATGTCTTCCCCGGTGGCGCTGTCGTCTCGCGGCCGGGGACTCTTGACCCGCTCTACCGGAAGCCGCGCTGGCGGCGGACGCGACGGAGGGCGCCGAGTGGTTGGAACGTGCCGCTGTCGCGGCGAGCCGACGACGAGGTTCGATGACTGCGTCAGTGCCCGCCGGCCAATTTCCGCTCCTGCTCCTGCAGGAGAACCGAGCGGAGCTCCGCGAGCTCGTCCGGTCCGTCGGCGAGGACCTGCAGCAGGGCTTCGCGATCGTCAGTCTCGAGAGCCAGCATCTTGTCCTCTTCGCGCCAAGCGGTTTCGAGCTTGTCGGCGGTGTTGCCGAAACCGGCCTTCCGGACTCGCCGCGCCAGCTCGAGCAACACGCCCTCGCGAACCTCCACGCCAGCGAGGAACATCACGAGTCCGCGGGTTCGACGACGAGGGTGCAGACAAAGCGGGTCATGCTGTCGCCTGCGTCGTCGCGGCGTAGGAGCCATTCCACATCGCGGATGGCGTACACCTCACCATCGACGATGAGCTTGCCGTCGATATGGGGTTCGCCGGCTTCGTCGTTGAACCGGTACTCGGATCGGTCGTTCTTACCGTCCTCACGGAAGACGAGCTGGAAGCGAGTCATCGTGGCGCTCCTTACGCTCGACCGGCGCGGTGGCCGGGAGCGGTCAGGGCGGAGGGCGAGCCGATTGCTTATCTCGAGTGTACGCCGATTGGCTGCGCAGGTTTCGTCCGCCACGGCACCACGTGTCTCACTGAGCCTCGGTACCGATCGGGGCCTTTCGAACCAGTCCATCCGCTTGTGGGCGACGTGCTCGCGGGTGCCTGCGAGAGGCGTGGTCTCCCTTCTGGAAGCTCCAGGGCGTGAAGGCAAACCCCTCACGCCGGCCCCGCTCGCTCCACCCAGGCTCGCGCGACGGCCGCGCCGCGAGATGGCTCGGGCGCGGCCGTGCGCAAGGGACGGGCGTTAGCCCTCGAAGGGGACCGCGACGAGCCGTCGTGTCGAGACACCGGCGAGGGGGTCCTCGCCCGGCTTCGTCGCACGGATGAAGAGCGTCAGCTGCTGCTGTTGGTCGCTCGCCGGGAAGTTCGCGTCGCGGCGGAAGACCAGGGTCGCGGTGCCGTCGTTTCCGGTGAGCTCCTCGTCGGGGATGGTGAACTGGTTGTACGGCACCGCGGTCACGTAGACGCTCGCGCCTATGACGTCGCGGCTGCAGGTGCTCCCGACACGCACCTTCAGCGTGAAGGTCTGCGTCCCCTCGTTGACTGGTCCGGACAGCACGTCGAACGCTTCGATCTGGGTCCGCGCGGGCGGTGTGATGTTCGCGATCGGAGCCGGCTTCGTGCTCTTGTCGGTCGGACAGCCGTTCGGTGTGGCCGACGTCGCGGCCATCCCCACCGCGGCCACGACCGCCAGCGTCAGCGCGGTGACGGCAGCGATCACGAGACGTCTTGCGATCCCGGCGTGCCGCAACCGTGGATGCCAAGGAAACCGTTGCATGTTGTCCTCCTAAGTTGTCGGGGCACTTGCTCTTCGCGCCTGGGCGAAGGGAATCCCACAAGAGCGTGGGGGTCAGCCCGCAGGCGGCGACCCTAGCAACGCGTCGATCCAACTGCAGGAAAAACACTCGGATGAGGGTTCCAGGGCGGAGAGCCACGCGTCCGATGCGCGTGAGACGATTCGGCTTCGACTCCAGGGAGGACGACCATGGCGCGGGGTACTGATTGGAACGTTGCGAGGCTCTCGCCGATGATCCTCACGGCGATCGTCGCGATCGTGCTCGGCGGAATCCTGGTCGGGCTGACGGACATCAGCACGATCGCCGCTATCGCAGTCGCCGTCGTCTTCCTCTTGATCGGTCTGCTGGGCGTGTGGATGCTCGATCGCCGCCGCCAGGTCGCCTAGCCGTTGCGCGGCTCGCTGGTCGTCATCGTCGTCGTTCTCGGAGTCCTTGCCGCAGGCTGCGGAGGATCCGACAACCCGGAGAACACGGCGTCGGTCAACCAGATCCAGACGTTCGCCGACCAACAGCTCGCGCTGCGCCTGGACGCGAACCAGAGCGCCGACCCGTTCACCTGCGAGCAAGACGGCGACGCGCAGCATTGGACCTGCACCACCGAGGTTCGAAGCGACAGCCCCGACGACGAGAACGAGGACGAGGAAGGCGTTCCCCTCACGGTGAACGTCACGTGCGATGCGGCCGCGAGCTGCGTCTACGAGCCGGAGACCTGAGCCCGGACACCCGAGCTGACGCGCGCGCGGCCGAATGCCGGCACTCGCGTTGCTAGCGTCACGAGGCGGTGAACGTCGAAAGCGTCGACTTCATCTCGATTCCGACGCGGGACGTCCGGCGTGCGATGGCCTGGTACCGCGACGCACTTGGTTTGCCCGAGAGCGACGTGACCGACGGGGAGCTCGAGGCGCCGAACGTGACGCTGAGCTTCTGGGAGCCGGAGCGCGAGGGCCTTCCTTTCGCGCCGAACACGGCGGGGTTCGGGATCCGTGTTCCGGACGTGGCGCTCGCCCGCGCGGAGCTGGAGTTCAAGGGCGTCGAGTTCGAAGGAGAGACGTGGGATTCTGGCGTGTGCCACTTCGCTGCGTTCCACGACCCTGACGGCAACACGGTCATCCTGCACCGGCGGTACGCACCGAGGGTGCCGCGCCGTTGATGGCCGCTTCGCGTCGTCCGCGCGTCCGGACGCGCTAGGCGCTCGCGGCGTCCGGCGGCTCCGCGAACGCGATCCTGTTCCCGTCCAGATCGGGGACGTCCACATGGCGGACGCCGTTCGAGTACGTCTCGATCGCACCGGCCCCACCCGGCCGCGGTGCGAATCAGCCGACGCCGAGGGCGCGGGCCATGATGTCCGAACAGGTCGGTCTGGTCGATCAGGCAGACGACATTCGCCGCCTGCGGCCCCTGGGCGGCGACGCGGATCTGCGTGCCCGTGCGCTCCTGCGAGACGATCCGAGGGTCACCGGCCGCCGTGCCGTACGTCACCGCGCCGCGTCAGGCGGTCTCGGGGAACCGCAGGCGGTAGACGTTCAGCGACTCGTTCGGGGACAGTGCCCGCGCCTCGCCGGTTCCGCGCGCGCCGGCAAACTTGCCCGTCCCACCGGTCACGGTGATGACGATCCGGTCGCCCTGGGAGAGCCGCATGCGCCCGCGCGCGCGAAGCGTCCCACCGGGAAGCTGAACCCGCACTTCGATGACCGCCTCGGTCGGCGAGACGAACGTAAACGAGTAGCTGTCGCGGCCGACGACGGCACCCGACGGTTTGCCGAACTGCCGGACGGCGTTGCGCAGGACGGAGGTGCCCCCGATGACGTCGCCCTTGCTCGCCACCCCGCGGCCGAGCTCCTTGGGAGCCTTGTCGGTGACGCTCTCCCGCGCGTTCCCGGAGATCACTCTGATCGTCGTCGTCGCCTGGCTCGCCGCCGTGACATCCCGCGCGGTGACACCCGCCACGGTGGCCGTGACGACCAGCACCAAGAGGGCGAGCCAGCGCACTGACCGAATCCTCGGGCCGGCATCCGGGACCGTCAAGGTCGGCGGTACGTCGAGGCGGGCAGGCCGGAGCCCGCCCGCCTCGGGGCTGCATCAGGTCAGCGCAGGCACCGCCGCGGCGCAGAAGTCGTCGCTCCTTCCGGTCGAGCCCTTGACGACGCCGAGGTCGGCGATGAACTCGTCGTCGAAGGGATCCGTCGGCGTCCCTCCGTGGTCGACGAGGATCGCGAACCGAAGCTGGCCCGGGTTCCGCGCGATGGCCTTGCCGTCGGCCCCGTAGAGAACGGCGTTCCCCGTCGCGAGGATCACGATCGTAAGGGTGCCGTCGCCGTTGTCGGTCACCGTCTTGTCCTTCTCGGTGACAATCGAGAGCGACGTCAGCTGCTTGCCGTTGGCGAGATTCGTCAAGACCTCGCTCCGCCGGCCGTGCTGGAGGAAGTAGTCGAGCCGGTCGCGGCCGTGCGGCACGACGTGGATCCGAAGGTCCAGCGTGAACGCGACCGCCACCCTCATCCCGGGACGTCGCAGAAGTCCGAAACGACGTCCACGCCCTCCTCGTGAACCGTCTCTCGGAAGACTTGCCCGGCGCCGGCGGTCGCGGCGAGCATCGCCGCTGCCGTGACGCCGAGGGCCAGGATCGTGCCGAGCCGAAGCGCGTGTGAGTGCCTCATCGCCCCTCCCCGAAGATGTGGAACACCGCAGTCGGCGGAGTGTCGACGACCGTCGGGGAGAAGCCAAACGAGGCGCCCGGCGCCGCGTGAACGCTAGGCGACGGCGCGCGGACGGAGGCGGACCATCGTGACGAGACCCTCCTTCACGTCCACGATGCCCTCGGCCTGGAGCTCCTCGACCCAGTCGCTCGGAAAGCGCGTCGCAGCCCGGAGATCCTCGATCGTGTGCCACGCACCATCCCCGAGCACCTCGACGACAGCGTCGAACGTTCGTGTCTTGCTTTTCACCTGCATTGTCTCCCTTTCCTCACCGTCTCCCCGAGGAGGAGCGCGAGTATGACCGCCAGGCCGCGCGCTCGTCAACCGCGGTGCGAGCGTGACTCCTCGGTGCGAACGGCGTACGGTGTCCGGCAACCGACGAGGAGGCTCACGTGGCAATCGCACGCGTTGTGTCGTTCGAGGGGGTCAGCAGCGACCGGATGGCGGAGATGGGTCGCGAGATGGAGGGCGAGGCCCCACCAGACGACGTCAACGCCTCCGAGGTCGTCGTGCTCCACGATCCCGAGGCGGACGAGTCCCTCGTGATCTTCCTGTTCGAGACGGAGGACGACTACCGCAAGGCCGACGAGGCGCTGAATGCGATGCCGGCGTCCGACACGCCCGGCCGGCGGGCGTCCGTTCGACGCTACGACGTGGCGATGCGCATGACGCCCTGAGCCGGGCGGTCTTCCACGGACAACGGGGCTTGTCACATCGGTGGACAACCCCTGCTCCGTTTGAGCGCGCCGTCCAGCCACCGTCCATCACGAGCGGCGCGCCGGTGAAGAGCGCGCCGCCGGGCCCGAGCAGGTAGGCGACGGCGTCCCGCGACCTCTGACGGCTCGAGCAACGGCTTCAGCGCCTGAGGGGCGAGCAAAACGTCCTCCAGCACGCGGTCCTCGGTGATCCCGTGCGCACGTGCCCGATTGGCGATCTGCCTCTCGACGAGCGGCGTCCGAACGCCGGGGCAGACCGAGCACGCACGAATCCCGTGCTCGGCACCCTCGAGCGCCGGTGCGTCCGCGCGTTCCTCGGGCGTCGCTCGCGGTGCCCGGCCGGAGAGCACAGTATGGAGAGATACGGGCCCGGAGAGCCGGGTGCCGCGAGCGGCGTCAGGCGGCGGCGGCGGCCGGCTCCGCCGGCCGAGAGCCGACGCCGGCGAGGGGCGTGCTGGCTCACGGACCGCCGCGGACGTAGATGACCTGGCCGCTGACGTACGCGGCGTCGTCCGAGCAGAGGAACGCGATCACGCCCGCGACGTCGTCCGGCTGCCCGACGCGCTGCAGCGGCACCTGCTGCGCGATGGCCGTCTGGAAGTCCTCGAACGAGACGCCGAGCCGCTCGGCCGTCTGCTCGGTCATCGCGGTCGCGATGAATCCCGGCGCGACGCAGTTGACGCGCACGCCGAACCGGCCGAGCTCGATCGACAGGGTCTTCGAGAGCCCCTGGATGCCCGCCTTCGCGGCCGAGTAGTTCGCCTGGCCCCGGTTCCCGAGCGCCGACGTCGAGGAGATCAGCACCATCGCGCCGCTGCCCTGCCCGGTCATGTGCGCCTGGGCCGTCTGCGCGGCGAGGAACGTGCCGCGCAGGTGCGTGGCCATGACGGCTTCCCAGTCGTCGTCGGTCATCTTGTGGACGAGGTTGTCGCGGATGATCCCGGCGCACGTGACGAGCACGTCCAGCCGACCGGTCTCGGCCGCCGCTGCGACGGCAGCTTCGACGTCGGCCCGCGAGGACACGTCGCACCGGATGGCGCGACCGCCGATCCGCTCCGCCGTCTCGTTCGCCGCCGTCTCGTCGAAGTCCGCGAGGACGACGTGGGCGCCCTCGGCGGCCAGCCGCTCCGCGGTCGCGGCGCCGATGCCCTTCGCGCCGCCGGTGACGAGCGCGGTCTTCCCCTCGAAGCGGCTCACAGGAGCATCCGCGCCACGAGCTCGGCAACGCAGACGGGCTTGTCGCCGCCCTCGCGCTCGACGACTGCCAGGACGACGCCCTGCTCGCCGCCGGGGACCTCCTCGACGGACTGGACCGTGAACGTGGCCCTGACCCGGGAGCCGGACGGCACCGGTGCGGGGAAGCGCACCTTGTTGACGCCGTAGTTGATCCCCATCCGATACCCGGTGAGCTGCAGCGCGCCGCTCATCAGGAGCGGGAGGAGCGAGAGCGTCAGGTACCCGTGTGCGATGGTCGTGCCGAACGGTCCCTCCGCCGCCCGCTCGGGGTCGACGTGGATCCACTGGTGGTCGCCGGTCGCGTCCGCGAAGCGGTCGATCCGGTCCTGGTCGACCTCGACCCATTCGGTCGGTCCCAGCTCCTGCCCTATCAACTCCGTGAGCGTGCTCATCGACCTCGGCGTCTCCTTCGTCTAGCCCGTCGTGTCGGCGGGGCCCCAGCGTACGGTGCTCGCAGCCCAGGTGTAGCCGGTACCGGCGGCGAGCAGGAGGACGAGGTCGCCGTCTCGGACGTCGCCCGCGCGCCAGCTCCGGGTCCATGGTTTGTCCCGACGCCGAGTCGAAGGCTCGCCCTCCAGACCGGGCGGCGAGCCGCCGATATCTCCAGCGTGACGGCGCATGTGTCCTCGCTGTTTCGCATGAGGGACGTCGACGCACCCGCGAGCAGGCTCGCCGAGTGCGACGAGAGCCTGTCGCTGATCGCCGCCGACGTTGAGCAGCTGACGGAGGAGCTCGACCGCGTCCGTGCCGGGGCGTCGCCGCTCGTGCAATGGCTCGCCGAGCGCGACGCGCTGCTCGCGGAGAAGGAGCGCGAGCTCACGCGGCTCGAGAACGAGCGGCTGCTCGCGCAGCGACGCGCCGAGGACGCCACCGCCGCCCTTCGCGAGACCCGCGACGTTCTCGACGAGCACGACGGGCGGGTCACGACTGCGACCCGCGAGCTCGACGGTCTTCGAAGCACGCTCGCCGAGCGCGACCGGCAGCTCGAGGACGCGGAGCGCGAGCTATTGCGTCTCGACGAGGCGCTCGCGGACGAGCGGGCCACCGTCGCCGATCTCCAGGCGCGAGCCGAGTCGGCCGTCGATGCGGTCGACGACCAGGGAGCGGCGCCCGGTCACGTCCTCTTCGCGCCCTTCGCGGAACCAGCGGCGTCATCGCCCACGTGAGCGAGCCGGGGGCGGCGACACCGACGACCTCGTCGGGACGCTGCGCTACCTCCTCGGGCATGGCTCGGAGTTCGTCACGGGCCAGACGCTCTACGTGAACGGCGGCCGGCTCTTCTCCGGGGTCTGACGGCCCGCGGGCTAGGCCGACAGCTCGGACACGAGCGGCCGCGTGTCGAGCGGGTCCAATCCGATCCGCTCGGCGATCTCCTCCGTCGTCGGGCGCGTGCCCTCGAGGAAGAGCTCGCGGAGGAATGCTCCCGTCGCCTCGTGCCGCCACCAGTCGAGCGCGATCTCGCGCCGCAGGTGGGCGCGCAGCTGCGCCGAGCGGATCCACGCCCGGAGGTAGTCGGCGGAGTAGAAGCCCGCGTCCATGTCGGAGAGGTAGTTGTCCCGCGGGTACCGGATGCCGGTCGCCGCCGTGAGCCGCTCCTCGTAGCCCTCCGGCGTCGCGCCCTCGGTCGCCAAGCGGGACCAGAACTCGAGCTCGTAGCCGAGCTTCGCCGAGTAGCGGCGGAAGAGCAGGGTGTTCGAGAACCGCGCGCCGGCCGCGTTCTCGTTCGCGTCCGCACCGGACAGGCCGAAATGCTCTGCGTGCCAGGCGGGCTCCTGCGCGATCGAGTCGAGGAGGAACGAGTAGATCTCGGTGAGCGCGTGGTCGCGCGAGAGCCGGCGGAACGAGAGCGGGAGCCGGGGGTCGCAGCCCGCGTAGTGCAGCGCATGCCCCGCCTCGTGCAGGAACGCCTCGTAGTCGTGCAATCCTCCCTGCGCGCGCGTGATCAGATGGACGACACGCGGAGGATCAGCGGCGATCACACATGCGCGCGGTGACTTCTGGGGACGGTCCTCAAGGTCGAGCCGGACCCCCTTCTCCGCGTCGAGGTCGAAGCCCATCGTCTGGAGGGTCGCGAGGCAGACCTCGACGCTCCGCTCCTTCGTATATGTCGTCTCGAGGGGCGAGAGGCGGCGGATCCAGCCGGCGTGCGCCTGGCCGGGCGTCTCGTCGCGCTCGGGCCCGAGCAGCCGGTCGAGCCAGTGCGTGCGCGCGCTGACCCACGAAGGCGTGCTCTCGACGCGCGCGACGTCGACCGCATCGAGGATCGGCCGCAGTGCGACGCCCTTCTCGTCCTCGTTGCGGGCCACCGGGTCGGCGATGCCCGACACCTCGCCCTCGAGCTCGTTCCGGTCGGCGAGGAGGTCGCGGCGCTCGTCGTTGAACTCGGCGGAGACCTCGAGGGCGGTGCGGCCGAGTGCGTCGCGACGCCCGTACACCGGCTCGACAGCGAGGCGGGCCTGTGCGGAGCGGAGCGGCAGCTCCTCCCCATCCCACCCCACGCGGGCCGCGAGCAGCCCGTTCTCGAGGGCGTCCTCCCGCTCGGCGAGCTCGCGGGTGACGATGCCCTCCTGGCAGGTGATGCGGAGACGCGCGATCGACTCGCGCTCCTCTCCCGCCGCCCGCTCCTCGGCCTCGCGCAGGGTCTCCAGCTGCGGCCGCGTGAAGAGGTCCGCGTAGCGCGCGACGATCGCCGCCTGCTCGGAGGTCTCCTTCTCGCCCACGCGGACGGCCCGCGCTTCCTCGGACCGATCCTGGAGGAACGCGTCGAGCCGCTGCTCGAACGCGTCGACGGCGTACACCTGCTCGATTCCGCTCACGCTGCCCCTTTCATCCGGCTCGTTCGGCTCCCCGCACGATGCGCTCGAGCGCCTGCTCGCGCCCGAGCAGCTCGAGGCTCTCGTAGAGCCCCGGCGAGACCTTCGAGCCCGTCACGGCGACCCGGATCGGGCCGTAGACCGTGCGCGGCTTTTCGCCGAGGTCCTCGCACAGCTGCTTGAGGGCGACCTCGATCGCCTCGGCCGACCACGGCTCGACCTGCGCGAGCGCCGCCTCCGCGGCGCGGAGGATCCGTTCGTCGAGCAGCGCGTCGTCGGGCTCGACTCCGTGGAACAGGAACCCGGCGAAGACGGGGAACTCGTCGAATCGCCCGATCTTCTCCTGGACGATCGCGGCGGCATCGTGGACGCGCTCGGCCGGCCAGTCGAGCCCCTGCTCGCCCACCCACAGGACGAGACGGTCGGAGTAGTCGCGTAGCGGCAGCGCGCGAAGGTAGACGCCGTTCATCCAGTCGAGCTTCGCGTAGTCGAAGGTACCCGGGCTGACGCTCACCGCCTCGAGCGTGAAGCGCTCGACGATCTCGTCGCGCGACATGATGGTCGTCTCGCCGTCGGGTGCCCAGCCGATCAGGGCGAGGAAGTTGACCATGGCCTCCGGGAGGTACCCGGCCGCGCGGAACTCGTCCACGGACACCGCGCCGTGCCGCTTCGAGAGCTTCTTCCCGTCGGTGCCGAGAATGCTGGCCGCGTGCGCGTAGACCGGCGGGTCGTGACCGAGCGCACGCAGGATCTGGATCTGCTTCGGCGTGTTCGAGATGTGGTCGTCGCCGCGGATCACGTGGCTGATCGCGTCGTCCATGTCCTCGACCGGCGACGCGAAGTTGTACGTCGGCCGCCCGTCCGACCGGACGAGGACGACGTCCTCGAGCTGCTCGTTCGGGAACTCGATGCGACCGCGGATCGCGTCGTCCCACGCCGTGACGCCCTCGTCGGGCATGCGAAAGCGGATCGCGCCTTCGTCCCCGTACGCCGCGCCCTCCGCGACGAGGCGTGCGCCGAGCTCGCGGCAGCGGTCCATGGCGTCCAGCTGGAACGTCACCGGGCCGTCCCAGTCGATCCCGAGCCAGGAGAGCGAGCGCTGGATCTGGTCGACCGCCTCGGCGACCTCGCGGCTCGTGTCCGTGTTCTCGATGCGGAGCAGGCACTGGCCACCCCGTCCGCGCGCGAAGAGCCAGTTGAAGAGGAAGGTGTGGACCGAGCCGATGTGGAGGAGCCCCGTCGGCGACGGTGCCATGCGGACGCGGACGCTCATCGCGGGCGCCATGGTAGTCAGGTCGTCGCGACCAGCTCCTCGTCGACCGCTCGGATGGCCCGGACCGACGGCACCAACACGATCGCCACTTGACAGACGAGCGCGATCGCAAACGCCGCCCAGAGCGTCGGCTGAATACCGATCCGCTCGGCGACTGGGCCGGCCGCCGCCATCCCGAGCGGAATGAGCACGAACGATCCGAGCGCGTCGTACGAGCTGACGCGCGATTGCGCGTGCACGGGTACCTCGCGCTGGAACACCGTGAACCAGAGCGCGAGATGCACGGCGATCCCCGCGCCGGACAGGAAGGACGCTGCCGCGAGCGCCCACACCGGAGCGTAGAGGGCGAGGGCGAGCAGCTGGAGGAGGAGCGGCCAGCTGACGACCACGGACGCAAGCAGCGGCCGCTTCGGCCGGCACCGGAGCGCAGCGAGCCCACCGACGATCGCGCCGATGCCCCACGCCGACAGCACCGTCGCCCAGGCGCCGGCGCCGCCGAGCTCCTCCTTGGCGACGACGGGGCCGAGGACGGCCCAGCAGCCGACGAAGACGAAGTTCGAGACCCCGAAGAGAAGGACGGTCGACCACAGCCAGGTGTGGCGCGTGAACTCCCGCCAGCCCTCGCGCAGCTCGTGGAGGAACCCCTCCCCCTCCCCCTGGACGTGACCGGGAATGCGGATCGCGGCGAAGAGCGCCGCCGCGACGAAGAACGTGACCGAGTCGAGTGCAAGCGCGATCCCCGGGCTTCCCGCCACCACGAAGACCCCGCCGAGCGCCGGGCCGAGGACGCCGACGAAGTTCCGCGAGAGACCCTGGAGCGCGTTCGCCTGCTGCAGGCGGGCGTCGGACACGGTCTGCGGCACGAGACCCACCTCCGCCGGGATGACGAGCCCGTTGCCCGCGCCGTAGACGCCGGCTAGCAGGATCAGCGATCCGACCGAGGCCGAGTCGGTGAGGATCAGCCCGGCGGTGACGGCCTGCGAGCCGCCCTGCAGAAGCGACGAGCCGACGAGGACGACGTTCCGCGGGACACGGTCCGAAATGACGCCGCCCGCGACGACCACGACGGTGTTCATGACGGTCCGGGTGGCGAGGACGAAGCCGAGGTCGCCGGCACTCGCGCCGGGGAGCGCGAGGACGGCAAACGCGAGGGCGATGTGCTCGACCGCGTCGCCGAACGTCGAGATCGTCGTCGCCGAGAAGAGGAGGCGAAACGGGCGTTCGGCGAGTGGCCCGAGGCCTTCCCGGAGGTGGGTCGACACCGACGCGGAGCCTAGTCGCATGCCCGCACCACGCGTGGTTCCCGGATCGCCGCGGTTCGTCCACGGTGTAGATTCGGAGATGCGCACGAGGGCGCATCCGGTCCGCGGGCAGGGTCCCCCACCTCGTCGTCTCGAATCTTGCGATCGCCGTCCGGCGACTTCGGCACCCACCGAGCGGATCCGGGTGCAGCGAGAGGAGTCGTGATGATCGACGATCGAGAGCTTCAGCGTCTGCGTCGTGAGGCGCGCGCGCTCCAGCACGCCGTCGCCTCGGGCGACCAGGCCGCCGAAGAGCGCGCCTCCAGCGTGCTCGGGGGACGCGTCGAGCGGCGCTTCGTCCTCGCCGACGCACTGCACGTCGTGGCACGCGAGATCGGGGCGACGTCCTGGCCGGCCCTCGTCGCACGGGCGCGCCGCGGCCGAGTCGGCGCAGCGCTCGACGAGGAGCTGGACGACGAAGGGCGTTCGCAGGTGGACGTCGAGACGGGGCTCGACTGGCCCGGCGGGGAGCCGGTCGTCGTCGCCGTCAGCAGGCGGAAGCACCGGTACCTGCTGGACGACCGCGGTGAGGCGGTGCGCCGGGCGGGCCGACCGGCGGGCTGGGTCACCGCCGCGGAGGCGGCGGCCCGACGCCAGGGCATGAACGTCTCGCCGGCCACCGGAACGATCTTCGTCCCGGCAGTCGGTCGAGCCGACCTCGACGACCTCGCACAACGGCTCGCGCGCTCGAGCCTGGACGTCCTTCATGCGCTCGTCGAGCTCGAGGAACCGGACGGGCGCCACCGGTAGCGTCTCCCGCATGCTCTTCGGCGCCCACGTCTCGTCGGCCGGGGGCATCTCCATCGCGATCGACCGGGCGGAGGAGCTCCGCTGCGACGCGGTGCAGGTGTTCACCCAGAGCCCACGGATGTGGCGCCCGACCGAGCACAGCGACGACGAGGTCGCGCGCTTTCGCGCGCGGCGCGAGGAGGCCGGGGTCGCGTCGGTCGTCTGCCATGCGCTCTACCTCGTCAACCTCGCGGCTTCCGACAAGGACATCCACAAGAAGTCCGTCACGGCGATGCGCTCGTCGCTCGAGACGGCGTCCGCGATCGGAGCCGAGGGCGTCGTCTTCCACGTCGGCTCCCACCTCGGTGACGGGATCGCGAAGGGGCTGAGGCGCGCGGTGCCGCCGCTGCGCAGGCTGCTCGAGCTCACGGACGACCGGCTCTGGCTGATCCTCGAGAACTCCGCAGGCGCGGGCGGAACGATGGGCCGGTCGGTCGCCGAGCTCGCCGCGATCTTCGACGCACTCGACGGGCATCCACGACTCGGCATCTGCCTCGATTCGTGCCACTGGTTCGTCTCCGGCGTCGATGTCACCGACTCCGCCGCGCTCGACGCGGCACTCGCGGAGCTCGACGAGTCGATCGGCCTCGATCGCCTGCGGTGCCTGCACGTCAACGACGCGGATGCCGCGTTCGGCTCGAACCGCGACCGCCACACGACGCTCGGGGCCGGGCAGATCGGCGACGGGATGGCGACGTTCCTCTCCCATCCCGCCTTCGCCAGGCTCCCGGCGATTCTCGAGACGGCCGGCCCGGACGGCTACGCGGAGGAGCTCCGCCTCATGCGCGAGCTGTTCCGGAAAGGGCGCCGGCGGCGGACGAGACGCCGCAAGTGAGCGGCGGCTAGTCGGCGAGCTGCGCGAACACCCGGAAGCTCGGGCTCGCGAGCGGCAGCTCGAAGAACTCCGGGTTCCGGCAGCCGACCTCGTCGGCGCGGTGCTCGTAGCACGGGGCGATCTCGGAGTGGCACATCGGGAGCGGCGTGCGCCGCGCCTTCACCGCGCCGAACCCCTCCCGCCGACCCTCGAGCTCCTCGAGGAGGTCGAGGTCGATCTCGACGTCGAACACCTTCTGCATGCAGCCCATGTAGGTGTGCCCCCACGCCTCGTAGGCGTAGACGAACGGGCACCCGCGCCCGATGCACGCGCCGGGGTAGACGACCCGGTCGCAGTGCACCTCGCACCGACGGCATTCGACCTCGTCCTGCGGGCGGAGAGGGATCTCCGCAGGTGCCGTCGGGGCCGGCGCGATGTCGCTCATGACCGGATGGTGGCAAGCCGTGCGGCACTCGCGCAAGACTTGACGTAGAGGCCCGAAACGGGTAAGCCGCGCGCGGCGCCACGGGCGACGGACACCCGACAAGGCCCCCGGACGGGGTGGGTAGGGTTGTCGCTCGTGGTCCGCCGCGTCCTCTTCGCCGGCCTGCTCGTCGGGCCGCTCACCATCGCGCTCCATTACCTCGCCGACCTCGACGAGACGGTCGAGTTCGTCCTCGCCGCGATCGCCCTGATCCCGCTCGCATGGCTGATCGGCGAGGCGACTGAGCACGCCGCGGAGCACACCGGGCCCGGGATCGGCGGCTTCCTCAACGCGACGTTCGGGAACGCGCCGGAGCTGATCATCGCGCTGCTCGCCGTCAACGAGGGCCTCACCGAGGTCGTGCGCGGCTCGCTCACCGGCTCGGTCGTCGGCAACCTCCTGCTCGTGCTCGGGTTCTCGCTCGTTGCCGGGCCGCGCGGCGACCTGGATCGGTGGTCCAGCTTCATGTCGTTCGGGGCGATCGCCCTCGCGATCCTGCTCTTCCTCATCCCGGCGATCCCGTCGTGGGACGGCAACCCCGATCGCGACCTGGTCGTCGACCTCTCCCTCCCGGTCTCGATCGCGCTGCTCGTCGTCTACGTCGTCTCGACGTTCTACTCGCTCCGGCGGCATCGCAGCCTGCACCTCTCGAGCGACGAGGCGATCAAGGCCTGGAGCCTCCGTGCGGCGCTGGGCGTCCTCGCCGCGGCCACGGTCGTCACCGCGCTCGTCGCGGAGGTGCTCGTCGGCTCGCTCGAGGTTTTCGCGGACAGCGTCGGACTCAGCGAGTTCTTCGTCGCCGCCGTCATCGTCGCGATCGTCGGCAACGCCGCCGAGCACGGCGGCGCCGTCGTCGTCGCCTCCCGCGGCAAGGTCAAGCTCGCCGCCGAGATCGCCCTCGCATCCGCCGCGCAGGTGGCCGTCTTCCTCATCCCGGCGGTCGTGCTCATCTCATGGCTGATCGAGCCGCTCGCGCTCGGCTTCCGCGTGGTGGAGATCGCCGCGCTCGCGTTCGGGCTCGTCGTGACGGCGGCGACGCTGTGGGGCGGTCGCGCGTCGAAGGGCCGCGGCGTGATCCTGCTCGTCGCCTACGCCCTCGTCGCGATCGCGTTCTACGCGGCCGGCGACCGCGACGGTCACGAGGCGGTGTCGGCGAACGCCGCCGGCGCCCTCGTCAGCGGGTAAGTCGCGACGTAGAGCTTGACGGGCGCGCCCGCGTCGTCCCGGACGACGCGAAGCAGCTCGCCGAGCTCACGCCCCTCGACGATCCGCCACCGGTCGTCCGCCTCGCGCGCGAGCCACGAGACGTTCCGGTCCTCGGGATACGAGAACGCCTCGAGCCGGAGTCGGCCGGCCGTCCACGTGAGAGCGAGCTCGGAGCCCTCCGACCACCAGCGGCCGAGCAGCAGGACGACGTCGTCCGGGACGTCGCCCGGCTGCCACGGCGCGGGCGTGCGCGCGAGCCCGTCGAGAGTCGCATCCGCGAGGTCGAGCGCCACGCGCTCCGGTGATGCGTTCGCGCTCGTGTTGACGAGCACCGCGGCGCCCGTCCGCTCCGGGCGGTGGACGCACAGCGACGCGAGGAAGCCCGGCATTGCTCCGCCGTGACCGACGTATACGCGCTCACCGCGCCGGTAGAGACCGAGCCCGAGACCCCAGCCCAGCGACCATCGTGCCTCGTCGACCATCGTGCGCAGGCGCGCCATCTCGTCGAGCGTCTCCCGGGCGAGGACGCCGTCGCGGCCCGTCGCGAGGAAGTCGCCGAAGCGGGCGAGGTCGTCGACGGTCGACCACAGCCAGCCCATCGCCGCGGTCGGCCCCTCGCCGACGGGATCCGGCTCGAGGGTCACCCGGTCCGAGTAGGGGTCGACGTAGTACCCGGTCGCACGCGCGCCCGGTGGGTCGAAGCCCGTGCGCGTGAGCCCGAGCGGCTCCAGGACGCGCGCGCGGAGCGCCTCCTCGAAGCTGTTCTCGCCGCGCCGGGTGACCACCTCGCCGAGCAGGCCGAAGGCGAGGTTCGAGTAGTGCCACGCCTCTCCCGGACGGAGCACGCGCTCGGCGTCCTCGAGCCCTCCCAGGAGCTCCTCGCGCGACGGTGGCGTCAGCGTCTCCCAGATCTCCCCAGGCGGCTCGCGCTGCAGGCCGCTGAGATGCGCGAGCGCGTCGCGGAGGGTGAGCCCGATCGGCGCCTCCGGGATGTGCGTGCGCAGCTGGTCGTCGAGGTCGAGGACCAGCGCGTCTCGCAGTTGCAGGATGCAGACGGCGGTGAACGTCTTCGTGATCGAGCCGATGCGGTACGTGTGATCGGTCGTCGCCGCCTCGCCGCGCTCGACGTCGGCGGAGCCGAGGGCGGAGCGCCAGATCACCTCGCCGTCACGAAAGACGGCGGCGCTCACCGACGGCATCCGCTGCTCGGACTGCGCCGTGGCGAGGATGCGGTCGAGGGTGCCGGCGAGCTCTGTCACGTGGCCGGGGCGTTCAGGCCGGAACCCCGACGCCAAGGGCACGTGGTGCAAGCTCGATCGCGCGCTCGATGTCGTCGTCGTCGACGTCGAGGTGCGTGACCGCGCGGACGATCGTCGGCTGGATCGTCGACGAGAGCCCGACGCCGCCGTCGCGGAGCGCGGTGAGCGCCGCGTCGCGCGTGAGGCCGAGCGCGCCGACGTCGAGCTGGACGAAGTTCGTCTGGACCTGTTCGAGGTCGATCGGCAGCCCGGCCGCGTGCCATCCCTCGGCGAGGCGCCGGGTGCGCGCATGGTCGTCGGCGAGCCGATCGACGTGGTGATCGAGGGCGTACACCCCCGCGGCCGCGACGATCCCCGCCTGGCGCATCGCTCCGCCGAAGAGGTGCTTCTCGCGCCACGCCCGTCCGATCGCCTCCTCCGAGCCCGCGAGCAGCGCCCCGAGCGGGCAGCCGAGACCCTTCGAGAGGCAGAGCGTCACCGTGTCGAAGAGACCGCCGATCCGCGCGGCGGGCACGCCCGTCGCGACCGCGGCGTTGAGCAGCCGGGCGCCGTCGAGGTGCGTCGCGAGCCCGCGCTCGCGGGCAGCTGCGGTGACCGCCTCGAGCTCGTCGATCGGCCAGCAGCGCCCGCCGGAGGAGTTATGCGTGTTCTCGACTGCGAGGACCGTCGCGCGCTGGTCGGCGGACTTCGTGCTCGGGATCGTGACCGCCTCGAGCTGCTCGACCGTGAACCGGCCGTCGCGGCCGTCGAGCGCCTCGATCATCAGCCCCGCGTGTGCCGCGGCGCCGCCGTACTCGTAGATCACGACGTGCGCGAACCGGTCGGCGACGAGGGCGTCGCCCGGCCGCGAGTGGAGCTTCAGGGCGATCTGGTTCGCCATCGTCGCCGTCGGAAGGAAGAGCGCGGCCTCCTGGCCGAGGAGCTCCGCAGCCCGTTCCTGCAGCCCCGTGACCGTCGGGTCCTCGCGCCGCTGCTCGTCCCCCACGTCGGCTGCCGCGATCGCCGCGCGCATGCCGTCCGTCGGCCGCGTCGCCGTGTCCGAGCGCAGGTCGATCACGGCGGTCACCCTATCCCGAACGGGCGGGTGCGCCTCGGGTGAGGCTAGGCAGTGTTTCCGGCGCCGAGCAGGTCGGATCGCGAATGCGTCGGGCCGGAGTAGAGCCCGACCTCGTACTCGTGGGTGGAGATCACGTTCGCGCCCGCCTCCTCGGCGGCCTCGCTTCGTGCCCGCGCCGCCGTGACGCGGCTCCGCTCCATCGTGTCGAGCGACTCCCAGAACGTGAGCGTCACTCCCTGCACACCGTCGCGCTCGACGAGGAAGTACCCGTCGACGAAGCCCTCGAGGCCACGGAGCCGCTCGATGGCCGGCGAGAACGCCGCCATCGCCTCGGACGCACGCCCCTCCTCGAGCTCGTAGATCGACACGCGGGCGAACATGTCCCTCGTCCTTCCCGCGCCCGGCGCGGATGAAACCTTGGCGGGCGACGGTACCGTTTCGCCATGGATCTCGCGCTCCTCGAACGGCGGGTCGCGGAGCTCGGGCAGCCGCCGTACCGGGCCCGGCAGGTGTGGGAGTGGACGACCCGCGGCGCCGAGGGATACGACGCGATGACGAACGTTCCGCGTGCCCTACGCGAGTCGCTCGCGGCCGACGTGCCGTTCTCGACGCTCACCGCCGAGACCGAGCAGCACTCGAGCGACGGGACGATCAAGACGCTCTTCCGCACGAGCGACGGCCACCCCGTCGAAGCCGTGCTCATGCGCTACCGCGACGGGAGGCGCTCGGTGTGCGTCTCGTCGCAGTCGGGCTGCCCGCTCACGTGCACGTTCTGCGCGACCGGGCGGATGGCGTTCGGCCGGAACCTCACCGCGTGGGAGATCCTCGACCAGGTCCTGCACTTCCGCCGGACCGAGCCCGTGAATCACCTCGTGTTCATGGGGATGGGCGAGCCGCTCATGAACGTGGACGCGGTGCTCGAGGCGGCGCGACGACTGCCCGACGTCGGCATCACGCACCGGCGGACGACGATCTCGACAGTCGGCTGGGTGCCCGGGCTCACGCGGTTCGTCGAGGAGGTCAGCGAGCCGATCCGGCTTGCGCTCTCGCTCCACGCGGCCGAAGCCGGGCTCCGCAGCGAGCTGATGCCCGTGAACGACCGCTATCCGCTCCCCGACGTGCTCGCGCTCTGCCGAGCGCACTGGGAGCGCACGAACCGCCGCGTCTTCGTCGAGTACGTGATGCTCGGCGGCGTCAACGACTCGCCGCCGCAGGGCCGCCTCCTCGCGCGGCTCCTCGGCCGCGATGCGTTCAAGGTGAACCTCATCCCCTACAACCCGACGGGGATGTACGACGGCTCGTCCCGCGATGCGATCGCGGCGTTCAAGGCGGAGCTCGTGAAAGGCGGCGTGCCGGCGACGGTCCGGCTCACACGCGGCCGTGACATCGCCGCCGCCTGCGGGCAGCTCGCGACGACCCCGCGCGGACGCGCTCGCGGCTAGAAGGGCTTGACGAAACAGGCGCTATGCCAGGAGAGCGCCGGCACCCCGGAGACGAGGCGTTTCGCCAAGCCCTCCTAGAGGCGGCGGATCGCGTCGCCGACGCTGACCGTGCCGGGCTGTACGACTCGCGTGTTGATCCCCCGGAGGTTGAGCGCGCGCCCCTCCGGCGAGTTGACGAAGACCAGCGCGTCGAGGCCGAACCGGGAGCTGAACTTCTTGCAGCCCGTGTGCGGGACGTCGGTGACCTCGATCACGGCCGAGCCGACCGCGAGCCGGGTACCAGGCGGGAGGTGCTCGCCGCTCAGGTCGAAGTCGACGTAGAGCTGGTCACCGGCGAGCGGCCAGCGCTCGCGATCGCCCGCGACGAGCGCGGTCGACCGGACGTTCATGACGGTGATCTGCGCCTTCTCGTTCGCGGGGCGTCCGCCGGAGCGACCGCGCGTGCGCCACGAGTCGCCGACGAGGCCGTCCTCGAGGTCGAGCTCGGCCGTCTCGACGACCTCGCGCTCCTCGACGACCGGGCGCCGGACGATCAGCTCGACGACGCCCTCGCCGCGCGGGGCGGCGCGCAGGTGGTCGAGCCCCGCCTCCAGCTCCCCGGGCGAGAGGTGGTACTCGCTCGAGATGCCGTCGCGAACGCTCACCAGTCGGCCACCGTCGCGTGGCGCCGCACGATCTGCCAGCGCGCGTCGCGTCGCGTCCAGATGTCGGTCACGTGCATTCGGTGCGAGAGGTCGCGGCCGTCGAGGCGCGCGACCTGGCTGTACCGGGAGACGAGCACTGCCGTGTTGCCGTAGATCTCAGGGTCGATCTGCTCGTAGGTGAACTCGTCGATCTCGTACGGCCCCGCGGCCGCCTGCAGGAACTCGTCTCGGTCGAGCTGACCCGCGGCGCCTTGCAGCGTGAACTCCGACTGCGAGGAGCTCCTCGAGGCGCGCCACGTCGTGATCCGAGACCGCGCGGGCGAGGTCGTGGGCGAGCTCGACGAGCTCGTGGGCGACGGCGACGGTCATCCGGTCTCGATCCTATCGGGCGCGCCGGATTCGTCGAATGCGAAGCGGACGACCGGCTCCTTCGCCGCCTTCACCTCGTCGAGGCGGCGAACCGGGCGCGTGAGCGGGGCCGCCTTGAGGGTCTCGGGCTCGGACGTCGCCTCCGCGGCGATCGAGCGCATCGCGTCGACGAACGAGTCGAGGCGCTCCTTCGTCTCCGTCTCCGTCGGCTCGATCATCAGCGCCTCGGGGACGACGAGCGGGAAGTAGATCGTCGGGGGGTGGATGCCGTGGTCCATGAGCCGCTTGGCGACGTCGAGCGCCGTGACGCCGTGCTCGCGCTTCATCGAGCGCGCCGAGAGGACGAACTCGTGCATGCAGTGGCGGTCGTACGGCAGGTCGTAGACATCGCGGAGCCGTGCCAGCAGGTAGTTCGCATTCAGGACGGCGACCTCGGACATGTCCTTCAGCGCAAGGCCGTACGCGCGCATGAACGCGTACGAGCGGACGAAGACGCCGAACGGCCCTGCGAAGCCACGGACGCGGCCGATCGACTTCGGTCGGTCGTGGTCGAGGCGGTACCGGTCGCCGTCGCGGACGACCGTCGGCGAGGGCAGGAACGGCTCGAGCTCCGCGCGGACCGCGACCGGGCCTCCGCCCGGCCCGCCGCCGCCATGCGGCTGCGAGAACGTCTTGTGGAGGTTGTAGTGGACGATGTCGAAGCCCATGTCGCCCGGCCGGGAGAGCCCGACGACCGCGTTGAGGTTGGCGCCGTCGTAATAGAGAAGCGCGCCGCGGTCGTGGAAGATCGAAGCGACCTCCTCGATGCCTTCGTCGAAGAGGCCGAGCGTCGACGGGTTCGTCAGCATCAGGCCCGCCGTGCGCTCGTCGACCTTCGCACGGAGGTCATCGAGATCGAGGTTCCCGCGGTCGGTCGTCGCGACCTTCGCGAGCTCGAAGCCGGCCATCGTGACACTCGCCGGGTTGGTGCCGTGCGCCGTGTCGGCGGTGATGATCACGTTCCGCTCCCGCTCGCCGCGGTCCGCGAACGCGGCCCGCATGATCATCAGGCCAGTGAGCTCGCCCTGGGAGCCTGCGGCCGGCTGGAGCGTGACGGCCGGCAGCCCCGCCACCTCGGCGAGGATTCCCTGGAGCTCCCACATCAGCTCGAGCGCACCCTGGATCCCGTCCTCCTCCTGGAGCGGATGAAGGTCGCGGAAGCCGGGGAGGCCGACGACCCGCTCGTTGACGCGCGGGTTGTGCTTCATCGTGCAGCTGCCGAGCGGGTAGAAGCCCGTGTCGATCCCGAAGTTCCGGTCGGCGAGCGCGGTGAAGTGCCGGACGATCTCGTTCTCGGGGACCTCGGGCAGCCGCGGCGGCCGCTCGCGCCGGAGCCCGGCGGGGATCTCCGGGACGGGCAGGTCGTACGAGGGGACGCGTCCTGCGCGTCGGCCCGGCTTCGACTTCTCGTAGATGAGCTCCATCAGCTCATCACCTCGGCGAGCACCTCGGCGAGGCGGTCGACGTCGGCCGGGGTCCGCTTCTCGGTGAGCGCCACGAGCAGGACGTCGTCGAGCCCGGGGTAGTCGCGGCCGAGCGGATACCCGGGGTGAACACCGTGCTCGCGGGCCCGTGCGACGACCTCTCGCGCCGGGATCGGCGTGCGGAACGCCACCTCCTTGAACGTCGGGCGGTCGAAGGCGACCGGGAGGTCGATCCGCTCCTTCGCGTACGCGGCGAGCGAAATGCACGTCTCGCCGAGCTCGCGGAGACCCTCGGGGCCGAGCCAGCAGAGCGTGATGAGGCCGCCGAGCGCGAGGAGCGTCTGGTTCGTCGTGATGTTCGACGTCGCCTTCTCGCGCCGGATGTGCTGCTCGCGCGTCTGCAGCGTCAACACGAACCCCCGCTTGCCCTCGATGTCGGTCGTCTCACCAACGATCCGGCCGGGCATGCGCCGAATGAACTCGTTGCGTGCCGCGAGGAACCCGTAGTGCGGGCCGCCGTAGGACTGGTAGTTGCCGATCGACTGCCCCTCGCCGATCGCCATGGCGCAGCCGTAGCCGCCGGGCGCCTCGAGCAGGCCGAGGGAGGCGAGGTCGACGTGCGCGACCGGGAGCGCGCCGACCGCCGACGCGGCAGCGGCGAGCTCGGGCGCCGGCTCGAGGCAGCCGAACGCGTTCGGCTGCTGGAACAGCACCGCCGCCGCGCCGGCCGCTGCGTCGGCGAGCTGCACCGGATCCGTCGTTCCGCCCGTCTGGGGAACCTCGACGACCTCCATCCCGAACCCCGGCGCATACGTCTTGACGACCTGACGCACCTGCGGGTTGAGCGTCTCGGCGAGGACGATCTTCGAGCGGCCGGTGTGGTGCCGCGCCATGAAGCACGCGTCCGCGGCGACCGTCGTCCCGTCGTAGCCCGACGCGTTCGAGACGTCCATCCCCGTGAGCTCGCAGATCGCGGTCTGGTACTCGAAGATCGCCTGGAGCACGCCCTGGCTCATCTCTGGCTGGTACGGCGTGTACGCGGTCAGGAGCTCGCCGCGGGAGAGGAACGCGTCGACGATCGACGGCACGTAGTGGTCGTAGATCCCCATCCCGAGGAAGCTGAGCTCGCGCGTCGTGTCGGCGTTCCTCGCCGCGAGCTCCTCCATGCGTCGCACCAGCCCCGCCTCGGGCAGCGCCTCGGGCACGTCGAGCTCGCGGTCGAACCGCACGCCCGGGGGGATCTGCTCGAAGAGCTCGTCCAGCGAGGCGATGCCGATCGCCTCGAGCATCGCCTCGCGGTCGGCGTCGGTCAGGGAGAGATAGCCGGCGGTGCTCATCGCCGTGTCCCGCGAAGCAGGATTCCGCAGGGGCGGAGTCCTGCCGCTCGATCCCCGCCTGTCGCGGGGCACATCCCTGAAGGCGGCGCCTTCGGCGCCGCAACCCCCTCGGCAGGCGGAGTCGTCCACGCGTGTCCCCGAGGAGCGAGCCTCATTGCTCGGCGACGTGCGCCCTGTAGGCGTCGACGTCCAGCAGCCCGTCGGCCTCGCCGGCATCGGAGAGGCGGATGCGCACGAGCCACCCCTCGGCGTACGGATCCTCGTTGATCGTCTCGGGCTCCTCGACCGCCTTCTCGTTGACGGCCAGCACCTCGCCGGAGAGCGGCGCGATCACGTCGGAGACGGCCTTCACGGACTCCACCTCGGCGTACGCCTGATCCTTCGTCAGCGTCGTACCGACCTCGGGCGCCTCGAAGTGGACGAGCTCGCCGAGCGCGTCCTGCGCGTACCAGGTGATCCCGAGGACGGCCTCGTCGCCCTCGATCCGTGCCCAGTCGTGCTCCGGGTGGTACCTGAGATCGTCGGGGTAGCTCTCGCTCGCCGCCATTAGTGCTCCTTCCGGTGATGTGGCCACGTTCCTGACACGCGAGGAGCAAGCCAGGCGAGGACGCAGGGAGTGTCCATATCCGGAGATACGGACGCGACCGAGGACGACGCATGGCGCCGCTCATCGCGTGTCAGGGACCTGGAGGGCATCGCCGGAAGGAGCAACCTGCTATTGCTCCTTCCGGTAGATCGGCTTCTTCACGACGCGGGCGCGGCGGGGCTTGCCGCGGACGTCGACCTCGAGCTCGGTTCCTTCCGTCGCCTTCGCGGTGGGGACGTATCCCATGCCGATCCCGATGTCGAGAGACGGCGAGTGCGTACCGGAGGTGACCTCGCCGCCGCCCACGATCGCCATGCCCTGGCGCGGGATCGCCTTCTCCTCCATCGTGAACGCGACGAGGCGGCGCTCGGGGCCCGTCTCCTTGATCCGGCGCAGCGCCTCGGCCCCGGTGAACTCGGTATCGAGAGCGCACACCCAGCCGAGCCCCGCGGAGATGGCGTCCGTCTCGGTCGTGATGTCGTTTCCGTGGAGCGGATAGCAGACCTCGAGCCGGAGCGTGTCGCGGGCGCCGAGCCCGCACGGGACCACGCCCTGCCCGATGACGAAGTCCCAGAGCACCGCGCCGTCCTCGTCGGCGCAGAGGAGCTCGACGCCCTTCTCGCCCGTGTAGCCGGTGCGGCAGACCATGACCTCGATCCCGCCTACCTCGCCCATGTCGTGGGTGAAGGGCTTGCCCTCGTCGAGGCCGAGGCGCGCGAGCGACGACGGGCCCTGGACCGCGACGAGGGCGTACTCGTCCGATGCGTCCCGCACCTCGGTGCCGCGCCGCTCGCGGTCCTTCAGCCATCCGTACGCCGCCTCGCGGTTGCCCGCGTTGACGACGAGGAAGTAGTGCCCGTGGCTCATGCGGTAGACGATGAGGTCGTCGACGATCCCGCCGGTCTCCGTCGTCAACAGGGTGTACTGCGCCTCCCCGTCCCCGATGCGGTCGACATCGTTCGAGAGCACCGACTGGAGGAGCTCGGCCGTGGCGGGGCCTTCGACGTGGAGCTGGCCCATGTGGGAGACGTCGAACGCGCCCGCCTCGCTTCGGACCGCGAGGTGCTCGGGGATGACGCCGCCGTACTGGACGGGCATCTCCCAGCCCGCGAACGGGACCATCCGCGCTCCCGCCGCGACGTGCCGCTCGAACAGAGGCGTCCTGCGGAGGGTCGCGCTCACGCGCGCGACAATAGCTCCGATCCCCGTCTTCGTGACCGCGAAGCGGCCTGCGGTTCGCGGGATGCGAGGAGGTCTTCGCGAAACGGGTCTCGTCTCCGGGGTGCCGCCGGTCGTCGTGGGCACAGCACCTGTTTCGCCAAGCCCTCCTAGTCGCGGAGGAAGCTCGGCACGTCGATCTCGGCCTCGTCGTCGCGCGGACGCGGGTCGAAGCGCGGGACCGCGGCTTCGGCCGAGCTCGACACCGCCGCTGCGGTCGGCGTCTCCACCCGGCGCCGGCGTGGCCGGCCGCCGAACCCGGTGGCGATGACCGTGACGCGCACGTCCTCGCCGAGCGACTCGTCGATGACGGCGCCGAAGATGACGTTCGCGTTCGCGTCGGCGTGCCCCGTGACGACCTCGGCGGCCTCGTTCACCTCGAAGAGACCGATGTCAGCCGGGCCGGTGATGTTGAGCAGCACACCGGTCGCGCCGTCGAGCGTCGTCTCGAGCAGCGGGCTGGAGACCGCGGCGTTGGCGGCGGCGGTCGCGCGCCCCTCTCCGCGGGCCGTGCCGATGCCCATCAGCGCAGAGCCGGCGTCGCGCATGATCGTGCGCACGTCGGCGAAGTCGAGGTTGACGAGCCCGGGGACGGTGATGAGGTCCGTGATGCCCTGGACGCCCTGCCGGAGGATGTCGTCCGCCATCCGGAACGACTCGAGGATCGGCGTCGTCTTCTCGACGACCTGCAGCAGCCGGTCGTTCTCGATCACGATCAGCGTGTCGACGCGCTCGCGGAGGTTCTGGATCCCCACCTCGGCCTGCTCGGCGCGACGGCGACCCTCGAACGCGAACGGCTTCGTGACGACGCCGACGGTGAGCGCGTCGAGCTCGCGCCCGAGCTCCGCCACGACGGGCGCCGCTCCGGTCCCGGTACCGCCGCCCTCGCCGGCGGTGACGAAGATCATGTCGGCGCCCTTCAGCGCCTCCTTCAGCTCGTCCCGGCTCTCCGTCGCCGCGGCGAGCCCGACCTCCGGGTTCGCGCCTGCGCCGAGGCCGCGCGTCGCCTTCGAGCCGATGTGGATCTTGACGTCGGCGTCCGTGTCGAGCAGCGCCTGCGCGTCGGTGTTCACGGCGATGAACTCGACGCCCGTGAGGCCCGACTCGACCATGCGGTTGACGGCGTTCGTGCCGCCGCCGCCGACGCCGACGACCTTGATGACTGCGAGGTAGTTGCCGTTCTGGGTGCTCATCTCGACCTGCCTGAGGGTCAAGCTCTCATCGAGCTAAGGGGTGGCCGAATCCCGTGTTCGGAGCCAGGGTACGTACTCCTTGTCGACAATGTCAACGGAACCCTCAAGCACCGGTGGAGGTCGGAGTCTCAACCTCGACCTGAGGGTCGAGGCCTGGCGGGCCGGCGACCGGGCGGTCGGGGACGCTGAGGTCTAGGTAGCCCGAGCCCGGCGGCAGGAGCGGCAGGACGCGACCGGCGACGGCGAGCTTCAGGTCGACGTTCGTCGGCTCGCCGAGCCGGAGCTCGAGCCCCGACCGGAGGCGCAGCGTGAGCTGGTCCTCTCCGGTCGCGACGGAGACGACGCGGCCCGGGAAACGGACGCCGGCGAGTGGCGCGACCGCGCCGACAGCGATGCGGAGGTCGCCGTCCACGATCGAGCCGGGCTCGAGCGGCACGTCGCGCGCGACCCAGATGCGCGCGAGCTCGGGACGGCGCGTTCCGCGGCACCCGCGCGACGACCCGGCCCCGCTCGGAGACGACGAACGCCGTCGCTCCCTGGCGGACGACCGCGACGGGCCGCTCGGGGACGACGGTGACGCGGAGCGTGTGCGGGTACGCGCGGTCGAAGACGACCGCGGCAACGGACGGGCAGGGCGGCGACGTCGCTGCGGGCCGGAGTCGAGATCGAGCGACACGAGGCTGTCCCCGCGCCGGCCGGCGAGCGTGCGCTCGACCTGGCGCTGGATCCACGGCGACGCGCCCCTCACCTCGATCGACCGGACGCCGAACAGCGGCGTCTCGCGCGCGACGACGAGGGAGAGCAGCACTCCGCCGAGGACCGCGAAGGCGAGCAGCAGGGAGCGCGACGACGGGACGAGACGGCCGAGGTCGAGCGCGTCGGCCGTCGCGGACTTCGGAAAGGGGACGACGACGCTCGACGTTCGCGCACGCGGACGAGGTCGTTCCCGTTCGGTCACGCCTCCCCACTTCGGCGCGGCGCGGGCGTTTCCTGAGCGGCTCGACGGGGCCGAGGAACACGACCTCGCGCTCGAGCTCGACGCCGAACTCGCTCGTGTGCACGGCGGCGCGCCTCGGCCATGAGCGCGACGCAGTCGGCGCTCGTCGCGCCGTCGACGTTCTCGATGAAGTTCGCGTGCCGCGGCGAGATCACGGCGCCGCCGATCCGGTGGCCCTTGAGCCCGCAGAGCTCGATCATCCGGCCGGCGCCGAGCTCGCCGGGCGGGTTCTTGAAGACCGACCCGAACGTCCGCTTGTTCGTCGGCTGCGTCGCCTTGCGCCGCGCGACCAGCTCGGCGACCTCGGCCCTGATCTCGTCGGTCGGTCGCGGCGTGAGCCGGTACTCGACGCGGGCGACGACCTCTCCGGGCCGCAGGTCGGAGTGGCGGTAGGAGAGGCCGAGCTCGTCCGCGGTCAGCCAGCCGCTCCCCGCGCGCGGACACGACGAGCGCGCGCTCGAGGATCGCGGCCCAGTCCGAGCCGTATGCGCCGGCGTTCATGCGGACGCCGCCGCCGGCGGTCCCCGGGATCGCGCACGCGAACTCGAGCCCGCCGAGACCGGCGGCGCGGGCGCGGTGGAGGCAGACGGCGTTCGTCGCTCCCCCGCCCGCCGAGAGCGCGGTCCCGTCGATCGAGACCGCGGCGAGCTCGCCCTCGAGCCGGAGGACGAGCGCCTCGACGCCGTCGTCGGCCGGAAGGACGTTCGAGCCGAGCCCGACCGTCACGACCGCGAGCCCGCGCTCCGCCGCCCAGGCGATCGCCTCCTCGAGCTCGGCGAGCGTCGACGGCCGCGCGAGCGCCGCTCGCCGGACCGCCCGTCCCGATGGTCGTCAGGCGGGAGAGCGGGAATCCCGGCTCGATCTCCATCGCTGGGCCACCGCGAGCGCGTCCGGGAGGGCGTCGGCGATCGCCCGCGCCGCGCGCCACGGCTCGCCGACGCCGAGCGTCACGACGAGGTCGCCCGGGCGGACGACGGCGAGGGCGAGCGTCGCCGCGTCGTCGAGCGACGGCGCCCAGAGCCGACGCGTCGGGTCGCGGCACGGCGTCGAGGACCATGCGGGCCGGAGACGTCCTCGCGGAGCGCGTCGCGTCGGCCGACGAAGTCGGTCACGATCGCGACGTCCGCGAGCGACAGCGCGTCGCCGAGCTCACGGTGGAGGTGGCGCGTCCGCTCGACGACGTGCGGCACGTAGAGCGCGACGACGCGGCCGTCCGCGCGCCCGCGCGCCGTCTCGAGCGCTGCGCGGATCTCGGTCGGGTTGTGGCCGTAGTCGTCGACGACCGTCACGCCGCCGCGCTCGCCGACGAGCTGGAACCGCCGGTCGGCGCCCGTGAACGACGCGAGCGCGGCTTCGGCGGCGTCCGGCTCGACTCCGACGCGCGTGAGTGCCTCGAGCGCCGCAGGCGGCGTTCCGCCGGTTGTGCTCTCCGGGAACGGCCAGCGGGAACGCGACCGGCTCGAGCTCCCAGCCGCGGACGACCTCGGGGACCGCCTTCGAGCCATTCGTCGACGGCGTCCTGGAGCTCGGCCGACGAGCCGTAGGTCCCGAAGTGGTCGAGCTCGACGTTCGTGACGACGGCGACCCGGGGATGCAGCGCGAAGACCGAGCGGTCGGACTCGTCTCCCTCGACGACCAGCCACCCCGCGCCGGTGCCGGCATTGCCCGCCGAGCTGCGGGACGACGCCGCCGATGATCCAGGCCGGGTCGATCACCCGTCTCCCGGAGCGCGTGCGCGATCATCGCCGCGGTCGTCGTCTTGCCATGGGCGCCGGTGACGACGATCGATGGGCGGGTGGCGACGAGCTCGGCGAGAAAGGCGGCGCGCGGCGTCCCGTCGATCCGGTCGCGGTGGGCGGTCGAGACGACGACCTCGAAGCCGTCCGGCGGCCGCGGCTCGCCTCCGAGGTCGACATCGATACCCTCGAGCGTCTCGCTGAAGATCGTCTCGTGGAGGTCCCAGCCGCCGACCTCCGCCCCCCACGCGCGTGCGATGTTCGCGTACGCGGACATCCCGGAGCCGCCAATCCCGACGAAGTAGAGCCGCCGGCCGGCGAGCGGCCCGCTCACCTGCGCCCCCCGTGCGAGCGCGACGAGCTCGTCGGCGATCGCCTCCGCCGCGTCCGGTCGCGCGAGCGCGAGCATCGCCTCGCGCATCCGCGTCGAGCCGCTCGCCGTCCGCGAGCAGCTCGTCGACGAGCGCCGGCAAGCGGTCGACCTCGGTGTCCGGCGACGACGATCGCCCCTCCCCCACGCTCGAAGTGCCGGGCGTTCAGGGTCTGGTGGTCGGCCGTCGCGTGCGGGTACGGGACGAGGATCGACGGGATGCCCGCGGCGGCGAGCTCCCACACGGTCCCGCCCGCCCGTGACACGGCGAGGTCGGCGGCGGCGAGCGCCTCGCCGAAATGGTCCGTCTGCGGAAGGAGGACGTAGTCGCCGCGCTCGACGCGCGGCCGCAGGGCCTCGTAGTCCCGCTCGCCGCAGACGTGGAGCACCGAGGGCCCGGAAGCGCCCCAGGCGATCACCGCCAGCTCGTTCAGCGACCGTGCCCCCGCGAGTGCGCCGAAGACCGCGACCACGCTCGCATCGGCGGCGAGGCCGAAGCGCTCGCGCCCCTCCGCGCGCGTCGCGCCCATGTGCGCGTTCGGGATCGGCCGTCCGACGACCCGCACCTTCTTCCCGTTGCGTCCCGGGATCTCGTACGCGAGGAACAGCCGTCGCGCGAACGGCGCCGCGAGCCGGTTCGCGAGCCCGAGGTGCGCGTCGGCCTCGGTCAGCGCCGCGGGGATCCCGCGAAGCCGTGCCGCGAGCACCATCGGCCCGGCGACGAAGCCGCCGCCGCCGAGCACGACGTCGGGGCGTCGCCGGGCGAGGATGCGGAGGCAGTGCGCCGGAGCGGCCGACGCGCGCCACGCGGCGCGGAGCTGGGCCGCGCTCGGGCGGCGCGGCAGTCCGGAGACGGGGAACGTGTCGAGCTCGAAGCCCGCCTCAGGCACCAGCCGCGACTCGACGCGGTCGGGTGTGCCGGCGAACGTCACCGTCACTCCGCGTTCGCGAAGCGCCTCCCCCACGGCGAGTGCCGGACGAACGTGACCGGCGGTTCCCCCGGCCGCGATCACGCACGCGAGCTTCGACGACGCGCTCATTCACCGCGATGTTAAGGAGCACTCCGACCGCGCAGAGCAGCACGAGGAGCGACGAGCCGCCGTACGAGACGAACGGCAGCGGGATCCCGGTGAGCGGCGCGAGCCCGAGCACGGCGGCGAGGTTGACCGCGGCCTGGCGCGCAGACGAGCGTCGTGATCCCGGCCGCGAGCCGCTTCCCGAAGGGGTCGCGGCACGCGAGCGCGACCCGGAAGCCCGCCCAGGCGAAGACCGCGAAGGCCGCGATGACGAGCGCCGAGCCGACGAGGCCGAGCTCCTCGCCGACGACGGCGAAGATCATGTCGGTGTGCGCCTCCGGGAGGAAGTTGACCTTCTGGATGCCCTGCCCGAGGCCCTCGCCGGTCAGGCCGCCCGAGCCGATCCCGATGATCGCCTGCACGTTCTGGAAGCCCGCGCCCTCCGCGTCCTTCCACGGGTCGAGGAAGCTGAAGACGCGGTCGCGCCGGTACGGCTCCATCCAGATCGCGAGCAGCCCGGCCCCGAGGGCGAAGCTCGTGGCGAGGGCGAAGAGCCGGAGCGGCACGCCCGAGACGAGGAGGATCCCGGCGACCATCGCGGTGAGGGAGATCGTCGTGCCGAGGTCGGGCTCGACGACGATCAGCGGCCGCGAAGAGGCAGACGACGAGGCCGACCGGCTTCATCAGCTCGGCCATCGTCCGCGGCGCCGCCCGCCGGGCGAGCACGGCGCACACCCAGACGCAGACGCGCGAGCTTCGCGAACTCGGCGGGCTGGACGCTGACGGGGCCGAAGATGAACCAGCGGTGCGCGCCGTTGATCGACGGCCCGAGCACGAGGACGCCGACGCACGCGACGAACGCGCCGACGAGGAGGAGCGGCGCGAGCGGACGGAGCGCGTGGTAGTCGACGCGCGTCAGCACCGCGAGCAGGACGAGGCCCACGACGGCGTAGAGCCCCTGCTTGACGAGGAAGCGCATCGGGTCTCCCTCGCCGAGCGCCGCGGACGCGGACGTCGCGCTGAAGACCATCACGAGCCCGAACGCGACCAGCCCGAGCGTGACGAGGATGAGGAGCTTCTGCTCGAGCTGGCCTCGGTCCGCGCGTCGAGTGCGGGTCACCCGGAGAGCTTCTGCACCAGGCGGCGGAACTCCTCCCCGCGGTGCTCGAAGCTCGTGAACTGGTCGAACGAGGCGCAGGCCGGCGAGAGGAGGACGACGTCGCCGGGTGAGGCGGCTCGCGCCGCTGCCGTCGACGGCGTCCTCGAGCGTGATCCACACGACGTACGGGACGTGCGCCGGCTCGAGCGCCGCGGCGAGGTCGCCCGCCGCCTCGCCGATGAGGTACGCCCGGTCGCCCGGCTCGAAGGCGGCCGCGAGCGCGTCGTAGGGCTCGGCCTTGCCGCGCCCGCCGAGGATCACGTGCTTCCGCCGCCCGGGAACGACGCGAGCGCGCGGAGCGCCGCGGCGGCGTTCGTCGCCTTCGAGTCGTTCACGTAGAGGACGCCGTCGACGGTCGCGACCTCCTCGATCCGGTGCTCGACGCCGGGGAACGACTCGAGCGCACGGCCGATCGCGTCGTCGTCGACGCCGATCGCGCGGGCGGCGGCGGTCGCGGCCGCGGCGTTCTCGCGGTTGTGGGCGCCGCGGATCCGCGGCTCGGCGGGGAGCGGGTCGTCGGCCGAGAACTCGACGCGGCGCGCGTCGCCCGGCAGCGCGGCCGGAAACCGCGCGGAACGACGGCGACGTCGTCCGGCCCCTGGCGCTCGAAGGCCCGCGAGCTTCAGCGCCGCGTACGCGTCGAACGTCCCGTGCCGGTCGAGGTGGTCCGGCTCGAGGTTCGTCAGCACCGCCACGCGCGGCCGCGAGCGTCGCGACGTCCTCGAGCTGGAACGACGACAGCTCGCAGACGATCCACGCGTCGTGCGTCGACGGCACCGACGAGCGACGTCAGCGGCCGGCCGATGTTCCCGGCGACCTCGACCTTCCAGCGCCGCGCTCTCGAGCACCGCGCCGAGCAACGCGGTCGTCGTCGTCTTCCCGTTCGTCCCCGTGACGCCGATCAGCGGGTTCGGGAGCAGGCGGGCGCCGAGCTCGATCTCCGAGATGACGGGGACGCCGCGTGCGCGCGCGGCGGCGACGGGCGCCGCCTCGGTCGGGACGCCCGGGCTCTTCACGACCAGGCCGACGCCGTCGAGGAGCGCGTCGTCCCAGGCGCCCAGCGTGACCTCGGCGTCGACGTCGGTCGGCATCTCGCCGGCTCGGCGTCGTACGCGACGACCTCGACGCCGCTCCGGCGCAGGGCGGCGGCCGCCGCACGGCCCGAGCGCGCGAGGCCGACGACGAGCACGCGTCCGGGCAGGCCGCTCACGACGCAAGCGTATTTCGCGGCAGCGGGTCAAGTCCCCTCACGACGAGGCCGATGTGACGCAAGAGAGGCGGTCGATTGCCCATCGCGCATGCCATGACCCGCCGCCGACACCTGTTCGTCGCGCTCTCCCTCGGGGCTCTCGCCGTGGCGTCCGCAGCCGCGATCCTCGCAATGAGTCGGGGGAGCGACGCGACGGCGGGCGCATCGTGGCGCCCCCGGCCCGAGAGCGTCCACGGCCTGTCCGTCGTCGCCACCGCGCGGGACGGCCGCTATGCGCTGCGGACAGAGAACGGCGAGGTTGGCTTCCTGCCGGGCGTGAACCTCGGCGCGACGACGCCGGGCCACCAGCCGGGCGAGCTCGCGATCACGCGCCGCAGCACTACCAGCGCTGGTTCGTCGAGATGGGTCACCTCGGGCTCCGCGCGGTGCGGATCTACACGATCCACCCTCCGGCCTTCTACGCCGAACTCGAGCGCTACAACGAGGCAGCACCCGGACGCGCCCGCTCTATCTGCGTGCAGGGTGTCTACCTCCCCGACGAGGACGTACACCGAGAAGCCGCGTGGCCTTTACGACCCCGCGGTGGACGGCGCGTTCGCCGAGGAGATCGCCGACGCCGTGGAGGCAGTGCACGGTGAGCTGGCGCGCAAGCCGCACCGGGGCCGGGCCGACGGGCCGATGGACGGTCTGACGTGAGCCGCGTGGCTCGCCGGCTGGATCATCGGCGTCGAGTGGGACCCGTTTGGCATGCAGCGAACCGATCGCGGCAACGCGGGCGCCCGCCGCGCACGGGCGCTATTTCCGCAGCACCGACGACGCGACGCCGACCGAGCGCTGGCTGGCGCACTCACCTCGACCGGCTCGCGACGCTCGAGGCGCGACACGCGGCTCTCGATGCCCCTCGCGTTCGCGAACTGGCCGACCACCGATCCACTCGACACCCGAGCGAGCCGCTCGACCGCGGAGGACATGGTCGGCGTGGACGCCAACCACGTGCTGCCCACCGCCGCGTGGCCGGGCGGCACCTTCGCCGAGCTACCACGCCTACCCGTACTACCCGGACTTCCAGCGCCACGAGCCCGCGCTGCAGGTCGATGACGTCGACGGCACGCGTCGACCCGTACGCCGGCTACCTGAGCGGCGCTGCGCGACCACCACGCGCCGACATGCCGATGATGGTGACCGAATTCGGGGTGCCGTCGTCGCATCGGCTACGCACACGAGGGGCCCCTCGGCCGCGACCAGGGCGGGCACACCGAGCAGGAGGCGATGCGCATCGACGCCGACCTGCTGCGCATGATCCACGGACAGGGCCTCGCGGGCGCCTTCGTGTTCGCCTGGATCGACGAGTGGTTCAAGTTCACCTGGAACACCATGGAGCACCAGCTCCCGTGGCCGAGCGCCGCCAGCTCTGGCACGACGCGCTGGACGAACGAGCAGTGGTTCGGTCTCGCGGCGGCCGACCCGGCCCCCCGCTCCCTCGCGGGCGGGTCGTCCGGGAGAGCAGAGACGAGGTGCGCGAGATCCGCATTGCGACGGATCCCGGCTGGCTGCATCTTCGCATCCATCTCCAGCACCCGGCCGAGGGGGAGCTGCGCCTCGGGTTCGACGTCGTGCCCGGCGGCGCCCGCGGCTTCCCGGCTCACGTCGCCGGACGGTACCAGCGACTACGCCATGGTTCTCGACCTGGACGGAGACGCAGGCCAGGCGTACGTTCGGCCTGCGCTCGACCCGCTTCCGCTCGATTGGTTCCCGCTGCCGAAGGGCGTGGTCCGCATGGCCGACGGATGGAACGAGTCGCTTCTCTCGACGAACCGCGCGATGACGGTCCCGACGACAGGCGAGAAGCTCCCGTACGAGACGATGAACGCGGGCGCGCTCCGGCGAGGCGACTGGGACTACGCCGCGAGCGACTACGACAGCCTCGCCACATGGCAGGTGGACGGTCGCGACGTCGTCATCCGAATCCCCTGGTTGCAGATCGGCATGTCGACCCGTCGTACACCGCGCGCTCGTGCCCGTGTCACGGCGTGGACGGTCCGGTGGCGACGGTGGTCGTCGCCCGTCAAGCGTCGTGTGGCTCCGCGTCGTACCGCCGCGCGGTGAGCCTGCGACCGCGAGGCTCGCCTGGGACGACTGGAATCGTCGTTCGGGCGACCGAGCGCCTCAAGGCCGGGTACGAGGCGTATGCAGATGCCCTTCGTGAAGTCTCGCGCGAGACGACGCCGACGTAGCGCTCACGCGCGCTGCGCGATCACGATGCCGCAGAGGATCGCCGACGCGCCGACCGCGATCACGGGCGTCACGCTGTCGTCGAGCACGACGACGGCGAGCGCGAAGCCCGAGAGCGGCTGCAGGAACTGCAGCGTCGCGATGCGCGCGATCCCGCCGCGGTCGAGCGCCCAGTACCAGCCGACGTAGCCGACGACCGAGGTCGGCGACCGCGAGGAAGACGACCGCGCCCCACGCCGTCCACCCGCCTCCGGCAGGCCGTCGCGCGCGAGGAGCACGGCCGCGAGCGGCGAGAGCACGATCGCGCCGAGAGCGACGCCCCAGAACGTCGTCGCCGCGCTCGAGACGCCGCGCGGCGGCAGCATCGCGCCGGCGACGTAGCCCGCCGACGACGGCGAGCGCGGCGGCGAGCACGAGGAGGTCGCCGACGAGCGTCGCGTCGCCAGCCCGCCGCCCGCGGGCGCCGATCAGCACGCCTCGCCGGCGAGCGCGACGCGCAGCCGACGAGCCAGGCACGGCGCGGGCGCCGGCGCGCGACGAGCGCGGCGTAGAGCCCGGTGAAGATCGGCAGCGCGGCGAGGATCATCGACGCCGTGCATCGCCGAGGTGCGTTCCTGCCCGATCGTGTAGACGACCGGGAAGACGCACGAAGCCCGTCGCGGCCGAGATGGCGAGAAGCGCCGCGGGCTCGCCGTCGTCGAGGGAGCGGCTGGCCGCGGCCGCGAGCAGCGGGACCGCGACGACAGCCCGGCGAGCACCGTCCGCAGCACGGCGACGACGAGCGGCTCGAGGTCGTCGAGCGCGAGCCGGGTGGCGATCGGCGTCGCCCCCCAGACGCACCATCACGAGCACGCACCGCGACCGAGCGACGGGACGCCGGTGCCGGCCGAGTCGGACACCGGTCTGCGACGCTCGACGCGAGCACGCTCGCCCCTACAGCTGGAAGCGCAGGTAGTAGCGGTAGTAGAGGACGAAGCCGATCGCGCAGAGGATCGCGCCGACGATCCAGAAGCGCACCATGATCTTCGTCTCCGACCACGCCTTCATCTCGAAGTGGTGGTGGATCGGCGCCATCAGGAAGACGCGCTTGCCCGGTGCGCTTGAAGCTCGCGACCTGGATCATCACCGGAGAGCGCCTCGATCAGGAAGATGCCGCCGATGAAGACGAGCAGCACCTCGGTCTCGGTGAGGATCGCGAGCGTCGCGATCGCGCCGCCGAGCGCCATCGAGCCCGTGTCGCCCATGAAGACCTCGGCCGGGAACGCGTTGAACCAGAGGAAGCCGATCACGCCCCCGATCAGCGCCGCGGCGACGATCGCGATGTCGAGGTACTCGTCGCTCCGGGCGGCGACCGTGTCGGCCGAGCGGATCCAGTCGATCGCCGCGATCGCGAGCAGGGTGATCAGCGAGATCGCGCAGGTGCCTGCCGCGAGCCCGTCGAGGCCGTCCGTGAGGTTGACGCCGTTCGACGGTGCCCGCGATCACGAGGAAGAGGAACGGGAAGTACAGCCAGCCGAGGTCGATGTTGACGTCGACGAGCGGGAAGTAGATCTCCGTGTCCATGTAGCCGATCCGCGTCGTCGCCCAGCCGACGCCGGCGGTGATCAGCGAGCGAGCCCGAGCATCTTCCAGCGGCCCGTCAGCCCGAGCGAGCGGCGCCTGCGCACCTTGAGGTAGTCGTCGGCGAAGCCGATCAGCGCGCACGCGAGCGTCGCCGAGCAGGATCGTGACGCCCGGGATCGTGTAGAGCGAGACCACGAGCGACGGGACGAGCGCGGCGACGAGGATCAGGAGGCCGCCCATCGTCGGGGTGCCCTGCTTGACCGATGTGCCCGCCGGGCCTCTCCTCGCGGATGTGCTGGCCGATCGACTGCCGCCGCAGCCAGTCGATGAACGTGGGCCCGACGACGACGGCGATCACCATCGCGACGAGCCCCGCGACGAGGACTCTCACCATGCCCGAGCGTGTTTCTCGATCAGCGCGGGGATGCCTTCGAGCCCGACCGCGCGCGAGGCCTTGACGAGGATCGCGTCGCCCGGGCCGAGGACGCCGCGCGACTCGGTCGAACGCCGGCGGCGTCCGCGATCCAGGTGCCCGTCGCGACGCGCGTCGAGGTACGCGCGCGCGCGGCTCGCCGACGGCGATGACGACCTCGATCCCGAGCTCGTCGAGGAGCGCGCCGATCTCGTCGTGGTAGCGGTCGCTCTCGGCCCCGAGCTCGGCCATCTCGCCCAGGATCGCGACGCGCCGACGGCCCTCGGCGCGCTCGGCGAGGTCGAGCGAGCGCCGCGCGCATCGAGGTCGGGTTCGCGTTGTACGCGTCGTTGACGACGAAGCCGCCGCCCGGGAGCTCGCGCACCTCGCCGCGCCAGCGGCGAGAGCGCGATTGCGCCGGCGCCCTCCTGCGCGCGCTCGAGCGGGAGCCCGAGCGCGTCGTAGGCCGTCAGCGCCGCGAGCACGTTCTCGGCCAGGTGCCGCTGGTCGAACGGCAGCGCGAGCTCGACCTCGCCGCCGGCGACCTCGAAGCGCCCAGCGCGTCGCCATCGCGTCGCGCACGCCGGCTCGCGTCGAACGGTCGGATCGTCGAGGTCGGCGCCGCGAGGTACGGCTCGAGTAGCGGCTCGTCGGCGGGGACGACGGCGATCCCGCCGGCCGGCAGCGCCTCGATCGCCTCGGCGTTCGCGCGGGCGACGTCCTCGACCGTCCCGACGAGCTCGAGGTGCTCCGGCCCGATCGAGGTGACGAGCGCGAGCGTGGGCCGCGCGATCTCGCACAGCTCGGCGATCTGCCCGAGCCCGCGCATGCCCATCTCCGTGACGAGCACCTGCGTCTCGGGCTCGAGCCGGAGCACCGTCAGCGGCAGGCCGATCTCGTTGTTCGGCTCGCCTCGGCCGCGACCGTCGGCGTCACCGCCGCGCAGAGCGCGGCGAGCGCGTCCTTCGTCGTGGTCTTGCCCGTCGAGCCGACGACCGCGACGACGCTGCGCGTCCGAGCGCTCCCGGACGAGGCGCGCGAGCGATGCGAGCGCCGCCTCCTGGTCGCGCGGGCACGAGCGTCGCTGCGCCTCGCGCGAGCGCGTCGTCGACGAATCGGACGCCGGTGTTGAGCGCGACGAAGAGGTCGCCCGGGCGCGCGTCACGCGAGTCGTCGTGGACGCGCGTGACGACGCCGTCGCCGGGGCGCCGCGCAGCTCGCCGAGCCGAGCGCCTCGATCTCGTCCCAGCCGAGCGGGATCACGCGTCGTCCCCGGCCCGCGAGGCGACGAGTGGCATGACATCGAGCGCTGTCACGCGTACCGCCTCCGCAGTCGCGGAGCGCCGCCCGCGCGACCTCGCGGTCGTCGAACGGGTGCACGACGCCGCCGACCTCCTGGCCCTGCTCGTGACCCTTGCCGGCGATCACGACGACGTCGCCCGGCTCGCGCCGCCGCGATGGCGCGTCGCGATCGCCGAGCGCCGGTCGGGGTCGACCTCGACGTCGGTGCCGGCGCCCAGCAGGATCGTCCTCCGATGATCTCGAGCGGATCCTCCGAGCGCGGGTTGTCGTTCGTGACGATCACGCGGTCGGCGCGCTGCGTCGGCGACCCGTCCCATCGCGGGCGCTTGTCCGGTCGCGGTCGCCGCCCGCGCCGAAGACGACGGTCAGCCGTCCCGTCGCCGAGCTCGCGCGCGGCGTCGAGCACCGTCGTCGAGCGCGTCGGGCGTGTGCGCGTAGTCGACGACCACGGCGAACTCCTGACCCTCGTCGACCGCCTCGAACCGGCCCGGGACGCCCGTCACCGCCGCGACGCCCTCCGCGATCGCGTCGTCGTCGACGTCGAGCAGGAGCGCCGGCGGCGACGGCACCGAGGACGTTCTCGACGTTGAAGATCCCGAGCAGCGGCGTCTCGAGCGCGATCCCGGCCGCGGTGAACCGCGACGCCGCGCGGCGTCGAGCTCGAGCTCCTCGGCGCGCACCTCGGCCTCCGGCCGCAGCCCGAACGTGACGAGCGGCGCGCGGTGCGCGCCCGGCGAGCTCGTCCGCCAGCCGGCGGCCGTACGGATCGCCGACGTTGACCGCGGCGGGCGGCGGCGCGACCCCGGTGAAGAGCCGGCGCTTCGCCTGGAAGTACTCCTCCATGTCGCCGTGCAGGTCGAGGTGATCCTGCGTCAGGTTCGTGAACACGAGCGCGTCGAAGCGCACCCGGTCGAGCCGCCGGAAGTGCGAGCCGTGCGAGGACGCCTCGATCGCGACGGCCTCGTCGCCGGCGTCGAGCATCTCGCGGAAGAGCCGCTGCAGGTCGATCGCCTCCGGCGTCGTGTGCGGCGCCGGCGCGCGTCCGCCGCCGACGATCCAGTCGACCGTGCCGACGAGCCCCGGTGCGCGGCCCGCGGCCTCGAGGATCGAGCGCAGCAGGAACGTCGTCGTCGTCTTGCCGTTCGTCCCGGTGACGCCGGCGACGTCGAGCGCTCGCGTCGGCGCGCCGAAGAACGCGTCCGCGGCGACCGCCATCGCCGCGCGGGACGTCCTCGACGACGAGCTGCGGCACGGCGACGTCGACGCGGCCGCTCGACGACGAGCGCGACCGCCCCGGCCGCGACCGCCTCGGCCGCGAGGTCGTGGCCGTCGCGCGCGCGCCCGGCACGCAGAAGAAGAGCGTGCCCGGCGCCGACGCGGCGCGTGTCGTAGGCGAGGTCGGGGATCTCGACGGGCCGGCGCCCGATCACGTCGCCCGGCGCGAGCGCGCGGATCAGCGCGTCGAGCTCCACGGGGCGATTGTACGGGCGAGGCTGCGGATCTCGCCCCGCGCGTCGACAGGCGCGTTCGCTGAGCCTCTGCAGCGGCGTCCGAGCGCCGGCGAGCAGCGCAGCGAGCGCTTCGTCTCCGGCGCGTCCGGCGGCACCTCGAGGTACTGGAGCGCGAAGCGGGCGATGTCGCGGAAGATCGGCGCCGCGACGACGCCGCCCCAGATCTCGCCGTGCGGCTCGTCGACCATGACGAGGATCGCGAGCCGCGGCTTCTTCGCCGGGACGAGCCCGACGAACGAGGCGACGTACTTCGTTCACGTAGCGCGCCGTTCTCGGCCTTCGTGCGCCGTACCCGTCTTGCCGGCGACGGTGTAGCCGGGGATCGCGGCCTCGGTGCCGGTGCCCTCGAGCACCACGTCGCGGAACATCGCCATCATCCGGTCGGCCGTGTGCTTCGAGACGACGCGCCGCCCTTCGCCGTGCCGCACGCGCTTGCCGCCGACTTCGTCGACGAGGTGCGGCGGCGCGCAGGACGCCGCCGTTGCCGATCGTCGCGTACGCGCTCACCATCTGCAGCGGCGTCACCGCGATGCCCTGTCCGATCGGCACGGTGCCGATCGTCGAGCCCGACCACTGGTCGAGCGGCAGCACGATGCCCGGGCTCTCGCCCGGGAAGTCGACGCCGGTCGGCTTGCCGAAGCCGAAGCGGTCGATCCACGAGGCGAGCTCGCCGGCCGCCGAGCTGCTGCGGCGATCGGTGATCGTGCCGACGTTCGACGACTCGGAGAGGATCTGCCGCACGGTCATCCGCTCGGTGCCGCGCGTGTGCGCCTCGTGGATCACGCGGTCGGCGACCTGGATCGTCGGCGCGAGCGTGAACGACGTCGTCGGCGAGACGACGTTGTCCTCGAGCGCGGCCGCGATCGTCACGATCTTGAACGTCGAGCCGGGCTCGTAGAGGTCGGTGACGGCGCGGTTGCGCCGCGCCTCGGCGGGCGCCGTGCCGAGAAGCGGTTCGCGTCGAACGTCGGCGCGTTCGCCATCGCGAGGATCGCGCCGGTGCGCGGGTCCATCACGATCGCCGTCGCGCCCTTCGCGCGCCAGCGCGCGCACGCTGCGGCGAGGATCTGCTCGGCGTTCGCCTGGATCTGGTGGTCGAGCGTGAGCGACGACGTTGCGGCCCGGCCGCTCCGCGCCGCGACGTGACGACGTCGATCGCGCGGCCCGAACGGGTCGCGGACGACGATCTCGTAGCCGGGCGGCCCCGCGAGCGTCCTGTCGAGCGACCGCTCGAGCCCGTCGAGGCCGCGGTTGTCGGTGCCGGCGAATCCGAGCACGTGCGCGGCGACCGTGCCCTGCGGGTAGGTGCGCCGCTCCTCGGGGTAGAAGCCGAGCCCGGCGAGCCGCAGCTGCTCGAGCGCCTCCGCCTTCGACCGGGTCGGCCTTGCGCTGCGACGAAGACGAACCGCTTGGTCGCGGTCGCGCAGCCCGGGTAGAGCTCGTCGGGGTCGAGCCCGAGCGCCTTGCCGGCCTTGACGGCCGCCTTGCGTCGGGTCGACGACGTTGCGCGGGTCGGCGTAGACGGTCGTCGCCTGCTCGCCGATCGCGAGCGGCTCGCCGGTGCGGTCGTAGATCGTGCCGCGCCCGGCGGGGATCTCGATCGTCTCGCGGTGCTGGCGCGAGGCCATCGCCTCGTACGCGGGCCCGCTCGACGACCTGGATCCACGCCGCGCGACCGAGCGCGACGCCGAAGACGGCGACGAAGGCGAGCGACGAGCAAGCCGGATCCGGCGCGTTCGCGCGTCTGCTCGGTCACGGCGCTTCCGAGCGCGGATGTACGTCGTCGTCGTAGCGGGTCGGCTTGCGACGAGGCCGAGCTTCGTCGCGCGCCTCGTCCTCGATGCGCGCGCTCGACGAGGCGCTCGAGAGCTGCGCGCGCAGTCGTGCGCGATGTCGGCCTTAGCTCGGCGCGCTTGCTGCCGAGCTCGTCGAGCTGGACGTTGAGCCGCAGGACGAGCACGTTGATCGCGACGACGCCGGCGAGGAGCGCGCCGACGACGACGATCCAGAGCGACCCCGCCCGCGAACGGCGCCTCGTGCCGCGCGCGCCGCGCGCGGCGCGCGGTCGCGACGCGTGCGGCGTCTGCGACGATCGTCGACATCAGACGCTTCACCGCGGCGCGGAGCCGGGCCGAGGCCGCGCGCGGGTTGGCGTCGACCTCGGCGCGCGACGGCCGCACCGGCTTCGCGCGTGAGGACGCGGAGCTCGGGCTCCTTCCCGCAGACGCAGACCGGGAAGTCGGGCGGGCACGTGCAGCCCTTCGCCGCTCCGCGAAGAAGCGCTTGACGATCCGGTCCTCGAGCGAGTGGAAGGAGATCACGGCGAGCCGGCCGCCCGGCCGCAGCATCTCGAGCGCCGCCGGGCAGCGCCGCCTCGAGCGCGCCGAGCTCGTCGTTGACCGCGATGCGCAGCGCCTGGAAGACGCGCTTGGCCGGGTGCCCCTCGCCGAACCGCGCCGGCGTCGGGATCGCGAGCTTGATCATGTCGACGAGCTCGCCCGTGCGCTCGAACGGCGCGCTCGTGCGCGGCGGCGCACGATCGCGCGGGCGATCGGCGCGGCGTACCGCTCCTCGCCGTAGCGGCGGAAGACGTGGCGAGCTCGCGCTCGTCCCACGTGTTGACGATCGTCGGCCGCGGTCGGGCTCGGAGGTGGGGTCCATGCGCATGTCGAGCGGCGCGTCGGTCGCGTACGAGAAGCCGCGCTCGGGCCGGTCGATCTGCATCGACGAGACGCCGAGGTCGAGCAGGATCGCGTCGGCCTTGACGTCGTTCGCGGCGAGCTGCGCCAGGACGAGCGCGAAGTCGCCGCGGAGGAAGCGGACGTCGACGCCGGCGCCGGCCTTGAAGCGGTCGAAGTAGCGACTTGGCGCGTCGGGTCGCGGTCGATCGCGACGAGCTTGCCGCGCCCCCCGAGGTCCTCGGCGAGCAGCCGGGCGTGGCCGCCGGCGCCGAACGTGGCGTCGACGACGGTCTCGCCCGGGCGCACGGCGAGGAGCTCGCGCACCTCGTCCGCGAGGACGGGGACGTGGTCAGCTGCGCGTTCTCGGCAAGACGTTCGGCAACATCGTCGACGCTCCCTTCGACGGCCTTCAGGTGCTCCTCCCAGGCGGGCGCGGTTCCAGATCTCGAGGTGGTCGTCGACGCCCGGCGACGACGACGTCCTTCTCGAGCCCCGCGTGCCGCGCGAGCGTCGGCCGGCACGAGGACGCGACCCTGCTTGTCCGGGGTCGTCCTCGGCCGCGCCGGCGAAGAAGAAGCGCGCGAGCTCGCGCGCCTCGCGCGAGAGCGGGTCGAGCTCGGCGATGCGGGACTGCGACCGTCGACTCCCACGCTCCCGCGGATAGACGTCGACGCTGCCCGTCGAGCCCCCGCGCGAGCACGACACCCTCGCCGAGCGCGTCGCGAAACCGGGCCGGCAGCGTGAGCCGGCTCTTGTCGTCGATCGTGTGCTCGTAGCTCGCCGAAGAACATCGTTCGCGCGTCGTGGTGGATCCTCCCACGCGATCCCCACTATAGACCACTTTACCCACTATCACCCACTCGTCAAGCCACAGCGGGCAAATCGCCGCTCGAGGCGCGCGACGGCCGCCGCGTCGACGCCGGCGTCCGGGCGGGGTCAGCGAGCGGGACGGGCTGCGGCGCGACGCCGCGGCCGGTCAGCGCCGCGGCGCCGCAGCGCGCGGCGAACGCGACCGCCTCGTGCGCCTCGAGACCGGACGCGAGCGCGAAGGTGAGCCCCGCGGCGAAGCAGTCGCCGGCGCCGTACGAGTCGACGATCTCGCCGGGCGGCGCGCCGCGCTGAACGGCCCGCCCGGCCGCGTCCAGCCGCCGAGGGCGCCCGACGTCGTGACGACGAGCGTCGGCGCGGGGTCGAGATCGCCCGCGCGGTAGCGCTCGGCCTCGTCCTCGCCGCTCCCGATCAGCGCGTCGAGCGACGACGCCGCCCGCGCGAGCACTCGAGCTCGCGCGACGTCGGCCGTCAGCACGCGCGCGCGGCGCGCGTGCGACGAGCGCATCGACGTCGCCCGCGACGAAGAACACCGCGTCCATCGTCGGCGAGCTCGTGCCACGGCAGCCGGTCGTCGTGCCCGCGCGGCCGCGAGCTTCGGCCCGACCGTCGTGATCGTCCGCTCGCCGCGCTCGTCGACCTGGGTGAACGCCCAGCGCTGCGGCGCTCGTCGGTCGCCGCGTGGACGACGACCCCGCGCGACTCGAGCTCGGCTCGCGCGCGGCGCGCCGAGCTCGTCGTCGCCGAGCACGGTGAAGAGGTGCGCCTCGTCGGCCAGAGCGCGAGCTGGACGGCGGCGACGCCGCCGCCGCCGCCCGCCTGCTCCCAGTCCTCGAACGAGTGCGCGATCTCGCCCGGGCGCCGGCACCCGGTCGACCCGAGCGAACGGATCCACTCGACGTGCCCGACGACGGCGACGCTGCACGGCAGCAGGCAGTCTGCACACGAACGGCTCGCGCCGATCTCACGCAGGCGGCCCGGCGTTTCACAGGGATGATGGAGGCCGTGGCGGCGATCCCGCCGTTCGAGACGTTCTACGCCGAGCACGCGGCGAGGTGCTCGGCACTCCTGCGCCGGCGGCTCGGCCGCGAGCGCGCCGACGACGCGTTCCAGGAGACGTTTCTCCGGGCGCTGCGCGCGTACGACCGGCTGCGAGCACGGAGAGCACCTCCGCGCCTGGGTGCTGACGATCGCCGTCGCGCGTCGCGATCGACACCCACCGCCGCGGCCGGCGAGCCGACCGACGAGCTGCCGGAGCTCCCGCACCTCGACGGGCGCCCGGCGTACGAGGAGCTCGCCGTTCCTCACCGACGCGCTGCCGCCGAAGGAGCGCGCCGCGGTCGTGCTCCGCTACGGCTACGACCTCGACTACGAGCAGATCGCCGCCGCCCTCGACTCGAGCCCGGACGCCGCCCGCCAGGCGGCGTCGTCGGGCGTCCGGCGGCTCCGAAGGAGGCACACATGACGTTCCCACCGACCTCGACCGCCGCTTCCGCGACGCCGCCGTGCGCGCCGGGCTGCTCGACGCGGCGTACGACGTCGTCGAGAGCCCGCTCGGCCCGCTGCTCGTCGCGGTGACCGACCGCGGGCTCGCGCGGATCTCGTTACGACCGCCGATCCCGAGCGCGAGCTCGAGCGGATCGCGCGGCTCGCCGGCCCCGGGTGCTGCGTGCGCCGCGGCGCTCGTCGAGACGCGCACCGCGAGCTCGACGAGTACTTCGCGGGTCGGCGGCACGCGTTCGATCTCGCGCTCGACCTGCGCGGCCTGGCGCCGTTCAGCGGTCGCCGTGCTGGGCGAGCTCGCGAAGGTGCCCGTACGGCCAGACGGCGACGTACGGCGAGCTCGCCGACGCGCGCCGGGCAACCCGAAGGCGGCGCGCGCCGTCGGGATGGTGATGAACCGCAACCCGATCCCGATCGTCCTGCCGTGCCACCGCATCGTCGGCGCGTCGGGCAGCCTCGTCGGCTACGGCGGCGGGCTCGACGCGCAAGGAGCAGCTGCTGCGCCTCGAGGGCGCGATGCTGTAGCCGCCGCGAGCGGATCCGCTGAGCGGATCCCCACCCGCCGACCGGGCGTCCGCTGAGGCGGCCCCTTCGCGGCGAAGGGTGTCTCAGCGAGCAGCCGGTAGCCCACGCCCCAGTGGTTGACGACGACGCCGTCGGCGCCGACCGCCTCGAGCTTGCGCCGCAGGCGCGAGGCGTGCGAGTCGACGGTACGCGTGCGGATCGCCGTTGCCGCGGATGCCCCACACGTCGCGCAGGAGCTCCGGTCTTCGTGAAGACGCGCTGCGGGTCGCTCGCGAGCTTGGCGGCGAGCTCGAACTCGCGCCCGAGAGCCGCACGGCGACGTCGCCGACCCGCACCTGCCGGGCGCGGTGGTCGACGACGAGCGGCCCGGCCTCGACGACGTCGCCTGGCCGAGCGTCGACGCGGCGGAGGAGCGCGCGGACGCGCGCGAGCAGCTCGAGGTAGACGTCCCTCGGACGGCGTCGTCGGCACCGCTCTCGAGCGCCCGCACGCGGACGATCGGCTCGGCGCCCGGCTCGGTCGAGGACGATCACCGGGACGTTGCGGTCCCAGCGACCGGCCGGGCTCGCCCGCGCGGAGCCGGCGGCAGAGCTCCGGCTCGCCCGCGATCACGACGTCGGGAAGGAGCCGCTCGGCGAGGTCGAGCGCCCGCGCCGTCCACGCCGCCTCGAAGACGACGAAGCCGTCGTCGCGCAGCTGCCGCTCGAGGTACTCCCTCGAGTCCGGCTCGTGCTCTGCGAGGAGGACGGCGCTCGGCGGCCACGCCGCGACGCTAGAGCGGCGCGCGCGCGGACGCCAGATGTCCATTGCGGCCGGTTGTGTGACGATTCGCCCACATGCGTCCCGACCGGCCAGCGATCGAGGACCTCGTCCTCGTCGCCAACGGCATCCGCTTCCACGCGCTCGCCGCGGGGCCCGAGGACGGCCCACTCGTCGTCTTCCTGCACGGCTTCCCCGAGCTCGCCCGCTCGTGGCGTCACCAGCTTCCCGCGCTCGGCGGCGGCCGGGCTACCGCGCGGTCGCGCCCGACATGCGCGGCTACGGGGAGACGGAGCTGCGGGGCCCGTACGACGTCGGCACGCTCGTCCGGGACGTCGCGGGTCTCGTCCAGGCACTCGGCCGCGAGCGGGCGGTCGTCGTCGGCCACGACTGGGGCGGCGCCGTGGCCTGGGCCGTCGCGCGCCGTCACCCGGAGCTCGTCGAACGGCTCGTCGCGATCAACTGCCCGCCCGCGTCGGCGCTCGCCCACGCGATGCGCCAGTCGCGCGCCCAGCTGCGGAAGTCGTGGTACATCCTCTTCTTCCAGCTGCCCTGGCTTCCCGAGCGCCGCATGGCCGCGGACGGCGCCGCCGTCGTCGCCCGCGCGCTCGTCGGCGGCTCGCACCGGACGGAAGCGTGGCCGCCCGAGGAGCTCGACGCCTACCGCGCGGCGTTCGCGCGACCGGGCCGGGCGAAGGCGGCGATCGACTGGTACCGCGCGAGCGTTCCGGCGCGACGTCGGCCGCGCCGCGCCGCCCGGCGGTCCGCGCGGCGCGTCTCCGCGCCGACGCTCGTCCTCTGGGGCGTCGAGGACCGGTTCCTCGGCCGCGGAGCTCGTCGCGCCGGACGTCTTGCGCCGGGTGCTGCACCGAGGGCAACGTTCCGGAGGTGGTGTTCATCGAGGACGCCGGGCACTTCGTCCAGAACGAGATGCCCGAACGCGTGAACGAGGAGCTGCTGCGCTGGCTGGGCGCGACGCTGATCGCGGCCGTGGCCGCGGCCGCGGCGGCGGCCGCCGCCTGGGTCACGGCGGAGCCCACTGCCCGAGCGCCGCGCACCGAGGTCGCCGCGGCGCCGCTCGGGAACCGGATCGTCGTCGCGGGCGGCTTCCTCGCAAGCGGCGCGCAACTCGCCGGCGGGTCGACGCCTACGACGCGGCGCGCGACACGTGGGCGCGGCTCCCGACCTCCCGGTCTCGGTCGACCATGCCGCCGCGGCCGTCGTGGCGCGGCCGTGTCGTGGTCGTCGGCGGCTACGGGGCGGATCGCGCGCCGCTCCGCACGGCGTTCCTCTACGACGGCACGCAGCTGGCGGCGCCTCCCGTCGCCCCGGAGGAGCGCGCCGCGGCTGCGGCGGCGGCCACCGCCGACGGACGCGTCTGGGTCGTCGGCGGGCGGACCCGCTCGGGACTCGCCGCGCGTGCGCTCTCCCTCGACCTCCGCACGATGCGCTGGCGCGACCGTCCCGGGCCCGCGCCGCCGCGAGCATCTCGCCGCGACCGCGCTCGGCGGGCGCGTCTACGCGGTCGGCGGCCGGCTGGCCGGGCCTCGACACGAACCTCGGCACCGTGGAGGCGTACGATCCGAGCACGGAGCCGCTGGACGCGCCTGCCCGACCTCCCCGATCCCCGGGGCGGCACGGGCGCGGCCGCGATCGCGGGCCGCATCGTGTCGGTCGGCGGCGAGTCGCCGGCCGGGACGAACCGCACCGTGTGGGCGCTACGGCCGGGTGCCCGCGCCTGGACGGCGCTGCCCGACCTCCCGACGCCGCGGCACGGTCTCGGCGTCGTCGCCCTCGGCGGGCGCGTCTGGGCGATCGACGGCGGGCCGCAGCCGGGCCTGACGGTCAGCGGCGCAGTCGAGTCGCTGCCGGTTCCCTGATCGCGGTCATCGCCCGCGAAGCGCGGCGACCGCGAGCTCGACGTCGTCCTCGGTGTTGTAGGCGTGGAACGAGAGCCGCGCGTTGCCGGCGCGCACCGCCGCGCGAACACCCGCCGCCGCGAGCCGCTCGGCCGCGCCTTCCGCCACGACGGGGACGATCGCGCTGTCCGACGGCTCGAGGCCCATCGCGTCCCGGAACCGGTTCGCAAGCCGCACGTCGTGCCCGTTGATCTCGTCGACGCCGATCTCGAGGAGCACCTCCAGCGCGGGCGCCGCGCCCACCCAGGAGAACCAGGCGGGCGAGATGTCGAACCGGCGCGCCGTCTCTGCGAGACGCAGCGGCGGGCCGTAGTAGCCGTCCCGGTAGTCGGCCGTCGCCCACCAGTTCGCCATGACCGGTGCGAGCTCGCCCGCGAGCCGCGGGCCGACGACCATGAACGCCGCTCCGCGTGGCGCGAGGAGCCACTTGTACGCGGCGCAGAGGAGCAGGTCCGCCTCCCGTGCGTCGACCGGCAGCCACCCCACCGCCTGCGTCGCGTCGACGACGACGAGCGCGTCGTGATGACGCGCCGCGCGGACGATTTCGTCCATCGGCGCCACCTCGCCCGTCGACGACTGGACGGCGCTGAACGCGACCACGTCCGTGCGCCCGTCGATCGCGTCGGCAATGTCACGGGGTGGGACGAACCGGACGTCGATCCCTCGCGTGCCCTGGACGAGCCACGGGAACACGATCGACGTGAACTCGATGTCCGGCACGAGGACTCGCGTCTTTACGGGGAGCGCCGTCGAGAGGTGGGTCACGAGTTGCGAGACCGTGCTACCGAGCGCGACGTCCTCCGGCGCCGCGTGCACGAGCCGCGCGAACAGCGCGCGGGAGGCGTCCGCCGCCTCCGCCCACGGCTCCCAGCTCGTCGCTCCGACCTGCCAGTCGGCGAGCGCCTGCTGCAGCGCGTCGAAGGCGCGTCTCGGCGGCAGGCCGTACGACGCCGTGTTCAGGTACCCCCGACCCGCGTCCCATTCGCGACGCGCAAGGGCGGTGTTCATCGAGGTATGGGGTTAGGTGTAGATGCGACCGCGACAGCGGGCGCCTTCAGGGATGTGCCCCGCCGCAGGCGGGGATCGAGCCGCAGGGTTCGGCTCCTGCCGAATCCTGCTTGGCGGGCAAGGATCAGAGGCGTCCGCTCCGCATCACGCCCCAGAGGAGCCAGACGCCGAAGGCGCCGGAGATGACGAAGCCCACGACGGACAGCAGATGCAGCCCGAGGAGCTGCGGGCCGTCCTCCGCGAGCACGCCGATCAGCGACGACCCGACGAGGCCGCCGAGGATCACGAGCGCGACGGCGATCCGGTTGACGGAGACGTCGATGTGGTGGGCGAGGTCGTCGATGCCGGGGTTCGAGATCTTGACCAGGAACTCGCCGTCGCGCAGCTCGTTGAGCACGTCGTGGACCTGTCGCGGCACCTCGAGGGCGATCTCCGGCGAGCTCCTGCGCCTCGCTGCCTGCGTCCGGAGCGCGAGCTGCTTCGGGCGAGAGCCGCTCGGCGATGAGCTGCTTCGCGTACGGCTTCGCGACCTCGAACACGTTGAAGTCGGGGTAGACCTCGACGCGCGACCGAGCCGAGCGTCGCGATCGCCTTGTCGAGGATCACGAAGCGCGTCGGCAGGCGCAGGTTCATCGCGTAGATGAGCGCGAGCCCCTCGCGGATCGCCTCGATCGGGTCGATGTCCGCGAGGCGCGTGCCGTAGTAGCGGTAGTAGAGCTCCTCGAGCCGCGAGCGGAGCTCGTCCTCGCGGTCGCGCGAGTACGGACGCCGAGGTCGGCGAGCCGGCGCGGGAGCGCGCGCGACGTTCTCGGTCGCGGCGTCGACGAAGAGGCGCGTCAGCCGCGCCATGTCGGCGTCGGTGAGCCGCCCCGCGAGGCCGAAGTCGACGAGCCCGAGCCGGCCGTCGTCGAGGTGGAGGATGTTCGCCGGGTGCGGGTCGCCGTGGAAGAAGGCGTGGCGGAAGATCATCGTCATCCACGCGTCGGTCAGCCGGTACGCGAGGTCGCGCCGCTCCTCGTCCGTCCACGACTCGAGGTCGAGGTCGCGGACGTGCGTGCCCTCGAGGCGCTCGAGCGTCAGGAGCCGGCCGGTCGTGTACCGCCACCACACGCGGGGGACGGCGACGCGCTCGTCGCCGCGCGAAGTTGCGCCGGAACGTCTCGGCGTTCCGCGCCTCCTGCTGGTAGTCGAGCTCCTGCCGGATCGAGCGGGCGAACTCGTCGACGAGCTCGTCGGTGTCGACGAAGTCGAGCTGCCGCACCCGCTCGCGGACGAAGCCGGCCGGCGGAGCGCCATCAGCCGGAGGTCGGACTCGATCTGGCGCGGCGCCGACGGCCGCTGCACCTTGACGACGACGTCGCTCGCCGTTCGGCAGCGTCGCGCGGTGCACCTGCCCGATCGAGGCGGCCGCGATCGGGCGCTCGTCGAAGTCGAGGAACGCCTGCTCGATCGTGAGGCCCGAGCTCCTCCTGGACGACCCGCTCGACGTCGGTCGATCGGGAACGGCGTCACGTCGTCCTGCAGCTTCTGCAGCTCGACGATCACGTCCGGCGGCACGATGTCCGGCCGCGTCGAGAGGAGCTGGCCGAACTTCACGAACGTCGGGCCGAGCTCGTCGAGCATCTCCCGGAGCCGCCGCCCGCGGTCGGCGTCGGGCTCGCCGTCCGCGGCGCGCCGCCGGTCGAGCAGATAGCCGAAGCCGTGCCGCGTCGCGACGCGGCCGATCTCCGTCGCCCTGCCGAGGCTGCGCTGGGACTCGCGCCATGTCCGTTACGGGACAGTGCGCGACTTTCGCGCGGGTCGTGCTCGAGCAGCCGGATGCGATGCTCGAGCTGCGCGACGCGCAGCGCGAGGTCGTCGATCTCCTCGCGTCGCGCGAGACCCGCCTGCGCGTACGCGCGCTCGAACGCCTCGTCGCGGCGGATCGCCGAGCTTCGTCCGCCTCGGCGCGCCACGCCTGCAGCGTGTCCTGGACCGCCGCGCGCATCGAGTCGCGCTCGACACCGACGCGCCGTGCGAGATCGTCGGCGAGCTCGTCGGCGGCCTCGACGCCCGAGCGTCGCGAAGCCGATTCCCGCGAGCAGGATCTCGGAGACGCTGCGCGTCTCGTCGTCGGGCTCGGCGCTCATCCCGCCCATCTTAGAGCGCACCGTCAGACCGAGCGCCGTCGCGCTCAGCGCGCGCGGCCGTGCGGCCGGCGACCGCTCCGGCGCTGGCGCCTGCGGTCGCGGGCGGCGGAGCTCGACGCCGTCGCCGGCGCGTCCGACCGGTGCAGACCGGCGCCGGCGCAGGAGTCGCCGTGGCCGCGGCGACGGGCTCCTCGGCGCCGCGCGGCGTCTCGAGCAGCGCGCCGCCGACCGAGCACGTCGACGGCGTGCTCGTCGTCGCGGCGGCGGGCGTACTCCGGCTCGCGCTCCTTGAAGATCGCGAGGAGCGGCGCGGCGATGAAGATCGACGAGTAGGCGCCGGCGCCGATGCCGACGAGCAGCGCGAACGCGAAGTCCTTGAGCGTGTCGCCGCCGAAGAGCCAGAGCGAGGCGATCGGCACGAGCGTGATGAAGGTCGTCGCCAGCGAGCGCGGGATCGTCTCCCAGAGCGAGACGTTCCCGATCGACGCGGAACGGCGCGCGCTTCATCAGCGGGATGTTCTCCCGGATGCGGTCGAAGATGATGATCGTGTCGTAGATCGAGTACCCGAGCACCGTGAGCACCGCGGCGACCGTGGCGGTCGTCACCTCCCGGCCGAGGAGCGCGTAGATGCCGATCGTGATGAGCACGTCGTGCGCGAGGGCGACGAGCACCGGCACCGCGAACTTCCACTGGAAGCGCAGCGAGATGTAGCCGACGATCAGGAGCAGCGAGACGATGATCGCGAGGATCGCCCCGCGCGCGATCTGGCGGCCGAAGCTCGCCGAGACGTTCTTCACCCCGAAGGCCTCGCGCCTGCACCGCGTTCGCGAGGTTCGCCTGCAGCGCCTGCACCTCGTTCGTCGTCAGCGACTCGGTGCGGACCGGAAGCTGCGGTACGAGTCGCCGCTCGGTGACCGTCCCGCGACCCTGGATCTGGGCGCTCGCCTCGCCGATCCGCGCCGCCTGCGCGCGCACCTCCTCGAGCGAGACCGGCGTGCGGCGTCTCGAACGCGATCTGGGTGCCGCCCTTGAAGTCGATGCCGAGGTTGAGGCCCTTGACGGCGATCGCGCCGAGCGCGATGACCACGACGACGCCGGAGATCGCGAACCACGTGTTCCGGCGGCCGATGTAGTCGAGCTTCAGCCAGCGCGGGATCCCGCCGCCGGCTGCGCCCATCAGCCGCGGGCTGTCGAGCAGCTTGAGGCCGGCGAGGCACGGCGAGGAACGCCCGCGTCGCGACGACCGCGGTCAGCATCGAGATCGCCGTACCGACGAGGAGCATCAGCGCGAAGCCGCGCACGCTCGCCGTCGCGACGGCGAACAGCACGAGCGCCGTGATCATCGTGACGACGTTCGCGTCGACGATGGTCGCGAAGCCCTTCGTGTAGCCCGTCTGGATGGCGGCGCGGACCGATCTCCCCGCGCGCACCTCCTCCTTGATGCGTTCGAAGATGACGATGTTCGCGTCGGCGGCCACCCCCAGCGTGAGGACGAGGCCGGCGATGCCCGGCAGCGTCAGCGTGACGTTGAAGAGGAGGATCGCGGCGTACAGGATCGCCGCGTAGACGACGAGGCCGACGACGGCGACGACGCCCAGGAAGCGGTAGAAGACGAGCAGGAAGATCGCGACGGCGAGCAGGCCGACGAGCGCGGCCGTCTTGGCCTCCTGGAGCGAGTCCTTGCCGAGCGTGGCGGAGATGGCGGTCTGGTCGAGCGGTGCGGAACTCGACCGGGAGCGCGCCCGTCTGGAGGACGAGCGCGAGGTCCTTCGCCTCGCCGACGTCCGCGATGCCCGGAGATCTGCGCGCCGTTCGAGCCGGAGATGCCGCCCGGGTACTCCTCGAAGTCGATCGTGGGCCACGACTTGATCTCGCGGTCGAGCACGATCGCGAAGTTCTGCAGCCAGTTGCTGGTGGTCGCCCTGACCGCCGCCGACGGTGTTGAAGAGGAGCTTGCCGCGCTGCGCGATCTCGCGCGTGATGTCCTCGAACTTCTCCGCGCCCTTGTCCGTGAAGTCCATCAGGACGATCGGCTCGCCGGTGCGCGTGTCGAAGTCCTGCCGGGTCCCGCTGAGGTCGAGGTCCTCGCCCGTCATCTCGGGCACCTCGGGCGGCGTGTACCGGAAGAGGTACCAGTAGTCGCTGGCTCGGGCTCGGCCTCGCGCGACGCCGGGGCAGATCGCCTCGCCGATGCCGCAGCCGCACGACGACGGTGCTCGGGCGGCACCGCGAACAGCTTGTGCCCGGGCGGCAGCTTGCCGTCCCACTTCGCGAGCGCCGCCTCCTTCGAGTTCACCGGGCCCCGGACGAGCTTCTTGCCCTTCGTCTCGAAGACGTAGTACGTGTCGGGCTTGCCCTTCGCGGCGAGCGACTGCTGGCCGCGCGAGGAGGTCGTAGAGCTTCGGCGTCGCGATCGGCTGCCGCGTCCGGACGTCGATCGACGGCGCGACCAGGTTCGCCTGAAGGTCGAAGAGCTCGAGCTGCGCGGTCTTGCCGATGATCGCCGCCGCGGCGGCCGGGTCCTTGACGCCCGGCAGCTGGATCGAGATCTGGTCGTCGCCCTGCGTCCGGATCTCGGGCTCGGCGACGCCGAGCTTGTCGACGCGGTCGCGCATGATCGAGACGGAGCGGTCGAGGTCTTCCTTCGTCAGCTCGCGGTCGCGCGGCGGCACCGCCTGCAGCGTCACCTCGAGGCCGCCCTGGAGGTCGAGCCCCAGCGTCGGCCGCTGCTCGAGCGGCGACCCGGGGATGGCGAGCAGCCCGACCCCGACGAGGGCCGCGGCGACGAGCGCGACGACGATGACTGCTGCGCGGCGGGTCATTTGCGGGCCGCTCAGGTTAGCGGTGGTCGAGCGCCGGTGTGTCCTCGGGAGCCGTCTCGCTCACGGAATCCTCGGAGTCGACAACACGGTCTTCATCTTCGGTGGCCTCGTCGGCCTCGTCGACGTCCTCATCGACGTCCTCGTCCTCCTCGTCCGGCTTGACGACGCCGCCGACCGCGCGCCGCGCGACGCGCACCTGGATCCCCTCGGCGATCTCGACGATGAGGTCGTCCTCCTCGTCGATGTCGCGGACGATCCCGTAGAGCCCGCCGACCGTGAGGATCTCGTCACCCGGCTCGACGGACGAGAGGAGCTGCTGCTGCTTCGGCTGCCGTTGGCGCTGCGGGCGGATGAGCAGCGCCCACAGCAGGACGAACATCGCGAGGAGCAGGATCAGGCTTGCCAAGGTTCCTCCTTCGGGCCGGCGGCGAGCGAGGCAAGCACGTCGCCGCCGGTAGGCGTCGAACCCGCCGCGCGTGATCGCGTCCCGCGCACCGGCGGTCAGTCTCAGCGTGAAGAACAAATTATGCAGCGTGAGGAGCCGCAGGCCGAGGAGCTCCTGCTGGTTGACGAGGTGGCGCACGAACGCGCGGGAGAACCGCTCGCAGGCCGGGCAGCCGCACCCCTCCTCGAGCGGGCGCGGATCGCGCGCGAACCGCGCGTTCCGGAGGTTGAGCCGGCCGCCGGCCGTGAGCGCCGAGCCGGTCCGGGCGGTCCGCGTCGGGAGGACGCAGTCGAACATGTCGATTCCCCGCGCGATGACCTCGAGGATCCCCTCCGCGTCGCCGAGGCCCATGAAGTACCGCGGCCGCTCGGCCGGGAGCGCGGGCGCCGCCCAGCCGACGGTGTCGAGCATCACCGTCGCGGCTCTCGCCGACCGCGAGCCCGCCGAGCGCGAAGCCGTCGAACGGCAGCGCGGTCGACCTCCTCGATCGACGTCGCCGAAGCTCCGGGTCGGCGCCGCCCTGGGCGATGCCGAAGCGGAGCTGGCCGGGCGCGCGCGGCGCGTCGACCTGCCGCTCGGCCCAGAGCGTCGTCCGGCGCACCGCCTCCTCGTGCTCGTCGCAGCGACGAGTCGGCCGGCGGGCAGATGTCGAGGCACATCGCGATGTCCGAGCCGAGCCGCCGCTGGATCTCGGCGACGCGCTCGGGCGTGAGGCGCTCCGCCTGGCCGTCGTAGACCGAGCGGAACGTGACGCCGTCGTCGTCGACCGCGAGGAGCGTGTCGCGCAGCGAGAACACCTGGAAGCCGCCCGAGTCGGTGAGGATCGGGCCGTTCCAGCCCGAGAACGCGTGCAGCCCGCCGAGCTCCTCGATCACGTCCTCCCCCGGGCGCAGGTGGAGGTGGTACGTGTTCCCGAGCACGACCTGGGCGCCGAGCGCGCGCACCTCGTCCGGATGGAGGCTCTTGACGGTCGCCTTCGTCCCGACGGGCATGAACGCGGGCGTCGCGATCTCGCCGTGCGCGGTGCGGATCGACGCCGGCGCGGGCGGCGCCGTCCGTCGCCTCGACGACGAAGCTCACGACCGGCGGGGACGCCGGAGAGGGACGACGGCGTCCGGGCGCGCCTCGGTCATCCGCGGCACGGTAGCGCACCGCCGCTCGCAGCCTCCCCGGCGCGATGCGAGAATCGGCGACGTGGCCGTGCCACCGCTGCCCGAGGAGTTCGACGTCCCGCTGACGACGGGCGCCGGCCTGTCCGGCGGCACGCAGTTCGACGACGTGCCGGACGCCGAGACGCTCGACATCGGCGAGCTCGCGGGCGACCCGGCGATCGCGTTCCGGCGGACGCTCGGGATGTTCGCGACGGGCGTCACCGTGCTCACGACGCGGCGCGGCGACCAGGTGCACGGGATGACGGCGAACGCGTTCATGTCGGTCTCGCTCGAGCCCCCGCTCGTCCTCATCTCGCTCGACGCGCCGCGCGCGGCTGTGCTCGATGCTCCACGAGGGGACGCGCTACGGCGTCAGCGTGCTCGCCGACGGCCAGGCGGGGCTCTCGGACCGCTTCGCGGGCCGCGAGGCCGAGGACTGCCCGAGCCGCGGTTCGTCATCGTCCGCGAGACGCCGCTCGTCGACGGCGCCCTCGCGCACCTCGTCGCGCGCGTCGTCCGCTCCTACTGGGGCGGCGACCACTCGCTGTTCCTCGGCCAGGTCGAGTACGCCCGCTACGGCGAGGGACGGCCGCTCCTCTTCCACCGCGGCCAGTACGAGCGGATCGTCGACGACCCGGGCGTCTTCTCGGCGCTCCCGAAGGCGCTGCTCGACCCGCTGCTCGCGCGCGGCGAGGAGGTGACGTTCACCGACGGCGAGACGGTGATGCGCCTCGGCGAGCCGGCGGACGCGCTCTACCTCGTCCTCGAGGGCGCCGTCCGCGTCGAGCGGCCGGGGCGGCTGACGCGATCGTCCCCGGCGAGCTCGTCGGCGAGATCCAGGTGCTCGCCGGCGGCCCGCGCACCGCGAACGTCCACGCCGAGGGCACGGTCCGGTGCTTCGCGTGCCGCGGGAGGCGGTCATCGCGGCGCTCGAGGCCGACGCGCGCGCCGCGATGGGCCTGATCGAGATCCTCGCGAGCCGGTTCCGCGAGCTCGCATAGGACTCGTCTAGTCGATCGCCGGCAGCTCGGCGAGCCAGGGCGTGCGGTAGCCCGTCTCGTGCCACATGACCGGGAAGAACGACTCGTCGAGCGAAAGGTCGCCGCGCTTGCGGTACCGCGAGTAGTTGAGGTCGACCTGCTCGTGGTGGAAGCGGACCTCGGCCGGGATCATGTGCGACACGAGCGCCATCCGGGCGACGGTGGCGTTCTCGTTCGGCGCCGAGCCGTGCCAGCAGAGGCCGTGGTGGAACGAGCCGCCGCCCGCCTTCGACGACGACCGGGCACCGTCTCGAGCTCCACACCTTCGGGTGCCGCGTTGCGCGCGGGCGCGAGCCAGTCCTCGGGCGCATGGAACTGCGAGCGCTCGGGCGGCGAGACCGGCCAGCGGTGCGAGCCGCGGCACGTACGCGACGGGCCCGGCGTCGGCCGTCGTCTCGTGGAGCGAGAGCCAGCACGTGAGCATCACCGGCGGCACGAGGTAGCCCGCGTACGACGCGTCCTGGTGGAAGCCGATCGCCTTCGTCCCGGGCGGCTTCCAGAGGACGTTGTCCTGGAGCATGCGCGCGCCCGACCAGCCGGAGAGCTGTCCCGCGAGCCGTCCGATGCGCTCGTGGAGCACCTGGGCGGCGATCGTCTCGTCCGCCTTCCAGCCGTTGCAGATCTGCCGCGTGCGGTCCTCCGGGTCGCGCCCGGGCACCCAGTTGACCTCGTCGGGCTTGATACCCGTCTCGTAGTTGCCGTCGAAGAGCCGCTCGTACCGTTCGCGGAGAAGCTCCAGCGCGCGATCGGAGATGAGGCCCTCCTCGACGATCAGGAAGCCGTCCCGGTCGAAGGACGCGACCTGCTCGGAGCGTGAGACGCGTCGATCGGCTCGGTCACGAGCGCGGCCGCGTCTTCTCCGGGTCGTAGAACGGGAAGCGGACGACGGTCGCGGGGATGCGCTTCTGGTGGCCGTCGAGCTTCCCGACCTCGACCTCGGTCCCGAGCTCGGCGTACTGCACGGCCATACGGCAGAGCGCGATGTTCTTCTTCAGCACCGGCGAGCGCGTCCCGGAGGTGACGACGCCGACCTGCGACCGCCCGACGTGGACGCAGTCGCCGTGGCCCGCGGTCTCGTTGCCCTCGAGCTCGAGCCCGACGAGCCGGCGCTGCGGGTGCGCGCGCCGCTCGGCGAGCGCCTCGCGGCCGACGAAGTCGTCGGTCTTGTCCTCCGTCACGGTGAACCCGATCCCGGCCTCGAAGGGGTCGACCTGGTCGTCGAACTCGTAGCCCGCGAAGATCAGCCCCGCCTCGATGCGGAGCATGTCGAGCGCGTCGAGGCCGAGCGGCGTGAGCCCGTGCGGCTCGCCCGCCTCGAGCACGCGGTCCCAGAGCGCCGGCGCGTCCTTCGGGTGGCAGAAGAGCTCGTAGCCGAGCTCGCCCGAGTACCCCGTTCGCGACGCGATGATCGGGATCCCGGTCGGGCCGTCGAGCCGCGCGACCGAGAAGCGGAACCACTTCAGCTCGGCGAACGGCGTCTGCGCGGGCGACGTCCAGACGATCTCGGCGAGGATCTCCCGCGAGAGCGGCCCCTGGACGGCGACGTTGTGGAGGTCGTCGGTCGACTCCTTGACCCACACGCGGAGCCCGAGCCGCTCCGCCTGCTCGCGCAGCCAGACGCCGCCGTACTCCGAGCCGCCGATCCAGCGGAAGTTGTCGCGGCCGAGCCGGAAGACGGTCCCGTCGTCGAGCATCCCGCCGGTCTCGTTGCACATCGCCGTGTAGACGACCTGCCCGTCCGCGAGCCGGCGGACGTCGCGCGTCACCGTCGCCTGGAGGAGCGCCTCGGCGTCCGGGCCCGAGCACCTCGAACTTGCGGAGCGGCGAGAGGTCCATGATCGCCGCCCGCTCCCGGCAGGCCCAGTACTCGTCGACGGCGCCGTGGTTGTCGTACGACGTCGGGAGCCAGTAGCCGTTGTACTCGGTGAACCTCGACGTCAGCGCCGAGGTCTTCGGGTGGAAGCCGGACTCGCGGGTCAGCTTCGGCTCGGAGGCGGGCGTCACGCGATGCGCGATCGCCGCGGAGAACCGCTCCTTCGCCGGGTAGACGCGGATGTGCACCTCGGTCGGGTTCCAGCCGTTCGCGGCGTCGATGTCGTCGGGGCACGCGCTCGAGAGGCACACGAGGTCGGTCGACGCGCGCAGCAGGACGTAGTCGCCGGGGCGCGACCACGGCTCGTCGAGGACGTACGCGTTGTGCGGCGTCGAACGCCGTGTTGTAGAAGAAGTTGATCGCGGGCCAGCCGCGCCGCGGCTCGATCGTGTACGGCTCGAGCTGCCGCGTTGAAGTTCTCCGAGCAGTTGACGTGGCCGAAGTAGCCCATGTCCTCGTAGTACTTCCTGGTGCACGCGAGCCCGAACGTGTCGTGGCGGCCGACCGTGTCCCGGACGACCTCGACGAGCGCCTCGAGGTCGTGGTCGAAGAACTTCGAGTAGAGCCCGGGCTGCGGATACGCGCTCCCCATCAGCGACCGGGTCGCGGTCGAGTCGAGCCCGCGCTCCTTGCCCGCCTGGAGCTTCCCCGACGTTGAAGGCGAGGAAGTCGGAGCACTGCCGTCCCTGGACGTCGATGATCTGGATGTACTCCCCGGCCTTCACCTCGTATGCGAGCGCGGAGGCGCGGTCGACCTGGAAGTCGAGCCGGGGGTCGGCAAGCGGCTCCGGGAGCCGCGGCTCGAGCTCTTCGGAGCGGTCGCGCGCGCGCGATCTCGAGCTCGAGGTCGGACGCCGGGCGTGCCGCCCTCGATGACGGTCTCGGTCGCGCCGGAGGCGCCCACGACGACGAGGAGCGGCCGCTCTGCGCGAAGGGTCGTCTCGGCTCCGGGCGGCGTCGACGGCCCGAAGAGCACGGCTGCGCGGGCCCGCGTCGGGTCGATGCCGCGCGCCGCGACGGCGTCGACGATCTCGGCGGCCCCGTCCTCGGCCGAGCCGACGAGCGAGCGAAGGACGGTCGCGTCGCCGTCCGCGCTCGTCCCGAGCCCGTCGAGCCCGTCCGTGCCGACGCCGAGGGCCGTGACCTCGGCGCGCTGCCCGCCGTCGAGGTCACGGACCGTGAGCCGGTCGTCCGGCTCCAGGAGGATCGCCGTCGCGGCCCCGCGGCGCACGCGATGCCGCTCGCGCGACGGGTCGCGCGGAACGAGCCCGGGGACGAGCAGTCTCGGACGCGGGCGTCACGGTCAGGCCTTCGCCGGTTCCTTCGCCTCCTGGGCCTCGGCCTCGGCGACCAGCTGCTCCGCGAGCTCCCGCTTGCCGGCCGGGTCGAGCTTCTTGATCTCGTTCTCGACCGCCCGACGGTTGTACGACTGGTTCCAGTAGTCGAGCGCGTCGAAGCCGAGCAGCACGGCCTTGCCGACGAACTGGCGGAGCACCTCGTTCGTCGGCCCCATCACCCAGCCGGCCTTGGCGTCACGGACGTAGCGCTCGAGCTCCATGTCGCGCTTGTAGCCAGAGCCGCCGCACGCGTGGAGCATCTTGTCGACGACAGTCGCGGTGTTCTGCGCCGCGACGAACTTGATCTGCCACGCCCAGTGGAGGAAGTTGCCCCGCGCGAGGACGCCGGGCTCGAGCACGACGGTGTTGTTCTCGGTCGCGCCGTCGAACGCCTGGGCGACGGAGTAGACGAACATCCGCGACGCGTTCGTCTCCATCACCGCCTGGCCGACGTAGTCCTGGATCGTCGGATAGTCCGCGACGCGCATCCCCACGTCGACGTGCTTCTTGCGGGTCGTGTGCCGCTTCGCGATGTCGATCGTGCCGAGCGCGAGCCCGTTCCACACGGAGGACGAGCCGATCAGGAACCACGGGTCGACGGCCTCGTCGTTCGACGTCGCGCCGTCGCCCTCCGGACCGACGATCTGCGTCCCGGGGATCTCGACGTCGTTGAACGCGATCGCCCCCGACTGGTTGCCGCGGAGACCGAGCGCGTCCCAGAGCGACGGCTGCGCCTCGCAGTGCTCCTTGTCGATGACGAACACCGAGAGGTCGTCGTAGCCCTTGAACTCCGGGCTCGTCGTCTGGACGACGTAGAAGTCGGCGAAGCCGCCGGACGTCGTCCACGAGGCCTTCTTCGTGACCCGGTAGCCGCCGTTCGAGCGCTCGGCCTTGGAGGAGATCGGATACCAGAAGTGCGAGCCCGTCTCGGGGTCGGAGTACGACAGCGTCCCGATGATCCCGGAGTTGAGCGGCCGGATGTACTTGTCGACGAGCTCCGCGGTCGGGCGCAGCATGATCGCCTGGACGGCGCCGATGTGCATCACGTAGCACATCGCCGTCGAGGCGCACCCGTAGCGCGCGATCGTCTCGCAGGTCATCGCGAAGGCGACGTGGTTCTCGCCCAGCCCGCCGTACTCCTCGGGCACGGTCAGCCCGAGGAACCCGTGCTCGCCGAGCAGCTCGAGATTGCGACGCGGGAACAGAAGCTCGTCGTCGGAGCGCTTCGCGTTCGCGCGCATCTCCTTCTCGCAGAGCTCGATCAGCGTCGCACGGAGCTCCTGCTGCCGGTCGGTGAGGACCCAGTCCGGATCCCAGTCGTACCCGAGTCCCCAGAACGGCTCGGAGCCCCACATCTTCTCGGACATGCTGCAACCCCCGGGTCGTCGGTAACGCGGCCATCGTACGGCTCCGCCTCCGGCAGCGGCAAGAGAGCGTTGCCGCCGGGGAAACGCCGTGCCGCCGACGGCGCCGGTGGGTCGCGCGGAGCGTTGGTCGCTGTACCGATGCTCGGTTCGTCCGTGAACACCCCGTCCGCGGCCGGAGGCCGGCTTTGCCGCCGGGAGGCCAGGCACGCCGGTTCCGTGCACGACGCTGAAGAAGGGGCCGGCGGGGGAAACATGGTTTCCCCCGCCCTCAGAGCACGAGCATCGCGTCGCCGAACGAGTAGAAGCGGTAGCGCTCGCGGATCGCGAGCCGGTAGAGCTCGCGCGTCTCCTCCACGCCCGCGAACGCCATCACGAGCGCGAGCAGCGTCGTCCGCGGCAGGTGGAAGTTCGTCAGCAGCGCGTCGACCCGCCGGAACTGGAAGCCGGGCGTGATGAAGAGCTCGGTGCGTCCCTCGAGCGGCCCGCCGCGGGCAAGGGTCTCGAGCACGCGGGTCGTCGTCGTGCCGACGGCGAGGACGCGCTCGGCGTTCCCGATCCTCTCCCAGGCGCGCTCCCCGACCCGGTAGCGCTCGCCGTGGATCGCGTGCTCCTCGACCACGTCCGTCGTCAGCGGCCGGAACGTGTCGAGCCCGACGTGGAGCGTCACGGTCTCGTGGTCGAGTGCCGCGAGCAGCTCGGGCGTGAAGTGGAGCCCCGCGGTCGGCGCCGCCGCAGAGCCGGGGTCCCGCGCGTACACGGTCTGGTAGCGCTCGGGGTCGGCGGGTGTCTCGTGGACGTACGGGGGCAGCGGCAGCTCGCCGTCCGGCTCGCCCGCGAGCCGGACGACCCAACGCCCTTCCCCCAGCGGCTCGACGAGCTCGACGACCGTGTCGCCGGCGGCGTCGCGAAGCTCCTCGCCCGCGCGAGAGGCGACGTGAGGGGCGCGCGAGCGCCTCCCAGCGGTCCCCGTCGAGGCGCTCGACGAGCAGCACCTCGACCTCGCCTCCCGTCACGCGGCGGACGTGGAGCCTCGCGGGGACGACTCGCGTGTCGTTGACCACCGTCAGGTAGGCGACGACCTCGGCGGCGAGCTCGGCGAACGCACGCTGTCGCACGTCGCCGCTCCGTCGGTCGAACACGAGCAGCCGTGATGCGTCACGCCGCTCGGCCGGCTGCTGGGCGACGAGCTCCGCCGGCAGCTCGTAATCGAGGTCAGTTGCTCTCATCCGACCGCGAGCGTAGCCTTGGCACCATGGACGAACAGGCACTCGAAAGGGCACGGCACCGGATCGCCGAGGCACGGACGGAAGGCCTCACCGGGGCACGGCTCGACGCGGCACTCGAGCGGGCGCGGGCCGAGGTGATGCGGCTCGCGAAGGTCGCAGACGACCTCGAGGCGTCGCTGCCGAAGCAGGTCTCGACGGCGGTGCGCGACGGTGTCGCGCGGGAGGTCGTTCCGGTCTCGCGGAGTCTCGCCGAGATCCGGGGCGGGCTGAACCAGGCGCTTCGCCGCCTCGAACGGCTCGAGGAGGTGCATCCTCGCGGAACGCAACGCGCGGATCGACGACCTCGCGATCCTCGTCGATCTCGTCTCGTCGGGCTGGAGCGGCGTGGACCAGCGCCTCCGGAAGCTCGAGGCCGGGATCGAGGGCGCCGTCGTGCCGCTGCGATCCGAGCGGGAGGATTCGGAGCTCCCCGCCTCGGCCGCCGACGCGGCGTAGGACAACCGACTGCGAAGCCGTCCTCGCTCAGCCCAGAGCGAGGACGATCGCACACGTGGTCGCCCAGGCGGCGACGGTCACGAGCAGCGGCAGGTCCTCGACGAGCAGCGCGTCAGGCTCCTCGCCGAGCCCGCGGCGGTGGAGCAGCAGCAGGTAGCGGAACAGCCCGTAGACCACGAACGGCACCGTCACCACGAGCCAGCCCGACTCGTGCGCCGTGAGCGCGTACGCCGAGTACGCCCCGATCGTCGCCGCCGCGACGATCGCGAGGAGCTGGTCGACGAGCGCGGGTGCGTAGCCCGACAGCACGGGCCGCGCGCGCGGGCCGTCGAGCGCGAGCTCCGCGCGCCGCTTTCCGAGAGCGAGGAACAGCGCGAGGAGGAACGTGCAGAGGAGCAGCCACTCCGAGATCCGGACATCGACCGCGACTGCTCCCGCCGCCGCACGGAGGACGAAGAGGCCGGCGATCGCGAGCACGTCGACGAGCTCGACCGCCTTCAGTCGCAGCGAGTACGCGGCCTGGAGCGCGAGAAACCCGACGATGCAGGCGAGCGACAGCGGCCCGAGGGCAGCGGCGAGCGCGAGCGAGAGCACGGTCAGCGCGGCGGCGAGCGCGATCGCGCGCCGCGGCGCAAGCTCGCCCCGCGCGATCGGGCGGGCGCGCTTGACGGGATGGAGCCGGTCGGCGGCGATGTCGCGCACGTCGTTGACGAGGTACGCGGCGCTCGACGCCGCGCAGTAGGCGACGAACGCCGTCACCGCCGCGACCCAGCGCCCGGCGTCTCCGAGCTCGGCGGCGAAGATGATCCCCGCGAAGAGGAGGAGGTTCTTCGTCCATTGCCGCGGCCGCAGCGCGACGAACGCCGCCGCGGCGGGCGAGCGGCGCTCGGGGAGCGCGACAACGGTCGCCGGGGTCGCCTCCGCCACGGCGTGATGCTACGCCGCCGAGCGCCGAGGAGTGGCGGCTGGATGCCTGAGCGGAAGGCGGTCACGGTGGATGGCCCCCGGCACGTGCCGGGCGGCAAGGACGCAGGGGAGCGCCCGTATGAGGACGTATGGGCGCGACCGAGGACGCCGCAGCGCGGTGCGTGATGCGCGCAAGCCGCCCTGACCCGCTTTCCGGTCAGGCATCTAGGCCGATCGCGCGGGGAGCACGAGGCGGAACCGGCTGCCGTGACCGGGCTCCGACTGGAGCTCGATACGCCCGCCGAGCGCGCCCGCGAGCTCCCGCGCGATCGGAAGCCCGAGCCCCGTGCCCTGCGTGTCGTGCGACACGAAGGGGCTGAAGATCCGCTTCGCGTCCTCCTGCGCGATGCCCGGCCCCGTGTCGGAGACGTCGACGCGCACGGTGCCGTTCGACGACTCCAGCGCGACGCCGATCGACCCGCCGTCCGGGGTCCACCGGAACGCGTTCTTCAGCAGGTTCGTGATCACCTGGAGCACGCGGTCTCCGTCCGTGATGATCGTCGGCGCGCCGTCCGCGCCGCCGAGCGTGTAGGCGATCTCTCGCCGGCGCGCCTCGTCGCCGAACGCACCGTACGCGTGCTCGACGAGACGTCCCATGTCCACTTCCTCGGTGTGGACGGTGAAGCGGTGGGCGCGGAGCTTCGCAAGGTCGAGCACGTCGCCGACGAGCCGCTCGAGCCGGGTCGTCTCGCTCGCGACGACGTCGAGGGAGGCGGCGATGAGCTCCGGGTCGTCGACGAGACCGTCGCGAAGCGCATCCACGTGGCCCTTGATCGCGGTGAGCGGGGTGCGGAGCTCGTGGGAGACGGACATCAGGAACTGCCGTTCCCGCTCCTCGGTCGCGGCCAGTCGCGCGGCCATCTCGTTGAACCGCTCAGAGAGGTGCGAGACCTCTCGTCCGCCGCGGCCGACGGGCACGTGGACGGCGTAGTTGCCCGACGCGATCTCGTCCGAGGCGCGCGCGAGCTCCTGGATGGGGCCGCTGATCCGCCGCGACAGCCAGGCGCCGAGCAGCCACGCGAGCAGTCCGCCGATGGCGATCGCCGCCGCGAGCCGGCCGATGAGCGGCACCCACTGCTCGCGGACGACGTCGCGCGGCTTCGCGACGATGAACGTGCCGAGCGCAGGGGCGCCCCGCTCGAGGCGGAGGGGCTGCGAGACCGCGAGGAACGTCTGCCGCCGGCCCGGCGGCCGGAACTCGAAGGACACCGGCTTGTCCGCCCCGACGACCTCCTCGGGCACAGCCGACTCGGGAAGCCGCGTGAGCCCCGAGTCCTGCCCCGGGAAGAGAGGCGGGCCGACGTAGAACAGCTGGTCGCCCGTCGCGAGCTCGAGCGCATCGGGGGCGAAGTCCGGCGCCGGGGTACCTTCGTCGACCGCGCGGAGAGCGGCGGTCCCGTAGAGCCTCGCGATGCCGCGGGCCTCGCGCGCGAGCTCCTCGTACGAGGCGTCCCGGGTGTAGCCCTGGAAGAGCTGCACGGCGATCGCAGCCGAGACGACTCCGGCGATCACGATCCCGAGCAGGAACAGGGCCGGCAGCCGAAAGCGCAGCGAGCCGGGCATCTCCCGGAAGGGTACGTCGCGCGTCAGATCACGGCGACGCCGCGACGAGCCGGTCGCGAGCCTCGAGTGAGGCACCGACGATCCGTTACGCCGCGGGTGCGGGCGCGCGGTCGGAGGCGACCTTGTACCCCACGCCCCAGACCGTGACGATCGGCGACGCATCGCCGAGCTTGCGCCGGATCTGCCGGACGTGCACGTCGACCGTCCGCGTGTCGCCGGCGAACGTGTAGCCCCACACGCGCTCGAGCAGCTGGTCGCGGGTGAGGACGATCCCGCGGTGGTCGAGGAGCTCCCAGAGCAGGTCGAACTCCTTCGGCGCGAGCTGGATCTCCTGGTCGCCGACCAACACCTCCCGGCGCCCAGAGTGGATCAGGAGGTCGCCGTGTCGAAGCTCGTTGCCCTCGTCGATCCGGCGGTCCGACGTCGCGCGGCGCAGCACGCTCTTCACGCGCGCGACGAGCTCCCGCGGGTTGAACGGTTTCGTGAGGTAGTCGTCCGCCCCCACCTCGAGCCCGATGATCTTGTCGACGTCCTCGTCACGCGCCGTGAGCATGAGGATGGGCACGTCGGAGCTCTTGCGGATCCGCCGGCAGATCTCGATGCCGTCCATGTCCGGCAGGTTGAGGTCGAGGACGATGAGCGACGGCATCTCGGCAGCGACGGCGTTGAGCGCGCCGGAGCCGGTCCCGACTGCGCGCACCGCGTATCCGGCGTTCTTGAGGTAGAGCGAGACGAACGAGGCGATCGACTGCTCGTCCTCGACGACGAGGACCGACTGCGGGCCGCTCACGGTGCCGCCTTCGTGGTCGGCTTCGTCGAGGCGGGCGCGCCGTACAGGATCGTGGTCGGATCTCCCGGCAGCGGCGTGAGGTCGGTGTCGCCGACCGCGTACATACCCGTCGCGCCCGTCAGGTCGGGGGTCCCGTCGACGATCGCGACGCCCTGGCCGCGGGCGGAGATCGAGAACCCGGCGCCGGACACCGTGATGCGATAGCGCCCGCCGGGGACATAGAAGTTCACGTCCTTGCCGCGCAGCCACACGGTCTTCCCGCGCGGCACCCCGTAGACGCGCGGGCTCCACTGGTCGAGCGGCGAGAGGTCGGTGATCTGCACCTCGCCGCGCTCCAGACGGCCGATCACGATTCCCTTTCCCTTCAGCGTCACGGTGCCCCGCCCGTCCTCGATCGACAGCGATCCGGCAGGGCTCGCCGCGGCCCACCCGAGCGGGGCGGCGACTGCGAGCACGACGAGACTGAGGAGCACGAGGCGCATGCGTGCTCGCAGTATCCGGACGGAGCGTGGGTTGAGGGTGAGTCTCGCGTAAGGAAAGTGTAAGTGGCCGCCCCGACGGCCTGCGGGGTCGCAGGGCCTGCAGCGTGGTCGCCCGACGGTGCAAGATCGCTCGATGGACGACGTCAACGACTTCGCCCGCGTCGTCCTCGTCGTCTCGGGCGCGCTGTCGCTCGCGATCGGCGTGCGGGTCGTCGCCGGCAGGCTCGCAGTGCCGACGGCCGGCCTGCTGCTCGTGGCCGCCGCCGTCACGTCCGACGTCTTCGACGAGCTGAACCGGATCCTCACCTTCGACGACGTGCAACGGGTCGCGACGCTCGCCCTCGTCGTGATCCTGTTCGACGGCGGCCAGAAGATCGGCCTTCGGCGCTTCCGCGAGGCGGCGGTCCCGGTGCTCGCGCTCGGCGTCGTCGGCACGTTCGCCACCGCGGCGCTTCTCGCGGTTGCCGCGCACGTCCTGTTCGACCTCTCGTGGACGGTGTCGGGGCTGATCGGCGCCGCGCTCGCGCCGACCGATCCGGCAGTGACGTTCTCGGTGCTGGCGGGGAAGGAGGTCGAGGGGCGGTCGGGGACGATCCTCGAGGGCGAGTCGGGCTTCAACGATCCTGTCGGGATCGCGCTGATGATCGGCATGGTCGAGCTTGCGACGAGCGGTGATGCCTCGTTCGGGTCGGACGTCGTCGCGGAGTTCCTCGTCCAGATGAGCGTCGGCCTGGTCGTCGGCGTGGCCGGTGCCCTCGCGATCGCCTGCCTCCTGCGCTACGCGCCGCTCCCCGACCGGACGCTGTACCCGATCGCCCTGATCCTCGCCGCGGGTGTCGTGTACGGCACCGCGGGGGTCGCGCACGGCTCGGGGTTCCTCGCCGTCTTCGTCGCAGGCATCCTCGTCGGCGACCTGCGGTACCCGGCGCGGACCGCCGTGCGGACATTCAACTCCGCGCTCGCCGACCTCGGCGAGCTCGCGGCCTTCGTCGCGCTCGGCCTGACGGTTCAGCTCGCGTTCATCGGCGACGAGGGCCTCTGGTGGCGCGGGCTCGTGCTCGCGGTGTTGCTCGGCTTCGTCATCCGTCCACTCGTCGTCGTCCCGATCCTCGCGCCGATGCGTCTGAGCCGGGGCGAGCAGGCGTTCATCGCCTGGAGCGGCCTGAAGGGCGCCGTCCCGATCCTGCTCGCGTCGCTCGCGGTCGTCGGCGGCGCGGACTACGCGCCCGAGATCTACGGGATCGTCTTCGTCGTCGTGCTCTTCTCGGTCGTCGTCCAGGGGACGCTCGTCCCCACGGTCGCGTCGCGGCTGGGCGTTCCCATGGCCCCGACGGAGGCCGATCAGTCGTAGGAGTAGAACCCGCGCCCGGACTTCCGGCCGAGGAGGCCGGCGTTCCGCATCGCGACGAGGCGCGGCGGGGGCGCCATCCGCGGCTCGCGGAGCTTCTCGTAGAGCGCCTCCGAGGCGTGCACGTGGACGTCGATCCCGACGAGGTCGACGAGCGTGCACGGTCCCATCGGCCACCCGGCGCCGTTCGTCATCGCGGCGTCGAGCGACTCGGGCGTGACGCGCGCCTCGTCGAGCACCCGGACGCAGTCGTTGAGGAGGGGGATCAGGATGCGGTTGACGACGAAGCCGGGCGTGTCGTGGCACGGCACTCCGACCTTGCCGAGGCGCTCCACGACCTCGAGCGCCGTCGCGACCGCGCCGTCCGACGAGAGCTCCGCGCGCACGACCTCGACGAGCGGCATGAGCGGCGCCGGATTGAAGAAGTGCATTCCGACGACGCGCTCGGGCGTCGACGTCGCGGCTGCGATCTCGGTCACCGACAGCGCCGACGTGTTCGTCGCGAGGACGGCGTCCGGGCGGCAGAGCCGCTCGAGCTCGGCGAACAGCTCCTGCTTCGCGTCGAGCTGCTCGACGATCGCCTCGACGACGAGTTCGCAGTCGGCCAGGGCATCGAGTTCCGTCGTCGTCTCGAGCCGGGCGACCGCGGCGTCGCGCTCGTCCTGCGTCCGCTGGCCCTTCTCGACCTTGCGGGTGAGGAAGTGCCCGATGCGGCCCGCCGCCGCCTCCCCCAGCTCGGCGCTGACCTCCCGGCCGACGACGTCGAAGCCGGCCTCGATCGCGACCTGCGCGATCCCCGCGCCCATCGCCCCGAGGCCGACGACTCCGATCCGCTGCACCGCCACGGCGGCGGAATCTACCCCGGCGGACGGGTCCGTGTCAGGCGGCTGCGCGCAGCTGCCGCGTTCGCAGCCGGAGGAGCTCGGTGACCTCGAGCGTCACCGGAACGGATCCGAGACGATCTCGCCGCCCGTCGTGCTCACGGCCGCGACGAGCTCCTCGTCGGACTCCGCGACGAGGATCGGGTCGACGACGAGCGAGCGACCGGAGAGGCCCTCGAGCCGTGCGAGCGCGGCACCGTCGGTCGGGCAGGCGTAGCGGTGGAGAATGGTGTGGGTCCCATGCTCAAGCCCGGCACCCACGCAGTCTCACGCTACGCCCGCCGACCGCGGACGCAACGGTCGCCGGCACGCGGGGCTTCATCCCTGGTAGTGCCGGCGCCGGTCCCGCTCGTCGATCCGGGAGTCGCGTCCTGCGAGGAGCGCGAGCGGGCCGACGAGGAGGAGGAGCGGACGACAACGGCACCGTGCAGGGCCTCGTCGCCTCGGGCTTCGGCGTCGCGCTCACCCCGCTCCTGGCGATCGCACCGGGTGACGACCGGGTCAAGGCGCTCCGCCTCGTGCCGAAGGTCCCGCGCCGACGGGTTGCCGTCGTCTGGCATCGCGACCGGCACCGGTCGCCCGCTGCCCGGGCGTTCATCGAGATCGCCCGCGACGTCAGCGCCGACGTCGAGCGTCAGCTCGTCGAGCCGTAGGTGCTGGCCCGAGGCCGTTCGCCTCGAGCCCGCACCGTCAGCCGTCCGCTACCCGTCGCTCCGGCTCGCGACGGTCTCGAGCCAGGTCGCCGGGATCGCGACCGGGCCCTCCGTCGTGCCGGCGTAGCGGCGCACGAGCCCGACGAGGTCGCCGAAGAGCTCGTCGGCCACGGCCTCGCCGACGGCCTCGAACGCCTTCAGCGTCGGGCCGTAGTGCGCGCGGAAGTAGTCGACGAACGCCTCCGCGGAGCGGAAGCGGAACGTGAACGTCCGCTCGCGGCACGTGAGCCCGCCCCGAAGACGAGCCTCGCCTCGGCGTCGCTCGGCCGCGCCGAGAGGATCCGCGCGCCGTCGCGGCGCGCCCCCTCGACGCCGGCCTCCCAGAGCGTCGTCTTGCCGATCCCCGGCCAGCCGCTGAGGTCGAGCGTGCCGTGGACGTCGTCGTCCCGCAGAAAGGCGCGGAGCGTGGCGAGCTCGCGCTCCCGACCGACGACGCCCGAGCTCGGAGGCGCGTCGGGGGGAGTGCTCAGAGCCGCTCGACGACGGCCGCTATGGCCTGGCCCTGGCCGATGCACATCGATGCGATCCCGTAGCGCGCCTCGCGCCGCTCGAGCTCCGCGAGCAGCGTCGCGGTGATCCGGGCGCCGGTGGCGCCGAGCGGGTGACCCAGCGAGATCCCGCTCCCGTTCGGGTTCACGTCACCGGCAACCCACCGCTCGTGGAGGCCGGTGTCCTTCAGGAACTGGAGCACGACGGAGGCGAAGGCCTCGTTCACCTCGATCACGGCGATGTCGTCCCAGCCGAGTCCGGCCTTCGCGAGCGCGCGCTCGCACGCGATCGGGTTGCCGTGGAGCATCCGGTACGGATCGACCCCGGCGATCCCGAACGAGACGAAGCGCCCTCGCGGCTCGAGCCCGAGCCGCGTCGCCGCGCCCTCGGTCGTCACGAGCATCGCCGCGGCCCCGTCCACGATCGCGCTCGAGTTGCCAGCAGTGACCTTCCCGTCCTCCTTGAAGGCGGGCTTCAGCGCGGCGAGCTTCTCGAGCGACGTGTCGCGCCGCGGGTTCTCGTCGACGGCGACCAGCACGGCGGCGCCGCCGGCGCCGACCTCGACGGGGACGATCTCGCGCTCGAAGCGGCCCTCGTCGGTCGCGGCGATCGCACGCATGTGCGACTCGTACGAGTACTCGTCGAGCTGCTCGCGCGAGAGGTCCCACTCGTCCGCGATGACCTCGGCGGAGATTCCCTGCGGGACGACCTCCCAGTGCTCGTAGAGCTTCGGCGAGAAGCCCTCGAAGCCATTCACCGTGAGGTTCGACCCCATCGGCACGCGCGACATCGACTCGACGCCCGAGGCGACGACGACGTCGAGGTGACCGGCCTGGATCGTCGAGGAGGCGCTGAAGGCGGCCTGCATCGACGAGCCGCACTGCCGGTCGATCGACGTCCCACAGACGGTCTCGGGCCAGCCCGCGACGAGCGCGGACATCCGCGCGATGTTGAGCGCCTGCTCCCCGACCTGGCTGACGCAGCCCATCTGGACGTCCTCGATCTCGCCCGGATCGACGTCGTGGCGGGCGACGAGGCCGTTCAGGACCTGGGCGGCAAGCTCCTCGGCGCGGACCCCGGCGAGGGCGCCGTTGCGGCGTCCGATCGGCGTGCGAACGGCATCGATGATGAGCGCGTCGGTCATGGGGTCACGGTACCACTGAGACCCCCGTGCCACCGCACCCGGAGGGCCGCCGGCTTGCGGAAGACGAGGCCCGTCGGACGGCTGTCGGCGGACGTGTCGAGGCGGAGCCCGGGCAGGCGCTGCGAGGGCCCGAACGAGGGCCACTCTCGCCTCGAGCCGTGCGAGGTGCATGCCGAGGCAGACGTGCGGGCCGTGGGCGAACGCCGCCTGGAGCTTCGCGTTCGCACGGCGGACGTCGAACCGGTGCGGGTCCGCGAAGACCGCGTGGTCGCGGTTCGCTCCGGCGAGAGAGACCCGCACGAGCTCACGGCGGCCGATGCGCGCCCCGCCGAGCTCGACGTCGCGCGTCGCGTACCGGTCGACGACCGCAGCGGCTGGCTCGAGCCGCAGAGACTCCTCGACGGCGTTCGCGGCGAGCCCCGGGTCGCTCTCGAGCGCCGTCCGCGCGTCCTCGCTCGAGAGGACGTGATGGAGGAGGTTCGCGATCATGCCGTCGGTCGTCTCGATCCCGCCGAACAGCAGCACGGCCGCATTCGAGACGACCTCCTCGCCGACCGAGGGCGCCGGCGCCGCGGGCGGAGGCGCCGAGGAGGGTCGTCACCGGCTCGCGGTCGAGCACCGGCTCGAGCGCGCGCCGCGAGCTCGCCGAACGCCGTGCGGCCTTCTCCGGTCGGCTCGACCCCGGCGGTGATGTCGGTCACGGCCGCGACGATGCCGCGGTACCAGCCGAGCGGCACGTCCGCGGGAAGGTCGTCGAGCCCGAGGGCAGCGGCCATCACGGAGACGGACAGCGGCCCGCTCAGCGTCTCGCGGAGATCTGCCTCCCCGTCAGGGGCGATCGCGTCGAGCAGACGATCGCACTCGACCTCGACGAGCGACGTGAAGCGCTCGCGCACGGCGTCGAGGCGGAACGGACGAGCGAAGGGGGAGCGATGCCGCTCGTGCTCCGCGCCGTCGAGCGAGAGCATGCTCGGCCCGACGACCTGCGCGGTCGAGAAGCGCGGGTCGTCGACGGTGAACGTCTCGGCGTCGCGCATGACCGCGAGCGCCAGGTCCCGCCGGGTGACGAGCCAGCCGTCGAGCGACCGGTAGCCACGACACCGGCTCGCGCTCGCGGAGCCGGTCGAGGAGATCGTGCGGGCTCGGGCCCTCGAGCTCGGCGATCGTCGCCGAGGCGCCGACCGGATACGCGGAGCGCCTCGTGTCCACGTCGGAAGTCTCGCAAGGCGGCATAGACTGGCGGCATGGCGACCACGGCCACGGAGCGGAAGCTGCTCCTCGACGGTGAGTGGGTCGAGACGGGCGACTGGCTCGAGGTCGCGTCGCCGTACGACGGATCGGTCGTCGCGCGTGTCGCGAAGGCGGGTGCCGGCGAGGCCCGCGCGGCGGTCGACGCGGCCGAGCGGGCGATGCGCGACCCGCTGCCCGCGCACAAGCGCGCCGAGATCCTCGTCCGCGTCGCGGGCACGCTCGGCAAGCGTGCCGACGAGGTGGCGCGACAGATCGTCGCCGAGGCCGGGCAAGCCGCTCAAGGCGGCCCGCGTCGAGGTGGCGCGCGCGATGTCGACGTACACGATGGCAGCGGTCGAGGCGCGGAAGCTCGCCGGCGAGATGGTCCCGATGGACGCGAGCCAGGCGGGCGAGGGGAAGCTCGCGTTCACGCAGCGCCATCCGATCGGCGTCGTCGGCGCGATCAGCCCGTTCAACTTCCCGCTCAACCTCGTCGCCCACAAGATCGCGCCGGCACTCGCCGCCGGCTGCGCCGTCGTCCTCAAGCCGGCGTCGCAGACGCCGCTCTCCGCGCTCCTCCTCGCCGAGCTCGAGCACGACGCGGGGCTGCCCGCAGGCTGGCTGAACGTCCTCGTCGGGCCGGCGTCCGAGATCGGCGACGTGCTCGTCGAGGACGAGCGCGTCAAGCTCATCACGTTCACCGGCTCGGCCGGTGTCGGCTGGAAGCTCCGCGAGCGCGCGCCCCGGAAGCGGGTCAACCTCGAGCTGGGCAACGCGACGCCGGTGATCGTCGAGGCCGACGCGGACGTCGAGGACGCGGCGGCCCGCTGCGCCGCGAACGCGTTCTCGTTCGCCGGCCAGAGCTGCATCTCGGTGCAGCGGATCTACGTCCAGCGAAGCGTCTACGAGGCGTTCCGCGCCGCGTTCGTCCCGCGGGTCGAGGCGCTCGTCGTCGGCGACCCCGCCGACGAGGCGACCGACGTCGGGCCGCTCATCTCCGAGTCCGAGCGCGACCGCGTGCTGAGCTGGATCGAGCAGGCGCGCGACAGCGGCGGCACGATCCTCACCGGCGGCCGCCTCGACGGCGACCTGCTCCTCCCGACCGTCGTCGAGCAGCCGCCGCGCGACGCGAAGCTCTCGTGCGACGAGGCATTCGGGCCCGTCTGCACGCTGCAGCCGTACGACGAGCTCGACGAGGCGATCGACGCCGCCAACGCGACGCGATACGGCCTCCAGGCCGGGATCTTCACGACGAGCCTCCGCACCGCGCTCACGGCGTCGAGCCGGCTCGAGTTCGGCGGCGTGACCGTCAACGAGGCGCCGACCTTCCGCGCCGACCAGATGCCGTACGGCGGCGTGAAGGACTCCGGCAACACCCGCGAGGGGCCGGCGTGGGCCGTGCGCGAGATGACGGAGGAGCGGCTCGTCGTCGTGCAGCTCTGAGGCGCGCAGGCGTCGCGTCTATCCTCAGCGCCGATGCCCCTCTTCAGCCGCAAGCCGCCGGCACCCGCCGCGAGCGAGCTGCGCCGCGAGCGCCGCGCGCTGCTCCTCCTCCGCGAGGACCGCCTGCGCGACCTCGGCGGGCTGACGCTCGAGATGTACCGGCGCGACCAGTTCAACGAGGCGCTCGTCGTCGAGCGCTGCGCGGAGCTCGTCGCGATCGAGGCGCGCGTGTCCGAGATCGACGCGCTCGTCTCGGGCGCCGGCCTGCGACGCCGACAGCGGGCGATCTGCGCCTGCGGCGCGCCCATCCTGATCGGCGCGCGCTACTGCCCGAGCTGCGGGCGCGCGCTCGACGACGACGGCGCGAGCGGCGAGGACACGGACGCGTGACGACCGAGGCCACGTGCCCTCGGTGCGGAGGTCGCGTGGCCGCACTCCAGGAGTACTGCCTCGAATGCGGGCTCCGGCTGCCCGGACGCTCGCGGCTCGGCCCGCTGCCGACCGAGACGCGGGACCTCCGCCTGCGTGTCGCCGCGCTCGCGTGCATCGCGGTCGCCGGCGCCGGTGTCGCGATCGCCGCGGTCGACACGGACGAGGGGCCGGAGCCGATCCTCACCGCCACGGGCGGCAGCGTCACGACGCCGGCCGCGCCACGCGCGCGCCTCGCCCAGTGGCCGCGCGCGGCGAGCGGCTGGACGATCGTCCTCGTCTCGGTCCCGAAGGCGAAGGGCCGCGACGAGGCCGTCGCGGTCGCCCAGCACGCGCGCGTGCAGCGGCCTCCGAACGGTCGGCGTGCTCGACTCGTCGCAGTTCGCGAGCCTCCGGCCCGGCTACTGGATGACCTTCTCCGGGCGGTACCCGAGCGAGGCCGAGGCGACCGGCTCTGCTCCGCCGTGCGCGCATCGCCGTCAAGGGCGCCCGCGTGCAGCGCGTCGAGCCGTGAAGCGACTCGTTTCGTTCTCCGAAATGACAACGATCGTGACCGAGTTTGTAACACGGGGCCGAACCCGGTAGACTCGCCCTCGGACCGGCGATTGGCCCCGCTTTCGAGCCAGGCGGCCGACGCAAACGACGGACGGGAGACGAATCCGTATGGAGGCCAATCTCGCGCAGTTGCAGTCGTGCATGTATCAGTACTCGCGTGCGATCTACCGCTCGGTAAAGGATCTGATCGACCCCTATGTCGACACGCCCGACGCGCCTCGAGTACCGCCGTGCCGTGCTGTGCGAGTGCGAGGAGACGATGACCCGCCTGGCCCAGGATCCGCACTACTTCGCGCGCCCCGACCGCGCGCTCTTCCAGGACATCCGCCGCTACTTCCCGATCACGGCACAGGCGCACGTCGCCTGGGCGGTGCGCCAGGGCGTGACCGCCGCGGTCGAGTTCATCGAGGCGCAGCTCGAGGCCGGCCTCCTCGACGGCGGCGTCGCCCGGTGCAAGGCGACGACCCGCAAGGGCAAGGCCTGCCAGCGGACGCCGCTGCCCGGCCGGGACTACTGCCCGTCGCACCAGCACCTCGAGCGCACGACGCTGCCGCAGCGCGCGGCCGCGGTCGCCTAGGCGCCTCCGATCGCTCTCGCGACCCACGGAACGGCGCGCGCTCGGCGCGCGCGGCCGACGGTAGGCTCAGCGCCACGTGTCGCATGACGCCGACAAGCTGATCCGTCAGCTCTCGCTCGTCGCCTTCCTGATGGCGGAGCGGCGACCGCTCACCGCGCGGGACGTGAAGGGAAACGTCGAGGGCTACTCGGAGATGTCCGACGAGGCCTTCGCCCGGCGGTTCTACTCCGACCGCGCGGAGCTGACGGCGCTCGGCGTGCCGCTCACCTCGCAGCGCGACGAGTTCACCGGCGAGGAGCTCTACACGCTCCGCTCCGAGCACTACTTCCTCGACGAGCTCGAGCTCGCCGACGACGAGCTCGCGGCGCTGCAGACCGCGCTCTACACGCTCGAGGGGAAGTTCGCGTACGCGGAGCCGCTGCGACTCGCGCTCCAGAACCTCGCGCTCGGACGGCCGGGCTTCCGGCACGCGCCCACCGATACGGCCGAGCGCGTGCGCGTCACGGCGCCCGACTACTCGCCCGAGCTCGCGGCCCGGCTCTCGAAGCTCGAGGCCGCGATCTCGAAGCAGCGCACGATCCAGTTCCGCTACTGGTCGCCGAGCCGCGACAAGGAGACGGAGCGGCGGCTGAACCCGTACGCGCTCCGGCTCGACGAGGGCGTCTGGTACGTCGTCGGCCACGACCTCGACCGCGACGCGATCCGGACGTTCCGCGTCTCCCGCGTCCGCTCGGACATCCGCTTCGCGACGCGCCGCGAGCGCGACTTCCGCCAGCCCGAGGAGTTCGACGTGGAGGCGCATCGCATCCCGCGGCCGTGGCAGATCGGCCCCGCGACGGGCACCGCGCGGATCGAGGTGCAGGGCGACACCGCCTGGTGGGTGCACCGCACGCTCGCGGACGCGGCACGGTGGACGGACGGCGTCTTCGAGACGAGCTACTCGACGCCTCGGGCCGCTCGTCTCCTGGATCCTGCGGCAGAACGGCCGCGCGATCCCGCTCGAGCCGGCCGAGCTCCGCGACGAGGTCGCCGACGCGCTGCGCACGCTCCGCGACCGTCACACCGGCGCCGCGGCCGAGCCCGCGCGCGAGCGGCGCGTCGAGGCGCGTCAGACCGCCGCGGAGCGACAGCCCGCCGGCCCGGTCGCGCCGGAGCGCTTCGGCGTCCTCCAGGCGCTCCTCGCGCACCTGCTCGCCGCGTGCGGCGACGAGCGGCGCGCGATCCTGGAGGCGGACGAGCTCGCGCAGCGCTTCTCGATCCCGCGGGAGGAGCTCCAGGAGACCCTCTCGCTCCTCAACCTCGTCAACTTCGGCGGCGGGTGCTACACGGTCTACGCGGAGGTCGACGAGGAGACCGGTCGCGTCCGGGTCGACAAGGAGCTCTACGGCGACGTCTTCCGCAAGCCGCCGAAGCTGACGCCGCTCGAGGCGCGCGCGATCCGGCTCGCGATCGAGTACGTCGGGCCGACGATCGCCGCCGACGCGCACACGCCGCTCGAGCGCGTCCGGCGGAAGCTCGAGGAGACCTTCGGCCAGTTCGACTTCGCCCCGACCCCGGCGAGCCGCGCCGCCGACGACGAGGAGGCGCTCGTCAAGACGCTCTCCCAGGGCGCGGAGAAGCGCCGCCTCGTCGAGCTCGAGTACCTCAAGGAGGGCGAGGAGGAGCCGTCGACGCGCCTCGTCGAGCCGTACACGATCGAGCGCGAGCTTCCGTTCTGGCGCGTCCACACCTGGGATCGCACCGTCGACGGCCCGCGCACGTACCGGCTCGACCGAATGCGCTCGGCGAAGCTCACGAGCGAGCGCTTCGAGCCGCGCGCCGGGCTTCGACCCGAACTACCTCTCCGAGCCGGCCGTCGCGCGGCTCTGGCACGCGCCGGCGATCGCCCGCTGGAAGCTCGAGCGGGGCGCCCGCCAGCTCACGGACAAGGCGGCGCTCTCGGAGGTCACGTTCAAGACCGAGGAGTGGCTCCTCTCCGAGGTGCTCGCCGACCGCGGCGAGACGGTCGTGCTCGAGCCGGCGGCGATGCGCCGCGCGATCGTCGACCGCGCCCGCGCGCTTCAGGCCGAGCTCGGGCTCAGCGCCCGGCGGCGGCGGACGGCAGAGCGAGCCTGAACCGGGCGCCCGGCGCCCCGTCCGGCACGTAGTCCAGCGAGCCCCGTGCGCCTCGGCGATGGCGCGGCCGAGCCAGAGCCCGTAGCCGGTCGACCCGGACGCGCTCGCGCCCCGGGCGAACGGGTCGAGGCCGGGCTAGACGCCCGGGCCGTCGTCGGAGACGGCGACGACGACCGTCGCCGTCGCTCTCCCCGACCTCGATCTCGACCCGCGTCCCGTGCCGGAGGCCGTTCGCGACGAGGTTCGCGAGCACCTGGCGGAGGCGGGTCGGGTCGCCGTCGACGATGGCCTCACCGACGCGCGCACGTCGACGCCTGGGCCGGCGAGGCCCGACGGCGAGCGCGGCGACGTCGACCGGCCCGCGCCGGAGCGAGAGGAGCTCGGGGTCGGTGAGGAGCCGCTCGATGTCGCGCCCGGCGGCGACCCGAGCGCGACGAGGCGGCGTCGCTCTGGCCGGCTCCGTGACCGGCGGGGCGGCCTCGACGAGCGCCGACAGCGCCGCGACGGGGCTCCGCAGCTCGTGCGCCAGGATCCGCAGCCGCTCCGCCGGGTCGACGTCGCTCATCCCGCGCGCTCCGCGATCGCCGCGACCGCTCTGCCCGCCGCGGCGGCGAGCGCCGGGTCGGGATCGCCCGCGTGCTCCTCCGCGAGCGCGCTGCGTCGGCGTCGCGTCCCGACGTTGCCGAGCGCGACGAGCGCGTTCCGGCGGAGCCAGCGCGGCGTCGTTCCGCGGGACGTAGAGCCGGTCGAGCTCCTCGATCAGCGCGTCGCCGTCCCGCGTGAGCCAGTCGACGAGCGAGACGGCCGGGCGCGCGTCGTCGGCGGGCGACACGTCCGCGCGGCGCTTCTCGACGCCGCGGTTCCAGGGGCAGACGTCCTGGCAGATGTCGCAGCCGTACACGCGGTCCTCGAGCGCGTCCATCACGTCGTCGGGCATCGTCGCCGGGCGTCTGCGTCCAGTACGCGAGGCATCGCGTCGCGTCGAGCACGCCCGGCTCGTCGAGCGCGTCCGTCGGGCAGGCGTCGATGCACCGCGTGCACGAGCCGCAGCCCGGAGCGACCGGCGGCGTGGGCTCGAGCTCGACGTCGGTGACGAGCGTTCCGAGCACGACCCAGGACCCGTGCGTGCGCGTGATGAGCATCGTGTTCTTGCCGATGAACCCGACGCCGGCGCGCTCCGCGCCCGCCCGGTCGACGTGCTGGTTGGCGTCGACGAGGACGCGGTACGCGCCGCCGAGCCGACGGCCGAGCGCGTCGAGCCGCTCCCGCAGCAGCGCGTAGTGGTCGCGCCACGCATACCGCGGCAAGCGGCCCTCGCCCGGTCCGGGCTCGGGGCCGTCGGCGTAGTAGCAGAGCGCCGCCGAGACGACCGTCCGCGCGCCCTCGAGCAGGGTCTCCGGGTGGCACGACACCTCCGGCTGGGCCATCGTGAACCGCATCCCGCCGAAGAGCCCGCGCGCGCGGCGCTCGCGGATGTACCGCTCGGTGTCCTCGTACGGCGCCGCGGGCGCGGCGCCGACGACGTCGAGCCCGAGCTCCTCGGCGGCGCGGCGGAGCTCCGCGGCGGTGATCGGAGCCCGCCCCTCGGTCTTCATGAGAGGATCGTGCCATGCTCGCTGCCCGCATCCACGAGGACGGAGGGCCGGAGGTCCTCCGCGTCGAGGAGGTGCCGGACCCCGTTGCCGGGCCGGGCCAGGTGCTCGTTCGCATCCGCGCCGCGTCGCTCAACCACCTCGACGTCTGGGTGCGGAAGGGGCTTCCCTCCGTTCCGAAGCCGCGTATCCTCGGCGCCGACGGCGCCGGCGTCGTCGAGGCGCTCGGCGAGGGCGTCTCGGGGCCACCGATCGGGTCACGAGTCGTCATCAACCCCGGGCTCGACCACGGCGACCGGATCACCGTCGTCGGCGAGCACTTCGACGGCACGCACGCGGAGCTCATCGCGATCGACGCCGAGCAGGTGTTCCCCCTCGACGACGCGCTCTCGTTCGAGGTCGGCGCCGCGTTCCCGCTCGTCTACGAGACGGCGTACCGGATGCTCGTGACGCGGGCCGCGGTCCGGGAGGGCGAGTGGGCGCTCATCTGGGGCATCGGCGGGGGCGTCGCGACCGCCGCATTCGAGATCTGCAGAGCGCTCGGCGTGCGGACGATCGTCACCTCGGGCAGCGACGCGAAGCTCGGGGCCGCAAGCGAGTGGGGCGCGGACGTCACGGTGAACCACAACGAGGGCGACGTCGCCGCGGCGGTCAAGGAGGCGACCGGCAAGGGCGTCGACGTCGTCGTCGAGACCGTCGGCGAAGCGACATGGGCCCGGTCGCTCGCATCCGTCCGGCCCGCCGGCCGCGTCGTCGTCTGCGGCGCCACGTCCGGTCCCAACCCGCCCGCGCAGCTCCACCGCTTCTGGTGGAAGCAGCTCGACGTGCTCGGCTCGACGATGGGAAGGCGCGAGGACTTCCTCGGCGCCTACGACCTCGTCCGCTCCGGCCGCGCCCGCGTGCACGTCGACCGGACGTTCCCGCTGACGGAGATCGCAGCCGCGCACGAGCGGCTCGAGGCGGGCGAGCAGCTCGGGAAGATCGTCCTGCTCATGCCCTAGGAGCTGCTCAGCGTGTAGGCGCGGGACCCGTGGTGTCCCGGACGAGGAGTCGCGTGCCGACCTCCAGCCGGATCGGGTGCGCGGGCGGCTCGTCCATGATGCGGGCGAGGAGGTTGACGGCCATGCGGCCGACCTCCTCGAGCGGCTGGTGCACGGTGGTCAGCGCCGGCACCGCGATCTGCGACACCATCGTGTCGTCGAAGCCGACGACAGAGAGGTCCTCGGGCACGCGGATCCCGCGCGCCCGCGCCTCCTGGAGCACCGCCACCGCCATCTCGTCGTTGCACGCGAAGATCGCCGTCGGACGCTCCGGGAGCTCGAGGAGCTGCGCCGCGGCCGCCCGCCCCTCGACGACGCGGAACTCTCCGAACGTCTCGAGCGCCGGGTCGGGACGGATACCGGCGGCGGAGAGAGCAGCGCGGTAGCCGCTCGTCCGGTCCTCGGTGGCGACGAATCCCGGAATCCCCTTGATGAGGCCGATCCGCCGGTGGCCGAGCTGGAGCAGGTGCTCGGTCGCCTCGATCGCGCCGGCCATGTTCGCCGCGGCGACGAGCGGGAAGCGGCCGTCGAGCGGATACCCCTCGTCGGCCACGACGAACGGGAAGCCCTTCTGCTTCAGATGGAGGAGGTCGTCGGTCGACTCGTCGGGCAGCACGAGGATCGCGCCGTCGATCTTCCGCTCGAGCAGCTGGTTGACGAGGGTGAGCTCCCGCTCCTGATGGTGGAACGTCGGGCACAGGACGGCCTGCATGTCGAGCTCGTAGAGCGCCTCGGTGAATCCCGTGATCAGCTGGGCGAAGTAGTCGCCGAGCACCATCGGAATCGTCACGCCGATGAGCCCGGTCCGGCCCGACGCGGCCGGCCGGAGCGCCCGGTTCGAGGTGAAGTTGAGCTCCCGGATGACCTCGAGCACCGCTTCGCGTGTCTCCGGGGCGACGTCGGGCCGGTCGTTGAGGACGCGCGAGACCGTGGTGATCGACACGCCGGCGTGGCTGGCGATGTCGCGGATCGTGGCGCGGCCGTTCGGCTTGTCTGACGCGATGCTCTGGTTGGGTCGCACGCTCGCCATGGCTCCCTAAGGTGTAGCACGTTTTCGGTTCTATTTCCGGAAATGTGCCCACATTTCTCGCAAGGCGGACCGACGGCCTCTAGCGGATTCTGTTGGCTTCCGCCAGACGAGACCGTCTGACCAGTGATGATCGGACGCGAGAGATCTCGACCCAGCACTTGAATATTTCCGGAAATCGTGGCAATCTCAACCGGTTACGTTCCGGAAAGCATCTCTCCACCGTCGTGTGACCGAACGAAGGGAGAACCGCCAGTCCCAGGACCGCAGACGATCGCAGGGCGCTTTGCAGACTTTCTCGTCGCGCTCGATACACCAGCGCGCGGACGACCCCGAGCCAACGGCGCGAGCCGCGTGGCCGATCACAAAGGAGTGAAGGGGATGAAGCACCCCGTTCGGAAAGGCTCGTACCTCGTCGCCGTCGCGGCACTGCTCGTGACGGCCGTCGTGTCGGCAACCGCCGTCGCGGCCACCTCCGCGACGCCGAGGAGCCATCCCTGCGTCGTCGCCGCAGGCTCCGGCGACCAGGCGTTCACGCGCAACTTCAATCCGTTCAACCTGGGCACCCAGCGTGACTTCACGTGGGGCGGCATCTACGAGAACCTCCTCATCTCGACCGCGGTCGGAGGCGGGGCGCAGTACAACATCCTCGGCCAGAGCTTCGCCTGGTCGAACGGCGGGAAGACGCTCACGATCACCGTGCGGCCGAACGTGAAGTGGTCGGACGGCAAGCCGCTGACCGCCGAGGACGTGCGGTACAGCCTCACCATCGGCCGGCAGGACAAGGCGGCCGACCGGATCAGCCTCACGGCAGCGAACAGCAACATCGCCGGCGTCGCGCGCGTCGGGGCCAACAAGGTCGCGATCCGCTTCAAGCAGGTCGACTCGACGTTCCTCGGGTCGCAGCTGCCGACCGTTCCGATCGTCCCGAAGCACGTCTGGTCGAAGGTCAAGAACGTCGTCAACTTCGCGAACCCGAACCCGGTGGGGACGGGCCCGTTCAACCGCGTCACGCGCTTCAGCGGGCAGTCGTACCAGCTCTCGAAGAACCCGAGCTACTGGGCGAAGGGCCTGCCGCGAATCGACTGCGTGCAGCGGATCTTCACGGCGTCCAACGACGCGGGCCTCCTCCAGATCGTGAGCGGACAGGCCGACTGGACGCACAACTTCGTCCCGAACGTCGAGTCCTCCTACATGGCGAAGGACCCCAAGAACTTCCACAATGCCTACCTCACCACCGGCCTGCCGGTCAGCCTCACGTTCAACACGACGGAGTACCCCTACGGCCTGGTCGCCTTCCGCAAGGGCGTGAGCCAGGCAATCGACCGCAACATGGTCTCGAAGATCGGTGAGTACGGCTACGGCCCGCCGACCACCGCGCTCGGGCTCGAGTTCCTGTACCCGAAGTGGATCAACCCGGCGCTCAGGGCCAAGGCGAAGCAGCTCGGCACCTACGACCCCGCCGCCGCGCGGAAGACGTTCACGGACGCCGGCTTCACCTACCGGGGCTCGAGGCTCATGGACCCGAAGGGCAGCCCGGTCAGCTTCCCGATGCACGTGATCGGCGGCTGGTCGGACTGGGTCTCCTCGCTGCAGATCATCTCCCGGAACCTGCAGGCCGTGGGGATCGACGCGTCCGTCAAGATCGAGCCGGACTTCCCCTCGTGGGTGTCCAACAGCGCGATCAGCGGCACCAAGCCCAGCTTGATCTGGTCGGTCGGCGCCAACGACCCGAGCCCGTACGCGTTCTTCTTCTCGCACTTCGACCCGTCGCAGGTCGTGGCCACCGGGCAGGACGCGCAGGCGTTCGGGAACTTCGAGCGCAACCCCGTTGCCAAGGCAGTGCCCCTGCTGCGGCAGTTCAAGGGCACGCTCGACAAGAAGACGCAGCTGCAGGCCGCATACAAGCTGCAGGAGATCTTCCTCGACGAGCTCCCCTTCATCCCGCTGTTCATCGGCCCGCGCTGGTCGACCTACAGCACGAAGTACTTCAAGGGCTGGATCACCTGGCAGAACCAGTACGCCGACCCGATCTTCTCGACGCAGCACCAGGTGCAGATCTCGCTTCTGTCCCTCTACTACGCCGACTCGAAGACGAACCTGAAGGCGCCGGCCCTGCCGAACGTGTTGGCTTCGTAGGTAACACAATCGTCGACGACCTGGATCGGGGGCGCACGTGGTGCGCCCCCGATCCCCGACGCCCCGTAATACGATCACCACGAGCCTGAGGGCCAGACGATGCGCTTCCTCGCCCGCCGACTTCTCTTCTACCTCCTGGCGTTCTTCGCGGCGATCACGCTCAACTTCATGCTCCCGCGCCTCATGCCGGGCTCGCCGCTGGACGGCCTGATCCTCCGCTACGGGGACGCGATCCGGAGCAACCCGGAGGTGCTCAAGCAGCTCCAGGCATCGCTCGGATCATCCGACGACCCGATCTGGTCGGCGTACCCGCAGTACCTGTACAACACGTTCACGGGGAACCTCGGCGTCTCCACGGCGAACCAGGTGCCCGTGACGGAGGTGATCGGAAACACGCTGCCGTGGTCGATCGTGCTCGTCGGAGTGGGCTTCCTGCTCTCGTTCACGATCGGCACGTTCCTCGGCGTGCTCGCCGCCTGGCGACGGGGCGGGTTCGTCGACACGGTCGGGACGCCGACCCTGATGGCCCTCCTGTCCTTTCCCGCCTTCTTCCTCAGCCTGCTCGCGGTCTACTTCCTCGGCTTCCGTCTCGGCTGGTTCCCGGCCCAGCACGCGTACTCGACCGACGCCGTGCCGACATGGTCGTGGGAGTTCGTCGGCGACGCGTTCCGCCACGCCCAGCTGCCCATCCTCATCGTCGTCGTGCTCAGCGTCGGTGGCTGGATGCTCGGGATGCGGAACGTGATGATCACGACGGTCCAGGAGGACTACGTCACGATGGCCCATGCGAAGGGCCTGTCGGATCGCAAGGTCAGGGACGGCTACGCGGCCCGGAACGCGATCCTCCCGCCGCTGACCGCCTTTGCCTCGTTCTTCGCAAGCGCGGTCGGCGGGCTAATCCTCGTCGAGGTCGTCTTCAGCTACCCGGGCGTCGGCCTCACGCTGCAGCAGGCCGCTCTCGGTCACGACTATCCGGTCGTCCAGGCACTGCTCCTCGTCATCTCGTTCTGCGTGCTGCTCGCGAACTTCATCATGGACTGCGTCTACGTCGTCCTCGACCCGCGGGTGAGGGCCACCTGATGACCGAGCTCGTCGAGACCACTGCGCAGCCGGCGCCCGCCGCGCAGCCGACCCATCGTGAACGTGCTCGCAGACTGCCGCGCGCCCCCGAGTGGCTGCGACTGCTCATGCGCAACCGGATGTCCGCATTCGGGATCGTGCTGCTGACGACGATCGTGCTCGTCACTCTCGTCGCGCCGCTCCTCACGAGCCAGGACCCCGCCTACCCTCGCTCGCTGCCCGGGCTGGCGCCGTCGTGGGAGAATCCCATGGGCACCACCGACCAGGGCTACAGCGTCTACGCCCAGGTTATCCACGGCGGGCGGATCTCGCTGATGGTCGCGCTCGTCGCGACCACGATCGCGATGACGATCGCGATCGTGCTCGGGCTCCTCGCCGCGTACAAGGGCGGTCTGGTGGACGACGTGATCAACCTCGTCGCCAACATCTTCATCGTCATCCCCGGGCTGCCGCTTCTGATCGTCATCGCGTCGTTCCTCGACGAGACGGGGCCGTGGGTGATGGCGCTCATCATCGGGTTCACGACCTGGGCGATCGAGACGCGCGTCCTCCGTGGCCAGGCGCTCACGCTCTGCCACCGCGACTTCATCCTGGCTGCGCGCGCCGCCGGCGAGTCGACGACCCGCATCGTGTTCCGTGAGCTCCTGCCCAACATGCTCAGCCGAATCGCGGCGGGCTTCGCGTTCGTCTTCATCAACGCAGTGTTCTTCGAGGCGGCGCTCGAGTTCCTCGGCTTCGCAGACGTGAACAAGGTCAGCTGGGGCACCACGCTCTACTGGGCGACCGTCAACTCGACGCTTCTCCAGGGAGAGTGGTGGCACTTCATCTTCCCGGGGCTCGCAATCTCGCTGACGCTCCTCTCGATCGTGTTCATCAACTTCGGCATCGACGAGCTGGCCGACCCGCGTCTGCGGCTGAAGACCGGCCGCCGGGGAGTCCTACGCCGCCTGTTCCGGCCCCGGAGCGCTGTGTGAGCGTCGTGGTGGAAAACAGACAGCGCCGGCGAGTGGCCGCGACGGAGCGTCCGCCGCTCCTCGAGCTGCGTGACCTCGTCGTCGAGTACGGCACCGATCGCGGCGCCGTCACTGCGGTCAACGGCGTCTCGCTCGGGATCCGGCCGGGGGAGATCGTGGGCCTCGCCGGCGAGTCGGGCTGCGGGAAGAGCACGATCGCGAACGCGATCCTGCAGGTGCTCCGGCCGCCCGGGCGGATTGCGGGAGGCGAGATCGTCTTCAAGGGCCGGAACCTCGTCGGCCTCCCCAGCTCCGAGCTGCGCCGGATCCGCTGGCGGCACATCGCCATCGTCTTCCAGAGCGCGATGAGCTCGCTCAATCCCGTGACGCGGGTCGAGGACCAGTTCGTCGACATGTTCCGGGCGCACCAGAAGATCTCGAAGCGCTTCGCGACGATGAAGGCGGCTGAGCTGCTCGAGGTCGTCGGCATCGACCGGGACCGCCTTCGCGCCTATCCCCACGAGCTCTCCGGCGGCATGCGGCAGCGGGTGGTGATTGCGATGGCGATGGCGCTCGGGCCGGAGCTCCTCCTCCTCGACGAGCCGACGACCGCGCTCGACGTCATCGTGCAGCGCGAGATCCTCCAGCAGCTCGAGGAGCTGCAACGGGAGATGGGCTTCGCCGTCCTCTTCATCACCCACGACCTCTCACTGCTCGTCGAGTTCTCGGACCGGATCGCGATCATGTACTCGGGGGACATCGTCGAGGAGGCGGACGCGGCGGAGCTGTTCGCCAATCCCGCGCACCCGTACACCGCCGGCCTGATGGCGTCCTTCCCGCCGCTGAGCGGGGAGCTGACGACCATGACCGGCATCCCGGGCAACCCGCCCGATCTCCACAACCCACCGAACGGATGCCGGTTCCATCCGCGGTGCCCGGTTGCGCGGAGGCAGCCGTGCCATCTCGAGATGCCGGCGCTCCGCGCAGTCGGCTCACCGAAGCACCGGGTCGCCTGCCACTTCCCCCTGGAGGCGCCGTGAGCGTCGTCTCCGTCTCGCGGCCCGTGCTCGAGGCGCGGTCGCTATCCCGCTCGTTCTCGGTCGGGACGAGCTTCTGGGGCGCGCGCAAGACGCTCCGCGCCGTCGACGACGTGAACCTGTCGCTGCGCCGCGGCAAGGTCACGGCGCTCGTCGGCGAGAGCGGGAGCGGCAAGAGCACCGTGGCCCGCCTGCTCGGCCAGCTCTACGAGCCGACCGAGGGAACGATCCTGCTCGAGGACGAGGACATGACCCGCGTCCGCGGCCGGCGCCTGCTCCGCGACTACCGGTCACAGGTGCAGCTGATCTTCCAAGACCCGTTCGCCTCGCTGAACCCCGTCAAGAGCGTCGGGCACCACCTCATCCGCCCGCTCCGGATCCACCGCGTCGTCCCGGACAACCAGGTGGAGGCGCGTGTCCACCAGCTGCTGGAAACCGTGGGCCTCGTCCCTGCCGCCGCCGTCGCGCGGAAGTACCCGCACGAGCTCTCCGGCGGGCAGCGCCAGCGCGTCGCAATCGCGCGCGCCCTCGCCGTCCAGCCGAAGGTCGTGCTCGCCGACGAGCCGATCTCGATGCTCGACGTGTCGATCCGCCTCGGGATCCTGAACCTCGTCCGTGAGCTCAAGGAGCGCGAGCGGATCGCGTTCCTCTACATCACGCACGACCTCGCGAGCGCGCGGTACGTCGCGGACGAGATCCACGTCATGTACCGGGGGCGCATCGTCGAGCACGGCCCCACCGAGGCGGTGCTCCAGTCGCCCATGCACGCGTACACGCAGCTGCTTCTCACCGCTGTGCCACGGCCCGACTCAGGGCTGAACACGACGTTCTGGCAGGGACGCACCGGAGAGACCGCGGAGCTCGCAGCCCACGGGTGGGACCCGAACATCCCCACGATGCTCGTCGAGGAGCGGCCCGGCCACTTCGTTCGGCGGGAGAAGGAGATCGTCGTATGAGCGCACGTCTGGGGTTGGCGCTGTACACGTTGCGCGACGAGTGCGCTCGAGACCCCGAGGGAACCCTCCGCGCCATCGCAGAGATGGGCTACGAGGGCGTCGAGCTCTACGACCTCTTCGGGCGCCCCGCCGATTCCGTGCGTGCGATGCTCGACGAGCTCGGCCTCGAGGTGTGCGCGCGCCACGCGGGCCTCGGTGCCATCGAGAACGACCTCCCGCAGCTGTCCGCCGAGCTCCGAGAGGTCGGAAGCGACCGCCTCGTGCTCGCCTGGATCCCGCCACCCGCCTCGTCCCGCGAGGCCGACGAGATCGTGGCGCGGATCGCCCAGGCAGCGGCCAGCGTCACGGCAGCCGGCCTGCGGTTCGGCTTTCACAATCACGACGGCGAGCTCCGGACGCTCGACGACGGGCGCACGGTTCTCGACCGGCTGCTCGAGCTTCCCCCCGAGCGGCTGTTCCTGGAGATCGACCTCGGCTGGGCCTGGTTCGCCGGTGTCGACCCGGTCGACCTGATGGCTCGAGTCGCGCCGCGCGCTCCCATCGTGCACGTCAAGGACCTCGCCGGCGCCTCCGAGCCGCGATTCGTTCCCGTCGGCGACGGCGATGTCGACTACGCGAGGGTTCTTCCCGCGATCCGTGAGCTCGGCGTCGAATGGCTGCTCGTCGAGCAGGACGAGACCGACGGTTCCGCGCTCGACGCGGTCCGTCGCTCGTACACCGCGGTGTCCGGCGTCGTCGGGAGCCCGGCATGAGCGCGCCGGCTCAGGTCGGGATCATCGGGTGCGGCGTCATCAGCCGCGCGTATGCCGCCAACGCGTCGGCCTTCGACTCGTTCGAGATCCGCGCCTGCGCGGACCTCGAGCCCTCGCGGAGCGAGGAGATCGCGGCAGAGTTCTCGCTCCACCCGGTGACGGTCGACGAGCTGCTTCGGTGGGAGTCGATCGACGTCGTCCTCAACCTCACGCCCCCTGGCTCCCACGCCTCGGTGACGCGAGCCGTGCTCGAGGCGGGCAAGCACGTGTACTCCGAGAAGCCGCTGGCGATCACCGCCGCGGAAGCCGACGAGCTGTGCACGCTTGCCGAGTCGGAAGGGCTGCGCCTCGCGTGCGCTCCCGATATCTTCCTCGGGAGCGCGTACCAGAAGGCCAGGTCCCTACTCGACGAAGGCGCGATCGGGGAGCCCCTCGCAATCTCGGCCGCGATGCTCGCGGGCGGCCAGGAGGTTTGGCATCCGGACCCCGACATCTTCTACCGAGACGGCGCAGGCCCGATGCTGGACATGGGGCCGTACTACGTGACTGCGATCGTCTCGCTGCTCGGGCCTGTGCGTCGGGTCGCCGGGTTCGCCACGACCTTCGTCGAGGAGCGCACGATCAAGGTCGGGCCGCGACGGGGCGAGCGGTTCACGGCCGCGACGCCGACCCACATCACGTCGATCCTCGAGCTCGAGGGAGCGGTGACCGCGACGCTCGTCACGACGTTCGAGGCTCCCGGGCACTACGCCTCGACGGTGCTCGTGCACGGGTCCGACGGCGAGCTCGCACTTCCCGATCCGAACGGGTTCGCCGGCCCGGTACGGATCAGACGAGGGCGCGGCGCCTGGGAGGGCGTTCCCTTCACGTCCCGCGGTGCCGCGGACGCCCGCGGCCTCGGGCTCGACGACATGGTCGAGGCGATCGCGGACGAGCGGCCACACCGGGCGACGGCGCGACTCGCCACCCACGTCGTCGACGTCGCACGGTCGATTCTCGCCTCGTGCGAGAGCGGATCGGCCGTCACGATCGCATCGACGGCCGAGCGGCCCGACGCCCTCCCCGTCGACGTCGCCCCTCACGCCGACGAGGGAGCCTGACGGTGGCGAGCCTGCCCGACGCCAAGGGCAAGCAGGCGGGAGCATGCTGGCGCGTGGACGCCGACGGAACCTCGTTCCGAGACCTGAACGGAAACGGCGAGCTCGACCCGTACGAGGACCCACGTCTCCCGGTCGAGGACCGGGTCGACGACCTCCTCGGACGCATGACGCTCGAGGAGAAGGCCGCACAGCTGTTCCATCAGGGCCTGCTCGTACCGGATGACGGCGCCGTCGGCGAGGAGCCCGACGGGTTCTCGCCGGTCGTGACGCGAGCCCTCGTCGCCGAGCTCGGGCTGACGCACTTCAACATCTACTGGGCGCCCGGCCCGTCCATGCTCGCCGAGTGGCACAACCGGATGCAGGAGGCCGCGGAGGCCACGCGCCTCGGGATCCCCGTCACGATCTCGTCCGACCCGCGACACGGCCTGGGCGACAACCCCGCCACGAGCATGGCCGGAGAGGGGTTCTCCAAGTGGCCGGACCCGATCGGGCTGGCCGCGACACGGGACGCGGGTCTCGTGCGGGAGTTCGCCGACGTCGTCCGACGCGAGTACCTCGCCGTCGGGATCCGCCTGGCGCTGCACCCGACCGCAGATCTCGCGACCGAGCCGCGCTGGTGCCGCGCCGCGGGAACGTTCGGCGAGGACGCGGAGGTCGTTGCGCGTCTGGTGACCGCCTACCTCCACGGGATGCAGCTCGAGACGCTCGGCCCCCGGAGCGTCGCATGCATGACGAAGCACTTCCCCGGCGGCGGGCCACAGCTCGACGGCGAGGATCCGCACTTCCCGTACGGCCGCGAGCAGGTCTATCCGGGCGCCAACTTCGACCACCACCTCATCCCGTTCGCGGCCGCGATCGAGGCCGGGACCGCGCAGGTGATGCCCTACTACGGCATGCCGGTCGGAACCGAGCACGAGGAGGTCGGCTTCGGCTTCAACCACGGGGTGATCACCGGTCTTCTCCGCGAGCGGTACGGGTTCGACGGCGTCGTCTGCTCCGACTGGGGGCTCCTCACCGATGCGGTCATCGACGGAGTGGTCTGGCCCGCTCGTGCCTGGGGCGTCGAGCACCTGAGCACGGAGGAGCGGGCGCTCAAGGCGCTCGCCGCGGGTGTCGACCAGTTCGGCGGCGAGGCCTGCCCGGACGTCGTGGTCGATCTGGTTCGCTCGGGTCGGATCGACGAGACGCGGATCGACGCGTCGGTTCGCCGGCTGTTGCGTGACAAGTTCCGGCTCGGACTCTTCGACGACCCGTACGTCGACGCGCAGCAGGCGGCCGACGTCGTGGGCAACGCGGAGTTCCTCGACCGCGGCCGGAGGGCGCAGACACGCTCCTTCGTCCTGCTGAAGAACGCCGACGACCTGCTTCCGCTGGGCGGCGACGCCCGCGTGTACGTCGAGGGGCTCGACGGCGCCGTGCTTCCCGGCACCGTGAGCGTCGCCGACACGCCGGAGGACGCCGACGTCGCGATCGTGCGCATCAAAGCGCCCTACGAGCCCCGCACGAGCAACTTCATCGAGGCCCTCTTCCATGCGGGGAGCCTCGCGTTCGGCAGCGCCGACATCACCTGGCTGCTCGATCTCATGCGCCGGGTGCCGACGGTCGTCGACATCTACCTCGATCGCGCCGCCGTGATCCCCGAGGTGGCCGAGGGAGCCGCCGCGCTCCTTGCGAGCTTCGGAGCGACCGACGACGCATTGCTCGAGATCGTGTTCGGCCGCACGGCGCCGGAGGGTGCGCTCCCGTTCGAGCTTCCGTCCTCGATGGACGCAGTCCGCCGGCAGCTGCCGGACCTCCCCTACGACTCGGAGGACCCGCTCTTCGCCTTCGGCCACGGCCTCTCGTACCCGGACGCGTGACCTCGAGCCGCTACGCTCCGTTCGTGATCACGAAGGACGACGTCGTCGAGGCGCTGCACTCGGTCGAGGACCCCGAGCTCGGGATGGACATCGTCGAGCTCGGCCTCTACTACGACGCGGAGATCGAGGGCACCAACGTCAAGGTCATCCACTCCCTGACGTCGATGGGCTGCCCGGCGGGCCCGATGATCCAGGAGAACATCCACGAGGCCGTCGCCGCCCTGCCCGGCGTCGAGCAGGTCGAGGTCGAGCTGACCTTCGAGCCGCCGTGGACGCCCGACCGCATGTCGGAGGACGCGAAGTTCATTCTTGGCTTCGGTTAGGGTGATTTGCAGGCATTTCGCCTGCTTGGCTGTAGCGCCTGCACGGCGCGGGTACACGGCGGGTACCAAATCCTGGCGGTCGTGACAGCGACCACCGTCGGGTACGGCGACCTCTACCCGACTAGTCCCACGGGCCGGATCATCGGCATCGTGGTGATGGGAGTCGGTGTCGCGTTCGTGTCGCTCTTGACGGCGGACGAAGCTGCTCTCGGCGGGTCACCAGCCGTCGGGTGACATTCGTGAACGCTGGCATAAGCGGACGCGATCTCCCCACGACGACGAGTCTCCGCAACCGCCCCGAGCGCGGTTACGTCACGGCAGACATCGCGGGCGTCGGTCCCCGCCGGTACGTGAGGTCGCGACCGAGGGGGAGTCGCCCGCTGTGACAGCGGGTCCTGCGTCGGTACCGAGCTGCGAGCCGATCGCCGCGACGCTGCCGTCGTAGCCCAGTCGCAGCCCGAGACGGACGAGCGCGGAGCCAATGGCGCGGCGCAAAGAGCCGGTGGGGCGGGGCTCGCCGGAACGCTGCAGGGAGGCTTTCCGGTCGGCGGCGAGCTGGTGCAGGAATCGATCACTTACATCGAACATGGCTGGCCCCTTGCCTCGCTCGCTTGTCGGGTTTCCCGACCAGCCTTGGGATGGGCGGTAGAGCGACGGTGGAGCGCGGGTGCCGCCGCGTTGTTCTGCGGGCAAGCCGGGTGTAGCTTCCGGGCCGAGTCTCACGATGGAATTCCGCATCCTCGGGCCACTCGAGGCGGTCGCCGAGGGCCGCGTGGTTGCCCTGAATGCGGCGAAGCAACGGGCGCTCCTCGCGATCCTGCTTCTCCATGCGAACGAGCTCGTGTCGAGTGACCGCCTGATCGATGATCTGTGGAGCGGACGACCGCCCGCCACCGCGGCGAAGATCCTGCAGAAGTACGTCTCTCAGCTCCGTCGGTCGCTCGGCCGTGTCGTGATCCGGACCGCCTCCTCGGCGTACGAGCTCGCTACCGACGCGGGGTCGTTCGATCTGCTCCGGTTCGAGCAGCTCGTCGGGACGGCGCGGGCTGCCGCCCCGGCGGACGCGAACGCGATGTTGCGGGAGGCGCTCTCGCTTTGGCGAGGACAGCCTCTGGCCGAGTTCGCCGACGAGTCCTGGGCGCAGGCCGAGATCGGAAGGCTCGAGGAGCTTCGGCTCGAAGCCCTGCAGCAGCGGATCGAAGCTGATCTCGCGCTGGGCGCGGGTGCAGAGCTCGTCAGCGAGCTCGAGTTGTTGGTCGGCCAGTACCCGCTCCGGGAAAAGCCTCCGAGCCCAGCTGATGCTCGCGCTCTATCGCTCGGGACGGCAGGCGGACGCGCTCGCGGCGTATCGGGATGCGAGGCGCTCGCTGGTGGAGACGCTCGGCATCGAGCCGACGCTCGCGCTCCGGCAGCTCGAACGCTCGATCCTCGACCAGGATCCGGCGCTCGATGTCGTCACGTCCGAGCCCCAGGCAGACAACTCAGCACAGGCGGAGCCGGGCCTGGAGAGTCGCTCGTCATCGTTTGTGGGGCGGACGCGCGAGCTGCGTGAGATCCGCGCGCTTCTGGGTCGCGACGGAGGTGCGGCTCCTGACACTGACCGGTGCCGCCGGATCGGGGAAGACGCGCCTGGCGCTCGAGGTGACCGGCGTTTCCGAAGGCCGGGCGGGCGCCGTGCTCGTCGAGCTCGGCCGGATCACCGAGGCGGGACTCGTCGCTAGGACGATCGCCGACGAGGTCGGGGTCAAGGAACGGCCGGGACACTCGGCTCGCGAGGCGCTGGTCGAGTACCTGCGCGATAGACAGGCGCTGCTGCTGCTCGACAACTTCGAGCACGTGCTCGCGGCTGCCTCGTTCGTGCGGGCGCTGCTGGCCGGCGCACCAGGCGTGAAGCTCCTCGTCACGAGCCGCGCTCCTCTCGGCGTGCCGGAGGAACGGATCTACCCGGTGCCCGCGCTCGAGCTGCCGGATCGGTCGCGGCGTCCCTCGCTTCCGGAGCTCGGCGAGACGGAGGCGATTCGGCTGTTCGTCGACCGAGCCCGTGCCGCCCGATCCGACTTCGAGCTCTCCGAGACGAACGCCGGGTCGGTGATCGAGCTGTGCGTTCGGCTCGACGGTCTGCCACTGGCGCTCGAGCTCGCCGCAGCACGATGCAATCTTCTTTCGCCCCAGGCCCTGCTCGAGCGTCTCGGCTCGAGGCTCGATCTACTGCGGGCGACACCGGGCTCTGGTCTCGTCGAGCGTCAGTGGACGCTCCGCGGGGCGATCGAGTGGAGCTACGACCTCCTGCAGCCGGAGGAACAGCACCTCTTCACGAGCCTTGCGGTATTCGTCGGCGGATTCACGCTTGCCGCCGCCGAGCAGGTCGCAGAGCAGCCCGGCCTCGACATTCTAGAGGGGGCCGAGACGCTGTTCCGCAACAACCTGCTCACGACCGAGCACGCAGCGGGGGACGAGCCGCGGCTAGGGATGCTCGAGACCGTTCGCGAGTTCGCGCTCGAGCGCCTGGTGGCGCGCGGCGACGAAGATGCCGTCCGACGACGTCACGCCGCCTTCTACCTCGTGCTGGCGGAGGAGGCCGAGCCAGAACTGCTCGGCCCGCAGCAACGCGAGTGGCTCGACCGCCTCGACTCCGAGCGAGACAACATCCGCGCCGCACTCAGTTGGGCGCACGATGCGGGCGAGGCGGAGACGGGACTGACGATCGGCTGGGCGCTCTGGCGCTTCTGGCAGCTGCGAAACCATGAGCTGGAGGCCCGCGAGCGCCTCGAGGAGTTGCTCGCGCTCGGCACCGGCTCGGCGCGCACCCGCGCAAAGGCGCAGACGATGATCGGCTCGATGTCGTTCGTTCTCGGCGACTTCGAGACGGCACAACGAGCGCTCCAGGAGAGCCTCCCGGTACACCGCCGATTCGGCGACGTCCGCATGATCTCAAGCACGCTCGGGATACTCGCTGCTACCTCCGGCGACCCCGATTTGGCCCTCGCTCTGAGTCGGGAATCTCTCGAGGTCGCTCGAAACGGGAACGAGCAGTACCTAGAGGGCCATGGCCTTTGGCACGTCGGCATGGCTCTTCTACGCGTGGGCGAAATAGACGATGCCGAACGCGCATTCGAGGACGCGGTCAGAATCGCACGCTCGTACGGAAATCTGCGGAGCGTCGGCTCGTGGCAGAAGTCGCTCGCGGGCATCGCGATCATCCGGGGCGATCACACCCGCGCACGGCGACTACTCGAAGAGAGCCTGGCCATTCACCGAGACCTGGACGACGCATGGGGCGTCTCGCACTCCCTCTCCAACCTCTCCTTCCTCGCGCTCGAGGCTGGCGACGGCGAGACGGCGCGCACGCTGCTCTCCGAAGCGCTCGCGATCGAGCGCGAAAGCGGCCATCAGCCTCGCCTCGCGAACGCGCTCGAGATGTCGGCGAGGCTCGCCGCCGCGGACGGGCAGCCGGCACGTGCGACACGACTGTACGCCCGCGCCGCGCTACTCCGCGAGCGCATCCAAGGCCTGACGTTCGAGGTCGGATGGCCCGATCCCACACCGAACCTCGACGACCTCCGCTCGCGGGTCGGCGAGGGCGCGTTCGCGGAGGAGTGGGCGCGTGGCCGCGCGATGACCGTCATCGACGCGATTGACCAGGCGATCGGGGACCAACGCAAGCTCGAGCCGGACACGCCATAGCCACGGCCGCATTGGGCGAGCGCAATCAGCTGCTCCCTGGCAACTCCACCTTCGCCATTTCACTCGGGGGACATTCCTGAACGCTCGCGCAGACGAACCGTCGCTCGCCAGACGACCGTCGCTCGCCTTGGTGCCATGATCTCCCGTGATGCCGGACGACCCAAATCTCCGTTTCACCTGCGGTCCGCCGGCACTGAAGATCGCCCGTTCCTCGTCGAGATGGCTCGGCACGTCTGCACGCTCGAATCATCGGACAAGCGCCTTCCGGTTCCCCCGGTGGCGGCCACATCGGCAGTGATGGGCCGCCACCTGGGTAAGCGCCCGGTTCGCCTCGTCCAGGGGATGGCCAAGGCTGCTCCGGTCGCTTTCACGCAACGGCCAGCCAAGGCGATTGGCCCCCCGTTGCCCGTGACCTTATGCCTCGATCGGATGCAATACGAGCGGGCTAGCTCAGTCCTCCGAAGGGGCTCCTGGCTCGCCGGACGTGCGACGGAGAACTCATACGCGATACTGGACTCCAGCGCCAGATTCCCCGCGGGGGCTACTTCACGCGGTGGGCGGCAGCCGTCGCTGCGGTGTCCAAATAAATCTGTAACCGGGCGATCTTCCCGTCCCGGACCGTCCATACGTGTGCCTCATGATTGACAAAAGCGCGGCCGGTGTCCCGAGCCGTTGCCTCGGCGTACACCAGCGAGACGACCTTGTCGTTCTGGGCGATGAACTCTCGGGGCTCGAACGTCGTGAAGTCGACGGTCGATGCGAGACCACCGAACCAGTCAAGGACGGCTTCCTTGCCTTTGAACGTTCCGGCGTTCGGGTCGTCGGCAGGATCGCCGGGATTCACCCACTCGATGTCGTCCGCCATCAGCTCGGCAAGCGCCGCCATGTCGCCCCGACCGAAAGCCTCATACGCACTCTGGGCGAGGCGGGTGTTCTCCTCCGCTGACACTGGACCTCCTTGTCGAGGGCGAGCGAGGAGTATCTCACGGTCGACAACTGCCGTCGCCGCCGCGTAAACGGATCATCCGACAGGCAGACGACACGTTGCGCTCCTTGTCGTAGGGTCAAGCTGGTGGAAGGAAGGCGCATCAACGTAGTGCGGGTCGCGCTACGTCGTGGGATGGTTTCGATCCCTGGTCGTCGTGTTACGAACTGCTGGAGCGGGTTCGGAACGTTTACCGTGAGATCCGCGTTGCCAAGACCGGTCAGCTTGCCGGTCGCTGACAGCGTGAGCCCGTTGTCGGTGAATGAGACGTTGTGGATGTTGACGACTGCGCTTGCAACGGCAGCTGTCATGCCAACTACCACCACGACTGCGAGACCCACGAGCAATCGCCGTGAGAGTCTCATCCTGCTTCACCACCCTTCAGCGCCTGCCCATGCTCCCCCCAGGCGCTTAGCCGCTCCCATCTCCTCCCCGAGCCTTGGCCGCTAAGAAGGCTCTACTGAAAACGGTACGACTTTGTGACCATTTGTTCAAGTTGCCACACGATCATCGAGCGGCTGCCATTTCGCCGTTGCCGCGGTAGATGACCTGCTCGTCGCCGCAGACGATGGTGCCGGTGGGCGGCTCGTCGTATCGGCAATTAGCCGCTTAGTTTCTGCGGCCGCTCACCGAGCCTTATCCGCAACTCTGCAACTGTCTGCTCGACCTCGAGCCACCTGTTTCTCGCCAGTACGGCGAGCGCCGGTCGGGCACGGACGAACCCGCTCCCGTTTAGCGCCGACAAGGCGTGAGGCCCGGTCAGTTCAAGATCCGAGTCGACTGACGCCGTCGCGGTTGATCAGGAAGCCCTTCCCGGACGAGATCACAGTGCATCTGACCCCGATCTGTAGGGACTGGCAGCGGAAGCGCCCAACGGTGATCTGGCCGCCGTAGGCGAGCGGACGGATAGGGCCGTCGCCACGGTCGCCGAGGTTGCAGTCGTTGTTGACGTCGTTCGGCGTCGGGTCGCGGCAGACGGTTAGCCGTCCAGCCGCAGTCAACTTCACCATCTGGGGAGGGCGCCTGCTCTGACAAACCACTTGGCCGAAGCTCGGGCTGTCGCCCATACCGCAGTTGATATTGAGACTCGGGGAGTCGAAGCCTCTTGCCTCGGGCTCGCCTTTCGTCTCCGGCGTCCCTGCGACGAAGCGCGTGCCATCCCAGTGCCAGATGCGCGCCTTCGTTCCACCGCTCGGGCAGCAGCGAGAATCACCGTCTCGGTAGATCGACACCGTCTCACGGATGTCCGATCCAGCGGCGGTGAGAATCGCGGCCTGGCGCTGCTTCATGACGAGCCGCCAATCGGCTCCAGACCAACGGAAGACCGCCCAGTACAACATGCCCACGTTGTCAGGACCGGAGATCGAAGCGACCATGGCCTGGCTTCCCGCACCCGTGAATGCACCACACAGCACCTTCCAAACCGGGTAATTCGCAGAAACGTCTCTCAGACCGAGCCGTTTGACGGCCCCGATGGCTTCGGCTTTTGAGCACTGTCCCGAAGCGGTAGAGGTCACGGCGTGGCTGGAATGAGTCGTGCTCGGCAAGCCGGCGCTGAACCCGAGGGAGGTGACCGTGAGCGCCAGAATCGCGATTACGCCGGCCAGGTACTTCCTCATGCCGAGGCTTCCCAGCGTCACGGCCGCACCTTGCGTACGCGGTAGTTGAAGGTATCGGCTAGATAGAGATTCCCCTTCCCGTCTACCGCTAGTCCGCGCGGGTCTGCCACCTTCGCCGAGGTGGCCGGACCGCCGTCTCCGGAAAAGCCCCTCACGCCCGTGCCGGCAATCGTCGTGATCGTCCCGCGAGGGGTCACCTTGTACACGCGAGAGCCAGTGGTGACGTAGACGTTCCCCTTAGCGTCCACTGTCAGGCCATACGGGTGGTCTAGCCGGGCTGACGTTGCCCGACCGCTGTTCCCGATCGAGGTACCGCCTCCGGCGATCGTCGCGATCTTCCCGTTGGGGCTCACCTTGCGCACGCGGTCGCTTCCGCTCCCGCTCTCAGTGATGTAGAGGTTGCCCTTCCCATCGACCTCCACTGCGGTTGGGTTTATGAGCCGAGCCGAGGTCGCAGGCCCGCCGTCCCCCACGGGGCCGGTGTAGGCGCCCGTACCGGCGATCGTCGTGATCGTCCCGCTGGGGCTCACCTTGCGCACGCGGTTGTCGCCGGACTCGGCGATGTACACGTTCCCCCGTCCGTCTACCGCCACACCCCACGGTGCGAGCAGTCGCGCCGAGGTGGCCGGGCCGCCGTCCCCGAGCGCGCCGTTCCGGCCCGTGCCGGCCCCGGCAAACGTCGAGATGATCCCGGTCGAACTCACCATGCGCACACGGTCGATGCTGGTGATGTAGACGTTCCCCTGCCTGTCAACCGCCACGCCAGCGGGTTGCTGTATTCGCGCCGACGTTGCAGGCCCACCGTCTCCCGATACCTGGCATGGGCTCGGGTCTTGTCCGGCAAGAGTCGAGATCGTCCCTGTGGGGCTCACCTTGCGCACACGGCAGGAGCTCCAATCAGCGATGTAGATGTTCCCCCTCGCGTCGACTGCAACATCGTTTGGGGCGGCCAACCGCGCGCGGGCCGCCGGGCCGGCGTCCCCCGAGAAGCCGCCGATGAAAGGCTTCGCCGTGCCGGCGATCGTCGTGATCGTCCCGCTCCCCGACCCACCGAACGCGCCCGTCGCCCCGACCACCGACGCAACCGCCGCCACACCTACGGCCAGCCAAAGCCTCGCCCGCCCATGCCTTCGCGCTCGCGGCAAGTCGTCGTGGCGGTCACCGTGGCCAGCACCCACGATGAAAGCCACCGTGATGCAGGCTGAGCGGGTGAAACTCATATCGGCCTTCCCCCCTGCGCCGCGGAGCCTTCAGACTGCGCTGCACCTGTTGATCAAGGACCCACGCCCGATCACAGGTTGGCGCTCGCGGAGAGCACTCTGCTACGCCGATTGTTCCAACCCGCACAACGCATATAACACCGCGAGTGACGAAAGTAAATGGCGGGCCGCCGCCGCGACCGTGGCAGGGCGGCCCACGTCTTGGCGGGGCCGTCGCTCACCTAGGTCGCGGACCCAGTCAACTTCCGGGCCCAAGCGCGCGATGGCCGTCAGTGACATGTCCCCTCCGGCCACTAGTCGGGCGACGGGCGTCCTGTCACGCTTGAGCGCGGGCCGGGCGACCATTGGCAAGCGCGGATGGCGTTCAAGCAGCCCGCCCGGCCCCGCGCTTCGCCTAGGCTCGTCGCGGTGGACGAGAGCGCAGTGGCTGACGAGCAGTAGCCGTTTGGGTCACCAGTCTCGTACGATCGATGGGGACCATCGACCCAAGGAGGCGCTATGTACGGACGACTCGTCGAGATCGAGGGTGTCGACCCGTCGAAACGCGAAGAGGTAGTGGCGCAGATCCGGGAGAAGATCATCCCTTCACTCAAGGAGATCGAGGGGTTTGCAGGATTTATCTCACTCGTCGATGAGGAGAATCGCCGCGCACGCTCCGTCGTGCTTTGGGAGACGAAGGAAGGTGCGGACGAGGCCGAGCGTCAATTCGCCGCCAGGCGCGAAGAGATGGTGCGCGGGATGGGCGGGACGGTCCGGTCTGCGGATCTCTTCGAGGCAGCGATCGTCGAGGTACTCGCAGGCGTACACGCTTAGTCGTAGGCGAGCGATGCGGGCCTAATGGGGCCCGCATCGCTGCCCGCGCGCTCGCCTCAGTGGGGGCTGAAGCTGTACGTCCCTAACTAGCGCCACAGCTCGGTCGGCAGCCCCGCGTCCGTAACCGTGACCTCGACGCTGGCGTGGAACCAGGTGAACTTCCCCGTTCCCCCTGAGAACTCGCAATGCATCGGGCTCCCGCCGAGGAAGCATGTGCCGAACGCCTTGTTGTTCCCAGGCAGAGCGGGTCGAGGACGACGGCACCCCCCGCAGCGGTCCCAAGACCAGCCGGGTTGAGATAGATGATCTTCGAGCCGACCGGGATCGCATCAATACTCGACGAGGTGATCGCGCAGTACGGGGGTCGTTCACGAATCCCGAGCATTCCTTCGAGACGACGAGGTCTCCCCCGCGCGGGGTTTCCGAACCGGCGAGCGCCGAGGACGAGCCGGCGAGGTAGCGCCACCAGGAGTACGGTGGCTGCCCCGACTCTGACGGCAAACGCTCTCGACAGTCCGGTCGCCAGGCTGTCGGACGTGTTCGATGACGGCCACGTCCTCTTCGACGCGGTCGTCAAGCATGGTCTGGAGGGGATCGTCGCGAAGCGCCGCAGTGGGCTGTACCGCTGCGGCTACCGGGCTGGATCAAGGTGAAGAACCCGGCGTACTGGCGGTAGGAGTCGGAGATCGAGCTGATGCAGCGTCGACGTGAGCGGTTTTCCAAACCCGGCCTAGGTCCAGTTGCGGTCTAGACCAAGGAGCGAGGAGCACCGCGGCGCCCACTGCGAGGCTCCGTCCGGAGCATCGCACCACGCTCCATTGGCTGCGGGGGTCTGCCGGTCACCTGGGGGAACGCGTTACGCACCGGTAGACCCCGCAGCGACCGCCGCAGGCTTAGCCGGTTTCGCGAAGCCCGTGCCCACTGTGCTTCCACTGCACGATCCATTGCTCGGTCTGCTCACGTAAATATCGCGCGATCTCGAAGTGGGCGAGATTCGGAGGGCATTGAGCAGCGGCACGAGCAAGCGCCAGAAGCGCCTCCTCGATCGGCACGTCGTGCGTCGCGGCAAGGTCAAGCGCGTACGGCCGGAAGGTGCGGTAGATCCGCTGCGCGTCCATGGGCTCAGCTCTGTACCCCTCGCTCCATCCCCAAACAACACACGGCCGGGTGCGGGACGGGCTCGTCTGACCGGAGCACAGCAGCTCGTTACCGGGTTGTTAGCCCGGCTTCCTACGGTGGTGACAGTTCAGAACCTCGTCACGGTCGTCAGGTCGTGACCATGCCGACAGGGAGTCAGACATGAGACGACATGTGGTCTCAGGACGCGGACGCGTCGTCATGGTGGGCGCTGCATTGATCGTTGCGCTCGTCTCGGCGACAACGGTCGCCAACGCCAGCACCAAGTTCGACTACACGACCTCGATCGACAACACGGGCGAACTCGTCGTTGTCTTCGAGGAAGGGAGCCTTAAGCGATTCGACGGCGTTGCGTATCGGCTCGAGGCACTCGGGAAGATGGTCACGCCAACCATGATTGCCGCCGGGCAGGCGCTCGTCGAGACCGAGTCGCCGCTCGTGCCCGACACAAGCGGGCGGGTGACGGGGTCGCTCGCGACGTCGCTTGGCCTCCTCTTTCTTGCACCGTGTGGCTGTAGCGGAGGACGCTACTTCGAATACACCAACATCGTTCTTACGAACCTCGCAACGGGTCACGTGTATCGCCTTGACCCAATCAGGCGCGACTGGGTAGTCGCGGCCTAGGCCACGGGGATTCGCGCCGTGCTGCCGCACTCACTCTGTTTGGCGATTGGTATTCGACCCCGAGGGGCCCATGCTGTCAGCGTGGGCGGCACCGCTGCCTCGGTACTCGCAATAGCGGCGCTTGCCGGGTTGGGCGCTTCTTCCGGATCGGCCGCGGCCGGCTACGGCAAGGCCAGCAACCAGAGCGGGAGCGTCGCCAAGGCTGCCGGCGCAGCGAAGATTGCGGTCGGGAAATCCGCGCTCGGCCGCATCCTCGTCACCGGCCAGGGCCGAAGTGTCTACCTCTTCGAAAAGGATGACCGAAAGGCCAGCACCTGCTACGGCGCGTGTGCCAGCGCATGGCCGCCGGTCACGACGAGCCGTGCCCCGATCGGCACGAAGGGTGTCGTCGCTGCCTTGCTCGGCACGAGGAAGCGGCGGGACGCCTCCCTCCAGGTGACGTACAACGGGCACCCGCTCTACGAGTACGCCGGCGACGCAAAGGCGGGCCAGACGAACGGCCAAGGAAGCAACGCGTACGGCGGTGCCTGGTACATCCTCTCGCCGGCCGGCAAGAAGATCGACAACGACTGAGCCCGAGCCAGGTCGACGTAGGAGATTGCGATAAGGGAAACGGCGTGAGCCTAGTGCCCACGCCGTTTCTCTTGACGAGTCGCCTAGGCGGCTGGAAGTACTCCTCGGCATCGGCTAGCCCGTCGACCGCGCCACGCTAGCGTGACACTCGAATGGAGGGTCTCACGCGGCTCGTCCTCCGCCACCGCTTTGCGGTGCTCGGCGCGTGGCTCGTCGTGTTCGTCGTCGCGGGCTGGGCTTCGTCGCAGCTCTCCGGCCTGCTCACGAACCGGTTCACGCTGCCCGGCACGGACACGCGGCGGGCGGAGGTGATCCTCAAGGACCACTTCGGGCAGCGGTCGACCGGCTCGTTCACGATCGTCGCCCAAAGCGACGGCCGGGCCCGCGCGCTCGTGCCCGAGGTACGCGCCGCCGCCGAGCGCGCAGTCGCCCAGCTACCGACGAGCCGCCTCGTCAGCGTGACGCCGGTCACGCCGGAGGTGACGGTCGCGCAGCTCGTCTCCGATCTCGAGCCGGCCGATTCCAAGAGCCACACGGACGACATGCGCGCAGCGATCGGCGACATCCCTGGTGCGACGGTCTACCTGACGGGACAGGCGGCGATCGAGCACGACCTCGACCCGGTCTTCGGCGAGGACCTCATCAGGGGCGAGCTCATCGCGCTTCCGATCGCGTTGGCGATCCTCGTCGTCACATTTGGGACGCTCGCGTTCCTGATCCCGTTCGCCTTCGCGCTCGTGACGATCCCGACCACCCTCGCGATCGTGTGGGTCTTCGCGAACTTCATGGAGCTGTCGACCTACCTGCAGAACCTCGTGTCGCTGATCGGGCTCGGGATCGCGATCGACTACTCGCTCCTCGTCGTCTACCGCTTCCGCGAAGAGCTTCGGGCCGGGCTTCCCCGCGACGAGGCGATCGTCAAGACGATGGCGACGGCCGGCCGCGCCGTCGTCTTCAGCGGGACGGCGGTCGCGATCGGGCTCGCGATGCTCGTCTTCATGCCGCTCCCGTTCATCCGCGGGTTCGGGATCGGCGGCCTGTTCATCCCTGCAGTGTCGGTGCTCGCCGCCGTCACCTTCCTTCCGGTCGTGCTGTCGCTGGCCGGCGAGCGCCTCGACCGCATTCGCGTGCTGCCGCGCAGGTGGCTCGAGCACCGCGCCGACACGGAGCACGGCTTCTGGGCTGTGCTCGCGCGCTTCATCATGCGGTACCCGAAGCTCGTCGCGAGCGCGACCGCCGGCTTCCTGATCCTGCTCACGCTGCCGCTCCTCTCGCTCCAGCTCGGGCCCGGCTCGAACGAGGGCATCCCGAGGGACCTCTCCGCGGTACGGGGATACGACGTGCTCACGGCGGCGGTCGGTGCGGGGGCGGTCGCGCCGACGAACATCGTGGTCGACACGGGCCCGCGGGGGCGGCGCCGAGACACCGGCGGTCACGGCCGCGGTCGCTCGGCTGGACCGCGCGCTGCAGTCGGATCCGCAGGTGGCGCTCGTCCGGTTCGAGGACACGCCCCAGCATGTGGATCACACGCGCCGCTACCTGAACGTCGAGGTGACCGGAAAGAGCGACTACGGGAAGCCGGAGAGCCTCGCGTTCGTCTCCCGCCTCCGCGACGAGATCGTCCCTGGCGCGGGGTTCCCCGCCGGCGTCTCCGTCTACGCGGGCGGCGGACCGCCGGGAGGCAAGGACTTCCTCGACCTCATCTACAGCTGGTTCCCCTGGCTGCTCGGTGCGGTCCTCGTCGCGACGTTCGTGCTGCTCATGCGGGCATTCCGCTCGATCGTGCTCCCGCTCAAGGCCATCGTCCTCAACCTGCTCTCGATCGGCGCGGCGTACGGGCTCCTCGTCCTCGTGTTCAAGTGGGGCGCCGGCGAGTGGGCCGGGCTCATCCCCTACGACCAGATCGAGGGCTGGATCCCCGTGTTCCTGTTCGCGATGCTCTTCGGGCTCTCGATGGACTACGAGGTGTTCCTGGTGTCGCGAATGCGCGAGGAGTGGGACAACGGCGCGACCAACGAGGAAGCCGTCGTGCTCGGCCTGACGAAGACCGGCCGGCTCGTCACGGCCGCGGGATTCATCATGTTCGCCGCGTTCATGGGGTTCGTCGCGGGGTCGATCGTCGGCCTGCAGCAGTTCGGGTTCGGCCTGGCCGCCGCGATCCTCATCGACGTGACGATCGTGCGCGCGCTCCTCGTGCCGAGCGCCATGAAGCTGTTCGGGAAGTGGAACTGGTGGATGCCCGACGGCCTGGCGCGGGTCGTCCGCGTCGAGCCGTCGCCGCTCGGAGAGCACAACCCGGCGCTCGGGCAGAGCCACCACTGACGCAGCAGGGATCCGACCCTCAGCCGAGGAGGCGGACCTCCTCGCGCCGCTCGCGGGCGAAGAAATGGATGCCGTCGTCGAAGCGCACCCAGTTGCAGCGCATGCACATGATGAGCGAATGCGTTCGTGCCGAGTCGGCCAGGAAGCGCACACCGCGCAGGAGGTCGCCGTTCGTGACTCCGGTCGCGACCACGATCACGTCGCCCCTCGCGAGGTCCTCCTGGGTGAAGACCCGGGTGACGTCCTCGACGCCGACCTCGCGCGCGGACTCGATCTGCGAGCGGCTCGTCGGCCAGAGCTGCGCCTGCAGCCCACCGCCGAGGCAGCGGAGCGCTGCCGCCGACAGCACTGCCTGACGCGTGCCGCCGATTCCGATCGAGAGATGGTCGTTCGTGCCGCGGATCGCGGCGGAGATCGAGGCGGTCACCGTCCCGTCGCCGATCAGCTTGATGCGCGTGCCGGCGGCGCGCAGCTCCTCGACGAGGTCGTGGTGCCGCGGGCGGTCGAGCACGAGTGCAGTGATGTCGATCGGCTGGCGGTCGAAGCTCTCCGCGACCGCGCGCACGTTGTCGGCCACCGGCAGATCGAGGTCGATGACGGCGCGGGCGCGGGGCCCCACCGCGATCGTCCGCATGTACATGTCGGGCAGCGGCAGGAGCGCGCCCTCGGGAGCGACGGCGAGCATCGCGACCGCCCCCACGCCGCCGCGGGCGACGACGCCGCGCCCCTCGATCGGGTCGAGCGCGAGATCGACGCGGTCGCCGCCGGCGCCCGTCTTCCCTCCGGGTGGAAGCGCCTCGCCGGTGCGCGCCCCGATCACGATCTGTCCGTCGATCGGCATCTGGTCGAGCGCCGCCTTCATGCCGTTCGCGGCCGCTTCCTCCGCCGCCTCCTCGTCGGCGCGCCCGAGCCAGCGCGCGCCCGCGAGCGCCGCCCACTCGGTCGCCCGCGCGTAGCGGGTGCAAAGGCAGTCCGGCATCCGTGCGTACGCTACGCGCGCACGAGCCGATCGGCGGACGAGAGCACCAGGTCGAGAACCTCGCCCAGCGCCTGGTCGAGCGTCGTGTTCATGATCACCGGCACGTCGAATCGGTGCGCCCGCTCGGTCAGGGCCTCCTGGATGAGCCGGATCTCCGGCATCCCCTCGATGTACTTCTCGAGCGGCCGCAGTCCCTCGGTCGCGTAGTCGCGCACCCAGAAGTGGCTCCGGTGGAGATCCTCGTCGTCGATCGCGACGAGGCACTGGACGACGATCGCCTTCGCGCGGTCGACCTCGACCATGCCCGGCACGAGATGGACGCCCTCGAGCACCATCGACCAGCCCTCGGCGAGCGAGCGGTCGATCGCCGCCTCGACGCCGACGAGGACGTTGCGCGTCTGGTCGAGGAACCCCAGCAGGCGCGCATCGCCCGCTTCCTCCTCCTCGGCCTTCGTCAGCCCGAGGCCCGCCTCGAAGCTCGAGTAGTGGACGGACGGCATGAACGCCGGCGAGAAGAATGCGCGCATCGTCTGCCGGATGAAGTCCGTGGACGTGACGCGCGTGATCCCGAGCCGGTGCGCCGTCTCCGTCGCGATCGTCGATTTCCCGGTGCCCGTCGCCCCGCCGATCAGGAGGATGATCGGGATGTCGAGCTGCCGGAGCGCGTGCAGCCGCCGGAGGCGGCGCATCGTGCGTCCGCCCTCGGCCTCGCCGAGCACCTCTGCGGCCAGCTCGCCGAAGCGGTCGAGATCGAGGCGGTCCGAGTCGCGCGTGGCGAGGTCGGCGTCCGCGCGGCGGGCGAGATCGTAGGCGCGCGTCACGGTGAGCCCCGTAGCGGCGAGGGCCCGTGCCATGAGGCCCTTCGACCAGGGCGGCCCGTCGTCGCCGCCGAGGGGCAGCGGGGCGAGGTACCGGCGCTCGCTCACCGCACCACCTGCGGCTGGTGGGCGACCGCCTCGGCCGCGAGGCGCTCGAGCTCCGGGTCGAGGGCCGGCTCGCCGGGGATCGGGATGACGTCGTTCGCCGCGAGGACGACGCGGACGCCGCGGCGTTGCGCCTCCTCGGCGACCACGTCGACCGCAGCGGCCTTCAGCTCGACGACGAAGACCTCGGCGTCGATGCGCGCGAGGTCGTCCCGCAGTCGGCCGCGGTCGGCGAGGTTGCCGGAGACGTCTGTGACGCGTGCCCCGTGCAGCTCGTCGAGATGCCGGGCGAGGCGCTGGTGCTCGGTCGGCGGCGCGGTGCAGAAGAACGCCACGCGGGCGTCCGTGACGGGCTCGAGCGGTCGGGGCCGGAGCACGGCGCGGACGACAGGCGTTCCCGTCCTGACGAGCGAGCGCATCGCGTCGGCAAGCTCGGCATGCGGCGCATCCGGCTCCGCCATCGTCACGAGCACAAGGTCCGCGATTCGCGCCCGGTACGCGTTCAGGTACCCGGCCGCGACGTCGACGGGCTGGGCGGCCGACGTCACGAGGAGGCGGCGGCCCGCATCCACGGGTGGCAGCGCCGCGCCGCTGCCGTCGAGCACGACGAGGTCGGGCGAGAGCGAGCGCGCGACTCCGACGCCCTCGAGGACGTTCGAGACCGCGACGGCGCCCGCCAGCCCTCCGCCGCAGCGTCGGCAGCCGACCGTCGCGACGCCGGCGACGACCGCGGTCTCCAGGTGGTCCGACGCGGCGTGGCGGCCGCCGCGCGAGAGCTCGAGCAGCGACTCGAGCGTCGGCGGGACGAGGACGGCCTCCGGCTCCGGGGGCCCACCCCGCCCCATGGCGACGACGACGATCTCGCGTGATCGCGAGAGCTGCCGCGCGACGTGGCCGGTGACGGCGGTCTTCCCCACGCGCTTGCCCGTCCCGATCACGGCGAGCGTCGGAACGTCGACGGTCTGAATCGGCGGAGGCGAGAACCGGAAGTCGGGCCCTTCGTACGGCACGCCGAGCGCGAGCGCGCGGCTGACGAGCGCGAGGCGCTCCCGAGGCCCGAGCACGGGCTCGTCGGACAGGTCGAGCACGACGTCGGGCTGGTGGTTCGCCACGGCCGCCTCGAGCGTCGGCTCGAGTGGGACGCCGTACCCGTCGACGTCTGCGCGCAACTTCTCCGTCCCGCCGACGAGGACCGCGGCGACGACGAGGTCGTCGACCTCCTCCAGAGCGGCGCGCACCACCGGCGGGTAGTGCTCGCCGTCGACGATCGCGACTGCGCGCCTCGGCGTGCTCATCCCCGCGTGGTGACCTCCTGTTCGATCCTGGTCGTGTACTTCTCGTACTCGAACGTCTCGGCCGAGAACTGGATGATGCGCTCCTCCCCGTGGAACGGATGCCTGCGGGAGATGCTGACGTGGTGCCCGTTGACCTCGATCACGTTGTAACAGGGCCTGGTGTTTCCGCGAAGACGCAGTGACGAAACCGTGCCGGTGTTCACGACGAAGAGGTTCTCGAGCCGCCACGCGTACGGGACGTGCTTGTGCCCCGAGAGCACGAGGTGGACACCCGCGCGTAGCAGGCACTCGAGTGCGTCGCCCGCGTCGTAGACGACATTCCGCTCGCGACCGGTGCCGGGCACCGGGAGCAGGTGGTGGTGGAGCACGAAGATCCGCAGCTGCGATGGCTCGGCGGCGAACTGCTCCTCGATCCAGGGGTAGCGGCCGCGGCCGATCTGCCCGTGGTCGAGGTCGGGCTCCGTGGAGTCGACGGCGACGACCGCCACGCCGTCCTTGCGCAGGACGCTGTTGCGGTCGCCGAAGAGGTCCTCGAAGTGGACGTAGCCGACGTTTCGCGCGTCGTGGTTCCCCGGCACGACGACGAAGGAGTCGCACACGATCCGGTCGAGGTAGGAGCGGGCCATCTGGTACTCGTGCTTGAAGCCGAACGTCGTCAGGTCGCCGGTGCAGATGACCATGTCCGGGCGGAACTCGTTGATCTCCGAGATCGCCCGCTCCAGCAGGTTCGGCTCGAAATACGTCCCTCCGCAGTGGAGGTCCGAGAGGTGGGCGATGCGGAACAGCCGTGCGGCGGAGGCCATCGTTCGCGCAGTCTAAGGGCTTGTTCGCGAGCGGGAATCCCCGCGAGGGGATTCCCGCTCGCTCGGATCCCCGGCTTGGGCGGGGCACATCCCTGAAGGCGACCGCTGACGCGGTCGCAACTCCTCCGAGACGGCCGAACGAAGGCCGTCCGAGGGCGTCGGTACCCTCGAAGAGGTGTCGGAGACGCCTACGGAATCTGCCCCGTTCCAGGCATATCGTGGCTCTGAGCCGCCTCGTTTCGTCAACGGCGCGGAGCTCGAGTGCGCCCGGATCCTCGACTGGTACGGGATCCCCTGGGAGTACGAGCCGCGGTCGTTCGTGCTCGAGCGTGACGCGGAAGGGCGCGTCACCAGCGCCTTCACGCCCGACTTCTATCTTCCCGAGCAGGACCTCTACATCGAGGTCACGGTGATGAAGCAGTCGCTCGTGACCCGCAAGAACCGGAAGCTGCGCGAGGTCCGGCGGCTCTACCCGGACGTCAACGTGAAGCTGTTCTACCGCCGCGACATCGAGCGGCTCGCGCAGCGCTACCGGCTCCGAATCGCCTCGTGAGAATCTCCGCCGCCGAGCGCCTGCGCGCCCAGGGACAGCCGATCGGAGAGGTCTATCTCGGCAGGGCCGAGATCGCGGCACGCGTCGCCGAGCTCGGCGCCGAGATCGCGACGGCGTATGCGGGCCGTGTCCCCTTGCTCGTGGCGCCGCTCAAGTCGAGCGCCGTCTTCCTCGCCGATCTCTCGCGTGCGCTCCCCCTCGCGCACGAGATCGACGTCATCGAGCTGGCCCCGTACGGCAGCGGCCGCACGGGGGGTGGCGTTCGCCTCCTCAAGGATCTCGACGTCCCGCTCGAAGGGCGCGACGTGCTCCTCGTCGAGGACGTCGTCGACACCGGCCTCACACTCGGGTTCCTGACGCGCTGCTTCGTCGAGCGCGGTCCGGCGAGCCTCGCGGCGGTGACGCTCCTCGACCGCCCGTACCGCCGGCTCGTGGACGACATTTCTCTCGAGTACGTCGGGTTCACCGTGCCCGACGAGCTCTTCGCCGGCTACGGCCTCGGCCTCGACGAGCGCTGGCGCGCGCTCCCCGACCTCCACCTCGTGCTCGCGGACGAGCTCCCGGCCGCGATCGACGCCGCCTAGGCGGCGTCCCCGGGGTACCGGCTCGAGCGACCTGCGGCGTGACGGGGATGAGCAGGCCCATCGCCGTGAAATACGCGAGGTCGCCGAGCGTTAGCGCGACGAACGCCGGCGTGAGCAGCGGCTCTCGCTGCATCGCGCCTGCTCCCCGATCAGCCTCGGCCGGCGCCCACTAGAGGTATCCGAGCGGATCCACGGCACTGCCGTTGACGCGCACCTCGAAGTGGACGTGCGGGCCGCTCGAGTTCCCGGTGCTGCCCGAGTACGAGACGACCTGCCCCGCGGCGACGGACTGGCCGACGGACGACGCGAGCGAGGAGTTGTGCGCGTATGCGGTTGAGAGGCCGCCGCCGTGGTCGACGACCACGAGGTTGCCGTAGCCGCCGAGCCACCCCGCGTAGATCACGGTCCCCGCCGCAGCCGCGCGAACAGGCGTCCCCGTCGAGCACATGATGTCGATCCCCTCGTGCATCCGGCCCCAACGCATGCCGAAGCCGCTCGTGACGGGGCCGGAGACGGGCCAGCCGAGCTGGCCGCTACCGGAGGGCGGGACGACCGACGACGTCGAGGATTGCTCCTGTGCGGCGCGGATCTGTGCTGCCAGCTGCGCGCTCTGCTGCTCGAGCGCATGGATCTCTTCCAGGATCGCGTCCTGGTCCTCCTCGATCGAGGCGAGCGTCGCGGACTTCGCCCGCTGCGCCGCGGCGAGGGCGTCGCGGTTCGCAACGAGCCGGGTCACAACTCCGCGCTGCTCGGCGGCGGCAGCCGACGCGGAAGCCTCCACCTGCGCCTGCTCGGCGCGTGCGAGCCGAGTCGCCTTCCGCGCCTCGGCGACGCCGTCGCGTGCGTGCTTCACGCGCGCCGCTATCCGCTCGTCCTGTCGCCCGATCCGCGAGAGCAGCTCGAGGTTGTCGAGGATGTCGACGAACGAGGACGTGCCGAGGACGAACGACAGCACGTCCGGGCCGTCGGTCATGTAGAGCTCGCGAACGCGCTGCTCGAGTCGCGTCAGCGCGATGCGATACTCGCCGCGCAGCCGCTCGAGGCGAACGGTCTGCGTCTCGATCGTTCGGTCGAGCGACGCGAGCCGGTCGCGCGCCTGCGACAGCCTGCCCTCGAGGACGGAGAGCCGAGCCTGCTGGGCGTCGACTCCTGCCTGCAGCTCGCGCACGCGCCCGGCGACCGCGCTCAGCTCCTCGGTGAGGACTCCGGCCTGCTGGTCCGCCTGCTCGGCCTGCCCACGGAGCTGGCCGAGCTCGCCGTCGACGCGCGCCTTGTCGGTCCCCGGGTCACCCGCCGCCACTCCCGTCGCGAGCATCGCCGCGATCAGAGCGGCGGAAGCGGCGGTCACGAGGCCGGCACGACGCCCCATCAATCGCCTTTCGCCCCTCCGCCGCGTGTCCCTGCCGCGAGCCGGTCGAGCGTGCGAAGCGCCTGCGCTGCCTCCTGCCTGAGCGGGCCGACGACGCTCCGGTAGTCCTGATCGGAGAGCCGGCCGGCCCGGTGATCCGCCTCGAGCTCCTTGAGCGCCGCGAGCGCGCGATCCCGCTCCTCCTCGGCCTCGAGCAGCTCTCGCTCGCGGCTGTCGAGCTCGTGGAGCGCATCCGAGGCGGGGGCCGGCTCACGGAGGAACGGCAATGCGACCACGACGACGACCGCGACGGCGAGCGCCGCCGCGAGCAAGAGCCAGCCGCTCACGTCGTCGCGGGCGTCTCGGTGCGCTCCTCTGCGCGTGCGTACCGCGTCGCAAGACGCCGCTCCTCCCGCGGGTCCGGCCAGAGTGCGATCAGCGAGCCCAGCACGAACACGATCCCCGCGAGCCAGATGAGGTTGACGAGCGGCTTGACGAACACGCGGAAGACGACGGCGCCGTCGTCACGGACCTGCTCGGCGATGACGAAGAGATCCTCGCCGGTGAGGAGGTCGGAGCGGATCCCGACCTCGTTCGACACCTGTTGCTCGACGCTGTACGCATTCTTGCCCGCCGCGATCGTTCCCAGATCGTCGCTCCCGCGTCGGACGTCGAGGACCGCCCGGATCTCCGTCGCGTTCGGGCCGTCGCGCTCCGTCGAGCTCACGGTAGGTCAGCGTGTAGCCGCCGACAGAGAGGGAGTCGCCGCGCGCGAGCCTCCCTTCGGCCACCGAGTCGTACGCGCTCGAGCCCGCGATGCCGATGGCGAGCAGCACGATGGCCGCATGGACGACGTAGCCGCCGTACCGCCGCCGGTTCCGACCGACGAGCTGCGCGAAGGCCGTGGGCACGGGCTCGCCGGTGAGCGCGCGCCGCGCTGCGGTTCCGCGCGCGAACTCGACGACGATCGCGGCGAGCACGAAGGCCGAGAACGTGTACGCGATCAGCCCGGGGATCGACGACCCCGCCCCGAGCACGACGAGCACGACGCCGGTCGCAAGGGCGACGCCCGCCGGCCACGCGACGGCGCGCACGAGCCCGCGGAGCGAGGCGCGCCGCCACGCGACGAGGGGCCCTATCCCCATCAGCAGGAGCAGCGGGAGCCCGAAGATCCGCAGGAAGAAGTCGAAGTACGGCCGGCCGACGACGACCGACTCGCCGCGCACCGCCTCGGAGACCATCGGCCACGCCGTCCCCCACAGGATCGTCAGGCAGAGCGCGACGAGAAGCAGGTTGTTGTAGAGGAACGCCGCCTCGCGCGAGACGAGCGACTCGAGCTTCGCGGTCGTACGGAGCTGCGGGAGTCGGAGCCAGATCATCGCGGTCGAGAACGCGACGGCGACGATGATGAACCCGAGGAACCACGGGCCGATCGCGCTCTGCGTGAACGAATGGATCGAGCTGACGACACCCGACCGGGTGAGGAACGTCCCGAACAGGGAGAGGCAGAACGCGAGGCTGACGAGCGTCACGTTCCAGACGCGGAGCATCCCGCGCTTCTCCTGGATCATCACCGAGTGCAGGAACGCCGTGGCGGCGAGCCACGGGATCAGCGCTGCGTTCTCGACGGGGTCCCACGCGTAGTACCCGCCCCACCCCACCTCCTCGTACGCCCAGTGCGCACCGAGGAGCTGCCCGATCCCGAGCGCCGTCCACGCGACGAGCGTCCAGCGGCGCGTCGCGACGATCCAGCGCTCGTCCGTCCGTCCGGAGAGGAGCGCGCCCATCGCGAACGCGAACGGGACGGCGAGGCCTACGTAGCCGAGGTAGAGGAAGACCGGGTGGGCGACCATGTACGGGTTCTGGAGGCTCGGATTGAGCCCGTTCCCGTCCGCAGGCGCGGGGATCGTCTCGAAGGGGCTCGACACCGCCACGAGCAGCCACGAGAACCCGAGCGCGATCCCGCCGAGCACCGGCGTCACCCAGACGACGAGGTCGCGGGTCCGCTTGCGCGCGAACCAGACGGCAAGCGCCGAGTACGCCGTCAGGACGAGAAGCCACAGCAGCAACGACCCCTCCTGTCCACCCCAGAAGGCGGAGAGCTTGTACTGGATCGGCAGCGCCTCGCTCGAGTGCCCGGCGACGTACGCGAGCGAGAAGTCGTCGCGCGCGAACCCGACGACGAGCACGAGCGCCGCGACGAGCGTCGAGCAGAACGAGGCGAGGAGCGCGTTGCGGGCCGAATGGGCGAGCCGCCGCCGTCCGAGCCAGGCTGCCGCGCCCCCTGCGACGAGCGCATAGGCGGAGAGCCCGAGGGTGACGAGGAGCGCCGCGCGGCCGAGCTCGGCCATCTACTGGGAGGAGTCGGCGGCCTGGTACTTCGAGGGGCACTTCGTGATCATCGACCCCGGTGTCGTCACGAAGAGCCCGTTCGGCCGCTGGGTGCCGGTCACGACGACGTCGCGACCGGTTCGGAAGAGGTCGGGGACCGAGCCCTTGTAGAGAACCGTGACCCGCTGCTTGTTCGCGCCCTCGATGTCCTCGAGCACGAAGCGCATCCCCGCGCCGTGCGCGTCGCCCGTGGGAGCGCCGACGACCCGTCCCGCGAGCGAGACCTCACCGGTCTTCGTCGCGAGCTCGCTCGGCGAGACGGACGGCGTGCCGCCGCCCGCGAGCGACGTGTAGAGGAGGAAGATCGCAAGCACTGCCGGCGACGGAGAGCGCGATGACGAGCCGGGCAGGAGAGGACGTCCTGGCCACGCTCGACAGTCTAGATACAGGTGGGGGAACCCATGGCCCCCCACCGACCCCCTCCTTCTCGCCACCACGATTCAACCCGTGACGGCCTCCCGGCCGGCGAAAGCCGGCCTCCGGCCGCATTCCGCCGCGCCCGGGCTATGGCAGAGAAACGCACGGCGTCCGCCGTGCCATAGGTCGCGCTCGACCGCGAGAGCTACGCCTCGGCGGCGTCGCGCGCGCGCCGCTTGGGCACGTCGTAGCCGTGCTCGAGGCAGAGCGATCCCGGTGCGTCCTCGGTGAGCGCGTCGCAATAGCCCTTGCCGTACGCCGCGCGCATGAAGGCCGAGACGACCTCGAGGTTCCATTCGGTGATCTCCGCCGCCTCGCGCCAGAGGTCGGTGAGACGGAGATCGATGTCCAGCTCGAGGAGATCGATTCGCGTGGGCTGCATGTCATCGAGGCTACGGACCCCGTCGGACGACATGCCCCGTTTGCAGCAGAAAAGAGGTCAGCGCGATGCGAGGACGACGAACTGCCCGACATCGGCAGGCGGGGAGCCGTGACTGCGGAGCTCGGCGACGAGCGCTGCGAGCTTCCGGAGCGTGCGCCTCAGCCGCGGCGCCCTGGCGGCTGACAGGGGCGGTCCCCCGAAAATGGCGTGACGGTCTCGGCGGAGTTTCCAGAGAAACGGCTCGGGTCGCCCAGTAGGATCGGCCGGTGCCGCGGGTCGACCGCTCCTCGCCCGCTCTGGTCGCGCTGACCGCGCTGCTCGTCTACGCCGCGTGGGTCGGTTGGGCGCACCACATCGGGCACGACTGGCGGGACTGGGCTGCGATCGGCAAGCACTTCGTCGGCGCGAGCGAGACGAGTCCCGCGATCGTGGCCGATGCGCCCCACGCGACGAGCACCTTCGGGTACGACGGCCAGTTCTTCCTCTACATCGCCCGCGACCCGGACGGTGCGATCCCGTACCTCGACAATGCGAGCTACCGCTACGGCCGGATCGTCTACCCGCTCGCGGCACGCGGGCTGGCGCTCGGACGTCAAGAGGCGATTCCGCTTGCCCTGATCGTCCTCAACCTGCTCGCCGTCGCGGTGGGCACCTGGGCGATCGCCGCATGGCTGCGCCGCGAGCGCTTCCCGGAGTGGTTCGCGCTCCTCTACGCGGCGTTTCCCGGCGTGTTCTTCGGCGTCTGGCGCGACCTCTCCGAGCCGCTTGCCTATTCGCTGACCGCGGTCGCCCTGCTCGCCTTCGACGGTGACCGGCCGCGCCGGATCGCGCTCTCCGCCGCGCTCTTCTCCGTCGCGATCCTCACCCGGGAGGGAGCTGCCGTCTTCGCGCTCGTCTGGGCCGTATCGCTCGCCGTCCGGGGTCGGCGACTGCTTGCGACCCTCTTCGCGATCGGCTCGCTCCTGCCCTACCTCGCGTACCGGTTCGTGTTCCTGGATCTGTGGCTCGGCAACGCCGGGCTCCCGGAGAAGCTTCGGCCGACGCCGGTGCCCTTCGGCGGGATCGGCCACTACTTCCCGTGGGGCGGCGTCGAGCTGCAGCGCGTCTACGCTGTGCTGTTACCCGGATGCCTCTGCGTCGCGCTCGCCGGCATCGCGCTCGTCCGCGGGTCGAGAGCCCCCGCCGTCTGGGCGCTGCTCGCGAATGCGCTCCTCTTCGTGGTGTTCCTGCCGGCCGCCGCCTACGAGGACTACGCGTCGGCAGGCCGGATCTCGACCAGCGTCTTCCTTGCGTTCCTGCTGTCGCTGCCGGCCCTGACGCGGGTGTTTCCGACGACGCGCGCGTGGATGTGGTTGCCGACAGTGGCGTGGTTCGCCCCGTGGTACGTGCTCCTGCCGCTCGCGCTGGAGATCGATTGGGGCTGATCGCCCGCGCGGGCTCGGTGAAGGCGCGGTTCAGGTTGGCGGCGCGAAGACGACGAACGGCCCGACCGTCGCCTCGCGGTATCCATGGTCACGGAGCTCCGTCACCAGGCCTTGCAGTTGCTCGGCGCGCTCGCGTGCCGGCTTTCCCGGACTCCGGTCGGCACCCCGAGCGATCGACTCGCGGAAGAAGACGAAGCCGTGACGGGCGTCCTCGACTTCTGCCTCGTGCGGCGGATACCGGATGAACGGGTGGCGGGACGCGACAGCCTGACCTCGCTCGAACCGCAGCTCGGTGAACTTGTTCTGCGCGGCGATGATCCGCTCGTCCGTGTCGAACGTGAGCCGGTACGCGAGCCAGAAATCGGCATAGACGCGATCCACCCCCAGGTCGTCGAGGGTGGAGATCAGCGGACCGAGGTCGCGTGGCGCGACCGGAGGTCGCACCGGGACCGTGTTGAAATACGTGTCCATCTTGTGCAGGGTCCCGGTCGACACCGCGAGCGCGACCCCGACGAGCGCAACGGCGCGCCAGTAGGTCGACGCCAGCTGTGCGACGAGCAGGACGAGGACGGGGCTCAGGACGACGAGGTACTTGGGCTCCTGGCTGAAGAGCGTCGCCGGTGCGAGCGCATACAGCAGGGGGAAGCAGGCGGCCACGACGTAGAGGAGCGAGGCCTCCCTCCTGCGAGCTCGATAGGCGCCGTAGGCGAAGAGCACGAGGAGGCCCGCATACACGAGGAGGGCGGCAACAGGGACGAGAAGCTCCTGGGTGAATGGTGTGCGGAGGCCGAGCATCATCGGCAGGAGCGGCGACGCGAAGATGCGAAGCCGATGCTGGTACGTCGTCGTGTCCTCGATCGGCGATGCGAGCGATCCCCAGCCGTGTCGGGCGTTCCACACGATCGCGGGAAGCGCCCCGAGCGCGGCGAGCAGGGCCGCGATCCAGATCCGACGGAGCCATGCGGGCTGCTTCCAGATCGCCCACAGGATCGCCGGGAGCAGAATCGGCACGAGCTGCGTGCTCTGCCACAGAGCGAGCCCGACGACCAGCCCGAAGGAGGCGACACGTCTCTTCGTCGGTCGCTCGACCATCCGCAGGGTGACCAGCAGCAGAAGCCCGGTGTACAACGTCCCGCTGGCGTAGAAGCCCCACTGATGCGTGAGCTTGTAGATGACGAACGGAGGCCAGATCCACGCCACGCAGCCCGCGACGACGGCGGCAGGCTCTCCGATCGTCCGCCGGCCGACCCTCCAGACGACGACAGCCGTCACGGCCGAGAGCGCGATGGGAACGAGCCGGAGCGTCAGCCAGCCGCTGCCCGCGACCCAGAACAGCGGCACCGTAGCGAGCACTTCCTGCGAGCCGCCGTACGCCTGGCCCCAGAAGTAGGTCGCGAGCTCACCACCCGCGAAATGCCGGGCCATCAGCCCGACAACCGCCTCGTCGCTGTCCGGGATCCCGAGCGACGACCGGTAGACCCACACGCGGAGGGCCGTGCCTGCGACGGCGGCGATCAGGACGAGGACTCCCCACCGTGTGGACGCGAAGCGTCCGAGGCGATCGCCCATGTCGGCCGTGCGGCTCATCGGCGTGTCGGAGGCCCGTAGACCGCGAAGCCGTCCACGACCGAGCGCACATAGCCTGCGCGTTCGAGCACGCGCCGCACCAAGACGGCCCCCCGCTCACGGCGGAGGAGCACAACGAAGCCGGCGTTCGGGTCGGCGCGAACGACCGTGTCATAGGCCGGATGCCGGCTCTCGTCGTACTTCCGCGGAACCCTTGGCACCACCCGACCGTTCCTGTCGGTGATCGTCGGGAGCCTCGCCTCTGCGGCAACGATCCGCTCGTCCGTCTCGAAGGTGATCCGGTAGGCGGGCCAGTAGCTTGCGAACACGTGCTCGAGACCTCTTCGGTCGAGCTCGGCGATGACGGGGCCGAGGTCGACGGGGACGAAGAGGCCGTCGGCGCGCTCCACGAAGGCAGGCGACGACGTCAGGTGCCACAGCACCAGCAGGGAGATTGCGGCAGCAGCGGCGATCGCTGCGGCCGCCCGCCAGACGGTCGTCAGCACCTGCGCGACCAGGAGCGACACCACGGGCAGGAGCACCACGACATAGCGAGGCTCGTCGACCAGCCACGTCGACGGCGACAGCGCGTAGAGGAACGGGAAGGCGGCGACGACGCCGAATAGGAGACCGCTCGGAGACGACCGCCGTCGCCACCAGGCGATCACGAACAAGACGATCAGAGCCCCATACGCGACTGCGGACAGCACCTTCCCGAGGGGCCACTCGGACGTGAACGGAACCCGAAGGCCGAGTGCCATCGGGAACGTCGCGGAGAAGAACCCCCGGAGACGCGTCGGGTACGGCGTCTGACCGGAGTCCACGTCGAACGACCACCAATCGTGCTGGAGGTTGGAGAGCAGCCAGGGGAGCGCGCCGAGCACGGCGATCGGCAGCACGATCCAGACGTCGCGCCAGATCTCCCGCTGCTTCCAGACGAGCCAAGCGAGCGCCGGGACCGCGATGGGGAGCACCTGGGGGGTCTGCCACCACCCGAGCCCGAGCACGAGGCCGAGGAGCGCCGCGTCGAGCCGGCCTCGCCTCTCGGAAAGTCGGAGGACGAGCAGGAGGATGAGACAGACGAAGACGAGGCCGGAGCCGTAGAAGCCGTGCGCCCGATCGGACTTCCACACGAGATAGGGGGGCCAGACCCAGAAGAACACGGCGGCGATCCGTGCCGCCGGCTCGCCCACGGTCCGTTTCCCGATTCGCCAGACGAGGACGGCGGCGACGGCCGTGCAGACGAGCGGGACCACCCGGATGACCTCTGTGCTCATGCCGAAGAGAGCCACGAGAGGCGCGGTTACGAGCACCTCCTGCGTGCCGCCGTACCCCTGTCCCCAGAGGAACGCCGAGAGCTCCCCCTGCCGGACGTGACGCGCCATCAGACCCCAGACGGCTTCGTCTCCGTCGAGCGTGCCCAGCGAGGAGACATGCGCGTAGACCCGAAGGCCGATTCCGGCGAGCACGCCGAAGACGACAACCGCTGTAAGGCCTCGTGCGTCGGCTCGGGCCGAGGCCGAATCCACAGGCTGAACGATTACTGGTTCCTCGGACGCCGTCAGGTCGAAAACGTGCTTCGGGCGGTCTGGAGCCAGAGCAGCGGCACGGCAGCCAGTCTAAGGGCAACCCGCCAGAGGAGCGGCGCGGTGAGGAACGCGTCCCGACCGTGGCGTCGCGGCGCGCGGCATCGCCCCTGGCGGAGGCCGTACCGTAGAGTCGAGGAATGGGACAGATCCGGGTCGGCCCCGCCCGCGTGCCCTCGCAGGACAGCCCGGAGGCCGCGATCGAGCTCGTCCGCGAGCGCGGCTACGACGCCTGCGAGATCGACTTCGAGTCCGGGTTCTGGATGGACTACCCGTGGGCGGAGCGCTTCGGTGAGCTGGCCCGCGAGCACGACGTCGCCCTCTCCGTCCACGCGCCGCTCTTCGGCTGGGTCGGGCATCTCGAGGCGAGCGGCCGCAAGTGGTCGTCCGCGCTCGGGGCGCTCGACCGGAGCGCGGGCATCGCGACCGCCTGCGGCGCCGAGGTCGTCGTGTTCCACCCCGGCTTCCTGCTCGGCCGCAGCCGCGAGGACGCGATCGACTCGGTCGTCGAGCAGCTCGCGCTCGTCCGCGAGCGGCTCGAGGGAAAGGGGCGCGCGGTCCCGTTCGGAATCGAGGTGATGGGACGCGTCCGCGACCTCGGCTCGCTCGAGGACTGCGTCGAGATCAGCCGCCGCACGGGCTGGGTCCGCCCCGTCGTCGACTTCGCGCACATGCACGCGACGAGCGACGGCGCGTTCGTGGAGGCCGAGCGGTTCCGGGCGGCGCTCGAGCTGGCCGACGGCGTCCTCTCGCCGGGCGCCCCGTTCCACATCCACTTCTCCGACATCGCCTTCGCGAACCGCAACGAGACGAAGCACCTGCCGTACGGCGAGGGGACGCTACGTGCCGATCCGCTCCGGGAGGCGCTCGGGTCGTTCGAGCGGCCGGCGACGGTCGTCTCGGAGTCGCCCGACGAGGAGTCGAGTCAGATGATCCGGGCGGCGCTCTCCGGCTGAAGCATCGCGTCGAGCCGGCTCTCGATCTCCGCCGCCTCGTCGTCCCGGCCCCGCTCGCGCAGGAACCGCGCGTACGCGGCGAGCGGCTCCGGCTCGACGTTGCGGTAGTCGGTCTCCGCGAGCGTGTCGATCGCCTGCCGGAAGAGCAGCTCGGCCTCGTCGTCGCGGCCCTGCGCGGCGCGCACCTGGCCGAGCACCATCTGGACGTTCGCCCGGGACATCATGTCCTGCATCCCGACCGTCTCCACGGCGGAGAGCGCCCAGCGCTCGGCCTCCTCGACGTGCCCCTTCGCCAGCACGAGCTCGGCGAGCGTGCGCTGCGCCTCGATCACCTTCGCCCGCTCCTCGAGCGACAGCAGCGAGCGCACGGCCTCGCGGACGAGCTGCTCGGCGCGATCGGGATCGCCGCGCCTGCCAGACGGCGACGCCCTCGAGCTGCTGCGTTCGCGCTGCGTCCGGCGTCGCGCCGATCTCGTCGAAGAAGTCGCGCGACGTCCGGAAGGCGACGGCGGCCTCCTCGAAGCGTCCGCGGCGCAGGAGGATCGAGCCGCGAACGCGGGCCGCCCAGGCGGCGGCCGAGAGGCTGCCGCTCGACTCCGCGAGCGCCGAGGCGGCGGCGTTGACCTCCTCGGCCCTGCCCAGCTCGAGCCGGGCGAGGTGGGCCGCCGCGAGCTCCGACAGTGCGAGGCTCTCGAGGTCCGCCCGCTCGGCCTCCCGCGCGATCTCGAGCGCCTCGCCCGTGTAGCGCTCGACGCTCGTCGAGATCGCCCTCCCACCAGCCGACGCCCGAGAGCAGCGTCAGCGCCTCGGAGCGCGCGTCGCCGGGCGCGGCGGCGAGCAGCTCGAGCGCCTCGCGGCCCAGCTCGCGCGCCTGCGTGACGTCCGCGTTCCGGTTGAGCGCGATCTCGGCGATCTGGACGAGGGCGAGCCCCTCGATCGTCCGGTCGCCGGCCTCGCGCGCCTGCTCGCGCACCGCCTCCATCTCGACGGACGCGGCCGGAAGCTCCCAGAGCCGCCAGGCCGCCCGCGCCGCGCAGAACCGGCGGTCGAGGCTCGGCTCGAGCTCGATCGCCCGCAGCAGCAGGCGGCGCGCACGGCGGTTCGCCTCGCGCTCGAGCGCCCGTCGCCCCGCACGTCCGAGGGCGTCGGCCGCCTCGGCCCGGAGGTCGTCGGGCACGCGCCCGTCCAGCTCCGCAAAGAGCGCCGCCGCGCGCTCGAGGTGGAACGCCTGCGTCTCGACGAGCTCGTCGTGGGAGCGCCCGCGAAGCCACTCGGCGAACGTCCGGTGGAGCGTCGCCCGCACGCTCTTCGCGAGGCCGCCGTAGGCGACGTCGCGGATCAGCACGTGCCGGAAGCGGAACGCCACCTCGCCCGTCAGCGTCGAGAGCGGCTCGCGCGTCAGCAGCTGCCGGTCGACGAGATCGGAGAGCGCCGCGTCGACGTCGAGCGACGGGTCGAGCTCGAGGATCGCGCCGCGCCAGAAGACGCGGCCGATCAAGGCCCCGTGGCGGAGGACCGAGCGCGAGGCCGGCGGGAGCGTGTCGATGCGCGCCGCGATCAGCGCCTGCAGCGTGTCCGGGATCCGCACCGCGGCGCCTTCGCCCTGCTCGACGAGCATCCTCACCGTCTCCTCGACGAACAGCGGGTTCCCCTCGGTCTTCTCGAGGAGCACGCCGCGGAGCCCGTCGCGGCAGCGCCGCGCCGTCGACGAGCGCGTCGACGAGCTCGGCGGTCTCCGAGTCGGGCAGCGGCGCCGAGCTCGATCGTGATCGACGCGGCGCCTGCCTCCCCCCAGCCGGGCCGCGCGTCGAGCAGCTCGGGGCGCGCGAGGCAGACGATCAGCACCGGTGCGTCGTCGATGCGGTCGGCGAGGTGCTCGACGAGGTCGAGGAGCGGCTCCTCCGCCCAGTGGACGTCCTCGAACCCGAGCACGACGGGCTGCGCCTCCGCGAGGCTCGTCGCCCACTCGTGCGCCGCCCAGGCGATCTCCTGGCCGCGGCGCGCCGCCCGAGACGTTGTCGAGCACGCCCGATGCGAGGCCGAGCAGGTCGGCGACCGCGTCGCTCGTGCAGGCGTCGCGCAGCTTCTCGATCGCCTCCTCGGGAGAGTCGTCGTCGGAGATCCCGGCTGCCGCCTGCACCATCTCCGCCAGCGGCCGGTAGGCGATCCCCTCGCCGAACGGCATGCAGCGTCCCGTGAGGACGCTCGTGCGCTCGAGCCCGGCGTAGAACTCCTGCGCGAGGCGGCTCTTGCCGATCCCGGGGTCGCCGAAGATCGTCACGAGCTGTGCCCGCCGGTCGCGGACGACGCGGGCGAACACGTTGCTCAGCAGCTCGAGCTCCTCCTCGCGCCCGACGTACGGCGCCGACGACGTTGAGCGGGCGCCCGATCGGCCGGTCGGCGCAGACGACGCGCCTGACGACGATCTCGCCGTTGAGCCCCTTGAGCGTGCGCTCGCCGACCGGCTCGACCGTCACCCGGCCGGCCGTGAGGCCGTACGCCGTCGGCCCGATCGAGGATCTCGCCCGGCTCCGCGCCCTGCTGCAGTCGCGCCGCGACGTTGAGCGCCTCTCCCGTGGCGAACGTCGAGTCGCCGACTCGGCGACGACCTCCCCCGCCTCGATCCCGATGCGGACGGGAAGCTCGCCGTCGCCCGTCTCGAGGATCGCGACGGCCGCGCGCACGGCCCGCTCGGCGTCGTCCTCGTGCGCGATCGGGACGCCGAACACGGCGACGACCGCGTCGCCCGCGAACTTCTCGACGGTGCCGCCGTACGCGTCGATGTGCGCGGCGGCCCGCTCGAAGAAGCCGGTCACGCGCCGCCGGACGACCTCCGGGTCGCTTCCGGCGACGAGCGCGGTGGAGTCGACGAGATCGACGAACAGCGCCGTCGCGAGCTTGCGCTCCATGCTCGAAGTCTAGGTCGCCGGCGGCCCTGACAGGCGGCGGTTGACCGCACTCTTCGCCAGGGCGATGTCCTGAATCGTCGTGCGTGGCAGCGAGCCCTCACGGCGCAGGTGCATCGCGGCCACGGTTCCGAGCCTCTAGCATCCGGCGCGTGCTCGCTCCCGACCGTCTTCAAGGCCTACGACGTCCGCGGGATCCACCCGACGGAGCTCGACGAGGACGGGGCCTACCGGATCGGACGGGGCTACGTCGAGCATTTCCGGCCGCGCCGGATCGCCGTCGGCCGCGACATGCGGCTCGCGGCGCCGACGATGACGGCCGCGCTGATCGAGGGCGCGGCCGACGGCGGCGCCGACGTCCTCGACCTCGGGCTCGTCGGCACCGAGATGGTCTACTACGCCGTCGGCGAGCTCGGCCTCGACGGCGGCGTCTGCGTCACCGCGTCGCACAACCCGAAGGAGTACACGGGGATGAAGATCGTGCGCGCGGGCGCGCTTCCCGTCGGCGGCGACTCGGGGCTCGAGGACGTCCGGCGACGCGCGGAGGGCGCGTTCGGCGACGTCGCGCAGCGCGGCGACGGTGACGCCGAGCCGACGTCTGGGACGGGTTCGTCGACGAAGGTGCTCTCGTTCGTCGACGAGGAGGCCGATCCGGCCGCTCGGATCGTCGTCGACGCGGCGAACGGGATGGCCGGGGCGATGCTCCCGCCGGTGCTGGCGCGGCTTCCGCAGCTCGACGTCGTCGCGTGCTACTTCGAGCCGGACGGCTCGTTTCCGAACCACGAGCCGAACCCGCTGCTGCCGGAGAACCGCGCGTTCATCGTCGAGAAGACCCGTCGGAGGGCGCCGACCTCGGGGTCGCCTACGACGGCGACGCCGACCGCTGCTTCTTCGTCGACGACACCGGCGAGTTCGTCCCGGGCGACTTCGTCACCGCGCTCCTCGCGCAGGCGATGCTCGAGAAGGAGCCGGGCGCGAAGGTGATCTACGACGTCCGCGCGAGCTGGGCCGTGCCGCGTGCGATCGAGGAGGCGGGCGGCGTGCCGCTCGTCAACCGGGTCGGGCACGCGTTCATCAAGCACCGCATGCGCGAGGAGGACGCCCTCTTCGCGGGCGAGGTCTCCGCGCACTACTACTTCCGCGACTTCACGCAGGCCGACACGGGCGTCGTCCCCTTCCTCGTGATGCTCGAGCTGCTCTCGCGCGCGGGAAAGCCGCTGTCCGAGCTCCTCGCGCCCTTCCGGGAGCGCTACTTCATCACCGGCGAGATCAACACGCCCGTCGCCGACGTCGCCGCGAAGCTCCGCGAGATCGAGGAGCGCTACGCCGCGAGGGCGGGCGCGTCTCCCACCTCGACGGCGTCTCCGTCGACTTCGACGACTGGCACTTCAACGTCCGCCCGTCGAACACCGAGCCGCTCCTGCGGCTCAACCTCGAGGCGCTCTCGGAGCCGGAGATGGAGGCGCGGCGCGACGAGGTCCTCGACCTGATCCGATCCTGACCTGGAGGGGCAGATGCCGACGCTCGTGCAGTTCGACTTCCCGATGCAGGGCCCGTGGGGCGACGAGATGGCCAGCGCGTTCCGCGACCTCGCCGTGATCATCGGCCGCTCGCCCGGTCTCCGGTGGAAGATCTGGACGGAGAACGAGACCGAGCAGACGGGCGGCGGCATCTACCTGTTCGAGGACGAGGACTCCGCGCGCGCCTACGTCGAGGAGCACACGGCCCGGCTCGAGGGCTTCGGCGTCGACGGACATCCGCGCGCGGGTGTTCGAGGTCAACGAGCCGCTCACGGAGATGACGCGCGGGCCGCTCGGCGGGGCGTGACCACGACCCTCGAGCTCGGCCGGGTCACGGACCGGCGGCCGCCGTTCAAGTACTCCGCGCTCGACGCGCGTCTGGTTCTCGGACACCGACGCCCAGGGCGTCGTCTACTACGGCCGCTATCTCCCGTACTTCGACCATGCGCGCACCGAGTACCACCGACACCTCGGCAGCCTCCGCCTCGACGGCGCCGAGTTCGTGATGCGCGCCTCGAACGTCGAGTACCACGCGCCCGCGCGGTTCGACGACCTGCTCGAGTGCTTCGTCCGCGTCCAGCGGCTCGGGCGGACGAGCGTCGCGTACGACCTCTGCGCGCTCCGGCTCCCGGACGACACGCTTGATGGTCACCGCGACGCAGACCCTCGTCCTCGTCGATCCTCGAGACGCGGCGCCCGACGCCGATCCCGGAGGCCGCGCGCGAGCCGATCCGCGCCTTCGAGGGCGCCGACCTCGTCGAGTGATCACACCGACCTGAGCGCGTCGACGGCGCGAGCCGTGCCGCTCGGAGCGCCGGGTAGAGACCCGCGACCGCGCCGACCGCGACGGCGGCGAGCACCCCTCCCGCGAGAACGACGGGCGGCACGACGACGTCCCAGCCCCGGCTGGACGCGTACGCCGCCGCGACCGCGCCGCCGAGCGCGGCGCCGGCGAGGTAGTCGTCGGCGCCCGCGTCCAGCCCCGCGACGCGGTCCGAGACCGCGTCGCGGGCAGTCAGCATCAGGATCGGCGTCCCGATCGCCGTCGCTGCGGAGCCTGCGGCACACGGCGACGCCGTCGAGCTCCGGCATGAGGACGTCGAGGACTACGAGCTCCGGCCGCTCGCGCTGGATCGCGCCGAGCGCGGCGGGGCCGTCCTCGGCAGCGACCACCTCGTACCCGTCGAGCGTGAGCGCGCGCGTGACCGCGGCACGGACGGCCGGCTCGTCGTCGACCACGAGGACACGCACCTCGCGAGTCTCGCCGGGCTACCTGAAAGGTTCGTGAAAGGACGTGTTAGGGGTCCGTGAACGCGCCGCGCTGGCGTTTGTGCCCCAAGAAGGCCGGCGCGCCCGTCCGGCAAGCCGGACGGGCGCGGCACGGCTTCCCCTCCCCCAGTCGCGTTGTACTCACCCCCAGAAGGGTGACCATCCCTCGTTCAAGGGATGCGGCTCACTCGTTCGAGGTACCCCCCTCGAACGAGGGATCATCCCTCGTTCGAGGGTTTCGCGATCATTCGAGGAGGTCGCGGGCGAGCTCGATCGCCTCGTTGCGGTCGATCTGCGCTTCGATCCGCAAGGTCAAGCCGTTCGCAGCGACGAGGAGCGTGTTCCCGGCAAGCCAGCCCAGGTCGTCGCGCACGCCGCCGTCCGGGGCGACGAACAGGACAGCGTGCGGCCCGCCCTCGAGCCAGAGCGCGCGGTAGCCGTCGACGTACACGAGGCTCGATCCGCGTTCCGGAGGCGACGAACTTCTTGATCAACCCGGGGTCGGTCGCGTCACCGGGGAACTGCGTCGCCAGGAGCCGCACACGGTCGCCGTCGCGCCACACGTACGTCACGCGCATGCCCGGCGCGACGCGGATCTCGTCGGGCGCCCGCTCGTCGTCGGGCGGGTCGGCGAACGGGAAGCCCGCGCGGAGCCGCGCCTCGTCGAGGGTCGCGCGCTGGCCGAGGATCGAAAGGCCGGGTGTCGGCGGGAGCGACGGCAGCTCGTCGACGCGGACGATGCGCGCGCTGCCGATCCCGAGCCAGTCGAAGATCGCCGTGCGGGCGGGCGGCACTGCGAGAACGGCGAGCAGCGCCGCGAGCAACACGGCGAGCGCCAGCACGAGGCGCCGACGGCGCGGCGCACGCCGCGGGCGCGCGTCGGCGATCGAGCGTCGAGACGGTCGACGACACGTCGGGAGCGTCCGGCCAGTCGACGGCCGCTGCGAGGCCTTGCAGCTCGCGCTCGAGTGGCGTCATTCGCCCACCTCCGGCACCTGCGCGCGTAGACGCTCGAGCGCCCGCGACGTGCGCGACTTCACGGTCCCCCGGCGGATCCCGAGCGCCTCCGCGGTCTCCTGCTCGTCGAGCTCGAGCAGGAAGCGATGGACGAGGATGTCGCGGTCGCGATCGTCGAGGCGCCCGATGGCGTCGAGCAGCTCCTCGCGCCGCTCCCCGGTGAGGACGGCCGCCTCGGGGGACGGAGCCGCGTCCCCCGAGGCCGCAGTCCCCGCGACGCGGAGCGTCAGCCCCGCGCGCCGGCCGGCGGAGCGCCTGCGGTTGCGCGCCTCGTTTGCGACGATCTTGAGGAGCCACGGACGGAACGGCGCGCCGTCGCGGAAGCGACCGAGCGCGCGGAACGCCTTGACGAACCCGTCCTGGACGGCGTCTTCCGCGTCGGCCCGGTCGCCGGCGTTCACGAGCGCGACGCGGAACGCGATGGCTTGATGCATGCGCACGAGCTCCTCGTAGGCGGCTGCCTCGCCGCGCCGGGCGCGCGCGACGAGCGTCGATTCGTCCGGTGGCCGGCTCTCCACCGATTCCTTCTACACCGCCGGCGCCGAACGCGTTCCGAGCCACGGGATCGTGGCATCGATCATCTAGGCTCGAGGCGTGAAGGGCGCCGGCTGGCAGACGCTCCGGCTCGCCGAGCTCGAGCCGATCCTCGCAGCGGGAGTGCACTGGAAGCCGCTCCGGCGGACGCTCGGGATCGAGGCGTTCGGGACGAACGCGTACGTGGCCGGGCCGGGTGAGGACGTCATCGAGGAGCACTCCGAGGACAACCTCGGTCACGAGGAGATCTACGTCGTGCTCCGCGGACGTGCGACGTTCACGCTCGACGGCACGACGCACGACGCTCCCGCCGGGACGGTCGTCCACCTGGCCGACCCCTCCGTCCGGCGCTATGCCCGCGCGGAAGCCCCCGGGACGCTCGTCCTCGCGATCGGCGGGAAGCCGGGCGAGCCGTACAGCCCGTCGGCGTGGGAGTGGTACTTCGAGGCCGAGAAGTTCCGCCCTTCGATGGATACGGATGGCGCGCTCGCGTTCCTCGCCGAAGGCCGCGAGCGCTTCCCGGATCACATGGGGTTGCTCTTCTCGATCGCTTGCTGGCAGGCGATGGGAGGCCAAGACGACGACGCGCTCGAGACGCTTCGGCGCGCCGAGGCGCTCGACCCGCGCGTCCGTGAGTGGGTCGAGAAGGACGCGGATCTCGCCTCCGTTCGCGACCGTTTTCTCGAGCAGTCGTAACCGTCGCGGCAGCGCCTACCCGCGCGGCCGGAGGCCGGCTCCGCCGCCCGGGAGGCCCGCCTCACCTCTCCGGTTCACGGCCGGAAGGAGGGAGCTCGTCGGGGAACCATGGGTTCCCCGAGTCCTAGCCTCCCGGCGTCTGCCGGTAGGCGTCGAAGACGCCGTCGAGGTCGCGCAACGTCTTGAGCAGCGAGCGGAGGTCCTTCACGTCGCCGATCTCGGCGGTGTACCAGTTCCGCGCCATGCCGTCCTCGACCGTGCCGCCGTACGCGACGATGTTCGCGCCATGGTCCGAGAACCTCCGGGCCACGTCCTCGAGCAGCCGGGCGCGATCCCACGCCTCGACCGAGATCTGCACCCGGAAACTCGCAGAAGCCGCGCCGCCCTCCCACTCGACCGGGGTGAAGCGCTCCGGATTGCGCATCAGGGCGCGGACGTTGGGGCAGTCGGCGCGATGGATGGTGATCCCGCGCCCGAGCGAGATGTACCCGAGGATGTCGTCTCCGGGAACCGGGGTGCAGCACTTCGCGATCCGGACGAGAACGTCCTCGACGCCGGGCACGAGGACGCCGAGCGAATCGCCGCTGACCGTGCGCTTGTGGCCGCCCGACTTGATGGTGACGGCGGGCTCGTCCGCCACCCCCTCGGTCTTGAGGCGCTGCAACACCTTGTTGACGACCTGGCGCGTGGCGATCTTGTTCGAGCCGAGCGCGAGATAGAAGTCCTCCGCCTTCTTGAAGCCCATCTCGCGGATCACGGAGGCGAGCACGCTGGAGCCCTGGAGCTTGCGGTACGGGAGGTTCTGGGCCTTGAGCGCCTGGTCGAGCGCGTCCCGTCCCTTCTGCTCGGTCTCCCCCTTCGTCTCGCGCTGGAACCACTGCCGGATCTTGTTGCGCGCGCGGGACGAGGCCGCGAGGGACATCCAGTCGCGCGACGGTCCACGGCCCGACTTCGAGGTGAGGATCTCGACGAAGTCGCCGTTCTTCAGGCGGTAGTGGAGCGGGACGATCCGCCCGTTGACCTTCGCGCCGACCGTCCGGTGGCCGACGTCCGTGTGCACGGCGTACGCGAAGTCGATCGGGGTCGCGCCGGCGGGGAGCGTCTTCACCTCGCCCTTCGGCGTGAACACGTAGACCTCGTCGTCGAAGAGGTCCGTCCGCAACGTCCGCATGAACTCGGTCGCGTCGTGCTCGTCGTCGCCGTGCCAGTCCATCAGCGAGCGCACCCACGTGAGCCAATCGTCGTCCTGCTTCCCAGTGCGGCCGCGCTTGTAGAGCCAGTGGGCCGCAACGCCGAGCTCGGCCTCCTCGTGCATCTCGCGCGTCCGCACCTGGATCTCGAGCGGCCGCCCGGAGGGCCCGATCACGGTCGTGTGCAGCGAGCGGTAGCGGTTCAGCTTCGGCATCGCGATGAAGTCCTTGAACCGCCCGGGCATCGGCTTCCAGAGCGAATGGAGGATCCCGAGCGCGCCGTAGCAGTCGCGCGTCCCCTCCTCGCCCGAGCGCTCGACGATGACGCGCATCGCCGTGAGGTCGTAGATCTCGTTGAACTCGCGGCCCTTCTTCGCCATCTTGTCGTAGATCGAGTAGAAGTGCTTCGCACGGCCGAGGATGACAGCGGGGATGTCCGCCTTCTCGAGCTCGAGCCCCAGGATCGTCGTCGCCTGCTCGACCTGCTCCTCCCGGTCGGCGCGCCGGTCGGCGACCATCGCCTTGATCTCCGCGTACTTGCGCGGATGGAGGATCTGGAACGAGAGGTCCTCGAGCTCCCACTTGAGCGCGTGGATCCCGAGCCGGTGCGCCAGCGGTGCGTAGACCTCGAGGGTCTCCTTTGCCTTCTGCACCTGCTTCTGCTTGCCGAGGTACTCGATCGTCCGCATGTTGTGGAGACGGTCGGCGAGCTTGATGAGGATGACCCGCACGTCCTGGGCCATCGCGACGATCATCTTCCGGTAGTTCTCCGCCTCGGCCTGCTCGCGGCTCGAGAACTGGATCCGGGTCAGCTTCGTGACGCCCTCGACGAGCAGCGCGATGTCGGGGCCGAACTCGGCCCGAACCTCGTCGAGCTCGGTGTCGGTATCCTCGACGACGTCGTGGAGCAACGCGGCGGCGATCGTCTGCTCGTCGAGGTGTAGCTCCGCGCAGATACGGGCAACACCCCACGGATGGTGGATGAACTCCTCACCAGAGCGACGGACCTGGCCGCGGTGCTGCGCCTCGGCGAACTCGAACGCCCGGCGGATCAGCTCGCGGTCGACGCCGGGGTTGTAGACCTCGACGCTCGCAATCAGCTCCTCGACGAGGTTCTCGTGCTCTCGCCCTGCGCTGACGACCGTCATTTTCCCAGTGTACGGGCCGCGTGCACGAGTTCCCTCCTTCGGGGAGGTACGGGAGAGACCGCAGCGAACCGATAGGACGGCATGCGGCTTCTCTTCGACTACCTCGAGCGCCGCCGCCTTCGGCGGATGCTCATCCTGCTCGCGGCGTCCTCGCGGCGCTAGCGAGCTCCGGCCACGTCGGCTCTATGATCGGCCAATGGCCGAGCTCCGGCGTGTCAACTTCCACGACCTCGTCCCCGAATACGACGACACGGACCCGGACGGGTACTGCGCGGGGATGATGCGATTCGGACCGGCGCTCGGCGCGTCGATGATGGGCGCATCGTTGTACGAGCTCCCACCCGGGCAGAGCATCTGCCCCTACCACTACGAGTACCCCGACGAGGAGTGGCTCGTCGTGCTCGACGGGCGCGTCACGGTGCGCCACCCGGGCGGCGAGGAGGCGCTCGGGAAGGGGGACATCGTGTGCTTCCCGCCGGGCCCTGACGGGGCGCACAAGGTCACGTGCCTCGGCGACGAGACGGCGCGCGTCCTGATGACGTCGACGAAGCAGAAGCCGGCGGTCGCCGTCTATCCGGACAGCGACAAGGTCGGGATCTGGCCGGGCGACGACCGCGACGTCCTCATGATGCGGCGAGACTCGCTCGCGTACTACGACGGCGAGGCGTAGCCGCCCGAAGGGCGCTACGCGGCCTCCGGAAGCTCGACCTCGGCCTGCTCGAGGAGCGCGCGGAACTGCTCCGATTCGAGGAGCTGCCGTTGCGCCCCACCCTCGTTCAAGCCGAGCTCCGCGAAGATCACGCGGGCATCCGGTGTCCATTCGTCCTCCCCGGCCCGCCACTGTCCCGCGAGCCAGGCGCGGAGCGAGTCGTACGCAGGCGCGGCGTCGAACACGCGGCGGACGACCAGCTGCGGAGCCACGGTGCCGTTCCACCGGTTCTCCTTGAGACGGAAGGCGACGTCGTAGCGGCCGGGCCGCTGCAGCCGGTCGAGTTGCTTCCCGAATCCGAATGCGATCGCCGAGCCTCCGTCGCGTTCGTGCTGGCGAATGCGAAAGCGAAGATGCTTCCCCTCGCCCACGGTGCTGGCGGACACGGCCTCGACGCTCGCGACGAGCAACGTCGGCTCGGGGTTGCCGAGGCCGAACGGGGCGAGCCGGTCGAGCTCCTCGGCCAGCTCCAGCGTGAGGGACTGGGCCGGCACGATCGCGTCGACGACGGTCACCGAGCGCAGGTCGGCGTCCGAGAGAACGCCGTCGGCGTGCCGCCCGAACGCCTCGCGGAACGCCTCGAGCTGCTCGGTGTCGATCGACAGCCCGGCCGCGGCGCGATGGCCCCCGAAGCGCTGGAGATGCTCGGCGCAGGCGCCGAGGCCGCCGTGGAGGTCGAACGACGAGATCGAGCGCCCCGAGCCCTTCCAGCCGGTAGAGCCTCGGGCGATCAGCACCACCGGGCGGTTGAACCGCTCGACCAGCCGTGAGGCGACGATCCCGTTCACGCCCTCGTGCCACGTCTCGTCCCAGAGGACGTACCCGCGCCGCGCACGCTCTTCCGGCGTCCACGACTCGACGAGCGCGACTGACTCGCGGAGGATGCGCTCCTCGACGGACTGCCGCTCCCGGTTGAGCTCTTCGAGCTGAGTTGCCAGGCGCTCGGCCTCGTCGGCGTCATCGGTGAGCATGAGCTCGAGCGCGACGTCAGGGCGTCCGAGCCGGCCGGCGGCGTTGATCCGCGGCGCGAGGCGAAAGCCGACGGCCGTGGCGTCGACGGTCGCGGGATCGACGCGCGCGGCCTTCATCAGCGCCTGGAGGCCGGGGCGGCGCGTGCGCGCGAGCGCCCGCAGCCCGGCCGCGGCGAGCGCGCGGTTCTCGTCGACGAGCGGGACGACGTCCGCGATCGTCGCGAGCGCGACGAGGTCGAGCGAGCGCGCGATCGCGGGGTGCTCGTCGCCGAGGAGCGCGCGGGCGAGCGTGTGGACGACGCCGGTGCCGCAGAGGTCTGGACACGGATAGGCGGAGGGGCGCGTCGCGACGACCGGGCAGTCGGGCAGCGTCTCGGCCGGCCGGTGGTGATCCGTGACGATGACGTCCAGGCCGAGCTCACGGGCGCGCGCGACCTCGGCCACGGCCGTGATGCCGCAGTCGACGGTGACGACGAGGTCGACGCCGTCGGCCGCCAGCTGCTCGATCGTCTCGAGCGCAAGGCCGTAGCCCTCGTCGAAGCGGCTCGGGAGGCGCCACTCGACGTCGGCGCCGAGCTCGCGCAGGACGAGGACGCAGAGGGCCGTCGCCGAGATCCCGTCGACGTCGTAGTCGCCGTGCACGCAGATCCGCTCGCCGCCGGCCACGGCATTCCGGATCCGCTCCACCGCGACCGCCATGTCACCGAGCGTCAGCGGGTCGTGTCGGGGATCCTCGGCGTCGAGGAACGCGCGCGCCTCGACCGGATCGCCGAGCCCGCGTCGGACGAGAACGGTGGCCGTCGTGTCACTGAGCCCGAGCTCTTCCGCAAGCGCCTCGACACGCGTCCAGTCGCATGGTCGAGTGATCCAGCGGCCGTCCTGCATCGCCCGATCGACGGTACGGACCACGTCGGACGGCGTCCGCGAGGGTGGCGGACGGCGACGGAACGGCCGCTCAGGCGGCGCGCCGCTCGCGCCGCTCGCGGCGCAGCTGGAGGATCACCTTCACCCAGATCAGCACGACGCCGACGGTGGCGCCGATGACGCAGACGGCGATCGGGGCGAACAACGCCATCTGCTCGAGCGAGTACTTCGTGGCCGCCGCGCCGAGGAGCCAGATGACGAGCACCGCCACGATCACGGCCGCGAGGAGGCGGTGATCCTTCACATCCGCAGGCTAGCCTGCGAACGTGCGGGACGAGCGCGAGAACTACTCCTCGGGCGACGCGTACGCGCTCGAGTTCCTCGGCTACCACTTCTCGTTCGGCGAGCGCGACTTCGAGGAACGCGTCGCCGCCGCGGCCGTCCGGCTCGGGCTCGTCGCGTCGAACGATCTCGACGACGAGGAGGTTGGCGACCTCGTCGAGGTCGCCGCCGACGGACGCATCGCCGAGGCGCGAAGCCCGCTGGGCTCGTACCTCGTCAGGCACTGGGAGCGACTGGCCCTCGTCGACGGCGAGTCGCTCGTCTACTGGCTCCGCAAGCTCGTCTTCCGCGGCGCGTACCTCGACCACCGCGTGAAGGAAGGGCTGCTCGAGATCACCTGGGACGACGACAGCGGCGAGTTCGCGTACGCGGAGCCAGAGGGCGGCCGCGCGCTCCTCGAGCTCGCCCCCACGCCCTCGTGGCACGCACTTCAGTACCGGCGCTGAACGCCGCTCAGCCGGCCGTGCCGCTGCCGGTGAAGCCGACGGCCTGCTCCGGCCCGGGCGGGCCGATCCGGATCTCGCGCACGGCGCCGAGCGGGACGATGATCTCCTGCGGATCGTCGTCGTCGCAGTGCGGGCAGAAGCTGACGAACCCGAAGCCAGGCTCGGCGGAGACGGTCTTGAGCCGATGAAGCGATCCGTCGGCGAGCTCGATGGTCACCTCGACCTCGGCAAGCGCGTGCTCCTCCTTGAAGCGCTCGACACGGCGCTCGATCCGCTTCACGAGCTCCTCGAGCGGCCCTGCCATGCCGGGTGTCCAGAGCTGGTTGCTCAGAACAGGCTGCCCTCGTCGCGCACCGTCCCGAGGTGCGCGCGCCCGCGGTCGGTGATCACGCGGCCGCGCGGCGTCCGCTGGAGGAACCCGAGCTGGAGGAGATACGGCTCGTAGACGTCCTCGATCGTGTCCGTCTCCTCGCCGAGCGCGACGGCGAGGGTCGAGAGGCCGACCGGGCCGCCGCCGAACTTGAACGCGATCGCCTCGAGCAGCTCGCGATCCATCCGCTCGAGACCCTGCTCGTCGACCTCGTGGAGCTCCAGCGCTTCGCGGGCGACGTCGGAGGTGATCGCGCCCTGGTGCCGCACTTCGGCGACGTCGCGTACGCGACGGAGGATCCGGTTGGCGATCCGCGGCGTGCCGCGCGAGCGCGAAGCGATCTCGTCGGCCGCGTCGTCGGCGATCTCGACGCCGAGGATCCGCGCCGAGCGCCGCACGATCGTCGACAGCTGGCCGGGGTCGTAGTACCCGAGCCGGAACGTCATCCCGAACCGGTCGCGCAGCGGCGTCGTCAGGAGCCCCGTGCGGGTCGTCGCGCCGACGAGCGTGAACGGCGGGAGGTCGAGCGTCAGGGTCCGCGCGGCAGCGCCCTGGCCGAAGACGATGTCGAGCCGGAAGTCCTCGAGCGCCGGATAGAGGATCTCCTCCGCGGAGCGGTTCAGGCGATGGATCTCGTCGACGAAGAGGACGTCGCGGGGCTCGAGCGCCGTGAGGATCGCGGCGATGTCCTTCTTCTCGAGCGCCGGCCCGGCGACCGTCCGGAGGCCGACGCCGAGCTCCTCGCGCACGATCTGCGCGAGCGTCGTCTTCCCGAGCCCGGGCGGGCCTGCGAGCAGGACGTGGTCGAGCGCGTCCGAGCGCGCCTTCGCCGCCTCGAGCGCGATGCGCAGCTGCTCCTTGACCCGCTCCTGGCCGACGAAGTCGTCGAGCCGCTTCGGCCGGAGCGACTGCTCCGCCTCGTCCTCCTCCGGCCGAAGGGCGGGTGCGAGGAACTGGCTCACGCTGCTGCGCTCCGCAGCGCGAGCTTGACACGCTCCTCCGGTGGCAGGTCGGGGTCGATCTCGGCGAGCGCGCGCTCGGCGTCGACGAGGGTGTAACCGAGCTCGACGAGCGCGTCGCGGGCGACGATGTGACCGGGGGTGTCGCCGACAATGGCGAGGCCCGTCTCGGAGACCGAGCCGAGCTTCTCCCGGAGCTCGAGGACGATCCGCTCGGCGGTCTTCTTCCCGATCCCGGGGATCGCCTGGAAGCGAGCGTGGTCGCCGAGCGCGATCGCCTTGCGCAGCTCACCCGGCGGGGAGCCGGAGACGACTGCGAGCGCGACCTTCGGGCCGATTCCGCTCACGGTGAGGAGATGGACGAAGAGCTCACGCTCCTCCGCATCGGCGAAGCCGTACAGCTGGAGGGCGTCCTCGCGGACATGGAGGTAGGTCTCGACCGTCACCTCGCTGCCCGCCCCGGCCCGCCGCAGGACGGACGGGGTCGCGGCTACGAGGTACCCGACGCCGTTCACGTCGAGGACGAGCCCTTCGTTCGTCCGTCCGACCGGACGGCCTCTCAGGCGTGCGATCACAGGCCCCTCCTCACGCGATCCGCGCGAGCGGCGGCATCGACGCGTGGCAGATCGCGACGGCGAGCGCGTCCGCCTCGTGCGAGGTCGGAGGCTCGGCCTGGAGCGCGAGGAGCATTCGCACCATCCGCGAGACCTGCCCCTTGTCCGCCCGCCCGTAGCCGCACACCGCCTGCTTCACGCGCGCCGGCGCATACTCCGTGCACGCGATCCCCCGCGTGGCGGCCGCGACGAGCACGGCGCCGCGTGCCTGCCCGACGAAGAGCGCGATGCGGGCGTCGGCACCGACGAACGACTCCTCCAGGGCGACGGCGTCCGGCTCGTGCTCCTGGATGAGCACGCCGACTCCGTCGAAGATCGTCCTGAGCCGCTGTTCCGGGCGCTCGCGTGCGCCTGACGTCCAGCACCCGTGGGCGAGGGCCCGGAGGTGCCCGCCGCTTTCGTGGACGATCCCGTACCCGCATGCAGCCGTCCCAGGGTCGATTCCGAGGACCTTCACGTCAGGAGGGTATGGAGCGCGTCGGACGGCTCGAACGTGTGGGAAGCCATGGTTCCCCCCACGCGCCCCTCCTTCTGCGTGGTGCACGGATCGACCGCATCTGGCCTCCCGGGCGGCAAAGCCGCCCTCCGGCCGCCAGCCCTTGCGCATGGTCGCTCCCCAAGACCCGCTCGGTGTCTGGCTCGAACGTGGAGACCACCTGCAGCGTGTCTGGCTTCAGCCAGACACCTGCTCCCGAATTTACGACGCGACCGCCTCCAGCACGGCCTCCGGGATGTCGAAGTTCGCGTAGACGTCCTGCACGTCGTCGTTGTCCTCGAGGCCCTCGACGAGGCGGACGACCTGCTTCGCGGTCGACTCCTCGGCGATCGCGACCGTCGTCTTCGGGACCATCGACAGCCCGACCGACTCGAGTGCGAACCCGGCTGCCTCCAGAGCCTCCCGCACCGCCGTCAGCTCTTCCGGGTTCGACGAGACGACGAACGTGTCGCCGTCGCGCTCGACGTCGTCGGCGCCGGCGTCCGCCGCGGCGAGCACGAGCTCGTCCTCGTCGATCCCGTCCCCGGCGACGAGGACAACGCCGCGCCGCTCGAACTGCCACGCGACGGCGCCCGTCGCGCCGAGGTTCCCGCCGTGCTTCGAGAAGAGGTGCCTGACGTCGGACGCCGTGCGGTTCCGGTTGTCGGTCAGCGCCTCGACGATGCACGGCGACGCCCTCGGGGCCGTAGCCCTCGTAGACGACCGTCTCGAAGCTCGAGCCGTCGGTTCCCTCGCCGGCGCCTTTCGCGATCGCGCGCTCGATGTTGTCCTTCGGCATCGAGTACGAGCGCGCCTTCTCGATCGCGTTCTGGAGCGCGAGGTTCGAGCCCGGGTCCGCGCCGCCCTCCTTCGCCGCAACCATGATCGCGCGCGAGAGCTTCGAGAAGAGCTTGCCGCGCTTCGCGTCGGCCGCGCCCTTCTTGTGCTTGATCGTCGACCACTTGCTATGCCCTGACACTCATCGCCTCCGTGACCAGCTCGAGGAATCGTTCGTGGATCCGTGGGTCGTCCGTCAGCTCGGGGTGGAACGCCGCCACGAGGATGCGTCCGTCGCGGAGCAGCACCGGCTCGCCGTCGTGCTCGGCGAGGACCTCGACGTCCGAGCCGACGTCCAACACGCGCGGCGCGCGGATGAAGACGCCGCGGAACGGCGTGGTCACCGTCTCCGAGCTCGAGGTCGGACTCGAAGCTCGCGACCTGGCGCCCGTACGCGTTCCGCGCGACCTCGAGGTCGGCGAGGCCGAGGTGTCGACGGTCGAGCACGATCATTCCGGCGCACGTCCCGAAGATCGGGCGGTCGAACGCGCGGATCGCGTCGTCGAGCCCGTACTGGGCGGCCAGCTTCATGATCGTCGTCGACTCGCCACCGGGGATGACGAGCCCGTCGAGCCCGTCGAGCTGCTGCGGTAGCCGCACCTCGACGACCTCCGCTCCCGATCGCCGGAGCGCGCGGGCATGCTCGCGGAAGGCCCCCTGTAGGGCCAGGACGCCGATCCGGGGCTTCCGCTCCACGAGAAAGAGTGTAGATCCGGCCCGACTCCCTCCCTCGAACGAGGGAGCGACGATCCGACGCTACCGCCTGATACTCCGAGAGTGATCGTGCGGCGGGACGGATCCATCGATTTTCGGGTGCTCGCAGGCCGGGTGGCGGCCTACGGGACGGTCGTGGCGATCGCGCTCGGCCTGGGCGCGCTGATCGCGTTCGTCGGCCCCTAGCCGAGCTACCAGCCGCGCACTTCGAGCCGCTCCTCCTCCGGGAGCGTGCTCGCAGAGATCCCGACCATCGGCGCGCCGAGCCCGGCGGAGACGTCGGCAAGGATCTTCGGATCGGCGTAGTGCGTCGTCGCCTCGACGATCGCCTTCGCGCGGCGGGAGACGTCCTCGGCCCAGCCGCCGTGGTCGAGGACCATGTCGCGGCCGGACTTGAAGATCCCCGAGCCGACGAAGACGCCGTCGGCGCCGAGCTGCATGCAGAGCGCCGCGTCCGCCGGTGTCGCGATCCCGCCGGCCGTGAAGGTGACGACGGGGAGCTTCCCGTTCTCGGCCACCCAGCGGACGAGCTCGAACGGCGCGCGGTGCTCCTTCGCGGCGGCGTAGAGCTCCTCCTCGCGCAGACCCTGGAGCCCCCGGATCGCGCCGAACACGGAGCGCATGTGGGTGACCGCGTTGACGATGTCGCCGGTGCCCGCCTCGCCCTTCGTGCGGATCATCGCCGCCCCTTCGGCGATGCGGCGGAGCGCCTCGCCGAGGTTCGTCGCACCGCAGACGAACGGCACCGTGAACGCGTGCTTGTCGACGTGGTGCACGACGTCGGCCGGGGTCAGCACCTCGGACTCGTCGATGTAGTCGATCTCGAGCGCCTCGAGGATCTGCGCCTCGACGAAGTGGCCGATCCGGCACTTCGCCATCACGGGGATCGAGACGGCCTCCTGGATCTCGCGGATCCTCTGCGGATCCGACATGCGCGCCACGCCGCCGTCGCGCCTGATGTCCGCCGGGACCCGCTCGAGCGCCATTACCGCGCAGGCTCCGGCCTCCTCGGCGATCCGCGCCTGGTCCGCGTCGACGACGTCCATGATCACCCCGCCCTTGAGCATCTCGGCGAGGCCCGTCTTGACGCGCAAGGTGCCGATCTCGGTCATCGGCCTGAGTGTAGCCGGGCCGCCCCGCCCCTAAAGGGACGGGGCGGCCCTCGAGACGTGTCTCAGGAGGCCCTCGGCGCGTCGTCGCCCGCATCGGGGGCCGGCGGAGGCGGCGGCGGCGGCTCAGTGCGCGGCTCGACCGTCGTCGCGGCCGGCGGCTCCGCGGCCGGCGGCGCGGGTGCCGCGGCCGGCGCGTCGTTGCGGTCGACGGCGCCCTTCGCCGCCCGTCGCGGCCGCGACCGAGGCGCGGATGTCGGCGAAGCTCTCACCCGAGGCCTGCATGTTCATCCACGCGCCGACGGCGATCACGATGGCAAGAGCCAGTCCGAGCCAGGCCCAGAAGGTCCGATCGACAGCTCCTCCACCCGGCTTGTCGATGAACCGGATGAACGTGAAGAGAAGCGTGAGTGCCGCGAGAGCCACCGTGATCATCGCTGGCGTAACGCCGATCTCGAGCTCGATGTTCGCCAGTCGAATGCGCCTGCCAGACGATCAACGCGACGGCGAGAAGACCAGCGAGCCACCCGATGCCGGTCCACATGCTGGCGCCGTTATCCACACCAACGGCTTCCGCGGCCTCCCCGAGCTGCCCACCCAACTCGAACCATTCGAGGAAGGAGACGATGAGGAACGCGATCGTCGCCCCGAGCACCAGCTTCGCGCCCGTCGTGAGCTCGTTGAACTTGTCCATTTTCCGCCGTTTCCTTTCCGAGGGTTGACGGATTCTCTCGCATTCGAGCGCCGGATGTGGGAGAGATACGAATCTCGCGGCGCGACTCCTCTCCCCGCAGGCGGTTACCCCGCCTGACCTCACGTTGCGCCGTGCGCGAGGGGCCTCGCTTGCGAGGCCCCTCTTTCCCAAGGGCCGCGCCGGCCGGACGTCTGCGGTTGCGATGTAGGGGCCGGCTGGGCCGCCGCACCTCAGGGGAGGGGGCAGCGGCGGACCTCAGCCGGCCCTCGAGGTAGGGCTCCCACCCCACCCCGGGGCGCGGCCCATGAGGAAGGGCCGCAGGGATACTTACGGGCTTCCCGACGAGGTTCCTTGTCGGCGTGCCGACGGCGTCGTTAGCATCGCGCCGTGCTGACGTGCGACGAATGCGGGTGCGTGAGCGACGAGCTCGGGCGCTCGTGGGCGGCGTTCACGGGCGAGGACCCGGACGGCATCGAGCCGACGACGGTGGCGATCATGTGCCCGGTCTGCGCAGCCCGGGAGTTCGAGTGGCGGCCGGAGTACGCGTCGGACTACCTCTGAAGCTGGCCACAGGCGCGGACGTGATCCGCGCGAGGAGCCGACAGCAGTCGCTCAGATGACCGGCTCGGGCACCGGGTCCGGCTCGTCGGGCGGGAGCGGATCCGGTCGACGGCAGCGGGTCGGGCGTCGGAATCGGCGGCTCGGGCGACGGCGGAAGCGGCGTCTCGGTCGGCATGGGCGATGCGTGCCCGATCCCGAGCGGACGCAAACCGCGATGCGGCCGGCAGCGGGGCGGCTCTAGGCTGCGCGCTCGGAGCTCAGGTCGATCGCGCTGAGACGTCTGCCGAAGACGGTGCTCAGCGCCTCGATGCGCCTGCCGATGGGCTCGCGCCCGCTCCTCCGCATCGAGGTGCTCGGCCATGGCGCGCCGGTGACGCTCGACCTCGACCTTCGTGTTCGCCTCGTTGATCTGGTTCCGGAGCGCGCTGACATAGCCCGGGAGCTCCCGGACGGGGATCGGGCCGAAGCGGAGAGAGTCCGCATGCGATCGAGCTTCCACGGCGCATCCGCCGGTCCCGACTCGTCGAACGCGGCGACCCACTCGTTGTCGACGAAGCCGCTCAGCGTGAGCACGCCGCCGACGTTGAAGTCGGCGTCGAGCTCGATGTTCGACTCCTCGAACTGCGCGGTGACAAGGCCGAGGTTCAGGTTGATCTCCATCGCGCCGGATCGTAGGTCGCCCCGCGTCGGTCACGGCCCCCCGAACGTCCAGCCTTGACCAGGTCTCCCGACCAGCGCAGGCTGAACGAACCTTCCCCCTTGTACACGTGGGTCAGCCCGGATTAGATTCGTGTGGGGGAAGGGGACGGGGTGCTCTACTGCATCGAGTGTGGCTGCTGCTCGGGCGAGCCCGGTAAGGGCTGGGTCGCCGTCCGCTGCGACGATCCCGACCCCGACGTTCACGACACGCCGGCCGTCGCCCTCTACTGCCCACCGTGCGCCGCAGCCGAGTTCGGCTTTCGGCCCGACGTCGCCGCAACCTACGTCTGCGCCTGGGATCCCATCCCGGGGCGAGCCGCCGAGCACCAGTAGCCGCCCGGGATGCTCCAGACGCCGGTCGTACGCGCCACCCGGATCTTCCTGATCGTGCTCGCCGTCGCGACCCCGGTGTTCGCGCTCGGGAAGTGGGCGGGCCTGGACGGTCGGCCGTGGGGCGTCGTCCTCTCGGCGGCCGTCGTCACCGCCGCTCTCGCCGCGACCTGGCGCCTCGTCGTGACGTTGCGCAAGGCGCCGTCGCGGTAGCGTGCGCGCTCCCTTGCTCCCGCCTGCCGATCCGGCTTTGATCAGCGCATGAGCGATCACGGCACGTTCGCCGGCCTTTTCTTCGTTCGTTGCGCCAACTGCCCGAGCGCGACGCTCGACCCGAATCGATACGGGTGGCGGTTCTTCCCGGACGGGAGCGGCCGAGTGCTGGGGCTCTGCTCGCCCTGCGCGCGTGCCGAGTCGGGCGGCGCCGCGTCGCCCACGCAGCTCGTGGCGCTCTGTCCGAGCTGCGACGAGGAGCTCGAGCCCCAGCCACGCGGCGGCTGGTACTGCCGAGCCGACGGTCTCGTCGTGGCGCCGAAGCTGCGTTTCGAACCCCTCGCCGACGTCGATTAGGGCCGACATCGGTCACATTCCCGGAGGGCTTTCGCAGACACGGTCGACGACCTGACCCCTCGACGGCCGGCACTCGCTCTGAGACTTGACCCGATCGTGCCAACAACCGCCCCACCGCCCGCACCTACCGTTGCCCATGCGAGCCCGTTGCCGAAGACACCCCCGCGTCAACAGGGTCACTTGCCGCCCGGGGGGCTAGTTGGCGGTTCACCCCTGCGGCAGGCGGGGCCTGCGCGGGCTCGCCTATCACTGCGCGTACGAGCTAGAGGAGCCTCCAGATCATCGCGAGGCCGGCTCTTGCGCTCTTGCGAAACGTCACGAGCGCGACGACGGCGAGACCCGCGACGACAACCGGAACGAGCGAGCGGAGCTCGGACTGTAGCGCGGTGAGATCGGCGTCGAGGCGCTGTCGCTCGGCAGCGATCTCGGCGCGGATCTCCGCAGCGCCTCGCTTCTCAGACATGGCTCTGCAGCGTCTCGACCGTCCGACCTGCCTCCTCGATCGCCTGGGTCGGCATCGGGGGCGATGCCTTGCGGACGAGGCGCTTCGCAAGGAATCCTGCGATTCCCGCGGCGAGCACGAGCATTCCCGCGACGATGAGCAGCGACAGCCACAGCGATAAGGCTTCGCTGAGTGCCGCGGCGATTGCTGCAAAGGCAAACCCGATCGCGTACACGAGCAGGACAGCGGCGACAGCTCCGAGACCTCCGGCGATCCCGACCGCGGTTGCCTTTTCCTTTCCCTCGAGTTTCGCCAGCTCGATGTTCAGCTGCACGAGCGCCTGCGTGCGGCTCTTTATCGCCTTGACCTTTGAGACCACGCCGAACACGGCGGGAGGAGCATAACCCTCCGAGGTGAGGCTCGACAGGCAGGCGGGCGAACGCCCTCGTCGGGAGACGGCCAGAGGTGACCGGCGCCCTCGGGAAATCTCGCTCCGGTTACGACTCGAGATCCGAGAACGAGACGCGCTCGTGCGTCGGTCAGTCGGGTGATGCGGCCCGGGCGACGGCGACGGCTTCGAGCCGGGAATGGACGCCGAGGGCCTGGAGGAGACGGCGGATGTGGTTCCTGACCGTCTCGGTGCTCAGATGGAGCTCGGCGGCGATCTGCTTCGTCGAGCAGCCCTGCTCCAGCAGACGAAGTACCTCGACCTGACGGGGGGTGAGATGCGGAGGTGGCTTCGTGGGGCGGTCGTCGGGGCGTCCCTCGATCAGCCCGAAGACGCCGACCACCCGTTCACCGTCCTTGAGCGCCACCCCGCTGATCTCGACGGCCACCCGGGCGCCGGCGGTCGAGACCAGATGGGCCGTCGCCTCCGTGGCCCGGGACGTGCCGAGCATCTTCTGGGCGAACAGCTCGCGGGCGCGCCGGCTGTCCTCGGGCGCGACGACGGAGGTGAAATGACGACCGCGGATGTCGCCGACGAGCCGCTCGGCGGCCGGATTCAGCCACCTGACGACTCCCGTCGCGTCGAGGACGTAGCTCGGGACGAGCACGTCCTCCAGCGCCTGCTCGACATCACCGCCGACCTTCAGGCCACCGGCCATCCCGGAAGTGTGACTGATCCGGGTCGACCACGAAGGCGTGGCCTCAGAGAGCTGCCGCACGGACAGCGTGCCCGTGGCGTGGCGCAAGCCTGCTCCGCGAGAGGTCTGGCGACGGCGCGAAGGGCTCGAGCCGGCGCGACTATGCTCGCCGGCATGCCGACGTTCATCGAACTGCAGCTCACCACGGGCGAAAGACGCCACGTCGCCACAGGGGAAAGCAACGCTCAGAACGAAATCGAACGGTGGGCCCAGCGAGACAAGACCTCTTGGATCGAGACCGTAGAGGGGATCTGGGTAAACCCCGATCACATCGTTGCCGCTCGTCTCGTTGAACGGTCGACCGTCCCAACGGGCACAGACGACTGACTCCGGCGCGGTGAGCAGCCGTCGCTCGACCCGGAACCGCCGGAACACACTCGCCGAGGTGGGCAAGTTGCTCTGCTGGCTCGGCTTCCACAAGTGGGAGACGACCGTCACCGCAGGCGAGGCGTATCTCACATGCCGCAGTCCGCATTGCGCTCGCGATCTGTTCCGTGCTCGCACTGGCAGCCGTGGCTGCCAGTGCGATGGCAGGCAACTCCGCTGCCGTGAAGCAGTGCCAGAAGAACGGGTGGCAGAGCCTTTTCACGCGGGCGGGTGAGCCGTTCGCCAACCAAAAGGCGTGTACCTCGTATGCGAACAGCGGCGGCGTGCTGTCGCCCGAGGCGGCGATCGTTTGCCTGGATGGCGGCTGGACGAGCCTCGGCCGACGTCCCGCGTGTTGTTTGCGAGCGAGCAAGCGTGTCGACTACGTCCTCGGCGGCGGCACTCCGGTCCTCGCCGCGCCGACATCTCGCTGAGCATTGCGGGCGCGGGTGACATCAGCAGCATTAACGACGTCTGTAACCCCGGCTGGCGAATCAACGTGACGAACGCCGGTCCCGTTGACGCTTTCGTCGCGGTCGACATCGCCGTCGAGAACTACTTCGCCGCCACAGGAGCGAACCCCGGCTGGAGCCTTCCAGCACGGGGTGAGCGCTTACGGCGCCGTTGGACCCTTTCTGCTCTACGAGCGGCGACCCCAGGCGGCGACCGTGAGCGGGAACATGACGCTCGCGGCGGGATCGTCGAGGATCGCGAGAGATTCGTTGAGTTCGCCCTCCCTGACTCTGTGCTCGCTGAGCAGGGGCCCACGGAGCTTTTCGATCGTGAGGCGCAGGAAGTGTGCAGCGGCTGGGCTCCCTCCGCGCACGATCGCGCAACGACCCTCAGCCTCGACGTCCTCGAGGCCCGCTGACGTCAGTTCGTCGACGAGCCTCCGACCATAATGAGTGTCGATCGGGCATGTCGCCTCGAGGTAGCGCATCGCCGCGATCATGACATGACGTAGGGCCGACGACTCGGGCGTTTCGAAGATCGTCACCCAGTCGGGTTCTTCGTCCAACAGCACGCCGCCCGGCCGCAGTGCCGCGATCATGCGCCGCAGTGCGAGTGCCTTGTCGGGAAGCCATGTGACGAGATACCGGGCGTGTACGAGATCGAACCCACCGGGGAGGTCTTCCGCCGTGAGGTCGTGGCGCAACGGCTCCAGGGTCGGGTGCTCCGCAGTGGCGAGCTCGAGGAAGTCGGTCTCGAGGTCCGTTGCTACGACGACCCCGCCGGGTGCGACCTGCTCCGCGAGCCAGCGTGCGATAGAGCCGCTGCCCGCACCGAGCTCCAAGCAGCGAACCCCCGGTTTGACGCCCAGGCGGAGTAGATGCTCGCGGGTGCCTGCGTCGAGCGCGATCTCGAGACCCCGCAGCCGGACACGTTCGTCCCCCCAGCCGTGCTCGTAGACGTAGGCATCGCTCACCTTGTCTGCCTTAGCCGGCGTCGCATCGATCCGTTACGACTCAAGCGTTCTCCCGACGGACGTGCGAGCATCGAGCCGTAGCGTCATGCATGTACCTCCGAGGCGCAACTTGGGACGGCTTTGCCTGGCGAGACCGTCGACACCAGCGACCAGCCGATCGTCCGGCGTGGGATCGGCCAGGTGCTCGGCGTCAGGTGACCCGTGAGACAACACACTCGCCAGTACAGACGACACGACACGTCGCATAGTCAGTATCCATGCCGTTTTTAGGCACCTGGGCGAAACTGACCGCGCAGTCAGGATTTCTCTCTCCAAAGGCTGATGCCGACATGAAGACCCCGATGCGCGCGATGCCGACGACAAAGCAGCGACGGCGATCAGAGCGCAGAGGGCACCGACCTTGCCGAGGCGCAGTTCTCTCGAGACGGCCCATCATCTGCCGCAAGGGAATGGCGGTCAACCGACTGCTCAGTCGAAAGAGCTTCGATTCGCCGCGGCGGCGCTCTGGGTCGCCGACCTCGAGCCTGAGACGCCGGGCGGCGTCGAGATACGGATGTACTAGGCCGACGTTTTTGCGCGGCGCGGTGCGCTAGCTTGCTGGCGGCGCTTCTCTCGCACGGTATCGCGCCGTTTGCGCTGTTCGGGCGTCGCCTGACGATCCGCAGCGGCGGAGTGCTCGTTCCAGTAAGCACGCTCGGACTCCGTCATCTGGCGTACGACGAGCTCTCCGGAAGCCAGTTGCTCGCGGTAATGCTCGAGCTTGGTCTCGCGCTTCTCCTGCTGTCGCTCGGCGACCGTTCTAGCCACGCCTTATCTATCGTCCGCGGCGAGCATTTCTACACATCCGTTCTCGACCGCCGAATCGCTTGAGCCGTTTCTGCGCTGCGCCGTGCGGGGGTCACGGCCGAGCGTCTACCAAAGGATTCCGCATGCGAAAGCGAGTCCGGGCGGAGGCCCACCCCACCGCAGGGGGTTGGGCGGTGGTGACGCGTCCCACCGCAGTGGGTTGGGCGGTGACCGGTCATCGCAACGGAACACCGCACCGGACTCGCGTGGCCACGTTAGGTGCGGGCAGCGGCTCGGTCGCTGACACGATCGGGTCAATCGATCAGCGCGACTGGATTGGGATGCGCTCGGCTCGCCGGCTGTTGCACGTTCGGTGCGCGGGTGTGGCATCGAGCGTCTACAAGGAATCGGGCTCCCCGTTCGGCGAAATCCCGTGGCAGCACCGTTTGCAGCACCGTTTGCACATTCCTGGCATTCCCGGCACACCTGACCCACCGTTTCAAGCCGTTTCCGCATGGACAAAGCGATTGATTGGGCCCGCCTGGACTCGAACCAGGGACCTACCGATTATGAGTCGGCTGCTCTGACCAGCTGAGCTACGGGCCCGCCCGGGTGAGCGTAGCGAGGCGCCCCGTCAGCGGGAGACGACGCCGTCGACGGTGTACGTGACGCCCCGACCGCGACGCTCGCCGTGACCGTCCCCGGTGCTGTTGCCGGGCTTCAGGGTCAGGGTGAACGTCCCGGGCGTCGGGAAGCACCGGTGTCGACCTCACCCGAGCTCGACACCGCGACTGCGACGACGCCCCGGTCGAGTTGACGAACAGGCCGTGCGCGGCGTCCGCAGACCCCCGGCGCGCGGCCGCCCCTCGATTGCGTACCGCTTCATCTCGCGAGCCGCCGGGGTGCGACGCGCGAACGGACGCACCGTAAGCGGTGCCGTGAAGCCGGTCCCGACTGAAGCTCCAGTTCTGGTCCAGCCCGCGGACGGAACACCGCCGGATCTCCTTCCGACGAGACGCGGCGCCGCAAAGCGCCCGAACGGGCGACGACCGCTCCCCGCACCGCTTCCGGCGCGCGGCTGACACAATGAACCGTGACCGATGGCGAGCGCTCCCGAAACGACCGACGTCGACGCCTCGAACGGCGGCTCGCTGAAGTCCTTCCACCGCGAGACCCCGCTCCGCACCGCGGGCGGGTTGAGCGTGACGGACATCACCGAGCAGGTCCAGGAGGCGGTAAGCGAGAGCGGCGTGCGCGACGGCGTCTGTTGCGTCTACTCGCCGCACACGACGTGCTCCGTTCGGGTCAACGAGTACGAGCGTGGCTTCCTCGAGGACTTCTCGGTGCTCCTCCGGCGCCTCGTCCCGACCGAGCACTACTACGCGCACGACGACTGGGACCGCCGCACGGAGAACGTCTCCGACGAAGAGGACATGGCCGCCTCGAACGGCCACGCGCACTGCATGTCGATGCTGATGGGGCCTGCCGGCGAGTCGATCCCCGTCCAAGACGGCGTGCTCTGCCTCGGCCGCTGGCAGCGTGTCCTCTTCCTCGAGCTCGACCGCGAGCGCGACCGCCGCTGGCTCGTGCACGTCGTCGGTGTTTGACGGCTTCGCCGCCAACCGCCTAGCCTCGGCCTCGTGAGCGCGCGTCGAAAGCCTCGTGATCGACGGTGAGCGTCTGCTCGCCGCCGAGGGACGCACGTTCGAGACCGTCAACCCCGCGTACGGGCGAGGTGTTCCGCACCATCGCCGAGGCCGGGGCCGAGGACGCCGACCGCGCCGTGCGCGCGGCTGCCGCGGCGTTCGAGGACTGGGGCGCGCGGACGTCCGATCCAGCGCGCGAAGGTCCTGTATCGCTGGGCCGACCTCGATCGAGGCGCACGCCGACGAGCTCGGGCTCCTCGAGACGCGCGACATGGGGATGGCGCTGGGCGACGCGCGGTGGTGCGCGGGGAACGCCGCCGCCGTGATGCGCTACTACGCGGGCGCGGTCGACAAGTTCTTCGGCTCGACGATCCCGGTCGACCGCGACGGCATCGTGCTGACGTTCCGCGAGCCGATCGGCGTCACGGCGCTGATCACGCCGTGGAACTTCCCGCTCAACATCGCGAACTGGAAGACGGCGCCCGCGATCGCGGCCGGGAACACGGTCGTCCTCAAGCCCGCGAGCCTCTCCCCCCTCACCGCCCTCCGCTATGCGGAGCTCGGGCTCGAGGCGGGGCTGCCGCCGGGCGTCCTCAACGTCGTCCCGGGGCCGGGACGTGCCGTCGGCGACGCGCTCGTCGAGCATCCGCTCGTCGGCAAGGTCGGCTTCACCGGCTCGACCGAGGTCGGCGTCGAGATCGCGCGAAAGGCGGCCGGCACCGTGAAGCGCGTGACGCTCGAGCTCGGCGGGAAGAGCGCCTGCATCGTCTTCGCCGACGCCGACCTCGAGAAGGCAGGGCGCATGGCGCCGTTCTCGGTCTTCGAGAACGCCGGGCAGGACTGCTGCGCCCGCTCACGCCTGCTCGTCGAAGCTTCCGCGAAGGATGAGCTGCTCGAGCACTACGTCGCCGCGACGCGCGCGATCGTGGTCGGCGACCCCGAGGCCGAGGGAACGCAGATGGGGCCCGCTCGTCTCGGCCGCGCAGCGCGAGTCCGTCGAGGGGTACGTCGCGCGGCGGCGTCGACGAGGGCGCGACCGTGATCGAGGGAGGGACCCGCCCGGACGGCAGACGGGCTCTCCGCGCGGCTTCTACCTCTGCCCGACGATCCTCGACGACTGCACGAACGAGATGGTCGTCGCGCGCGAGGAGATCTTCGGTCCCGTCGTGTCGGTCATCCCGTTCGAGACCGAGGAGGAGGCGATCCGGATCGCCAACGACACGCCGTACGGCCTCTCGGGCTCGCTGTGGACACGCGACGGCGCGCGGCAGCTCCGGGTCGCGCGGGCGCTCCGAACCGGCGCGATCGGCGTGAACTCGAACAGCTCGGTGTTCCCGCAGGCGCCGTTCGGCGGCTACAAGGCGTCAGGAGTCGGCAAGGAGCTCGGCATGGAGGGCCTCGTGCACAACACCGAGCTGAAGAGCGTCTTCGTCTCGACCGAGCGCTAGGCCGAGATCCAGGGCTTACGGCTCCTGGGTGCCAGCCTCGTCCGCCGCGACCTCCACGCCTTCGGGGGCCGATCCGTTCCGCGCCGCCCGCCGGAGCTCTCGCTTCTCCTGCTTGCGTGCGCGTCGCTCTCGGACTGCCTGCTCACGGGCGCGCTTCGCCTGTGTCATCTGCTGCTTCGATGCCATCGGGTACCTCCGGTGTCGGGTCGTGGTGATCGGTCACGTTCGCCAGCGGCTCTCCGCACGAGACGCAGGACGTCGCGATGTGCCAGGCGCCGCCGGTCGTACTCGGGTAGTGGCGCCACCCGCATTCGACGCAGTCGATCCACGGCACGGGGATGGGTCGAGGCCGACCGGCACCGGCCTGCGCTGCGCTGAACGGTCCGATCTCGGTCGGACGTTCGCCCGGTGCGAACGGTGGCTCCGAGCTACTCATCCGAGCGCGACACCATGGCGTTCGGGGAGACCCATTGACTGCCCCTGCCCTCGATACGTCGTTGGCGCAGGCCGTCGATACGCGCCTGCTTGGTCGACCGAGGGCCCTGTCACCGGATGCCTCGGCTCCCCGAACCGTAGCCGACGGGGCCGACGGTGCTCCGGCGCGCGCGAGGTACGCGCACGCGACGATCGAGCGTCAGCGCACTTCGAGCGCGAGCGCGGCGCGGAACGCCTGCTCGACCTCGGCCGTCGTCCAGTCGTGGCAGTCGACGTCGAGGTTGTACGACTGCTCGCCCATCGCGCTCTCGACCAGCGCCGGCAGGTCGTCCTCGGTGACGCCCACGTCGCGGAGGGTCGGGATCCCCGCTGCGCGCGAGGACACGGCGCACGGCCCGGACGGCGCGCGAGCCGTCGCTCGTCCCGTCCGCCGGCTCGCCGAGGGCGTCCGCGACGCGCTCGAGCCGGTCGGCGCAGTCCGAGCGCGAGAGATCCATCGTCTCTGCGACGACGAGCCCGATCGTGAGCCCGTGCGGAAGGTGCTTGACGCTGCCGAGCGCCTGCCCGAGGGCGTGGTCGGCCGCGCAGTCCGAGAGGTTCATCGCGAGCCCCGCGGTGAGGCTCGCGACGGCGAGACGGCGACGCGCTTCGGCGTCCGACCCGTCCTCGATCGCCGCGAGCAGCGAGCCCGCGACGTGGTGACAGGCCTCGAGGCCGAACGCGACCGAGAGGGGCGACGAGTTCGCGACCGTGCACGCGCCGATCGCCTGCGCCATCGCGTCGACGCCCGAGTGTGCGGTCGGTCCCGGCGGGAGACCGTGGGTCAGGGTCGGATCGACGAGCGCGTGCTGCGCGCGCATGTTCGGGTGCCCGAAGCCGATCTTCCGGTCGCGCTCGGTGTCCGTGAGCACGCTCGCGCCCGACACCTCGCTCCCCGTCCCGGCCGTCGTCGGGCACAGGACGAGCCCGATTCGCGGCGGCTCGGGCGTCCGCGACCCCTCCCGCGTATTCGGCGATCGAGCCACCCTGGTCGGCGGCGATGCGCGCGGCCTTCGCGACGTCGAGCGCGGATCCGCCGCCGATGCCGACGACGGCGTCGAGGCCGCCGTCACGCACGAGCGCGGCGAGCTCGTCGGCGAGGGCGAACGTCGGCTCGCCCGGCCCCTTGACGACGCGCTCGAGCCGGACGCCCGAGCCCTCGGCGGCCGCGAGCGCGGCGACCACGGCGGGGTGCGCCGCAACGGGCTCTTCGACGACGACGAGCGCACTCGTCGCCCCGAGCGCTCCGAGCGCGCCGGGAAGCTCGGCGATGACGCCGTCGCCGAAGGCGATCTTGACCGGAAGCTGCGAGTGGAACGGCGTGACGGCCGAGCGCACGGCGCGATTCTCACCCATCGCACCGTGGCGCGCGCGGTCAGTCGATCAGGGCGCCCGCGCTGACGTTGAGCGTCGCCGCGGTCCATGCTGCGAGCGCGGTCGGAGGCCGCGAACGCCGCCGCGTTCCCGATGTCCTCGAGCGTCGCTGCACGCCCGAGCAACGTCGAGCTCTCGATGAGCTCGGCGACCGAGTCACGACTCTCGGTGCCCTCGGGGATCGTCTCCCGGGAGGCCGCCGCTCGACACCGTCACGAAGCGGATCCCGTGGTGCGTCGAAGGCAACCTGCGTCCCGCCGAGGAAGTAGTCGCGCATCGGACCGCTGCGGTGACCCGGACCGCCGAAGGCGAGGATCACGCCTGACCGGCGCGGGATCATGTGCCGGGCGGCCGCCCGGACGGTGATGAAGGTCGTGCCCCTACGCGAACGCGCGGGCCGACGCGCGACCGATCGAGCCTCCGCCTCCGTAGATCACGGCGACCTTGCCGTCGAGCAGCATCCTCGTATCTCCCGTGGTGATGCGCCTCAGTCGGGCACCGCGACGGGCCGGGCGTCCCCTCGCTCGCGCGCGTACAGCCGCGCTTCGTCGACCAGCGCCTCGAACAGGCGCTTGTCCTCTTCCATCTCGGGATGCCAGAGGACGGCGATCGCGAAACGCTTGTCCGGGTCCTCGAGCCCCTCGAGGGAGCCGTCCTCGGCCCACGCCGTCTCGACGAGCCCGTCGCCCACGCGGCCGATGCCCTGGTGGTGGCTCGACTGCACGGAGTCGTGACGCTCGCCGAGGATCGCGGCCAGCCGCGTCCCCTCCTTGACCTCCACCCCGTGCTCGGAGAACGCGCCGAGCCGCTCGCGGTGCCCCTCGTGGCCGACCGACTCCGGAAGATGCTGAACGAGGTCGCCGCCCCGGAGGATGTTGAGCAGCTGGAACCCGCGGCAGATCGCCAGCGTCGGCACGTCGCGCTCGAGCGCGCGCGAGAGGAGCGCGAGCTCGCCCGCGTCGCGGTGCGCCTGCGCCGGATCGGTCTCCGGGTGGCGCTCCGCACCGTAGTTCGACGGGTCGATGTCGATCCCACCGGAGAACACGACGCCGTCGAGGACGTCGAGCGTCTCGTCGACCGCGTCGGTGCTCGGCGGCACGACGAGCGCGCGCCCACCGGCGCGCTCGACGGACTCGACGTAGTAGAGAGGTACGAGCACCGGCGGCAGCTCCCAGCTCCCGAAGCGCGCCGGCTGGGCGTACGACGTGATGCCGATCAGCGGGCGGCGCTCCACGAATCGCACCGTAGCGCAGCGCCGACTGGGCGGTCAGGCGGCGAGCGCCGCCTCGAGCGCCGACCGCTCGGCGTCGTTGAGGGGCCGCGAGCGGCCCGTCTCGCGGTCGCGCGCGACGATCACCGACTCGGCCTCGGCCGCGAGCGTGCCGTCGAGCTTCCGGATCTCCTCGCGCAGCCTGATGCTCGACGTGCCGACCCGGGCGAGCGTCGTCGGACGATCACGGCGTCGTCCTCCTGCCGCACCTCGTTGCGGAAGTCGATCGCCACATGGGCCAGGACGAAGTCCCACGGGTCGGCGACGGGGCCGAGCACGAGGTCCGCCCATTCGTCCCGGCACTCCTCGAGATAGGTCGCGTAGACGGAGTTGTTCACGTGGCGGAGCGCGTCGACGTCGCGCCAGCGGACCTCGATGCGCTTCTCGTGCGTCACGCGGGGCTAGGAGGGTTTGGCGAAATAGACGCCAGGTTCCCAGGGGAGCGCCGGAACGTCGGAATGCGGCGTCCTCGGTCGCGTCCATATCTCCGGATACGGACGCTCCCTTCGTCCTTGCCTCACGACGACCGGCGGCACCCTGGTAACGGGGACCATTCGCCAAACCCTCCTAGCCGCGCTCGAAGTACCGGGCGCGCTCCCAGTCAGTGACGAACCGGTCGTAGAGGGACTGCTCGGTGCGCGCGTAGTTGAGGTAGTGGTCGACGACCTGGTCGCCGAACGCGGCGCGGGCCATCGTCCCCGGAGTCGAGCGCGGCGATCGCGTCGCGCATCGTCGAGGGGAACCGGTCGGCGTCCGACTCGTAGGCGTTGCCCTGGAGCGGCGGCGGCGCCTCGAGCTCCTGCTCGATGCCGTGCAGGCCGGCCGCGATCATCGCCGCGAAGGCGAGATACGGGTTGACGTCGCCCCCGGGGATCCGCGTCTCGACCCGGCGCGCCTTGCCGTGCCCGACGACGCGGAAGCCGCACGTGCGGTTGTCGTGGCCCCAGGCGAGCGTCGTCGGCGCCCAGCTCCCGGCGGCGTACCGCTTGTACGAGTTGATCGTCGGCGCGAAGAACACGGCGAGCTCCTTCGCGCAGGCGATCTGCCCGGCGAGCCAGCGGTCGAACAGCCGTGTCGTCGTCGGCGAACGCCGCCTCGCCGTCGTTCTGGAGCGACGAGTGGATGTGGCACGAGTTGCCGATCCAGTCCTGGAACGGCTTCGCCATGAACGTGATCGAGCAGCCGTGCTGGAACGCGATCTCCTTGGCGCCGTTCTTGTAGACGACGTGGTTGTCGGCCATCGTGACCGCGTCGGCGTAGCGGAAGTTGATCTCCTGCTGGCCGGGCCAGGCCTCGCCCTTCGAGGTCTCGACGCGCATCCCCGCGGCCTGCATGCCGTTGCGGATCGCGCGGAGCAGCGGCTCGTCGTACGTCGTGCCGAGGACGTGGTAGTCGAGGACGTACGGCACGGACGGCGTCAGGCCCGCGTATCCCTTCGCGTGCGCCTCCTGGAAGGTCTCCTTGAGAAGGTAGAACTCGAGCTCCGATCCCGCCATCGGGACGTAGCCGAGGTCGGCCGCGCGCTCCATCTGCGCCTTCAGGACCTGGCGGGGCGACGGCCGGACCGGTGAGCCGTCGTGCCACTGCACGTCGCCGAGGACGAGCGCCGTCGCCTCGAGCCAGGGGATCCGCCGCAGCGTCGCGAGGTCGGGGACGATGTCGAAGTCGCCGTAGCCCTGGTCCCAGCTCGCGATCTCGTACCCCGGCACGGGATCCATCTCCATCTCGAGCGCGAGCAGGTAGTTGCAGCCCTCGACGGCGTGCTCCGCGTCGAGCACCTCCTCGACGAAGAACTCGCCGTGGAGCCGCTTGCCCATCAGGCGCCCCTGCATGTCGGTGAACGCGACGACGACCGTGTCGATCTCACCGGTCGCAACCTGCTCCCGCAGCTCGTCGGCGCCCAGCATCGGCGCGATCCTATGCCGAACGCCGTCCGCCGGGCGCGGGACACTCGACGACGATCGGTGACATGCCTTGACAGCGGCCCGGCAACCCTGGGTGAATACGGCGTCACACCGGGGGTCGGACCAGCACAAGGGAGGACGAACATGAGCGCAACGTCCGAAGGCGGCGGGTACCACACCTCGGAGGACGAACAGACCCTCCATCGGATCGGGTACGCGCAGGAGCTGTTCCGAGCGATGGGCGGGTTCCAGAACTTCGCCATCAGCTTCACGATCATCTCGATCCTCGCGGGCTGCCTCACCTCGTACTACATCGCGTTCGGCCAGGGCGGCCCGATCGCGGTGACCTGGGGCTGGCTGCTCGTCGGGCTGATGAGCACGATCGTCGCGCTCGCGATGGCCGAGATCGCCTCGGCCTTCCCGACGGCGGGCGGCCTGTACTACTGGGCGTCCAAGCTCGGCTCGCCCGCGTGGGGCTGGTTCACCGGGTGGTTCAACCTCATCGGACAGATCGCGGTGACCGCGGCGATCGGCTACGGGCTCGCGACGTTCGGGACGGCGCTCCTGAACTTCTGGTTCGACTACCCGAACACGAAGGAGTACATCTTCCTCCTGTACCTCATCTTCCTCGCCGCGGCGCTCGTGATCAACCTCCTGAACGTCTCGTTCACGGCGCTCCTGAACACGATCTCGGCCTACTGGCACATGGCCGGCGTGGTGTTCATCGTCCTCGTGCTGGCGCTGGTGCCGGACAACCACCAGTCGTTCGGGTACGTCTTCGGCGAGACGGTCAACGCGACCGGGTTCGGCGGCGACAAGACGACCGGGTTCGTCTTCATCTACGTGTTCCTCACCGGGCTCCTGATGGCCCAGTACACGATCACGGGATTCGACGCGTCTGCGCACATGGCCGAGGAGACCCACCAGGCGTCCCGTTCCGCCGCGGTCGGGATGTACATGTCGGTGGTCGCGTCGGTCGTCTTCGGCTTCATCCTCCTCGTGGCGGTGACGTTCGCCGTCCCGAGCACGGACGGCGCGATCGGGAACCTCGGGTTCCTCGTTCCGTGGATCTGGGCGGAGTCGATGGGGCAGAACTGGGCTGAGGCGCTGCTCTTCATCTGCGTCATCGCGCAGTTCTTCTGCGTGACGGCGTCGATCACGTCCGCGTCGCGGATGCTGTTTGCGTTCTCGCGCGACGGCGCCGTTCCCGGCCACAGGCTGTGGCGGCAGGTCGGCCGCAACCGCGTGCCGCAGCTCTCGGTCATCGCGATCGTGGTCGCGTCCGCCGCCATCATGGTCCCCGCCTACTGGAACTACCTCGTGGGCTACCTGGTCGGGACCGGGATCGCGGTGATCGGCCTCTACATCGCGTTCATCCTCCCGGTCGTCCTGCGCTTCCGCCTCGGCGACCGCTTCCAGCCCGGTGCCTGGACGCTCGGGAAGCACTACAAGTGGATCGACCTGATCGCGATCATCTGGGTCGCGTTCATCTGTCTCGTCTTCCTGATGCCGCCGTACAAGTCGAGCGTTCCGTGGGCGGACGAGTTCAGCTGGGAGGCGCTGAACTACGCGCCGATCCTCGTCGGCGGAGCGCTGATCCTGTTCGGCGGGTGGTACGTCCTGTCCGCGCGCAAGTGGTTCAAGGGCCCCGTGCGCATGGGCACGGAGGAGGAGCTCGAGCGGCTCGAGGAGCAGAGGCTCGGGGAGTTCGCGCTACCGACGGAGTCGGCGTAGCCTGTCCTGACGACGCTGCGAGGGGGCGTCCAGCGCCCCCTCGCGTCTCTCAGAAGCCGAGCGCGGCGCGGAACTCCGGCTCGTCCGCCGTGCGCTGCATCCGCTCGAAGTGCTCCGTGGCGTAGCCGGGGAAGTCGAAGTCGAGCGTCGACACCGCCGTCTGGACGACGCCCCACATCGCCTCGCGGAAGTCCGACATGAACCGCATCAGCTCGAGCGTGCGCTGCTGCTCGGGCCTGACGGAGCCGAAGTACGCCTCGAGGAGCGCGCCGCGGCCCTCGGCGTCCAGCTCGTGGTTGATCGCGAAGTTCGCGAGGTCGAAGAAGACGTCCCCCATGCCCGCGTACTCCCAGTCGACGATGCGGATCCTCCGGCCGTCGTCGATGAAGTTCGCGTTGAGCAGGTCGTTGTGACACGGCCGCTCGGGCGCAGCGCGGCGCAGCTGCTCGATGCGGCGGGCGAGCTGCCGGGCCCACGCGTACGTCGGCGGGACCTCCGCGCCACGGTCGAAGGCGGTCGTCCGGTAGTCCTCGACGATGCGGAAGGAGTTGAACCGGCCGTGCACGGGCGGCCCGGAGTGGACGGCGCGGAGCGCGCGCGCGACGCGATCAAGCGTGGCGGGCTCCCGCATCCGGGCCAGCGGCGGGATCTCTCCGTCGACGAAGCGGGTCACGAGCCAGCCCTCCGGCTCGACGAAGTCGACGACCTCGGGGCCGACGCCCACGGCCGCCGCGGCGCGCGTCGCCTCCAGCTCCGTGCGACGGTCGATCCCGAGGAGGTCCGTGTTCTGCCCCGCGACCCGGAGGACGAACACGCCGTCGCGGCGGGTCACCTTCACGTTGTGGTTCGTGATCCCGCCGCCGAGCACCTCCCAGCTCGAGGCGCCGTCGGGCCAGACACGGCCGACGATCTCGTCGTAGCCGGTCATGCGCGCACCCGCTCCCCCGCGGGATCGAACAATGGCTCGGCGGCGACGACGCCCTCCACCCAGGTTCCGAAGATCTCGACGGCCACCTCGGTTTGGACGTCGTGCTCGGCCGGGAGATAGGCGTAGGCGATCGAGGAGCCGACGGTGTAGCCGAAGCCGCCGCTCGTGACGCGCCCGACGGCCGCGTCGCCGACGCGGACGGGCTCGGACCCGAGCGCGATCGCCCTCGGATCGGAGAGGACGAGGCAGCGCAGCCGGCGGTCGGGCTCGCCGGCGGCCTCGAGGGTCTCACGGCCGACGAAGTCCTTCTCGAGCTTCACCGCGAAGCCGAGCCCGGCCTCGAACGGCGTGTCCTCGGGCGAGATGTCCGCGCCCCAGACCCGGTAGCCCTTCTCGAGGCGCAGCGCGTCGATCGCCTTGTACCCGCCGGCGACGAGCCCGTGCCCCTCCCCCGCTTCCCAGAGGGTGTCCCACAGCCGCAGGCCGTACTCGGTCGGGCAGTAGAGCTCCCAGCCGAGCTCGCCCACGTAGGTGACGCGCACCGCGAGACACGGCACCGAGCCGACCGTCAGCTCGCTGGCCGTCATGTACGGGAACGCCTCGTTGCCGACGTCGGCCGTCGTCAACGGCTCGAGGAGCGCGCGGCTCTCCGGTCCCCATACGCCGAGGCACGCGTACTGCGAGGTCACGTCGGCGACGTGCACGGAGCCGTCGTCGGGGGCGTGCTGACGGATCCAGGCGAGGTCGTGCTGGCCGAAGGCCGTTCCGGTGACGATCCGGAACCGGTCGTCCGCGAGCCGCGTGACCGTGAAGTCGCACTCGATCCCGCCCCGGCGGTTGAGCATCTGCGTGTAGGTGACCCGGCCGACGTCGCGCGCCACGCGGTTGGCGCAGAGCCCTTCGAGGAATGCGGCGGCGCCCTCTCCGGACACCTCGATCTTCGCGAACGACGACTCGTCGAACAGCGCCGCGGTCTCGCGGCACGCCGTGTGCTCGGCGCCGATGGCCGGCGACCAGAGCTTGCCCGGCCCAGCCGCGCGGCCGGAGCGACTCGTCGCCCCGGCCTGCGTTTCCCTCGAACCAGTTCGCGCGCTCCCAGCCCGACTTCTCCCCGAACGCCGCGCCGAGCTCGGCGAGCCGCGGATACGCGGCCGACAGGCGAAGAGGCCGCCCGGCCTCGCGCTCGTGGCCGGGGTACTTCACGTCGTAGTAGGTCTCGTAGACCTCCTTCGTCCGCGCGACGCGTGTGCTGCTGCGAGCGGTACGCGGCGCCGAAGCGGCGGGAGTCCATGTGCCAGACGTCGAGCGAGGGCGTCCCCTCGACGATCCACTCGGCCACGAGCCGCCCCATGCCGCCGGCGCCCGCGAGGCCGTGGGCGCAGAAGCCGGCCGCAACCCAGAAGCCGCGCATGTCGGACGGCCCGAGGATGAACTCCCCGTCGGGCGTGAATGCCTCGGGCCGTTGATCAGCCGCACGACGCCCATCTCCGCGAGCGACGGGACGCGGACGATCGCGTTCTGCATCAGCTCCTCGAAGCGCGGCCAGTCCTCCTCGAGCAGCTTCCCGTTGAAGTCCGCCGGGATCCCGTCGAGCGACCACGGCGCGCAGTGCCGCTCGTAGCCGCCCATGATCAGGCCGCCCGACTCGGGCCGGAAGTAGACGAGGAGCGACGGGTCGCGCATGGTCGGCATGTCGAGCGGCAGCCCGCACGGCTCGAGCACGAGGTACTCGTGCGCCATCGGCACGATCGGCACGACGACCCCGGCGAGCGCCCCGATCTCGCGCGCGTACATCCCGCCCGCGTTGACGACGACCTCGGTCTCGATGATCCCGCGGTCCGTCTCGACCGCCTCGACCCGCCCGCTGGCGGTGCGGATCCCCGTGACGCGGGTCGACGTGCTCACCTCGGCCCCGAGCCGCCGCGCGCCCTCCGCGAGTGCGAACGTGAGCTGACTCGGGTCGATGTAGCCGTCGGTCGGCAGGTACGCGGCGCCGAGCACGCCGTCCAGCGACATCGGCGGGAAAAGCTCCTGCGCCTCCTCGGGAGAGACGAGCTCGAGCGGGAGGCCGAACGTCTTCGCCCAGCCGGCCTGGCGCGTGATCTCCTCGAGCCGCTCCTCGGACGAGGCGAGGCGGAGCGAGCCGACCTCGCGCCAGCCGGTCTCGAGCCCGACCTCATCGCCGAGCGTCCGGTACAGGTCGACCGAGTCCATCATCATCCGCGTCAACGACAGCGACGATCGGAGCTGCCCCACGAGACCCGCGGAGTGGAAGGTGGAGCCGCTCGTCAGGTCGGCGCGCTCGACGAGGACGACGTCGTCCCACCCGAGACGGGCGAGCCAGTACAGGATCGAGCAGCCCCCGACCCCACCGCCGATGACGACCGCCCTCGCTCGCTCCCGCACCGCTCCTCCCGCTTGCCCCTGCCGAGTCACGAGAACCTAGACTGTGCGCGTGGGGGTCGTCGCACCATGACGTACGTCATCCGGGTCGAGCACCCGGTGCCGAGCTTCGAGGCCTGGCAGGAGCGGTTCGACTCGGATCCGCTCGGTCGCGAGCAGAACGGCGTCACGCGCTACCGCGTGATGCGCGACGCGGACGATGCGGGGTACGCCCTGATCGACCTCGAGTTCGACGGTCGCGCCGACGCCGAGGCATTTCTCGCCCGGCTGCAGGGGCTCTGGAGCGGCACGGACGTCATGTACGACCCGAAATCGCGCATCGCCGAGATCGTCGACCGCGCCGAGTACTGAGGCGTCAGCCCATCCACGCGCCGCCGTTCTGGTCGATCGCCTGACCGGTGATGCCACGCGCGGCAGGTGAGAGGAGCCAGGCGACGGTGCCGGCGATCTCGTCCGGTTGTGACATCCGTCCGAGCGGCACCGCCTCCATCGCAGCTCGGTACGCGTCGTCGCGAGTCCCGCCGATGTCCGCCGCGAGCAGGTCGAGCCCCAGCCATGCCATGTCCGTCTCGACCCAGCCCGGGCAGATCGCGTTGACCAGGACGCCGTCGGGCGCGAGCTCCGCGGCGAACGATCGGACGAGCCCGAGGAGCCCGGCCTTGGAGGCGCTGTACCCCGTGTAGCCGGGAACCCCGATCCGGGCCAGAATCGACGAGATCACGACGACATGGCGCGAGTCCGGCCCGGTCGCCAGGTGCCTCAGGGCGGCGCGCACGCAGTAGTACGTTCCGTACAGGTTCGTCCTGACGAGGTCGTCGAAGCGATCGCCTCCCACGTCGTCCTCGCTGTTACCGCCCCCGATCCCGCTGACGGCAACGAGCCCATGCACCGGGCCGAGCGCTCCTGTGGCACGCTCGAGCGACTGGTCGACGGCAGCTCGATTCCGAATGTCGCACGGCTCGACGCACGTGCGCCCACCGACGAGTGCCGCCGTCTCGTCGAGCTGCCCTCGCTCGAGGCCGAGCAGAGTGACGGCTGCGCCGTCACCCGCGAGTCGAAGGGCGATCGCGCGGCCGATCCCCGTCCCTGCACCCGTCACGACCACGTGTCTGCGGCTCATCGAATCTCCACTCGTTCGCAATTTGCGGCGTTTCCGTCGTCGGATCCCCTTGCATCCGATGGCCGCGAAAGCGTAGATTGCCGCTGCGCCGAGCACGGGACGCGACTAGGACGAAGCTCTCCCGAAGGGCTGTACGCGGAAGCGGAAGGTCAGTCGGGGAAGTGGACGAAAGCGCACCCGGCTCGGCGAATCCTTGGTCCTGTTTAGGTAGAGCATGTACGACTGACGCAAGTATGTGCTGTTTGTAAAGAAAAAGTCGCAAAGAGCGGAATTTCGGTTCTCATGCTCCTTGACGCAGCGTCGGGTGACCCATAGTCTCCCAATTGCACCGAGGACGGAGCGCCCGAGGTTGATGGCCCTCCGAGCGGCAGTCGCTTCGGCGGCGGTCGGTCGGGAGACCGGACGGAGGCGGGACGAACTCGGTGCATTTTTGCGTGGACCGGTAATTCGCAACTGAATCGACGCGATGCGCCAGGTTCCGTGTCACGCGAGCGGCGTCGAAAAGATGAATGTCGCAATTTGCACACAAAACACCTTCTGCATGGGTTGACGACGTAAGAAATCGCGGATAACTTTTCGATTGCACCGAGCACGGAGCGCCGAAGGTTGAAGGCTCTCCCGACAGGCAGTCGCTTCGGCGGCGGTCGATCGGGGAAGCTGGACGGAGGCGAGACCGACTCGGTGCGTTTCTTTGGTCCGCGCCCGTGGTGTCGGACTTCTGTCCGGACACCAACGCCGGCGCGAGAAAGCCGGTCTCCGACGGAAGTCGGACGCCGGAGGGGGGCGCGTATCCTCGCGTGATGCGCCGCGTGCTGGTCGTCACGGGGTCGATCGTCTTCCTCGACGCGATGCTGTTCGGGGCCATCATCCCGCTTCTCCCCGAGTTCGCCGACACGTACGACCTGACGAAGCTGGAGGCGGGCGCGCTTCTCGCCGCGTACGGCGCCGGTGCGCTCGTCGGCGGGGTACCCGGCGGACTGCTCGTCGGCCGCATCGGCCCCAAGCGCGGCGTGCTCCTGGGGCTCGCCGTGCTCGCCGCCGCGAGCCTCGGGTTCGCGCTCGCGGGCGGGCCGCTCGCCCTGGGCACCGCGCGGTTCGTCCAGGGCGTCTCGAGCGCAACGACATGGGCCGCTGCGCTCGCCTGGGTGGCGGTCAGCGCACCGCGCGAGCAGCGCGGGCAGGCGCTCGGCACCGTGTTCGGCACGGCCGTCCTCGGCTTCGTCGTCGGGCCGATGTTCGGCGGCGTCGCGGACGTGGTCGGGATCCGCTGGTCGTTCGTCGGCGTCTCCCTCGTCGCCGTGGCCCTCGCGCTCGCGCTCCTGCCGCTCGAGCCTGCGGCTCCGGAGGAGGGCCGGCCGGGAGCGATCCGTCGCGCGCTCCGCGACCACGTGTTCGTCGGCGGGCTGTGGCTGAACACGCTGCCGGCGCTGTTCTTCGGCGTCCTCGACGTGCTCGTTCCGCTTCGCCTCGACGACGCGGGCTACGGCGCGATCGCCATTGCCGCGGTGTTCGTCACCGCCGGGCTCGTCGAGGTCGTCGTGAACCCGATCGTTGGACGCGTCTCGGACCGGCACGGCCGCCTCCTTCCCGTGCGCGTCTCGTTGACCGCGTCGATCGTCGTCGCTTGCCTCATCGCGTTCGCGACGCAGCCGTTCGCAGTCGCGGCGCTGGTCGTCGCTGCGTCGGTCACCTTCGGCGGCTTCTACACGCCCGGGATGGCGCTCGTGTCGGACCGTGCGGACCGGGCCGGGCTCCCGCAGGGGATCGGCTTCGGTGTGACGAACAGCGCCTGGGCGGCCGGTGCGCTCGTCGGTCCTGCCGTCGGCGGCGCACTCGCCCAGGCGTTCGGCGACCCCGTGCCCTACCTCCTGTGCGGCGCGCTCTGCGCGCTCACGCTGGTTGCCGCGACGCGCGGCCTCACGCGCCTGCGGCCCGCCTGACCGTCGAGTCCTCGGCCGGGAATCGCGCGAGCGCCCAAGCCGCACCGAGGGACTCGCGTCGATAGTCGCGGCCGTTGACGAGGACGTAGTCGCGCCGCCGCGGGTCCATCGGGAGCCGAGCCTCGACGGGGTACCACCGGTTGTGCCGCTCGATCAGCTCGTTCACGTCGTCGAAGCTCCAGCCGGCGACCAGCTCGCGCCAAGCGTCCGCGAGCCGCTCCCTTGGCACGTCCGCCGCCAGCCGGTCGCGGGCGGCCGCGAGCGACTGCTCGTGCTCGACGGTCAGCGCCTCGATCTCGCGCAGGCGGACCATGTACGGCAGCGGCCCGCCGAGCGAGGCGAGATAGCCGTCCGCCGTGGGACGGAAATTGCGGAGCCGGAGCGGAAGCGCCTTCCCCCGCAGTGGCGTCGAGCGGAGGTCCTCGTCGAGGTCGGCGAGCTGGCTGCGCTCTTTCGGCGTCTGCGGCCGCGGCGCGTCCTCGCGGAGAACGGCTTCGCGGTCCTGCGGTCTCACGCCTCCAGTACAGCAGACCGCCTGCCCCCTGCACGCCGGTCGAGCCCGAGCAGGGCGAGCCCACCCAGGACGGCCGCAATCACGCCGATCACCGCGAACATCGCCCACGTCGTCTCGTCCCCGAAGCTGTTTCGCACCTGCAGGCCGATGAGCGGCGCGAGGGCGAACCCGATCGCCGGTGCGCTCCCGAACGCCCCCATGTACGCGCCGCGGATGTCCGCGGGTGCCAGGTCGGCGACGACCGCCTGCGAGGTCGGCACCCACAGCATCTCGCCGAACACGAACACGACGACCACGAACACGATCGCGGCGAGCGAGTGCGACCAGACGAGCACGAGGTACGGAAGGCCCATGACGAGCATCGCGAGCATGAGCTTCGGTGCGGCCAGCGAGAGCGCGATGAGCCCGGCCCACTTCGCGCTCGACAGCGCGAGCAGGAGCAGCGGGTACCCGACCATCACCCCCTGGCCGAAGAGGATGACGCGTCGACGCCCGATGCGGTCGGAGAGATAGCCGCCGAGAAAGCCGGCCGTCGCGGCGAAGGCCGCGCCGAGCAGCAGCGCGAAGGGAAGCTCCGCCTTGGCGTCGAGCTCCTCGATCGCCCAGATCGCCATGAAGCTCCACGTGGCCGAGCCGGCCGCCGAGCTGGCCAGCGTGACGCCGAGGACCGGGCGAAGGGCGTCGTCGAGATCGTCGCCCCAAATGAGGTGCATGACGCGGCGGCCGACGCCCACGAGGCGAACGCTAGCCACGACTCCGAGACGCCTCGGTGCGGAGAACCGCACCGGCCGGAACGACGTCTAGCGGCCGAACAGGCGCCCGAGCCAGCCGGGCTCGGAGGGCTCGAGCTCGCCGGAGGCCTCGGGCTCGTCTGCTGTTTCAGGCTCGTGCGCGGACTCGGGCTCCGGGTCGGCCGCCTGTGCCTCGGGCGACTCGACCTCGGGCTCCTTTGTCGTCTCGACGACAGGCCCGGTCGGCTCGACGGGCTTCGGCTCGGGTGGCGCGGTCTCGCGTGGGGCCAGCGTCACCGAGACGCCGCGCTCGCGCAGGCGCTCGAAGTCACCGCGGAGCGCCTTCGACATCTCGTCCTTGTGGCTCTGATCCTTCACCCGCGGGACGCTTCACCGCGGCGGCCTCGACTCCTTCCTCGGGGCGCTCGGGCCGAAGCCAGCGCCAGGCTGCGATCGTCGCAAGGCCGAGGAGCAGCGTCGGGATGACCGTGAACGCGCGGTAGACGAGCACCGCGGCGACGACCTCGGCGTTCGCCCCGCCGAGCCCGACGAGGACCCCGGACAGGCCGAGCTCGACCGGCCCCACTCCGCCGGGTGTGAGCGGGATGAGCTGGAGCGCGCGGGCGAGCGACCAGCCGGCGAAGGCCTCGATCCACGTCACCTCGCTCGCGGTGATCCCGACTGCGCGCAGCGAGACGAGCAGGACGAGGAAGACGGTGAGGTTGCCGGCGATCGCCGCGAGCGTCAGGAGCCACCAGCGGCGCTTGATGAGGCCGACCGTATCCTGGCGGAAGCGGACGAGCCCCTCCGGCCAGCCCTCGACGGGGCCACGCCGAAGCACGCGGAGCACGCGGTTGACGAGCTGCTCCGCGAGCGCGCCGACCGAGTGCGCGAGGCCGTCGGTCCAGAGGATGAGCGCGAGCGCTCCGATGGCGACGGTGAACACGACGGCGCCGACGATCGCGGCCGTCGTGAGCACGGCGTCCTGGCCGCCCTCGATGCTCAGGAGGGTGACGGCGACGACGGGAAGGAGCAGGTTCGAGAGCTGGTTCCAGATCCCGGTGATGGCGACTGCGCGCGCGACCTCCCCCGACTCGAAGCCCCACGCCCGGAGTAGCCCGAACGAGCCGGCCATCCCGACGATCCCGCCGCCGGGTGCGATGTACGTGAACGCCGTCGATGCCTGCGTGAACGGGAGCGCCTGACGGAAGCGGAGGCCGGGCAGCGCGACCATCCACGGCGGCGCATACGTGACGATATTGAGAACGACGGCGCCCGCGAGCACGAGCAGCCACGCCGTGTCGAGCGTCTTGACGACGTCCCAGACGTCGCGATAGTTCGCGATCCGCGGGAGCACGACCGCGAAGGTCACGACCACCACCGCGAGCCCCAGCGCGCCGAAGAGGAGGTTTCGCGTGCGCGGGCTCACCGCCCCAGCCTACGACAGCTCAGTCGAGGAACGACGAGGCGCCGCGCAGCACCGAGAGCAGGAGCCCCAGGGGCAGCCGTTCGGCGGCGAAGGTGAGCGCCCCCGCCGTCGAGGAGCCGATCAGGTCGTCCTTCTCCGCCTCGTCGACGGCACGAACGAGCCCTGCACGGAGGGCATCCTCGAGATCGTCGCGCGAGCGACCCTCCCGCTCGGCGAGGTCGTCGAGCTCGTCCACGCTCCGCAGCGCGATGACGAGGTCCTCGCGCGAGACGCCGAGCTCGCAGGCGGTCTGGTCGGCCGCGGCGAGCAGCACGACCTCGATGCGCTCGCCGGTCCCCGTCGCATCGCGGACGGGACGCGCGGCACACGGGTCCGCGACGGGCGTCGGCTCGTACGAGAGCCCTCCGAGCGCGACGTAGGCGCCGGCGAGCCCCACCGCGACGGCGATGCAGGCGAGAAGCGGCGTCACCGCCTTCACAGGCTCGGCTCCCGCCGCGCGAGGTAGATCGGCACGAGCGCGGCGAGCGCGAGCAGCGCCGCGAGGAGGAACGGCCGCGAGAAAGCGGCGGTCACTGCGCGATCGAGCTCGGAGACGAGCTGCTCCTCGAGCGTCCGGTACTCGGCGTCTTCGGGGCGGTCCTCGAACGCATGGCGGACGTCGGGCACCTCGCGGTCGGCGGCACGGACGATCGCGAGGACGTCCTGGGCAACGCCGAGCTTGTCGAGCGGCGGGATCGAGCTGTCGAGGACGGCCGCAGCGCCCGCGCGGAGGGCGCGGTCCTCGTTCCGGTCGAGCGCGGTCGTGAAGACCGGCGTGAGTAGGAGCAGCCCCACGACGACTCCCGCGTGGCGAGCCGCGATCGTCCAGCCGCCGTGCACAGCCTGCGGCGAGCGACCGTGGAGCGCGCGCTCGGTCAGCGCGGACAGGGTGAGCCCGAGACCGACGCCGACGAGGATCTGCGGGGCGATCGTCCACCACCAGGCAGAGCCCGGCAGCACGCCGAGCGCCGTGAGCCCGCCGGCGATGAGGATGCAGCCGCAGGCCGATCGCGTGACGAGCCCGCCGAAGCGCGATGCGACGGCGGACGTCGCGATCGCCGCGGCCGGCATCACGGTCACGACGATCCCTGCCGCGGCGGCCGGGATCCGCCAGCCGTCGACGAGCAGCAGCACGAGGAGGAACAGGGCCGCCGTCAGTGCGCCCGAGACGAGCAGGAGCGCGAGGTTCGCCCCCAGGTTCGGCCGTCCCGCCGGCTCGACGAGCGGCCGGACGCGGAGGCGCCAGCACGCGACGAGCGTGACGAGCGCGAGCGGCGCCTGGACGAGGAAGATCGACTCCCAGCCGAGCGTCTCGGTGAGGATCCCGCCGACGGCGGGGCCGAGCGCCGCGCCGATCACGCCCGCCGACGCCCACGTCCGCACGGCGCGACCGTCCGATCCGACGACCTCGGTCAGGAGGTCGAGCGCCGCGCAGACGAGGAGCGCGCCGCCGAGCGCCTGGACGCAGCGCGCGCCGACGAGCACGCCGAAGGACGACGCGAGCCCGCACGCGAGCGATGCACCCGCGAACACGACCGTGCCGAGGACGAAGGCGGGCACCGGCCGCCGTCGCGCCGCGTACGCGGCCGGCACCGCAGCGAGCGCGAGAACGAGGTTGTACGACGTGAGAACCCACGCGACTTGCGGGATCTCGACCTCGAACTGGCGCAGGATGTCGGGGAGCGCGAGCGTGACGACGGACGAGTCCGCGAGCGCGAGCCCGATCCCGAGACCGATCAGCACACGACGAGGGGCCGCCGTCACGCGTCAGAATGTAGGGGCTTGCGGCCGCGAAGCGGACGCCTTCCGGGATCCGCCCCGCCGAAGGCGGGGATCCGAGCGGCGGGAATCCACTCGGTGGATTCCCGCTCGCGAACAACAGTGGGTACCATCGCCGCGTGCCGATCTGGGCGTTGATCCCGCTGTTCGTGCTGCTTTTCGTCGCGGTCGTGCTCGCGATCGTCGTGGTGCTCGGGCGCGTGCGCGGCGGGCGCTATCTGCGGCCGATCGTCACCTTCCTCTCGAAGGTGCCGCTGTTCAAGCGATGGTTCCAGCGCATGTCGATCGCCGCCCTCGAGCGGCAGAATCCCGAGCTCGCGTCGGCGATGAAGAAGATGCAGGCGTTCGGCGAGCCGAAGACGGCAGAGCAGGCACAGCGGATGCTCAACCTTCTCACCCCGTCCGAGCGGCGCGCCTACATGGAGGCCGTCGGGCAGGAAGCGGAGATGCCCGAGGCGACGAACCGCCAGCTCCGGCGGCGCATGGAGCACGGCGGAGCGGGCATGCCGGTCCGCGCCACTCCCGCCCCTCAGCGCCCCGGCTCCGCCGGGCGCAAGAGCGGGAAGAACGCGAAGAAGAAGCGCTAGCCAGCGCGGGCGAGCCCTGCGCCGACCTCTCGCGTCAGCGCGACGAGCGTCCGGACGTCGTCGTCCGTCGTGCGGTAGTTGACGATGCAGGGCCGCAGGCAGACACGGCCGTCGACCTTCGCGGGTGCGATCCAGACGCGCCCGTCCTCCTGGAGAGCACGAACGAGCCGGGCGTTGTGCTCGTCCAGATCCTCGATCCCCGTCGGGACGTGCCGGAACGGGACAACCGAGAGCGCCGGCGGCCCGCAGAGCGGCTCGAGGTCGTCGTGGCGGCCGATCTCCTCGTACAGGAGCTTCGCCTGCCCGAGGTTCCGCTCGATCGCGGCGCGGATCGCGTCGGCTCCGTGGGCGCGGAACGCGAGCCAGAGCTTGAGCGCCCGGAAAGGCCTCGAGTACTCGAGCGTGATGTCGACCATGTGGTGCTCCGGCCGCTCGTGCGGGATGTAGTCCTCCTCGTGCGCGAGCGCGCCGTGCAGGTCTTCGCGACGGCGGACGAGCACGACGCCGCATGCCTTCGGCAGGAAGAGCCACTTGTGCGCGTCGAGCGTGACTGAGTCGGCCTGCTCGAGCCCGACGAAGAGCGAGCCGGCCGACGGCGTCGACGCGGCGGCCACGCCGTACGCGCCGTCGACGTGGAGCCAGACGCCGCGCGACTCGCACACGTCTGCCAGGGCGTCGATGCGGTCGACGGCGCCGGTCAGCGTCGTTCCTGCCGTCGCGACCACCGCGACCGGGGCGACCCCCGCGGCGACGTCCGCGTCGACCGCCTGCGCTACCGCCTCGGGTTGCAGCCGGCGGCGGTCGTCGAGCGGCAGCGACCGCACGCTCTCGGAACCGAGGCCGAGAAGCTCGGCGGCCCGGACGACCGAGTAGTGCGCCTCGCGCGAGCAGTAGACCGCCGCGGGCCGGCCGTGGACGCCGTCGTGCCGAGATCCCGGCAACGCCCGCTCGCGGGCGGCGGCGAGCGCCGTGACGTTCGAGATCGTCCCCCCGCTCGTGAACGCGCCCGCCGCTGCCGGGTAGCCGACGAACTCGCCGACCCACCGGACCGCCTGATCCTCCACGGCCGACGCGGCGCCCGACCACACGGCGAGGTTGACGTCGAAACATGAAGCGAGCAGGTCGCCGATGACACCGATCTCGAGCCCGGACGAGCCGACGAACGCGAAGAACCGCGGCCGCGGCTGCGCGATCGAGACGTCGAGGACGCTCGCAGCGTCGTCGAGCGCGGCGAGCACGCTCGACCCGCTACCCGGCAGCGCGTCGCGGAGGAGCGCCTCGAGCCGCTCGTCGATGCGCGGCTCGCCGGGGCGGGCCTGGTCGAAGCTCCGCCACGCCTCCGTCACGATCGCCGTCGCGTGCGCAAGCGCCTCCTCGCGCGAGGCGTCGAGGCGGAGCGACGGTGCATCGGACGTGGCGCTCATCGGCCGCGGAGTCTAGGAGGTTTGGCGGAGCGGGCCTCGGCTCCAGGGTGCCGCCGGTCGTTGTGAGGCAAGGCCGCAGGAAGCGTCCATAACCGTGATATCGACGCGACCGAGGACGCCGCATCACGGCGATCCGGCGCTCCCCTGGGGAGTCAGTGTCCGTTCCGCGAGACCTCCTAGGCCCCCAGCAGGGCGCGGGCCTCGCGCAGCCGGCGGGGCTCGTCGACCACGAGCGCGGCGACCGGGTCGCCGTCGGCGTCGAGCCCGACCTGAAGTCCGTCCGCGTCCGCCCACTCGACCACGGCGTCGGCCCAGCCCACCTCGGCGAACGAGTGCGCCCCGATGTCTGTCCACCAGTACGGCAACCGGTCGAGCTCTCCGTCGACGCCCGCAATCGCGTCCGCAGCCCGCTCCCCGGTCCCGATCGCCATGTCCCAGTGCGGGAAGCGCATCGGGCCGAAGCGTGCGTGCGGCACGACGATCAGGTCACCGACCGCGTGCACGCGCTCGTACCCTGGGACGCGGAGTGCCGAGTCGACGTCCAACGGCAGCTCGAGCGCGGTCCCGATCAGGCCGGGGGGAAGGAACGGCGTTCCACCGGTCGCGACGAGGGCGAGGTCGGCGGCGAGGTCGCCGAGGTTGCAAATGATCGTCACACGCGACGCTTCGCGCCCGAGCTCGGTGATCGTCACGCCGCCCTCGAACCGCGCGCCGGTCGCCGCGAGCGCGTCCGCGCCCAGCGTCGGAAGCGGGTCGTGGAGCCGGTCGAGCGGGCGCTCGAGGAGGTCGAGCACCGTCACGTCGTGTCCGGCCGTCGCGAGCGTGGCGGCGCTCTCGGTCCCGATCAGACCGGCACCGATGACGACGACGCGCTGCCCACCGGGCGCCAGCCTCGACGCGATGGCGTCGAGGCTCCCCGGGTCGGCGTTCACGTGCGCGAGCTCGATCCCGGGGATCGGCGGCCGCCCGTAGCGCAGGCCCGTCGCGAGGACGATCTCTCTCGGCGTCGACCTCCGTTCCGTCGTCGAGCCGGAGGCGCCTCGCGTCGAGGTCGGCGTCCTCGACGAGCCCTTCGAGGTGGTCGATCCCGCGCTCGACGAGCCGCTGCTCGTCGGAGAGGAGCCGCGGCCGGCCGTCGGCGAGCGCCGCCTTCGTCAGCGGCGGCCGGTCGACGGGCAGCCCGCGGCCGATCAGCAGCGGCCGGATCCCGTGCCGCGCGAGGCGTGCGGCGCAGGCGTAGCCCCCCACGCCGTTCCCGACGATCGCGACCTCCGCTCTCGTCGAGCTCACGCCGTCGTGCCGTCGAGGATCTGGAGCGTCTTCAGGTCGGAGTAGAAGTCGAGCGCGTAGTCGCCGCCCTCGCGGCCGATTCCCGAGATCCCGATCCCGCCGAACGGGGCGGTCAAGTCGCGAATCAGGAACGTGTTCACCCAGACGGTGCCCGCGCGCACCCTGCGCCCGACGCGCTCGGCGCGCTCCTCCGATCCGGTGTAGGCGATTCCCGACAGGCCGTAGCGCGTCGAGTTGGCGAGCGCGATCCCCTCGTCCTCGTCGGCAAAGGTCTGGAACGTCAGCACGGGCCCGAAGACCTCGCGCTGGACGATCTCCGAGTCGTTCGACCGCGGGCGGACCAGCGTCGGGTCGTAGAACAGCGGCCCGACGTCCTCGCGCCGCCTGCCGCCGCGGACGATCTCGTCGCCGTTTGCGCGTGCGCGCTCGACGAACCCCTCCACGCGCACCAGGTGGTCGGGATGGATGAGCGGCGACACGGTCGTCGCGTCGTCGCGGGGATCGCCGAGCGCGTGCTCGTCGGTGAAGCGGTCGAACAGCTCGAGGAACCCGTCGGCGACCGCCTCCTCGACGAGGAGCCGCGTTCCGGCCAGGCACACCTGTCCCGCGTCGTCGTACTGCCCGGCGGCCTTCCGCGCAGCCGCCTCGAGGTCGGCGTCGGCGAAGACGAGCAGCGGGCCCTTCCCTCCCAGCTCACCCGTGAACGGCACGACGTTCTGCGCGGCCGAAGTGCCGATGTGCACCGCCGTCTCCGGAGAGCCCGTGAACGAGATGCGCCGGACGCCCGCCGACCGCGTGAGCGCGGCGCCGATCTCCTCGCCGATCCCTTGGACGACGTTGAAGACTCCCGGCGGCAGTTCCGCCTCGGCGACGAGATCACAGAGGATCGAGCACGAGAGCGGCGACCACTCGGCAGGCTTGAGGATCACGGTGCAGCCCGCCGCGAGCGCGGGTGCCGTCTTCCACGTGGAGAGCATGAACGGCGCGTTCCACGGCGTGATCACGACGGCAGGCCCGCTCGGCATCCGGACGACGCGGTTGCGGGTGCCGTTCGACTCCCAGACGCGCTCCTCGTAGGCGACGGCGAGGTCGGCGTAGGCGCGGAAGTTCCGCGCGCCGCGCGAGATGACGCGCGCGCGGAGCGAGCGGAGCAGCATCGCCATATCGGCGCACTCGACGGCCGCGAGCCGCTCGACGTTCGCGTCGATCAGGTCGGCGAGCCGGTGAAGGTGCTCCGCGCGCCCTTTCGCGCCGAGCGCCGCCCAGGCGGGGAACGCCTCGTTCGCCGCCGCGACCGCCAACTCGGCCTCGCGCTCGCCGCCTCGGGCGACCTCCGCGATCGGGGCCGCGTCGATCGGCGAGATGTCCGTGAAGGTGGTGTCGCTCGCAACGCGTTCTCCGCCGATGAAGTGCTCGGTCGATACGGCCACACCCGCAACGTCCGCGCTCACCGGACGCTCCGCAGGGGGAGCGAGCCGACGTCCACGACCGTTGCGCCGCCGTCGACGGTGAGCACTGCACCATTCACGCCCGACGCGTCGGCGGAGAGCAGCCAGGCGATCACCGCTGCCACTTCGTCCGGGTCGTTGGCCCGTCGGGACGGCGCGTACTGAGCGGCGAGCGCATACCCCTCGTCGCGCCCACCGCCGTCCAGTGCCCCGAGCTCGTCCATCACGTCGTCCACCAGCGGCGTACGCACCCAGCCGGGACAGACGCAGTTCGCACGCACCCCGGCCGGCCCGTGATCGAGTGCGATGCACCGCGTCAGATGGATCAGGCCTGCCTTGGACGAGCAGTAAGCCAGACCGCGCTCGTGCGCCACGAGTCCCGCCACCGAGGCGATGGTGACCAGCGCGCCCCGTCGCTCGACGAGGTGGGCGATTGCCGCGCGACCGACGAGGAACGCCCCGAGGAGATTGACGCGGAGGACTCCGAGGAAACTGTCCGGATCCGCGTCGACGAGCGAGCCTGGGCTGCCCGTCCCCGCGTTCAGCACCAGCCCGTCGAGTCCGCCGAAGGCATCGACGGTCTCGCTCACAGCGCGCTCGGCATCGGCGGCGACGGAGGTGTCGGCGACGACTGCGAGCCCACCGATCTTTCCCGCGACGGCCTCCACGGGCTCGCGCCGGCGTCCCATGACGCCAACGTTCCAGCCGTCTGCCGCGAGGCGCCGCGCCGTCGCCGCGCCGATCCCCGTGCCGCCGCCCGTGACGAGCGCGACCGGCGTCACAGCTCCTTCACCGTCTCCAGGTCGTCGACCGTGTAGGCGAAGGTGAACCGGTATCCACGCCCGATCCGCACGGGCGAGAGCGCGTCGATCTCCTCGTGGCCGGCGCCGTGGAGGGCGAGCGTTGCACTGCCCTCCCAGAACTCGGATGCGGCGCGGTCGCGCGAGACGGCGCGGACGAGCTCGTGCACGGCAGGCGCATCGTGCTGCCCCGCCGCGAGCCGCGGGAAGTGGCGCACGTTCACGATCGGCGGCGCGTTGTGAAACGGGCCTCCGGCCGACGGATGCTCGAGTGTCACGGTCGCCTCGGCGACCCGCCGCTCGTAGGCGGCGCACGTCGCGCCGAAGCGCGCGCCCGGCTCCATGCCGGGGTCGGCCGGCCCGCCCAGCCCGAAGCTCCGCGTGATCCAGATCGAGCCGAGCTTCTTCGGGAAGCCCTGGATCCAGCCGCGCGTCAAGGCGAAGTCGCGGTCGACCCAGATATAGGAGCAGACTGTCACCTCCTCGCCGTCGAGGATCCCGTTGACGACGACGAAGACCTCCTTGTACTGCGACCGCGACGGGTCGACGAGCTCGTCGCCGTTCTCCGAGCACGACTGCCAGTCCGCCGCGACGAACGCGCAGCGGCCGGGGTCCGGGTGCGGGTCGATGCCGTCGGGGAGGAACGCGACCGCCTTCTCGGCGTCCGCCCAGTAGTCGACGACCAGGAACGCCCCGATGTAGTGCCAGGGCGGGTACGGGACGAGCGACGAGCGACCTTCGGGCGTTCGCGGGACGGTGTAGCCCTTGAGCGTCACGCAGCCTCCTCGGGTGGCGGAAGCTGACGTCCGCGCGTCTCCCAGCTCTCGCGCTCGAACTCGACGGCAACCGGGTCGAAGCGGAAGTACGAGCGCGGCGGGAGCGGCCCCCACGTGTTCGACGAGTAGCGGTCGTCCGGGTAGACGCGCGGGACGTGATCGTCCGCCAGCCGCTCCATGTCGCAGTAGAGCTCGACGTGGCACGGCTCCTCCGTGATTCGGACGTATGTCGCGATGTTGCCGGCGATCCCGTGTCGCGTCGGACCCCACGACACCCAACGGCCGTGGCGGGCAAGGTGGTCGAGCAGGTCGCGCATCTTCCCGATGTCGACCACGTCGAACGCGAGGTGGTGGAAGTGCGCGTCGCCCGTCTCGACGAGCGCCATCACGTGGTGCTCGGAGTCGATGTGGAGCCACACCCCCGCGTCGCCGAGCCAGTCGGAGACCTTCATCCCGAGGACGTCGGTGTAGAACGAGACGCTCGCGGCGATGTCCCCCGTGAGGCAGTTCACGTGGCCGAGCCGGCGCGGCCCGCCAATGTGCACCGTCGACGACAGGCGGGCGTGCTGGGGCCACCGGTCGACGTCGGAGGCGGGCTCGCGGGGCGGCATGAGCTGGATCGACCGCCCGTCGGGGTCGGTTACCCAGAGAGAGGCCTCGCGCTCCTCGACGGCGACGTCCCGCTCCCAGAGCAGCCCGCTCGCCGCCTCGAAGGCGCACTCGCGATGTAGCTCGTACGCCACGTGGTCGAAGCCCGGCTCGCCGCCCTCGAGGAGCTCGAGGCAGTAGGGCTCGTCGTTGCACGCGAGGAACGCGCGTCCTGCGTCGCGGCCGCGCTCGACGAGCCCGAGCTGGACGCACCACCGCGCCGCGGCCTCGCCCAGGTCGGCGACGCGCAGACCGACGTGGTCGATGCGGTCGAGGCGGATCAGGGCGTGCCGCTTTCGTTCGCCCGCAGAGCCGCGATGCGCCGGAGCGCATCACGGCTCGCGAGAATCCCTGAAGCGACCGCCTTTCGGCGGCCGAGGTCGCCGGTCACGAGACGCGCCCCTCGGTGACCATGCGCTCGGCCTCGTCCTCGGGGATCGCGAGCGCGACGTGGAGCGTCTGGGCGGAGACCTGCAGCTGCTCGCCGGGGCCGCTGAGGTCGACGTCCCACTCCTCGACCGTGTTCGTCAGCCGGCAGAGGCCCTCGATGTCGACCTCGACGACGTCGCCCGGCTTCATGGGGCGCGAGTTCGCCGGCGTCCCGGTGAGGACGACGTCGCCCGGCTCGAGCGTGATCGTCCGGCAGAGGTCCGCGAGCTGATACGCGACGCCGAAGAGCAGGTCGTCGGCGGTCGTCTCCTGCACGAGCCGCTCGTTGACGTACGTGCGGAGCGTGAAGTCGGCGGGGTCGAACTCCGACGCCGGCACGAGCTCGGGGCCGAGCGGGAGGAATCCGTCCTGCCCCTTGACCCGCAGCATCGAGCCACGGTCGGCGTGTCGGAAGTCGTGCATCCCGACGTCGTTCGCGCACGTGTAGCCGGCTACATGGTCGAGCACCTCGTGAACCGGGACGCCCTTCATTCGCCTGCCGACGACGACCGCGAGCTCGCCCTCGTAGTTGAGGAAGCGTGCGCCCTTCGCCATCCGAATCGGTCGGCGGTGGCCGTTGAGGGTCGTCGGCGGCTTGACGAAGTACGACGGCTCGGGCGGCGTCCGGGCAGCGTACTCCTCGACGCGCGACCGGTACGTCAGGTGGACCGCGAGGATCTTCGTCGGCTCGGCCGGCGCGAGGTACAGCACGTCGCTCTCCGCGATCCTCGCCCCGTCGTCGAGCACGACCGTGCCGCCGTCGGGCCTGCCCCAGCGCGGCTCGCCGTCGACCTCGACGCGGACGCGGCGGTCCTTCAGGTCAAAGGTGGGCGGCATACTCCTCGATCTCCCAGGCGCTGACGACCTCGGGGTCGAGCTCGCCGACGGCCTCCGAGAACCGCTCCACCTCGAAGCGTTTCATCGCGACGAACGTCCCCACGAGGTCCCCGCCGAGGCGCTCGGTCAGCCACGTGTCCGCCTCGAGCGCGTCGAGCGCCGCGCCGAGGTCACCGGGCAGGCGCGATCCGGCGTGCGCGTCGTCCATGCGGTACGCGTCGCCCGTTACCGGCTCGGGTGGCGTCAGCTCTCGCTCGATCCCGTCGAGCCCGGCGAGCAGAAGGGCGGCAATGATCAGGTGCGCACAGGCGGAGCCGTCGCCCGTCCGAATCTCGACCCGGGAGCGGGCGCCGCGCTCGAGCGGCACGCGGCACATCGCCGTGCGGTTGTCGTGCCCCCAGTTGCCGTGGGTCGGCGCGAGGCTGTCCGGGAGGATCCGCTTGTACGCGTTCACCGTCGGGCCGAGGAGCGCCTGCAGGCCGGCCGCGTGCTCGAGGATGCCCGCGATGAAGCTGCCGGCGAGCGGACTGAGCCCGTCGGCGCCGCCCTCGTCGGCGAACGCGTTGTGGCGGGTCCCCTCCTGGAGCGAGATGTGGAGATGGAAGCCCGAGCCGCCCTGGTCGCCGAACGGCCGGCCCATGAACGTGGCGAGGAGCCCCTCGCGCGCGGCGATCTCCTTGACGGCGGCCTTGAGCATGAACGCCCGGTCGGCGGCGTCGAGCGCGCCCGAGTGCTTCACGTTGATCTCGTACTGCGAGTTCATGAACTCGTGGTTGGCGGCGAACGCCTCCAGCCCGAGCTCGTCGCACCAGAGCAGCATCCGCAGCACGACCTCGCGGGGGTCGGAGACGGCGCCGACGGTGTAGACGCGCGAGAGCTCGTCGACGTACCGCCGAAGCGCTCCGTCCTCCGCGCGTTCCCGCTCGGCGAGGAAGAACTCGAGCTCGGGGGCGACGACAGGTGTGAGCCCGCGCTCGGCGTAGGCGTCGACGACCCGCGCGAGGAGCGCACGCGGACACGACGGCCAGTGCTCCGCGCCGTCCAGCGTCCACGCCTCGCCGAGGCACCAGGCGAGCTCGGGTAGCCACGGGACCCGGCGCATCGTGGAGAGGTCCGGCTTGACGGCGAAGTCGACGTAGCCGATCTCGCCGCCGACGACGGGCGTGTGACGGAGATCCGTGCCCATCACGGCCGCGCAGAAGTTGGCGCCCTCCTCGCAGAGACCGGCGAAGTGGCGAAGCGGGATGTCCTTTCCGCGCGCGACCCCGTGCAGGTCGGTGTAGAGGAGGCGCACCGCCCGCACGCCCTGCTCGCCCAGCTCGCGCGCGACCGTCTCCGGGTCGTTCGTCGTCATTCGCTCGCTCCTCGTCTCCGTCACGCCGTCACCCGCACGGGCATGCGCTTGATGCCGTTGAAGAAGTTCGAGCGTAGCCGCACCGGCTCGCCTGCCAGCTCCAGGCGAGGCAGGTACGGGACCATCTCCTCGAGCCACACCTTGATCTCCAGCTTCGCGAGGTGGGCGCCGAGGCAGAAGTGCGGCCCGCCGAGCCCGAAGGTGACGTGGCGGTTCGGCGTGCGGCCGACGTCGAGGCGGTACGGGTCGGCGAACTTCTCATCGTCGTAGTTCGCCCCCGCGTACCAGATCGTCACCTTGTCGCCGCGCCGGATCGTCCGCCCGTGGAGCACGACGTCGCGCGTCGCGGTGCGGCGGAAGTGGTGCACCGGATGGGCACGGCGGAGGAGCTCGTCCGCCGCGGTGCCCGCGAGCGACGGGTCGGCGACGAGCCGTGCGAGCTCGTCGGGATGGGCGAGCAGGTCGGCGAGCCCGAGGCTGATCGTGTGACGCGTCGTCTCGTTCCCGGCCGTCGTGAGCAGGATGAACATCGTCCCGAACTCCTGCTCGGTGAGCCGCGACCCCTCGATCTCGGCCTCGACGAGCTTCGTCGTGATGTCCTCGCGCGGCTCGTGCCGCCGCTTCTCGCCGAGCGCGCGGCCGTACTCGATCGAGGTCGAGGGAGAACGGGCTCGAGAACGGCAGCATGCGGAGCTTCGGGTCGCGAAGCGCGCGCTCGACGACGTTCTCCGCTCCGACGACGTCCGGGTCCGTGTTCCCGAGGATCTTGTCGCCGAGCTCGATGATCAGCTTCCGGTCCTCGACGGGGAGGCCCATGATCTCGGAGAAGACCCACATCGGGATCTCGGCCGCGACCGACTCGACCCAGTCGAACCCGTCCTGCTCGAACGCCGCGGCGAGGATGCCCTGCGCGAGGCGGCGGATCCGCTCCTCGTAGGTGTTGATCACGCGCGGCGTGAAGCCCTTGTTCACGAGCCCGCGCATCCGCGTGTGGGGCGGCGGGTCGGTGTCGAGCATCGACTTGCGCGCCTCGAGCTCCGCGGGCGTCAGGTCCTGGAGCGACGTCCCGCCGAGCTCACTCGAGTACGTCTCCCAGTCCTTCGAGATCGCGACGACGTCGTCGTAGCGCGTGAACGCCCAGAAGCCGTTGCCCTCGACCTCCGGCTGCCAGAAGAGCGGCGCGTCGCGGCGGAGGAGTGCGAGCCAGTCGTACGGGACGCGCTCTTCCCAGGTGTCGAGGTCGGTGAGGTCGACGTCGTCGAGCGACAGCGCGTCGACGACAGGGCCTGCGACGGTGACGGCACTCGCCTGCTCGGCCGTGACGTGGTCGTCGCGGGCGTGGGCGGCCTCCTCGGCGACCGGCGGCGGCGCGAGCCGGACGAGCAGCGCGCCGCCGTCCTCGCGCGCCTCGTAGATCGGGAGCGGCTCGAGCGCCGGAGGGGTGAGCACGTCACCGGTCCGCACGTCGAACTCCGAGCCGTGGCAGGGGCAGACGACGACCGCGCCGTCGAGCTCACCCTCGGCGAGCGAGCACTCCTCGTGCGTGCACGTGTCGTCGAACGCGATCCAGGCGTCGCCGAGACGCCCGACGCACACCGCGCGCCCGCCGGCCTCGACACGCCGGAGGTGACCCTCCGACGCGTCGCCGGCCGGACCGACGTCGTGCCACTCCCGTTCCGCCACTACTGCGCTGGACGGTAGTCGAGCGTCTCGTCCAGCGGAGGAACCCCGTGATGCTCGGCCGCATGCTGCGGCCGCGGCGTCGACCCGGTCGCGGCGCACCACCATGAGCAGGACGAACCAGAGCACCGCGACGAGAACCACCCCGATCGTCCAGTAGAGCGCCTCCCAGTTGACGTTCGACCGGTCGTGCGGCTCGGGCTTGAGAGCGCCGAGGTAGCCGAGGATCGGCGTGAGCACGGCGATCGCGACCACGACGTACTGCCACCACTTGTTGCCCGCCTGCCGCACGAGCCCGAAGGCGGCGACCGCGAGGATCAGGTAGACGAGCTCGACCGCGAGCGAGCCGATCGTCGCCGAGAGGATGAACGTCGCAAACCCGTCGGGCAGCGTCGGCACGAGGTTCCCCGAGTCGTCCGGCGCGAGGAAGAGCCGCGAGCCGTAGTCGACGAACCAGGAAACGAGCATCAGCCCGATCCCGCCGACGGCCACGATGAGGTTCCCCGCCCACGGGGTGCCGTAGCGCGAGGTCTTCGTGAAGAACTTCGGCAGCAGCCCGTCGCGAGAGAGCGCGAAGAAGCCGCGGCCGATCGTGACGCAGATCGCGAGCGCCAGGGCCATGGCGTCGAGGATCACGACGAGGTCGAGGATCGTGGCGAACCAGGAGCCGATGTACTCGGTGGCCATCGTGTTGACCGCGGCCGGGTCGCCGGCCCAGGCGCCCTGCTCGACGGCCTCTTTCCCGTATCCGATCGAGAACGAGAACGCCATGATCACGTAGAAGGCCGCGGCCGCCGCGATCGTGAACAGCACCGCACGCGGGATCGAGCGGTGCGGGTCGTGCGACTCCTCGCCGATCGACGCCGCGGCCTCGAAGCCCACGAAGAGCAGGATGCCGAGGAGGACGCCGCCGAGGACGCCGCCGCCCGTGAGGTCGAGAAGGCCGGTCTCGCTCGGGTTGAACACGCTCAGCGAGATCCCGTCCGCCCCGCCCTTCGCCACGATGACCACGGCAAGGATGAGCATCGGGACGAAGGAGACCGCGGCGAAGGTGAGCATCGCCCCGACCGCGATCCGCACGCCGATGTAGTTCAGGACGAGCACGATCGCGAGCGCGATCAGCCCCCAGACCCACCACGACGGGCCGTTGTCCGAGATGTGCGTGTTCCAGAAGCCCTCGGCGAGGTTGCCGACGCCGAGGTAGATCCCCCCGCCGCCGAGGAAGAGGGTGCCCAGGAAGAAGATGCCCGCGACGAGGACGCCGACCCACGGGTGCGCGCCGTGCGCGAGGTACTCGTACACGGCCCCTGCGCCGGCGAACCGGCGCGCATAGAGCGCGACGACGTAGCCGATCGCGAGGACGCCGAGCCCGGCGAGGAGCACCGAGAGGGTCGAGTTCCACCCCGCCCCCGTCACGGGGTTCGACACGAGGCCGAGGATCAGCGCGGTCGAGAACATCGGGCCGATCGCAAGGGACTGCGCGACGGCATGCAGCGTCGAGAGGTTCTTCTCCCCCAACGATCCGGTGCCGCCGCCGGTCTGGGTCTCGCTCATCCGGTGAACCCTCCTAGGCTTCCGGCGCCCCTTGCGCCGGGGACCCGAGCGGTATACAAGGTTCGAACATCGAATGTCAACCTTTCAGGTGAGCCGCTGAATGGGAACGACCCCGGGCCCGCTCCGCGTGCGCTCGGTCGTCGGTCTCGCCTACGACGAGCTCCGAGCGATGATCGTCGACGGCCGCCTCCCTCCCGGTGCGAGGGTCGGGCAGGCGGAGCTCGCCGACGCGCTCGGAATCTCGCGCGGTTCCGTCCGCGAGGCGCTGCGGCGGCTCGCCGGCGACGGCCTCGTCGAGTTCGAGGTCAACCGGGGCTTCTTCGTCGCAGACCTCGGGCTCGACCGCGTCCTCGAGCGCCTCGAGGCCCGCCTCCACCTCGAGCCCGTGCTCGCCCGGCTCGCGGCCGAGCGCCGTACGGACGACGACCTCTCGGCGCTTCGCCGGTCGATCGAGGACGAGCGCACGGCGCGCACCGCCGCGGCCGCGCACGACGCGAGCCGCGCGTTCCACATGGCCGTCGCGACCGCGACGAGGAACGCCGCGCTCGTCCGGCTGATCGACTCGCTGTGGATCGCGGACGTCGGCCGACGGCTCCTCGCGCGCCGCCGGACACAGCCCGACTGGCAGGAGGCCGACGTCGCCGAGCACCACGAGCTGCTCGGGGCGATCGAGTCGCGCGACGGCGACCGCGCGGAGACGCTCATGCGCGAGCACGTCGAGAGCGCCTGGCGGCACTGGTCGGGACAGGCGCATACCGCGTGAGCGGCGTCCGGCTCGTCCACGTCCTCTCGGAGAACTGGACCGTGGCCGACGCCCGCGACCTGCGGGGGCTCGTCCGCATGGCCGTCGAGGCCGAGGAGGCCGGCTTCGACGCGGTCATGCTCAGCGAGCACGTCGTCCTCGGGCGGAGCGCCGACGCGGACGGCCCGATGCCGAACCCGCGCGAGTACGCGCTCCCGGGAAACCAGGACCCGGCGATGCCGTGGCCGAGCTCTCTCGTCCTCCTGTCGGCGATCGCGGCGGCGACGACCCGTCTCCGCCTCGCCGCCGCGGCGATCATCGCTCCGCTTCGGCACCCGCTCCTCCTCGCCAAGGACCTCGCGACGCTCGATCTCCTCTCGGAGGGCCGCCTCGTCGTCCTCCCGACGGTCAGCTGGCACGAGGAGGAGTACGCGGCGCTCGGCGTCCCCTTCGAGCACCGCGGCAGGCTGCTCGACGAGCACCTCACCGCCTGGCAAGCCGCGTGGGACGCATCGCCGGCGACGTTCGAGGGGCAGTTCTACTCGTTCCGGAACGTCTGGGTCGAGCCGAAGCCGTTCCGGCCCGACGGCGTCGGCATGTGGTTCGGCTCGTCCACACTCCACGATCGGCTACTCGGGCGCCTCGTCCGCTACGGGCGCGGCTGGAACCCGCTCGGCCGCCCGTCGGACGACGACGTCGGGCGCCTGCGAGCGGCGCTCGTCCAGGCGGGGCGCGATCCGGCCGGCTTCGAGCTCGTCGGCGGGACACGCGCCCGCTTCACCGACGCGGAGAGCCCGGCAGACCTCGACGAGGCGCTCGCGACGATTCCCGCCCAGCTCGAGCGCGGCTTCACGTCCTTCTGCATCAAGCCGTCCCAGTTCCTCGACGACCGCTCGCGGCACGCCGAGTGGTGCCGCGAGGTCGTTCGGAAGGTGGATGCCCTGACAGCGTAGGCTCGCCGCGTGCAGCCGCGCATGCACGAGAGCTGGCTCGAGGTGCTCGCGGACGAGCTCGAGACGCCGCACATGACCGAGCTCCGCTCCTTCCTCGTCTCCGAGGTCTCCGCGGGACGCCGGTTCTACCCGCCCGCCGACCGGGTCTTCAACGCCATGGAGCTGACGCCGTTCGACGAAGTCCGCGTCGTCATCCTCGGCCAGGATCCGTACCACGGCGCCGGCCAGGCGATGGGCCTCTGCTTCTCGGTGCCCCAGGGCGTGCCGCTGCCGCCCTCGCTCCGCAACATCTACGAGGAGCTCTCGAACGACCTCGAGGTCCCCCGCCCCACGACCGGCGACCTGACGCCCTGGGCCGAGCGCGGCGTCCTGCTGCTGAATGCCGTGCTGACGGTCTCGCCCGGGAAGCCGGCGTCACACTCGGGCAAGGGGTGGGAGCAGTTCACGGACCGCGCGATCAGCGAGCTCTCCATGCGCCGCGACGGGATCGTGTTCCTCCTCTGGGGCAAGTACGCGCAGGACAAGGGGTCAAAGGTCGACACGAGCCGCCATCACGTGCTCACCGCGCGGCACCCGTCGCCGTACAGCGTCAGCGGCTTCTTCGGCTGCCGCCACTTCTCGAAGGCGAATGCGCTCCTCGAGTCGAACGGCGCGACCGGGATCGACTGGCGCCTCCCCTGAGTCGCGCCCCGGGCCCGGCTACAGGCTCTTCAGCAGCTCGCGGAGCCCCGTGTCGCGGAGCACACGCGCCTTGCCGCTCGCGTAGGACGTGCCCTGGACCCAGGTGCGGTTCCGCACCCAGTGGACGTCGGGGCTGAGCGGCCCCGCGCCGGCCGCGAAACCGCGAAGCGCAGCCTCGATCATGCGGTCGAGCGCGACCGAGGCGTCCGCCCTGTCGATCGGCCGCCAGAGCAGCTGGTGGCGGTTGGGGACCGCGACGAGGAACCCACGGCCCCAGTCGTTCTCGTCGGTGAAGTGCTCGACCGTCTCGGTCAGCAGGAGGGCAAGGCTGGCGGTGAAGACCGAGCCGCCGGTGATCGCGGAGAAGCTGCCGCGCTCGCCCTCCCCCACGGTCTCGGCGGCGACGCTCGGATCGCGCAGCAGCGCAAGGAGGTTGTCCCGTCCGCGCTCGAGCAGGTTGCCGATCGTCCCCCATTCGGCGAGCTCCTCCCGCGTCGGCATCGCGACGGCGTCGGGGAGATCGACCGAGAGCACCTCGAGCAGCCCCGGCGCGACGACGCGTGCGTAGCCCAGTGAATCGGGGTCGCGCACCGACACCGTCTCGACGAGGCGCAGGTAGAGGCCCGACTCGACCTCCTCCTGCGAGAGGTCCGCGAGCTCGCGTGACGGCGTCGTGACGAGACGCACGTGTTCGTCGACCAGCGCCGGCCAGTCGCTCGGGCTCGTGCCGATGCAGAGGGCGCCGATGTTCCAGAGCCGGAAGCTCGTCCCGCTGCGATCCTCCACACGGTCGGGGTAGACGGTGACCTCGCGTCCTGCGGCCGCGAACGACCGCTGTACCAGGCGGCGGAAGTCGTTCGCCTCGGACACGCTGAAGTACGTGAGATCGGCGTCGGCCTGGCGCGGCGGTGTTCGGCTGAGGAGTCGCATGGGGGTCTGCTCACGGTGACACCGCTCCCGCTCGTTGCGAATGCCTCATCCGAGGGAATGCGCCAGACGCGGCGTCGGGCGGCGACTCGCGTAGCATCCGCACCGATGCCGTTCGGACTCGGGATCTGGGAGATCGTGATCCTCGTGGGCGTCCTCGTGCTCCTCTTCGGAGCGAAGGGCGTGCCGCAGGTCGCGAAGCGGCTCGGAACCGGCGTGCGCGAGATGAAGGACGCCGTCGCCGAGGTCGATCCGCGCCGGATGCTGGAGGCCGGAGAGGACGACAAGGCGAAGCCGGCGCAGAAGCCGCCGCCGGAGCCGCCGCCGGCGTCCGGTGACGGCCCGCCGACGTCGTGAAGGCGTACAACCTCTTCGACGACGACCTCGACCTGAGCCGCGATCGCCCCGGCTTCTCGTGGCGGCGGGCATCGGTCGGCGAGCGAATCGGCGCCGAGAAGCTCGGCGCGAGCGTCTACGAGCTCGAGCCCGGCGAGCGAACGTTCCCCTACCACTACGAGTACGGCACCGAGGAGTGGCTCCTCGTGATTGCCGGCCGTCCCACCCTCCGCGACCCCGAGGGGGAGCACGAGCTCCGGCCCGGTGACGTCGTGTGCTTCCGGGAGGGGCCGGAGGGCGCGCACCAGGTCCGCAACGACACGGACGAGCCGATCCGCGTACTCATGCTCTCCACCAAGCAGAGCCCGGACGCGGCGGTGTATCCGGACAGCGGCAAGATCGGGATCTGGCCGGGCAACCCGGCCGACCCGGGACGGCTCTTCCGCATCGACAGCGAAGTCGACTACTGGGACGGCGAGGCCTGACGCGATGAGCGACGCCGAGATCGCGGACGTCACCCGGCGAACGCGTCTCGCAGCCGAGCGGACGTGGCTCGCGTGGTGGCGCACGGGAATCGCCGCCACGACCGCGTCGATCGCGGTGGGCGGGCTCGTCCCGCAGCTCGTCGAAGGATCGGGCTGGCCCTACATCCTCCTCGGGATCGGCTATGCCCTGCTCGCGGTCTCGATGTTCGGCGCCGGCGAGCTGCGCAAGCGAGCGGTAGACGGGGCGCTGGACGAGGGCGGCTACGCGCCGCTGCCGGCCGTGTGGACGATGGCGCTCTCGTGTGCCGGCGGCGCCCTCGCGGTGGCGACCCTGCTCGTGGTCATCTTCGCCTAGTCTCGCGGCCGTGAGCGCCGCTCGGAAGCTGCTCGTCGCGAACCGCGGTGAGATCGCGGTCCGCATCTTCTCGACCTGCCGTCGGCTCGGGATCGGGACGATCGCGGTGACGGGGCCGGACGACGACGGCGCCCTCCACGCGCGGGTCGCCGACGCGGTCGTCGCGGTGCCGTCGTACCTCGACGCCGACGCGCTCGTCGCGGCCGCGGTGGGCTCGGGCGCGACGCTCGTTCATCCCGGCTACGGCTTCCTCGCCGAGAGCGCCGCATTCGCGGAGGCGGTGAGGGTGGCCGGTCTGACGTGGATCGGACCGCCGGCCGACGTCCTGCGCCGGGGCGGTGACAAGCTCGAGGCGAAGCGCATCGCCGCCGCGGCAAGCGTCCCGACGCTTCCGACGGGCGAGCCCGAGGAGCTCGGCTTCCCCCTGCTCGTCAAGGCGTCCGCGGGAGGTGGCGGCCGTGGGATGCGGGTGGTCGAAGGCCCCGACGACCTTGCCGACGCACTCGAGTCCGCCGCGCGCGAGGCCGAGGCGGCGTTCGGCGACGGCACGGTCTACTGCGAGCGCCTCCTGCGCAGCCCTCGGCACGTCGAGGTGCAGCTCCTCGGCGATCGTCACGGCACGGTGCTCGCCCTCGGCACACGCGACTGCTCGGTCCAGCGCCGCCACCAGAAGGTCGTCGAGGAGTCGCCGCCGCCCGCGCTCCCGGAGACGGTGCGCGAGGGGGTCGCGGCGCACGCGGTCGCATTCGCACGCGAGCTAGGCTACGAGAGCGCCGGCACCGCCGAGTTCCTCGTCGAGAACGACGAGGTGTTCTTCCTCGAGCTGAACGGCCGCATCCAGGTCGAGCACCCCGTGACGGAGGCGGTGACCGGCCTCGACCTCGTCGAGCTCCAGCTCGGGGTGGCCGACGGCGAGCCGCTCGCGGGGCTCGAGGTGACGCAGAGCGGTCACGCGCTCGAGGCGCGCCTCTACGCCGAGGATCCGCGCACCTTCCTCCCCCAGCCCGGCCCCGTGCGTCGCCTGCGTCTTCCCGCCGGCGTCCGGGTCGACGCGGGCGTCGACGAGGGCGACGAGATCTCGGGGAGCTACGACGCGATGATCGCGAAGCTGATCGCGCACGGCGTCGACCGCGTCGCAGCGCTCGATCAACTCGGGACGGCGCTCGACGAGACGACCGTCGAGGGCGTGACGACGAACCTGCCCTTCCTCCGCTGGCTCGTCGCCCACCCCGCGTTCCGCGCAGGTGACGTCTCGACCGACTTCCTGACGCGGTATCCGCCGCTCTCGGCCGCACCGCTCGATCCCCCGCCGGGCCCGTGGGACAGCGCGTGGCGGCTCAATCTCCCGGCGGCCGCGACCTTTGCGCCGTTGCACGTCGACGGGGCCGCCCACGGCGGAAGCGTGGGAGGCGGCGGCGACGGCCGCATCACCGCGCCGATGCCCGGGAAGGTGATCGAGGTCCGCGTCGACGAGGGCGACGCCGTCGAGTCGCACCAGCCGCTGGTCGTGCTCGAGGCGATGAAGATGGAGCAGGTGGTGACCGCGCCCTACGACGGAGCCGTGCGGTCGGTCGACGTCCGTGTCGGCGACCAGGTGACATCGGGCGCGATCCTCGTCACGCTGGAGGCCGCATGACCGTCCTCGCCTCCCACATCGTCCGCGACGAGACGTTCGCGCGCCGCTCGGCACGCATGGACGAGCTGGTCGCCGAGCTCCGCGAGCGCACGGCGCTCGTCGCAGCGGGCGGCGGCGAGGCGTCGGTCGAGCGCCACCGCTCGCGCGGCAAATGGCCCGCGCGCGAGCGCATCGACCGGCTCGTCGACCCGGGCTCCGCGTTTCTCGAGCTCAACGCGCTTGCGGCATGGGGCCTGTACGACGGCCAGGCGCCGTCGGCGGGGATCGTCACGGGGATCGGGATCGTCGAGGGCCGGGCGTGCGTGATCGTCGCGAACGACGCGACCGTGAAGGGCGGCACGTACTTCCCGCTGACGGTGAAGAAGCACCTGCGCGCACAGGAGGTCGCGGAGCAGAACCGCCTGCCGTGCATCTACCTCGTCGACTCCGGCGGCGCGTTCCTACCGCTCCAGGACGAGGTGTTCCCCGACCGGGAGCACTTCGGGCGGATCTTCTTCAACCAGGCCCGCATGTCGGCGAAGGGAATTCCGCAGATCGCCGTCGTGATGGGGTCGTGCACGGCGGGCGGCGCCTACGTGCCGGCCATGTCGGACGAGACGATCATCGTCGGCGGGACGGGAACGATCTTCATCGGCGGCCCGCCGCTCGTGAAGGCCGCAACCGGCGAGGAGGTGACGGCCGAGGAGCTCGGGGGCGCAGACGTCCACACACGGCGCTCGGGCGTCGCCGACCACTACGCGACGTCGGACGAGCATGCCCTCGCGCTCGCCCGCCAGATCGTCCGCAACCTCGGCGACGCGCCGCCGTGCCCATGGGAGCTCACAGGGCCGGAGCAGCCGGTCGTCGATCCCGCCGACCTCTACGGGCTCGTCCCGGGGGACTTCCGCCACGAGCTCGATCCCCTCGAGCTCATCGCGCGGATCGTCGACGGCAGCCGCTTCCACGAGTTCAAGGCGCTGTACGGCGAAACGCTCGTCTGCGGCTTCGCGCGCATCGAGGGCTTCCCGGTCGGGATCCTCGCCAATCGCGGGATCCTCTTCGCCGAGTCGTCGCAGAAGGGCGCGCACTTCATCGAGCTCGCCTGCAAGCGGCGCATCCCGCTCGTCTTCCTCCAGAACATCACGGGGTTCATGGTCGGCCGGGAGTACGAGGAGGGTGGCATCGCGCGCGACGGCGCGAAGCTCGTGATGGCCGTCGCGTGCGCCGACGTGCCGAAGTTCACCGTCGTCACGGGGGGCTCGTTCGGGGCCGGGAACTACGCGATGTGCGGCCGCGCGTACGGCCCGCGGCAGCTCTGGATGTGGCCGAACGCCCGGATCAGCGTGATGGGCGGCGAACAGGCCGCGACCGTGCTGACGATGGTCGGCGACGCCGACCCCGACGAGATCCGTGAGAGGTACGAGCGCGAGGGATCGCCGTACTACTCGACGGCGCGGCTCTGGGACGACGGGATCATCGACCCCCGCGACACACGGCGCGTGCTCGCGCTCGGCCTCGCCGCCGCGGCCAACGCCCCCGTCCCGGAGACGACGTTCGGCGTGTTCCGCATGTAGCCGAGGGCTTTCCGCGCACCAGCGCGGAGCTTACGATCGTCGGGTCATGTCCTCTGGCGTCGCGGGACGGCAGGCCGAGCTCGCGTCCCTTCGCGACTTCGTGTCGAGCATCCCCTCGGGAGCTGTCGTGGTCGCCCTCGAAAGGCGACGCCGGCGTCGGAAAGACGACCCTCTGGGAGGCGGGTCTCGAGGAAGCGGGCGACCGTGGGTTCCGCGTCCTCGCGGCCCGCCCGGCCGAGAGCGAGACGGCGCTCTCGTTCTCCGGCATCGGCGATCTCCTGAGTCCCGTGCTCGACCTTGCGCTCTCGCCCCTGCCGGCAGTACAGACCCGAGCGCTTTCGCGCGCGCTTGTCCTCGGTGACGAGGAAGGGCCGCCACCGGACCCCCACGCGATCGGCCTCGCGCTCTTGAGCTCGCTGCGCGCACTCGCCGACGATCGCCCCGTCGTCGTCGCGGTCGACACGTTCAGTGGCTCGATCCGGCCTCGGCCGCCGGCCTGGCGTACGCGGGCCGACGACTGCGGTCCGAGCGCATAGGCGTGCTCCTCTCGCGCCGTTCGGGACTCGACAGCACGCTCCTGCGGGAGCTCGACGGCGCTCCCCACCGACCGCGTCGTGCGCGTGAACGTGGGCTCGCTCGACGCCGGCGCTCTGCATCAGGTCGTGCAGTCGCATCTGGGGCTCGTCCTGCCGAGACCGCTTCTCGACGAGGTGCGGGACGCGTCCGGCGGAAACCCGTTCTACGCCCTCGAGATCGTTCGCAGGGTGCAGCGGAGCGGCGTCTCTGTCGATCGGGGACAACGTCTCCCCGTCCCCGAGTCGCTTCACGACCTCGTCCACGGTCGGCTACGGGCGCTGCCTCCGCAATGCCGTGACTTCCTGCTCGCGGCGGCGGCGCATGCACATCCAACGATTGCCGTCACGGAAGCAGCGTCGGGAATCGATCGTGAGGCAGGCCTGCGACCCGCAGTCGAGGCGGGGATCGTCGACCGCGACACGAGCCGAATCCGCTTCACGCATCCCCTCCTCGCCGCGGGCGCGTACGAGACGGCCGATCCGGGCCGGCGGGCGGAGATTCATGCTCGGCTCGCCGAGCTGCTCGACGATCCCGAAGCGCGCGCATGGCAGTTGGCGGCGTCGATCGGATCGCCGGACGAAGCGGTGGCGGTCACGCTCGAGGAAGCCGCAAATCACGCACGAGGCAGGGGAGCTCCACGGCCAGCCGCTCAGATGCTCGACTGGGCAGCCGAATTGACCCCGTCTGAACTCCCAGACGACGCGCTGCGACGTGCGGTGGGCGCGGCGTACCTGCACTTCGAGTCAGGGGACTCACGGCGAGCCGAGACCCAGCTGCGTGACGTGATCGCCCCGCTGTCACCGGGCCCGCAGCGTGCGCGAGCCACCGTGATCCTCGCGCGTATCCGCCTCTACGAGGCGCCGGACGAGGCGGCGGAGCTCTTCGCCCAGGTGGTGGCGGAGGCGGAGGGCGATCGCGAGACACTCGCTGTCGCCCACGAGGGCTTCGCCGCGTGCAGCTTCTGGATGTTCGAGCGACTCGACGAGGGGCTCCGGCACTCCGAGGTCGCTCGACCCGGCGAGCATCCCGACCCCCGCGGCGACGATCAGCTCGGCTCACGGAACCGAGTGGCTGCAGATCGGGATGGGATTCGGTGCCGGCGTCCTGCTCGTGATCAGCCTCGTCCTGGCCACGCGGATGGCGCGACCCCGCCAGCCCGCCCACTGATCAGGCCACCCACGAGCCGCCGTCGAGCACGACTCGCGCATCACCACCTATGCGGAGCAGCTGTGTACCGAATAGTCGGCCCTTGGGGGCAAGTCGAGGCCGCCGGGAGGCGGCCTCGACGAGCTGTCCTTCTCCGCATTGAAGCCCACGTGCTCAGCGCTCGGCGTCGAGCACTAGCGCAGCTGCCAGAACGCGGTCTTCAGGCCGAGCCCGTCGAGGATCGCCTGGTTCTGCTCCCGGGTGTGCGGCCGCCAGTCCGGCGAGAGGCGGTCGCGCCACCACGCGACGGCGAGGTCGGCGAGGATCGTCACCGGGATCGTCGCGCCCGGCTCGCGCCCGTCGAGCCAGCGCTCGATGTGCTCTTCCGACCGGAAGAGGTTCATCGCCCCTCAGGTGAAGACGATGTCCGCCCACCAGCGACCGGCCGGCACCAGGCAGTGGAAAAGGAGGCTCTCGTCGCTCGGCCGGCCACTGCGGACCTCGATCTCGAGAGGCTCGCGGCAGTCCGGGCAGGTCGTCTCGAACCGCCCGTCGACGTGGAGCGCCGCGCAGATCCCGAACGCGTCCCACGCGCAGTTCGCGAACCACGAGCGGCCGTCCGCCTCGACGCGGAATGACGTCGGGACGGCGGAGAACGGGTTCGCCATCCGGAGGTTCTCGCCGTCGGCGTCCAGCACGATCGCGTGCTGCTCGTGGAGCCGTCCCCACCCTGCCCGTGCCTCGTCCACCGTCATCGCCCCGCGCTCGGCGACCTCGGCGAGCGTCGGCGCACGGCCGAGCTCGACGAATTGCGCGTACGTCAGGTTCCGTAGCGCGAGGTCGGCGGCGTCCATGTCACTCTCCGGTGAACTCGGGTCTGCGCTTCTCGACGAAGGCCTCGACGCCCTCGCGGAAGTCGTGAGTCTGCCGGAGAAGCCCGTAGGCGAGGCCCTCGAGCTCGAGGCCGACATGGAGCGGGCTGTCGTAGGCGGTGTTCAGCACGCGCTTGGCCATCGCGAGCGCGAGCGGCGAGTGGGCCGAGAGCTCGTCGACGAGCGAGTCGACGGCGTCGTCGAGCTCGGCGGCCGTGACGACCCGCGTCACGAGCCCGAGCGCGAGCGCCTCCTCCGCCGCCACGCGCCGGCCGCGCATGACGATGTCCTTCGCCCGACCAAGCCCCACGAGCCGCGCGAGGCGCTGCGTGCCGCCCGAGCCGGGGATCATCCCGATCGTCACCTCCGGGAGACCGAGCTGGACGTCCTCGGCCGCGAGGCGGAAGTCGCACGCGAGGGCGAGCTCGAGGCCGACCCCGAGGACGTATCCCTCGAGGCGGGCGATTACGGGCTTCGAACACCGCTCGGGCGCGGCGACGTTGCGGGCCAGCTGCGAGACCGTCCACGGGGAGCGCTCGAGGAAGCCGGCGATGTCGCCGCCTGCGGTGAACGCGCCGCCGGCTCCCGTGACGACAACGAAGCGCACGCTGTCATCGGCGTCGAGCTCGGCGAAGGCCGCTGAGAGCTGGTCGCGTGCGGCCATGGAGACCCGGTTGAGCTTGCCGGGGACGTCGAGAGTGATCGTCGCGACCTGTCCGTCTCGCTCGACCGTGAATCCGTCGTGCTCTGTCACGTGGTCTCCTCGTCTCGAAGCAGCCGTCGCAGGATCTTCCCCGATGCGCTCTTCGGCAGCGCGTCCGTGCGGCGGTACTCGCGAGGGCGCTTGAACCGCGCGAGCGACGAGCCGAGGCAGTGCTCGTCGAGCTCGGCGGCGGTCGCGGACCCGACCACGACCGCGACGACCCGCTGGCCGAGCCGTTCGTCCACGGCGCCGATCACCGCGACCTCCACCACGCCGGGGTGGGCCGCGATCACCTCCTCCACCTCGAGCGGGTGGATGTTCTCGCCCCCCGACACGATCATGTCGTCGACCCGCCCGTCGAGCCACAAGTCCCCGTCCTCGTCGAGGTGGCCGGTGTCGCCCGTCCGGTACCAGCCGTCCTCGATCGCCTTCGCGTCCGCGTCCGGGCGGTTCAAATAGCCGGCGAAGGCCTCGTCCGACCCGAGATGAACGAGGATCTCGCCGCTCTGGTCGAAGCGCAGCCTCGTGTTGACGGCCGGCCGGCCGGCGCACCCCGGCTTCGCGAGCTGGTCGCGCCCGATCGTGAACGTGTAGATCTCGGTCGAGCCGTAGTGGTTGACGAACACCTCCGGCCGGAACACGTCGACGCAACGGCGGACGAGGCTCGACGTCATCGCGGCCCCGGCGTATCCGAGCGCTCGAACGGAGGAGAGATCAGCCGTGCCGACGTCCGGGTGGTGAACGAGATCGTGGAACAGCGTGGGCGCGAGGTACAGGGAGCTGATCCGCTGCTCCGCGATCAGGCGGAGCGCGTCGACCGCGTCCCAGCGCGGCTGCGGGACGAAGCAGCCGCCGACGAGGTGCATCGCCAGGAGCGAGTGGATTCCCATCGTGTGGTAGAGCGGCATCACGCCGAGCGTGCGGTCGCCCCAGGCGTAGCCGTGCTGCAGCGCCTGCGACCACCCGCCCGCGCGGTCGGCGGCATGCGACCGCGGCACGCCCTTCGGCCGGCCGGTCGTCCCCGACGTGTAGAGGAGCAGCGACGTCTCGCGCTCGTCGCGGTCGAGCGCCCCGGGATGCTCGACGCCGTCCGGGAGCGCGTCGTCATCGCGAATCACGACCGCCGCGCCACAGTCCTCGATGCAGTATCCGAGCTCGTCGTCGGAGAGGCGCCACGACAGCGGCACTGCGACGGCCCCGGCCCACTGGCAAGCCCAGTAGAGGATCGGCGTCTCGAGCCGGTTGTCGAGCACGAACGCGACGCGCTCGCCGGGGTCGACACCGAGCCCGCCTGCGATCCGCCGGATGCGCGGCAGCAGCTCGCCGTACGGGATCCCGGGGAGCGCTTCGAGCTCCGGGTGACGCTCGCACGCTCCGAGCAGCGACGCCGCGAGGTTCACGCGCCTGCCGCCTCCTCGATCGCGTCGACGATCGGCGCGTAGCCGGTGCAGCGGCAGAGGTGCCCGGAGAGCATGTCGACGATCTCGTCGCGCGTCGGCGCCCCGCGCGCCAGAAGATCGGTCGCAGCCATGAGGATCCCGGGCGTGCAGAACCCGCACTGGAGCGCGTGGTGGCGTCGGAACGACTCCTGCAGCGGGGTGAGCCCCGATGTGCCCGCAAGCGACTCCACGGTCGAGACGGTCGCCCCGTCGGCCTGCACGGCGAGCAGGCAGCAACCGCGCACCGCGACGCCGTCGAGGAGCACCGTGCACGCGCCGCAGATGCCGTGCTCGCAACCGACGTGCGTCCCCGTGAGGCCGAGCCGGTGACGGAGGAAGTCGGTCAGCAGCAGGCGTGGCTCGACCGTCTCTCGCACGTTGCGCCCGTTGACCGTGAGCTCGATCGGGATCATCGCGCCCGCTCGATCGCCCGTCGGACGACCGTGCCGGTCGAGAGACCGGAGGTAGCCGGACGACGCGTGTGTCGTGGACGGGGGATCGACTTGGCGTGCGGCCAGCGCGCCCGCCTCGGCCGCCGCCTCGTCACCCGCGGAGCCGACGAGCAGCGCCTCGACCTCGGGAAGGCGTGTCGGCCGGTCGGTCACGGCGCCGACGCCGACGCGCGCCTCGACGACGAGCCCGGCCTCTCGTCGGAGCACCACGGCGGCCATCGACTGCGCGAAGTCGCCGGTGCGGAGCGCAAACTCCTCGAACGCGCTCGTCTCCCCGTCCGTCGCGAACGGCCAGACGGTCTCGACGACGAGCTCCCCGGGCTCGAGCGTCGTGAGGAAGTGCGTGACGAAGAAGTCCGCGGCGGCGATCTCGCGCCGGTCTCGTTGGCTCTCGACGACCACTCCACCGCCGAGGACGGCCAGGCAGAGCGGCAGCTCGGCGGCGCCGTCCGCGTGGGCGATCGAGCCGCCGACCGTGCCGCGGTTCCGCGTGACGAAGTGCCCGACGAACGGCAGCGCCTGCCGGACGAGAGGGTGCACGCGCTCGTCGCCGGCGAGCGCCGCCTGCCGGACGGTCGCGCCGATCCGGAGGGCGCCGTTCGCTGCGATCTCGCCGAGGCCGGCGTGGTTCACGTCGACGAGCACGCTCGGCCGCACGAGGCGCATGGTCAGCGCCGGGACGAGGCTCTGTCCTCCTGCGAGCGGCTTCGCGTCGTCGCCGCCGTCGGCGAGCGCCGACGAGCGCCTCCTCGACGGAGCGCGGCGCGGACGTACTCGAAGGGCGGCCGGCTTCACGCCGCCCTCCGGGTGGAGCAGGGCCCAGACGCGCGGCGCAGTGAGCGGCAGCTCGACGTCATCCCGTCCGAGCGCGTCCGCGACGGCGTTCGCGATCGCGACCGGAGCGGACATCGTGTTCCCCTCCCCCAGCCCCTTCGCGCCGAGCGCGTGTGAACGGGGACGGCGAGGAGAGGTGTCCGATCCGCGGCACGGGGAGATCGGGCGCGGTCGGGCGTCAGGTAGTCGACGAGCGAGCCGGTCATGAGGCTGCCCGACTCGTCGTACACGTGGCGCTCGAAGAGGGCGGCCGCCGCGCCGTGCGCGAGGCCGCCGACGATCTGGCCGTCGGCGAGGAGCGGATTGAGCAGGACGCCCGCGTCGTGCACGGTGACGTAGTCGACGACCTCGACGGCGCCCGTCTCGGCGTCGATCTCGACTGCGCAGACGTCGACGATGAACCCGTGCGCACCGGAGGACGCGACGCGGTCATCCGCGTCCGGCGGGTCGAGGTTCGGGGCCGCCCAGAAAGCGATCGCTGCGAGGCCCGGCTCCATGCCCTGCGGGAGCCCCTCGGGGTTCCAGTGGGCCATCCCGGCGACCTTGCGCAGCGGCAGCTCGGGCTCGCCGGCGTGCTCGCGGATCGCGTCGATCTTCGCGCGGACGCGGCTCGCCGCGAGCCGAACGGCCCCGACGCCGACTCCCGAGAAGCGGGAGGAGTAGTTGCCCGATGCGACCGTCCAGGGCGTCGTCTGCGTGTCGAGCTCGGACAGGACCGTGACGTCCTCCGGTGCGCAACCGAGCTCGTCCGCGACCACCTGCGCGCACACCGTCCGGTGCCCCTGGCCCTGGGGCGTCGTGCCGAGGCGGACGCTGATCCCGCCGAGCGGGTCGACCGTCACCGACGCGCCCTCCGCGTTCCCCGACTTCGGCAGCTGACCCGCGCGCTCGACCGCCGTCTGGGCGAGCGTGATGTAGCCCATGTTCGAGATCGACGGCTCGACGACGCAGGCGAGCCCGATGCCGGCCAGACGCCCGTCCTCCCGCGCACGGGAGACGCGGTCGCGGAGCTCGTCATACCGCGCGAGCTCGAGGGCGCGGTCGAGGCACGCCTCGTAGTCCCCCGAGTCGTAGAGGGATCCCGACGGTGTCCGGTACGGCATCCGGTCGGCGGGAACGAGGTTCCGGCGCGCGAGCTCTGCCGGATCGAGCCCGAGACGGCCCGCGGCGATCGCCATCACGCGCTCGAGGCCGAAGTAGAGCTGCGGCCCGCCGAACCCGCGGTTGAGCCCCGACGGGAGGGTGTTCGTCAGGACGACGCGGTAGCGAGCGGCGACATCGCGGACGCGGTACGCGCCCGAGAGCGAGCCGTGCATCCGGTAGAGCGTCGCGGGCTCGGGTGCGCGGACATAGGCGCCCACGTCCTCGAGCGCGTCGTAGCGGAGCGCGACGAGCTCGCCGTCCTCCGTGAACCCCGCCTCGACGGTCGTCACGCGCCCGGTCGCCGCGGCGCTCGCGGCGAGGTGCTCGAGCCGGTCCTCGGTCCAGCGCACGGGCACGCCGAGCGCGCGTGATGCGAGCCCGAGCAGGACGACGTACGGGAGCACGGCGGCCTTGATCCCGAACGAGCCGCCCGAGTCGGGCGGCGTCAGGAGACGGAGCCGGTCGCCGCGGAGGCCGAGCGCGGCGGCGGCGACGCCGTGGAGCGTGAACGGCCCCTGGAAGTTCGCCCAGGCGGTCAGCCGTCCGGCCGCCTCGTCCCAGTCGCAGACGACGCCGAAGCACTCGAGCGGCATGCACGTGAAACGCGGGACACGGAACGTCTTCCGCACGACGAGATCGGCCCGTTCGAGCGCCTCGTCGACGTCCCCGTAGTGGAACGAGCGGTCGTGGATCGCGGTCGCCTCGAGGGGGTCGAGAACGGGATCGAGCGGCTCGTAGTCGACGGAGACGAGCTCGGCCGCGTCCTCGGCGACGTACCGGTCGCGCGCGACGACGACGGCGAGGGGCTCGCCGACGTACCGCGCGGTTCCGGCGGCCGCGGCGTAGTGCGGGACAGGCGACTCGATGCCCGCGGGAAACGGCTTCGAGAGGCGGACGACGTCCTCTCCGGCCAGCACGCCGCGCACGCCGTCGACCGCCAGCGCCGGGCTCGCGTCGACGGTCACCCTCGCGTGGGCGAGCTGCGAGCGGACGATCGCCGCATGCCAGGCGTGCGGGACCGGCTCGAGGTCGTCGATGAAGCGCCCCTCGCCGCGAAGGAGCGCCTCGTCCTCGACACGCTCGAGCGAGCGCCCGACCCACGTCGTGTGCTCCGCGGCGACGGCCACGGAGGGAGCATCGCACGGGCGCGGTCGTTACCGGCGCGGGAGCCGCTGGCGCGCGGCGGCGAGCTGCTCCTCGGTCGGACCTGTACCCTCGAGCGCCCGGAACGCCTCGAGGACGGCCCGCGGGCTGCGCGCGTGACGGGTTGCCGCGAGCGTCAGCGGCTCCCGTACTGCGCCACCGCAGTGGGCGCACGGGAACTGGATCTCGCCCATGAGCTTCGCCGCGCGGCCGTCCGGGAACATCCGCAGCAGCTCGAGGATGGTCGTGGAGCCGCGGATCTCGCGGCCGACGTCGTCCGCGGCCGCCGCGCCGGAGGCGCGAAGCCCCGGAATCGTGCGGCGCGCGGCGTCTTCCATCTACGTCTGCCCGGCGTACGCGAACACGTGGCCGTCGGCGTGGTCCATCCGCACAGCGTTCCGCGGCAGCTGGTAGCGCGCGTATGGAAGGACGACGATCTTCGCGTCGGGACCGTGGCGCTCGTACGCGGCGGCGAGCGCGCCGTCGATCGACGTCGTGGCCTCGATCCCGATGTCCGCGGCCATCTCGAGGTTCTCCTCGAGCGTCACGAGCGTCAGGTGCTTGCGCGTCATCACCTCGTAGATCGGCACCCAGATGCACCCGGCCCACATCTGGATCGCGCGCGCGTGGATGTCCCTGAGGACGCGCTGGTAGTTCTCGGGCGTCGGCGGCATGTACGGCTTCATCAGGTCCATGAGGGCGAGGCCCGGGAAGTCCCCGATCGCGGTCGACACACCGGGCGAGGGGCTCGCGTAGATGAGCGTGCCACCGTCCTTCACGACGAGGTCGGCGGACATGCAGCCCCAGCCCGTGTGGAAGAACAGGTGGTCGGTCGGCGCGAACACGCCGCAGATCGCGATGTCGGCCTGACCGTGCTCGGGCACGAACGACTCGTACGCGTAGATCTCGTTGAAGCGGCGGATCGCCTCCCGGTGTGCCTCGGGGTGGGAGCCGAAGATCACGTCGATCACGCGCCCGTGCGTGTCGAGGAGCACGTTCATGGTGCAGTCGAGCCCGCACATCGATGCGACCTCGTCGATGTCCGAGCGCATCGGGCCGACGTACGCCCCGTAGTGCGTCTGCGGCGAGGTGACGAACGCGCAGTGGTTCGACTCCACGGTCTCGTCCGAGACGACGCCGGGGAGGATCAGCTTGCCGCCGCCGCCCGCGCCCCAGTGGTTCGCCTGCGCCTGGCCGATCGTGATCTTCAGGTCCGCCGACGCGACCTCGTTCAGCAGCCACACCGGCGTCCCTCCGGACGACACGCCGATGTACGTGTACGCATCGGGGTTCTGGGGGTCGTTCTGCGAGAACGACCAGCCGTTCCCCTCCATCCGCGCGAGGTTCTCGCGACCGACCTTCTGCTCGGTGTCCGACTCGGACATCGGGAAGACCTTCCCGTTCGCGCAGCAGACGCGAACGTCGGTGACCCCGGCGGCGTCGATCGCGTCGAAGACCGCGGGCAGGAGCCTCGAGGACGGGGTAGGGCGGAACTGGTTGTCGATCACGACGGCGACGCTCTGCTTCCCCTCGCAGGAGCTCGGCGAACGTCGGCCCGCTCGTCGGCGCTGCGAGCGCCGCACGTGCCGCCGCGGTTGCGTCTCCGACCGGCGCCGGTTCGTCGGGCTGGACGACCGTGATGAGGCTGGCCGCGGGGATCTCGACCTCGAGCGTGTCGCGGTGCTTCTTCGACTCGTCGTCCGTCGCTCCGATTGCGAGCGGGTCCATCGACTCGTATGGGATGACGACGCGTGTTGTCTCGCTCATCGGTCCTCCAGGCTCGTCGATGCGTCCACGGCGAGGTTAGACGATCCGACTTCAGGCCGGACACCTGCTCTACCGTGGCGGCGTGGACGCGCAACCCGTCATCGACCTCGTCGCCGCGGCGACTCCCGGTCGGCCGTTCATCTTCGTCGGGATCGGCGGACGCGGTGGAGCGGGAAAGTCGACGCTCGCGGCGCGCATCGACGGCGCACAGGTCGTCTCGACGGACGAGTTCTGGGACGGTGAGGGATTCGAGCTGTCGCGCCTGCGCGCGGAGGTGTTCGAGCCGCTCCTCGCCGGGCGAGCGGCCGCGTACGCCTCGTGGGACTGGGTGGCGCGGCGGCCGGGAGGCATCCACCGCGTCGAGCCGTCGGGGATCGTCGTGGTCGAAGGCGTCTGCGCTCTCCATCGCATGTTCCGCGAGGAGTACGACGTGCGCGTGTGGGTCGAGGCGCCGTACGAGACACGCCTCGCGCGCGGAATCGCGCGCGACGGCGACGCGGCCCGGTCGACATGGGTCGAGCAATGGATGCCGGCGGAGGATCGCTACGTGGAGCGCGACGACCCGATCGCCTGCGCGGACCTCGTCGTGGACGGATGCGATCGTCCGGCCGGGGAGTGACGATGGGGCACCACGTCTCTCCCAGGAGGTGCTCCGATGCGCGTCAGCCCGTCGACCATCCTCGCCGGCGCCGCACTGTTCTTCGCTCTCGGCGGCTCGGCCGTCGCCGTCACCGACGCCGTGCGGCCCCAGCCGCGCTGCCAGCCGGGCGCCGTACGCGGCTACATCGCGGTGAACGGCGATCCGGCGAAGGGCATCGCCAACATCGGCGACGCCTTCACGAGCGCTCGCTCCGAGATCGGCGCCCGCTTCAACTGCGCCGGGGCCGCGCCGCAGGCCCGACGGGTCAACGTCGGCGTCTACGAGGTGCGGTTCGCCGGGAACGCCGGCCAGATCGCCGTCGCGAGCTCGGCCGGCGCGGAGACGACCGTCGCCGCGGTCGGGGACGGCACCTTCCGGATCGGCCTCTGGGTGCCCGGGCGACAGGACGCGATCGACACGCCGTTCAGCGTGGTCCTCGTGTAGCGAGCCTCAGCCGTTGCAGACGAGGGCGTTCGGGTAGTCGTTCAGCACCCGGGCGCCCTCGTCTGCGCAGACGACGACGTTCTCGATCCGCAGGCCGAACGCCTGCGGGACGATGATCGACGGCTCGTCGGTGAACGTCATCCCGGCCTCGAGCGGCGTCTCGTCCTCCGGCGAGAGGAACGGCCGCTCGTGCACGTCCATCCCGATCCCGTGCCCCATCCGGTGGCGAAAGCGCTCGCCGAGCCCCGCCTCCTCGATCGGAGCGCGACACGCGGCGTTCACGTCCCGCGCGAGCGCGCCGGGCCGGCACGCTGCGCGGCCCGCCTCGAAGGCGGCGAGCATCACGTCGTGCGCGTCGCGGAGCTCCTGCGACGGCTCCCCGGCCACCACCGTCCTGCCGAAATCCGAGCAGTAGCCGTCGACGACGCCGCCGAAGTCGAAGAGGACCGCCGTCCCGTCCGCGAGCGGCTCTCGCGCCGTCGCGGTGTGGTTGTCGAGGCTGTCCTCGTCCATCCCCGTGAAGACGTGCGTCGCGAACGACGGGGTCCGCGAGCCCGCACGGCGCAGTGCCGACTCGACCTCCTCCACGAGGTCCGCCATCGTCACCCCGGGCCGAACGGCGGGCGTGACGTCGTCCATCGCCTGCTCGACCGTCCGGCAAGCGCGGCTCATCGCGTCGAGCTCCTCGGGCTCTTGACGCGCCGGAGGACGTTCACGAGCGACGACCCGGTGCGGAGGCGCTCGGCGCCGAAGGCCCGCCCGAGCTGGAGGGTCGTCTCGGCCCACACCCGATCGCCGACGGCGACCGATCCCGGACGGCCACGGAGGCCCGTCGCGACGCGCTCGAAGACGGCGACCCCGTCGTCCGTCTCGTCGACGACGACGATCTCCCCTTCGGGGCGCACCGGCAGGTCGAAGAGCACGACCATCCGGGGGAAGACGTAGACCGGATCCGCGCCCGGGCGGAAGAAGCCCCCCGCTACCCAGCCATGGGGATACGAGCTCTGCCCGAAGAACGGGATGCCCCGCTCGACACCGGACAGGTACTCGAGGTCGCTCGACAGCCCGAGGAAGAGGAGGTCGACGCCCTCCTCGCGCATGCGCTCGGACAGACGGCGCCGCCGCTCCGCGTGGTCGAACACGGAGGCGATACTACGGAGCGCTGACGTACCGGTCGTCGGCGTTCGACCAGCGCCACGTGCCCGAGCCGGCGCGGAAGACCTCCTCGAGGCGCGGGAAGCGCTCGGCCAGCTCGCCGACGGGGCTCCATTCGAACTCGTCCGGGCCGAGTCCTGGTTCGTCCCCGTAGCCGACCGTCCAGCCGCTGTCGGCCGCCTCGTTCACGTGCTCCGGGGGGCGTTTCGACACCACCCGCGGCGGGGCGGAGTTCGCGAAGGCGCGCTTGCTGGTCCAGGCGTGCTGGGACTCGTCGTAGCCGACGTCCGCAGATTCCCCTGAGGACACGCACTCACCGTAAGGAGTTGCCAGTAGGACGCAATCCTCCGAAACGGTGAGTGCGCCGCCGTGCGAGACTCCGGGCCATGACCGCCTTCGACGATCTCTCCGACATCGGGCCACAGCAGCTCTTCGCTGGATACCTCGCCCGCGCGGTACACGGTGACGGCCTCACCTTCGCCGTCGTCGAGATCGAGCCGGGAGCGGCACTTCCTGAGCACCACCACGAGAACGAGCAGCTGGGCATGGTCCTGCGGGGCTCGATGACGTTCCGCGTCGGCGACGAGGAGCGGGAGCTCGGACCGGGCGGCGTCTGGCGGATCCCGCCGAACGTCCCCCACTCCGCGTCCGGCGGGCCAGACGGGGCCGTCGCCCTGGACGTCTTCACGCCGCCGCGGGAGGACTGGAAGGCACTCGACGCCGAGGAGCCGCACCCGCCGCTGTTCCCGTAGCGCTAGCGGCCGTTGGCCGAGAAGTGCATGTAGTCGCGCGTGTCGCCCGTCCAGGCGCCGCCCCAGCCCCAGCCGATCGATCGGAACGCCCGCACGACGGCCGCTGTCACCATCCCCGGCCGCGTCCGCGAGCGGTCGAGGTACGGATCGCTGGCCCGGTCGCGCACGCGCCCGCACCCGACGTACGGGTTCTCGAGCGGGTTGAGGTCGATGGCGCGACCGTAGGCGTGGTTCGACCAGTTCCCCGAGCCGGAGCCGCACGGCGAGGGCACGGCCTTGCGGCAGTGGAACGAGCCGCTGACGTCGCGCGACGGTCGCTGGTCAGTGGGTCCGTACGAGGTCGCGATGCTCAGGTGACGGATGCGGAACCGCTGGTCGTAGAGCTGCCGGAACACGCCGCGGAGCGGATCCGCGTACTCGCGCGCGACGATCAGCTGACCGACGTGCGCCTTGCCGTCGAAGCCCCAGTGCCGCACGGTCAGGAGCCGCACGTCGTTCAGCGTCACCGGGCACCCCTGGCGCCAGAACTCACCGATCAGCTGCGCCCGCAGCGTCGGCGACAGCTCGCGGACGCTCGAGTGGAACGGAGGCTCGGCCGCGCCGGCGGTCCCTGCGAGCGCGGTGACGACGAGCGCCAGTGACGCGACGAGCCCGGCCCGGCGCGTCATGCGCGGCCGCGGGCCGACCAGGCACGGGCGGTCGCGACGAACGGCCCGTCCGGCAGCAGTTCCCGGCAGCGCTCGCGGAGCTCGGCCTGCCGCTCGGCGTCGAGGCCCGCCACGTACGCGCCGGCCGGCCCGACGCCGAGCGTGTAGGGCTCCCACCACTCTTCGAAGCTCGCGTGCTCGACGCTCACCGAGACCGATCCGTCCTCCACGCCGCGCAACCCTGCGGCCTCGAAGAGCTCCGCGAGATGGCCTTCGCGCGCCCCCGCGAGGTCCGACTCGTCGCGGACGTCGGGGTCGAGCGCGTGCGCGGCCTCCCAGAAGACGCTCAGCGGGCCCCCGCCGCCCGCGTGATCCCAGACGCACGCCACGACGACCCCGTCCGTCCGTGTCACACGCCGCCATCTCGACCAGGCCTGCGATCGGATCCGCCATGAAGTGGACGACGAGCTGAGCCAGCGCGGCGTCGAAGGCGTCGGCCTCGAACGGGAGGTCCTCCGCCGTCGCGGTGCGGATGTCGACGCCGGGATTCCGCTCTCGCGCAGCGACGACGAAAGCCTCCGTCGGATCGACGGCCGTCACCCCGTCCACACCGACCCGGCCGACGAGCTCGACGGTCAGCGCGCCGGGACCGCAGCCGACGTCGAGCACGCGTTGGCCGGCCGCGACGCCCGCGAAATCGGCGAACGGCACCGCAAGCGGCCCGGAGTACCTCCCCATGAACCGGTCGTACGCGTCGGCTCCGACGGCGAAGCTCATCGACCCGACCCTACCCCCGTCGCTCGCCGTGCGACCATGGGAAACGCGACGCGAGTGGTGGCGAAGATCGCCTGCCTGAACCGCCCGGCTGCGGGCTCCGCCGCCAGCGAGAGCACCGGGACGGGGCGTCCGCCGAGGAACGACACCGAGATGTAGTCGGCGAGCATGCGCCCGAGGCTCGTCTCGGCGACCCAGGTCGGCGACATCGACTCTGCGTTGATCCGCTGAGGCGGCTGCCAGGTGCGGCCGCCGTCCACGGACGTGACGAGGAAGGCGTCGAGGGCTTCGCAGGGAACGCACCCCTGAGCCTGGAGGGCGGAGTACGCGGCGATCGCGAGCCGGGCCCGCGCGCCCGACGTAGCGGGGTCGACCGCCAGCGCCGGGACGAAGCGGTCGAGCCCGGTCTCGGTGCGGCCGAACGGAACCCGGCGCGGTGTCGTCCAGGTCACGCCGTCGCGCGAGGTGCTGAGGACGATGCCGTTCGCAGTGCACTGGGTGCTGAAACGGCAGTCGGACCACGTCGCGTAGACCGTTCCGCCGCTGTCGACGTCGGCGGAGACGAACGGCGGTGAGCGGATCCCGGCCACGTCCTCGGTGAACAACTGCGCGATCGGGCGGGCGGTCTCGAACGTCAGCCCGCCGTCGACCGACCGGGCGGCCATGATCGCGTCCTGGCTCGGGTCGGTCGAGCCGTAGACGCTGAAGAGGACGAGCAGCGCGCCGTCGGGACGGACGACCAGAAAGGCACCGTTGCCGCGGATCTCGGGCGCCGCGACGGGGGCCGCAACCGGCGCCGACCATTGACGGCCACCGTCGGTGGAGCTTCGCGTGCGGATATCGCCCGACTCGATGTCGAGGTAGACGAGGTAGCACTTGCCGTAGAACGTGCTCGCCGGCCAGTTGTCGCAGACGATCCACTCCTTGTCGTAGTCCTCGGTCGGGTCGTGGGCGACGACCTGGGATCGGCTCCACGCGACTCCGTCGGCCGAGCGACTCACGAGCAGCTGCGCGGCCTCGCCGGCTGCCGTGGTGGCGACGCCGAGCGTCGCGATCAGCCAGGTGCCGTGCCGCCGGTCGTACGCGACGACGGGGTCGCTGACGCGGTCGTTGACCCGCGCGAGGAACCCTCGGCGCCAGGTGCGGCCCGTATCGCGCGAGGTCGCCCAGCCCGTTCCCTCCGCACCGCCGCCCGCGAGCCGCCCCGATTGGAACACCGTCACGATCGTCGAGCCGAACGACGCGCTGTCCGGCTCGACCTGCGTCTCGTGCTGGCCGGGCCCGGTGAACGGATCCCGGGAGAGCTGTCTCGTCACGATCTCGCAGTCGTCGGCGACGACGTCCTCGAGCTCGGCGTTCACGACGTCCAGCCCGGTTCCGCACGCGGCCACGTCCCTCGCGCCGTCGGCGTGGAGCGCGATCCGGTCGGCGCCTGCCTGGCCGAGAACGGTGTCGCGCCCGGCTCCGCCGTTCAGGATGTCCGGGCCGCCACCGCCCTCGATGCGGTCGTTCCCACCGCGGCCGCGGATCGTGTCGGCGCCGCGGGTACCGACGAGCCGGTCTGCCCGCTCGGTCCCGTTCAGCTCTGCGGCGCGGGCGACGCCGAGCGCCGACAGCGCGGCGAGCGCCGCAAGAGAAGCGAGCGCGCCGCGAACGGACATCGTCTGCGGAGAGTAGAGGAGTGACGCCCTCGCTGCGACGCGGTTCAGATCGTCCGGACGAACGCGCCGCCGCCCACGATGCGTGCCGGGGTGTAGCCGACCCGCGCGCGGAGCCCGCGGTCCGAGCTGACGAGCCACCACGGACCGTCGAGACGGGCCGCGAGCTCGACGATCGCGTCGTCCGCGTTGTGCGAGCCCACGAGGTCCGGCGCGTCCTCCGGCGGCTCGCCGTCGAAGACGACCAGCAGCTCGTGGCCCTCGCGGTCGGCCCACGTGCGCGCGCGTTCGACCAGCTCCTCCCGGGAGAGGTTCGGCCACCGCGACCGACGCACGTTCTCTGCGTCGACGATCACGAGCGCCACCGGTCGAGTATCGCGCCCGTCGCGCGCCGAACGCGGGCTCGGCGACCCAGCTGTGATGCGTCGCAGCCGCATCCCCTGCCTTGAATGTGAGCTGACAGCGAGCCCACAATGCCGACGTAGCCATGAGGATTCTCGACCGTGCGCAAGGCCGGATACCGCAGCCGTGGCGGACGATCATCGACTGGCTCGTCACGATCGCGGTCGCGGCTGCGTTCGTCCTGGCTTTCCAGGCGCAGGTCGCCAAGCCGTACCGCATTCCGTCGCCCTCGATGGAGCCGACGCTCCACTGCGCCAGGCCCACCGCCGATTGCCAGGGCCGCTTCGGCGATCGTGTGATCGCCAATCGACTTGCGTACCGGTTCGGTGACCCCGAGCGGGGCCAGATCGTCGTCTTCCAGGCTCCTGGTACGGCCGAGCGGTGTCGGCCCGGTGCCGGTCGTTCGACGTTCGTCAAGCGCATCGTGGGGCTCCCGGGCGAGCTGATCTCGGAGCGAAAGGGCACAGTCTTCGTGGACGGCAGGCGTCTCATCGAGCCCTACGTCGATCCGTCTCTCCGCGGCCTGGGCGACGGCAGATGGCCGCGCGTCGCGGCGGGGCACTATTTCGTCCTCGGCGACAACCGCACTCACTCCTGTGACTCGCGCGACTGGGGCACCGTGCCCCGCGACAACCTGATCGGTCCGGTGATGCTCACGTACTGGCCGCCGAGCGGCTTGCGCTAGTCGCCCGCTGATCGAGCCACCGCCGTCAGACCGTGAGCGCCGCTCGGAAGGAGTGGTGGCGTGCCTGGCTGAAGCCACCTAACGCAGTGCGTCAAGGATGGGGCTGCAATGGCAATTGGGACGCTTCGCTGCTTCGCGATCGATGTCGAGGATCTCGAGGTCGGCGCCTCGTTCTGGTCGGAGCTGATCGGGATTCCGCGCATCTCGTCTCCTTGGCCCGATCGCTCTGCCTACCTGGGCTACGAGGACGAGACGACCTGGAAGCATCGCCCGACACATCTCTTGAGGCGTGCCAGCGGGAATCGAATCCGCGTCGTCCTCTTCTCAGGGATGTGGCCCTCGTCATGGCGGCCGACGGTTGAGGTATGGCCTACCGAAAGCACTACACGCCACGCATCTGCACGCCCGGCTGAATGCCGTTCTCTGGGCGCCGCCTCTTCCCGATCGCGATCGTGATCGCGGCCACAGCGTGCGCCGGCGTCGCCGCGGAAGATGTCGCTTCCGTCACGCATCGGGCGCCGAGCGCCGCCGCTGTCCCCCGGCCGTGCGATCTGCGCCTGCCGCCACCGGTCCGAGGCGAGCTCGCGTTCAGGACCCCCTCCGGGGGTCACGCTGCCCGTCGTCGGCTGGCCGCGCGGCTGTCGGTCTGCACGCTCTTCCGCAGAGACGGGAGCCGATTCGCCCACCTGTACAGCGACTCGCAACAACGCGTCCTCTCGGTTGCGTTCTTCCGGCCGTCCGGGGTGCTGCGGAGTGCGTCCGATGCCGTGTACGCCGTGACTCCGGCGGAGACCGGGTCGGACGTGAAGTGCGACAGCTCGTCCCAGGCGTCGATCGGGAAGACCTACTGGCGGACGACGAGGAAGTGGTGGATCGGCGCGACGGCGCCGGGGATCGACCGCGAACCGGTTGTCGAGGCGATCCGGAACGCGCAAAGCCAGTGGACGAACAACGTCAACTGGTGTGGCATCAAGGACCAGGCGAACCCGCCCGCGCACTACGAGGGCAAGACATCTCGCGCGGCAAAGCACGACGGCTACAGCACCGTCGATTGGGGCAGCATGAAGAACGACCAGAACTGCAGCGGGGCGCTCGCGTGCACGGTGATCGCGTATGACCAGCAGGGCAATCCGGTCGAGGCGGACATCCGGTTCAACACCGACTTCAAGTGGTCGACGACCGGCGGCTCCGGCGCATACGACATCCAGTCCGTGGCAGCGCACGAGATCGGCCACGCCATCCAGTTCGACCACGTCACGAACTCCTCCAAGCGTGACCACACGCTGTTGATGTGGCCATATTTCGATCTGGGAGACACGTCCGGCCGCAAGCTCGGCCGCGGTGACGCGCTCGGGAACAACAGCCACTACTGAGGACGTCCGGCGAGGTTGGCCTTGACGGAACGGCGGCGGCGAGCTTTCGCGGCTGACGTACTCGCGGAGGACGGAGCCAGCGCGAGCAGAACGCTGGGTAATGGCCGCCCGGTTGCGCAAGCTGCCTCCTCTGGCATGGGCGGCGATCGCGGCCGGCGCGCTTGGGTACGTCCTGACGTTCTATGTGCGGTCCGAGTTGTGGCCGTGGGTCGGCGTGCTGCTCATGCTGCTTGCTCCGTTCCTGGCGATTGCGGCCGTTGCCCGGTCGCGCCGGCCGCTGACCGCTGTCGTAGCTGTGATAGCGGTGATTCCGCTCGCCGTCCTCGTCTGGGCTGTGTCGCACTGGCTCGCGGCCTAGCGAAGCCAGGTTACGAACCGTCAGCACGGCGGCGGTGATCGCGGCGATGTGGCGCGGATGCGCGGAAGGAGCCCCGTCCCCCGCTCGCCAATGTGGACGGAAAAGGGGAGGTCCCGTCGACGGCCGATCGCCGCTGCAGGAGACGGAGCCCTGTAATCGTCATTCTGCCACCGGATTGTTGTACGCGCAAATACCGTGGGCGCACAGGTGCCTCGACACCAACGAACGACGGCGTAGAGCGGAGGGTCGAGCGGTGTCAGCGGCCGCTGCCTGCCGGGACTAGACGATGTCGGCGGAGAAGCGCTCGTGGACGAAGCGCACGACCATCGCTCCCTCGCCAACCGCGGTGGCGCATCGCTTGACCGACCCCGAGCGAACATCACCCACCGCGAAGACACCGGGGACGCTCGTCTCCAGGATGCCCTCGGCGCCGGCCCTCTGGCCCGCGAGGACGAACCCGTCTTCGTCGAGCGCAACGGTGCCATCGAGCCAGTCGGTGTTCGGCGCCGCTCCGAGGAAAGAAAGAAAGGAGGAAGAGGAAGAGGAAGGAGAGCGGGATCCTCTCTCCACCGCGGAGCGTCGCCGCCTCGAGTTGGCCGTCGGCGCCGTGCAGCACGGCGATCTCGCTGCGTCCTCGGACGAGGACGGCGGCGCGCTCGAGGTCGTGGATCAGGTAGTCCGACATCGTCTCGCGAGGTCGGCCCGGCGGTGGAAGAGCGTCGCGAGCGCGCCACCGCGGGCGAGCCAGATCGCCGCCTGGGCCGCCGAGTTACCGCCGCCGACGACACCAACCCGCATCGCGCTGCAGCGCCGGGCCTCCTGTGGCCCCGCGGCATAGAAGATGCTGACGCCTTCGTACGACTCGATCTCCGGGATCGGAAGCCGGCGGTACTCGGCGCCGGTCGCGAGAACGACGGCGCGCGCCCTCATCTCCTGGCCGCTCTCGAGCCGGACGAGGTGATGCTCGGCGCCGGGCTCGAGCGCGACGGCGCGGTACGGCGTGGCCATTCGGGCACCGAACTTCCGCGCCTGGCCGACGTCGCGAACCGTCAGCTCCGAGCCGCTTATGCCCGCCGGGAAGCCGAGGTAGTTCTCGATCCTCCGCGACGTTCCCGCCTGGCCGCCGAGTGCGCTGCCCTCGACCACGAGCGTGTTCAGCCCCTCCGACGCGCCGTATACGGCGGCGCCCAGCCCGGCCGGGCCGCCCCCAACGACGAGCAGGGTCGACCGTCTCCGCCTGGTCGAGCTCGAGCCCGATGCCCAGCGCCCGGGACATCTCGCCGGCGGAGGGATTCCGAAAGCTCCGGCCCTCCCGGTAGGCGTACGAGCGGGATCTCGTTGTCCGCGAGCGCGGCGATCTGGGCGAGCCCCTCCGCATGCTCGGGACGGTCCGTGTCCAGCCACGTGAACGGCAGGCGGTTGCGGCGCGCGAACTCGACGAGCTGTCGCGTCGCCTCGGACGAACGCGGCCCGACGACCTCGACACCGACACCGTCCCGCGCCTGAAGCCCCTCCCGGCGAGCCGTGAACGTCCAGAGCAACAGGTCGCTGAGCGCGCTGTCCTCGAACAGGAGCGTCCGCAGCACCTCACGCTCGACCGCGATGTAGCGCATCGGCTCGGTCACCACGGCCGTGAGGAAAACGGTCTGTCCCGAGAGCAGGTTCGACTCCCCGAGAAAGCCGCCCGGGCCGTGGCGGATGATCTCCGCACCCGTTTGGTCGAGGACCGCCGCCTCTCCCTCGATGATCGCGATCAGCGGATAGCGTCGGTGACCGACCCGAAAGAGCACGGCACCGACGTCCGCGTGCCGCTCCTCGCCATGCTCGGCAAGCAGGGCGAGCTGTCCCTCGGAGAGCACCGCCGTCCGAGCTGCCATGGCCGCAGCCTATGCCGGGACGATCATTCGGTCGCCGGGAGATGCGACGTGGTCGAGCGCAAGGGAGCGAGGAAGACTGCCGTGGATGCGACGAGCGGGGCAGCGACGATCGCGATCGTCCAGCCGTCGTCGGCCGTCGGACTTGACCACCATCGCGAAGACGATCGCATACATGTAGACGAGAACGATCCGCAGGACGCTGAAGAGGCGCTGGATCAATGCCTGCCTTGCCGGCGTGGTCGGGCCGATGACAGGAATCCGTTTCGCAATCGGCGCGATGGACGACGAGCCCCGTGACGAACGATGTCGCGAAGGTGACGAGAGCGAAGATCACCCAAAGCTGACGCCAGTCCCGGTTGCCCTCGACGCGATCGGGCCCGGCCGCGAAGCGTGCCATTCCTCCGCGTGTCCGCCGCGACGTACCACGGCTCGCTCCGTACATCTGGAAGGTGAACGCACCGCCAAGCCAGATCACCGCTGCCGTGATGTGCACGAACAGCAGGAACTCGTATCAGCTCATTCTCGACCCCCGGTTCTCGGACCCAGACAACCGATCTTCTGCACACCGCCGGACGCGACGCAACCCTGGTTCGCCCTCGGGGACAGCTACGTCGACTGGGCGTTCAGCTAGGCCCCCGACCCTGTTTCGGCCGCCGCCAATACGGGCACACCCCAGTCATGCCTGTGCTCAGGCGGCACGATCGCAAAGCCGCGGATCGACCCGCTCGAAGGGTGCGACCGACGAAACATAGGGCCGTTCAGCGCACCGGGAGCCGCGACAGACCGAAGCCCCGCTCGGAAACGTCGTCTTGGTCCGAGTACGTAGCGCGGAACCACGGGCTCATCTAGGGCTAGAGTCAGTGGGGCATGGCCAGCGGTGTCGTCTACCTCGTCAACTTCCCTGACGGCAGCCAACAGGCCTTCAATCGCCTCGGCGACGCCGAACCCGCCAAAGGGGACGAGTTCCCTCCCGAGTGGATCATCGACACCATCCAGCCCGCCAAGGCCGGGAGCTACACCCCCGACGGCCTCCCTATCACGTACGACGTCTGGGTCGAGCGCAAACCGCCCGAGGAAGTCGGGCCCTAGGGCGTGGAGAAGGGCTTAGTTCGCGTTCCTCACGGCCAGGTAGATAACGGCCGCCAGGAAGATCGGTGCGACCAACGCCAGGAGGAAGACGAAGACCGCCTCGGGCGTTCGCTGCCGTATCACGACGCCAAGCGCGATCAGCGGGCCGAGGATTGTGAGCCCAACTCCCAGATGGAAGAGTCGGTCGACGTCCCAGTACGCGAACGCCAGGGCCAGTCCGGCGATGGTCACAAGCCATGACACCAAAGCTGCTCGCCACAGCATGGGCCGACTGTACGGCGTTCGCCTTCAAGTCATCGAACGCCAAGTACCTGGCCGATGGGGGGCGTCATCGTCCAGGCCGATAGGCGCGAGCGCAGGCGCAGGCCGACCTCGGATGAACCCCACCGGGGTGCGATCACTGCGTCGCGTACTCCGCGAGCCCACGGACGACAAACGCCACAAAGAGCAACAGCCCAGGCTCGATGGCGCGTCGTCCGCGAGGCTGATCCTGACGGGTGCCGGCCGCAAACGCGCGCGGAGAGGGAGGAGCAGCACTCCTCCCTCTCCGTGCACGAGTTGACTAGCGCCGCGTCGGCGCGGACGCGAGCCACGTCTCAGGCGAGATCTCGCGCAAGATGAACTCGTCGTAGCCGAAGAGCGTCGCCGTGATCGACGAGATCAGACGTGCGCCGTCGAGCGGGGTCAAGTACTGCTTCTCGACCGATGCCTTGACCTCTTTTACGAGGCGCTCGCCCACCTGCCACTTCGGCTCGATTGTCGGTCCGAACTCGTTCGGCTTCATCGAAGCGAACTGCTGGACCAAGGAGTGTGTGACCGTCTCTGCCATATCAGCCTCCTTTTGACTGGAGGACGGTTACTACCGGCCTAGCCGGGACGGTTCCTGCCAAACCCGGAGTTGCGCTATTTGCGGGCTCCCCGGGCAATCACGCAACAGACGCTTAACTGTGTCTCCTCGGCCTGCAGACTGCGAACCGGAGGGTTACCTGCCGTGCCCTCACCGAACCGGGCGGACCTAACCAAGGCCAGGCGGTTAGATAGTGCACGGCCGCCACGGTCGGGCACGACCGCCCCGCCTGGCTCTCTCTCGATGCCCCTGGCAGAGCTATGAGAAACCTTGGGGACGCGCCCGCTGATGCTTGTGCGGTGATACGGGAGCACCCCGGGAAGGGCTTGGTTGAGCCAAAAGTGGAGGCGGCGGGAGTTGAACCCGACCAGCCGGCGTAGCCCGCGCGACTCCCGCTTCCGATAGCGATGGATGGCCCCATCCGCCCGTCCGCGAGGCGGTCGACAACTACGTCGCCACGCACGGCGTGACCAGAGACGAGACGTTCGAGCGCATCTCGAGGCAGACGGGCCTCAACCCAAAGGACATCTCACAGCCGCTACTACAAACGCGGCGACCAGAAATCGGTGGAGCCGAGGCGTGTTTGAACTACGTCTCGCCGTGGATGCCGCGCCGCAGGGTCTTCGGTCGACCATTTCCCCCAGGTAGACCCCGCGGCGCGTGGAGCGCGTCTCGCCCTCCGGAGCGGAATCTGCACCGAGACGGCACGGCGCTCTTCGCCCCTTCGGCCAGACGACGACTGGACCTGAGTCGGGGGTGATCACGTGGTTCGGCGCATGGAGGTCGAGCGGGCTATGGGGAGTTGCGACTTCTCCTGCCCCAACAGGCGTGTAATAGCTCCCTCTGGAGCCAGAAAGTTGGGTCGGCGAGCGCCGTTGTCATCACCTCGACGTCACGCCGGGACGCCTCGTCGCCACCGCCGAGCTCGTCGATGACCTCCAGGGTCGGGATCCACCATCTCGCCCAGAGGGAGCCTCCGCGCACCACCTCGGTGGACGCCTCATTGCGTATGTCCTGCAGCCCGCTGCGCTCGAACAGGGCCGGCAGCTTTTGACCAAACGCCTTGTCGTATCCACGAGGCACCCACCAGTCTCCGTCTCGCCAGACCCGCTGGTAGTCGTCGTACAGCGGATGCGCAGGATCGACGGGAGCGGCTGTCCCCCAATCGGCGTCCTCGTCGAGGAGCCAGCCACCCGGGCGCAGGCACTCGGCCATCTGCCTGATCGCCTGTTCCTGGCGTCCCTTGAGATGGAACAGCATCAATCGCGAGCAGACGAGATCGAACGAACCAGGCCGGATCACATCGAGCGGGTCCTCGAGGATGTTGTGCTCGATTACCTCGAGATTCGGGAACTCGAGCCTCGACAGGTAACGGGTGTCGACGTCGGTCGCGACCACGTGGCCGGTCGGACCGACCTGCTCGGCCAGCCACACCGCCATCGAGCCACGCCCTGCTCCGACCTCGAGACATCGCCACCCAGGCTGAACCAATGCGCGTCGCCGGCGCGACAACGGATCGTAGATCTGCTCGAGAAGATCTAGCCGCTCATCCTCCGCGGCCTCCCGGCCTGCGGCGGCAAGGCGATAGTCAAGCGCCTCTGCGCGTGCAGCCAACTGCTCCGACTCTGCCACGGCCGAGAACGTAGCCTCCGGGACAGGCCAGTCGCAACCCGGTTTCTTTCGTGCAGTGGAGGCGGCGCGAATCGAACCCGCGTGACTCCCCGTCACCTCCAGCGTGGCGTGGCCAACGACGGTTCGAGTCCAGGCGTGCCCGTTCATTCCCAGTAGGCCATGCGGAAAACGGTTTGAAACCGTGGGTCAGATGTGCCAGCAGGGCCGGAAATGCTGTCCCGGTGCTGTCTCAGGATCGGCCTCATCGTCAACGACGGGCCAGTGACGGTCATCCTCGAGCTCTAGGACGTGCCTCGAGGTATCCGATTTCGACATCCGATACGCTCACTGTTCATGGCGCCTTGGAACATCGTCGCTCGCCGCCTTCGTTGGACGCCTGAGGAGGGACTTGCGACGGGCACGGGGTTGCTGCACAACAGGAGACTTCGGAACGCTGTGGTCGACTCGGAAACTCGCTACTGGGTGAACAGGAAGGCTGACCTTCTGATGAAGATCGAGCCCGAGGAGTTCCACCGCGACCAGAGCGCGCCTCGACTGAGGCGGCACCGCCGGTAATCGATGTCCACGTCTAGCTTGGACACGTCCGCTGCGGCTCGCAGTCGGACAACCAGGCTGACCACGATCCCGGACGCGCTGGTCGCCGTCGCTGGTGATCCTCTGCCTGCGAAGGCGTAAGAATCGCGCAGCTATGCGCCACGATCGGGCTATCCCGCGCTGGGCGAAGATTGGCGTCGTCGTCCTGGAGATCCTGGGCGTCGTCAGCTTCGCAGTCGTTCTGTTTCTCATGGACGACATCGCGTCGTTCCTGGTTGATCGCGTCGGGACCTGGGCGGTAATCGTCGGCGCGATCGTTGGTTCGGCGATTCTGGTCTGGGTCGCGTATCTGCTTTTCGACAGACCGTCTGGGCGACGCCCGTAGCTGCGTGTTACCCGCGCGACGCCGCCTTTCGCGCCAGCGCGACAGCCATTCGTGCGGACCCGTCCGCGATGTCGCCGTGGATGCTCGCGATCGCAAGCGCACGATTGTGCCGGGCGGGTGTTCGGCGGGCTTGTAGATGTGCCACGTTCCGAAGGCCGAGTATGGCGGGCCGTTTTCACCGGGCAGGCACCACGACTCGCCCTGCTGGGTTGGAGGAACTGCACGGCGTCCTAAGGCTTCCGCGCGCCGCCACTGCGCTTCGCGCGGCAAGATGCGTGTATCCATCAGCGATCCGACGCGATCTCCGACTCGCAGGATCGGTGCTGACCCCCAGCCCCCTCCCCCCTCGCCGTCGTCATCGCGATGGGGCCTGGTCGCCGCCGCGGGAGCGACCGCTTCGTTCTCTCGGTCAGGCGCGCACGCGCGCGCACGCGAGGCTCGCGATCACCGCGGCACCGCCGCACGCCGCGTACGCGTATTCCCGGACGCGGAGACAGTCGCTTAGCGACAACCTGGCTGCAGGAAGGAGGTGTCAGAGGATGGCGACCACGCCTACGATTGACGCCCCGCCGGCAGTCCGGTTCGAGTACCTGCTCGTGCCGCTCAAGGAGGCGAAGAACCTCAAGAAGGATGAGGACGCGTTCGTCCCGGAGCACCTGAACGAGCTGGGCGAGGAAGGCTGGGAGGCCGTGGGCCTGTCGCTCAAGTACGGCGACCTCATGGCCTGGCCCGTCGTGCTGCTCAAGCGGCCCTTCCGCTAGCACAAGCACGCGCGGAGCTTGTGGGGCCGCTCGCAAGGGTGGCCCCACAGCGCCGTTCATCGTCGAAGGGCCGCACTGATGATCCGCCTCGTCTGCGTGCCCGCTTGGGATGAAGGCCCGGACGTCGCGGATTACCTCCGCCAGTTTTTCGACAGGGTCGAGACAATCCGTGGAGCACGTGGGCCGACACCGGGCAGCGTGTTCTCGACGTCACCGGAACCTGAAAGCAGCCCAGAAAACTGCTGGGCCACTCCTCGATCCAGACCACCGGCGATGGCTACGCGGACTGGGGCGACCACCTGGCGGACACGATGCGGGCCGTCCTGGAAGGCGAGAAGTGAATCATTCCCGCTCTCCTTCAGAAAATCCCTGCAAATACCGATTTATGGCGGCGGCGGTTCAAAGGATGCGAAGAGCGACTTGTCCAAGCCGTCTGCTGCAGTCCGTGCATCCGAGATGCGACCCAGTTCACCATGACCTAGTCCACCTCCCACTCGATGTTGGAGGGGAGAACGCCGCCCGTGCCGACGAACTCGTGCAGTGCTTTCTCGGCGACGGACACGGGAACCACCATCCAGCGAGGCGACTCGGAGTAGTGCCCGTTCATGTACGCCGCCTGCACCGGCAGAGACTCATCCGCATCACGCATCGCACGGTCACCGACGCTGTGCATCGAACCGACGCCGGTGTCCTGGTAGTCGGGCGGGAAGAAGACAAGCGTGCTTCCGCCCGGATCGCCAACGACGTGAGTGAGCATCGCGCCACCGGCCTCCACCGAGACGATCAGTGGCATCTCCGCAACCGCCGTCGCCGCCGCGAGCGCGGCACGCAGCGCATCGGGTGAGTCCACGGTGTGGAGCTCCTTCGCCTCCCAGGAGATCGTTGCGTCAGACACCGTCATCCGTTCGCCCGCCTGAGCGAGCCGAGCATGGAGGCGGCGGGAATCGAACCCGCGTTTCATTCCCTACCGATGAACTGCCGTAGCGGCCCCGGATCTCTGCTGAGCTGTTCAGCGCAGGAACAGACGCACTGTCATCAGCACGCAAGTGTCCACTGAGCGCAGTTGAGCCGGCCAATGATGCGGTTGTAGGCGTCAATGTTGTTCTGGGCGACGCGGAGCCACGAATAGTCGTTCGTCCGCTTGTACTGCGAGAGCCCATAGGCGATACGAAACCCACGGTCCGCGAGCACATCGGCGTCCTTGTCGACCCCCTTGTTCTTCACCTGCCAGGAGATGATGCGATCACCGATCCGATCAAGTCGTCTCGGGTCGACGTTCTCGGCACGAACGAAGCCGCCGAGAACTGAGATGTAGAGATCCTTGAGGATGGGCGACAGCTCATCCTGAACTCCCAACGACTGAACCGCATGGCGCTTGAGTTGGTCATCAACGGCTAACGCTACGCGCCAGTCGAGCGCGTCATTGTGTCCGCCGTGATCGTCTCGCGGTCATCGACCACGCTCCATCGGCGCCGACCCAGTGCTTTGCGAGTGTCATGAAGGACGAGCATGCCGTGCTCGGCTCGCGGCGAGGGGTGCTTAGATTGGACGATGGTCTCGGACGAAGGGCACCGCACAGAGAGGCGCTCGACGATTCGAGATGTCGCGCGGGCCGCAGGCGTCTCGATCGCTACGGTCTCGCGTGTCGTGAACGGGCGACCGGATGTTGCACCCGCGACCCGTGAGGCAGTACTCCGTGCTATACGCGAGGAGCGCTTCACGACCAACCGCAGTGCGCGGTCACTCTCTGGAGGCCGCACGCTTCACGTGGCGGTCACGCTGCCGGTCGTTGAGTCGGAATACTTCTCGCTGATTCTCGCGGGCACGGCCGAGGCGTTGTACGAGCACGACATGGACATCGTGCTTGCACCGACGCTGCACCTCCGCGACCGCGCGACGGTGCTCCTCGACCGACTCGCTCATGGCGCAACCGACGGTGCGGTGCTCATCACGTCCGAACAGACCAACGACGAACTCAAGGCGCTGGGGCGCAACGGCTACCCGTTCGTTGTCATCGACCCGGCCGAACCGCTCGACGAGGGTGTGCCATCGGTGTCGGCGTCCAATGCTTTCGGCGGCTATGCCGCGACCGAGCATCTACTCTCGCTGGGGCACCGGCGAATAGGTGCGATCACCGGGGTGCCAGAGTGGGTGTCGAGCAAGGAACGGCTGAATGGATACACAGCAGCACTGGCCTCTGCCGGTGTGCTTCCTGACTTGGCGCTCGTCGTCGAGTCGGACTGGGCCGTTGAGGGTGGTGAGCGGGCAGCCGGGGCACTGCTGGACGCCCGGGAGCCGCCGACGGCGATCTTCGCCTTCAACGACCACATGGCGATCGGCGTACTCCGAGCGGCACAGGCGCGTGGCCTGGGCGTGCCGGACGATCTGTCCGTCGTTGGATTCGACGACATGGAGCAAGCGGCGAACGTGACCCCGGCCCTGACGACGGTACGCCAGCCGCTCGCCGAGATGGGACGCATAGCAGTCAGCCTGCTTGTGCGACTACTCCAGAAGCAGCGTCTCGAGGGCACGAACATTGAGCTCCGAACACGGCTGGTCGTACGTGACTCCACGGCGATCCGGGTCGCCAGAGCGCTCGTCTAGAGCCGCTGCTTCCCAGCGCCCGGTTGAGCCAAAAGTGGAGGTGGCGGGATCGAACCCGCGATGCGTTCCTACCGATCCACTGATTACCGACGAACAGGTTCTTTAGGCTCTGGGAAGACTCTGCGCTCGCGAGGCCGCAGCAGGCCAGCGATCGCGGGAGGCTCGCGCTGCATTCTGCGACGATGGTCTCACTCAGAGGTTCATCGTCAGCATCGAGGGGCACGGCTGGAGCGACTTGGAGGAGATCGAGTTGCTTGAGCTTCCGAGCGAAGGCGAGACAATCGAAACGAAGTTCGGGACGCTAGTCGTCGAACGCGCAGAGAAGACACCGGACTCTGAGAAGTACGACGGCAAGATCGTCTGCCGTCTCCCCTGAGCCGAGGCGTCCGGCGTTCGGGCAGCCCACCCGACCCCCGGCGATCCGCGCCAGCCGAACGACCCCTGTGGGACCGTGTGGAAAGGTGACCAGCAATCTCCGCACTTTGCGCGGCGTTTCTACACCCACCTGTGGAAGAGTCGGCACAACGCGGCTTTCGCGTAATAGAAACCGATCCGCTCCTCCCAAGACGGCCCGGGCGATCCTCTCCCAGGACAGGATGTCACTGCTCGGGCCGTCTTTCCATCAACGCAAAGAGCCGAGGCGTCTGGCGTTCAGGCAGCCCGCCCGGCCGCTCTGTCGGCGAGTGGACGTCGGATCGGAGCTTGCCGTTGTCGAACTCGTTGACTTCCGCCGCCCCGGGGCGTACGGTGCGCACGGCTCGTGCGTTTTGCATCATGCGAGCCGCGGCGCTGGTAGTTCGGATCTGGGGAATCCGGTTGGGGGAGTATTCGGTCCTTGCCTGCGGCAACAGGCGCTCACCTTCCCGGCGGCGGTTGGTTCCAATTGGGAGGGCGAGGATGACAGCTCTACGATTCCGCGCTGCGCGTTCGCGGTTGGTGATGATAGTGCGATTCGCATCGAGGCGGGCCGTCGCCGTTCTGCTTATCGCCTGCACGGCACTCGGACTTGACAGCAGCCTCGCCACGATCGGCAGATGCGGTCATCGGCGGGACGAGCGTTGATCGGCCCTGGGCTGCGTACATCACCGGCACGAAAACGGTCAGAAAATTCCCCAACGTCGACCGGTATCTTCAAGACAATAGAAAATAGGTGTACGGGAGCTCTTGTTTCGTCGCAATGGGTGCTGACGGCGGCTCATTGCATCGACCCCGAGGTGAACAGACGCGACCTGAATGTGCAGTTCGGCAAAGGCTACGGAAAGCCGCTGAATGCAAAAGTCGCCGCCGTCGTACCGTTCAACGAAGGCGGCAGGATTCTTGACCTCGCGTTGCTCAAGCTTGACCTTTCGAGCGTTTCCGGGTTGCGTTCCCTGACACCGCTCGCGATAGCGCCTCCTAGCCCCGGTATTCGGACTATTTCTCCGGCCCCCCTTTTCACCGCATACGGATACGGGCCGACGTCCGGCGTGTTTCACGCCAAGAAGGCGGAACAATGGTTCGATCCGGCCACGTGGTTCCGAGAAAACGGATTGGCCTGATGTACTCCAGGAGACGGTTGCCGGTAGCTACACGATCAACGTCACGCGCGACGGCCAGATGGACTTGAAAGGGTTCACGGACCGTCATACATCATGCCAGGCGACAGTGGCGGCCCATGGGTATTCGCTCCCGGAGCCGCCACGGCCGACGGTGGGAAGACGCAAAATGCGGTCGCGTTCGGAGTCACGATAATCATCGCGAACTGCAAGGACGGTGGGCGTTGCGCAGACGCGGTCACCATTGACTTGACCAATCCCGCGGTCAACGCATGGGTGGCGAACACGGCCCACACAATCATGGCCTCGAGCGGCACCTCTCCCGATTTCAATGGCAGTTGCACGTACCAGCAGAAGGTTGAGTGCATCGTGCAATTGACGCCTGGGGGCGGACCCTTCGGAATCCACGTGAAAGACGGGTTCGGGCATCCGATTGGAGACCTGCGGACACTGGACTGTCTGCTCACAGAGAACAGTGGGATTCCGAAGCTGACGGTCAGAAGCTTCGTGTTCGACGAGATTCCCCTCAACAGGACTCCCGCGACCTGCACTAACTCCGTGAGCACCAGTGACGCAGTTGCGAGTATCGCGTACAGCCACACACTCCGAGCCCCACGGTCGGCACGCCGCCGTACACCTGGCAGGTGACGTCAGGCAGCCTGCCCGACGGCCTCCAGCTCGATCTATGCACAGGCGTGATCTCTGGCATCGCCGCCGTTTGGAAAGATGCACCGCCCCTGGCATCGTCTTCGCCCACTGCATTACGGTCACTTCCGATTTCACCGTGCAAGCCACGGACTCACAGGGACAGACAGCAAACCGATCTGAGCGAATTCGCGTGTCACCGTCTCCGATGTGCACCGCGAATTGTTCAATGCAAGTGACGTTGGCTGGGAATGAGCTTTTCGTGACGTCCCCCGCGCGACCTCCATGTGGATGGATACCAGGAGAAACAGTAGTCCAATGTGAGACGTACTGGTTTCTTCGTGATCAAGACGGGACGATAAGTGGAAACGGTTCGTTCGGCTGGAACGGGATCATCACCGGCTGGATCGGTATTTTGGGGCCGAACGGCGGCAACCTCGTGGCCGGCCTCCCATTCGGTTGTCCTCCGGGTCAGTCGGTCTGGGTCGACCTTGCGACCTGGGACGGCATCAACCTGCCCCAGCTAGTACTCGTTTCAAACGTCGTTCAGTGTCCGGGAGAGGCTCCCTTGCCGCCTAACCTGACCGCCCCAGCGGAAGGTGCCGTCATTCAACAGAACAACCCAGCGTCGGGCTGCCCCCTTGACCCCACGAGGGGCCAGGGATTCACGGCTGACCTTGAGTGGGCTGCCGACCCCGCGGGCATCCCGCCCGCGCACTACGAACTCGTGGTCCAACACCCTGGCTTCAACCCATTGGAGTCGGTGACAGTCGACGACACACGCTTCCAGCTAGTCCAGTGCGGTGGCTTCATTGCCGACGCGAACCTCTCAGGATGGGAGTGGCGCGTTCGATCTGTTGATGCGGCCGGCAACACAAGTGCGTGGTCGACGCGAAGCTTTAGTTTCGGGCCGTGTCGCCTCGCGAATGGCACTCCATGTCACGTAGCGCCACCCGGGTAGGGAGCAGCTTTCACGTAAGCAATCGACGAAGGGGGAGGATCGCTCGATGAGACGAGCCTTGATCGTGGTCGCCGTGGCCAGCCTCGCGCATGTTCGCGGTCTCCACGGCGGTCGCAAAGGAAGGGAACGGGAACTCAGAGAACGCACGGTTGTGCCAGAAGGACGGCTGGAGGGATCTCGTTCGCGCCGACCAGACGACCTTCGCTGGCCAGGATGAGTGCGTGTCCTATGGCGCTTCGGGCGGGCACTCCCGTGCGCCCGGCACCGTTCCAGGGGCAAGCCCTCTGCGTGTCCTACGCTGGGACGTTCAGAGCGTTCGCCGTCGGTGAAGCAGGGCATATCTTCTGGACGTGTGCGGGTTGGACCTACTCCAGCGATGCAGAGAGCACTAGTCGGCAAGTGGCTCTCAGCAACGCATGTATTGCAGACACAGGCCCCGTCTTCTTTGGGTTCGGGACGATCTTCGTGAGCGGCGTCTGGACGAGCTTCTGCTCGCGCACGTAGTCGCACGGGACCGGCGGGCGGCTACGAGAAACATCGCCGCCGTCCGCCCCCTGCGTCTGTCGTAGGAGGCACGTTTCGGCCCCTCCGGCCTAAGCTCGCGCTTCCTCGAACGGTGGCGCCTGTGCCTGTACCGGACGACCTCCGGGTGCTACTCGCTGACCTGATTACGTCGGAGAAGCCGCACCCGTCGGAGTTCCTGATGTTCCCGGAGCGCAAGGGCTGGATGGATGGCCACCTGAGGGTGATTTGGGAAGACCGCCGCAAGCGGATGTCTTCGACGGCGCTGCACCGTTGGTGGCACGCGAGGTTGAAGGACGCCGGCCTCCCGCCGCGCCCGATGCACGAATCGAGACACACGGCGATAACCGAGTTCCTGCGGGCGACGGGCAACCTCAAGCTCGCGCAGCAGCTCGCACGCCACAAGTCGATCACGACGACAGCGGACATCTACGGCCACCTGGATGACGCCGACCTGGAGCGGGCTCTACTGCGGGTGCCGAACCCGATGAACCGCGGACAATGATTCCCTTCGGTGGCAACTGTTCCTATCGACAGTTGCCGAAATCCCTGTGCTCAAGCGATTTATGGAGGCGGCGGGAATCGAACCCGCGTCCGCGGACGCACCGGGCGAACGTCTACGAGCGTAGTCCGCGCTTGGATCTCGCCCGACGGCCGGGGGCGGACGCCCTACCGGCGGGCCAGCCTATCCTTTGGGTGTCGAGCCTCCGGCGATTGGCGTTCCTTCGGCTCCGAGCCCGATCGTTGGCGCCCCGTACCCCGGCCTCGGGCCGAACCGGGATTGGACGTCGCCTGACCTAGATTCGACTAGGCGGCGAGTGCGAGTTCGTTCTTCGCACTTGCTTTTTTGCCGGTTGTTTTACGAGGCCGACCGGCGACCTCGGCTCGCTGCTCGACCGGAGAACCGACCACGTCGAGACCTGGTCGCCCCCGTATGTGTTGCCATCGAGGATACCGGCGCACCGACGCGTGTGTCAGAGCTTCGTGACGGATCGTTACAAACTTTGACTTTGGGCCTACAGGACAGGGTCCGATGAGCCGAGTATCGTCAGAGGGAGAACTCGAGCGATCCCAGGAGGACGGCAGACGTGGCTATCGCGATTGAGTACCAGGGGCTTGCTGCCTTGCGCGAGCGGGCGAAGGAAGAGGTCGGCAAGGTCGTCGTCGGACAGGGACAGGCCGTCGAACTCCTGCTCGTCGCCGCCATGGCGCGCGGTCACGTGCTCCTCGAGGGCCCTCCGGGGACCGCGAAGACGCTCCTCGGCCGGGCGACCGCCTACGTGCTCGGCGCGGACTTCAACCGCGTCCAGTTCACTCCGGACACGACCCCGAAGGAGCTGATCGGCGAGAACATCACGCGCGCCGGCGAGACGAAGTTCCTCAAGGGCACCGTGTTCACCAACGTCCTCCTCGCGGACGAGATCAACCGTACGCCGCCGCGCACCCAGTCGGCCCTCCTCGAGGCCATGGCCGAACGCGCCGTCACGGTCGAGGGTCGCGTGCATCGCCTGCCGGACCCATTCCTCGTGATCGCGACGCAGAACCCGTACGAGCAGGAAGGCGTGTTCCCGCTCCCCGAGTCGAACCTCGACCGGTTCCTCTTCAAGATCTACATCGACTACTGCGACATCGAGAAGGAAGTCGAGATGCTCCGGCTCCCGCACACGGGCGTCACGCCGGACATGCTCGGCGAGATCATGCCGCTGCTCGGGATCGTCGGCCTCGACAAGGCCCGCATCGAGCTCGACCAGACGCTCGTGCCGGAGGAGGTCGCCCGCTTCGTCGTCGGCGTCGTACGCAGGACGCGCGAGGTCGACGGCGTCATGCTCGGGGCGAGCTCGCGCGCGGCGATCCACTTCATGAGCGCGACGAAGGCGCACGCGCGCCTGGAGGGGCGCGAGGCAGCGTCGATCGAGGACGCGCGCGCGATGGCACCGTTCGTCCTCACGCACCGCCTGATCATCGAGGACGACGACATGACGCAGGCGGAGGTGCTCGCGATCGCCCTCGAGTCGCCGATCGGCTTCTAGCCGCGGTCAGCCGAGTCCCGGTCATTAACGCCTTCGGGCGCGCGCCGCAATACCCGTTGGGATAGACAGTGCCCGCGCTCCGGGCCGGGGTGATCACACCGCGTCGTTCTTCCGATCGCGTTCGTGAGGGTCCCTGCGGCGGTGGTGTCGCTCTCGCTCCTTGCCGTCGCGCTCGTCGCAGCGGGATCCGTGCGCGCGGAGCCGGGTCTGATGGTCGGGGTGCACGACGACCAGATCAAGTGGAGATCGCAGCCGAGAACGATCCTCGCATCCGTCGAGTCGCTCGGGCTCGATGCCATGCGGGTGACGCTCGCGTGGAGACCCGGCCGTCGAAACCTGACCGCGCGCCACCATCACGAGCTGCGCCGCATCCTCGCTGCACACCGACGAGGCGTCCGCGTCGTCGTCGGGGTCTACGGGCGTGCGGGGGACGCTCCGACGACCCCGCGGGCGCGGGAGGACTACTGCCGCTTCGTCCGCAACGTCCTCGTGCGCTACAGCGAGATCAGGGACGTCCTGATCTGGCACGAGGCCAACTCCGACTCGTTCTGGCGGACCCAGGAGCCCGCGCCGGAAAACTATGCCGCGCTGCTCGCCCGCTGCTGGGACGTCCTCCACTCCTCCGTCGTCGGGGCGAACGTCGTCACGTCGACGGCCGCGAGCCACGATCCGGTTGGGTTTCTCGCGGCAGTCGCGGCGTCGTACCGCGCGAGCGGCCGGACTCGTCCGCTCTTCGACACCGTCGGCCACAATCCCTATCCGTTCTATCCCGGCGAGCCGCCCGCGGTCACGCACGACGTCTACGTCGGTCAGGGCGACCACGCACGGCTCGTCGGTGCGCTGGATCTGGGCTTTGTCGGCACCGCGCAGCCACCCACGCCGATCTGGTACCTGGAGGACGGATTCCAGACCGCCGTCATGCACCCACGACAGGCGCTCTACGCGGGCCAGGAGAGCGTGACCGGCGTCGTCTCCGCCGCGAGCCAGGCGGCGCAACTCGCGGCTGCGCTGCGCCTCGCCTACTGCCAGCCTCGCGTCGAGGCGTTCTTCAACTTCCTGCTCGTCGACGAACCGTCGCTCGGGCGCTGGCAGTCCGGCCTGCTCTGGGCCGACTGGAGGCGGAAGCCCGCGTTTGCCGCCTACCGCTCGGCGATCGCCGAGGTGCGTGCTGGAACCGTCGCTTGTGCGTCCCCCGGCGTGATCGGCCGCGCGCCTCTCAGCCCATCGCCTGCTCCAGAGCCCGTCTGGCCATGACCCGCGCGAGGTGTGCCCGGTACTCCGACGACCCGGAGAGGTCGCTCGGCGGCTCGGCGCCCTCCGTCACCGCGGCCGCCGCGTCCGCGATCGAGGCGCCTCCGGCGAGCGCGTCCTCCGCCGCCTTCGCACGGAGCGGCGTCCCGCCCATGTTGACGAGGCCGATCGAAGCGCCCGCGACGCTGCCGTTGTCGCGGTGCACGAGCGCGGCGACGCCGACGGTCGCCCAGTCCTGGGCGCGCCGCTGCGCCTTCATGTAGGCCCAGCCGGTCGACGCCCCGAGCTTCGGCACCCGCACCTCGACGAGCACCTCGTCCGGCTGGAGCGCCGTCTCGAACACGGCCGTGAAGAACTCGGTCGCCGGGATGACGCGCTCGCCGCCCTTCCCCCGCGCGACGAGATCGGCGCCGAGCGCGAGGACGACCGCCGGCATGTCCGACGCCGGGTCGCCGTGCGAGAGCGTGCCCCCGATCGTCCCGCGGTGACGCGCCTGCGGGTCGCCGATCTGGGCGGCCGTGTACGACACGATGGGACAGTGCTCGGCGAGGAGCGTGTCGGTCGCGACGGCTGCGTGGCGCGTCATCGCGCCGATCGCGACGTGCGTGCCGCCGTCCTTCACGTAGCCGAGATCGGTGAGGCGGCCGACGTCGACAAGCTTGGCCGGCCGCACGATGCGGAGCTTGAGCGCCGGGATCAGCGACTGCCCGCCGGCGAGCAGCTTCGTGTCTCCCCCGCCCGCGCCGAGCAGCTCGATCGCATGCTCGACGCTCTCCGCGACGTCGTAGTCGAATCGGGCCGGGATCACGACTTCGCCTCCTGGATCGCGCGCCAGACACGCTCGGGCGTGGCCGGCATCTGGATGTCCTTCACGCCGAGGTGCGCCACGGCGTCGATGACGGCGCCGATCACGGCGGGGGCGGCGGCGATCGTGCCGGTCTCGCCCACGCCCTTCACGCCCAGCGGGTTCGTGGGGCTCTTGCTCTCCGTGCGCTCGAGCTCGTACGACGGCAGCTCGGCCGCCGACGGGACGATGTACGTGAGGAGGTTCGCGGACTGGAGGTTTCCGTCCTCGTCGTACGTCCCCTCCTCGTAGAGCGCCGTCGAGATCCCCTGCGTGATCCCACCGTGCACCTGGCCGTCGACGATGATCGGGTTGACGACCGTGCCGACGTCGTCGACCGCGACGTAGCGGACGAGCCGCGCGTCTCCTGTCTCGGTGTCGACCTCGACGACGGCGGCGTGCGCGCCGGCGGGCCACGAGAAGTTCGGCGGGTCGTAGACCGCCGTCGCCTCGAGCCCGGGCTCCATGCCTTCCGGAAGGTTGTGCGCCGACCACGCCGTGAACGCGAGGGCCTTGATCGTCCGCTCCTTGTCGGGGGAGCCCTTGACGGTGAACGAGCCGTCCGCGTACTCGAGGTCGTCCGGCGAGACCTCGAGCTCGTGCGCGGCGAGCTCCCGCGCCTTGTCGATGATCTTGTCCGCGGCGAAGCAAAGCGCGACTCCGCCGACGGGAAGGCTGCGACTCCCGTAGCTGTCCATGCCGATCGACGAGACCGCCGTGTCGCCGTGCAGCACCTCGATCTCGCCGATGTCGCAGCCGAGCTGGTCGGCCACGATCTGCGACCACGCCGTTTCGTGCCCTTGCCCGTGCGGAGACGTCCCGGTCACGACCTGGACGGACCCCGTCGGATGCACACGGATCGTCGCCTGGTCCCAGCCACCGGCGGCGTACCGGATCGCACCGAGGATGCGAGACGGGGCGAGGCCGCACATTTCGTTGTAGGTCGAAAAGCCGACGCCGAGCTGCTTCGCGACCCCGTTCTCACGACGCTTCTGCTGCTCGGCCCGGAATGCGTCGAGATCGAGCACTTCGAGGAGCTTGTCGAGCGACGCGTGGTAGTCGCCCGAGTCGACCGTCAGCCCCGATGCGAGTGTGAACGGGAACTCCGAGATGAAGTTTTGCCGACGGAGCTCGAGACGGTCCATGCCGAGCTCGTCTGCGAGGTCGTTCATCGTCCGCTCGATCACGTACGTCGACTCGGGCCGGCCGGCACCGCGGTACGCGTCGGTCGGCGTCGTGTTCGTGAAGACGCCGGTGAACTCGACGCTGTAGTTCGGGATCGCGTACGGCCCCGAGTAGATCCAGGCGCCGAGAAGCGGGATCCCGGGCGTGACGAGCTGGAGGTACGCGCCCATCGCAGCCGTGACGCGCGCGCGGCAGTGCGTGATCGTTCCGTCCTTCTTCGCGGCGAGCGTGTACTCCGTGACGAAGTCGCGGCCGTGGATCGTCGCGACGTAGTTCTCGGAGCGCTCCTCGACCCACTTCACCGGCCGGCCGAGGCGGCGGCAGAGGGCGAGCGCGAGGAGCTCCTCGGCGTAGACGTCGAGCTTCGAGCCGAAGCCGCCGCCGACGTCGGGCGCGACGACGCGGACCTTCGACTCGTGGAGGCCGAGCGTCGCCGCGACGAGCACGCGCAGGATGTGCGGGATCTGCGTCGTGGAGTAGAGCGTGACGTCGCCTGCGGCGCCGGGAAGCGCGACCACGGCGCGCGGCTCGATTGCGTTCGGGATGAGTCGTGGCTGGTAGTAGCGCCGGGACACGACGACGTCGGCGTCCTCGAGCTTCTCACCCGTTGCATCGGTGTCGAGCCGCCACACGTAGCACTCGTTCGATCCGATGTCCGGATGAACCAGCGGAACGCCGTCGTCGAGCGCCTTCGAGACGTCTGCGATCACGTCGAGCGGCTCCCAGTCGACGTCGACGAGCTCGGCGGCGTCCTTCGCCTGTGCTCTGGACTCCGCGATCACGACGGCGACGCCGTCTCCCTGGTAGCGCGCGACGTCGGTGAGCGGGTAGTGCGGCGGATTCTTCATATCCTCCGTGACCGGCCAGGCGCACGGCATCGCCGCCTTCCAGTCGTCCTGGAGATCCGCGGCCGAGAAGGCTGCGATGACCCCGTCAGCCGCCTTCGCCGCGTCGAGGTCGATCGACGTCACGCGGGCATGCGCGAACGGACTGCGCACGACGGCCATGAACACCGTGCCGACAGGCGCCATGTTGTCGACGTACGTCCCGCGCCCGGTCAGGAGCGGCTCGTCCTCGCGGCGCTTCACCGGCGCGCCGACGTACCCCGTCTTCTCGTTGGTGGCGCTCATGACGCCCTCCCCATCGCCGTCGCCGCGTCCTTCACGGCGAGAACGATGTTGTGGTAACCGGTGCAGCGGCAGAGGTTGCCCTCAAGGCCCTTGCGGATCGCATCCTCGCTCGTGGCTCCGCCCTCCTCGATCAGCGAGACCGCGGCCATGACCATCCCCGGCGTGCAGTACCCGCACTGGAGCGCGTGGTTGTCGTGGAACGCCTGCTGGACGGGATGCAGCTCGCCGTTCGACGCCAGCCCCTCGATCGTCGTGATCTCGGCCCCATCGACCTGGACGCCGAGCAGCGTGCACGACTTCGCCGACAGGCCGTCCACGAGCACGGTGCAGGCCCCGCAAGAGGACGTGTCGCACCCGACGTTCGTCCCGGTCAGGCCGAGTCGGTCGCGGAGCACGTAGGCGAGCAGCTCGCGCGGCTCGAGCTCGAGCTCGTACCCGGTCCCGTTCACGGTCAGCGCAACACGTCGCACGGGCGACCTCCTTCGTCGCAGGGAGCCTGCCGCTGAGCCTACTCCTCGGCGGTTGCGCGCGAAAACGCACTACGCTCGGCGCGATGCAGATCCGCGAGATCAGGGAAGACGAGCTCGGCCGGTGGGTCGAGGCGATGCGCGCGGGGCTCGACGAGGCAGACACGGTCGAGGGCTACGTCGACTGGAAGCGCCAGTCCCGCGAGACTGTCTGGCTCCTCGGCTCCGAGGGCGAGCGGGACATGGGCGCCGCGATCGGGATCGGCGGCTGGCACACGCCCGAAGGCGTCGCGCGGGGCGAGGTGCGGGTCGCGGCCGACGCGCGGGGGCGCGGCGCCGGCTCAGCGCTGCTCGCAGGACTGTCTGCGTGGGCGACCGGGCTCGGGTACTCGGAGCTGATGGGGCCCGTCAAGGAGGTCGACGACGAGTCGCTCCGGTGGACGGAGCGACGCGGGTTCGTTGAGGTCGGCCGGAACTCCGTGCTCGCGCTCGACCTGACCGCCATCGAGCGGCCCGAGGTCGCCGCGCCGGAGGGAGTCGAGATCGTCAGCTGGGCCGAGCGCCCGGACGCCGCGCCGGGGATGTACGACGTCGCGCGCGAGGCGTACCCGGACATCCCGGGCGAGGAGGACAACGAGGTGGAGCCGTTCGAGCAGTGGCTCTCGATGGACATGCAGGGCGCCGGCGACCGTCCCGAGGCGACGTTTCTCGCGCTTGCGCAAGGCGAGGTCGTCGCCTACGCGAAGCTGTCGCTCTCCCGCGCCCGTCCGACGGTCGCGATGCACGACATCACCGGGGTCAAGCGCGCCTGGCGCGGCCGCGGCATCGCCGGCGCGCTCAAGGCCGCCGAGATCGCGTGGGCGATCGAGAACGGCTATGCGCGGCTCGAGACCCAGAACGAGGAGCGGAACGAGCCGATCCGCCGCCTCAACCAGCGCCATGGCTACGTCGTCGAGCCCGGCTCGGTCACCGTTCGCGGCCCGGCCGGATGACGACGGCTCGAGTCAGAGGTCGCGGCGAAAGGCGAGGCCGAGGAGTCCATCGTCGGCGCCGGGCACCGGGAAGACGTGCGCAGCAGGCAGGTCGAACTCCGGGCAGCGGACGAACCCCAGGCGCTCATACAACCGCACGGCGTCGTCGAGGAGGTCGATCGTGTGGATCCCGAGCGCGGGTGCACCGACCTCGTGCGCTCGCATGACGCACCGCTCCACGAGGAGCCGCCCCACGCCACGTCCCCGGGCATCGGGATGCACGACGAGAGCCCGGAACCCCGCCCAGCCCGAGGGAAGGTTGCTCCAGCCCTCGAGAACGACATCGCGGTAGAACGCGATGGAGCCGACGAGCCGTTCGTCGACGAGCGCCACGTAGGTCTCGGCAGCGCCGAGCCGGCTGCGAACGTCGAGCAGCTCGGACAGGTACGCGTCGACGATCCAGTCGTCGCCGCGCCCGCGGTAGCCCCGGAGGCCGGGCGCGAAGAGGTCTGCGATCGCGTCGACCTCGTCCTCGCGGGCAAGACGGATCGCGACGCTCCGGCTGGCGGGATCCGGGCGCGAGCGCACCCGGATCCCCTCCTGCCGCTGCTCAGACGCTGCGAAGCCGTCCATTGCTCCGGACGAGCGTGACACATCCGAGCAGGAGGCACATCGCGGCGACGCCTGCACCGAGACCGAGTGCCGCCGCTCCCCAGGCGAACTCGTCCTCGTCGACGAGCGGAACCGACGCGGCGGAGGGCGACGTTGCTGTTACGTCCGCCGTGCGGGCAACGATGGCGGTGCGAATGGCGGGGTCGAGCTGCTGCACGGTGGCGCCGGCCGCGCCGTCCCGGGCCCAGGCGTCACCGAAGGCGGCGGGAGCGACGCTGAGGGAAAGGATCGCGACGACGGCAGCGATCGCGGTGAAGCGACTCGTACGGTGGGATGGATGCTGCATGGTGGCCTCCTTCGCTCGACAAGTTGCTCCTAACGGGATACTCCTGTTAGGACTCTCCTAATTGGGGTATGTATACTCCTGCCAGGAGCAAATGTCAACCCGCACTCTCACCACCACCTCGTACGCCGTCCTCGGCCTTCTGGCGATTCAGCCCTGGTCGACCTACGAGCTCGCCCAGGTCATGCGCCGGTCGTTGCACTTTGTTTGGCCCCGAGCCGAAAGCAACCTTTACGCGGAGCCCAAGCGACTCGTGGACGCCGGGCTGGCGACGGCCGAGATCGTGTGGAACGGCGACCGGAAGCGAACCGTGTACTCGATCACGCCGGAGGGCCGCGCCGCGGTGCGCGACTGGCTCGCGGAGGAACCCGGGCCCCAGCGTGTGGAGTCCGAGCCGGCGCTCCGGATCCTCTACGGCAACCTCGGGTCGAAGGACGATCTCTTGGCGGCGATCGCGCGCGTGGCCGCAGACGCGGACGAGGCCATCGCGCACTTCTGCGATCTGGGAGGAGAGTACGCCCGCGGCAACGGCCGGTTTCCCGACCGCGTTCACGTCAACGTGCTGCTCCTCACGCTGATGGTCGAGCAGGCACGAGCCGCCTCGCGCTGGGCCACCTGGGCGGCCGAGGAGGTCGAGAAGTGGCCCGACACCACGACCGCCGACGTCGACTGGGCCGAGCGCGTGATATGGCGCGCGATAGACGGCGAGCCGTTCAGCGACGCGCCCTGAGCGCGCGCTCCATCTGCCGCTTCGCGTCCCGCTCCGCGAGATCGCGCCGTTTGTCGATCCGCTCTTTGCCTCGCGCGAGTGCGATCTCGACCTTCACGCGCCCGTCCTTGAAGTAGAGCTTCGTCGGCACGAGCGTCAGACCCTTCTCGCGCACCTTCCCGTAGAGGGAGTCGATCTCGCGGCGGTGGAGCAGGAGCTTCCGATCCCGCTCGGGACGGTGGTTCGCGATGTTCCCTTGTGCGTACTCCGAGATCGAAGCGCCGACGAGCCAGGCCTCGCCCTCGCGGATCTCCGCGTAGGCCTGCCCGAGCTGCGCCCCACTGGCGCGCAGCGACTTCACCTCCGTTCCGGTCAGCTGGAGGCCGGCCTCGATGCGATCGAGGAGGTGGTAGTCGTGCCGCGCGCGGCGGTTCTCGGTGATGAGCTTGGTGCCTGACACGCCGCCAGTGTAGGGACGGGCGCGCCGGTGGATCAGACGGCCGCGCGCGCCTCGGCAAGGCGCCGCGCGAGCTCCCGGAGGAGCGCAAGGGCGAAGCTCGGCTCGCTCTCGACGAGCGCAAGGAAGTCCTCGCGCGGGATCGAGATGCACCGCACGGGCGACGTCGCGCGGACGCGGGCGACACGCGCGCCGTCCTCCACGAGGAGGGCGAGCTCGCCGAAGAAGTCTCCCGCCCCGAGCTCGATCGTCCCCGAACGGAGCTCGACCGCGACCGTCCCCTCGCGAATCACGTACATCCCCGAGCCGGGGTCGTCCTGCAGCGCGAGCACCTGGCCCTTCTCCGCCTCGAGCTCCGCGGCGCATCCGGCGACCTGCGAGAGACCGTCGTCACTCATGTCGGATAGGAGCGGAAGCGCGCGAAGGCCCTCGACGTCCATGAAAGCTCTCTATCAGAACGCGTCCCCGGGCCGCGCCGGAGCCCGACCGCTACGCTCCGACGGTGCACGCGCTCGACCTCCGACTGCCCCTCTACGGCGAGGACCTCGAGCGCGGCGACCTCCGTGACTGAGGACGACTCGTCCCCGTCCCGTCGTCCCGGAGGTCCTCCGTGAACGTCACCACCGCTCTCGGCATCGCCGCCGCCACGTTCGGCGTCGCCATGGGGCTCTCGCCGCTCCTCCAGCTCCGCCGCGTCGTCGCGCGCGGCTCGTCGGCCGACGTGTCGGTCCCGTACCTCGGCGTCCTCCTCGTCGGCTTCGTGCTCTGGCTCGCGTACGGCATCGCGCTCGCGAACGCCGCACTCATCGTCTCGAACACGGTGGCGATCGCGACGTATGCGCTGACGACGGCTGCCGTGCTCCGCTTCCGCTGACCGACTACCTGCGGCCCGTCCGGGCGCACCGGTCGCAGAGCGGGAACCACGGCGGGCACGTCTGTCCGCACTTGCGGCACCGCCCGACCTTGCCGTCCCTCACCTCGACCGCGAGGCGGCGCACCACGCGCTCGGCGGCGGCCTGCTCGAGCGCCGCAGCCTTCTCGATTGTGACGCCCCCCACCCCCGGGTACTGGAGCGCGAACCAGCGGAGGATGGCCGCGACCCGACCCGCCTCCTCGGCCTCCTCCAGCGTGGCGTCGCGCAGCCGGGCGGGATCGAGCAGGAAGCCGAGCAGATGGCGCTGGTCGCGATCGCCCGCGACGGCGAGCGCGAGCAGTCCCAGGATCTCGGCCCCGTCGGGGTCGATGGGGGCATTGACGAGCTTCCAGGTGTCCTCGAGCCCGAGCCGGCGGCCGCGCTCGCGGAGGTGGCGCTGGACGACGGCGAGCCTTCCGCGGATGGGCTGCAGCGACTCGACCGCGAGCCAGTGCTCGTGCGCCCAGTCGCGCGTCGCGACGCGATGCCACGCCGCGAGCGCGGCGTCGAGATCACGGGGGTCCTCGACGCCGAGATCTCCGAGTCGCGGGCCGATCCGCGCCTCGTCGACGACCCGGTAGCCCATGTGCCCCTCGGGGAGTCGGACATGCGGCGCGAGCGCGTCTTCGACGAGCTCGGGGTCGGCGTCGGCCCACGGCACGCCGACGAGCACCCCGACGTGGCCGCGCTCGACCAGCCCGAACCGACCTGCGCGGCCGGCGATCTGCGCGAGCTCCCACGGCAGCAGGTCACGGCGCTGCTCGCCGTCGAACTTCGTCGTCTCCGCGAAGAGCAGCGTTTCGCACGGAAGGTTGACGCCGTGGCCGAGCACGTCGGTCGCGACGCACACGTCGGCGCCGCCGTGGAGGAAGCGGTCGATCTCCTCGCGGCGCGACGCCAGCGGCATCGCGCCGTAGAGCACGGCGACGCGGTCCGGTTGGAGGCGGTTGACCTCACCGGCGAGAGCGAGCACCGCCTTCCGGCTGAACGCGACGAGGACGGTGCCCGGCGTGAGCCCGCGGAGCTGACGGGCGCCGACGAACTCGAGCGGCAGCTTCCGCTCGTGGATGCGCAGCTCGGCCTCGGGGAAGGCCCGACGAACGAGCGGCAGCGCGTCGAGCGCGCCCAGGAGCCGGATGTGGCGATACTCGCCGGCGAGGAGCAGCTGCGTCCACGCCGCCCCCCGCTCCTCGTCGTCCGCCCACTGCACCTCGTCGAGGACGAGGACGTCGCCCGCGCCGGGCGCCATCTCGACGGTGCAGCAGAGGATCGGCGCGTGCTCGTTGACGCGCTCCTCGCCCGTTACGAGACCGACGCGCTCGTCGCCGAGCTGCACCGACAGGCGCCGGTGCGCCTCCTGCGCGAGCATGCGGAGCGGACCCGCGTAGACGCCGCTCCCCCGCTCTGCGAGGAACGAGAGCGCGTCGTGGGTCTTGCCGGAGTTCGTCGGCCCGAGGTGGGCGACGATGGTCTCGGGCGGTGTCCGCCGCTCGGGGAGCCGGATCTGGATCCGGTCCTCGGCGCGCCGCACGGCGGCGCGCTTGTACGCGCCCGTTGCACGCGCGTGCCGGGCCGCGCGGGAAGGGCGTCGCGGAGGTCGTGAGCGTCGGCTCCGTGCCATCGGGCAACCGTAGCCGCAGGGCGAGACCGCCCCGGTGGCGGGCTAGACCTTGAGGTAGCGCCGGAGGGTGAGCCCGGAGCCGAGCGCGCCGACGGCGAGCCCGACGACGACCAGGATGAGCGCGGTGAGCGAGAAGCCGAGTGCGCGCACGTCGGACGACGACGTCGCGTCGAAGTCGTCGAGGAGCGCGGACAGCGCGATCTCCTTCCCGATCAACAGGAGAACCACGGCCGCGAGCGCGCCGGCGAAACCACACAGCAGCCCTTCCACCATGAAGGGGCCGCGCACGAACCAGTTCGTCGCGCCGACGAGCTTCATCACCTCGATCTCACGTCTCCGCGCGAAGATCGAGAGCCGGATCGTGTTGGCGATCAGGAGCACCGACGCGACGAGCAGGACGGCGACCGCGATGAGGAAGACGACCTCGATCACGCGGGCGACCTGCAGGATCCGCTTGGAGGTCTGCTGGCCGTCCTTCACGCGCTCGACGCCGACGAACTTCTGCGCGCGGATGGCGGCGGAGATCTCCTTGACCTCTTCCGCGCGGCCCGGCGTGATCTCGTAGGACGCGGGAAGCGGATTCGTCGGCAGGTCGGCGGTGAGCTCGGGGTACTTCCTCTGCATCCGCTCGAGCGCCTCGGCCCGGGTGACGAACTGGTAGTCCTTGATCCGCTCGTCCGTGCGGAGGAACGCGCCCACGCTGTTCACCTGCTTGGGCGTGACGCCGTCGACGAAGAAGACCTTCACCTCGAGCTGCTCCTTCACATGGTCCGACCAGGAGACGACCCATGTCCCGAGCGCGATCAGCAGCCCGAGCAGGAACATCCCGATGAGGACGGTCATCGTCGCCGCGAACGAGGTGGAGAGATTGGCGCCGATCGACCGGAAGGCCTCGGACACGACGAGCTTGAAGCGGCTCATTCGGTCTCGTATCCGCCGCGGCGCTCGTCCCGGACGATGCGCCCGTCGCCGAGTGCGATGACGCGCTTGCGCATCTTGTCGACCATCTCGCGGTCGTGGGTGACCATGAGGATCGTCGTCCCCGCGGTGTTGATGCGATGCAGGAGCTGCATGATCCCGACCGAGGTGTCGGGGTCGAGGTTGCCCGTCGGCTCGTCGCAAATGAGGAGCGGCGGGTGGTTCACGACGGCGCGCGCGATCGAGACGCGCTGCTGCTCGCCGCCCGAGAGCTCGTCCGGGCGAGAGGCCGACTTGTGCGCGAGGCCGACGAGCGCGAGCACCTCGGGCACCTTCTTGCGGATCGCCGCGCTCGACTCGCCCTGGACCCGGAGCGCGTACGCGATGTTCTCGAAGGCCGAGCGGTCGCGCAGCAACTTGAAGTCCTGGAAGACGCAGCCGACGTTCCGGCGCAGGAGGGGCACCTTGGAGCGCTTCAACCGGCCCAGGTCACGACCGCCGACGACGATCCGGCCGGACGTCGGCTCGAGCTCCTTGAGGAGGAGCCGGATGATCGTCGACTTGCCGGATCCCGACGGGCCTACGACGAAGACGAACTCGCCCTTGTCGATTACGAAGGAGACGTGATCGACCGCGACGACGTCCGGGTCGTAGACCTTTCGGACGTCCTCGAAGACGATCATCGCCGAGGAGGAGCCCGGCCGACGGGCGCCGTTCTCCTGGACGGCAGGTCCCTCGAGTAGAGCGGCGGCAGAATCGGACACGGGTGTGAGCAAGTCGTCCATGCACCGGCGAGAGCGATCGACGCGACCTTCCCCGTGGTCGCTCCGGTTCTGGGTTCGCCCAAGTGTAGCCGAGTCCTTCGGCTGTTCCCGCGCGCGGTGCCCGCAGCGCTTTGGCGCCTCTTTGGCCGCCGTTTGGTCGCGCGTGGCGTACTGACGACGATCACGAGCGACGGAGAGCCGCGGAGGTGAGGTCGATGAAGCGTCCGGGAAGAGAGTCACACGGAGAGAACGGCTTGCCGCGGGCCCGCCCGCGTCGTACGCTGTCGACGCGAGCGATTTCACCGGGGGGTGAACAGGTGAGCAGGCGGGGCCTTCGGCTCGCCATTGCCGTCGTAACGGTCGCGGCCGCGGTCTTTGCCCTCTCTGCGCCCGGAACGTCCGCGACCGGCGACAACGTCTTCCGTATCTCCATTTCGCAGCAGTCGGGGCTCGACTACATCGACCCCGCCCTGTCATTCACCCCGCTCGGCTGGGCGCTCATCGACACGTACTGCGCGCGTCTCCTCCGAAACCCGGACCGCTCCGGTCGTGCGGCCTTCGACGTCGTCCCGGAAGTCGCCGTCGCAATGCCGAAGATGTCACGCGACGCGAAGACGTTCACGTTCACGCTCCGGCGGAACTTCCGTTTCAGCGACGGGAAGCCCGTCCGCGCCGACGCCTTCGCGCGCGCGATCAACCGGACGCTGGCGCCGCAGATGGGCTCGCCGGGCGCGATCCACACCCGGGACATCGTCGCCGCGGACGCAGTCCTCGCGGGACGCGCATCGTCCGCGCGGGGCGTCGTCGCGCGCGGGTCGACGCTCACGATCCATCTCACCCGACCCGCACCCGACTTCCCGGCCAGGATGACGCTCCCCTACTTCTGTGCCGTTCCTCCGGGGATGCCCCTCGACCCCGAAGGGGTCACACGCTTCGAGTCCGCGGGCCCGTACCGCGTCACGGACTACGTCGAAAACCAGCGGGTCACGATCAGACGGAACCGGTTCTACGGCGGGTCGCGACGCACCCACGTCGACGGGTTCGACGTCGACCTCACGGTGCCGACGGTCTTCGACGCGGTCCGTCGCGTCGATCGCAACGAGGCCGACTGGGGCCTTAGCCTCAGCGGCGTGTTCTTCGATTCCACGCTCGGGCTCCAGGCGAAGTACGGCATCGATCGCTCACGGCTCTTCGTCGAGCCCGGGCTCGGCATCCGGATGCTCGTCTTCAACACGGGTGGGCCACTCTTCCGGTCGAACCCGGGCCTCCGCCGGGCGATCAACTTCGCGCTCGACCGAAAGGCGCTCGAAGCGACGGGGGGCGGACCGGTCGGCGCGAGCCTGACCGACCAATACCTCCCGTATGCGATGCCGGGATTCAAGGACGCCGCCATCTATCCACTCGACGGGCCCGATCTCGTACGAGCGCGTGCCCTCGCGGAGGGGAACCTCCGAAGCGGTCGGGCAGTCCTCCTGACCCCGAACTTTCCGCTGCCGCTCACGACCGCGCAGATGGTGAAGCGACAGCTCGAGCCGCTCGGCCTCGACGTGACGCTCGACGCGGTTCCGCTGCACATCCAGCTGCGCGGGTACTTCGAACGGCTCCTCGCGCCCGACGCCGCGTGGGACATGGCGCTGATCCTCTGGACGCCGAACATCCCCCATGCGCACTCCGCGATGAGGATGTTCCTCAACGGCCGCCTGCCGGGGAGCCAGACGCTCACGCGCCTCGAGTCGGAGTCGTATGCGCAGGCGCTGAGCAAGGCCGCCGGCGCACCGAGCGCCCTCGCCCGTGCGCGCGCGTTCGGGGAGCTCGACGCGTCCGTCGCGCGAGACGTGGCTCCCGCGGCGGCGCTCAACGTGATGAACGAGGTGACGTTCGTCTCCGAGCGCGTCGGCTGCGTCGTGCGTCGGCCCGTCCTCGATCTCGCCGTCGTCTGCCTCCGCTAGGCCGGAGCCCCGGGGACCGGGGGCGTCTAGGGAGCCTGCACGGTGACCCAGACCTCGTCGTCCCACACCGCGACGCCCGACGGCGCCCCGCCCACGGGGATGACGTCCGTCACATCGTTCGTCGCCGGATCGATGCGCGAGATCGAACCGTCCGCGCGGTTGGCGACCCACACCGCGCCCGCGCCGTAGGCGATCCCGGTAGGCCCGTCGCCGACATCGATCGTCCTCGACGCGGTGCTCGTCGTCGTCGAGTCGATCCGATCGACCGTGTCGTCACCCGCATTCGACACCCAGATCGAGCCATCGCCTGCCGCCAGGCCCGAAGGGCTCCCTCCGACCGGGATCGTCACGAGGGGGCCCGTCTCGAACGTGAGCGGGCTGAAGCGCTGAACGTTCCCGCTGCCGGCGTTCGCGACCCACACGGAGCCGTATGCCGCGACCACGGCGACCGGGCCGCTGCCCGCATATGCCGACCTGGACTCGCGTGGCGATCGCGGCTCGACCCGGACGAGCGACGCATCCCCGAAGACGACCCACAGGCTTCCGGGGCCGGTCGTGACCGCTCCCAGCGGGAACTGGATGGAGTCACTCCGGCTGCCGATGGGCACGGTCTCCGCGCGGTTGAAGGCAGGATCGACCCTGGAGAGCTGGCCGAGTCGCCCGTGGACGACCCAGACGGCGTCGAACCCCACGGCCACCCCGTTGGGCGTCGCGTCGAGGGGGATGTGACGATCGAAGCGCCGCTCCGCCGCGTCGATGCGCGTCAGTGACCGATCCAGCTGGTTCGCGACCCAGACGACGTCCCGGCCCGCGGCGAGCGATCCGGGGCGCGCACCCACGGGAACCGTCCCGACGACACGACGGGTGTCCGCGTCGATGATCGCCACCGAGTTGGGAGGCGCGACGATCGCGGCCGCCTCGCGATCGAGGACGAGTATCCCCGCGACGGCGAGCGCCACGATCGCGGCGGCGGCCGCCAGCACGGCCAGCCACCGCTTCGACCGAGGCAGGGCTGACTCCTCCGGTGGCGCTGCGGGTGCGTCGAGCTGCGGATCCTGCTCGAGCACGGCCCGCTCGAGTGCTTTCAGCTCGGCACCCGGCTCCAACCCGAGACCCGACGCGAAGGCCTCTCTCGCCGCCCGGTACGCAGCGAGCGCGTCCGCCTGCCGGCCCGACCGATAGAGGGCGATCATCTGCTGTGCTCGAAGCCGCTCCCGGTACGGATGCGCCGCGACGAGCGCATCGAGCTCGGAGATCACATCCGTATGGCGTCCGAGCTCGAGGTCCGCGTCGATTCGCTCCTCGAGCGCGCCGAGCCGGACATCCTCGAGCTGGGCGGCCGCGACCTCCGCGAAGCGCTCGCCGTCGAACTCGGTGAGCGGGGCGTCACGCCAGAGGCCAAGCGCTTCGTGCAGAAGCGACGAGCGGACTGCGACGTCCGACGACGCGCGGGCCTCGGCGCGAAGCGCGTCGAAGCGATCCCTGTCTACGGTTCCGGGATCGACCTCGAGGACGTATCCCGGTGCCTGCGTTCTGAGCGTGCCCTGACCGTTGCCGAGCGCCTTCCGGAGCCCGGCGACGTAGACCTGGAGCGCCGCACGCACCGTCTCGGGCGGCGCGTCGCCCCACAGCTCGTCGATCAGGCGGTCGGTCGGGACGACCCGATTGGCGTTGAGGAGGAGGAGCGCGAGCACAGCCCTCTGCTTGTGCGGCCCGAGCTCGAGGCGGACTCCGTCACGCCGCACCTCGAGCGGCCCGAGAATGCCGTACTCCAGCCGACCGGCAGCAACCTCGGATACCTCGAAGCCAACGCCGCTGGACACGAGGCGATCTTAGGCCCGCGCTCGACTGTGTCCTAGGAGCTCGGCGTCGCGCCCACGCGCTCGGAAACCCGGGACCGTCGCGACCACGCGAGCCGCGTGGGACGGCAGGGCGGGTCCGAAGTGTCGGGGTTCCATGATGCGCAGCTCGTCCGTCCGGCCACAGCGAAGCTGATCCGAAGGAACGAGCGGGCCACGAGAGCCGACTTTGGGGGTCACTTGGCGGTTCTTTGGCGCCCGTTCAGCCCGCCGGAGCACCGTCGCTCCACCGCGCCGACCGGCGGCCCAAACGGAGGAGGGCACAGAAGTGAGCAGAGCTACCTCGCCACGCAAGCTCGGGCTCGGGCTCCTGATCGCCGCATGCGCGATCGCTGCGCCGACCGCCCAGGGATACCCGATCGACCCGAGCACCGGGGATCGTCTCGAGGTGCCGACGATCAGTCGCACGGCGCCCGGCATCCACAAGCCCACGAAGGCGAGCAAGGGCAAGCAACGACCACGGCCGCGCGCGAAGCCCGCGCTGGCCCCACGGCAGAGGAGCGCGCGATGATCACTCCCGACACACACGTTCGCCGCCAGCTGATTCGTGAGCACCAGGCGAGCCTGAGATGGCAGCCTCGGCCGAATACGACGCGTTCTCGGTCGCCTGTCGTCGTCTTGGTGCTCATCGCACTCGCATGCGCCGTGCTCGCTCATTCCGCCGCGGGGGCGGCGCGGGGCGACAAAACGATCCAGGCGACGTTCGTCGAGTCGAGAGCATCGACGACCGACCGCCTCGCCGATCTCGGCGTGCTGCAGTTCGTCAACACCGGCACGGGAACCGTCGACGGCTACGGCGCCGCGACCGTGGTGCTGGCCATGAGCCAGGACCGCACGGTCGAGCCGTGCGGAGCCGGAAGCTGGACGAACGCTGGGATCCGGCGCATCGTCGTCGGCGCCGGGGTGCTCGTCCTCAGGACGATCGCCTACGTGTGCCAGACCCCGCAGGGGCCGAAGGCGGCGGGTGCATGGACCGTCGACGGCGCCTCGAGCCGTGGGGCGTTCGCAGGCGCTGAGGGGAGCGGCCACGAGTCGGTCGACATCCAAACGCGTACGGCGACGCTGACCGGGAAGGTGAAGCTCGCCCACGCGGAGAGCTGACACGTGAGCCTGCCGCTCGCACCGGTAACCGTCATCGTTGCCATCGCCTCCGCAGCTGCCGTTGTCGGCGGCTGGCAGGTTCTCGCGGCTGACGGAGGATCCAGGGTCCGCGCCCCCGTTCGTCCCATCGGCGTTGCAGTCGTCTCGATCGACGTCGGCGGCGTTCCCACCGACGTCGAGGCGACGCGCACTGCCGTAGTGGTCTCGACCAGCCTCGGAGACATCGTGAGGGTCGACCCGAGGACGAACGAGCCCGTGGCACGCATCCGGACCGGCGGCACGATCGTCGCGCTCGAGCGCGGGCTCGGCGCGCTCTGGGCGATCGACATCAGTGGGGGTCGCCTGTTGCGCATCGACCCGACGACGAACCTCATCGAGCGCGAGATCCCGGTCGACTCGCTGCCGAGCGGCCTGGCGATCGGCCACGGCCTCGTGTGGGTCGCGAGCCAGCTCGAGTCGACCGTCGCAGGCATCGACCCGACGAGCGGTGAGGTCCTAAAGCTCGCGCGCTTCGCCCGGGGGGAACTCTGGCCCGGCGGCCTCGCCGTCGGGCCAGACGGTGTGTGGGTCATCACCGGCGCCGGCAACGAGGTGAGCCTGTTCGACCCGGCTACGATGACGTTCCGGCACCGGACGCGCGTCCCGGGCGCGCGGACACTCGTCTCGGTCGGGCGCGCGGCGTGGGTCGGGATCGCCTCGGAGCGCACGCTGCTCCGGATTCACGACGGGCGCCTACTTGCGGCGGAGATCGTACTTCGGGCTGACGGGTACGGCCCTGCCCTCGCATCGGACGAGCTCGTGTGGACCGCCGAAGGGAACGCGCTACGAGCGCTCGACCCCGCAACCGGTGCCATCGACCGGCGTCTCCGGCTCCCTGGACATGGCGAGGTCGCAGCGCTCGCGGTTGCCGGTGACGCGTGGGCCGTCGACGCCCGTCGCCGCGTGCTCCTTCGAATCGAACTCGGCGAACGCTCGCTCTCGGGTCGCACGAGGCGTGCGGGCTAGGCCTTGCCGGTCGCGCGGGCCAGCAGGTACGCCTGCACGAAGCCGTCGAGCGCGCCGTCGAGGACGCCCTGGGCGTTTCCGGCTTCGAAGTCCGTCCGGTGATCCTTGACCATCTGGTAGGGGTGCAGGACGTACGAGCGGATCTGGCTGCCGAAGCCGACGTCGACCTTGCTGCCGCGCTCCTTGGCGAGCTCCGCCTCGCGTTGCTCCTCCTGGAGCTCGGCGAGACGGGAGCGCAGGATGCGCATGGCGGTCTGCTTGTTCGACGTCTGCGAGCGCTCGTTCTGACACTGCACGACGATGCCCGTGGGAAGGTGGGTGATCCGTACGGCCGAGTCTGTCTTGTTGACGTGCTGCCCGCCGGCGCCGCTCGCGCGGTAGGTGTCGATGCGGAGGTCGCCCTCGTCGATCTCGACGTCGTCGCTCTCCGGCAGAAGCGGCGACACGACGACCTGCGCGAACGCCGTGTGCCGGCGGTGGGCCGAGTCGAACGGGGAAAGCCGCACGAGACGATGGACACCGCGCTCGGCCTTGAACAGGCCGTAGGCGTTCTCGCCGCGCGACCGTCATCGTCGTCGACTTGAGGCCCGCCTCCTCGCCGGGGCTCGCCTCGACGAGCTCCGTCTGGAACCCCCGGTCGGCAGTCCAGCGCAGGTACATGCGGAGGAGCATCTCCGCCCAGTCCTGTGCGTCCGTCCCGCCCGTTCCGGCGGTGATCGTCACGACGGCGTCGCCGGCGTCGTACTCGCCGTCGAACAGCGCCTCCTCCTGGAGCCGCGCGAGCTCGTCGCGCACGGGCGCGACCTGCTCGGCGACCTCGTCCTCGAGCGACGCGTCGAGCTCGAGCAGCTCGCGGGCGTCGTCCACCTCGCGCCGGAGGCGATTCGTACCGATCGAGCTTGCGCGCGACGCGCGCGTGCTCCGTCGACGTCCGGGCCGCAGCGGCCTGGTCGTCCCAGAAGCCCGGGGCGGACATCTCGGACTCGAGCTCCGCGAGGCGGGTCTTCAGCGAGTCCGGGTCAAAGGTAGTCACGGACCCAGGCGAGCTGGGCCCCGAGCTCCGAGAGCTGCTCGGCGACGGGTCGGTCGTCGGTGACTGCCATCGACGGCGATCGTAGCGGCTACCCGAGCGGGGTCACTCCCCGTTCGCAGCCCGCCACGCCTCGTGCTCGTGCAGGACTCGTTGCCAGAGCATCGACCGCTCGTCGGCCGTGAGCTCCCCGTACGCGAGACCGAAGTGGTCGAGCACGAGCCCCCACCACTCGCCGGCCGTCGTCACCTCGGTCATGCGCGCCCCCTCGGCGGAGCGCTCCGTGTACATGCAGCCCCGCAGGATCTCGAGACACGCGCCGGCTCGGCGCTGCACCGTGACCGTCGTGGCGAAGCTCGACTCCGTCGACAGGAATGCGTGCATCGTCGCGAAGTCCTCCATCGTCGCGACGCTCGTCGCGACGTCGAAGCCGGCGAAGCCGCCGCCCGGGATCGTGCTCGAAGCGCCAGATCCCGTCACCGAACGGCGAAGGACCGAGGCCGTACCGATACCCACACTGGTCGTGCACGCCCTCGGCGAGCGCCAGAGGCTCGGCGGGGCCGTCGCCCAGCCCCACGTCGGCGAGCCAGATCCCGCCGCCGGGCGTACGGACGATGAGGCCGAGGTGGTTCCCGTCCGGTCCCGGCGGCTCCTCCACGCGGCCGCCGTGAACACCCGCGAGGTGGCGGGTGACGTCGACGCCGAGCCACGCGAGCAGCGCGGAGAACGAGCCGTTGAGGTGGTAGCAGTATCCGCCCCGGCCGCCGACGATCCGTCGTGCGGACTCGAGCGGATCGATGCCGGGCGGTCGGCCGAGCACGATCTCGACGGTCTCGTACGGCACCCGTTCGACGTGCGCTCGCTGGAGACGGAAGAGCGCCGTGCGGTCGATCGCGCCGGGTCGCAGGTCGAGCCCGAGCAGCTCGAGGTAGTCGAGCGCCACGTCGTCCGGGAGTGGCTCGACGGTTGTCGTCATCGCCTGATCATCTCGTTGACGGTCGGTGTAGACGCCCCCCCCCTCCCCCCCCCCCCCCCGCGGTCTCCGCGCTACCCTGAGCACGCCGGCTGCGTGCTTCGCGCCGCGGGGGCGCAGAGCTGCCGGCGAGCCAGGCGATCGCGAAGCACCATGCGCGGCGCACGCCGGTCCGCCCGGCGGGAGCCCGGCGGTCTCCGACGCTCCTGGAGCGGCGTCCGGCGCGGTGCTGCGCGTGCCGAGCCGGAGGGATAGTGCTGGAGCACAGGCCCGGAAGGCTCGGTGCGCGCAGCACCGTGAGGCGGGCGGAGCCGGGCTCCGCCCGGCGGGAGCCCGCCGGCCGGTCGTCGCTCAGGCGCCGTGGCAGCGCTTGTACTTCTTGCCGCTGCCGCACCAGCACGGGTCGTTGCGGCCGATGTCGCGGTGCTCGTTGACGACCGGCTTCGGCGTGCCCATCGAGGTCGTCTCCGGCGGGGCGGCGAGCGCCGTCGCGGCACCGCCACCGGCGGCCGCGATGGCGTCCGCGCCCTGAAGCTGCTCGTGCTCGTACGCGAGCGCCTGCGGGGCCTGCGCGGGCTGCAGCTGCTCCTGCGCCTCGTCGCGCTGCACCTCGACGTGGAAGAGCGTGAGCACGACCTCCTCGCGGATGATGCGCCCGAGCTCCTCGAACATCGCGTGGCCCTCGCCGCGGTACTCGACGAGCGGGTCCTTCTGCGCCATCGCGCGCAGGTGGACGCCCTCCCGGAGGTAGTCCATCGACTCGAGGTGCTCGCGCCAGCGCGTGTCGACGATCTGGAGGATCACGTACCGCTCGATCTCGCGGCTGAGCTCGGGGCCGAAGGCCTCCTCCCGCTCGGCGTACGTGTCGAGCGCATCCGCGACGAACTCCTCGACGAGCGCCTCCTGGTTCGTGAGGTCGACCTCCTCTTCGAGCTCCTGCACGGTGATGTCCGTCGCCGTACAGAGCGCGCATCTGCGTGACGAGGCCCTCGAGGTCCCAGTCCTCGGACGTCTCGGCGTCGGTGAACTGCCTGACGTTCGCAGCGACGACCTCGTCGATCCAGCCGTGGATCTCCTCCGAGGTGTCGTCGCCTTCGAGCACGGAGCGACGCTGGGCGTAGATGACCATGCGCTGCGTGTTCATCACGTCGTCGTACTTGAGGACGTTCTTGCGCGAGACGAAGTTCTGCTCCTCGACCTTCTTCTGCGCGTTCTCGATCTGACGCGAGAGGATCGACGCCTCCATCGGCTGGTCGTCCGGGATCTTGAAGCGCTCCATGATCCCGTGGATCCGGTCGCCGGCGAACAGGCGCACGAGGTCGTCCTGCGCCGAGAGGTAGAAGCGGGTCTCGCCCGGGTCGCCCTGACGTCCGGAGCGGCCGCGCAGCTGGTTGTCGATCCGCCGCGACTCGTGGCGCTCCGTGCCGAGGACGTACAGCCCGCCGGCGCCGACGACGCCGTCGCCCAGCTTGATGTCGACGCCGCGGCCGGCCATGTTCGTCGCGATCGTGACCGCGCCGGGCTGGCCCGCGTCCGTGATGATCTCGCCCTCGCGCTCGTGCTCCTTCGCGTTCAGGACGTTGTGCGGGATCCCACGCCGCTTGAGGAGCTCCGAGAGGTACTCGGAGGTCTCGACCGCGATCGTGCCGACGAGGACCGGCTGGCCGTGCTCATGGCGCTCGACGATGTCCTCGAGCACCGCGTTCCACTTCGCGTCCTTCGTCTTGAAGATGAAGTCGTTCTCGTCGAGGCGGGCGACGGGCACGTTCGTCGGGATCTCGACGACGCGGAGGTCGTAGATCTCGACGAACTCCTTCTCCTCCGTCTTCGCCGTTCCGGTCATGCCGGCGAGCTTCTCGTAGAGGCGGAAGTAGTTCTGCAGGGTGATCGTCGCGAGCGTGACGTTCTCCTCGCGGATCGCCACGCCCTCCTTCGCCTCGATCGCCTGGTGGAGGCCCTCGCTCCAGCGACGGCCCTCCATGATCCGGCCGGTGAACTCGTCGACGATCTTCACCTCGCCGTCCTGGACGACGTAGTCGACGTCGCGCTTGTAGAGGGACTGCGCCTTGAGCGCCTGCGTGAGGTGGTTGACGAGCTGGACGTGCCGCGGGTCGTAGAGGTTGTCGATCCCGAGCGCGCGCTCGACCTTGTCGAGCGCGGACTGCGCGGGAGAGACGGTCTTGAACTTCTCGTCGTACAGGAAGTCGGCGCCGGAGAGCTCGGTCTCGTCCTCGCCCTTCATCACCTTGCGGGTGAGCGGCGCGCCTTCGAGCTCGCGCACGACGCGGGCGAAGTCGTAGTACGTCTTCGCGGCGGTCTCGGGCTCGCCCGAGATGATGAGCGGCGTCCGCGCCTCGTCGATGAGGATCGAGTCCACCTCGTCGACGATCGCGAAGGTGTGGCCGCGCTGGACGGTTCCCTCGAGCGAGACCGCCATGTTGTCGCGCAGGTAGTCGAAGCCGAACTCGGAGTTCGTGCCGTACGTGATGTCGGCGGCGTAGGCCTCCTTGCGCAGCGTGTGCGGCATCATGTTCTCGATCGAGGCGACGGACACGCCCAGCCGGTCGTAGACGGGGCGGTTCCACTCGGCGTCGCGCTTGGCGAGATAGTCGTTGACCGTCACCAGGTGGACGTTCTCGCCCGTCAATGCGTTGAGGTAGAGCGGCGCGCTCGCGACGAACGTCTTGCCCTCACCGGTCTTCATCTCGGCGATGTCGCCTTCGTGGAGGGCGACGCCGCCCATCAGCTGGACGTCGAACAGGCGCTGCCCCGACTCCCGCTTGCGCGCCTCACGAACGGCCGCGAACGCCTCGTAGAGGATCTCGTCGAGCGACTCGCCGTTCTCGATCCGCTGCTTGAACTCGGCGCTCTTCGCGCGGAGTTCGTCGTCGGACAGCGGCTCGAAGTCGGGCTCGAGCGACGTGATGTACGCGGCCTGCTCGGCAAGCCGCTTGAGCCGCCGCCCCTCCCCGATCCGGAGGACCTTTTCGAAGCGTCCGAAGTTCGACGTGGGCATGGACTAGAGGGTACCGTCTGCCCGCTTCAAGGCCGGGCGCGCACATTCTCCGAACGGTCTCTTCATCGGGCCGTCACGCAGCGAGAGGATGATTCGCTCGATGCGCCGCCTCCTCCCCGCCCTCGTCGCAGTCGCGCTCGTCGCACCGGCGTCGGCCGCCGCAATCATGACGCCCGGTCGGACGGTCACGAACGCCGCGCCGGTGACGGCGCTCTCGGTCACGGGCCGCTCCGTCGTCTTCGCCCTCGGCCGGACGAAGCGCGACTGCGGCACCGTCCGGCTCTGGGACACGGTGTCGCGCGGGCTCTGGACGTTCGGCACGCGCACGATCCTCGCCTGTGAGCAAGGACCGAGCGGCGGCTTCGGGATCGCCCAGGTCGGAACGTCCGGCCGGCGCGTCTTCTGGGTGACGAACATCGGCGGCAACATCACGGACTACCAGCTCTGGACGGCCACGCCGTCCCGCCCGTCTCCCCGGCGTCTCGCGTTCGAGTCGGCGGAGACGGGCGACCCGCCTCCCATCGTCGTCGGCGCCGGCTCGAGCGAGGGCGTGCCGTACGCGATCGACCGGACGGTGACCCTGGTCAGCGACGCGGGCGCACGCGTCTTCCGCACCACGCTCGGAAGCCCCGTCCGGCTGCTGACGACCGGGACCGGCCCCGCCGGTGCGCGCGTCCTCGCGGCGCTGGCCGACGGCAGCGTCGTGACCCTGTCGCGGACGGGCTCGGTGCTCCGGACCGACACGTACGGGTCGGGCGTCCGCGCAATCCAGCTCGGGCTCGTCGGGCCGCTCGTCCAGGTCGGCAACGTCGTGACGATCGGCCGCCCGACGGGCACGAAGGTCACCTTCCCGGCGGGCGCGCTCATGCTCGACTATCGCCAGCGCGCGATCGTCTACCGGCAGGGCACGCAGGTCAGGAAACGCCCCATCGCGACCGGCGCGGACGCCTTGCTCCAGGTGATCCCGATCAAGCCGTACGAGCCGATGCTCTTCTCGACGGACAGCTGGGGCGCGGCCTGGGCGAAGAGCGCAGCGGTCAGCTGGCGCTCCGGGGCTCTCGTCTGACCGATTGCGCCGCCTAGGGCGGCGCGCCGGCATCCCTGAGGTACTGATGCACGAAGGCGATCGCCATGCTGCCCTCGCCGACGGCGGCGGCGACGCGCTTGACGGGCCCGTAGCGGACGTCGCCGCACGCGAAGATCCCCGGCACGCTCGTCTCGAGCAGGAACGGATCGCGCTCGAGGCCCCAGCGGCCGGCGGCCGTCACGTCGGAGCCGGTGAGGACGTACCCTTTCGGGTCGACTGCGATCTCCGACGGGAGCCAGGCGGTCTCCGCGTCGGCCCCGATGAAGATGAAGAGGCCGCCGGACTCGAGCCGGGCCGTCTCGCCTGTATCGGAGCTCGAGACCTCTATCGCCTCGAGCGAGAGCTCGCCCTGCGCGGCGACCACCTCGGTTCGTGTGAGCACCTCGATGTTCGGCTTCTTTCCGAGCTGGTCGACGAGGTAGTGGGACATGCTCTTCTCGAGCCCCTCGCCTCGGCAGAGGATCGTCACGCGTCGCGCGTGCGTCGAGAAGAACATCGCCGCCTGGCCGGCCGAGTTGCCCGCGCCGACGATGTGGACGTCGAGGCCGTGCGTGTTCGACGCCTCGCTGCGTGACGCGCCGTAGAACACCCCCTTGCCCGCGAGGCGGTCGAACCCCTCGACCGGCATGCGGCGCCAGGCAACGCCGCACGCGAGGATGATCGTCCGCGCCGATAGAACGTCACCGGAGTCGAGCTGCACCTCGCGCGTCTTGGCATCGATGCTCTTGATCGACCGTGTCACGACGATCTCGGCGCCAAGCCTGCCCGCCTGCCGCAGCGCGCGGCCGGCGAGCTCGTCACCGGACACACCGTCCGGGAAGCCGAGGTAGTTCTCGATCTTGGACGACGTGCCGGCCTGGCCGCCGGGCGCCTCGCGCTCGATGACGAGCGTCCGGAGCCCCTCGGAGGCACCGTACACCGCGGCGGCGAGCCCGGCAGGCCCCGCCCCGACGACGACGACGTCGTACTCCGTCGCCTCCGCCTCGGTGGGGAGGTCGAGGAGCTCGGCCATCCGACGTAGCTGCGGCCGCACGACCGCCCGGTCGTCGAGCTCGAGCATGTCGGCGACCTGCTTGAGGTGGGGGCGCACGACGACTCCGGCCTCGAGGATGCGAACGGACGGAAGCTCGTCCTCGGAGGGAAGGGCCTCGCCCCATCGCTCGACAGCATCCTCGGCATCCGGCGTGATCCAGTCGTACGTGATGTGGTTTCGGTCGAGGAAGCGGCGGACGTCGGCACAGGACGCGTCCCACTGTGCACCGAGCACGACCGCCCTGAGTGGCGGCCGGTCGACGGCGAGCCCGGACAGCCCGCGCGCGCCCTGGATCCGGTTGACCGCAAGCCGGCCCACCTCCGCCGCCACGTCCGGGGCCACGGCAGCGACGGCGTGGTAGTCGCGGGGATCGAGCCGCATCACCCGGGATGCCTCGGCGGCGCGAAACCCGACCGGGAAGACCGTGCCGAACGTGATCGGGACCTCCCCGAACACCTCGCCGGGCGCACGCTCCCCGACGGTGCGCTCGATCCCGTCGACGACCTGGACGGCTTCGATGTGACCCTCGATGAGCCCGAAGAGCGCCTGCTCGCTGCCCTGGTGGGCCGCGTACTCCCCGACGGCGAGCGTGATGTCGGCCGCGGCCCGAGCGAGCCGCTCGCGCTCGACCTCCTCGAGGCCCGCGAAGATCGCGATCCGGGCGACCTCGTCCGCGGTGACCATGCGGCAACGCTAGTCGGTCGGCTTCAGCGCCGTGACGACGTGCAATGCTCGACCCATGGCGGTGCAGATCGACGACTCCCTGGATGGGATCGACTGGGCGCAGGCGAAAGCCGACCTCGCGGCCGACAAGTTCGACAACGGACGATCGGCCGAGGCGCTGCGACGGTCGTTCGAGCAGTCGCAGCACGTCGCATTCGCCCGAGACGGCGAGCGCCTCGTCGGGATGGCGCGGCTCCTCTCCGACGGCGTCTGCAACGCCTACCTCGTCGACGTCTGGACCGCCTCGGCCTATCGCAGGCGCGGCGTCGCCTCGGCGATGGTCCGTCACCTGCTCGACCGGGTGCCGGGGCAGCACGTCGGCCTGCAGACCGACGACCGCCAGGACTTCTATGCCACGCTCGGCTTCGAGGAGAAGCCCGAGTTCCTCTCGATCGTCGTCGGCACGTGGCTCGACAACGATGCCAATCGCTAGAGCAGCGCGATCGAGACCTCCCATACGGCCCCCTCGAGCCGCGACGCGGTGACGACGTAGGCTCGGCCGCGCGCCGTCCCCAGGCGCTCGAGCTCGGCGACGCCTGCGAGCGTCGGCTCGCCGTCGATCCGCACCGTCCGCTCGACGCCGTCCCATGCGAGCTCGACGAAATCTCCCCCCGGGTCGTCTGCGAGCTCGACCGTCTCGATGCGACGGACCGCGACGACCCACGTGCGTTCGTCGCGTTTCACCGCTCGGGCGCGGTACGGCGCCGGTGTCGAGATCCGGGACGCGATCGCCGTGACGTCGCCGGCGTCGTCCTCGGCGACGACGCGGCCATCCGTGAGCGCGACGAAGACGCGCTCGTCCCCTGGCACGCCGTCCGCCTCCACTGTCACGACGGCGTCCCACTCGCGCTGTCGATGGAGCCCGTGGATCCCGACCTCGCCCCAATGCGGGCCTGGATCGTGCGGGAGCGGCAAGACGATCGCTAGTGATCGCCCGAGCGGAGGGCCTGCTCGATCTCCTCGACCGGAGCGGGCTCGGGCTTCCCGGGAGCGCGGCGCCGCGGCTCGTGCACCTTCTTGTCACGAAGGCGCTCGATCTGGCGCTCGAGCTTGGCGACGAGGAGGTCGGTCGCCGCCTCGTAGGTGGATGCCGCCTCGCGGCCGTGGAGGTTCCGCCCCTTGACGTGCACCTCGGCCTCGACCACGTGGTCGTCGGCGATCTTCGGGTTCCGCTCGCGGTCGAGCACGACCTCGACGAGCGTCCCGTCGTGAAGGCGGCGGCCAAGCTTGGCGAACTTCGCCTCCACGTAGCGGCGGACTCCGTCGTTCACGTGTCCGCGACGCACCGTGAGATTCAGTCGCATGGCGCCTCCTCTTCTCGTTGGAGTCAACCTAGCGCACTGCCCGCGCAAGGCAAACGACCTCGACGTGCAGAGCGCCCGCGCGACGGAGCGCCGAGGCACAGGCGGAGGCGGTGGCGCCCGTCGTGTAGACGTCGTCGACGAGGGCGACGCGTGGCGGCGCCCGGCCCTGCGCCGTGAAGGCGCCGCGCACGTTCGCGCTGCGGTCGGCGCGAGGGAGCCCTGCCTGCCGCCTCTGCGCCGAGGCGGCGCGCGACAGGAGTGGGACGACGGGAAGCTGCCAGTGTGCTGCGAGCGCCTGCGCGAGTCGTGCAGCGGGAACGTGCCCGCGCTCTCGTGTGCGCTCCCGATCACCGGGAACCGGGGTGAGCGCATCGGCTGCGGGCCGCCCCACGACCTCCGCGACGACCGAGGCGAGCGGTCGTGTCAGGCCGCGTCGCCCTCGCTCCTTCCAGGCCGACACGATCGTGCGCGCACGTGCGTCGTACACGAGCGCCGCGCGCGCGCGAACGAACGCGAGGCGCCGGCCCGAGCACTCCACGCACCGGCGAACCGGCCAGGCGCCCGGGCACCCGCAGCGCTCGCACACGGGCGGCCCGATACGGACGAGGCCGTCGAGGCACGCGTCGCAGAGCTCGATCCCGGGTAGCTCGCAGCCGGCGCAGCGGCGCGGCAGCGCGAGCCCGAGCACGTCCATCCCCCGACCGTACGGGCGCGCGTGTGCCGCGACAGTGTCGGCTTCGCGTCGGGTTCGTGCCCGCGTCAGTCGAGCACGGAGGCCGCGAGCATCTCGCGTAGCGAGGGTCGGACCCGTTCGAGGTCCTCCGGCTCCTTGATCGGGAAGAAGCGCCCGCGCGGCCCCGATCGCGGCACCGCGAGAAAGGTCGTGTCCAGCTCCCACGAGATCTGGTGGTACAGGCGCTCGAGCTGGACAGCGGTCCGCCCGTCGACGGACTTCGCCACGTGGAGCCAGCGGAGATCGAAGGGCCGGTCGAGCGCGTCGAGCGCGACGGTGGCGGTGTTCGTGTTGAACACCGCGATTCGCTCGTGGTCGAAGTCGCCCGGGAACTCCGGGCCTTCGAGCAGGCCGAGCCGGCCGTCGACGCGGGCCGGTGCGCCGCCCATGTCCCCGTGCTTCACCGCGACCTCGGCCGTGAGCGGTCGCCCGGCACGGACGTGGGCACCGACGACGACGGGATCGAGCCGCGCGCCGAGGTTGTCGACATTCGAGATCGTCACGTGCTCGACGCCGCGGCGACGGAGCTCGTCGAGCGTCGCCGAGCTCCGGATCGCGTCGACGAGGTCGCCGTGACCGGGGGCGTAGAGCGAGGGGCGGCCGTCCTCCAGGAACAGGTCGCCGTCCTCCGTGAGCCGGAGCGAGACGGACTGCGAGAACCAGAGCGGGTCGGGCACGCCGAGAGACGCGACGTGGCCCCGGGTCGCGTCCGCGGTCTGGAAACTCGTCATCAGCGCGACCGGGATCGACGTGCCCAGCTCGTCGGCGAGCCGAGCGGTCTCCCCGAGCTTCCAGGAGAGGAAGCTGCGCCCGTCGACGGCCTCGACCGCCCCCTTCACCACCCCGCCGAAGCGCGTCGCCATGCCGCCGGCGAGCACCACCTGTGCGACCCGCCCCTCGCCGAGGGCGGCGAGGCCCGCGGCGCGCGCGGCCTCACGCTCGGCGGATCCCGGTTCCGGGAGCGTCGTCACGTCGCCCTCGGCAGGCGGCTCGACCCGACCCTTCACGACGTTCGCTTCGGCCGACAGCTCGCCCGATGCGACCCGCGCCCGCAGCGCCTCGAACGTCGGGGCGTCGAAGCTGAAGCGCTCGAGCGTCCCCCGTGTCTCGGCATCGACGTCGTCGAGGATCATCGTGCGGCCGCGGCCTCGCGGGGCAGCGATTCCGCAAACGGCGCGCGATGCACGCCGCGCTCGGTGACGATCGCCGTGACGAGCTCGGCCGGCGTGACGTCGAACGCGGGGTTCCGCGCGGGGAAGCGGGCAGTGATCTCGGCGCCGTCCCGCTCCTCGATCGGGATCGCGTCACCGGTCGCAATCGACGGGTCGAGCGTCGACGTCGGCGCGACGACCACCAGCGGCAGGCCGTGGTGCGCCGCCAGCACGGCGAGTGAGTACGTTCCGATCTTGTTCGCCGTGTCGCCGTTCGCGGCGATCCGATCGGCGCCGGTGACGACCAGATCGACCTCGCCGCGCGCCATGAAGGACGCGGCGGCGCCATCCGCGATCACGGCGTGCGCGATGCCGAGCTGCTCGAGCTCCCAGGCGGTGAGGCGTCCGCCCTGCATGAGCGGCCGCGTCTCGTCCACCCAGACGTGCTCCACGCGCCCCGCCTCATGGGCGGCCCGAACCGCCCCGAGCGCCGTTCCGTAGCCGCCCGTCGCGAGCCCGCCTGCGTTGCAGTGCGTGAGGACGCGGGCGCCCGCCGGGAAGAGGTCGACCGCGTGCGCGCCCATCCGGCGGCAGCGCTCGACCTCGTCCTCGTGGATCCGCTCGGCCCGCTCCCGCGTCGGCTCCTCGCGCATCGCTTCGAGAGCCCAGCGGAGGTTGACGGCGGTCGGACGCGATGCCGCGAGCGTCTCGAATGCCGCGTCGAGGTCGTCCCCGCGCTCCGCGGCGAGCGCCATCCCGTACGCGGCGGCGACGCCGATCGCGGGGGCACCGCGCACGGCGAGCACGCGAATCGCCACTGCGAGCTCGTCGACGGTGCTGCAGCGGAGGTCGACCTCGTCGCCCGGCAGCAGCCGCTGGTCGAGCACGACGACGGCGTCGTGCTCGAGGCGGACGATGCGATGGGGATCGAGCTCGGGCATGCGCGCGAACTCTACGGCCGCCCGATGAACGGACGGTGTCTGACTTCAGTCAGACACCTGCTCTGGGCCAGCGCCACGAAGAGCAGGTGTGTCCGACTGAAGTCGGACACCGGAGGTGCTAGGTCCCTTCGTCCCAGGAGGCGAGGTAGGTCGCCTGCTCCTCGGTGAGCTCGTCGATCGCGACGCCCATCGTCGCGAGCTTGAGGCGCGCGATCTCGTCGTCGATCTCCTTCGGCACGTCGTACACCGTCCGCTCGAGGGACGCAGCGTTCGCGATCACGAACTCGGCGGCGAGCGCCTGGTTGGCGAACGACATGTCCATCACCTGCGCCGGATGGCCCTCGGCGGCCGCGAGGTTGACGAGCCGCCCCTCGGCGAGGAGGTACACCTTGCGCCCGTTTGTGAGCGTGAACTCCTCGACGAACTGGCGGGCCTCGCGCGTGTCCGTCGCGAGCGAGCGGAGCGCCGGGATGTCGATCTCGACGTTGAAGTGCCCGGTGTTGGCGAGGATCGCGCCGTCCTTCAGCCGCTCCATGTGCGAGCGGGCAATGACGTGCTTGTCGCCGGTCGCGGTGACGAAGATGTCGCCGACCTCGGCGGCCTTCGTCATCGGCATCACCTGGAAGCCGTCCATGACGGCCTCGAGCGCCTTCATCGCGTCGACCTCGGTCACGATGACGTGGGCGCCGAGGCCCTTCGCGCGCATCGCGACCCCTCGGCCGCACCAGCCGTAGCCGGCGACGACGAAGGACCGACCGGCGACGAGGACGTTCGTCGCGCGGATGATCCCGTCGATCGTCGACTGACCCGTGCCGTAGCGGTTGTCGAAGAGGTGCTTCGTGCGCGCCTCGTTCACGGCGACGACGGGGAAGCCGAGCTTGCCGTCGCGCTCGAGCGCGCGGAGCCGGATCACGCCGGTCGTCGTCTCCTCCGTGCCGGCGATGACGTCGCCGAGCTGCTCGCGACGCGCCGAGTGGAGGATGCCGATGACGTCGGCGCCGTCGTCCATCGTCACGTGGGGGCGATGGTCGATCGCGGCCTCGAGATGCTGGTAGTACGTGTCGTGGTCCTCGCCCTTGATCGCAAAGGTGCCGATCCCGTACTCCTCGACGAGCGCGGCGGCGACGTCGTCCTGGGTCGAGAGCGGGTTCGACGCGCACACGACGACCTCGGCGCCGCCCGCCTTCAGCGTGCGCATCAGGTTGGCCGTCTCGGTCGTGACGTGGAGGCAGGCCGAGACGCGGTACCCGGACAGGGGCTGCTCGCGCTCGAACCGCTCGCGGATGGCGGCCAGCACCGGCATCTGCCGGTCGGCCCACTCGATCCGGCGGACGCCCTCGGGGGCGAGCGCCAGATCCTTGACGTCATGCTTGATGGTCGTGGCCATGAGTCCTCTCTGGTGTGGTCAGGCTGCGAGCAGGCGCTCGTGCTTGCGCTGCTCCCATTCGATCCAGTCGGCTTCGCTCGCTCCCTCGGCGGGCACCGTCGCGCCCGCGAGCCATGCCTCGACGGCGGCCCGGAGCTCGGGATTGCGGCGTAGCCGGACGACAAACGCGACGTCGTCGAGCTCCACGTCGAACCTCCCGCGGAGGTCGGCGAGACCGCGCAGCAGGTCGAGATCGGCCGGCCCGTAGCGGCGGTAGCCGGACGGGCTTCGCTCGGGAACGACGAGTCCCGTGGACTCGACGTACCGGAGCATCCGCGGCGACCACCCGGTTCGTTCGGCGGCCTGGCTGACGGTCAACATCGCCGGAACCTTACCAAAGGTGTGTCAAGGATGGCCACCCGCGCCGCTCGACTACCCTCCCACCCGATGCGCGTCCACATAATCAGCGACCTCGAGGGAGTCTCCGGGGTCGTAAAGGGCGGGCAGACGGTCGGCGGCGAGCCGATGTTCGAGGAGGCGCGCCGCCTCTACACCGAGGAGATCAACGCCGCAGTCCGCGGGGCGAAGGCGGCCGGCGCGACGGAGATCGTCGTCATGGACTGTCACGGAGCCGGAAAGGAGTGGTCATTCAACTCCCTCGTCCCCGACCTGCTCGACCCGGACTGCGAGTTCGTCGTCCAGGAGAACTGGACCGAGTACACGGGCTTCCTCGAGGAGGGATGCGACGCGGCGCTCCTCGTCGGCATGCACGCCCGCGCGGGGATCCGCGGCGGCGTGATGAACCACACGGTGTCCGGCCGGGACTACTTCAACCTGCGCTTCAACGGGACCCTCGTCGGCGAGACGGGCATCCATGCCGCGCTCTGCGGCACCTGGGGGTGCCCGGTGCTGCTCGTGACAGGGGACGACGCCGCGTGCGAAGAGGGCCGCGAGCTGCTCGGTGACGGGTTGACGACCGTCGCCGTCAAGAAGGGCCTCGGCGCGACCTCGGCTCGCCAGATCCCGCCGGTGCGGGCGCGCACGATGATCGAGGAGGGTGCGAAGGCGGCCCTCGCGGACCTGTCTGCCGTCCCGCCCTGGGATCTCGGGAGCCCGTGCGAGATCACCGTCGAGTTCAAGCACACGCTCGCGCCCGACGGGTTGCGCTTCCGCCCCGGCGTCGAGCGCGTCGACGATCGGACGATCTCGGTCACCGCGCCAACGTGGTGGGAGGCATGGAAGGCGTTCTACTTCTGAGGCCGAGAGCAGGAGTCCGACTGAAGTCGGACACCTCGGGGCTCGGCCCGCGCGCTACGGCGCGCTCGTGCCCTCGCGTCCGTACCGGTCCTCGAGGCGCACGACGTCGTCGAGATGCGGCGTCGAGACCTCGATCACGAGCAGGTCCTCGATCGCCGTCACGCGGTGCACGGTTCGCGGCCGGTAGCGGAAGGCGTCGCCGGGCGCGATCTCGATCGTCTCGAGCTCCCCGCCGACATCGCCCAGCTCGAGCGATGCGCGCCCCTCCTGCACGAGCCACGCTTCGTCCTTCACCTCGTGGTACTGGAGGCTGAGCGATTGCCCGGATCGGACGAAGAGGAGCTTTCCGACGTACGACTCCGTCTCCGCCCAGATCAGCTCCCAGCCCCAGGGCTTCTCGACGCGCCTCGGCGTGACCGCATGCGGGCTGGTCACGCGAGCCACTCCGGGTGGGCGGTGACGTACTCGTCGGCGCGCTTCAGCTCCTTCGGCGTGTTGACCGTCAGCCACGTGCCCGTGTGGCGGAACGCTTGCAGCGTCCCCTCCCCCGCGAGCTCCGGGAACGTCGTCGTCTCGTGGTCGCCCTTCTCCGGGAAGCGCGCGAGCGCCTCCTCGCTGAGGACGTAGATCCCGCAGTTCACCCAGTACGGGACGCGCGACACCTCGTGGAAACCGGTGACGACGTCGTCGTCCGTGAGATCGACCTGCCCGAACTGCGACGGCGGCTGCGCGACGGTCAGCGTCGCCAGCGCTCCGGTCGCGCGATGCCGCTCGAGAAGCGCCCCGAAGTCGACGTCGACGAGCTCGTCGCCGTTCATCGCGAACACGTCGCCGCTCTCGCTCCGCGACGCGGCCGCGTATCGGATCCCGCCTCCGCGCCCGAGGCGCTCTGGCTCGCCCGCGCACGCAAGCTCGACGCCGAGCCCTGCGAGCTCCCGCTCGAACTCCTCCTCCTGTCCACCGAGGCAGCTGACGATGACGCGCTCGACGCCGGCCTTCCGCAGCCGCCCGATCTGCCATGCGAGGAGGGGCCTGCCGCCGACGGGCACGAGCGACTTCGGGCGGCCGGCAGCGGCGTCACCGAGCCGCTCCGCCTTGCCACCGGCGAGGACGATCGCCTCCACTCGGGTCAGGGGGTCCCGTTCGAGGCCCGGCCGATCGCCGCGTAGCGGTAGCCCGCCGCGCGCATCGTCTCGGGGTCGAGCATGTTGCGCCCGTCGATGAGCACGGCCGAGCGCATCGTCGGGGCGAGCGCCTGCCAGTCGACGTCCGCCAGCTGCGGCCACTCCGTCACGAGCACGACCGCGTCGGCGTCGCGCGCAGCATCCTCCACGCTCGCGACCTGCTCCACGCCGTCGAGTCCGTCGGCGTGCGCGACCGGGTCCCAGGCGACGACCTCCGCCCCCTCGGCCGCGAGACGTCCGGCGAGAACGAACGCCGGAGCCTCCCGCGTGTCGTCGGTGTTCGGCTTGAACGCGAGCCCGAGGAGCGCGATCCGCTTCCCGCGGAGGCCGCCGAGGAGATCCTGGAGCTTGCCGATCACGCGCCGCTTCTGGAGCTCGTTCACCTCGATCACGGCGTTCAGGACCTGGAAGTGGTAACCGGAGTTCGCGGCGAGCTGTTTCAGCGCCAGCGAGTCCTTCGGGAAGCACGAGCCGCCGAAGCCGACGCCTGCGCGCAGGAAGCTCTTGCCGATCCGGCGGTCGTAGCCGATCCCCTCGGCGACCTTGCACGACGTCGGCGCCGGTCGCCTCGCAGACGTTCGCGATCTCGTTGATGAACGAGATGCGCGTCATCAGCGCCGCGTTCGCCGCAAGCTTCGTCATCTCGGCGGAGGCGACGTCGGCGCGGACGATCGGCGCGTCGATCCCGGCGTGGAGCTCGGCGACGGCGTCGGCGTCGGCCGCGTCGAAGGCGCCGATGACGATCCGGTCGGGCTCCATGAAGTCCTTGATCGCCGTCCCCTCGGCGGTGAACTCCGGGTTCGAGACGTAGCCGACGTGGCCGAGCCCGCGCTCGTCCAGGCGGTGGCGGACCTTCTCCCCGGTGCCGACCGGCACCGTGCTCTTCATGGCGACGATGACCTTGTGGTCGACCTCGGGCAGCTCGTCGATCACCGTCCACACGGCCGACAGGTCGGCGTCGCCGGAAACGGTGGGCGGCGTGCCGACCGCGACGTACACGAACTCCGCGCCGTCGATCGCCTCGACGACGTCCGTCGTGAAGGTCAGCCGCTCGCGGTTCCGCTCGAGGAGCTCGTCGAGCCCCGGCTCGTAGATCGGCACCTCACCGCGCCGGAGCGCGTCGATCTTCTCCACGACGACGTCGCGGATCGCAACGGTGTGCCCCAGCTCGGCGAAGCACGCCCCGGTGACGAGACCGACGTAGCCGGCGCCGAAGACGGCGACGCGATGCGCGTTGGCCTCGCTCATGCCAGCCGCGGAGCATAGCCACGCACCCCGACGGGGGCGCCGGATACGATCGACCCGCCACCCGGGGAGCCGTCAGGAGGAGCGCACCATGGAGCCCGTCGAGACTCAGGCTGCGCCCGTCGTCCGGGCGCAGGATGTCGTCAAACGCTACGGGGCGAAGGTGGCGCTGGACGGCCTCGACGTCGAGATCGGGCACGGCGTGACGGGCCTGCTCGGATCGAACGGTGCGGGCAAGACGACCCTCATCTCGCTGATGCTCGGGCTCCGGCGGCGCGACGAGGGCTCGATGTCCGTGCTCGGCCACGACCCGCAGACGGCCGGCATCGACGTGCGCGAGCGAATCGGGTACGGCCCTGAGCACCACAACCTCCCGCCGGAGGTGCAGGCGCAGGACCTCGTCCGGCACCTCACGGAGCTCCACGGGATCCCGCCGCGCGCCGCGATCCAGCGGGCGAGCGACGCGCTCTGGCAGGTCGGTCTCGGCGAGGAGCGCCTCCGCCCCGTGGGGACGATGTCGACGGGGCAGCGGCAGCGGGTCAAGCTCGCCTCGGCGATCGCGCACGACCCAGCGCTCGTCCTCCTCGACGAGCCGACGGACGGCCTCGACCCCGTCCAGCGCGACGACATGCTCGCGCTGATCCGGCGGATCGGCACCGAGTTCGGGATCGACATCGTCGTCTCGTCGCACCACCTCGAGGAGGTGGAGCGGATCTGCGACGGGGTCGTGATCCTCGAAGCGGGACGGATGATCCGCTCGGGGACGCTGTCGGAGCTCCGCCAGGGCGCCGAGGGGCTGCTCGTCGACGTCGACGGCGGGCACGAGGAGCTCGTCGCGCGGCTCCGCGCAGACGGGCTCGAGGTCGAGCTCGTCGGCGACACGATCCTCGTCACCGGTGACGAGCCCCATGACGTCGTCCGGGACGCGGTCGCGGACCTCGCGCTCGGGCTCCGCCGGCTCGAGCCGCGGCGGCGCACGCTCGAGGACGTCTACCTCGAGGCGAGCGCATGACCGTCGCCCGCCTTCGGCTGGCTCCTGTGGGGGAAACCATGTTTCCCCCACGAGCCCCCTTCTTCTCGAAAGCGTCGGGAACCTCCCGGTTCCCCACACCCCTCCCCGCTCACGAGCCAACCGGGGTTGGCTCGTGAGCCAATCCAGCGCGCGGATCTACGACGTCGGCTACCGCTCCTACGACGGGCCGCGGCGGCCGCCGCGGTGGGCGATCCTCACGGTTGCCCTCCATGCGGTCGAGCGGGTCCTCGGGCTCCGGCGCTCGTTCCGGCACAAGATCCTCCCCGCTCCTCGCGATCCTGATCGCGTTCCTTCCCGCCCTCGTGTCGCTCCTCCTCGCCGTCGTGCTCGACCAGGACCTGACCGAGGACGACGGGCTGATCACGTACGGCGACTACTACTTCTTCATCGGGAGCGCGATCGCGCTCTTCGCGGCGTTCGTCGCTCCCGAGGCGCTCTGCACCGACCGGCGCACGGGCATGCTCGGCCTCTACCTCGCGGGACCGCTCGACCGCGGCCGCTACCTCCTTGCGAAAGCGGGGGCGGTCGTCGCGGTGATGCTGCTGATGACGCTCGCGCCGCCGCTGTTCCTCGTCTCCGCCTATGCGGTGGAGGGACTCGGCCCGGGCGCCTCCGGGCTCCCCGGCCTCGTGCTGCGCATCGTCTTCACGGGGGTCGCGATCGCTGCGCTCTTCGGCGCGGTGGGGCTCGGCATCGCGAGCCTCACGACGCGGAAGGCGATCGCAGGCGTTGCGATGGTGCTCGTGGTGCTCGTCCCCGGCATCGTCGCCGCGATCGCGATCGAGTCCGGCGGCGCGCCCGACGAACTCTCCCTCGCGAACCTCCTCGGCGTCGCGACCGAGCTCGCGTTGCGTGTCTTCGGCGAGGACCCGTCGGAGGGCGCGATCGGGCGCGTCTCGACGACCCTGATCGTGGTCGGCGTCGCAGCGTGGACCGCCCTCGGCGCCGCGGTGACGTGGCTCTCGTACCGGCGGATCGAGGCGCGGCAGTGAGCGCGGCGCCGGCGCCCGTCGTCGAGGTCGAGGGCGTCTCGAAGTGGTTCGGCGGCGTCGTCGCCGTGTCCGACGTCAGCTTCTCGATCCCCGTCGGGGTCACGGCGCTGCTCGGACCGAACGGCGCGGGGAAGTCGACGATGCTGCGGATGCTCTGCGGGCTCGCCCGCCCGTCGAAGGGGACCGTGCGGGTGCTCGGCCGCGACCCACGTACGGACGTCGACGTGACCGCGCTGATCGGGCTCGCGCCGCAGCAGGAATCGGTGTTCGAGCCGCTGACCGCTCGTGCTTTCGTACGCGCGACGGCAGTCCTGCACGGGCTGCCCGACCCCGACGCGGCAGCGGTGAGCGCGCTCCGGACGGTCGAGCTCGACCCGGACGACACCCGCCGCCTACCGACGTACTCGAAGGGGATGCGCCAGCGCGTGAAGCTCGCGCAGGCGATCGTCCACGAGCCGCAGGTGATCGTGCTCGACGAGCCACTCACCGGGCTCGACCCGCGGCAGCGGACGCAGATGGTCGCGCTCTTCCACCGTCTCGGTGCCGACGGCCGCTGCGTGATCGTGACGAGCCACGTGCTCGAGGAGGTCGAGCGGTTCGGGACGAACGTGCTCGTGATGTCGAAGGGCCGTCTCGCGGCCTCGGGCGACTTCCACGAGATCCGCGCGCTGATGGACGACCGGCCGCTTCGCCTTCGCGTCCGCACCGACGCCGCGCAGAGGCTCGGCGGCGTACTGGTGTCCGCCGGTGTCGTCGTCGGCGTGCGGCTCGAGGACGACGGCGGGCTGCTCGTCGACACGCAGGACGCGCGTCGGCTCGCCCACGAGCTGCCGCGGCTCGCCCGAGCCGAGGGGGCGAGGCTGTACGAGATCCGGCCGCTCGACAGCGACCTCGAAGGTGTCTTCCGCTACCTCGTCGAGCGATGACGACCACCGTCGACGCAACCGCCCGTCGTCGCCCCGCGCTCCTTGCGACGCTGCGACAGCTCTACGTGATCGTCCTCCGGATGCAGGTCACGCCGCTGCGCCTGCTCGGCGTGGCGGCGCTCGGCGCGATCGGGATCCTGCTCGGGTTCCTCACGGGACGCGACGACGACCCGCTCGGGGCGACGGTCGAGATGATCGCCGACTACGGGATCACCGTCGCGATCCCTCTGTGCATCCTCTGGCTCGCGACCTCGAGCGTCGGCGACCTGGTCGACGACGGGCTCCTCGTCTATCTCTGGCTCAAGCCGGTCGCGCGCTGGCAGCTCCCCGGAGCGAGCATCCTTGCCACCGGGACCGTTGTTCTCGCGCTGGTCGTCGTCCCGCTCGTGGTCGCGACGGCCGTCGCCGGCACGCCCGAGCTCGTGCTCGACGTCGCGGTTGCGTGCGTGCTCGCGACGCTCGCGTACGCCGGCCTGTTCGTCGCGCTCGGGCTCTGGCTGCGCCGCGCGCTCTGGTGGGGGCTCGCGTACCTGCTCGTCTGGGAGAACGGGGTCGCGCGCGCGAGCGAGGGCGCGTCGCGGCTCTCGGTCGGCGGGTACGCACGCTCCGTCCTCGCCCAGCTCACCGACGTCGAGCTCGAGCTCGGCGGCCGGCCGCTCGTCCTGTCGCTCGTCGTCCTCGTCGTCGTGACGATCGGCGGCTGGATCGCCGCGACGTACCGCTACCGCCGTGCCGAGATCGCCTAGGAGGGTTTGGCGTAACGGTCCCCGTCCCCAGGGTGCCGCCGGTCGTCGTGAGGCAAGGACGCAGGGAGCGTCCATATCAGTCGATATGGACGCGACCGACGACGCCGCGTCACGGCGATCCGGCGCTCCCCTGGGGACATGGCGTCTGTTTCGCCAAACCCTCCTGTGACCTAGGTCTGGTTCGAGAGGGTCGCGAGCGGTCGCAGGCTCTTCGCGATCGCGATCATCGTCTCGTTCGACAGCCGGTCGAGCAGCGTGTTGACCACCCAGTACGACGCGCCGTCGGTGTGCAGCACGACCATGTGGAGCCGCGGGCCGTTGTAGTAGAGCTCGTAGCGCCGGCCGCCGAGCTTCCGGACGAAGTTCCGGCCGGAGAGCACGGGCGCGTCCTCCCAGTCGGTCATCTGGATGCCCCAGTACTCGTTGCGACCGCCGAGGCGATAGGTCAGGCGGACGGCCTTGTGCTCCTTGTCCGGGTCGATCGGGTAGATCCGCAAGGGCATCTCGGAGTCGATCCACGAGGAGCGCTCGATCTTCGTCGGCACCATCAGCGGGAAGTCGACCTCGCGGCGGTGCTGCCGCAGGAGCGACGTCACGGCGCTCGCGCCGGAGACGATCGCAGCCTCCCGTCGCACCGGCGTCTGGTCGACCGGCGCCGTGGCGAGCCGGCCATGGAACGTCTGGCCGACGACCGTGACGACCATCGCGTCGTTGGCGAGCCCGCGGATCGCGGGCGTGAGCTTCTTCACGTCCGCGGAGCCGAACAGGTTCGCGAGCTTGCCGGCCGCCTGCTTCGCGCCCTTCTCCTTGCCGTCGAAGTAGACCTGCGTGCGGAAGAAGTCGTAGCTCGGCGCATTGGCAGGCAGCCCGTTCGGCGGGAGCACCATCTGGTATCCGCGCTGCGAGAGGAGGTAGTTCGCCGTCGAGGCCGAGCCTTCGATGCCGTTGCCGTTCAGCACCGTGACGGTCGTCTCGCGCGGCGGCGGGACCTTCTGCTTGATCTTCTCGCCGAGGGCGACCGCGGTGGCCTTTCGCGGAGACTCGATGTCCGGGCTCCGGAACTCGCGGACCGCCTTGTCGATGTTCTCCTGCGAGGTCGTCAGGTCGGAGAAGCCCTCGAGCCCGTCGATGCGGGACTGGAAGACGTGCCCCGCGGGAAGCGAGAACGCCAGCGCCCCGTACGAGAGCACGGTCTTCGCCGAGACGTCCTTGCCGCCGCCCTGCCCCACTTCGACGTTCGAGGTGATCACCTTGACGAGCTGAGGGAGCCGCGTGATCGAGAACGCCGACTCGATCTGGTCCTTGAACGCCCGCACGAAGAGCTGCTGGCGCGCGTTCCGGTAGAGGTCGGAGTCGGTGTGTCGGAACCGGACGAAGTCGAGCGCCCTGAGGCCGGTCAGGCGCTGGTAGCCGGGCTGGAGGTTGATCTTCGCATAGCCGGTGGGACCGCTGTGGTCGTTGAAGTACCGGCGGTCGACGTCCATCCAGACGCCGCCCATCCGGTCGACCATCTGGCGGAAGCCTCGGAAGTTGACCGTGATGATGTAGTTGATCGGGACGCCCGTGAGCGCGCGCACGGTCTCGAGCGAGCCGCGGGCGCCGCACGCCGAGTACGCGGCGTTGATCTTGTCGACGAAGGCGGAGCGGCCGGGGCAGTGGATCTCGGCGCGCAGATCGCGCGGGAACGAGAGCATCGAGATCGTCTTCTGCCCGGGGTCGGCGCGGACGAGCATCAGGGTGTCCGACCGCGACGGCGTGCCCTTCGCCTCGTTCGCCCGCCGGTCGTAGCCGATCACGAGCGCCGTCGCGGGCTGTCCCGGAAGCGGCACGTCGAGGGCCTTGAGGACGCGCTTCACCTCGACGCTCTTCGGAGCGACGGCCGCGACCGATTCGTGGAGGTAGAGGTACGCGCCGCTCGCGGTCCCGCCGACGAGCACCGCGAGCACGAGCACCGACCAGCCAAGGATCCGCAGCGCGAGCGACGAGCGGCTCCGCGGCGGCGTCGGTGGCTGCTGGTAGATCGAGACGGGCGCGAGCGAGCCCGAGCCGGACGCGCCGTTGCCGGTCAGCGCCGCACCGCGGCCCACTCCTCTCTTCAGTGTCGTCCGCATGACGGAATGGCGCCGCCGGCGCCGAGCACTGAACGCTAGCCGACGGTCCCCAGAGGGAGGTTAGGAGTTCGAGAAGACGTCGGAGCTCGTGGCGTGATGACACACGCGCTGGCTGAGCGCGATGGGCGAGTGCGATGCGAGGACGCAGGGAGCCCCGATATGCGTGCATATCGGGGCGACTGAGGACGACGCAGCGCGCCGCCCAGCGCGGTCAGACGGCCATGCGTCATCGCGCCAGGAGCTCTCCAAGCTGCTCGGCGAGGAAGGCGATCTCGTCGGCCGTTCCCGCGGTGATCCGGAGCGCCGTCGGCGCCCCGAACGACCCCATCGGGCGGACGATGACGCCGCGCCGCAGCAGGGCGTCGTAGAGGGCGGCCGCGTCGGTGCCGACGTCGACGAAGAGGAAGTTGCCGACCGCGGGGCCGAGCGGGTCGAAGCCGCCCTCGCGGAGGACCGACTCGAGCGCGGCCATCGAGTCGCGGTTGGCCGCGCGACGCCGCGCGAGCTCGGCCGGCGCATCGAGGCTCGCCAGCGCCGCCTCCTGGCCGGGTGTCGCGACGTCGAACGCGCGGCGCACCTTGTGGATCGCCTCGATCAGCGGCGCAGGCCCGACCCCGTAGCCGACGCGGAGCCCTGCGAGCCCGTAGATCTTCGAGAACGTCCGCAGCGCGATGACGTGCCGCCCCTGCTTCGCCGCCTCCTCGATCACGTCGGGGAAATCCGGATCCTCGACGTACTCGAAGTACGCCTCGTCGACGATGGTCAGCACGTGGTCGGGGACGGCCTCGAGAAAGCCGAGCACGTCGTCGCGCGGCGTCATCGTCCCCGTCGGGTTGTTGACGGTCGGCAGGAACGCGAGCTTCGTCCGCCCCGTCACCGCGGCCAGCATCGCGTCGGTGTCCACGCGCCCGTCATGGAGCGGGACCCTCACGGTCACGGCGCCGAGCTTCAGCGGATCGAGGACGTAGCTCGGGAACGAGGGCCAGGGCGTGACGATCTCGTCGCCGACGTCGAGCGTCGCCTGGCACGCGAAGCCGATCACGGCGTCCGCGCCCGCCGCGACGACGATCTCCTCGAATGCGACACCGTGCCGCCTCGCGAGGGCGTCGCGCAGCCGGAAGCAGCCTCCGTCCGGGTACCGGTTCGACTCGGGCAGCGCCTTCGCGATCGCATCGAGCGCCTCCGGGAACGGGCCGAACGGGCCTTCGTTCGAGGCGAGCTTGACGACCCGCTCGAGGCCGAGCTCCCGCTGAACCGTCTCGGCCGGCTTACCCGGCTCGTACGGGACGAGACCGTCGAGCGCCGGGCGGATGAGCTCCGGCCCGGGTCCGACGAGCCGGCTCACGCCGTTGCGGGGGGCGCCTCGGGCGCTGGTGGCGTCGGTGCCGGTGCGGGCGGGACGGGGATCGGGGGAGCGCCGTCCGACGAGAGCCACGGCTCGGGCTCCTTCGGCTGCGCCGCGAGCTTGCGCCAGACCACGAACGCCCCTGCGATGACGCCGACGAGCGCGAGCGCACCCAGCACGGCGCCGATCCGGTTGCGCCTGGCGCTCGCACCGGCGGCGACCCCGGCCAACGCGGCGGCCGCGCGGCGGCGCATGTACCTGCGCGCGAACCACCAGCCGATGGCCCAGTAGAGCGCGTTTCTGCGGTCGCTCATGCACGGAGCCTATCGGACTCCAATCGGAGTGAAGCGTTGTGCCGCCGGGACGCGCCCCGTCGACGAAGCGTCACTCCGATTGGAGTCCTACCGCCGCTTGGGAGGAAGGTGGATGGCACGCCCGAGCGCGACCAATCCCGCTTCCTTGATCCCCTCGGCGAGCGTCGGGTGCGGCGCGACACCGTCGGCGATCGTCTCGATCGTCGACTCCGCATCGAGCGCGACGACCGCCTCGCCGATCAGGTCGGTCGCGTGCGGGCCGACGATGACGACGCCCAGGAGCTCGCCGTACGTCGACTCGTGGATCGTCTTCACCCAGCCGATCGTCGTCCCGGACATGACGGCCCGCGCGATCGCGACCCACGGGCACCGGCCCACGACGACGTCGTCACCGTGTAGCTCGCGCGCCTGCGCCTCGGTGAGGCCGACCCCGGCGATCTCCGGGTCGGTGTAGATCGGGCGCGGTACCGCCGGCTCGCCGACAGTCGCGTCGTGACCCATCGAGTTCTCCGCGGCCACCTCGCCCTCTCGGAAGCCCGTGTGGGCGAGCTGCCAGTAGCCGGCAACGTCCCCGGCCGCGTAGATGTGCGGCACATTCGTGCGCCGGTGGTCGTCCGTCCCGATCCCGCCGCGGTCGAACGTGACGCCGGCCTCCTCCAGTCCGATCCCCTCCACGAGGGCGGCGCGGCCGACGGCGACGAGCATGAGGTCGCACTCGACCGTCTCGCCCTCGCCGAAGTGGACGGTCAGGTGGTCGCCGTGGTCGTCGACCTGCGTGCATTGCTTCGAGAGGTGCAGCGCGATGTCGCGCTTCTTGAAGGCCTTCTGGAGCTCCTTCGCGGCGTCCTCGTCCTCGGCCGGGATGAGCGACGGCAGCATCTCGATGATCGTCACCTCGGTGCCGAAACGGTTGAAGATCGACGCGAACTCGCAGCCGATGATCCCGCCGCCGAGGACGACGAGCCGCCGCGGCACCTGCGTCTGCGCGAGGAGCCCGGTCGAGTCGACGCAGCGCGGTGCGTCGATCCCGGGGATCGGCGGCCGTACGGGGTACGAGCCGGTCGCGACGATCGCCTTCTCGAAGGTGACGTCCTCCGCTCCGTCGACGGCGATCGTGTTCGGCCCGATGAACCGGCCCCGGCCGTTGACCCACTGCACACCGTTCGCCTTGAAGAGCGAGGCCACGCCGCCGGTCATCTGGTCGACCACGGCCCCCTTCCACCCGGCGACCGCGCCCCAGTCGAGCGTCGGCTCACCGACGACCACGCCGAGCTTCGCGAACGTCTCCTTCGCATCGTGGAAAGCGTGCGCGCTCTGCACCCAGGCCTTGGTGGGGATGCAGCCCACGCGCAGGCAGGTGCCGCCGAGGGCGTCCGCCTCGTCGATGCATGCGACCTGCGCGCCGAGCTGGGCGGCGCGGATGGCGGCCGTGTATCCGGCCGGGCCGCCTCCGAGGACGGCGACGTCGACGTTCATTCGGTATCGGTCCCTTCGTTCGTCGGTGATGTCGATTCGAATCGGGCGAGCATCGTGAGGGAGTCTGCGTCCTCGCCGACCCGGGAGAAGCCGTAGCGCTCGTACAGCTCGATCGCCCCGGCGTTGTTACGGTCGACGCTGAGCGAGATCGAGCCGTGGCCGGCGTCGCGCGCGCGATCGAGCAGCGCGTCGAGCAGGGCCGAGCCGACCCCCTTGCCCCGCGCGCTCGGGACGACCGCGATGGCGAGCTCGGGCGTTTGCTCGTCGACGAAGCCGTAGCCCGGCTTGTCGCTCCCGAACAACCGGTACCAGGCGGCGCCGACCGGGAATCCCTCGTCGATCGCGATGACCGCGGTGTCGCCCGGACGTCCCCACGCCTTCACGTAGAGCGCGACCGGCCCTGGGCCGGTGTCGGGCGCACGCTCCTTCCAGTAGTACGCGTGGTGGAGCATGTCGCGCAGGAAGCGCACGTCCTGCGCGCCGCCCCGCCGGACGACGACCTTCGAGCTGCCGGCGTTCACAGGGCGAGCGCGGGCCGCTCGACGAACGCGACGAGCGTCTGGAGGAACGTCGCGCCGTCGGCGCCGTCGATGGCGCGGTGATCGCAGGTGAGCATCATCTGGACGATCGGCGCGACCTCGACGTCGCCGCCACGCACCACCACCTCGTCCTTTACCGAGCCCACGGCGAGAATCGCGACCTGCGGCGGGTTGAGCACCGCGGTGAACTGCTCGACGCCGAACATGCCGAGGTTCGAGATCGTGAAGGTGCCGCCCTCGAGATCGGGGAGCTTCAGCTTGTTGTCGCGGGCACGCGAGACGAGATCGGCTCGCGCGCGGGCGATCTCCTGAACCGTGCGGCGATCCGCGTCGCGGACGACGGGGACGACGAGCCCTTGCGGCGCGGCGACGGCGATGCCGACGTGCGCGGCCGGGTGACGTTGGATCTCCTCGCCGCTGAACGTCGCGTTCACCGCCCGGTGGCGCACGAGGGCGACGGCCGCGAGCTTGACGAAGACGTCGTTCACGGTCGGTTTCACATCCCCCTCGCCCATCCGCTCGACGAGCGTCTCGCGGAGGGTCAGCACCTCGGTCATGTCCGCCGAGACGCCGAGCTGGAACACGGGCGCCGCCCACGCCTCGGTCAGCCGGCGCGCGATGGTCTTGCGCACCGAGGACAGCTGCACGACCTCGATCTCGCCCGGCGGCGCAAGTGCAGGCGCATCGGCCGGAGCGGCCGCCGGCGCTGCGCCGCCGACCGGCGCGCGCTCGACGTCCTCGGCGAGGATGCGCCCTTCCGGGCCGGTGCCGGTGACCGCCGCGAGGTCGACCCCGCGCTCGCGGGCGATGCGGCGGGCAAGCGGGCTCGCCTTGAGGCGCCCGTCGCCGCGTGCCGCCGCGGCCGCCGGAGGCGCCTCGTCTCGGGGTGTGCCTCGGGCTCGGTCGGAGGCGCCTCGGCCGCGGGCTCGGGCTCGGTTGCCTCGGCCGCCGGCTCGTCGGTCTTCTCCTCGTCCTTCGCGGGCGCCTCCTCGGCAGGCGCTTCTTCGGCAGGCGCCTCTTCGGCCGCGGGCGCGCCCGCGCCGTTCGTCTCGATCACCGCGATCGTCGCGCCGACCTCGACCTCGCCCTCGGTCACGACGATCTTCTGGAGAACGCCGTCGACCTCGGCCTCGACCTCCTGCGTCACCTTGTCCGTGTCCAGCTCGTACAGCGGCTCGCCCTTGGCGACCGTGTCCCCCTCCTGCTTCAGCCAGCGGACGATGACGCCCGATTCCATGCCCTGGCCGAGCCGCGGGAGCGTGACGTCGGTCGCCATCAGCGTCCCGCGCGGTCGGTGGGACAGCGGGCGCCGGCCGCGATCTGCGGCTCTCCTCCGACCTGCGTCACGGCCGTCATTATGCTCACCGCCGTGAAGCTCGTGGATCAGTGGCAGGCGCTCGAGCGGCGGCTGCCCGACACGTGGGAGAGCGTCTCGCTCCGGCTGCGCACCGAGCAGCCGGAGGAGCTGTCGGAGGCGGCGCGGATCCTCGGGCCGATGAACGTCGGGCGCGTGGACGGTGGGCTTGCCTTCACGGTCCGGCGCGCGGGCGGCGCAGCAGGCCCGCAGGCGGCGCGGCGGCTGTTCGCACGCCTCGACCAGGCGCGGATCTGGTGCCTGCTCGAGCAGGAGTCGGTCGCAGCGGACGAAGAGCGGCCCGCTGCTCTCGTGGACGAGGCAGCGCCGGCGGTACACGGATCGCTGGCGGAGGCATGGGATCGGGCGCTCGGGGAGCTGCCGGACGACTGGAGCGACCTTCTCTGTGCGCTCCACCTCGAGTCGAGCGCGCTGCTCGCCCGCGCCGCGCTGCTCACCGCGCCCGTCAACCCGACGCGCGACCGCGAGCGGGTCGGCTTCACCTTCCGGTGCGCCCGCCGAGCCGGGTACGGCGTGTCGCCGTCGATGGCGCGCCGATGCTTCGAGCGGCTCGACGGCGAGGGCATCCTCGGTAGCGTCGAGGTGCTCCGCCTGATCTCGGACACGGACAACGTCGGCACACAGGGCGCCGTCTGGTACGTCGGGGGGAAGGTCCTCTAGCCGGGGGTCGCGCTAGGCGACCTTGATCGACTGCCGCATCGTCGCCTTGTGCGGGTCGCACTGGACGACGAGCGTGCCGTTTCGCAGAACCACGCGCCACGTCCGCGTCCCGACGAAGCCGACCCCGGTCGACTTCGCCGCGCCCGCACCGCGCAGCCGTGCGTTGTGGCTCGCCGACCGGTCGCGCACGACGAAGGTGTACGCGCCCGGCCGGAGCAGGGTCACCTTCTTCCCGGCGAGCGTCTTGAGCGAGATCGTGGCGCTCGGGCCGACGGTGAGCGCGAGGCGCGCGCCGACAGGCGCGGACGGCTTCGCGGTCGGCGGCTGGGTGACCGGGGGCGGCGGCGTCGGCTCGGACCCGGCGCCGACGTTGAAGGCGCCCTTCATCTGCGCCGCGTGCGGGTCGCACTGGAAGGTGTACCGCCCGTCGACGAGGTTCACCCTGAAGGTCTGCTTGCCGACGAACGGGACGGCGGTGCTCACGTCGACGCCGCCGGGCCCGAGCAGGTGGAAGTTGTGCTCCTCGGACTTGTCGTCCACCTCGATCTCGAACTCTCCCGGCTCGACACGCGTCACGGCGTTGCCCTGGGCGTCGCGCAGCGTGATCGAGAAGCCGGGGCCGACCGACCCGGAGAGCTTCGTCTCAGCGGTCGCTGCGATCGCGACGCCGGCGACCACGGCCGCCGCGAGCAGCACGAATCCCAGGATGTGCACCCGCCTCATGACCGTTCTCTACGCACGACTGTCGGGATCGGATTTCATGAGCGGAGCTCCGCGTCGAATCGCTCGCCGAGCGCGGAGACGATCCGGTCCCGGAGCACCGAGACCTCGTCGTCGCTGAGCGTCCGCTCCGCCGACTGGAACACGAGGTGCAGCGCGACCGACTTCCGCCCGTCGCCAACCTGCTCGCCTCGGTACACGTCGAAGGGCTGCACCTCGCGAAGCTCCGGCCCGGCAGCCTCGTGCGCGGCGTCGACGAGCGAACCCACCTCGACGTCCTCGCCGACCGCGACGGCAATGTCCTGCCGGTTCGCGGGGTAGGTGACGACGTCGTCGTAGAGGATCCGCTCCGGGATCGGCGCCATCAGCGCCTCGACGTCGAGCTCGAATGCGCCCCAGCTCCCGTCGAGGAGTGCCGGGTGGAGCTCGCCGAGCCAGCCCGCCTCGGTCTCGGCGGCCTTGCCCGGGTGGAGGTGGGGAAGCGACGCGCGCCGGACGTCGAGCGGAACGTGGAGCGCCTCGTAGAGCGCCTCGACGGCGGCCCGGGCGGCCTCGAAGCCTCCCTCGGCGATCCCGCCGACGCGCCACCGCTCCTCCGGGAGCTGCTCGCCCGTCGGCAGGTAGACGCGCGCGACCTCGAAGAGCCGAATGCTCTCGTTGCCGGCATCGACGTTGACCCGCGCCGTCTCGACGAGCCCGTGGAGGAGCGTCGTCCGGAGCACCGCCTGCTCGCTGCTCATCGGCTCCGGCAGGCGCACCGCCTCAGGGTTGGGATCGGCCGCGGTGAGGCTCCAGGTGTACGCCTCGGAGAATCCCGCCCCGACGAGGACGTCCTCGACGGTCCGGCGAAAGCGCTGCAGCGGCGTCAGGTGCCCGGCGACGGCGCGGCGAAGCGGCATCGTGTGCGGTACCCGGTCGAGCACGACCCGGGCGACTTCCTCGACGAGATCGATCTCACGCGTGACGTCGCGGGCGCGCCAGGTCGGGACGGTGACGCGCATGTCGCTCGCGACCTCGAAGCCGAGACGGTCGAGGATCCCGCGCTGGTCATCCTCCGGCACTTCGAGCCCGATGAGGCGACTCGCCCGCTCCGGGCGGAGCGTGGCGACCGGCCGCTCGGGCAGCCCTTCCTGGACGTCCACCGACCCGGTGAGCGCCGCGCCGGTGAGGTCGACGAGCAACCGGCTCGCGAGCACGGCCGCGGGCTCCGCCGCGTACGGGTCGACGCCCTTCTCCCACTTGTTCGACCCCTCCGTCCGCAACGCGAGCCGCTCCGACGTCTTGAGCACGCCGATCGGCTCGAAGTTGGCGGCCTCGAGAAGCACGTCGGTCGTCTCGTCGGAGACCTCGGAGTCGAGTCCGCCCATGATCGCCGCGAGGGCGACCGCCTGCTCGCCGTCCGTGATCAGCAGGTCGGAGGGGAGCAGCTTCCGTTCCGCGTCGTCGAGCGTCCGCAGCGTCTCCCCCTCGTGCGCGCGACGGACGACGATCCGGCCGCCTGCGAGCTTGGAGCGGTCGAACGCGTGGAGCGGGCTTCCCCAGACGTGCATCACGTAGTTCGTGACGTCGACAACGTTCGAGATCGAGCGCATGCCCGCCAGGTGGAGCCGACTGCGGAGCCACTGGGGCGAGGGCCCGACGCGGACGTCGCGGAAGACGCGGCCGATGTAGCGAGGGCAGCCCTCGAAGTCCTCGACCCGGATGTCGACGGGCTCGGCGCGCGTGACCGGCGGATCCTCGGGGTCGGGCAGCCGAAGCTCCCCGTCGCAGAGCGCGGCCACCTCGCGGGCGATCCCGACCACGGAGAGCAGGTCGGGCCGGTTCATCGTCGGCGCGGCGTCGAGCACGTGGTCGACGAGCGGGAGGACATCGACGAGCGGCGTCCCGGGCTCGATGCCGTCCGTGAGCAGCATGATCCCGTCGTGGTCGGCGCCGAGGCCGACCTCGTCCTCGGCGAGGATCATCCCCTGCGAGACCTGGCCACGGAGCGGCCGCTCCTCGAGCGGGCCCGGGAACCCGGGGAGCAGAGCCCCCGGGAGCCCGACCGCGACGGTCGCCCCCGCGCCGAAGTTCCACGCGCCGCAGACGATCTGCTGCGGGTCGGGGTTGCCGATGTCGACCTGACAGAGCTGCAGCCGATCGGCGTTCGGGTGGGGCTCCGCGGAAACCACCCGGCCGACCACGAAATGCCCGAGGTTCACTCCTTCGTCGACCACTCCGACGTCGGTCACGCGCTCGACCTCGAGCGACGAGACAGTGAGACGCCCCGCGATCTCCGTCGTCGATGCCGCGGTCTCGACGTACTCCCGGAGCCAGCTCATCGGGATGCGCATCAGAACTGCCTCGCGAAGCGAAGGTCGTTGCGCCAGAGCTCGCGGAGGTCGGGAAACTCGTGGCGGAGCATCGCGATGCGCTCGAGCCCCCACCCGAACGCGAAACCGGAGTAGCGCTCGGGGTCGTACCCGACGAACTCGAAGAGCTTCGGGTCGACCATCCCCGCGCCGCCGATCTCGATCCAGCCCGAGTGTCGACAGACGGGGCACCCCGCCCCGTCGCAGACGTGGCACGAGACGTACGCCTCGATCGAGGGCTCGGTGAACGGGAAGTAGTGCGTCCGGAACTCGGTGCGGCGCTCCCGGCCGAACAGAGCTCTGAGGAGGAAGTCGAGCGTCCCTGTGAGGTCTGCGAGCGTGATCCCCTCGTCCACGGCGAGCCCCTCGACCTGGTGGAACACCGCCGTGTGGGTCGCGTCCGCCGTGTCGCGCCGGTACACGCGGCCGAGCGAGACGATGTAGACCGGCGGCTCTTGCGCCTCCATCGTCCGGATCTGCGACGGCGACGTCTCCGTGCGGAGCACCGTCTGGTCGTCGAGGAAGAAGCTGTGGAGAGGGGAGCGCGCCGGGTGCGACGCGGGGAAGTTGAGGCCGTCGAAGTTGTACCGGGTCGTCTCGACCTCGCGGCCGTCGACGACGCGGTAGCCGAGACCGAGGAAGATGTCCTCGACCTCACGGCGGATCTGCGTGATCAGGTGGAGCCGGCCGCGCGAGTACCCGCCCACCGGCAGCGTCACGTCGACGCGCTCCTCGGCGAGGCGGCGATCGAGCTCGGCGCGCGAGAGCGCCGCGTCCCGCTCGTCGACCGCGGTCTCGATCCGCTCACGGGCCGCATTCAGGCTCATGCCCGTCTCCCGGTCCCGCACCTCACGGAGAGCGAGCTTCAACGCGCTCTTCCGCCCGAGGTACTCCACCCGGACCGCCTCGATCTCGTCGGTCGTCGAGGCCGCGTCCACCGCCGCCAACGCGGAGCGCTCGAGTGCCTCGACGTCCATCGAGCGAGGGTATCCGGCTCAGGCCTACGATGGCGCACGTGTCCGGGTACGACGCATTCGCGTCCGTCTACGACGCGCTCGCGTCGGCGATGACCGAGGACGTGCCCTTCTACATGGAGCTGGCAGAGGCCGCGCGAGGTCCCGTCGTCGAGCTGGCAGTCGGGACGGGGCGCATCGCAATCCCGATCGCCAAGAGCACGGATCGTCGGGTCATCGGCATCGACGTCTCCACCGAGATGCTCGAGGTCGCGCGGGAGCGGGCAGCAAACGCCGGGGTCGAGCTCGACCTCCGTCACGGGGACATGACCGAATTCGCGCTCGACGAGCCGACCGACCTCGTCATCTGCCCGTTCCGGGCGATGCTCCACCTCCCTTGTCATGACGCTCGCGTCGGCGTCATGCAGCGGGTTCGATCTGCGCTCGTTCCCGGCGGACGCTTCGCCTGGAACGCGTTCGTCTTCGATCCCGCGGTCGCGGACGAGATCGGCGGTGTGTGGCGCGACGAGGGCGGAGTCCGGAACCGCTCGACGTACGACTTCGAGGCGCGGCGGATCGATCTCGAGCTCGAGAGCGGGGCGAGCGTACCGCTCTGGTGGGTCGAGCGCGACGAGTGGGAGGCGGCGATCGCCGCGGCCGGGCTCGAGGTGGAGGCGCTCTACGGCTGGTTCGACCGCCGTCCATTCGACGAGGAGAGCCGCGAGTTCGTCTACGTCGCGAGACGCCCCGGATGAGCGGCGACGCGCTCTACGACCGGATCGCGCGGATCTACGACCCGTGGTCGGTGTCCGTCACCGAGGACGTCGAGCTCTACGTCGAGGAGGCGCTCGCCTCCGGCGGCCCCGTCGTCGAGCTGGCGGTCGGCACGGGACGCATCGCCGTCCCGACCGCGAAGGCGGGGATCGGCGTCATCGGCGTCGACCAGTCGGCAGGCATGCTCGCGGTCGCGCGGGACTACGCGGAGCGCGAGGGCGTATCGGACCTGGTCGACCTGCGCGTCGGCGACCTACGCGAGCCGCCCGTCGGCGAGCGCGTGCCGCTCGTGACGATCCCCTTCCGCTCGATGCTCCACATGCGCGACGACGACGACCGCGGGCGAGCGCTCCGCGCGGCGGCCGGAGTGCTCGAGCCGGGTGGGCGGCTCGTCTTCGACGTGTTCGCGCCGAGCCAGGAGGACATCGAGGAGACGGACGGGATCTGGCTCGAGCGCGAGCCGGGCATCTTCGAGCGTGCGGACTGGAACGCGCGCGAGCGACTGCTCGTCCTCTCCGTCCGCGGGCGGGACGAGGCCGCGACGATGGAGCTCCACTGGCTCTCGCCGCCGGAGTGGAACGCGCTCATCGAGGACGCGGGCTTCGAGGTCGAGGCTCTGTACGGCTGGTTCGACCGCCGGCCGTGGGAGGGCGGCGAGGATCAGATCTGGGTCTGTCGGCGTCGATCGTGACCCGTCGGTGTCCGACTTCGGTCGGACACCTGCCAGTCGCTCAGAGCACCTCGACCTCGTCCCCGACCCGCACGACCCCCGGCTCGAGCACCTCCGCGTAGACGCCGAGGCACGCCTCGCCGTCGACCCGGCCACGCTCCTCGATCAGCTCGCGCAGCACGTCGCGGTCGCGCACACCGGTGTCGGGGCTCGCCGACGGGACGGCGCAGCGCGGCGTCGGCACGCCCACGAGGAGCGTCGCCCCGCCGACGCGGATCCGTCGGCTCGTCCACGCCTCCTCGGCCAGCATCTCGAGCCCGTCGAGCTCCAGCAGCATCCGGAAGCGGCGGCCGTCCCCGTCGATGAGGCCGAGCGACGCGCGCGACACGAGCGTCGCGGGCCGCGAGTCGGTCGCCCAGGCGCCGTCCTCGCGCTCGACGAGCGTCGAGCGACCGGCCGACGAGGTCGGACAGCGCGTCCGCCCACGGCCCCTCGACGACGCGGCCGCGGACGAGCCGGCCGTAGACCTCGACCACCGTCGAGCCGCCGGCGACGCGCCTCCGCCTCGACCACTGCGCCGTCCGGCATCGTCAGACTCGAGCCGCCGCGCGACGGGATCCCACGTCGGCGCTCGCGCGCACGAGGCTCGTGTCGCGCTTGCCGTTGTAGAGCCGACGCCCGTCGTCCACGAGCAGGAACCGCCGGTCCTCGCGGGCGCCGTCAGGCCCGAGCTCGATCTGCTCCGGATGGTGGAGCCGGAGGCTCTTGACCGGTGTCACGTTGATGCGGGCGACACGCGGCGGCGACATCGGCGGGCGATGCTACCGATGCCCCTGGACGCGACCCCTCGAGGGCCGGGTATAGGATCGAGCCGATGGTCTGGATCGTGATCCTCGTGATCGTCGCGGTGCTCGCGCTCGTGCTGGTCGCGCTCTACAACCGCTTCGTCCGGCTGCGGAACCGCGTCGACAACGCGTGGGCGCAGATCGAAGTTCAGCTCAAGCGCCGCTGGGACCTGATCCCGAACCTCGTGGAGACGGTCAAGGGCTACGCGGCGCACGAGCGCGGCACGTTCGAGGCGGTCACCGAGGCGCGCGCGAACGCGCAGCGCGCGCAGGGCCCGGCCGAGACGGCCGCCGCCGAGGGGATCCTCGGCCAGGCGCTGGGGCGCCTCTTCGCGGTCGCGGAGGCGTACCCGGAGCTCCAGGCCGACGAGAACTTCCGCCAGCTGCAGGACGAGCTGGCCGGCACCGAGAACCGCATCGCCGTCGTCACGGCAGGTCTACAACGACACGGTCCTCACCTACAACAACGCGATCCAGACGTTCCCCGGGGTCGTCATCGCGGGGCCGTTCAACTTCGAGAAGCGCGAGTTCTTCGAGACCGACGAGACGCAGCGCGAGGCGCCACAGGTCGAGTTCGACCGGAGCACGGCTCCGGCGTCGCCTGCCGCTCCGGCGCCTCCGGCCCCGCCCGCGGAGCCGGGCGCCGGCGGCGCATCCGGTGGCACGTAGGGTCGCCGCCCTCGCGGCCTCCGCCCTCGCCGCGCTCGCGCTCGCGGGGGTCGCGCACGGCCAGACGTACGAGCTCGTCTCGAGCGACGTCCAGGCGAACGTCCGCGGCGACGGCTCGGTCGCCGTCGACGAGGCGATCACGGTCGCGTTCTCCGGCTCGTTCACCTACGGATTCCGCGAGATCCCGCTCCGCTCGGGCGAGCGGATCGACGAGATCGGCGTCACCGAGAACGGCCGTCCGTTCCAGTCTGGCGCATCGACGGAGCTCGAGCCGGGCGGGCCGCCGGGCACGTTCGGCGTCCGCGACCTCGGTGGGCGCGTGCGCATCGTCTGGCGCTTCACGACCGACGGCTTCGCACAGCGGACCTTCGTCATCCACTACCGGATCGCGGGGCTCGCGACCGCTTACGACGACGTCGTCGACGTCAACCTCAAGGTCTGGGGCGACGAATGGGAGCAGCGCCTCGGACGGCTGACCGCGACGATGCGCGGCCCGGGCGACGTCGTGCGCGCATGGGGTCACCCGGTCTGGGTCCGCGGCGACGTGACGATCGACGGGCGCTCGGCGATCCTCCGCGCGCTCGACGTCGACGCCGGGCAGTTCGTCGAGCTGCGGACGCTCTATCCGCGCGATGCGTTCACGTCGACGGCCGGGATGAAGGTCGAGGAGGGCAACGGCCTCGCGAAGATCACGGCGGAGGAGCTCGAGGACGCTCAGGCGTACGAGCGCGACAAGGAGCGCATCGACGACGCGAAGGCGCATCCGTGGCGGTCCGCGCTCATCGTCCTCGCGATCGGGACGATTCCCGCGCTCCTCATCGCGATGGTCGTGTTCTGGCGCTTCGGTCGCGAGCCGAGACCGGGTACGACCGCGAGTACGAGCAGGAGCCGCCGACCGACACCGAGGCGGCGCTCGTGCCGACCCTGCTGCGCCAGGGCGGCGAGGCCGGCTCGTTCGAGTTCACCGCGACGTTGTTCGACCTGATCCGGCGCGGGCACTACGCCGCCGAGCAGGTGACGACGGAGCGGAGCATCTGGGGCGGCCTCCGCACGGAGCGGATCTCCGACCTCGAGCTGTCCGCCGGGAAGCCCGTCGACCTCACGCCCTGGGAGCGGTCCGTCACGACGGTCGTGAACGACGTCCTCGACGGAGGCAGCGTCCGCCTCTCGGCGTTCCGCGAGAAGATCGAGGACGAGCGCACCGAGATGGCGCCGCGCTTCGAGGCCTTCAAGAGCGCGGTCTCGAACGAGATCGGTGGCGCGCCGCTGGTTCAGGTCGCTCGGGATCGTCCCGCTGGTCGGTGGGATGGTCGTCTTCGGCGCGATCGGGGCGATCCTCGCCTGGATCGCGATCGACGGCTGGCGGACGGTCTATCCCCGCTGGAGCGACGTCGTGCTCATCGCCCTCGCGTTCGCGTCGTTCGTCAACGCCGCGGTGCTCCTCGGCGCCTCCACGCGGCGGAAGCTCTGGCGCCGCCGGAGCCGCGAGGCGGCGGTCGAGGCGGAGCGCTGGGATGCCTTCCGGCGCTACCTGCAGGACTTCCCGCGGCTCCAGGAGGCGCCGCCGGCGACGCTCGAGCTCTGGGAGCGGCTCCTCGTCTACGGGATCGCGTTCGGAATCGCCGAACGCGTGCTGCAGGCGGCGCACCTGGCGATGCCCGAGGCGCTCGCTCAGGCGAGCTCGATCTACTGGATCTCCGGCCACGGCGACCTCGGCAGCGGCGCCTCCGCGATGTCGATCGGCGACCTCGCGTCCGGTTTCGGCTCGGCCCTCGCGCCGCCGTCGTCCGGCTCGGGCGGCTTCGGCGGCGGCTTCTCCGGCGGCGGCGGAGGCGGCGGTGGCGGAGGCGGCGGCGGCTTCGGCTAGCCCGAGTCGAGCGCGACGAGCGCGAGCGCCACGACCGTCGCCCAGGACATCACCTTGAACTCGCCGGCGAGGAGCGCGGCCTCACCTCGACGCGGCTCAGCGACAGCAGCTCCTGCTCCTCCAGGTCGTCGGCGTCCGGCTCGGCGACCTTCCGGGCGCCGCGGGCCAGGAGGAGGTGCCCGAAGCCTGCGCCTCGGTTGCCGTCGACGACGTAGCGGCCGAGCGGCGTCCAGTCCGGAGCCTCGTAGCCCGTCTCCTCGAGGAGCTCGCGACGGGCGGCGGCGAGCGGCTCCTCGCCGTCGTCGAGGTAGCCGCCGACCGGGGCGAGCGATGTCCCGTCGACGGCGTACTTCGTCTGCCGGAAGACGAGGAACGACCCGTCGTCGGTGACGGCGACGACGTTGACGAACTCGCGGCCGACGATCCACGGCCAGTCCTCGATGACCTCGCCGTCGGGCAGCTCGACGACGTGGCTCTCGACGGACAGCCACGGGCGCCGCTCGAAAACGCGTCCGCCGCGAGCGCGTCCTCCAGGGGCGCATCACGCGTCGTCCCTGCGGGACGCCTCGTACAGCGCGATCGCCCCGGCCGCGGCGACGTTCAGGGACTCGGCCGCGCCCGGCAACGGGATCGTGACGCCTCGTGACCCTCGGCGACGAGCTCCGCCGGCAGCCCGGCGCGCTCGGCGCCGAGAAGGAAGGTCACAGGCGGGCTCGAGGTCGACCGCGCCGAGCGGCTCGCCGCCGTGGGCGACGAGCGCGACCCGCCGCCCGGGGAGCTCGTCCCAGGCGACGAGCGGGACGCGGAAGATCGCGCCGGCGGAGGCGCGAAGCGCCTTCGGCGACGTCGGGTCGGCGCAGCCCGGCGGACAGCGCGACGCTCGCGCCGAAGGCGTCGGCGGTGCGGATCAGCGTCCCGACGTTCCCGGGTCGGCGAGCTGCCAGAGCCCGAGGCACGTCTGGCGCTGCTCGGTCGGCAGGTCGGCGCGGCGGTAGACGCCGATCGCGCGGGCCGGGTGCGGCAGCGTCGAGACACGCTCCAGCGAGCGCGGCTCTCGATCGTCTCGCCTGCGACGAGCAGGTGCACGGGCTCGATGCCCGCTGACCGCAGCGGCGTCGACGAGATCCTCTCCCTCGACGGCGAAGAGTCCGGTCTCGTCGCGGTGCTTGCCGCTGCCCGAGGAGCTTGCGGACGAGCTTCAGCGTCTCGTTGTCGCGCGAGGTGATCACCGGCGGACAGTCTCACAGCCGCCAGTCGAGCCAGTTGCCGTGGGAGTCGACGTAGCGCGGCGAGCCGCGACGGCGCCGGCCAGACACGAAGCTCCAGCTCGAAGCCCTCCTCCGGCGGTCCCGTCCGCTCGTCGCAGCGGCGCGACTGAGACCCAGCCGAGCGGCCGGCCGTCGGCGCCCGGCCGCCTCGAGCGACGCGCGCGAGCCTGCGCGGCGACGTCGGGCGGGAGGTAGACCGTCGAGAACGTGTCTGGAAGACGACGGTGACGCGCGTCGGCCGGGCGCTCGCGCGAGCAGCTCCGGGAAGCAGTCGACGTAGTCCCCTCGGATCAGCTCCGGCCGCTCCGGCTCGCCTCACGGAGCGTCGCGATGGCGGCGTCGAGGCGGCGACGCGCTCTTCGAGCCCCGGCCAGAGGAAGCTCCGCAGCAGCAGGTACCCGTCCTCGGTCGTCGCGTCGACGGGCGCGAGGTCGATCCCGCGTCTCCGTCGCCGACCACGAGGTCCATCGTCGAGCAGATCGGCCGGCACCGTGCCGTCGCGCTCGTCGGCACGTCAGCTCGAGCCTGCGCGTCTCGCGGCCCGGCCACGCCCGTCCGCGTAGACGGTAGCGATAGCGGTCGACGAGGAGGTTGAGGCCGGCGCTCGGGCCGAGCTCGAGCAGCTCGAGCGGGAGTCCCGTCTCCGCGGCGGCCGCGAGGAAGCGCCGGCACGAGGAACGTGCAGCGCTGCACCTCGTTCGTCTGGACTCCTGGCTCGCGAGGCGGACGCCGGAACGTCTCCTCGTGCTCGGCGAGCGCCGCGGCGAAGTCCTGCCAGCGACCGCTCGAGCGCCGAACGCGCCACGCCGGAGAGAACCAGGTAGTGGACCGCGCCGAACAGGCGTAGCGGCACGTCCCAGCGGCGGTCGTCGCCGACGATACGCGCGACCGGCCCCGGGTCACGGCGAGGCGCTCGGCCAGCCGGGCATAGACCGGCGAGCCGAGCGCCTCGAAGTGCTCCGCCTGCCGGCGGAAAACCTCGGCGAGGTCCGTCAGGCGGCCTTGGCCGCGTCGTCGCCCGACGCGAGGGCCGCCTTCGCCTTCTCCGCGACCGCGGAGAACGCCGCCGGATCAGCGACCGCGAGGTCGGCGAGCGACTTGCGGTCGAGCTCGATGCCCGCGCGGTGGAGGCCGTTGATGAACTGGTTGTACGAGAGCCCGTTCGTCCGTGCCGCGGCGTTGATGCGGACGATCCAGAGCGAGCGGAAGTTCCGCTTCTTGTTGCGCCGGTCGCGGTAGGCGTAGACGAGCGAGTGCTCGACCTGCTCCTTGGCGTACCGGTAGTGCGTGCTCTTGCGGCCGTAGTACCCCTTCGCCTGCTCGAGCACCTTGCGGCGCTTCTTGCGCGCCGCAACCGATCGCTTGACGCGTGCCATTACTTGACCCCCAGGAGCTTCTTCACGGCCTTCACGTCGACCTTCGCGACGGGATGGTCCTTGCCGAAGTCGCGCTTACGCTTCGACGACTTCTTCGTGAGATTGTGGCTCTTCATCGCGTGCCGGCGCAGGACTTTGCCTGTCCCGGTCACCTTGAACCGCTTCTTCGCTCCGCTTCCCGTCTTCGTCTTCGGCATCTCGTTTCACTCCTGCGTTCTTCGTCGGCCCGAGCAACATGATCATGTTCCGGCCGTCGAGCGTGGGCTGCTGCTCGACCTGCCCGATCTCCTTGACATCCTCTGCGAGACGCTCGAGCAGGACGCGACCCCGCTCCGGGTGGAGGTTCTCCCGCCCCCGGAACATGATCGTGACCTTCACCTTCGCCCGCTGGTTCAGGAAGCGGACGACGTGGCCCTTCTTGGTCTCGTAGTCGTGAACGCCGATCTTCGGCCTGAACTTGATCTCCTTGACGTTGATCGTCGACTGGTGCTTGCGTGCCTGCTTCGCCCGCTGCTCCTGCTCGTAGCGCCACTTGCCGTAGTCCATGACCCGCGCCACGGGCGGATCGGCTTCCTTTGCAACCTCCACGAGATCGAGGTTCTTCGAGTACGCGTACTCGAGTGCCTCCTTCGTGTCCTTGATCCCGATCTGCTCCCCGTCCTCACCGACGAGCCTGACCCGCGGTACGCGGATCTGCTCGTTGATCCGATCCTGCTGGACGACGGGACGCGTCCTGTCCTCGGGACGACGCCGTGGTCTCAAAGGCAGTTCACCAAGCCGAGTCGATCCTCCTCATTTCGTGAAAGCGCCACTGCATGCAGCGGCGGCATTCCCTCGTCGGATCCGACTCGGTTGAACCTCGCGCGGCCCGTGGCCGGCGAGGTGAGGGGCGATGCCGCTCCTGCTTGCAGGGTCGCAGCGTAGCACCCGACCGTGCGGCATCGGCGAGCGCCGCATGTCGCGGGCGATCCGACGGTGCCTGGCTCAGCCGGGCACCTGCTCCCGGATCTCCTCGACGAGCCCGTCGAGCGACATCGTCTCGACGCCCTCGCCGCCCGCGGCGCCTGACGGCCATCGCCTCGCGCGTCTCGCGGTCGCCCCACACGACGACGTACGGGATCTTCTGCAGCTCGGCGTCGCGGATCCGCTTGCCGAGCGTCTCCGTGCGATCGTCGGCGTCGACGCGGACCCCCGCGAGCGACAGCGCGTCGACGAGCTCGCCCGCCGCTTCGGCGTGGGGCTCGGCGACCGGGAGGACCCGCACCTGCACCGGCGACAGCCACGTCGGCAGCGCGCCGGCGTAGTGCTCGAGAACGAGCCCGACGAATCGCTCGAACGAGCCGTAGTACGCGCGGTGGATGACGAACACGGGATGCTCGCGGTTGTCGGCGCCCATGTACGTGAGCCCGAAGCGCACGGGCATCTGGGCGTCCAGCTGGATCGTCCCGAGCTGCCACGACCGGCCGAGCGAGTCGGTCGCGTGGAGGTCGATCTTCGGCCCGTAGAACGACCCCTCACCCTCGCCGACGAAGTACTCGATCTCGTAGCGAGCGAGGGCTTCGACCAGCTTGCCCTCCGTGAAGTCCCACTCGTCGTCGGTGCCGAGCTTGTTGTCGGGCCGCGTCGAGAGCTCCGCCCGCGGCTCGATGCCGAACAGGCCGTAGAGGTAGCGCAGGTACCCCATCGCGGCGTCGAGCTCGTCGTCGATCTGGTCCTGCGTGCAGAAGATGTGAGCGTCGTCCTGCGTCACGTACCGGACGCGCGTGAGGCCGTGGAGGGCGCCCGCCAGCTCGTTGCGATGGAGCGGCCCCGCCTCGGCGTAGCGCACGCGGGAGGTCGCGATAGCTCCAGAGCTGCGACCGGAAGAGCAGCATGTGCCCCGGGCAGTTCATCGGCTTCATCGCGTACAGGTGCTGCTCGTCGACCGGGATCAGGAACATGTTCTCGCGGAACTTCTCCCAGTGGCCCGAGGTCTCCCAGAGCGACCTGTCGTAGATGATCGGCGTCCGCACCTCGGAGTAGCCGCGACGGCGCGTTCTCGCGCCGGCGGAGGTCCTCGAGCAGGTTGATCAGCGTCATCCCCTTCGGATGCCAGAACGGCGAGCCCGGGGAGTGCTCGTCGAAGTGGAACAGGTCGAGCTGCTGCCCGAGCCGCCGGTGGTCGTTCGCGCGCGCCTGCTCGAGCCGCTCGAGGTACGCGTCGAGGTCGGCCTGGGTGAAGAACGCCGTGCCGTAGATCCGCGTCAGTTGCGTGTTCTTCTCGTCGCCGCGCCAGTACGCGCCGGCGAGGCCTGTCAGCTTGACCGCCTTGATCGGTGACGAGTCCTGGAGGTGCGGACCGCGGCAGAGATCGGTGAAGTCGCCCTGCGTGTAGAGCGAGATGTCGCCGTCCGCGGTGTCGATCGAGCTCGACCTTGTACGGCTCGGCCTCATTCTCGAAGCGCGACCGCGCCTCGTCCCGGCCGATCTCCGTCCGCTCCCACGACCGGCCCTCCGAGATCTCGCGCCGGATCTCGTCCTCGATCGCGGCGAGGTCGGCCTCGTGGATCGGCTCCGGGAACTCGAAGTCGTAGTAGAAGCCGTTCTCGATCGCCGGCCCGATCGCGACCTTCACGCCCGGGGTGGAGGCGGCGCACCGCCTCGGCCAGGAGGTGCGCGGAGGAGTGGCGGAGCACCGCCAGCGCGTCCGGATCGTCGCGGTCGCGCGTCGTGAGGATCTCGAGCGTCGCACCCTCGGCAAGCGGAAGCCGAAGGTCGCGCGCCTCGCCGTTCACCCGGGCGAGGACCGCCTGCTCCGCGAGCTTCGGCCCGATCGCGCGGGCAGCGTCGAGCGCGCTCGCCCCGTCGGGGAGCTCGAGCGCCGAGCCATCGGGAAGCGTGACGTTCACGTCACGCGAGGATAGTCGGAGCCGCGCCCGCGCCTACTCGTGCGGTTGGTCGTGGCCCTTGTGGCTCATCGGCCCGTGCTCGCGCTCGAAGGCGTTCATCAGCCGCCGGAGGAGCGTCGTTCAGCTCGCGCCGCTCCTTCTCGTCGAGAGCCGTCGGCGACGATCGACTCCTTCTCGGCCTGCGCGCCGACCGCCTCCTCCCAGAGGCGCTTGCCGTCGTCCGTGAGCTCGATGATGACGCCGCGCCGGTCGTCCGGGTCGTCGAGCCGGCGGATCAGGCCGCGACGCTCCATGTTGTCGAGCCGGTTCGTCATCGCCCCCGTCGAGAGGCCGAGACGCTTCGCGAGTTTTCCGGGCTTGCCGCGATACGGCGGCCCGCCATAGCGGAGGTGCATGACGAGCTTGTACTCGCCGTAGCTCAGGTCGAACGCATCGAGCGTGTCGCGCATCGTCGAGTCGATGTGCCACTCGAGCTTGTCGATCCGCTCGACGATTCCCTCGGTCTCGAGATCGAGGTCGGGGAGCTCGCGTGCCCAGACCTCGAGGCTCGCGTCGACCTGATCCGGCTCCACCCGCGGGCGCGTCGAGGCCACGGACGGATTCTCCACTTCGAGTTTCTTGACGTCAAGGTTTCTCATCGTGTACCTTCATTCCAAGTAGTTCGATCTAAAGATACTCGATGGAGAGGAGGCCGCGATGCTCGAGGCACACGACACCGAGATCCGCCGAGAGCTGGCCGCCGCGCGTGTGGCCACGCTGCATCGGTCGGCCCGCCCGTCGCACGCCGGGCCGGTCCGGCGGGCACTCGGAAACGCGTTCGTACGACTCGGTCTGTTCCTGGGAAGCGACGGCAGCGTCCCGCCGATCGCGCAGCACGAGTCGGCACAGGAGGCCCTCGCTTCGGCGAGGGTCTCCTCCTCTTCCTGGTGGTCGCCCTCCGCGACCGGCTTCGGCCCGACCGCCCTCGCCACCGAGCTCGATCTGGCCTGGGAAAGCGCGGCGCCGTACGGGCTTCGCGTCGCCGATCCGCTCAGTCGAACGCGATCACGCTTCGGATCCCGTCCTGGTGCTCCATCAGCTCGAAGCCGCGGTTCACGTCGTCCAGCCCGATTCGATGCGAGATGAGCGACGCCGCATCGAACTCGCCGGCGAGCCAGCGGTCGACGAGCTGAGGCACCTGCGAACGACCCTTCACACCGCCGAACGACGAGCCCGCGACCCGCCGGCCGGTGATGAGGAAACGCGGGACGACGTCCAGCGTCTCCCCCTTGCCCGCGACGCCGCACATCGTCGCGAGCCCCCACGCCTCGCGCGCCGCCTCGACGGCCTGCCGCATCACCTGCACGCTGCCCGTCGCCTCGAACGTGTAATCCGCGCCGAAGCCGCCCGTCTCACTCCTGATCCAGTCGACGCTGTCGTCGGCCGCGACGCGCGTTTCCGTCGCCCCGTGCCGCCGCGCCTCGCCGAGGCGCTCCTCGGAGAGGTCGATCGCGACGATCCGCTCGGCGCCCGCGAGCTTCGCGCCGATCACCGCGCCGAGCCCCACGAGCCCGCAGCCGAAGACGACGCACGTCGAGCCGGGCTCGACGCGCGCCGTGTAGAGCGCGGCGCCGATGCCCGTGGACAGGCCGCAGGCGAAGGGCGCGCACACGTCGAGTGGCGCCTCGGGGCTCACCTTCGCGAGCGCGATCTCGGGCATCACGGTGTACTCCGCGAACGTCGAGGTCCCCATGAAGTGGCGCAGCTCGTCGCCGTTTCGCGACAGGCGCGCCGTGCCGTCGGGCAGGTACCCGAGCCCCTGCTGGTCCCGGATCGCGACGCAGCGGTTCGTCCGGTTGGAACGGCAGTGGACGCACTCGCCGCACTCGGGCGCGAACAGCGTCACGACGTGGTCGCCCGGCCGGACGAGCGTCACTCCCTCCCCCACCGCCTCGACGACCCCCGCACCCTCGTGCCCGAGGACGCACGGGGCGTAACCGGTGGGGTCGGCGCCGGACGCGGTGTACAGGTCCGTGTGGCACACGCCGCACGCGACGAGGCGAACGAGCACCTCGCCGGCCTTCGGCTCGGCGAGGTCGACGTCCTGGACGACGAGCGGTTCGCCAAACCGCTCGAGCACCGCGCCACGAATCCTCACGGAGCGATCCTAATCCCGCTCCCTTGACGTGCGCCGTCGGTTTCTGTCCAATCGCGGTCACGTGAAGATCCGGAAAATGCCAACGTGAGCGTCACCGAGGACATCGCCCTCCCGCCCACCGCGGAGCGGGGAAGCCCGATCGTCCAGCTCGAGGGGGTCAGGAAGAGCTTCGGGGACAACCTCGTCCTCGACGGGATCGACCTGGACGTCGCGACCGGCGAGGTCCTCGTGATCATCGGGCCGAGCGGGAGCGGCAAGAGCACGCTGCTGCGCTGCGTGAACCTCCTCGAGCCGATCCAGGCGGGGCGGATCCTGTTCGAGGGCGAGCAGATCACGGGCAAGGGGGTCGACGTCTCCGATGTCCGGCAGCGGATCGGGATCGTCTTCCAGCAGTTCAACCTGTTCCCGCACCTGACCGTGATCGACAACCTGACGCTCGCCGCCCGCCGCATCAAGAAGCTTCCGCGCAAGGAGGCGGAGCTTCGGGCCCGCGAGCTGCTCGAGGTCGTGGGGCTGCCGGAGAAGGCCGGGCAGCATCCGCATCAGCTCTCGGGCGGCCAGCAACAGCGTGTGGCGATCGCGCGGGCGCTGATGATGTCGCCGAAGGTCATGCTCTTCGACGAGGTCACCTCGGCGCTCGACCCGGAGCTCGTCGGGGAGGTGCTCGTCGTGATGCGCGACCTCGCGCGCGGGCACGGCATGACGATGCTCGTCGTCACGCACGAGATGCACTTCGCGCGTGACGTCGGAGATCGCGTCGTGTTCATGGACGACGGCAAGATCGTCGAGCAGGGCCGACCGGCCGACGTGCTCGACAACCCCCGTGAGGAGCGGACGCGGCGGTTCCTGCGCCGGTCGCTCGAGCTCACGGGATCGTTGGACGAACTGACAATCAGCGAGGCGGAAGGAGCAGAGGAATGAGGAGAGTCATCCTGGCCACGGCGGGGGTCGCCGTTGTCGCGTTCGTCGCTGCGGCACTCGGCTCGGCACAGACCACGGCTACGACGGCGACTGCGGGGAGCCAGGCCAAGGCGCCTGTACTCCCGAAGCTGCCCGCCGACATCGCGAACCGCAAGCGGCTCATCGTCGGCGCCAAGTGCGATACGCCCCCCTTCGGATACACGGACGTCCGGGGTAAGAACGCGGGGGTCGACGTCGAGATCGCGCAGCAGCTCGCCCGATACGCGTTCGGCCGCGCGCAGCGCCTGACGATCGTCTGCGCACCGACGGCGGTCCGCGAGCCGCTGCTGACGACCAATCGGGTCGATCTCGTCATCTCGACGTTCAGCTACTCCGCAGACCGCGACACGCGGATCGACTTCTCGCGGGCGTACTACAAGGCAACGGGCCGCTTGCTCGTCAAGAACGACTCGCCGATCCGGAGCCTCGCCGACATCCGCGGCAAGAAGGTGGCGACGACGAGCGGCTCGATCTACGACCGCTGGATGAAGCGGTGCTTCGCCGGCACCGAGGTCATCGTCGTGGACAGCGTCACGAATGCCGTCCTCGCATTCAACCAGGGTCGCGCCGATGCCGTCATGTTCGACGACACGTCGCTCGCCCTGATCGCGGCTACGAATCCCGCGGCCAAGATGACCGACGACCTGTTCCTCGAGTCCCCGTACGGGATCGGGATCAAGCAGGGGAACGTGGAGCTCAAGCGCTGGGTGGATGCGCGACTCAACCTGATGAAGCGAAAGGACCTCTTCGTGCCGATCATCAGGAACAACATCGCGCCTCGCTTCGTCCCAGGGTTCTTGAAGAACGTCCTGCGACCGAACAACAACTTCGGGTATCCACCGCCAGGCGCTCCGAGCGCCGACACGGTTTGCCCGTAGCCTGACCGCCACTGTGGGTGGCGGCCGCAGGGGTGCGACCGCCACTCACGTTCCTCATGGATCTCGTCGCATATGACCTCTGGGCGTTCGTGTCGGAGAACTGGCGCGAGCTCTTCGTCGAGGCTCTCGTCAACACACTCAAGGTCTCCGCGGTCGCGATCGCCGGCTCGTTCGCGATCGGGCTCGTCCTGGGCGCGGCTCGCGCCCACCGCATTCCTGTGGTGAGCCAGTTCACGGCCGTCTACGTCGAGATCATCCGCAACACCCCGATCCTCGTGCAGATCTTCATGCTCTTCTTCGCGCTGCCGCAGGCGGGGATCCGCCTCAACGCGTTTACCGTCGCCTGGCTCTCGGTGATGCTCTGGGGTGGCGCGTTCAACAGCGAGAACTTCCGCGCGGGCTTCGAGGCGGTGCCACAGCGGACGCGCGAAGCCGCCTACGCGCTCGGCTTCGGCCCGCTCGGCGCCTTCCTCAACGTGACGCTGCCGATCGGAGGGCGCATCTCCTTGCCCTCGTCGATCAACACGTACATCTCCGTGGTGAAGAACACCTCGCTCGTCTACGTGATCGGGTACCCCGAGCTGACGACGACGGCGATCAACATCGCGAACCTGAGCCTGGAGACGCTCGAGGCGCTCACCGTCCTCGGCATCGTCTACCTCACGCTCGTCTGGAGCCTCTCTGCGGCGATCCGCGTGCTCGAGTCGCGCCTCGCGCTTCCGGAGGTGCGTCGCTGATGCCTGACTGGTTCGGGCCTGTCGCTCGCTACATCCTCGAGGAGGGGCTGCCGGCGACGCTCTGGGTGTCCGCGATCGCGGTCGTCGGCAGCGGGGTGATCGGAATCGTGCTCGGGACGCTCCTGACGATCGAGTTCCGGCCACTTCGGGTGCTGATCCGCGGGTACATCGAGGTGTTCCGCGGGCTGCCGATCCTCGTAACGGTCTTCATGGTCTACTTCGGGCTTCCAGTGATCAACACGGCGCTCGAGTTCGACGCGCTCACTGCGACCTCGATCGCGCTCACCCTCTGGGGCAGCGCTCAGGTCGCCGAGGCGACGCGCGGCGCCGTCCAGTCGATCCCGCGCGAGCAGCACGAGGCCGCGGCGGCGCTCGGCTTCGGCTGGGTCGGCCGCCACCGGTCGGTGATCCTCCCGCAGGCGTTCCGCCGCCTGCTGCCGCCGTTCGTGAGCCTCCTCGTCAACATCATCCAGAACTCGACACTCGCCGCCGTCATCGGCGGGATCGAGCTCCTCCAGGCGGCGAAGTCCCAGACCGAGCGGCTGACGTTCTTCCCGCCCGCGGGGATCGGCGAGATCCACGCGTTCGAGATCCTCGCCTTCGTGGCGTTGATCTTCTTCCTGATCTCGTTCCCGCTGACGCGGCTCGCCGCGTACCTCGAGAAGCGGATGGTGGTCTAGGAGGGGTCGGGCTGGCCCACCCTCAGCGCCCGAAGAGGGGCTCGGACGCCCGGTGGCGACCTCAGGCTGCGCGCCGGCGGCGGCGCTTCGCCCGAGGAACTGACGGCACAGATCCACGCGTCTCGCGGGCCGGAGTCCGCTCGGCGACAGCCGACGGGGCGACGTGTGCGCCACCCGTCGGGCGTACCGGACGCAGCGCGGCCCGCGAGACGTGATTCCATCCGGAGGAGACACCCACGTACTCACCTTGGGTGACCCGCCCGATTCTGCATGCCTCGAATGGGGGTTTTCTTCCCCCTCGACGGCGGGCTATTCCGTCGGGCCGAGCGGCTAGACCGGAGTGACGAGGCCCCGCTGCGTAACGGCTGCGGGCTTGGCGACGAACGGTCGCCCGCGGGGGAAGTCGACGGCGACGGGCTCGTCGTGCTCGACGCACGTGCCGCCCATGGTCACCCTGTTGCAGCCGGGGACCGGGCAGACGGCGAGCATGGGTGTGACCGCGGGGCGGCCGAGGAGAACTTCGAGATCGGTGTGCGCTGACACGGGCCACCTCCCGGTCGGACGACGCTCGTGGGGCGTTCCCCGCTGCCCGATTCGGGAAACACGACTAGGGGACGGGCAGGAACCTGGGTATTCTCCCAGATCGCCGCCCGACGCGTCGCCTGCGCGTGGAATCGACGCTCGCAGCGTGGTTCTTTCGGGAAGTCCCCGCTCGCGAGGGATTCAGGTGGGGGTCGGATCGGCCGACGACACCCGAGGTGGAGAACGTCCCACGACCGCGGTGATCACATGACGAACGAACACGCGTCACCCAGATGAATGCCAGCTGGCGTCGGGCGCTGGAGGCCGTCGGGCCGACAGGCGCCAGCAGCGAGCGGATGGCCGAGATCGGGATCCCCGGTCAGCTGGCGCAGCAGCTCCTCGTTGCGGGCCTCCTTCGCATCCACCGCCGCAACGACATCGATGCGTACGGCGCGCTGCCCCGCCGGGAGGCGGGCTCCGTGAGCTACTACCGACTGACGTCCGACGGCGCCTTCGCCATCGGGATCGACCCGGCGGCGATCGAGGCCGTGCCGGGCAGCTGAGGCGTTCCCCCCTTCTCGGTCCCGCCGCTGCCGGCCCGACGTCTTCGCCGCCGGCGTCGGCACGCCATCCTGACCTTCGCCATGACGACCTCGGCGGTGCCTGGGACCGACAAGGGGAACGACAAGGCGACGAAGTACGACCCGACGTTCAAGGGCTCTCGAGCCCGTCAAATAGTGGTGCGCGTGTGGGGCGGCGACGGCCGCCCCACACCGCCCTCGACGCGCGGGTCTAGACGGCCCGGCCGAGCCGCGCGCCGAGGTACACGGCTGCGAGCCCGAGGACGACGTTCCCACCGATGGCGGCAAGCGCGATCCGGTGGCTGCCTTCCTCGAGGAGATCGAGGCTCTCCTGTGCGAACGTCGAGAAGGTCGTGAAGCCGCCGCAGAAGCCCAGGACGAGGCCCGTGCGGAGCCAGGCGGGAGCGCGATGGCGGTCGACGAGCGCCGCGATGACGAACCCGACGGCGAGGCACCCGCTGACGTTGATCAGGAACGTCGCCCACGGGAACACCGCGTCGCTGCGACGCTCGATGAACGTGTCGATGCCGTAGCGCGAGAGGACGCCGAGGGTGCCGAAGAGCGCGACGCCGACGAGAACGGGCATGGTGACTCCTTCCGGTGGTTCGGTGGGCGCCCGGGTCGAGCGCTGCCTCGGCCTCGCTCACGCGCCTCAGGCGTCGGCCCAGAGGCGGAACGCGCCGAGGAACGCGTCCTCGTTGGCGCCGAGACTGCAGTTCGGCGGAAGCTCCCCGACCCGCTCGGCGCTCCCACCGCCGAGCACGACGTACTCGGGCTCCAATGCGGCGACAAGCAGGTCGATGGTCTCGAGGACGGCCTTGCGCCATCGCTTGTCACCGAGGCGCGCGTGCCCCCTTCCGCCGACGTAGTCCTCGAACGTCGCCTTCCGGAAAGGCAGGTGGCCCAGCTCCATCGGCTCAATGATCCCGTCGACGATCATCGTCGAGCCGAGCCCCGTCCCGAGCCCGAGGAAGAGCATGCGGCCGCCCCGGTAGCTGCCGAGCGCCTGCATCGCCGCGTCGTTGATCACCTTCGTCGGCTTCCCGAAGGCCGACTGGTAGTCGAACCCGGCCCAGCCCTTCCCGAGGTTCACCGGCTCGTGCACCACGCGCCCCGCGAGCACCGGCGCCGGGACTCCGACGCTGACGACGTCGTAGTCGAGATCCTCGGCGCGCTCGAGCACGCGCCTCACCATCTGCTCGGCCGTGAGCCGTTTCCCCGAGACGAAGCGCCTCCGCTCGGTCTGGCCGTTCAGGAGGATCTTCACGTGCGAGCCGCCGACGTCCACGGCGAGGACAGCTGGCGCCTTCGGCTCGAACGGTGTCTCGTGCGCAGACGTCGCTACGCCTTCTCGTCGTGACCGCCGAACTGCTTCCGCATCGCGGACAGCACCCTGTTCGCGAAGTCGTCGAGGTCGCGTGACGCAAAGCGCGAGTAGAGCGCGGTGGTCAGCACCGGCGCCGGGACACCCTCCTCGATCGCGGCGATCGACGTCCAGCGCCCCTCGCCCGAGTCCGAGACCCGGCCGCTGAACTCCTCGAGCGTCGGCGACTCGTGGAGCGCCTGCGCGGTGAGGTCGAGCAGCCACGAGCCGACGACGCTCCCGCGCCGCCAGACCTCGGCGACCTCGGTCGTGTCGATCTCGTACTGGTAGAGCTCCGGGTGCTCGAGGGGGGCGGTCTCCGCATCGGCGTCTCTGTCGCGCCGGCCGGCGTCGGCGTTGCGGATCACGTTCAGGCCCTCCGCGTATGCGGCCATGAGGCCGTACTCGATGCCGTTGTGGACCATCTTCACGAAGTGGCCGGCGCCGTTCGGGCCGCAGTGGTAGTAGCCGTGCTCGGCCATGCTCGGCTCACCGGTGCGGCCGGGCGTCCTCGGCGCGGAGTCGACGCCCGGCGCGATCGTGCGGAAGATCGGCTCGAGGCGGGTGACGACCTCGGTCTCGCCGCCGATCATCAGGCAGAACCCGCGCCGAAAGCCCCAGACGCCGCCGCTCGTGCCCACGTCGAGGTGATGGATGTCCCTCTCCCGGAGCGCGGCCGCGTGGCGAAGGTCGTCGTGGTAGTAGGTGTTGCCGCCGTCGATCACGACGTCGCCGGGCTCGAGCACATCGGCGACCGCCTCGATCGTCTTCGTCGTGATGTCGCCCGCCGGGACCATGATCCACACGGCCCGGGGCTTCTCGAGCTTCGCTGCGAGCTCCTCCAGCGACGACGCTCCCTGAGCGCCGTCCGCGACGAGCGCCTCGACCGCGTCCGGGTGGATGTCGAAGCCGACGCAGTGGTGGCCGTCCTGGACGAGCCGGCGGACGATGCCCGCGCCCATTCGTCCGAGCCCGACCATTCCGAGCTGCATAGGGGTATCCGTGGCCATCACGCTCCTCTCCTAGGCGTCGTCTCGCGACAGCATGTCCCAAGCGCGGGTCACGCGGTCTCCTCGTCCAGCATCCGGTCGCCGCCCACGACCCCGCGCTCCTGGGTCTCCTCCAGCGAGCAGCCCTTCGTCTCGGGCAGCGCGCCCGAGATGGCGCCCTGGTCGTACCCGAACAGCAGCCCCGCGAGAAAACGTGACGACCCCCACCCCGATCGTCCAAGGGGTCAACCGGCGCTTCGTCGTCATGCCCCTTCCGTCCTCATGTCGGCATCCATGGCTCGTGCCAGCCGCCGTGCGCGCGAACGAGCTCGTCCGCGGCGGCCGGCCCCCACGAGCCCGGCTTCTCGACGACGACGCGAGCGTCGTCCGTGAGGCCGGCGCCCGCGTGCCCGCGGACGACGGTGCCGAAGAGCGACGGTGGGACCTCCAGGTAGAAGGCCGGAAGCCGCTTGCCCTCGATCGCGTCGGCGACGCGCCCGTACGTCGCGTCGTCCGCGAAGTCGCCCGAGACGTACGAGAGGCGCGCGGAGAGCCGGGCGAACACGGCCTCGTCGAGCTCCTCGCCGGCGCCCACGATCGACGCGCGGGCGCGCTCGACGAGCTGCTCGAGAGACCAGGTCTCGAAGGCGACGCCGACCATCGGGCACTCGAGGAGCCCACGCTGCTCCAGTCGGTACGGGGAGCGGAACGTCATGACGCGCGCGAGGTCGCCCGTGATTCCGAAGATCACGAGGACATCCGCGGCGCTCACGCCCGCCGCGCCGTTCGTCCCACCCTCCCGCTGCACCCATGGATCATCCCATGACTCGTGTCAGAGTTGTCCGCGCACGCACTTTGTGCTGACTTCCGGCAGCGCACGTTGCGCTTCGACCAACACGCGTCGGGGTAGGGGACCCCTGCGATCCGATTGGCCGAGAGAGGAGATGCCGCGATGAACACGCCCCCCGTCGTGTCGCCAGAGCAGTGGGAGGAGGCGCGTCAGCGCCTGCTCGTCGAGGAGAAGAAGCACACTCGCGCGCGGGACGCCCTGGCCGCCCGGCGTCGTCGAATGCCGTGGCTGGCCGTGGAGAGGGAGTACGCGTTCGAGGGGCCTGACGGCAGGGCGAGCCTGGTGGACCTGTTCGAGGGCCGCCGGCAGCTGATCGTCTACCGCGCCTTCTTCGAGCCAGGAGTGTCCGGCTGGCCCGAGCATGCGTGCATCGGGTGCTCGATGGTGGCTGACCAGGTCGCCCATGTAGCGCATCTGCACGAGCGCGACACGACGCTCGCCTTCGCGTCGCGGGCGCCGCAGAAGGACATCGAGCGCGTGAAGGCGCGTATGGGCTGGGAGATGCCGTGGTACACGATCACGGACGACTTCGACAGCGATTTCGGCGTCGACGAGTGGCACGGCACGAACGCCTTCATCCGCGACGGTGACCGTGTCTACCGCACGTACTTCATCAACGCACGGGGCGACGAGGCGCTCGGAAGCACCTGGAGCTACCTCGACATGACCGCGCTCGGGCGGCAGGAGGAGTGGGAGGACTCGCCCGAGGGGTACCCGCAGACCCCGCCGTACGAGTGGTGGATCTGGCACGACGAGCCGAACCGGACCGATCCCGATCGGCCCGGCCTGGTGGCACTCCGCGCCGAGCGTTGACGATCAGGCGCCGAGCTGCCCCGACGACTTCGACGTCGTCGCGGGAGGCGATCCGGCCGTTCTCAAACGTCCCGCCGGTGCCGTCGGCGCCGACCTCGAGTGAGAGCGCCGACCCGCCGAGCTCGAGGTTTCTCGGCCTCGCCGGGTCGGCGGAGCGTCGCGCCAATGGCCCTGCGGTAACGGCTTCGAGCGCGGGCTCCGACAGGTGAACGTCGCTGGACGACGAACCACGTGCAACGCCCGTAGCCATGCGGCGGTGAGGATCATGGCGACGATCCGAGCCGCATGGCTACGTGGCGCCGAGCGAGGGCTCGGGCGAACCGGTCGCCCGGTCAGCGCTTGGGCCGGCTCGGCTTGTGCTTTTTCGCCGTCCCCGGCGACTTTTCGACGCACTTGGTGGTTCCGTCCTTCCGGAAGACCACCTCGCACGTCCGGCCGGGCGGCGGCGTCTCGAGGGCGGGGAGCGCGACGAACCAGATGGTCGCGATGGCGAGTCCGAGGACCATGATCAGGAGCGGGATGACGGGGCTCGGCCCGCGCTCGCGCTCGCGCTCGCGTGCGACTGCGCCGCCGCCCGCGCCGAGGACCGCCTGTCTGGCCGCAGACATATCTCCAACGTCGGCACGAACGGGTCTCGACATCTGCCCCGTTCGGGGGACGCCGAGAGCGGTGCACGTTCAGGGATTCCCTGGATGCCCGCACCGTCGGTCGCGAACAGGATCGGTCGTGGGGTGCGGCGGTTGTCCCGTTTGCGATGGGTGGTTCGGGGCTTCGGTGGGAGAGCCCAGCCGGATGGGCCACCCCGCCGCCGCGCCCTCGATGCCGACAACGCTGCCGGCTCACCCGAGTGGCGAGGTCAGCCCTCAGCTCACCGCTTTCCTGACCAGCGCCCGAATCCTTGCCTCGTCCTTCGCGGTCAACTCCCTGAGCGCGAACGAGGTCGGCCACATGGCGCCGGCGTCGAGGTTCGCCTCGTCGCTGAAGCCGAGGGTCGCGTACCTCGCCTTGAACTTGTCTGCGCTCTGGAAGAAGCAGACGACCTTGCCGTCCTTGGCATACGCGGGCATCCCGTACCAGGTCTTCGGCGAGAGGCCCGGCGCGCTGTCCTTGACGATCGCGTGGAGCCGCTCGGCCATGACGCGATCCGGTTTCGGCATCTCGGCGATCTTCGCGAGGAGGTCGCGTTCGCCGTCCGCCCTGTTCTTGTTCGCGCGCGCTTCCGCCTTCAACTCCCGGGCGCGCTCCTTCATCGCGGCGCGTTCGTCGCCCGTGAATCCCTTGGACTTCCGGGTGTCCGTCTTCGCGGTCTGTTTCTCAGCCATTGGACAGCGCCTCCTCGAGCGAGATGAGTCCCCTGGACCTCAGTGGCTATCGCCGGACGGCTTCAAGGGTGCCGGTCACGGCGTGACCGCGCCCTCTGTTTCTGTCCCCACGATGGAGGTAATTGTCCAGCGGGGTTTCGCTTCTTGCTTGTGTCCACGGGTGCGAAGCCGTATGGCGGCTCCTGAGACTTTGGTTTCTTCGTCGCGCTGGTTGCCAGAGCGAAAGGGCGCGAAGCTGCCGCAGTTCGGAGCCGCCATCAACAGGAATGGCGCAGACCGGCGACTACCTAAACATCGCGTTCGTCGGCCAGCGTCTCTCCGGTGCCGGATTATCGCGGGCAGGACTGGCGGCTGCGGGACTGAAGGAAAACGTGCGCCCCGGAGTCGTGCTCGCCAGCCCCTCCCCTAAGGACGGCGGGACGCTCCGGGGCACTTCGCCTGCCGCGGGGCTCCGTCCCCTGTGCCGCTGGCCGGGTGTCCGCACGGGCCGTGTGCGGTCTTGGGGGCGGAGCGGTCCTCGGTGCGGAGTTCGTACCGCGGCCGCTGCCTTTCAAGCCAGCCGATCCCGTTCGCAGGCAACGCGCTGTCTTGCTCGCGAAACGGGGCGAGAAACAGTGGCCGCTGACGCCTGGAGGTACTGCGGCGGACCTCCGTGCCCGGGCGGCGGAAGAAGCCCCGGTGCGCCAGCGGCCACTTTCGAGTGTACGGCTTGCCGTCGACGACACCTGCCGGCTGGCCGGAAGCACCAACCTGCTGGCTGGCCGGGAAACACCAGAAGCGTGAGCGCACGGCTCATCATCGGCTAAGCCATCTCGCCGCGGGCTCTTGCGACGTGCGCGCGCAGCAGCGCGGCGCGGAACTCCCCCGCGAAGCCAGCCTGGGCACTCAACCCAGGCACGACCCGATGAAGATCAGTGCCCAGAGCATGAGCAACGCCACGACTGCGGCGATCAGGCCGACGACTCCTGCCCACGAGCGGCGACCGAGGAAGACGAAGACGGCGGCGGCGATAGCGATAGGCGGGCCAAAGACGAACGTGAAGCTCGCGAACCCCGCGTCCGCTTCCCTTTTGGCACGTCGCCGGCGTCGTCACCGCTATCAGGAACAGCGCGATCCCAATGCCGGCGAGGATCAGGTAGGCGACGGCGGTTCGCAGCGATGCGGGGGCGGTAGACACGGAGTTCGCGAATCCACTCGGTGTCAGGTCATGCAAAGACGTCAGCGCGGCGGTGGCATTCCCTCACCGCGAGCATCTCGACCGAGTGCGGCCAGGGCTCGTCTAGCTGATCCGCCTACACAGGTTGTGAACGGCTGAGGAGTCATCCGGCCCTCCTTTGAGGCTGTGCGGGTCCGCCAAGACCTGCATCTCAAAGGAGGGCCGTGATGGATCTGCACGCTAACGCGAAGCTCGGATTGGCTGGGCGGCGCGAGCTCGTGCTCGCGATCGAGCAGGGGTCGTCGCTGAAGGCGGCGGCAAACGCCTTTAGCGTCTCGCCGGCGACCGCGCACCGCTGGTGGCATCGCTGGCTGGAGGGAGGCCGGATCAGCTCGGCGCTTGTTGACCGCTCCTCGCGACCGCTGCATCAGCCGCGTCGGTTGACGGTGGCCGAGGAGGAGCCAATCTTGCGCGCCCGGCGCGAGACAAACCTCGGGCCGGGACGGCTGGCTGGGATCGTCCGCCGCGCCCGCTCGACGATCTGGAAGGTGCTCCACCGGCACGGCCTCTCGCGACGGGCGCGCGGACACAGGCAGAGCTATCGCCGCTACGAGTGGTCGCGCCCGGGAGCGCTGCTGCACATGGACGTGAAGCGGCTCGCCCGCTTTAGCGTCCCCGGCCACCGCGTCACCCGAGACCGCAGTACGAAGGACCTGCACCGTGGGATCGGCTACGACCACCTGCACTGTGTCGTCGACGACAACTCGCGGATCGCCTACGTCGAGCTGCACCCGCGCGAGGACGCCGACACCAACGTGCGCACGCTCACACGGGCACTCGCCTTCTTCGGCGAGCTCGGCCTGGAGGCGCCCGAAGCGGTGATGACCGACAACGCGATGGTCTACCGCAACAGTCACCGCTTCCAAGCGCTGCTCGACGGCCATGGCATCCACCACATCCGCACACCCGCATACACGCCGCGCTGGAACGGCAAAGTGGAGCGCTTCATCCAGACGCTGCAACAGGAATGGGCATACAGCCGCACCTGGCCGACCTCGAGCGCTCGCGCCCGCTCGCTTCTAAGCTTCCTCCGCTACTACAACCGACAACGACCGCACAGCTCACTCGGAGACCGGCCACCCATCAGCCGCGTTCACAACGTCTGTGGGCAGGACAGCTAGCCGGGCACTGGCCGCTTGTCCGGCTCCCCTCGGAAGCGCGGCCCCTTCACGCCACGCTCCCTTGTCCCATCCGTTACCAATCCTCGCTGTTTGCGAAGAAATCGCACTTCTGATTCGCGTGCGCGATGGGTCGGGGCTTGGAAGACGACGCTTACAGCGCGACAATTCGACCAACGGCGCGGGCGTTCACCGGCACGCCGCACTCGAGTGGGGGAGGGAGTCAAGCAGAGGACTCGAGGGACGAAGGGGCCAAGTTGGGCGTGACGCCCGCGCCTTCTACGGCCCCCACGGGCCGTTCGGGGCGCGATGCGATAGTGGACTTGGACGAGGGGGTCTAGGGGCGGTGTCGCACCCCTCCCCCCTAGCGGCACCGCCCCTTCTAGTTGCCGCTTCCTTCGAGCTATTCCCTTCCTTGTTGCCGCGTAACGGTCGGCGCCAGACCGGAGCATGGGGACAGCCGCGGGCGGGGGGCGCTTACCCCGTTCCCCACATGCCGAGAGGCCACCCCCTGGTCTACCCGACCCGGGGTGAGCACCCCGCCAACCTTCACGGGTATCACGGATCGTCGTTAGGAGTCCGTTAGAAAGCCTGGCGATTCCCGCAAATAGCGGGAGGTAAAGGAGCGGCGGAAGCTGATCTTGTCGGTGTGGCGGCGTAAGGTGCCGTAACGGCGTTCAGGCTCCGGAAGGGGCGAGAACGTCGGGCTTGCGGGGTGCGCTTCGACGCTGAGGCTCTGTTCGGGTTTCGCGCCAGCCGTCCGTGAACTGTCAGTTCGGTCATCGGACGCCGAGGCCATTTAGCGAACGCCGACCCCACCAACATCGGAGGCCGCCCCCTTTATCCTGGTCTCCGGCAGCAGCCGCCCTGCGCCTTCGCGACAGGGAGACTCCCCCCTCCCCCAAGTCGCGGGGCGGCTGCGCTCCCTGCCACCATGCTCGAGTGCGACTTCTGCGGGTGCTACTCCCCGCAGCACGAGAAAGGCTCGGTGTCCTACCCCGGGGAAGACGACGCCGGGCTAGAACGCCGGGTGTCCTCTTCTTTTGCCCGCCGTGGGCCCCTGCGGTGTTCGGCTTCCGAGACTTTGACGCCGCCGTCGAGCACGTCTGCCGCTGGAAACCAGTGGCGAGCGACGCGCACGACCCGAGCGCCGAACGCATCTAGGGCGCCGCTTAGGTGCGCGATTCGCCTCGCGGCGCTGCAGCGTCGCTCGGAGCGGTTCTCTACGGACTCGAACCAGTGGCGTCGGGTCGCGCCAACACCGATGCTTTCGCGGAGGAGAACTCTTCTTCGGTGATTACGCCTTGCGCGTGAAGCTCGGCGAGCCGAGCGAACTGGCCCGCGATGTCCTGCCCCTGAACCGCAGGAAGAGCCGGTATCGCCGCGCGAAGAGCCTGCATCCACTGTGCGAACAATGCGTCGTACGTCCTCTTCGACCGTGCGTCGAGATAGCCAGGCCCCCAGGTTTCCTCAATCCGAGCGCTTATCCGAGTGCCGCTCGGGGCCGCATTCGTCTCGATGAACGCCCTGCGAGGCAACGAGTTCGCTCGTGTAATCCACAAGCCGAAGGTCCGCGTAATTCCACGGGTGCCACCGCTCATCGCGAATGTGTTCGGGCTCGTGCGGGTCACTCTCATCCGTTCCCTGGCCGCGAACTCCTCGATGACATAGCCGACTCTGTCGTCCGCCAGGGAGGTCGTCCATGCGTCGCTCCGCTCAACGCGTGCCACGTGCAGACGGTATTGGAATCGGACGCGTGTCGGTACGCGCGTGTCCGATTGCCACGATTCGTGCCCGAGCGTTGCCAAAGTGTTGCCACGTCACTCGGCGTGTTTCCTACTGAGAAGACGAAACCCTCGCGTTAGCGGGGGCTTCGTGAGGTGGGCGCTGCTGGGCTCGAACCAGTGACCCCCCAGCTTGTCGAGCTACTCTGCGCTCGACAACGCTCGGCGACGAACGCCGACTAACACCAGTATCCATGCGGCATATCGATTATCCCGAGGGATCAAGCCCGCGCGGTTGCGTGTCCGGTTTTCCGATCGTTTTGGCCACTATTTGGCCACGGGACCCCATGTAGCGTCCGCGGCCGGAAGTACGCTCGCGGCCGTGCGCCCTCGGCCGTTTCACCGCGTTGGCAGCATGGGCGATCGAGAAGCGGACATTGCCGTTGAGCTAGATATCCCTGCCATCGCTTCAGACCTCGATGTGCACCCTCATATCGTGGTGCCCTCCACACCTCGGTTCTCTCCCTCGCACTCGCGAGCCTCGCGCTCATCGTGTCAATCTGGCTTGGCCCGCCGCTACCGGCTCCTTCCCACGTGCTTAGGTGAAGGTTCCGCACCTTGCGGTGGCTACCCAGAAATAGTCGCCACGGCGCTGTTGGCGGATGAGGACCCGCGAAAGAGCATCACAGACGTTGCGATGACCCAGAGCAGTGTGAGCACCAACGCGAAGAAATCGGCCCAGGGCACGAACAGCGCGATCCCGAGCAGCAGTGCCACCCATCCCAGCCAGCGTGCAAGCACCCTTTCGGTGAGCAGCAGTCCGGCGGCGCCAAGCATCATCACGCCGAGCCCGCTGTTGAAGGGAAGCCAGACGTTCGCGTCGATGACGTTCAAAGCCTGAAGCGCCTCCGGTGAGGCGTCGTTGTCGGCTCCGTCCGCGAGGGCAAAGTGAATCAACGCTGCAACCACGGTGGCGGAAGCGGTAACTGCGCTGCCCGCTAGGACGACCCGTTCCCAAACCGGTCTTTGCTGGTGGCTGCCGAGGCCCAAGTGAGCCGCGAGCGCGGAAGCAAAGAAAACGATGAACGGTGCGGCGGCAGCCAGCACGAAGGAAGCAATCCCTTGTTGGACCATCTCGTCGGCGTAGAAGGCAGACACCTCGGCCCCCGAGTCGTCGGAGCCGGGGGTGTCCCCACCCAGCACGACAACGGCAACCACCATCAGTGCAACGAACACGATCCCGCTGAGCGGGAGGAGCCGCCGGATGTCCACCTAAACCCTCCTGTTCGACATCGCCAGAGACAGGCCACAATGTCACCTTTCGCATCGAGCCGCGTAGGGCCCCGGTGGGTAGCTTGCGATCCGGATGCTGCCCGCCCCGATGCTGCTGCGGCTAAGCGAGGTCTTCGACGACGGCCGTGCTGTTCGACGCTGTTGTCGAGCATGGTCCCGAAGGTGTCGTCGCTAAGCGCCGCAACGGCGTCTACAGACCCGGATATCGCGGCTGGACGAAGGTCAAGAACCGTGCGTACTGGCGGCGTGAGTCCGAGTTCGAGGCGATGAAGCGTCAGCGGCATCGCGTCGCCGCGTAGAGCGCCACTGCCCACGACCCGGACGCTGGCCATTGTCGTCACCGGTGCGGGATATGCCCGTTCGCCGTGTAGCGGCCCCTCGATGGTCGGGGTGTACTCAACCGAGCGCCGGGTTATTAGCGGAGGTCGTCGATCACATACACATCCGGCCGGCAGTAGCCGGGTTCGTTCGGCCTCTGCATGATGACGCCCTCGAGCCAGACGCGGTAGCCGCGCGCAAGGAGTCTGCGATAAGCGTCGTGGCGAGCAACGTTGACGCCGGCCACCATCCGTTGGAGGCCGCGCTCGCCTGCCAGGGCCTCGCAAGCGTCCAACAGCCGCTCGAAGAGATCCCCGGCCTCCGGCCCTGGGCGCACGGCGGCGAACTTGACAAAGCACGCACCGCTTCCGGCTTCGCCGGCGCCGCAGTGGCAAACGGCAAACCCGACGAGTTCAGAGTCGTCGTGGAGAAGCACAGTGTCGCCGAGCCCCTGCGCAGCAGTCGCGCGAATCTCGTGCCCCACGTCTAGCCCCTCGAAGATTCCACCGGTCACCCCCCGGCAGGCTTCTAGGACGGCGCTTTGATCACCGTCGGAGACCTCGGAGTACGTTGAGTACTCGCGGTAGCCGTCCGGTGCGACCTGCTTCTCCATCAGCGGGGTCAGGTACTGCGGCCAAAAGCCGAACTTTTGATAGAGGCCGATGTGCTTCGGACTCTGGGGGAAGGTGAACAGGCCGGTCTGGCGCACCTGCCACTGATCGAACAGATCCATGATCGGCTGCATCAATCGGGCTGCGATCCCCCGATCCCAGAGGTCGACCCGCACGGTTATCGGCCCGAAGAACCCGAAGCTCCCCCACCTTGTGGCGAAGTTCGAGCCAACCACCTCACCGTCGAGTTCCGCTGCGAACGCCCAGCTCGGCTCTGCAGCGAACCGCGAACGGACGTAGTTCATATCGCCGAACACCATCATCGGGTCCGGAGCACCCAGGAAGGTGCCGAAGGCCATGCGCATCACGCGGTCGGCGGCGTCCAGGTCGCCCTCCTGCAGCGGGCGGATCGAGACGTCATCAAGGACAGCGCGTGAAGGCTGCTGCTGCTCCGTCGCGGACATTGCTCCCTCCCTCGAAGGATCTCCCGGTCGCGATGATGGTCAGCCGGATGACCCTAACAGCCTCCTTCGTCAGAGTATGGATAGTCGGGCGGGTCAGATCGCGCTCGACCGCGACGGCGAGCTGGACGAGGTCGCGGTAGCCGATGATGCGACGGGATTGGCGCTCGGCTTTCGAGCATGCCAGCAGCGGTCCAGCGGAGCGCCATCTCGCCTGATTGCCCGCGCTTGAGCCACGAGCCTTGACGGACCGGGTCGGCGATCGGTTCACTTTCGCTCGAACGGGTCGTCCCGTCTCGGGCGGCCCCCGGAACAAGGGGAGGGGAACCGTATGAAGCGATTGCTGGCATGCGCGTTCATCGGCGCGCTCGTGGTCGCGGTCGCCGCACCCGCGGCGACCGCGTTCGACTGCTACGTGGCCAACAAGCCGCCGACGGCAGGCGCACCCGTGCTCGTCAACATCGTCACCGGCGAGGAGACCGTGCTCAAGCCGAACCCGGGGACGGAGGAGAAGCCGCACGGAGGGTTCGTCGCGCTCACCGACGGCGAGAGCAGTTTCTCGACCTTCCTCCATGCGCCCGACGGCGTGCTGCCCCCGGTGCGCGAGGGCGGACCGCAGGCGAACTGCGACGGCAAGGGTCTCGACTCGCTTGAGGTCTGCTTCGGCGAGTAGGGGAGATTTGAGCCAGCCGGTGGGGGTCTGGCACCACGGGCCGGCCCCCGCCGGCTCCGACCGCGGATTCTTCGTCGGAGGCCCCAACGTTTCTCATAGGCCTGCCCGGGGCAGCCAGAGAGCAGCCAGGCGTGGCGGTTGTGCCCGTCCGTGGGAGGCCGAGCACCATCTAGACGCCTGGCCCCTTCCTGTGGTTCACGACGTTCATTGTCGCGAACCAGGTTCACGGCGAATGCGCCCCGAGGTGCCCGCCGAGCCCCGTGGAGCACGAAGATGCGCTCCTTGAGTTTGACGGTTGGCTGCTGGGGCAGGCTCCGCGCACTGGCGGTGGCTCCGCCTCCTGAAAAGCGCCATTCCGCCGCAGACAGGCGACCGAGGCCGAGAACGATGGTTCCGACAGGCGCGTCGTCGTGCCAGCTTTCAGCCGCTTAACGCCCGGCGCCCGCTGACCAAGCCGGATCCGCAACTCCGCGACCGTCTGCTCGACCTCGAACCACCTGTTTCTCGCCAGTACGGTGAGCGTCGGCCGGGCACGAACCCGCTCCCGTCGTCAAGGTGGGAGCCCGCTCTTGGTGCCGGACTGACGGGTTTCCGACTCGCCGATGCGGAGACGGTGCCGAGCGACAACTACAGGGATCTGTGGGGCGAAGTCCCGCACAAGACGTATCGATGGCTTCAGGTGTTGGGGCCACGGACTGCCGGATTGTTGGATCGGAGACGACCTCAAGCTCGCTGTCTCTGATCGCATGTACGCCGTCATCGCGGAGCATGAAGTCGCCCAGTTGGACGCAACCCGTATCGAGGCGTAGTGGGTTGGCCGTTTCCCAAGCGGCCAATTGAAAGCGAACATGTGTTCTGGCAGGATCGGACGGGTGACGATCCACCTTGCCGGCGTCCCCGTGAAGGACAACTACGTGCTCGAACTCGCGCGACTGGTGGACGACGAGACCCTGGCCGCGAAGCTCGAGATGGCCTACGGACGCGGATGCCGACTAACCCCGGAAAGTGCGGAACCCCCGCACTTGCAGGGGTTCCGAGGGATGGGCGCTACTGGGCTCGAACCAGTGACCCCCAGCTTGTCGAGCTGGTGCTCTCCCAACTGAGCTAAGCGCCCGGGACGCGCAATTCTATCCGGTCCCGGGGGGCCGGCTCGGGAAGCACGACCGCCTGTCCAAACGGGCGTGGCTCGGCGAACGCGTCCGGTGCGCTAGCCCTCTCCGCCCCGAGGCGACGTGGCCACCGTCCGCGACGCGAGTGGCATCTCGTCGCGACGCAGCTCGACGATCTCTCGGATCGTCAGCGGGTCCGTGCCGGTGAGCGTGCGGTAGTCGTCGCCGACGATGCCCGCGTCACCGCGCGCGACGCTGTCGTAGTACGTGATCCCGGCCTCGATGGACCAGGCCGGGCGGCCGACGGTGCGGCGGTACGCAATCCACTCCTCGTGATCGAGCGGTTCGTAGCGGTAGGGATCGCCCGTGACGTCGGTCGCGACGGCCGCGAGCTCCGCGAGCGTCAGCGCCTCCGGGCAGGTGACGGTGACGACGGATCGCTCGTCGTGGGTCGGATCGACGAGCAGCTCGACGATCGTCTCGGCGAGCTCGGGTCGGTACGTCAGGCTCACGGCGCCGTCGCCCCCCGGGCCGGTGATGCGGCCCTCGGCGTCGAACCACGTGGCGATCTCGTCGGCGTACATCCCGTTTCGCACGGCCGTGAACGGGATCCCGGAGCCGGCGAGCATCGCCTCCGTCTCGCCGTGGGAGCATGCGTGGAGGAACGCTGCGCTCGGGTCGGCGCCGAGGAAGGAGAGGTAGACGATCCGCCCGACCTGCTGCTGCGTTGCCACGTCGACGAACGCCCGATGCAGTGGGAGCCGCCGCTCGGGCGGCTCGTGCATCGAGACCATAAAAACGCGGTCGCCCGGCTCGAGCGCGTCTGCGAGCGTGTCGGGCCGGTCGTAGCCGGTGAGCGCGATCTCGGCGCCGCCGAGATCGGGGACGCGGCCCGCGTCCCGCGTCACCGCGCGAAACGGGATGCCGCGCCGCGCGAGCCCCGCGGCCACGAGGCCGCCGACGCGCCCACTCACGCCGGTGACGACGATCATCTTCCTCGAGGGTACTCGCGCGAGGCGGGTCAGAAGATCTCTGGGCACCACGGCGCGCGCTCGGCCCGGAAGAGCGCATCCGCGCGCGCAAGCCCGCCGCGGGCACCCTCCTCCGCCCGGCCGGCGCGGGCGAGCTCCGAGAACGTGAACCCGCCGAGCAGCGTCGATCCGAGGCCCCGCACGTCGAGCCGCACGTCCGGCCGCCGTGACGAGCGCTTGACGCCGCCGCCCGCCTCGACCGTCCACGTGCCGACGTTCTCGGGGAATTGCGGGTCGGCGGTGATCTCGATCGTGGCGCGGCCGTCCGCGACGGCGCTCGCCGCGAGCGCGGCCGGCACGTCGACGGCACGGACCCACAGACCGTCGTAGACCCGGAGGCCTAGCTCGTTGAGCTTGTCGACGATCAGGAGCAGCGACTCGTCGACGGGAAGCTGCTCGGCCCGGACGACGTCGGTCCAGTCGATCTCGAGGAGGAAGCGCCAGAGGTCCCGCTTCGCGGCCTCGTCGACCCCCATGACCTCGACGACCCGGACGGTCTTTCGCCACTCGGCGAACGTCGCCCCGTCCTGCGCGATGCGGTAGAGCGCGTAGCCCGCAGGCCTCCCGTCGCGCTCGTAGAGCGCGCGGACGAGCGGCCCCGCCCCGCGGCGGCTCTCGGGTCGATCGCCCAGCCGACGAGCCTCCCACCAGTCCGGAGTGCGCGAGACGAAGCCCGGGCGTCCGCTTGCGGATCCGCTCGTAGATCCGTGGCAGCACACGCATCGCCTCGTCGTGGTCGATCAGCCGGAGGCCGCCCTCACGCGGCAGCTCAGGCCGGATGCGGACCTGCGTCCGCTTCGCCTCGACGTGCAGCCCGAGCGACGCGAGCCCGTACCCGAAACGGCCGTAGATGGTCTCCTCGGAGGCCCAGAGCGCCGCGACGGGCTCGCCGCGCTCGCGGATGTCCTGCAGCTGCGTATCCATCATCCGCCGGAGAAGGCCGCGGCGCCGGTGAGAGGGAAGCACGCCGACGACCGTGACGCCGGCGCACGGCACCGGACCCGTCGGCAGCGTCAGCTCGAGCGGGTACGCGCCTGCGCCGGCGACGATCCGGCCGTCGTCGAAGACGGCGTGCATCCGCTCGAACGGGAGGATCTTCGAGAAGCGCTCCGCGTCCTCCGCGGTCGGCTGCCAGCCGAAGTAGTGTCCGATCGCTCCGATCGCGGGGATGAACTCCTCGAGGTCGCGGACGGTGCGGACGCGGTACGCCATCCGGCGATCCTAGTCAGCGGGCGAAGCGGCTCGGTGCGGCTCTAGAGCTTCTGGAGCGGCGCGTAGTCGAGCATCAGGCGCCGCTCGCTCCCGTCGGTCTCGAACCGGACCGTGACGACGCCGCCGGGCTCGATCCGGATCACGACGCCCTCGCCGAGCGTGCCGTGCCGGACGGAGTCGCCGGTGGCGAGCGACGGGAGGTCGCGCTCCTCCCGCGCGGCGATCTGCCGCTCCGACTGCGCGTACCCCGACCAGGACGCCGGCCGCAGGCGCTCGCGCTCGACCGAGGCGGGCAGCTCGTCGAGGAAGCGCGACGGGAGGTTGTACTCGCGCCTGCCGTAGAGGGACCGCGCCGTCGCATGGGTCAGCGTGAGCCGCTCCATCGCCCGCGTCATCCCCACGTAGGCGAGGCGGCGCTCCTCCTCGACCTCGTTGTCCTCGATCGAGCGACTGTGCGGGAAGATCCCCTCCTCCATCCCGATCAGGAACACGACGCGGTACTCGAGCCCCTTCGCATTGTGGATCGTCATGAGGGTCACCTGCGCCGTGTCCGATGAGAGCGTGTCCTGGTCGGACTGGAGCTGCACCTCCTCGAGGAAGCCCGCGAGCATCGGCTCGTCGACTCGGGCTCGATACTCCTGGGCCGAGCCGACGAGCTCCTCGAGGTTCTCGATCCGGCCGCGCGCCTCGATCGTCCGCTCGGCCTCGTACGCCTCGATCGTCCCCGACCGCTCGAGCACCGCCCGGACGAGCTCGTCGACCTCGAGCTCCTGCGCGGCCGCCATGAGCGACTCCATCATCGACCGGAACGAGCGGATCGCACGGGCGCTGGCTGCAGCGACGCCGGCCGCCTCGGGATCTGCGGTCGCCTCCCAGAGCGAGATCCCGAGCGCGTCCGCGTGCGCGACGAGGCGCTGGATCGACGTGTCGCCGATACCGCGGCGCGGCCGGTTCGCGATCCGCATGAGCGAGACCGCGTCCGTCGAGTTGTTGAGCACGGCCATGTACGCGACCGCGTCCTTGATCTCCGCTCGCTCGTAGAACCGCGGGCCGCCGATCACCTGGTACGGGACGCCCTGGCGGACGAGCACGTCCTCCAGCACGCGCGACTGCGCGTTCGTCCGGTAGAAGACCGCGATCTCGGCCGCCGAGTTGCCCGCCTCGACCTGTCGCGCGATCTCCGCGGCGACGAAGCGCGCCTCGGAGTGCTCGTCCTCGACCTCGACGGCCTCGACCGGATCGCCCTGTCCGAGCTCCGACCAGAGCCGCTTCGGCTTGCGGTCGCGGTTGTTGTCGATGACCGCGTTGGCCGCCTCGAGGATCGCGTTCGTCGAGCGGTAGTTCTGCTCGAGCGCGACGACGCCGGCGCCGCCGAAGTCACGCTCGAAGTCGAGGATGTTCCGGATGTCGGCGCCTCTGAATGCGTAAATGCTCTGGTCCGGGTCGCCGACCGCGAACACGTTCCGGTGCTTCGCCGCGAGCAGCTGCAGCAGCCGGTACTGCGCGTGGTTCGTGTCCTGGTACTCGTCGACGAGGACGTGGCGGAACGTCGATTGCCAGCGCTCCAGCGCCTCGGGGAAGCGCTCGAGCACCTGCACGGTCAGCATCAGCATGTCGTCGAAGTCGACCGCGTTCGAGGAGAAGAGCCTCTGCTGGTACAGCTCGTACACCTCCGCGACGGTCTGGTCCCAGAACGACGCGACGCGCGACGCGTACTCCTCGGGAGAGATGAGCTGGTTCTTGGCGTTCGAGATCTGCGAGTGGATCCCGCGCGGCGTGAAGCGCTTCGGATCCTTGCCGAGCTCCTCGAGGCACGCCTTGACGAGCCGGATCTGGTCCGCCGAATCGTAGATCGTGAACGACGAGCGATAGCCGAGCCGCTCGGCCTCGCGTCGCAGGATGCGGCCGCAGGCGGCGTGGAACGTGAGGATCCAGATCGCCCGCGCGGTACGGCCGAGGGTGCGCTCGAGCCGCTCGCGCATCTCCGCGGCGGCCTTGTTCGTGAACGTGATCGCGAGGATCTCGTTCGGCTTCACCCCGTGCGCGCGGATCAGGTGCGCGACACGATGCGTGAGGACGCGCGTCTTGCCCGACCCCGCCCCGGCGACGACGAGGAGCGGTCCGTCGACGTGGAGCACCGCCTCCCGCTGCGCAGGATTGAGGTCGGCGAGGAGCTCCTCGTGCGGCGTGACGGTCACGCGTCGATGCTAGCCGCGACCTCCGGCGACAATCCTGCCACGTCCGTCCCGGGACGCGAGGCTAGTGTGCCGCCGTGATCCGCGAGGGGACAATGGACGACATCCCGAGCGCCGCGGCGATGCGCCAGCGAGCCTGGCCGGACACGATCGTCACGGCCGAGGGCATGCGCCACGGGCTGACGAACGTTCCGGAGCGTGCCCAGCTCCTGATGCTCGCCTGGGACGAGGGTGGCGAGATCGTCGGCTGGGGCACCGCGAGCCACGAGTGGTGGGTCTCGGAGCCGAACCGCGGCACCCTGGTGGTCGCCGTCGACCCGAGCCGGCGCGGCGAGGGGATCGGCTCCGCGCTCGCTGACGCGGCCGACGCCCACCTCACGGCGATCGGCGTCACCACGACACGCGCCGGCTCGGTCGACGAGCGGGGCGCCCGGGCGCTGGCCACCCGGCTCGGGTTCATCGAGCTGGCCGCCGCGGCCACGTCGGCCATCGACCCGCGCACGGTGACGCCGGAGGCCGTCCCCGACGGCGTCCGCATCGTCCCCTTCGCGCACCTCGACGACCCGCGCGCGCTCTACGAGCTCGACCTGGAGGTGTCGAACGACATCCCGAACGAGGAGTTCGACGGCATCTCGTTCGAGGAGTGGCGAGACGAGTTCTGGCGCTCGCCCTTGATCGACCAGGACGCGAGCCTCGTGGCGTTCGTCGGCGACGACCTCGCTGCGCTGACCATGATCCGGATCGACGTGCCCAGCGGCCGCGCGCAGAACAACGTCACGGGCACGCGCCGCGCTTTCCGCGGTCGTGGCCTGGCGCGCCTGTTGAAGACCCACAGCCTCCAAATCGCCGGGCAGCGCGGGGCGACCATCGCGATCACGGACAACGACGAGACGAACGTGCCGATGCTCGCGGTCAACACGCGACTCGGTTATCGGCCCTTCTCGCGGCGGCTCGAGTGGGAGCGCGTCAGACCGGCCGGTTGACGGCACGGACGAGCGGCTCGCCGTCCACCCAGTCGAGCGTCGTCACCGAGGCTGGCTCGACCGCGATCCGGAAGATCCGATCCGCCGGGAAGCCGAGGACGCTGCGGAGGACCGCACGCACGACCCCGCCGTGCGTCGCTACGACGACGAGCCCGCCGTCGTCCTGCTCGACGAGCGAGGCGATCCCCGCGTCCACTCGCTCCTGGAGGTCGGCGTACGACTCGCCGCCGGGAAACCGAATCGTCGTCGGAGTCGTCATCCACTGCTCGTAGAGCTCGGGATCCGAGACGGCGATCTCGTCGTAGGCCCGTCCCTCGAGCTCGCCGAAGTCGAGCTCGCGAAGCGGCTCGAGAATGCCGACGTCGAGCCGGTGCGGGGCGGCGATCGCCCCGGCCGTCTCGCGCGCACGGATCGCCGGGCTCGCCCAGACGGAACCCACCGGCTCGCTGCGAAACACGTCGGCGAGGCGTGCGCACTGCCCGCGCCCCGCCACCGACAGGCCGACGTCCAGTCTCCCGTAGCAGCGGCCGCGCGTGTCCTCTGCGGTCTCGGCGTGCCTGACGAGCGCGAGCCGCACGTCAGAGCACCGCGAGCGCCGTCACGAGGATCGCGGTCTCGGCGAGCTTCGCGGTCGCGCCGAGGAGATCGCCGGTCACGCCTCCGAGCCACCGACGCCAGTAGAGGCCGAGCGCCGCCGTCACGATTGCCGCGACGCCGAGACCGGCGAGGCCCGCGGTCCCCGCGGGCAACGCGAGCACGACTGCGAGCCCGAGCCCAACCACGATCGTCGGGGGGCCGATCCCGTCGAGTACGCGACCCTGACCCTCCCCGGGTCGCGCGTACGGGAGGAGGAGCGCGAGCGGCAGGATCGCGGCCCGGCCGCCGGCCCCGGCGGCGAGACCGACGAGCGCGGCGTCCCCGCTCGATCCGAGCGCGCCGAGCGACGCGGCGTCGACGAGGCACACGAGCACGAGGGCGACCGCGCCGAATGCGCCGACGGCGTGGTCGCGCATGATCTCGAGCGACCGCTCCCGGCTCCTCCCGCCAAGCGCATCGGTGGTGTCCGCGACCGCGTCCAGGTGCATCGCGCCGGTGAGCACTGCGGCGAGGCCGACTGCGAGACCGCCGGCGACCAGGGACGGCAACGGGCCTGCGAGCGCGTCCGCGGCGAGCCCGCACACGCCGCCCACCGCGCCGCCGACGAGTGGGAAGAGAGCCGCGCCACGGGCGACGTCTCTCGCGTCCAGCGTGACACGCCCGCCGATCGGGACGCGCGTGAGGAACGCGACCGCGGCAAGCGGCGCCTTGAGCGCGGCGCTCGTCATCGCCCGGTGTCCGTCACGCCCGCGTCCGCGAACGTCGCCATGTCGACGAGGACGTCGCGCGCCGCCGCCAGGATCGGCAGCGCGAGTGCTGCGCCGCTCCCCTCCCCCAGCCGCAGGTCGAGCTCGAGCAGGGGCGCGAGGCCGAGTGCCTCGAGGACGATGCGGTGCCCCGGCTCCGCCGACCGGTGCGAGGCGACCAGGAACCCCCGCAGCGCGGGCGCGAGGCGATGCGCGACGAGGGCTGCGGCGCCGGTGATGAACCCGTCGAGCACGACGACGGAGCGGTGCCCGGCGGCCCCGAGCGCGACGCCCACGAGGAAGCCGATCTCGAAGCCGCCGACCGCGGCAAGCACGCCGAGTGGATCGGCGGGGTCGGGCGCGTTGCGCTCGAGCATGCGGACGACGACCGCTGCCTTCCGCGCCACTCCGTCGGCGTCGAGGCCGGTGCCCGGGCCGCACAGCTCGACGGGATCACGCCCCAGTAGCCCTGCGGCGAGCGCGGCTGCAGAGGTCGTGTTGCCGATCCCCATCTCCCCGACGCCGATCGCCGTGATGCCGGCATCTGCGAGCTCGGAGGCGAGCGCCGCGCCGGCGACGATCGCCGCGACCGCCTGGTCGCGGGTCATCGCCGGTCCCTCGGAGGCGTTCGCCGTGCCAGGGCCGATCCGGACGCTCCTGACGTCGGCGTGGTCGAACGGCTCCGCGATGCCCGCGTCGACGACGACGAGCTCGGCGCCGGCCGCGCGGGCGAGCACGCAGACGGCCGCGCCGCCCGCGGCGAAGTTCGCAACCATCTGTCGGGTCACCTCCTGCGGGTACGCGCTCACGCCCTCGGCCGCGATGCCGTGGTCGGCGGCGGCGACGACGATCGCAGCACGCAACGGCTCCGGCCGGAGCGAGCCGCGGATCGCCGCGATCTGCGCCGCGAGGTCCTCGAGCCGGCCGAGGCTTCTCCGTGGCTTCGTCTTGCGATCGAGCTCGGCGACGGCCGCCGTTCGGATCGCCTCCTCGGCCTCTTCCAGGCGGAGGGGCCCCGCAAGCCGTGGATCGAGCTCAACCACCGAAGGCCCCCGCCACGCGCGCGACGAAGTCGTCGCCGGGCACGAGCGGGAGCGGCCGTCCCGCGACGACGAAGGCTGCCTCGGCGGAGGCCTGGACCCAGGTGCGGTTGACGACGCCGAGCAGGTCGCGATACGCGCGGCCGAGCGGGCTCATGGGGACGATCCCAAGCCCCACCTCGTTGGACACGCCGACGACTAGCGCCGACCGAGCCGTGGCCGCGGCCGCGGCGCGGGCGGCGCTCGCGACGATCTCGCCCTCCGTGTCGCCGCGCTCGAGGACGTTGGCGAGCCAGAGGGAAAGACAGTCGACGATCGCGACGTGCTCTGCCGGGAGCGCCGCGACGGCCGCCTCGAGCGCGAGCGGCTCCTCCACGGTTGCCCAGCCGGTCGGCCGTGCGCGGCGATGAGCCTCGATCCGCTCCGTCATCTCGTCGTCGCGCGCCTCGCCGGTGGCGACGTACGTCACGGGCGCACCGGTCGCCGTCGCGAGCTCGACCGCCAGCCGGGACTTGCCGCTCCGGGCTCCTCCGAGGAGCGTGACGAGGGTCATCGCGCCGGTCTCGACGGCACGATCGCGATCCGGCCTGCGACGTCGACGACTTCGATCGAGGCGGCGTAGTGCTCGGCGATGCGGTCCTCGGTGAGAACGTCGGTGGGCGACCCGTCGGCGACGATGCGGCCCGCGTCGAGCAGGACCATGCGATCGGCGTACTGCGCAGCGAGGGTGAGGTCGTGCATAGCGGCCACGAGCGTCAGCTCGGACTCGTCCCGGAGCTCGTCCAGCAGCTCGAGCGCCTGCTGCTGGTGCCCGATGTCGAGCGCGGCGGTCGGCTCGTCGAGGATCACGATCCGCGCCTCCTGGGCGAGCGCGCGCGCGACGACCGCACGCTGCCGCTCCCCGCCGCTGAGCGTCCCGAGGAGCCGGTTCTCGAAGCCGAGCAGGTCCAGGCGGCGGAGGGCGCGGGCGACAGCGAGGTGGTCGCCGGCCCCTTCGCGCGCGAGCGCGCCGAGGTGAGGCGTCCGGCCGAGCAGGACGTATTCGCCGACCGTCATCCACGAGGGCGTCGACGGCTCCTGCGGCACGAGGGCGATGGCGCGCGCGACCTCGCGGCGATGCATCTCCGCGGTCGGTCGTCCGTGTAGCTCGACCGCGCCCTCGAACGCGACCAGCCCGGTGATCGCCCGGAGCAAGGTCGTCTTCCCCGCGCCGTTCGGTCCGATCAGTGCGACCCACTCGCCCGTTGCGACGTCGAGGTCGACGTCGTCGACGATCACGCGGCCGCCGAGTGTCACGGTGACCCCCTCGAGCCCGATGGCGGTCATCCGACCGAACCGCCTCTCGTCGTCCGCAGCACGAGCGCGAAGAACGGCGCCCCGATGAACGCGGTGACGATCCCGATCGGTATCTCCGCGGGAGCGAGCGCGGTCCGTGCAACGACGTCGGCGAGGACGAGGAACGCGGCGCCGCAGATGAACGAGAGCGGGATCAGCGCGCGGTACGTCGCGCCCGTGAGCAGCCGGATCGCGTGCGGCACGATGATCCCCACGAACGCGATCAACCCCGCGACCGACACGGCGGCGGCCGTGCCGACCGTCGCGGCGACGACGAGCAGCAGCCGCACGCGACGGACGTTCACGCCGAGGCTCGCTGCCTCGTCGTCCCCGACGCTCATCACGTCGAGGACGCGGCGGTGCGCGACGATGATGCCGCCGCCGATCAGGACGTAGGGGACGATGAGCGCCACGTCTGTCCAGCCCGACGTCGGCAACCCACCGAGGATCCACGACCAGACCTGCTGCAGCGTGTCGGTGTTCCGCTGCTGGACGAACGTCTGCGCCGCGGTGAAGAACGACGCGACGGTCACGCCCGCGAGGACGAGTGTCGCCGCATCGCGCTCGCGCCCGGCCGAGCGGCCGACCGCGTAGGCGAGCACTACCGCGACGAGCCCTCCGAGGAACGCCGCCGGCGGAAGGGCCTGCTGCCCGCTCAGCCGCTCCGGGAGGTAGGCGATCGCGAGCGTCGCGCCGAGCCCGGCGCCGGCCGCGACGCCGAGGAGGTACGGATCGGCGAGCGGGTTGCGGAACACCCCCTGGTACGTCGCGCCGGCGAGCGCGAGCATGCCCCCGACGAGGGCGCCGAGCACGACGCGCGGCACGCGGAGGTCCCATAGCACCGTGTCCTCGACCGGCGTCAGCGAGGACGTGACCCCCGGGACGTGGAGCCGTTCGCCGAGCGAGCCGAGGATCTCGCCGATCCCGAGGTCGACCGGGCCGGCTGCGATCCCGACGAGGAGCGAGACGACCAGGAGGCCGACCGCCGCGACCGTCCAGGACAGAGGCAGCCCACGTGGGCGGACGACCTCGCTCTCGGACTTCGCGGCGGCGACCTCCACGGCCGGAACCTCAGGCGCGCAGGCGATCGATGGCGCTCGACAGCGCGCGGAAGAAGTCCACGAGGCGCGGACCCCAGCGCGATGCGATGGAGTCGTCGACGCGGACGATCGAGCCGCTCTTCACCGCCGCGATCGAGCCCCAGCCCGGCCGCGCGGCGACGGTCGACGCCTTCTGCCCGCAGCAGATGGAGTCGGCGAGCACGATGAGGTCGGGGCTCGACGCGACGACGTACTCGGGCGAGAGCTGCGGATACCCGGTGCCCGCGCTGTCGGCTGCGTCCGCGATGTTCCGCAGGCCGAGCAGTGCATACGCGCGTCCGACGAACGTGTTCGACGCTGCCGAGTACAGATCGGGCGTCAGCTCGTGGTAGACGGTCAGGCCGCGCGCCTTGCCCTTCGTCGACGCGACGATCCTCCCGATACCTGCCTTCATCCGCGCGACGACCTTCGCAGCGCCGGCGCGCTTGCCCGTCACGATCCCGAGCTGCCGGATCTGCTGGTACGCACCGGGCAGGGTCATCGCGGCGTTGTGCACGAGCACCGGGATGCCAAGTCGCCCGAGCGCGTCGACGAGGCCCTTCGGGTCGTACGAGGCGATCACGAGGTCGGGCCGGTAGGCGACGATCGCCTCGACGTTCGGCGTGAACCCCGAGAGCGTCGTCTTCGGCGCGTTCTTCGGGTAGTCGGACTGGTCGTCGGCGGCGACGACCTGCGAGCCGGCGCCGATCGCGAACAGCGACTCCGTGGCCGTGGCGGACAGGGACACGATGCGCCGGGGCGCGCGGCTGATCGTGACCTTTCCGTTCGCGGCTGTGACCGAGACGGGGAATGCCGGCGTCGCCTGCGTGGCGGCGGTCGAGCCGCTTGCGCCGCCGACGGCGACCGCAACGAGCACCACACAGGCGGCGACGAGGGAGAACAGGAACCGGGGCACGAATCCTCCTTCCGCGAGGGGTTCGATGTGGCGGAGAGCGGCAGGTCTTCTGACTCGGGGCGCCCCTCTCCCACCGCCTTCCCGGCCGCGCGGCCAGTGGCGTCGTGGTGGAAGAGGCATCTCCCCTCACAGCGGCGGGACCGTCCCGGACTTGCACCGGGTTCCCTCGCCGCGCTCCGTTGGTTGGACGGCGAGCCTACCATCCGGCGCACCGGCACCGGATGACCCAGGCTGGCGCACGGTTCCGCCTGTTCATGCGGCTCGGCGCTCGTAGCGCCCAGGGTGCGCAAGGGCTACTCAGGCCGATCGCGGTTACCAGAGCGGCTACCAGCCGCGGCACAGTCGCCGTCCGACCGCTCTGGGACCTGCCCCGTTCGCCCTCACCGAGGTGCCCATCACGCGGGCGAGCTCGGGCATCTCTGGTACTTCGACCTGCTCGGTGACGTTCGACGTAGCCGGTGAGCCTCACAGAGGATGCGTGTCGCGATGGTTGGGCGCGAGAGTCGCGGGGGCGGAGGCTGCTTGCGCGAGGAGGGCACAGACGCTGGCGATGTACCGGTCCCGGAAGCAGCAGCCGCTGGATCGCGAAGGCGTGCACGACTCCCATTAGGACCGCGCCGACATGTGTTGGGTCGGCGGCGGGCTTCGACGTAGCAGGAGCCTTTGACGGGGAGGGCTTGCGGCAGTCGCGGGGGGTCTGGCTCAGCGCCACGGGGCGAACCGCCATCGCAGGAAGGGCGTGGCCGAACGAGGGTCAGACTGCTTGGCAGAGCGCGTTCGCCGCCGCTTGCAGACGGTCACGGACCTCGGTCGGTTCACGCGAGGTAAAGGTCGATGCGCTCCCTGCCGTACGTCCGCGCGGGTCTGCTGGCTGGCAGCTGCCTCGAGAAGGCGCTGCAGCTGCTTCGCCGTCTCCTCGACGACGTGGGTGAGGTCGGCGAGCTGACCCGCGATGAGCGCTATGTCCGCGTCGTCAGTCGTGTCGAACTCGGGCGGATTCTAGGGCGGCCTTTGCGAACGCGATCTTGCGTCCGTCCTGCCACCAGACGGGGTTCGCTTCGCCGACCCAAGCGCTCAGTTGCACCGGCGACCGCCGCCCGCTCCCTTCAGTCGCCGACGAGCCGGTAGACGTTGAGACTGATTCGGTCGCGAAAGTGACCCTGGTGGAAGCGGACGCGCCGACCCCAGGCAATGTCCTCGGCGGCATGCTCCGCGCTGCCAAAACCGGGGGCCTCGCCCTCGTCCGCCTCAACGTATGCCTCGTCCGCACCGACCGGTCGCAGGCAGGTGGGGCAATGCCAAATCGTTTGCGGCTGATCGCTCACCCGCACCGATTCTCGATGGTTGACCGGACGGGCGGGATGCACCCGCTCCGCTCTCAGTCGCGCAGCACGGCCAGACCCTCGGCAAGCCGCTGACCCGCCGCGTCAGCGCCAATGTCCCATCGGCACGGGCGCTCGCCAAGTGGCTGTCGACCAGCCAGCCTTGCAACCTGTTGGCGTCGACCCGGAAACCCTGTGAGCCGTGGTCAGGGTTCGTTGCGGACGACCAGCGCGGCGGCGGGTCGGCGGTTCGGCTGGTGTCTGGTCACCGGACTCGCTCACGCATCGCAGTGTTGCAGCGCAGCCCGGCGTGCCGCCGCTTGCTCGCGTGTAGTTCAGTCCTCGTCCGTCCAAGCGTCAGGCGGCCCGGTGATCGACCACCGGATGGCAGGCAGTCGCGATGGAAGTAGCGCATCGCACGCCCGTAGTCGCGCCCGCCGAACGCCGTCACGTCAATAAAGCTTGACCGCCAGCACGACGTTGGCGTCGGCGGGGTCGGCTGGCTCGATGCATTCGGGGCATATGTGGCGTGGCTCTCTCATCGCCCTAGTCCCGCCGCCACCCCGGACGCGGTCGGCGGCCGTGCCTCGGCGTGCCCCATTCATGCCCCAAACGTCCCCATGCCCCAAACGTCCCGATGAGCTACTCAGGCGAGCGACGGCGCCATGCGGCCCGTTCCGCCGCGACCCCGACGCGGTCTGTCACGCCGGAGGTCGCGGGTTCGAGTCCCGTGGCTCCGCTGGAACCCTGGAGCTTCAGCGCCAGGACGCGATCCGCGGGGCGGTAGACCGATCCAGTCGCGCTTCTGGCCGAAACCGCGACTCGTCGGCTGCGGACGGGGAGCGCTCCGTGATTCAAGGGACGCCCGCGGGAAGCCACGGAGAACCACTCCATTGCGGCGTCCGGGACTCCGCTCGAGCTACTCATATGTGGCGCGAGCCGGTGGCACGACCGCATCGGGGCATCACGAGCGCCACCCCTATACCCTGCCGAGCCTCACCCCGCACAGGTTCCGACGACCTGGAGCGGATCGAGAGCCCGTGGGTCTTCAGGCGGGGATTCGCGACCTTAGTGCCTCTCGGACGGCCGCAAGGATCTCGTAGGAGTGGACTCGCGCCGAATGGTCGTGGATCGCGGCGGCGACGATCAGCTCGTCCGCCACGGTCTCGGCGATTACCGATTCAAGGCCCTCCCGCACGGTGTCCGGCGATCCGACGTAAGAGCGGCTCAGGACGTTCGCGACGTGGGCCTTCTCTTCGGGAGACCAGTACGCCTCGATGTCGTCGATGGGAGGCGGGAGCTGCCCACGACTGCCACGGATCACGTTGGTGAACGCCTGCTGCGCCGACGTGAACAACCGCCGCGCCGTCGCGTCGTCGTCCGCTGCGATGACGTTCACAGCGACCATCACGTGTGGTTCCTGGAGTTGCGCGGAGGGCTGGAACCGCGAGCGGTACACCTCCAGCGCGGGAAGAAGCAGATCCGGCGCGAAGTGGGACGCGAACGCGTACGGGAGGCCAAGTGCCGCCGCCAACTGCGCTCCGTAGAGGCTCGACCCCAGGATCCAGAGCGGCACATGCGACCCCACACCGGGAATCGCGAACACCGTCTGTCCCGGCAGGGGATCGCCGAGCAACGCCTGCAGCTCCAACACGTCCTGCGGGAAGGAGTCGGCGCTCGGATCCTGCCGGAGGGCGCGTAACGTCACCCGGTCCGTCCCCGGGGCGCGCCCGAGACCAAGATCGATCCTGCCCGGATGCAACGCCTCCAGCGTCCCGAACTGCTCCGCGATGACCAGCGGCGCGTGATTCGGCAGCATGATGCCTCCCGCCCCGACGCGAATCGACTCTGTCGCCTGCGCGAGGTGCGCGATCACGACCGACGTCGCTGCGCTGGCGATCCCGTTCAGGTTGTGGTGCTCGGCGACCCAGTACCGCGTGTAGCCCAGTCGCTCGGCGCGCCGCACAAGATCAACCGAGTTCCGGAGCGCCTGTGCCGGCGTCCCGTCCACGACGATCGGTGCGACGTCGAGGACCGAGACGGGCAGCACACCCCGAACATACCCACGAGACCCGTTGCCCACGACTGCCGTCTATCGACACTGATCGGAACGCCCCTTACCTCGCACGGGTTCCCGCGACTTGAGACACCCTCCGCACGCATCGGTCGGTCATCGCGCACGCGGTTTGACGAACCTCTAGGCCTCTGTCCCACCTATGGCGGCTCGAAGCGGTCTTGAGCGTTCGTGCTTGCCGGGCTTCGAGCGGCGCCAACGGCGTAGCTCGTCCGCGTTGGACGGCATGAATGGCCTAACGGAGCGGCGCCGGAGTCGAACCGACCGAGCGTGGGCCCCACACCGCACAGGTCTCGGAGACCTGGATGATGACTCCTGCGCGCCGCATGAGCACGCGAGCGGCGCCGCCGGAATTGTCACCTGTCACGTTTCTCGCGGGATCCGTGACCGATGCGCCGCCGGACGTGACGCGACGGCCGAAACGTGACTACGTCGGAGCGCCGGAGCGCCGTTCGGTGTCGGGCAGCAGGTCATCGCGTGGAGCCGACGGATCATGCCGAGGAGGCGCAGCATCCGCCGGCGGCCGACGGGGTTGGCGCTGTGCACCGAGATCTGTCATAGAAAGGCTAAAATTTTATGCTATCATTCGGCTAAATGTACGGTGATCCAAGGAGATTGTCATGGCTACACTTGTCCGCTTCCGGGAGCCGCTACGAAATTTCCCCATGAATGCCGAATTCGAGCGGCTGATCAGTACTGTCTTTGAGTCGCCCGCTCGCTCCGCCGAGGCATGGACACCCCCGCTCGACGTCTGGGAGACGGAGGGCGATCTGGTGTACGCGTTCGACATGCCCGGCATACCGGAGGAAAAGATCGCCGTAGAGATCGAAGACGACACCCTCACGGTCAGCGGCTCGCGCGAGCGCGCCGAGAAGGTGGAAGCTGAGCGTTTCTTCCGCTACGAGCGTCGCTTCGGTGACTTCACGCGCTCGGTCGCTCTACCGCAGGGCTGTGGCGAGGGCGAGGCCCAGGCGCACTACGCCAACGGGACGCTCGAAGTCCACGTCAAGAAGCCGGAACAGTCCAAGCCACGGCGGGTCCCTGTGCTGACGACCGTCGAGGCGGCTCTACCGTCTAGCTCGAACTGATCCCGAGTTCTCGCGACACCGCGCGGGAGAAACGAGCGCTTGTCAAACGACGGACGCCACCTGCATGAGCAGGTGGCGTCACGTCTGTGACTCACCGTCTTCTGCGCTGCATGCCGAGTGTGTGCGAGCGGCGTCTCGCGTGTTCCTCGGGGCGGCGATCCGGACGAGTGGACGGTCGCGGTCATGGCCTTCGAGCTTCCTGCGGCGGCCTAGCTCGCCGCTCGCGGACTTCAGGGAAGCGGGACGCGTGGAATCTGAGGGACCCATTCCCAACGGCCGAAGGTCATCTGAACCTGCGTCGCGCCGATCCCTTCTTGACCGCCGCCATAGCTGATGTACCCCCACGGCAGCACCGGACCATCACTCGAGACTTCGACCCAACCGTTCGCTGATCCTAGGTCGGGGTCCGCCGGAGCCTGGAAAATCGCAATCGACTGTGCCGGAATGGTCTCCTCGTTCGTCGTATACACGTCTGGACCCCCCTTGTGGAAGCTGACAGTCACCTCCGCTGGCCAAAAGCCCGGATTGAGGACCGAGACCGTTGTCGTCATGTTCGGATAGTGGGCGTGCCAGTACGGCGATACCCATGCACGAGCAGGGTCGATGACCATTCTGAGTCACCTCATTTCCACGTAGTCAGCCCCTGAGCTCGACTTTCTCCGGTGAGCGTTGAGAGAGGGGCCTGATTAGACACAGGACGCGAACGGTCGAGATTTCTTCCTTCGGACGGCGGGCTCAGCCTGACCGATGACCACCTGCCGCGCTTGCTGGCCGCCGTAGAAGCGCGGCCCGAACAGCGGGATCTGATGAGCCGCCCGAGCAAGGTCCCAGGCTCGCACGCCCGCAGTGGCGCCCGACGGGCGAACCGGTCGCGTACACCACGCTCGGCCTCGGTGAGTGCCCGAACGAACGAGATCAGATTGATTCCCTGAGCGCGTTCGCGGCTGCTTGAAGTCGCTCACTGACCTCGGCTAGCTCACGCGCCGCAAGGTCGATCCGCTCCTGCTGGGTCTCCGTCTTTGCCTGCTGGCTGTCAGCACGCTCGAGAAGCGCCTTGAGCTGGTTCGCCATCCCCTCAACGGTCCGCGTGAGGTCGGCCAACTGGCCCGCGATGAGCTCGGTGTCGTTCACCGTCATGTCCCGTGACGGCCGGATTCTACGCCTAGGACGGTGCAATCGCGAAACGGCATAGACTCGACCCATGAGCAACCTGATCGCAAAGATCCGTAGCTGGCTGGGCCTCGGGAAAGACGGCGGGAAGAAGAAGACCTAAGCGGGCCTACGCGCCGGATGAGCTAGGGTGTGTTGACTGGCCCTGCGGCCAGAACCCCGGCCAAAAGCCCGCAATCTCCCGACGCGCCCGAGGCGCGCGAGACGTAGGAGCCCAGGCGAACAGGATTCGACTTGCAGGGCCAGCATTCGTTGTGCCGAGCAGGCCACCGTGCTCTCTCGGTCGATAGCGACGGCGTCGTGTCCATGCGCTCAGCCGAACCGCTGCGTTCCTGAAGGACACCGTGCTGTTGGCAGGACTCGAGGTACCCGACCCTCTCGTTTTCGAGCTAGCTCAGTGCCTCCGCATGGCGGGGCTCAACGACCCGGCTGAGACCCTCGAAGACGCCAACGACCTCAGATCGCCGCGCCTCCCTCGTCTTCCCAGCCCTGTAGCGCGGTGGAGCCAGTCTGGCCGCGCTCCGCCTCGATCAGGGCGAGCCCATCGGCAGACTGCGCGTCGAGTTCCTGCGCGGACCTGTACGCGCCGTACGCGGTCAGCGCCTCGAGGTCGTGCCGGCGCCGCCCGGGAAAAGTAGGCGGCAGAGAACGTCTGCCAATCGAGGCCTGCCTGCCCGCGTGTGCGCGCTGCTCGCGAGGGCGGAGCCGACATGGTTCGTCATCGGGCGCCTCGTTTCAAAGCCGATAGAGCGCCGCTGCTCGGTCTCAACCCTTATCGCGCCTGCTCGGAGCTCGGGAGTCCGCGCGCAGCTTGTGCGCGTCGAGCTTGCCCTCTCCTGGGATTGTCGCCTCGACGGCCTCTGCGGCCTTAGCCAACCGAGCCCTCCATCTGCAGCTGGATGAGGCGGTTCATCTCGACCGCGTACTCGAGCGGGAGCTCCTTCGTGATCGGCTCGACGAAGCCGGCGACGATCATCGCGCTCGCCTCCGCCTCGGAGAGCCCGCGGCTCATCAGATAGAACAGCTGCTCCTCGCCGATCTTCGAGACCGTCGCCTCGTGGCCCAGGTCGACATCGTTCTCCTTCACGTCGATGTAGGGGTACGTGTCGGAGCGCGACTCCTCGTCGAGGATCAGCGCGTCGCAGACAACCTTCGACTTCGACCCGCTCGCGCCCTTCGCCACTTCGAGCAGACCGCGGTAACCGCCGCGGCCGCCGTCCTTCGAGATCGACTTCGAGGTGATCACGGAGGTCGTGTTCTTGGCGACGTGGACGACCTTGCCGCCCGCGTCCTGGTGCTGCCCCTTGCCGGCGAAGGCAATCGAGAGCACCTCGCCATGTGCGCGCTCCCCCATCAGCCAGATCGCGGGGTACTTCATCGTCAGCTTGGAGCCGAGGTTCCCGTCGACCCACTCCATCGTCGCGTCCTCGTAGGCCACCGCTCGCTTGGTGACGAGGTTGTAGACGTTGTTCGACCAGTTCTGGATCGTCGTGTAGCGACACCGACCACGCGGCTTGACGACGATCTCGACCACCGCCGAGTGGAGCGAGTCCGACGAGTAGATCGGAGCCGTGCACCCTTCGACGTAGTGAACGTACGCATCCTCGTCGACGATGATCAGCGTCCGCTCGAACTGACCCATGTTCTCCGCGTTGATGCGGAAGTAGGCCTGCAGCGGCATCTCGATCGAGACGCCCGGCGGGACGTAGATGAACGAGCCGCCCGACCAGACGGCCGAGTTGAGCGCCGCGAACTTGTTGTCGTTCTGCGGGATGATCGTGCCCATGTATTGCTTGACGATGTCCTCGTGCTCGCGCAGGGCCGAGTCCATGTCGAGGAAGATCACGCCCTTGGCCTCGAGGTCGGCCTGGAGCTTGTGGTAGACGACCTCGGACTCGTACTGCGCCCCGACGCCGGCGAGGTACTTCTTCTCCGCCTGGGGGATTCCGAGCTTGTCCCAGGTGTCGAGGATCTCGGCCGGGAGGTCCTCCCACTTGTCGACCTGCTTCTCGGTCGGCCGAATGTAGTAGTAGATGTTGTCGAAGTCGATCTCTGCGAGGTTGCCGCCCCAGGTCGGGAGCGGACGAGCGTAGAAGTAGTCGAGCGACTTGTGGCGGAACTCGCGCATCCACGCGGGCTCGTTCTTGTGCTGCGAGATCGCTTCGACGACCTCATGCGAGAGTCCACGACCCGACTTGAAGAAGTAGTCCCCGGCCTCGTCGGGATTCGAGAACCCGTACTTGTAGTCGGAGCGGATGTCGCGGACGACGTCGGTCTCACTCACGGTAGCCAAAGGTAGGCATATAGAGCGGCATGACACTCCTTCTCTGACTCCGTTCTGTCCCGGTATCAGCCCAAACTCCCACCGGGGCTCTTCGGCCCGATCCGGGTTGCCGGCGGTTCCGCGCTCTTAAGGTTCGGAGTGTCCGCGAAGCGTGACAGCTACCACCTAGTCGCGGAACCGCCTTCGACAGACTCGCCCTGACCCGGCGAAGTCTTTCATCCCTTCCGAACGAGTCGGTGCTGCGCTACCTCCATAGGCATCACCTCCCGCTCTTCGACTTCGCCGACGGCCTCTTGGCCGATCGCGAATGGCTGCTCGGGTGTCCGTTCCCGGACGTCCCGGCGGACAGGCTACGGACGAGCTCGAAGGCCTCTTCAGGGGTCTGGACGGACCCAAGGACGGCCTGCTCAACCCGTAGCAGCGAGAGAGCCAGCTGATCCTGGGAGAACTCGAGTACCTTCTTGCGCCGCCCGTGCTCAAGCTGACGCCATGCCTGGAGCAGCTGGCGCAGCTCCGGATCGTCAGGCGTGATCTGACCCGAGAACTGCCGCCAAGCCTCGAGGTGGTCGCCACCAGCAGCCGTGTGTAGGAAGAGGCGGCCGGCGAAGGCGCAGACCTCCTCGCTCGCCGCATCATCGAGCTGCTCAAACTGCCGGCGCTTCTCAGCGACCTCGACAGCGCGACGTTGGGCAAGGAACCCGACCTCGCGCAGGCGCTCGTGCCTTTCACGCAGCGGCCCGACCACCAACCGCTCGTCCAGATCCTGCGGAGCCTCCACCAGCGCCCTCTCGGCCTCCGCGAGTTCTTCCCCGAGCCGACGCTCTCGCTCATCCTCGGCCTCGAGTCGCGCCAGTGCATCGGCCTGCTCAGCTCTGCCCGGTTCGGGCAGGGTCTCGACCGCCTCTCGCAGGAGCTGCCGTGCCCTGGCTCCCACGATGTGTCCGGCGAAGACAAGGAGCAGCTGCGCGTCCCGATCGAGGGCTTTGGCGAGCTTTACGAGCGTCTCAGCAGCGGGCCGCTCGACCTCGCCCGCCTCGATCCGGCTGATCTGTGCAGCCGAGAGGCCGCTCCGCCGTGCCAGTCCCCGCATCGACAGGTGCGCGCGCATGCGCGCCTCTTTCACCACCTCGGCCATTGTCACCGTCTGCATCCTGCCTCAAAGTCTAGCCGCTTCTGTACCGTCAGTCAAATACCGACGTTTGCCTCCGATGCCATCAGTCTCTGTTACCTGAAGCAACGAATATGAGGCGTTGTGCCTGGGACCGGGGCGAAGGCGCCGATGCTCAGCTTGAAGGAGAAGATGCAGAAGAGGCGGTCAGCGGAAGCGCCACGTGGCGGGACTCCGGCCGACGAGCCGCGGCGCCGTTGCCGGTGCGCTTGTGGTAGCGCCGCGCGGCCTCCCAGTCGGTCAGGCCTTCACGCGCTCTCTCTTGCGCGGCTCGATCTTCGCGGCGCCTGCCGCGGGAGCGAAGATGCTCGTGCGCCCGTCGTCCCACCGGACGCGGAAGCGCGGCGGATCCTGGGCCAGCTCCGGGCACTTGAAACGGCTCCAACCCGCATGGTTGAGCCATCGCACACGCGGATGTCGCGGAACCTACCAGAGGGCGCAGGAGCTCAGGATGACCCAGGCTACCCCTCGATTCGACCATTCCATGCGGCCTGACGGCGATGGCGCACAGGGCGCCCAAGGGCCACTCAGGCCGATCGCGGCTACCAGACGGCTACCGGCGTCGAGCGCGCTCCCGCGGACGGGTGTCGTCCGACGGGCATGAGAGAGGCTCTCCGGTTCACCCCGAACGGAAAGGAGCAGGTCATGGCCGAGGATCGGCCGATCGAGAACAAGGCCGAGCAGTCCGACGAGATGGCATGCCGCGGGCTCGGCACCGACCTGGTGGTCGGCGTGGTGCAGGGCATCGCCGCGGGCACCGCGGGCGCTGTCGCGAACCACTACCTCCGTCGCCCGAAGGAGCAGCCGCAGGTGCCTCCCGCGGCACCGCCGCCCGCGCCGCCTGCCGTGTCGACCGAGGCGGGGTCGTGATGGTCGTCGGGGCGACGCGCTTCAAGTTCTGCGAGGAGTGCTAGACGCACACCGACCAGACCCTCAAGCACCTGCAGAAGAACGGGGTCGGCGACCCGATCGCCGAGATCTGGCGGTGCCTGCCGGGTGACCACTAGATCGGGATGCACCCGGGCCTAGCCGGACGCGCCACAGCCCGCCCTCACTGAAGGCGCGCTCTACATCGAACGGCACAGCTTCTCCGGTTCCGGTGCGCAGCGTCGCGAGCACCCCATCGGCTCGTCACTTCGACGCCGCAGCGCGAACTCCAACGCCCGCGCCGACGACCCGTCCACCCACTGAAGGTCGTCGATCGCGACGTACTGCATCCGCGCACACGGCCTGGGCCGTGACGATGGCCACGGCCACCAAGACGATCGTGCGGCGCAGCGGGGTGATGACCAACTATTACGCCAACAGCGCCCGAGTGACGTTCACGTGGCCTGCGCGGTGCCGCAGCGAGCGCCGCGAAACTCTTCCTGAGGCGCGGTCTGTGAGGTGATCTCTATGGCACCGATGAGTCTCGGGACGTCGCCCGAGCCCGGGCTCGACTCCGCTTGCTCCCTCTCCTGGATCCAGTTTGAGCTCTTAAGCGGAGCAGCTCCCTACGCTGTCCGAGCCGGATAAGGTGGGGGCGTTTACGTGCGGGCGGTGCTGGTGCGCGTAGATAACGCGCGCCGGGGGGCACCCGCACAGCACACCGGCCTCAGCTCTTGCGGATTGTGATATTCCCGCCCTTCAGGGTCTGTGGCCCGTTGGTCGAGAAGACGACCGCACCCGCTGCGTTCTTGATCGTGATGGTGATCGAGTCGCCCTTTTTCGAGCCGGACCCGCCGTTGTCCACTGCGACGATCTCGTAGGTGAACCCGGCCTGCCCGTTCCAGCTGCCCGTTCCGCTCCAGCTCGCGGTGTTGCCGCTCACGGACAGCGTGGAGACGACGTTGCCGTGGAACTTGGACTTTCCGCTGTTCGAGCGCAGCTGGAACTGACCTTTCCAGAGACCTCCGGCCTGCGGGATCGCATTGAAGCCGAAGGACGTGCGGCCGGTGCCGATCGACGTCCAGCCGCCGCCGGTCACCTTCGCCGTTGCCGCCTCGACCGTCACCAGAACGTCCTCGCTCGTCGCGCACGGCCTGTAGTAGTCGTCGCCGGCGAACGATATTGAGACGCCGTACACGCCGTCGACGAGCGGAGCGGACATGCTCGCATGGCCGCTCGCATTGGTCGTGGCGCTGAAAGTCTGCGTGTTCAAGGAGGCGTCCACGAGGGTGAACAGGATTGTCTTGCTGGAGCGATCCCCGAGCGAGCTGTCTGGCTCTCCCAGGTCGGCCGCAAGCATCGTGCTAGTGACGGGCGCGACGAGCGTGTCGCCGGAGTAGGCGAGCGTGCAGTCCTCCTTCGTGATCGAAAACGGGTCGCTGTCGCTCGAAGGCAGGTACGCGGTGTCGCCCGCGAAGCTCGTCGCCACCGTCGTAACCGATCCCGGCTTCTGCGTCACGACGAGCGCCGTCGAGGCATTCCCGCTCCCGTCCGTCGGGCTCGCATGCGCAGCCTGTGACCCGAGCGTGAAATCGAGCTGCCTGCCCGCAATTCCGACGGAGGGGCTCAAGCTCGCATCACGCAGCGTCCCCGACAACGTGGCGGCGTCCGAGTACTGACCGGTCGCGTTGCCCGTGTACGTCGCGCTCGTGTTCTTCGGCGGGTTGACGGTCACGTGCACTGTCGCGGTGTCGCTGCCGCCGTGCCCGTCGGAGATCGTGTAATCGAACGAGTCCGAACCGCTGAACCCGGCAGCGGGCGTGTAGGTGCAGGACCCCGTCGCCGTGCAAGCGGCCGAGCCGTGCGCGCCCTGCGTGTTGCCCGTAACGGTCAATGTGTCGCCGTCCGCGTCGGTGTCGTTGGCGAGCACGTTCTGCGTCCCGGCGACGCCCGCATCCGTCGTCAGCGTGTCATTCACCGCGTCCGGCTTGTGGTTCACCGGCGTCACCGTCACGTGCACTGTCGCGGTCTCGCTGCCGCCGTGCCCGTCGGAGATCGTGTAATCGAACGAGTCCGAACCGCTGAACCCGGCAGCGGGCGTGTAGGTGCAGGACCCCGTCGCCGTGCAAGCGGCCGAGCCGTGCGCGCCCTGCGTGTTGCCCGTAACGGTCAATGTGTCGCCGTCCGCGTCGGTGTCGTTGGCGAGCACGTTCTTCGTACCCGGCGTCCCCGCGTCGGTCGAGAGAGCGTCGTCGACGGCGTCCGGCGGCTGGTTGTCGGGCGTGACGGTTACGTGAACCGTTGCCGTGTCAGAACCGCCATGGCCGTCTGAGATCGTGTAGTCGAAGCTGTCGGGGCCGGTGTAACCGGCGCCAGGCGTGTAGGTGCAGGAACCGGCGGCCGTGCAGGAGACGGTGCCGTGCGCACCGGCGGTCGAGCCGCTGACCGTGAGCGTGTCTCCCGCATCGGGGTCGGAGTCGTTGGCAAGCACGTTGACGCTGCCCGGAGTGTCCTGCTGCAGGGTCAGCGCATCGTCAACCGCGACCGGCGGGTTGTTGCCGCCGCCGAAGGGGCAGGCGCCGGCCGGAATCTCGATTGCCGTCAAAATCCGGTCGTAGGCTGCCTGGACCCACATCGCCGACTTCGGAGCGAACGTGACGTCGTCGCACTCGAGATCCTCGAGGAAGCGGTCGGTCTGGAAGAACAGCGACGAACCGCTGAAGGTCTTCTCGACCTGGTAGACCTGCGACGCACCCGGTCTCGCGACATAAAGCTTGCCGCCACCAACGGCGATTCCTGACTTGGTCCCACCGATCAGAGGGCACACATCGAACGCGCCGATCACGCTGCCGTCAGTTCGGTAATGAGTGACGATGCAGACCTGGTCGGCGCCAGCCCACAGCGTGTCGTCGTCACCGTCGTAGGCCAATCCGTCACCGCAGCCGTTCGACGCGAACTCCGCGTCCTTCGAGCCGTCAACTGGGTCGATCAGCATCACCCGTTCGGCGCCGCCAAAAGTGCAGGCCCAGAGCTTGCCTCTCCCGCGGTCATACGCGAGAGCCCCGAGCACCGACTCACCCGGAACAGTGATCTGACCAGCGAGGCTCCCGTCAGAAGGATCGATCTTGTCGATCACCCCGCTACCCACACAGGACACAAGAAGGTTCGTGCCATCGAAAGCGAGACCGACATTGAACGGACTACAACTCTGCGGATTCGCAGCGGTAATCTCCCGCAGCTTGGTGCCGACGATCGCGTGAACAGTCACGCTGACTGTGCCAGTGTCAGTGCCGCCCTCTCCGTCGGACACCGTGTACGTGAAAGCGTCGGGGCCGGTGTAACCGGCGCCAGGCGTGTAGGTGCACGAACCGGCGGCCGTGCAGGAGACGGTGCCGTGCGCACCGGCGGTCGAGCCGCTGACCGTGAGCGTGTCTCCCGCATCGGGGTCGGAGTCGTTGGCAAGCACGTTGACGCTGCCCGGAGTGTCCTGCTGCGTGGTCAGCGCATCGTCAACCGCGACCGGCGGGTTGTTGCCGCCGCCTGCCGGACTGACCGTCACGTTCACGGTGCCAGTGTCGGTGCCGCCCTCTCCGTCGGACACCGTGTACGTGAAAGCGTCGGGGCCGGTGTAACCGGCGCCAGGCGTGTAGGTGCACGAACCGGCGGCCGTGCAGGAGACGGTGCCGTGCGCACCGGCGGTCGAGCCGCTGACCGTGAGCGTGTCTCCCGCATCGGGGTCGGAGTCGTTGGCAAGCACGTTGACGCTGCCCGGAGTGTCCTGCTGCAGGGTCAGCGCATCGTCAACCGCGACCGGCGGGTTGTTGCCGCCGCCTGCCGGACTGACCGTCACGTTCACGGTGCCAGTGTCGGTGCCGCCCTCTCCGTCGGACACCGTGTACGTGAAAGCGTCGGGGCCGGTGTAACCGGCGCCAGGCGTGTAGGTGCACGAACCGGCGGCCGTGCAGGAGACGGTGCCGTGCGCACCGGCGGTCGAGCCGCTGACCGTGAGCGTGTCTCCCGCATCGGGGTCGGAGTCGTTGGCAAGCACGTTGACGCTGCCCGGAGTGTCCTGCTGCAGGGTCAGCGCATCGTCAACCGCGACCGGCGGGTTGTTGCCGCCGCCTGCCGGACTGACCGTCACGTTCACGGTGCCAGTGTCGGTGCCGCCCTCTCCGTCGGACACCGTGTACGTGAAAGCGTCGGGGCCGGTGTAACCGGCGCCAGGCGTGTAGGTGCACGAACCGGCGGCCGTGCAGGAGACGGTGCCGTGCGCACCGGCGGTCGAGCCGCTGACCGTGAGCGTGTCTCCCGCATCGGGGTCGGAGTCGTTGGCAAGCACGTTGACGCTGCCCGGAGTGTCCTGCTGCAGGGTCAGCGCATCGTCAACCGCGACCGGCGGGTTGTTGCCGCCGCCTGCCGGACTGACCGTCACGTTCACGGTGCCAGTGTCGGTGCCGCCCTCTCCGTCGGACACCGTGTACGTGAAAGCGTCGGGGCCGGTGTAACCGGCGCCAGGCGTGTAGGTGCACGAACCGGCGGCCGTGCAGGAGACGGTGCCGTGCGCACCGGCGGTCGAGCCGCTGACCGTGAGCGTGTCTCCCGCATCGGGGTCGGAGTCGTTGGCAAGCACGTTGACGCTGCCCGGAGTGTCCTGCTGCAGGGTCAGCGCATCGTCAACCGCGACCGGCGGGTTGTTGCCCTGACCAGCGGCCGCGCGAGCGGCTACGGCCTCCGCCTCGATCGCGAATCGTTCGACCTCGAAGGACTGTTCGTCGAGCTCCACCGCCGCTGCCTCAAGAACTTGCATGATCGTGACGTTGGCTGCTGCGGTTGTGACGTCCGTGCGCAGCAGTTCGTCACGGAGGTCTGCGATCTCGCCTGCGTTCAGGCCCCCGTTCGCCAGTTCAACAAGCTCGCTGTTTGTGAACCCGGAGGAGCGCAGTCGCGCCTCGGCGTCCGCAATGGTCTGAATGTCCGGGTCGCCGGGGTCAATGTGTCTTGTGTTGATCGTGGAGTCTTGTCCGAGCTCCGCGGACCACGTCCGCATCAGCGATGCACCGCGCCGCATCTCATCGCGCAGCGAATATCCGTAATCGGCGATGGCTTGGCTCTGAAGCGCAACCGCAGAGTCGTTCCCGTCCGCTGCGGCTGCTTGGTAGCGCTCGAAGGCAATCAGCTGTGCCGCTCCGAATGCGCGTTGACGATCGACGGCCTCGGCGAGCGAGTCGACGAGGCTGCTCTCCACCGATGGGAGATGTCCGAACTGGGGAGTTGCGACCGACCCGTAGTTCGGATCAGGCGGGTCGGCGGCGATGTCTGCGTACATGTCGGCCGTGCGACACGAGACAGTTCGCAAGAGGAGGAGATACGCCTCATATTGATTGAGGGGAATCTCCAATACGTTGTTGTTGATAACAGTGAGCCCGAAGCCGAACGCACCCCCCACGGGGACGTTGACCAACGCGCCGAACCGAGGAAGCGACGCGATGACGTCACCTGCAAGTGCCGCTCCCGAGCGGAGGCCGGTCGCAATGTCTCCGACCAGATCCATGTAGTTAAACGACGTGCACAGGTTGCCCATTGGCGGCTGCATTGCTCGAGCTACGGCCTTGTACGCCGCGATCGCTTCCAGTCCAATCCGCGGATCGCACGCCGTACACGGATGGACGGTGAAGGGAAGACTCAGAGCGTCGTCGCCCGGCAGCGGTCCACCATCTCCGAGGAGGCGCCACGTCCCCACCCTGAGCGGTGGGCTCTCGATCGGAATGATGAAGGTCCCTAGGCCGATCACCTGGTTCGGGCTGCCCCACTCCTGTCCGCACTTGAGGCTCCCATCGCCTGGATCGGTCGTGGCACTCGAGACCACGCAAACCTGACCGCCGAGAAAGTCCGAGGTGCCTATGGCGAACAGAGCTTGGTCGTCCGTGAAGTCGAGCGTCGGAGTCTCCGACTCATCCGCCGGGAGGATCTGAAAGATCCTTGCTCCCGCCGGCCCGGCGCCCGAGATCAGCGCGAGGAGCACAAGGACCAGCACGACGCAGGGGCCGCCCACGCATACCCGTGCCGCCCTTCCGGAGAGGGCGCGGTTTGCCATCTCCCCCCTTGCCGCAGTAACGCCGTCATGGAGCATGAGCCCATCTGCTGGCCGCAATGGCTCAAGCATGCGACCCCCCCGGTGCGCCGCAGTCATCTCCCCCCTGCCGGCCGCACCCTACTCCCAAGTATCTCGAATTACAAGAACATAGTCGGTGCTGAATTCGACGCCGCACCGGCGGAGATGCACGCCCGATGGATCGCGGAACCTACCATTCCGCCGATGTCCAGCCCTGCCGTCCCGACGCGTCGCCTCCTGCTCGGCGCCTGGCTCCCCGTCGTGGTCTGGGCGGCCGTGATCTTCGCGTTCTCGTCCGTCCCGAGCCTGTCGACCGAGCTCGGGACGGCGGACACGATCCTGCGGAAGCTCGCACACCTCACGGAGTACGCGATCCTCGGCGCGCTCCTCTGTCGCGCCGTTCGCCGACCGGCGGTGGCCGTGGCGATCGCGACGCTGTACGCGGTGACCGACGAGGTGCACCAGACCTTCGTGGGGGGCCGCCACGGGGCGCCGCTCGACGTCGGGATCGACGCGCTCGGCGCGATCGTCGGCGTGCTCCTCTGGCATCGCCTCGTTCGGCGGGACGCGCGCGCACCGTAGAATCGCGGCATGGATCGCGTCGACGTCCCCGACCGTCAGCTCGACGCGCTGCTCGAGCGCCTCGACCGCATCGCGGGCCAACTCGAGCGGATCGACGCCCGTCTGGAGGCGCACGAGGGCTTCATCCTCGTCGCGCGCGAGCTTCGCGTGCTGAACGACTCGCTCAACGCGGTCGCGTACGCCGCTCTCGGGCAGAGCCCGCAGGTCCGGCGCCGCGCCGGCTAGGGCCTCGGGACTGCGAGGTCGTTGCGACCGCGACAGCGGGCGCCCTCAGGGTGTGCCCCGCCGCAGGCGGGGGATCGAGCCGCGGGATTCCGCTCCTGCGGAATCGCGCTGGCGGGCGAGCTAGCGCGCTTGCGCCAACCGGTACACGACGCCCTCGTGCGAGACGGCGTAGAGCTGGCCGCGGAGCCCCTCACCGAACGACGTGAGCCCGGCGACCCGAATGCGCTCTCGGCGCACGGCGCTGCCCGTCGCCGGTAGCGACCAGATCGTGCCGCTGCAGTAGTCGCCGTACATGTACCGGCCGTTGATTCTGCGGGATCGAGGGTCCGCGGTAGACGTAGCCGCCGGTGACGGAGCAGCCCGCGCCGTGCGTGTACTGCGCGACGGGCTGCACCAGCCGGCCGGTGCCGAGCGCCTTGCCCTCGAACCGCGACCGGCCCTCGTAGACGTCCCAGCCGAAGTTCACGAGGTCGGTGCCCGGGCGGGCGAGCCGATCGATCTCCTCGATCTCACCCTGGCCGACGTCCCCGATCCACAGGACGCCGGTCTTCCGGTCGAAGGTGTAGCGCCACGGGTTGCGGAGCCCGAGCGCGACGATGTCCGGCTGCGGCTGCGCCTGACGGACGTCGAGACGGAACATCTTCCCGAGCAGCGTGTCCATGTTCTGCGCGCGATTCTCGGGGTCGCCGCCGGAGCCGCCGTCACCCAGTCCGACCCAGAGCCGCCCGTCGGGGCCGAACGCGAGATGACCGCCGTTGTGGTTCGCGTACGGCTGCTCGACGCGGAGGATCGTGTTCGCGGTGCCCTCCACGACCCGCCCGTTGCGGGCGCGGTAGCGGGCGATCACGGTGTCGCCGCTCGGCCGCAGCGAGTAGTTGACGTAGAACGTGCCGTCCCGGGCGTACGAGGGCGAGAACGCGAGGCCGAGCAGCCCCTGCTCGCCGCCGAACTGGACCAGCGAGCGGATGTCGAGGAACGGCGTCGCACGCAGCCTGCCGTTTTCGACGACAAGGATCCGGCCCGGCTGCTCGACGACGTACAGCCGACGCGGCTCACCGGGCGCCTGCGTCGCGACGACGGGTTGCTCGAGGCCGCGCACGACCGGGACGAGGCGGATGTTGCCTCCACTGGCTGCGAGCGACGATCCCACCGCGATCGCGCCGCAGACGAGCGCGACAAGGACGGCTACCCGACGCACCTCTCGAGGGTACCCATTGGCAACGTCCGCAACCGTTATGCGCTCGTTCACGGATCCGCCGCCGGAACCGGATACCCTCCGGCGCGCATGCGGATCGTGATCGTCGGCGCGGGTCAGGTTGGATCGACCGTTGTGGAGGCACTCCACGACGAGCACGACCTCACGGTGATCGACGTCGTCCGTGCGCGGCTCGAGCCACTCGCCTACCGGTACGACGTCAGCACGATCGAGGCGAACGGCGCCAGCCGCAAGGCGCTCCGCGACGCGGGCGTCGGCCAGGCTGACCTCTTCATCGCGTGCACGTCGCGCGACGAGGTGAACCTCGTCGCCTGCTCGTTCGCACGGGTCGAGGCGCCGCGCGCGACCACGGTCATCCGGACGTCCAACGTCGAGTACATCGACCTCTGGCGCGAGGGGCGGCTCGACGTCGACTTCGCGGTGTCGTCCGAGCTCGAGACGGCGAATGCCGTGTCGCGCTCGATCGGCATGCCCGCCGCCCGCCAGACCGACGTCTTCGCGAACGGCCAGGTGCAGATCGTCGAGTTCGACGTGCCCGAGGGCGCGGACACGTCTGTCGTCGGCCGCCCACTGCGCGAGGCGCCGTTGCCGAGCGACTCCCGCGTGTTCGGGGTCATCCGCGGCGACACGCTCACGCTGCCCCGCGGAGGCGAGTCGCTCCGTCCCGGCGACCGCATCGTCGTGATCGGCTCGCCGACCGCGGCCCGCGAGTGGGGCCGCCTGCTCGCCCCGGGCGAGGAGGCGGTCAGGGACGTCGTCGTCTTCGGCGGCGGCCAGATGGGGACGGCGATCGCGCGATCGCTGACGGCGCAGGAGATCGGCGTGCGGCTCATCGAGCCGGACCGGGAGCGCGCCCGCGAGGTCGCGGAGGAGCTTCCCGCGTGCCGCGTCTACAACGCTACGGGCACCGACGTCGACTTCCTCGACCGCGAGCTGATCGGCCGGGCGCAGGCCGCGGTGTTCGCGATCAAGGACGACGCGGAGAACCACTACACGGCCACCTTGGCCCGTGTGCACGGCGTCCGGTTCACGATCGCGGTACTCCACGACCCGATCTCGACCGAGGTCTACGAGCACTCCGGCGTCGACGTCACGATCAACCCGCGAGCCGTCACCGCGGAGGAGATCGCGCGGTTCGCGCACGACCCACGGACGCAGCAGGTCGCGATGCTCGAAGGCGACCGCTACGAGGTGCTCGACATCACGACCCAGCCGACGAGCGAGTACGTCGGCCTGAGGTTCCGCGACATGCCGATCCGCGGCGCGATGATCGGCGCGATCGTCCGCGACGGCCGGGCCGTCTTCCCGCGGAGCGACGAGGTGCTGCAGGCGGGTGACCGCGTCATCGTCTTCACCGAGACGAAGCGCGTGCCGGACGTCGAGCGCGTCCTGTGACCGGCCTCCAGGGGGCGGATCGCAGCGACCGGATCCGCGGCCGCGCGTACCTCGGGATCGACGTTCCGGGCGCCCTCGCGCTCACGGGGACGATGCTCGCCTATCTCAGCCTGTCCGCCCTCGTGCCGATCGCGTTCGCGATCGGGTACCGCGAGCCGGTGTGGCCGTTCGTCGCCGCTGGCGCGATCACCGGAGGCCTCGGCCTCGGGCTCATGCGGCTCGGCCGGCGGCGGTCGCCCGGCCCGATCGGCTTCCGCGAGGGCTACCTCGTCGTCTCGCTCACGTGGCTGCTCGCCGCGGTCTACGCGTCCCTCCCGTACATCTTCTCGGGCGAGGCCCAGGTCTCGCATCCGGTGGACGCCTTCTTCGAGGGGATGTCCGGGTTTTCGACCACGGGCGCGACCGTGATCGTCGACGTCGACGCGATCGACCGCTCGGTCCTCATCTGGCGCCAGCTGAGCCAGTGGCTCGGCGGCATGGGGATCATCGTGCTCGCGCTCGCCGTGCTCCCCCGACTGCGCATCGGCGGCCGGCAGATGTTCGAGTCCGAGCTCCCCGGCCCCGAGGTGCACCAGCTCGCCGAGCGGATCCGCGACACCGCGCGACGGTTGTGGATGCTCTACATCGCGCTGACCCTCGTCCTCTTCGGGGTGCTGCTCGTGATCGGCCTCTCGGGCCTGGACGACCGCATGGACCCGTTCCAGGCGATCGGCCACGCCCTCTCGACCATGCCACTGGGCGGCTTCTCGACCGACCCGCGCTCGATGGAGCCGTTCGCGCCGATCACGCAGTGGGTGGTCGCGCTGTTCATGGCCCTCGCGGGCCTGAACTTCGCGCTCCTCTATCTCGGTCTCGTCCGCCGTCGCCCCATCGTCCTCGCGCGCGACGAGGAGGCCCGGCTGTACGTCGTGGCGCTCCTGCTCGGATCGGTGGTCGTGTTCGCCGAGCTCGTCCACGCGAGCCTCTTCTCCGGTGAGGAGGCGGTGCGGCAGGCCGTCTTCCAGGTGACGTCCCTGCTGACGGGGACGGGCTTCGCGATCACGGACTACGTCGGCTGGCCGGCTGTCGCAGTCATGGCGATGATCGGCCTCATGTTCGTCGGCGCATCCGCCGGGTCTCCGACCGGCTCCGTGAAGATCGTCCGGCACCTGCTCGTCGGCCGGATCCTCCGCAGGGAGCTCCGGCAGACGATCCACCCCGAGCTCGTCCTCCCGATCCGGCTGAACGGCAAGACCGTCGACGAGCGCACGCTCCGCGCCGTGCTCGCGTTCGTGCTCCTCTACATCGGGATATTCATCGTCGGCGCGATCCTGCTCGCGATCGACGCGCGGGTGGCGAACATCGAGCTCGGGGTGACGGAGGCGGTCGCCGCCTCGGCGGGGACGCTCGGAAACGTCGGTCCGGGCCTCGGCTTCGCCGGGCCGATGGGGAGCTACGCGCCCTTCAGCGACTTCTCGAAGCTCGTCATGGCGATGCTGATGTGGATCGGTCGCCTCGAGGTGCTACCGGTCCTCGTGCTCTTCACCCGGAACTACTGGCGCGTCTGAGGCTCAGGTCTCGGATTCCTCCGGCCCCAGGGCGAGCAGGCGCTTGACGTTCGAGAACTGCCCCGCCTTGCCGACGACGACGATCGTGTCGCCTTCGAGGATGATGTCCTCCGGCTGCGCGCCCGCGATCGAGTCGGACTCGCGCAGGATCGCGATCACCGTCACACCCGTTCGCTTGCGGAACGCGCACTCGGCCAGCGTCCGCCCGTTGACCCAGCTCCCGGAGGGCACCTTGATCCACTCGATCTGGAACTCGCCGAGCGCCATCTCGAGCTCCTCGACGATCTTCGGGCGCTCGTAGGCGCCGCCGAGCAGCGCTCCGAGCTGGCGGGCCTCGTCGTCGTGGAGCTCGAGGACGACGGCCGGGTCCTCGTCGCGCGCCCGCCGGTGGACGTACACCTCCCGGTCGCCGTCGTTGTGCTGGATCACGGTCACGCGGGCTCCGCTGGCCGGGATCATCGACCACTTCACCCCGACGCCGGGGAGGCGCGTCTCTTTCAACTCGACAGGCATCGACCCTCCTTGGAGCCTCTCACACAGTGAAGCAGGAGCGGAAACAGTCGCGTCGTCATGGCTCCGCATGCGCGGGCAGGAGCGCACGCCCGATCCGCTTCGACTCCTTCATCAACAACACGCCCACCGTCGCCGTGACGAGGACGTAGAGCCCGGCGAAGGCGGCAATGTCATCGCGGTCCGCCGCCGCGAGCGCCGCATTCCCGGCCGCGAGCTGGGCGATGATGATCGTGAACTCGCCGTGCGCGACGAGCGCCGCGCCCGCGTTCATGCCCTGGCGCATCGTGAACCCGCCGAGCCGGCCGGCGAGGAGTCCCACCCCGACCTTGCCGAGGACGGTGACGAGGGTGGCGACCAGGACGATCCACCCCACCTCGCCGAACGCCCCGAGATCGATCGTGAGCGCGAAGACGAAGAAGAAAAGGGCCGCGAACACGTCGCGCACCGCGAAGAACCGCTGCTCGATCTCCTCGCGCACGCCGCTCTCGGACAGGACCACGCCCGCCATCAGCGCGCCGATCGCCTCGGACATCCCGAGCTCGATCGCGATCGCGCTCATCCCGACGACCAGGCCGAAGACGGCGAGCAGGAAGAATTCGAGCTCGAGCCGGCCGAGCAGGCGCCCGATGTGGGCGCCGAGCCACTTCGACGCGGCGAGCGACGCGGCGACGAAGAGGATCGCCTTCGCCGAGACGCCGGCCGTCGTCGACAGCTCGCCCCCGCCCGTGGCGACGAAGCCGAGCACGGCCGCGATGACGATGTCCTCGAAGAGGAGGATCGCGAGCACGAGGTCGGTCTCGTCGTCGGCGAGCCTGCGGAAGTCGGTGAGCGCCTTGACGGCGATCGCGCTCGACGAGACGTAGATGCACGCGGCGAGGACGAGCGCCGAGAAGTTGACGCCGAACGCCGCGACGCCGACGAGCAGCCCGAGGCCGGCGTTGATGACGAAGTCCGCGGCGCCGCCGAGGCCGACGTGGCGGCCGCTCCGCACGAGCCGGTCGACGCTGAACTCGAGACCGAGGAAGAACAGGAGGAAGATGAGCCCGATCTCGGCGACGAAGTCCGTCACCTCGGACGGCTGGACGAGGCGGATGAAGTCCGGCTCGTTCGGCCCGAGGATGATCCCCGCGAGCAGGTAGGCCGGGATTGCCGAGAGCCCGAACCGACTCGCAACGAGGCCGAGGGCGCCGAGCAGCAGGATCGTGAGTGCGAGTTCGGCGAGGGTCACGGGGGCATTCTCCCCGAGGACCGGCTAGGACTGGCTCACTCCCTGCCGATGAGGGCCGTGCGAAGCCGGTCCTCGACGCCCGGCTTGAGCACGGCGACGACCTGGTCGCCGGGGCGGATCACCGTTCCGTCGCCGACGAGCTCGGCGATGCCGTTCCGCGTCACGGAGACGAGCCGTGCGTCCTCCGGGAGCGCGATCCCGGCCACACGCTTGCCCGCGGCGGGCGCCTCGGCGGGCACCTGGAGCTCGACGACCTCGAGCCCCTCGCGGCGGAGCTCGAGGAGGCGCACCATGCCGTGCTCGGGGACCTCGTGCTCGACGAGGCCGAGGAGGCCGGAGGTCGCGCAGACCGTCTGCGTCACGCCGAGCAGGTCGAAGTGCGTCTGGTTGCGTGGGTCGTTGACGCGCGCGATCACCTTGGGCACCTGGTAGCCGTCCTGCGCGATCTGCGCGATGACGATGTTGTCCTCGTCGTCGCCCGTCACCGCGAGGACGAGCTCGGGCGGGCGCGCGATCCCGGCGTGCTCGAGAATGTGGATCTCGGTCGCATCGCCGAGGAGCGCGACGGGGCCGAACTCGGCCTCCAGATGCTCGAAGCGGTCGCGGCGCTGCTCGAGGAGGGTCACCTCGTGGCCCATCCGGAGGAGCGAGCGCGTGATGCTCTCGCCGACCTTCCCGCCGCCGGCGACGATCGCATACATCAGGACGACCCTCCCGCGGTGACCGGGGTCGGCTCGGAGTTGCGGACGACCTCGGTGAGGGTGCCGATCGCCGTCTGCGTCGGGCAGACCGTGCGTAGGCCGCGCTCGGCGTAGAACGCCGCCCGGCGGGGATCGAGGATCCGGACGACGACGCAGCCGGGGTCGTAGCGGCGCTGGACGACCTGTCCGATCACGAGGTTCGAGTTGTCGCCGTCGGTGGAGACGACGACCGCGTCCGCCTTCCCGACTCCGGCCTTCTCGAGCACGACCAGGTCCATCCCGTGGCCGACGACGAAGCCGCCGCGCCACTCCCCGAGTCGCGCCAGCGCCCCCTCGTCCTCGTCGACGCAGGTGACGTCCCAGCCCTCGTGCGGCGAGGTTCGTTGCGACTGAGGACCCCGTGCGACCGCAGCCGATGACGACTGCCTTCATACCCGTGAGGTTACCGGTGACACGAGCTGTCGAGGCGTCCGCCGGCCGCGCCTCATGCCTCTTCGAACACGCCGTCCGGGAACGCGACGACGAGCACCTCGCAGTGCGCGTGCTGCAGGACGTGATCGACGGTCGGCGAGAAGAACCGCGACTGACGCCGCCAGCGCGGCGACGAGCCCATCACGATGAGGTCGACCTTGCGGCGCTCCGCCTCGTCGACGATCGCGTGGCCGATCGAGCGGGCATGGACGGCGTCCGCGTGCACCGTCACGCCGTTCTCCTCCCCGAGCGCCCGCGCCTCCGCGAGCGACGCCGCCGCGCTCTCCGCGACGTCGGGGGGAAGCTCCGCGTCGAGCGCGCGCTCCCGCGGCACCTTCACCACGGTGATCGCCTCGATCCGCGCGTCTTTCTCCTTGGCCAGCGCGACCGCCGTCGCGATCATCTCCTCGCCGATGTCCCCGAGCTTCATCGGCACGAGGATGTTGTGGAACGACGCCCCGATCGGGAACGAGCTGCGCGGGTCGACGTCCTCGAGCAGGCTGCGCTTGTCCCGCACGCGCGTCCAGGCGAACACGACAAGGCCGATCGCGAGCCACGCGGGCCCCGCGTAGCGCGCGCCCTCGTGGGTGACCATCGCGAGCACGAACACGGCCGCCGTCAACGGCGCGCCGACGAGGGCCGGGAGGGGCACGTCGACACCGCGGATCCGCACGTCGGGCCTGGCCCGGAACGGCCGCGCGAGGTCCGGCTCGCGCCGGCGGAGCCGGATCACCGCGAGCTGGGCGAGCGTGAACGCGAGGAGGACGCCGAAGGAGTAGGTGCTCGCGAGGAACTTCGCGTCGTCGCCGACGGCGACCGCGACGAGCTCGACGGCGATCGCGACGACCGTGATCGCGGCGATCGCCTCGCGCGAGACGAGCGTCCGGCGCTCGAGACGGCCGAGCCCGCGCGGGAGCATCCCGTGCGTCCCCATCGAGTGCGCGAGCCGCGCGCAGCCGGAGATCGACGTCGTCACGGCCATGATCAGAATGAGCGCCGCGGAGAGGCCGACCGCGATCCGCAGTGCCTCGACGACCGCCCCCGGAAGGTCGTCCTTCGAACGCGGTGACGATCCCCACGAGGGGCGCCTCGAGCCACTCGTCGCCAAGGTCGCTCGAGCCATCGGTCGCCGGGAACGCCGTGACGCCGACCATCGCGATGAGCACCGTGAGAAGGACGACGAGCCCGATCGCCGAGAAGAGCGAGCGCGGTAGCGTGCGTCCCGGCTCGCGCGCCTCCTCGGCGAGGTTCGCGACCGTCTCGAGCCCCGTGTAGGCGAGGAAGCCGAGCGGCACCGCGAACAGCAGGTCGTCGAGCCAGTCCTGTCCGGGTGCGAGCGAGAGGCCCTCGGAGAACGTGTCCGTCGAGAAGACGAGGGCCAGCCCGAGGATCACGATCAGCGACTGCACGACGAGGTCGAGCAGCGCGACGACGAGGGCCGGCGTGTGGAGCCGCGTCCGGCGGATGAGGCGGACGGCGCCGATCAGCGCGATCGCCGAGACCGAGACGACGACGTCCCACGGCGAGTCACGGAGCGTGTCCGTCTCGAGGGCCGCGCCGACGTAGTGCGGCAGGAAGAGCGCCGAGAGGGCGATGACGATGAGGTAGTCGAGGAACAGCGACCAGCCGGCGACGAAGCCTGCGAGGTCGTTGTACGCGCGGCGCGTGAAGGTCTCGGCGCCGCCGGTCTCCGGCATCGCCGCGACGCCCTCGGCGTAGGACAGCGCGACGAGGAGGAAGAGCAGGCCGGTGAGCAGGAGGACGAGCGGCGTCAGCCCGAGCGCCGCCGCAGTGACGATCCCGAGGGCGACGTAGATCGACGAGGCGATCTCGCCGTACGCGATCGCGAACAGCGCGGGTGCGTCGAGGACGCGCTCGAAGCCGCGGACCTTCCGGGCCACGCCTACCGCCTCCGCTTCCGCTCGAGCTGTATGCGCGCGATGCCGAGCGCGATGAAGAGGCCGCCCAGAACGTACCCGACCACGCCGCCGCCGTTCGCCGCCGTCACGACGAGAAGCGCGAGGCCGATCCCGACGAAGACCGCGCCGAAGACGAACACCGCGTTCCGGTACCAGCCCATGTTCACGCCCGCTCGTGCCCGCGAGGCGGTCACCATGACGCGGCACGGGGCATTCCGCATCACCCGGTCGACCGTCGAGCCGAAGACGCCGCGACGCCGGTTGACGAGCGTCTTTCCGCGGCGAGCCGAGGACGATGATCTCCGCCTGGCGCCGCTCCGCCTCGCGCACGATCTCCTTCGAGGCGCTCCGCCCTCGCACGAGACGTCCTACGACGCGCACGCCGTAGGTGTCTCCGATCGCGACCGCCTCGTCGAGCTCCGCGTTCGCCACGCGCTCCTCCTCCGGGAGCGGCGTGTCGAGCGGAAGGTCGAGCGGCACCTCGAGCACCGTGAGGGCGACGACGCGCGCTCCCCGCTCGGCCGCGAGCCGGCAGGCGACGTCGAGCGCGTCGTCCGACGGACGGCCGGGGACGATCGGGACGACGATCCGCCGGTACTCGAGTGCGAGCGCCGCACCGAACGCGGGCGGCGCCTTCACGGTCTCCCGGACCGGCGCCGTGACGAAGCGGCGGCGGTAAACGGCGTACCCCACGAGGCCGACGACCATCCAGCCGAGGCCGACCCATCGGGTCAGGGGGTTCTGCACGAGGATGACGACGAACGACGCGCCCGTCGCGAGGCCGCCGAAGACGGCGAACACGGGCCAGTCGACGCCGCCGAGCCGCAGGTTGGGTCGCGCCCGGTAACCGGCCGGGTCGCCCTGGTCCATGCGGAGCCGCACCATCGACGCGTGCGCGACCGTGAACGAGAGCGTCGCGCCGAGCGAGTAGAGCGTCCCGACGAAGTTCACGTCGCCCGGCAGGAGGATCACGATCGGCGCGATTCCCGCGAAGAGGATGAGCGAGAGGTACGGCGTCTTGAACCGCGGGTGGAGCCGGCGGAACACCTCGGGCATCTGGCGGTAGGTCGCCATCGAGTACGTGATCCGGGACGCGCCGATGATCCCCGCGTTCGTCGCGACGACGAGGATCGTCGCGGCGAGGATCCCGACGTACCACTGGAGGACGGTGAGCAGGCCGCCCTCGATCCCGAGGTTCTCGACCACGCCGAGGACCGGGTCGTTCGCATAGCCGCCGTCCTCGGGCGGCAGGGCGAGCAGCGTCGTCAGCTCGCCGTCGATCGTCGTCACCGGGAGCGCGGAGAGCGCGACGAGCGGGAGCGTGAAGTAGATCGCGAAGACGGCGAGGGCGACGAGCTTGTACGCGTTCGGGACGCTGCGCTCCGGCTCGCGCGCCTCCTCGGCAAGGTTCGAGACGGTCTCCACGCCCGTGTAGGCGAGCATCGCGACCGGGATCGCGATCGCGAGGTTCCCCCACGTCGGCGCGGTGCCCCAGTGGACGTTGTCGACGAGCACCTCGGGGCTGAAGACGAGCGCGAAGCCTAGGAGCACGAGCAGCACCTGGGTGGCGAAATCGATCGCGGCCAGCCCGATCGAGAGCTTCGCCGCCTCCGTCACGCCGACGACGTTCAGCGCGACGAGGACGACGATCACGACGGCGCCCCCGACGATGTCCCAGGGGTTCGTGTTGAGCGACTCGGAGAAGATCGCCGAGAGGTAGTGCGGCACGAAGAACGCCGAGGTCGCGATCGTCACGACGTAGACGAGCATCTGGGCCCACGCCGCGCCGAAGCTGACGAGCTCGTTGAAGGCGTGGCGCGCGAAGCTCGACGAGCCTCCGGCCTCCGGGAAGCGGACGGTTCCCTCGGCGTACGTCGCCGCGGTCGCCGCGAACACGATCCCGGCGACGAGGAAGACGAGGGGCGTCAGCCCGAGCGCGTAGACCGCCGTGAGACCGAGCGCGTAGTAGATCGACGAGCCGACGTTCCCGTACGCGGTCGCGAACAATGCGGGCGTGCCGAGCACCCGCTCCATCTGCACTTCGCGCCGCCGGCGCCTCCCGGGCACGGCGACGAGTGTACGCGCGTCTCCGGCCGCGGCCAGGGTGGTCGTCGGCCTCCTCTCCGGGTGGCAATCCGCGTTGAACACCGGGGAACGACCGCCTAACGTGTGGGTGTCCACTGAGGCTGGGGAGAGCCGATGGCGGAAAGCGGTTCAGGGAACGGCTCCGGCGTGCCGTGCGTTGCGCGCGCGCTCCGGCCTCGCACGTCGTCACGTCGAGACCAGCCGAGCTGAAGGGGGTCCATCCATGTCCGAGCCCAACCGACCACGCCCACCCTTCAGGGGCGAGCGACGAGGGCTCTCGAGCCTCGTGCTCGTCGTCGGCGCCGTCCTCGTCGCCGCGATCATGAGCGCGGCGGCGGCGGCGCTCACGAGCGTCGCGTCCAACAACGGCCCGCCGACGATCTCCGGCACCACTGTCGAGACGGCGACGCTCACCGCCTCGTCGGGCTCCTGGTCCGGCGACCCGCCGTTCACGTTCGCGTACGCGTGGTTGCGATGCGACGCCGGGGGCGCGAGTTGCGTGACGATCGCCGGCGCGACGGCGCAGAGCTACGTGCTGACCGATGACGACGTGGGGTCGACCATCCGCGTCCAGGTCACGGCGACGGACTCGACCGGCCCGCCCGCGAGCACGGCGGAGTCTCTGCCGACGGGCGTCGTCACCGCTGCGGAAGCGCCTGTGTCGACGGGCGACCCCGCGATCTCGGGCACGCCGACCGAGGGCGAGACCCTCACGACGACCAACGGCACCTGGACGGGTACCGACCCCATCGCCTTCGCGTACCAGTGGGTGCGCTGCGGCGCCGACGGCGGCGCCTCGGACGGCTCGAACTGCACGACGCTCTCGGGCGCCACCGCCGCGAGCTACACGCCCACGAGCGCGGACGCCGGAGGACGGCTGCGCGTCCGGGTCACGGCGACGAACGCGAAGGGCTCCGCGACGGTCGCATCCAATCCGACAGACGCCGTCACCCTCTCGACCACAACCGGCCCGCCTCGCAACACCGTGGAGCCGTCGATCACGGGCACGCTCACCATCGGACGGCTCCTGACTGCGAACTTCGGCACGTGGGCCGGAGTGACGCCGATCACCTACGCATACCAGTGGGCGCGTTGCGGCGCAGACGGCGGAGCCTCGGACGGCTCCAACTGCACCGCGATCCCAGGCGCCACGTCGTCGTTCTACTCGCTCGTGACCGACGACGTCGGCCAGCGGATCCGCATCCGCATCACGGCCACGAACAGTGTCGGCGTGCAGACCGTCGCCTCGAACGCGACGGCAGCGGTCGAGTCTGCGGCGACCTCCCCGCCCTCGGCGCCGCTGAACAACCGCCTGCCGACGATCTTGGGCACGGCGGCGCTCGGTCAGACCATGACCGCGAACGTCGGCACGTGGACCGGGACCGCTCCGATCGTCTTCTCGTACCAGTGGAGGCGCTGCGGCGCCGACGGGGGCCAGCCGAGCGGCTCGGACTGCACGGCGATCTCGGGCGCGACGGGAACGCAGTACGTTGTCGCCTCGGCGGACGTCGGACAGCGGCTTCGCGTGCAGGTGACCGCCCGGAACACGCTCGGCGTCAGCACGGCGACGTCCGACGCCACGACGCAGGTGCTCAGCACCGCGCCCCCACCGACGACGACGCCTCCGCCTCCGACCACGGGGTTGCCGACCGGGTCGATCCGGCTCCCCGACGGGAAGATCTCGATCCCCGTCACAAGCGTCTCGCCGCCGGAGCGCCTGCTCGCGAACAACGTGGTCTTCACGCCCAACCCCGTTCGGTCGCTCTCGTCGGGGCTCGAGCTCCGCATCCGCGTCTTCGACACGCGCGGCTACGTCGTCCGGGACGCGCTCGTCTTCGTGCGCTCGACGCCGCTCCTCACGTCGGCGCCCGGGGAGCTGCGCAGCGGCAGGGACGGCTGGGTGCGGTTCAAGATGACGCTCGAGGCCGATTTCCCGCTGGGCGGCGGCCAGAACGTCCAGTTCTGGATCCGTGCCCGCAAGCAGTCGGACGAGCTGCTCGAGGGCGTGTCGAACCGACGGCTCGTGCAGGTCGCGACGGCGGGCTGAGCGACATCGCGCGCCTGGAGGGGAGCGCGCCTCCAGGCCCGCCGCCAGACGAGGCGAACAAATCCCTCACGAAAGTGCTTCGGGCCGGCAGAGCCGGCCCGAAGCAGTTCAGAGGATGTCGCCAGCGCTACCCGTGAATCGAGGCGATGACAGGGATCAGCAGGATCGCGACGATGTTCGCGATCTTGATCATCGGGTTGATCGCCGGGCCGGCAGTGTCCTTGTACGGGTCGCCGACCGTGTCGCCCGTCACGCCCGCGGCGTGGGCCTCCGAGCCCTTGCCGCCGTAGGCGCCATCCTCGATCAGCTTCTTCGCGTTGTCCCAGGCGCCGCCGCCCGAGGTCATCGCGATCGCGAGGAAGAGGCCAGTGACGATGGTGCCGATCAGAAGCCCGCCGAGCATCTCGGGCTTGATGATCCCGACGACGATCGGGAACGCGAGCGGCACGAGCGCCGGGGCGAGCATGCTCCTGATCGCCGATCCCGTCACGATCGAGATCGAGGTGGCGTAGTCCGGGCGCGACGTCCCCTCCATGATCCCCGGGTCCTCGCGGAACTGGCGGCGAACCTCCTCGACGACCTCGCCGCCGACGCGACCCACCGCGGTCATCGCCAGCGAGGCGAAGAGGAAGGGCATCAGCCCGCCGACGAAGAGCCCCGCGATCACCCACGGGTCCTCCAGCGAGAAGCTCACGTCGAGGCCCTCGTCCGCAAGCCCACGGACGTACTCGTCGAAGAGGATCAGTGCGGCCAGCCCGGCCGACCCGATTGCATACCCCTTCGTCACCGCCTTCGTCGTGTTCCCGACGGAGTCGAGCGGATCGGTCACCTGGCGCACCGACTCGGGCATGTCCGCCATCTCGGCGATCCCACCGGCGTTGTCGGTGACCGGGCCGTAGGCGTCGAGGGCGACGATCAGGCCGGTCATCGACAGCTGCGCCATGACGGCGACGCCGATGCCGTAGATCGACTCGTCGGCGGCGTAGTACGCGCCGACGACCGCCGTGGCGATCACCAGCACCGGGAACGCGGTCGCCTGCATGCCGTAGGCGAGCCCGGCGATGATGTTGGTCGCGTGGCCCGTCTGCGAGGCCTCCGCGATCTTCTTCACGGGGTGCCAGCGCGACCCGGTGTAGTACTCGGTGATCGCGACGAGCAAGAACGTCACGCCGAGCCCGATGAGCGCGGGCACGTAGAGCTGCCAGAAGGAGAAGCGGTCGTCGTCGAAGGCGAGCGTGACCGGGATGAACCCGATCGCGGAGAGCACCGTCGCGACGATGACGCTGCGGTAGAGGGCGTTGATGATCGCGTGCTCGCCCCGACCGACCCACGCGAAGAACGTCCCGATCACCGACCCGAGGATCGAGATGCCGCCGAGTGCGAGCGGGTAGAGCCAGAGCTCCCCGGAGGGGAACGCCGTGCCGAGGAGCATCACCGCGACCGCGGTGACCGCGTACGTCTCGAAGAGGTCCGCCGCCATGCCCGCGCAGTCGCCGACGTTGTCGCCGACGTTGTCGGCGATCACGGCCGGGTTCCGCGGGTCGTCCTCGGGGATGCCCGCCTCGATCTTCCCGACGAGGTCGGCGCCGACGTCGGCGGCCTTCGTGAAGATGCCGCCTCCGAGTCGGGCGAAGACCGAGATCAGCGAGCCGCCGAACGCGAGCCCGATCAGGTCGTCGACCGCCGAGTCGGGGCTGTTGCCGAGCCAGCCGGTGAGGACCCAGTAGTACCCCGCGACGCCGAGGAGCCCGAGCCCGACGACGAGCAAACCGGTCACCGAGCCGGCGCGGAACGCCACGCGGAACGCGGGGCTGATCCCCTCGCGCCCGGCCTCTGCGGTGCGGACGTTCGAGCGAACGGCGACGTTCATCCCGATGAAGCCCGCCGCGGCGGAGAGCAGTGCGCCGACGAGGAAGCCGATAGCCGTCCCCCAGCCGAGCTCGTTGTAGAAGCCGAGCGCGAGAAACGGCACGACCGCCACAAAGGCGATGGTCGTGTACTGCTTGCGGAGGTACGCGGCCGCGCCCTCCTGCACGGCGCGGGAGATCTCCCGCATCCGCTCGTTCCCGGCCGGCTGCTTCAGCAGCCACCAGGTCAGGTACAGGCCGTAGGCGATCGCAACGCCTGCACAGATGAGCGCGAACAGGACGGCATGGTCAACGAAGAAGTCCATCAATCCTCCGGGTGAACGCACAAAGAGACGCCGGATCGGCGTCAGCGCGGGGGATTATGCAGCACAAACCCCGACGGCGTCGCAGGGTACGGCGCCCCGCGGTCGGCCCCCGCGGGGCGGCGATCAGCCCCGGACGGCCTCGGTCGCGCCGACTTGCTCGGCGTAGATCTGCTCGAGGCTCGCACCCTCGGCCCGGCGCGCGATCTGCCGCTCGGCCGCGTTCTGCTCCGGGATCCGGAGCCACGGCGTCGCGCCGATCTCGTCCGCGACGGGGAGCACCCATTCGACGAGCCGCTCGATCCGCGCACGTGCGGGAACGACGTCCCCGCGTTCGAGGTCGATCAGGTCACCCGAGAGCCCGCGACGGATCGCACGCCAGGTGTTCTCCTCGATCAGCCGGTGTGGGTGCGTCGGCAGCGGCTCTCCCTCGTCGAGCGCGCGAGCACAGCGTGCGGTGAGGGCCACCATCAGCGCCGTGAGCGACTGCGCCTCCGCGACATCCGGCTGCGCGTCGCAGTTCCGCAGCTCGACGGTCGGGAACAGCAAATGCGGACGCACGCTCCACCAGAGCTGCGTCGCCTCGTCGACCGAGCCGGTCTCGTAGAGGAACCGCACGTACTCCGCGTACGCGTCCCACGATCCGAACGCATCAGGCACGCCGCAGCGCGGGAAGAAGCGCGTGAACACCTGCGTCCTGGCGGAGTGGAGCCCCGTGTCGACGCCCTCGTGGAACGGCGAGCTCGCCGACACGGCGAGCAGCTCGGGGAGCCAGTTGCGAAGCGCGTCGACGACTCGGACCGCGCGGTCTGCGCCCCGGATCGCGACGTGCGTGTGGATGCCGAACGTGTTGTTCCGCCAGACGACGTAGCGCAGGATCTCGTCGTTCCGCCGGTAGTGCGGCGTGTCGATGATGCGCTGATCCTTCCAGCTCGACCACGGGTGGGTCCCGGTGGCGCCGATCGTGAGGCCGAGCGACTCGACAAGGGCCGTCAGCTCCGCCCGCCGCTCGACGAGGGCGGCCGGGACGTCGGCGAACGACTCCTGCTTCCCGGTCTTCACCTCGACCTCGGACGCGATCAGCTCCCCCACGAGGTTCCGCTCGAGGCTCGTCCCCTTCGCCGCCGCCTGGACGTCCTCGAACCGATTGGTCAGCTCGAGGGTCTCGGGATCGAGGATCGCGAACTCCTCCTCCACGGAGACGGTGAAGTCGTCGGCCGCATCGAAGCGCTCGCGGGCCTCGGTCAGAAGCTGCTCGTACGGCACGCTCGGGGCCATCGTGGCCGGAAGGCTAGTGCACGCTTCCGTTCGGACCGCGCGCGACCGTCGCGGGCCGCGAGAAGCCCCGTGGGGGAGCCGAAACGGCTCCCCCACCCACGGGCTACGCCGACTGGAGGACCGATCGCCGGCGCGGGCGTGGCCGCCTCACGGCAACACCCGCACCGGCACGGGCCGTCGGCTTCGTGAGGGCGCCGCCGCCGGTCCCCTCGCCCCGCCGTCCTCGCTCCGACGCCGTCCGTCCCGGGACGGACGGTGCGCGAGCGACACGGACAGGGTCGTCGTCCGGTACCGGCGGCTCCCCCACGTCCAAGGGGCCGCCGCCCACGACTCCCACGACCGCAAGCAGCCACGGCCGTCGAGGCCGTCAGGCGACCTTCCGGCGGTGGCTGTCTCGACTGTCGTGGTCATCGTGAGCGATCGATCCCTTCCGTCATCGAGCGCCTACCAGCTGTGGCGCTTCTTCTCGAAGGTCAGGGACGTCCACTTGTCGTTGTCCCAGACCTTCATCTCCTGCTCGGAGGACTGCTTGACGAACGCGGTGTTCGACACCTTGGCGTCGCCGCTGATCGCGGTCCCGCCGTTCGCATTCGCCGCGCCCCCGGTGCCGCTGGCGCCGTTGGCGTTGCCGTCCCCTGTGCCGTTCGCCGAGACGACTCCGCCGACCGCGTAGGTCTCGTTCGCACCGGAGTTCGCGTCTCCGGTCCCGTTGTACGCGCCGACCGTGTCACCGCCGCGACCGGTCGTTCCGCTCTGGCTCGTGGACGAGCCCGTGGTCGTCACGGGGTTCGCGGTCTGGTTCGCCGCGAAGCTCCCGTTCGTGTTGCTCCCACCGTCGGCCGACGCCGTGGACTTCTGGGCGGTGATGTCGATCACCTTGTCCGCGTCGCCGCCGATGGCCTTCTGGTCGAGCTCGTTCCAGCCGCCGTCGCCTGCCTCGTCGCCGTCTCCGGCGTTGGCCTGCGAGCTGCCGGCGTCACCGTTGTTCGTCGAGCTCGTGGAGCCGCCGGGTCCACCGGCCGCTCCTGCTGCACCTGCTCCACCTGCTCCACCAGGAGCAGCTGCGGAGCCACCGGAGCCGGATCCACCGGCTGCGCCGGTGCCCGTCCCGCCAGTTCCGGTGCCGCCGTCGCACGACGCGCTGGCGACGCCTGCGATGCAGTCGCCACCGTCTCCGCCGCTGCCGGAACCACCGGTTCCACTGCCACCGAGCCCGCCGGTGCCGGAACCACCGGTCGCGGCCCCGGCGCCACCGGCGCCACCGGCGCCGCCGGCGCCACCTGCGCCGCCGTTACCTGCGTTGCCGGAGTCGGACGAGGTGTCGCCACCCCGACCGGAGTCGGCATTGCCGCCCCGGCCGCCGTCGCCGCCGTCCGCGGACTGGCACCCACCGGCGCGGACGCCGCAGTTGTTCTCTGCGTCGCCGCCCGAGGAGGTGTTGTCGTCCTCATGGTTGGCATTGATGGCGGCTGCGTCGCCGCCGTTCGCGTCCTGGTCGACGTCGCTCGCGGCGATGTTCCCGTTGTCGACGTTGGACTCGGTCGAGTTGCGGTTCGACAGATCGCCGCCGTCGTTCCCGACCGAGCTGGTGTTGCCTCCGGAGATCGAGCCGGACGTGGCTGCGCCGGTGCTCGACGTGGCCGTCTGACTCCCCTGGGAGGTCCCGTAGTTGCCGGTGTTCACGTTCCCACCGGAACCGCCGGTACCGGCGCCACCGTTCGCGGTGCCGCCGTTGGCGGTCGCAGGCCCGGACGTCGCGACGCCGGTCTGCACGACCGTCGCATTCTGGAGCGACGCCTGGACGTTCGCCTTCACAGTCTCCTTGTCGAACCCGTTGAAGTCCGCCAGTGCGGTCGACGGAAAGACGAGCCCGACTGCGAGCACTGCGAGTGCGAGCAGTCTGCGTGACACGTATCCCACTTCCTTTCATCACTGCCGAATGAGCACTTGCCCGTCGAGCCCGGGCCCAACGGGTCACGAGGCGTGACGAAAGGTCAGACGGGGACGTCCACCGGCGCGAGGACGTCGGTCGGCCGCCTGACGACCGACCCTTCCGGTGCGCGCAGCAGAAGCGGCGCCACGAGCGCGAAGGCCAGGAGGATCGCTGCGATCCCCGATGACCCGGCGCCGGACGAAGCGGCTGCGAGCGCGGAGGCCCATGCGAGGGGGCCCCCCGCCGGCGGGAGCGGCGGCTCCGTGCCGGCGTCTCCGTCTCCCGCGGTGCTCCCCGGGCGCGTGTCGAGGCGCGCTTGCGCGGAGTGCGGGGCGGAAATCTTGGCCACGGGCTGCCCGGCGACGGGCGCCTCGTGGTGCGGTGCGGCGGTCGCCGACCGGCGCGCGGCGGGATCCGCCTGCGCCGAGGTGGCGGCGCGGCCGCGACCGTGGAACAGCGTCGGCTCCTCCTCGGGAGCCGGGCCGACGGTCCCGGCCGGGGCCCCGGCCGCGAGCGTCTGGCCCCCGCCCACGAGGGTCGGCGCCGACATGGGCGAGGGGGTGCCCGTCGCCGGAGGGAAGCAGAACGTCGTGAGATCCGCTCCCGTGCCGGTCGTCTGGCCGGCGCCGAGCGACTGCGTCGCGCCCTGCTGTGTCACCGCGCAGTTCACGACGACCGCGGAGCCGGCGATACCGCCGTTCGACGTCGAGACGGCCCTCGCACTCTGGGCGACGATCGACTGCTGGAGGATCTCCTGCAGGTCGTACTCGGCCGAGCCGAGTGACGTCTGCGATGCGGCCTGCGCGATCCACGCGCGGTTGAGCGCCTGGGCGTCGCTCGAGGCGACCGGCAGCGCCGCCGCGCCGGCGAGCTGGGCGGTCGTGGCATGCGCCGCCGCGTCCTGGGCGACGTAGGCGAGCTGGGCGCTGTCCTGGACGCCCGTGCCGCCGTCCCGGACGGCGATCTGCTCGGCGGCCTGGTCGACGAGGGCGAGGCCGCCCGCCGAGCCGGACGCGGTTGCGGCGCCGCCCCGCACCTTCGAGCGGGTCGTTCCGCCCTGGCCGACGGTGGCGACCGCGTCGGACGACTGCTCGACGATCGTCAGCTGAGCGATCGACTGCGAGAGGAAGCCGCCATCGACGAGGCCTGCCTGAGCGGCGAGCTGATCGACGTCCGCCGAGCCGCTCGCGTGCGCCCTCCCGGACGCCGCGTGCTCACCCGATCGGGTGAGCACCGCGTCGCGCTGCGACGCCCTGGCCTCGGCGCGACCGGTCTGCGCGACGTCGGCCTGCTGGCCGCTCCACTGGTCGGCGGTCGCGAGGTCGTTCACGACCATGACCTGGTCGACGTCCTGCGCGACGGCGGCGCCGAGAATGGCGGCGGCCTCGCTCGTCACGACGTTCGCCTGGCCCGAGGAATCGCCCCAGGACACGGATTCGACGCCGGACTGGACGGCGAAGGCGTCGGCCTCGGCGGTCTGCGAGACATCGATGAGCTGCCCCACGTACTGCGTCCCGTTTCCGACACCGCCCTGCGTGGCCGTCTGGCCCGCCTGCGCGACAGCGGTCGCCTCGGCCTCAGCGCGGGCCGTGTTGACCTGCCCGGGGGTCGTCGACCCTTGGGTCACGGCGGCGTCGGACGTGTCCGCCGTCGGCTGCCCCATCCAGCTCCACGACCAGTTCCAGATCCAGATACAGGTCGTGCAGGCGAGGGACTCGTTCCAGCTCCACTGCCACGCCCAGTCGGTGATCCCCGCGCGGTCCCACTGCCAGCTCCACTGCCACGAGCCGCCGACGAGGCCGGCGTCGTTCGCTCCGGCAGCCCGCGACGTGACGGTGCCGTGGCCGGAGCCGTCCGCCCCCGAGCCGTCCCACGTCCATGTCCACGACCCCACCGGCGTTCCGAGGAGCGCGTCGAGGCTCTCCGACTCGTCGCGCTGCCACGTCCAGTCCCACACCCAGATCTCGAGACCGGCCACGCCGGGACGGTCGAGATCGTCCCCATCGACGACCACGGCGAGAGCCGTGTCGAGCGCGTCATTCGTCACAGCGACGGCGACGGCGTCCGCGGAGCCGTCTTCAGCGGCGGCGGTTGCCTCGTTGCCCTGGCTCACCGGTGCCGACGTGCCGGGGCTCTCGACCCGGATCGAGACGCTGGTGTTGCGGACGCCGTCCTGCGTCGCGGTCGCGTCCGCCGCGCCGGCGCCCCCTGCGGCGTCCGCGGCGGCGGTCGCCTCGTTCAGCTGCGTGATCGGCCCGTCGTCTCCGGGCGAGAAGACCCGGACCGACACGCTCGTGTTGGCGACGCCGTCCTGAGTCGCGCTCGCGTCCGCGGCCGCCTCAGCCCCGGGGTCGTCGCCCGATGCGGTCGCCCCGGCGGCCGCGACGTTCGTCTGCGAGACCGCGCCGTCGTCGCCGGGGCTCCCCACCCGAACACTCACTGCGGTGTTGCCGACGTCCGACTGCGTCGCGCTCGAGTCCGCGTGGACGTCCTGCGCGATCGTCGCCTCGCCGGGCGTGTCCGCGGTCGCGGAGGTCGCGGCGTCCGCCTGTGCCTCGGACCGGTTCTCCTGCGCGACGGGCGTCCCGTTGCCCGGCTCGTCCACGCGCACGTTGACGTGCGTATTGCCGACGTCCCCCTGGTCGGCGGAGGCCGACGCGCCGGCGTCCTGGTCGATCGACGCGCCCTGGTCCGCCTGATGGCCCGGTGCGTTCTCCGAGTTGCCAGCCCCCTCGGGGTCGTGGCCCGGCGCGTTCTCGGAGTTACCGGGCCCGCCCGCCTGCTGCCCCTGCGCGTTCTCGGCGTTGCCGGGCTCGTCCTTCGCATGGCCCGGCGCTTCCGCCGAGCTCCCGGGTGAAGCCGCCTCGGCCTGGGAGGGCCCGCCCGCGTTGTCCGGGTCGGCGCGAACGCTTGGCACGAAGGCGAGGAAGACGACCGCCGTGACGACGCACACGACACGAGCGCGATTTCCCCCCTGACGGCAGACGGCGGCCGTTGGCCCCACAAGGCTCCTTCACTGTGCGGCGGAGCCCCCCACTCGCCGCTCCTCTCCCGATGGCTCCCCGACCTTCGGTAGCCGCCCTGGGTTGTACGACACGTTGCCGCGCCCGACATCACCCGGATGGGGGTCACCCACGGGTGAACTGTCCGAACCGTCTAGGTCAGGTGGAAGTAGAGCGCGTAGAGCAGCTCGACGGCCGGATTCGACGTGTGCACCTGCACGTCCGCAGGCGTGTCGATGAGCGCCGTGGAGTAGTTGAAGACGATCTTCACGCCTGCGTCGACGAGCTGGTCGGCGGCTGCCTGCGCCGACTCGGCCGGCACCGCGAGAACGCCCACGACGATGCTCCGGTCGCGGACGATCTGGTCGAGAGACTCCGGCGGGCTGACCTGGACGCCGCCGAGCGCGGTCCCGACCTTCTCGGGATCGATATCGAACGCTGCAGCGATGGTGATCCCGTGCTCCGCGAAGATGGGCGACGAGGCGATCGCAGCGCCGAGCCTGCCGGCCCCGACGAGCGCGATGTTGTGCTGCCCCTGCGTTCGCAGGATCTTCCGTATCTCCGCCAGCAGCGAGTCGACCGAATAGCCGACTCCGCGCTTGCCGAAACGGCCGAAAGCCGAGAGGTCCCGACGGATCTGGGTCGCGTTGATGTTCGTGTACTCCGCGATCTCCTGCGAGGAGATCCGGTCCTTCCCCATCTTCTTGGCCTGCGCCAGTACCTGTAGATACCGGCTCAGGCGAGCAGCAACACCGACCCCCAAGCGTTCTGCCACCGAGACCTCCTGCGGAGTTTGTAACAACGGCGCACATTGTGCCGACGCCGTCCGATTGGCCGCGAGACAACCGTCGGCGGCGGCGCGGCCGGCTACACGAGCTGCCGCAGCTCGTCCTCGTCGACGTGGTAGCGGAATCGCTCCACGCCGTCGACCTCGACGACCGGGATCCGCACGCGATACTGCCGCTCGAGCGCGGTATCGGTCGTGATATCCACGACCGCGAAGTCGCTTCCGCAAACGGCTCGGACCGTATCGACCGCCGGGCCGCACAGGTGGCAGCCGGGTGCCGTGTAGACGACGACGCGAGCCATCGGAGGAGGTGGTATCGCCAGGAGCTAGATGATCGATGCCATGAGATCGTCGACTCCGGTGCGCGGGCCGGCCGCTCTGGGGCGTGGGCAGAGCGCCTCGGCGATGCCCGTCGCATCGATGAGGCGCTCGGCACACGAAGCGCACGGGGCTGCGAGGGCTGCGAGGGCCGCGAAGCGGGCATCGCAGCCCTGGAAGCGGCCCAGACACGCCAGAACGCGCATCCGGACGCACGAGATCGGGGCATCGGTCATCTAGGGGTAGAGGCCGCGGGTCGTCGTCGCCTCGGCGACGCGTTGCACCGCGAGGCCGTAGGCGGCCGTCCGCATGCTCGTCGAGAACCGCTCGCGGGCAGCCCAGGTCTCCTCGAACGCCCGCACGACGATGTCGTTGAGCTTCGCGTTGACCTCGTACTCCTTCCAGAAGTACTCCTGGAGCCCCTGGACCCACTCGAAGTACGAGACGACGACGCCGCCGGCGTTCGCGAGCACGTCGGGGAGGACGAAGATCCCGCGGTCCTCGAGGATCTCGTCCGCGGCGGGCGTCGTCGGCCCGTTCGCCGCCTCGCAGATCATGTGCGCGCGGACACGGGGCGCGTTCTCGGCGTTGATCACCTGCTCGAGCGCCGCCGGTACGAGCACATCGCACTCGAGCTCGATGAGCTCCTCGTTCGTCGCGTCCTCCGTCCCGGGCAGGCCGGCGAGCACGCTGTGCTCCGACTTGTGCATGACGGCCGCGGGCACGTCGATGCCGTACTTGTTCACGACGGCGCCCTTCGAGTCCGACAGCGCGACGACGCGTGCGCCCTCCTCGGCCAGTAGCCCCGCGAGGTTGCGCCCGACGGTTCCGAACCCCTGGATCGCGACGCGGGTGTCCGGGAAGCGGCGTCCTTCCTTCTGCAGGGCGGTCCGGATGCAGTTGAGGACGCCCCGGGCGGTCGCGCCGTCCCGGCCGACGGACCCGCCGACGGCGAGCGGCTTGCCGGTGACGACGCCGAGTACGGAATGGCCGACGTTCATCGAGTACGTGTCGAAGATCCAGGCCATCACCTGCGAGTCCGTGCCGACGTCGGGCGCGGGGATGTCCTTCTCCGGCCCGATCTCGTTGATGATCTCCGTCGTGTAGCGGCGCGTGAGGCGCTCGAGCTCCTCCGTCGAGAGGGTTTTCGGGTCGCAGACGACGCCGCCCTTCGCGCCTCCGAACGGAAGGCCCATGAGGGCGCACTTCCATGTCATCCACATCGCGAGCGCCCGGATCTCGTCCCGTGTGACAGCCGGGTGGTAGCGGATGCCGCCCTTCGCGGGGCCGCGCGTCATGTTGTGGACGACCCGGAACCCCTCGAACACCGACACCGTGCCGTCGTCCATCGCCACCGGAATGGAGACCTCGACGGTCTTCTTGCACTCGCCGAGGATGCGGACGAGGTTCGGGTCGACGCCGAACGTCTCCCCCACGCGCGTGAGCTGCGCGCGGGCGAGCTCATACGGGTTCTCTCGGAGATGAGTCGGCGTCTCGGTCGCGCTCATCGGGTGTTTCGCGCCTTTCGCACGACGTGCGGACTGTAGCGCAGCTACCGCAGGCGGAAGGAGACGTCGACGCTCGTCGGCGGGCCGCCGCCCACCGGCGTCCCGACGATCCGGACGACGTACGCGCCGCGCGGCAGGCGCGCACCTGCCGGGCCGCGTCCCGTGAGGCCGAACGCGTAGCGGCCGGGCAGCACGTCGCGGAGACGCGCCAGCCGCCCCACCCGTCGCGATCGGCGGTACAGCTCGACGTCGAGCAGCTCCAGGGGAAGGAGCTGGGGCCGCTCCCGCGTCCCGTCGACACGGCCGGCGACCAACGCGAGCACGGCCGGGCGCGTGTCGCTCGCGCGGAACGAGGCAGCGGAGAGTCGAACGCGGCTGACGACGGGCAGGCGCGTGACGGGGACGGCGACGCTCCATGGGATCCGGAGCCTCGGGCCACGCTGGACCGATGCGCGCACGGCGCCGGTGAGAGCGCCCGGCGCGGCAGGCCGAACGGCGGCCTCGACCGTGATCGAGACGGTGCGCGACTCGCCGGGCGGGAGCACGACGCGCTCGCGGCTCGTGGTCACGGTCACGCCGGTGGTGGCCGACCCGCGCCGCAGCCGGACGACGAGGGGTCGGCGCGAGACGTTGCGCAGCGTGACGGTGCCCGTCGCCGGGGTGCCCGCTGCGTCGAGGCCGCCGAGCGCCGCGACCGGCGGATCGGCGACGAGCTCGACCGCGGATGCGGCCTCGAGGTCGAGGTTGCCGGTGCCCGCGCCTCCCACTCGGCGCGCGGTCGCGGCCAGCGCGCCGCGCAGCCCGCCGGCGTCGAGATCCGGACGGGCGTCTGCGAGGAGCGCCGCCGCGCCGGCGGCCACGGCGGCGGCCGCGCTCGAGCCGCTGATCGTCCCGTAGCGTGCGGCGCCGCCCTCGCTGCGGCCGGGAACCGACGTGACGAGGCCGACACCGGGCGCGGCGAGCTCGGGCCGCGCGCCTCCGTCGAGCGCGAGTCCGGTGCTCGAGAACGGTGCGACGGCGCGGAGCTCGGGGTTTTCGTCGAAGGCAGCGGCGCCGACGGAGAGCTCGACGGGCACGCCGGCCGCGAGCGCCACGCGCACCTCGGCCGCGGTCGCGCTGGGGACGCCGACGATCGGAACCTCGACGGGCTCGTCGACGCCGAGCGACCCCGCGGGGATCGGACCGTCGACGAGGACGGCGCGGACCCCCGCCGCGGCGAGCTCGCGCACCACCTCGGGCGTCGTCGGTCCGGTGGGGAGCAAGGCGGCAGTCCCGGCGACGCGGCTGTACCCGTTGTCGTCGAACAGCGGATCGAGCGCGTTGCCCTCCGTCACCGCGACGACCTGCCTGCGTGGAAGGGCCGCGACCGGGGCCGTGACGACTCCGGTCGGGGGGGCCGCGCCACCCAGCGGGGTCTTGCCGGAGGCGAGCACCCTCAGCCCGGCCCGCAGGAGCATGTGCACCGTCGGGCTCCGCTGCCGCGAGTCGGACGCGGCGACGCCGAGCGCCCCCGGCGCTCCGGCCGGTGCGGCAACGCTGCCGTAGCCCGGGCCTGCAGGCCCGTCGTTGCCCGCGGGCGCCACGACGAGGGTGTCGAGGGCCAGCGCTCCCGCGGCTGCGGTCGCGAGCGGCCCGTCGGGGAACGAGGCGAACGGCTCGACGACGCCGACGAGCGCGATCCGCACCGCGTCGTGGGCGTCGCCGTCGGCGTTCGGGTCGACGGCCGCCTCGAGCCCGGCGAGTACCTGGTCGGTGCGTCCGTACACCGACACGCCGCCGTCCGCGTCGGGCTGCCAGCCGGCCACGCGGATCGGAAGCACCATCGCCCCGGGGGCGACGCCGTGGATCCCCGCCGGGCCGCGCACACCGACCATCAGCCCAGCGAGCTCGGTGCCGTGCCGCTCGGGGCGCCCGGGCTGCGTCGGGTTCTGCTCCGCGCTGGCGTCGCTCCCGGGCTCGATCATGTCCACTCCCGGAAGGAGGCGCCCTTGCAGGAACGGATGCCGGGTGTCGACGCCGGTGTCGAGCAGGGCGATCGTCACGCCGGAGCCGTCGAGCCCCGGAAGCGCCACTTCGACCCGTCGTCCGCTCCCCGAGGCGAACACGTCGGTCTCGAGGATCGAGCCGGGTTCCGGCACGGCGGCCGGGTACGCGGCGCGGACGGCGAACACGCCCTGCACCGCGGGGTCCCGCTCGAGCGCCGGCAGCACCCGGGGGTCGATGGACGCCGCGAACCCGTTCAGCACCCGCACGTAGGACTGCTCGGGCTGAACGGGGATGCCGCGGAACGCAAGTCGCGCGATCGCCCGCTGCTGCGCGTCGCGCGCGGCCGTCGTCCAGACCCGCATCTGTACCTCGCTCGCCCGCCCGCCAGCCGCGCGCACCCGATCGGCGAGGGACGGGGCGCGGAGGACGACGATCCAGCGGCCGCCGAGCTCGGGCAGCGGGCGGCTGCCGAGGAGGCCCTGCCAGCCCTCGGCCCCGGTCGGCTCCTCGGGCGTAGCCCCGCTCGCGCCGCCGACGGCGAGCAGCCCGCCGGACACGAGCGCCGCGAGCGCGAGCAGCGCCGCGGTCGGCCGGTCAGATCGACGAGGACGAGTACGCATCGAGGGCAAGGTAGTCGGGAGTTGTGAGGGGTCGTGCGAACCGCGCCGCGGACGCGATCATCGCGGCGTTGTCGGTGCAGAGGGCGAGGGGCACGAACCGGGCGTGTGGCAGGGCAGCGCGCAGCTCCGAGTTCGCCGCGACGCCGCCGACGACCGCCAGCCGCGTGTGGCCCGTCCGCTCGGCGGCGGCCTCGAGGCGTCCGACGAGCGCCCGGACGATTGCGCGCTGGTACGACGCAGCGAGATCCGCACGCCGCGCATCGACGTCCTGATCTGAGAGATCGCGGACGGCGTAGAGCAACGCCGTCTTGAGGCCCGAGAACGAGAAGTCGAGCCCCGGAACGCGGGCGACGGGAAACCGGAACGCCTCGGGGTCGCCCTCGCGCGCGAGCCTGTCGATCTCGGCGCCGCCCGGATAGCCGAGCCCGAGCAGGCGCGCGCCCTTGTCGAACGCCTCGCCCGCAGCGTCGTCGAGCGTCGAGCCGAGGATCGCGAACGACGTCCGGTCGCGGACCGAGAGGAGGAGCGTGTGGCCTCCGCTCGCGAGCAGGCACGTGAACGGCGGCTCGAACGGGTCGGGCGCCAGGTAGAGCGTCGCGACGTGGCCGTGGAGGTGGTCGACGGGGACGAGCGGAAGTCCGCGGGCCCAGGCGATCGCCTTGGCGGCGGAGAGCCCGACGAGCAATGCACCGACGAGCCCCGGTCCCTGCGTCACGCCGACGCGGTCGACGCTTTCCAGGCCGAGCCCGGCGTCGTCGAGCGCCGCGCGAACGACGGGCGAGACGAGCTCGAGGTGGCGCCGGGAGGCGACCTCGGGCACGACTCCGCCGAACCGCGCGTGGAGGTCCGCCTGCGAGGCGACGACCGACGAGAGCAGCTGGCCGTCCCCCGTGACGACGGCCGCCGCGGTCTCGTCGCACGAGGTCTCGATCCCGAGGACGTTCAGCCGCTCTCCTCGCGGACCGCCTCGGGAGGCTCGGGGTCGCGCCACATGATGAGCGCGTCCTCCCGGTTGTCGGTGTAGTAGCCGCGCCGGACGCCTTTCGTCCGGAACCCGAAGCCCTCGTAGAGAGCGATCGCGCCGACGTTCGAGACGCGGACCTCGAGCGTGTACCCGCGCTGCGCGTCGTGCCGCGTGTCGTCGAGCAGCCGGCGGAGAAGCGCCGTCGCGACTCCCTGCCTGCGCGACTCGGGGGCGACGGCGACGTTCATCACGTGCCATGCGTCGACGTACCGCGAGAGGACGAGGTAGCCGAGGAGCCGATCGGCGTCGTCGACGGCGCCGAGCGACAGCGAGCTCGGCTTCGCGAGCTCCGTCGCGAACATCGAGCGCGACCAGGGCGTCGGGTACGACGCGCGCTCGATCCGCTCGATCGCGTCGAGGTCCCCGATCTCGAGCCGCCGGAGCCGCACGGTCAGCCCGCCCACCGCTCGGCGTCGGGGGCGCGGACGTAGATCGGCTCGATCGCGTCGACCGGTCCGAACTCGGTGGCGAGCCGTGCGTGGAGCGACGCCCGGGGCATATGGCGTGGGTCGTCGTCAGGCGGAACGATCGCGCCGTTCGCCTCGAGCACGGCGCGATGCCGGACCGCGCCGTCGCCGACGCAGAGCCGTCCGGCCGCCGCGACGTCGTCGGGCTTGACCGCTGCCGGCCCCGGGACGAAGACCTCCCCGCGGCGCGCGTCGATCACCGGGAGCGCGTCCTCGTCCGCTGCGGCGAGCGCGTCGAGCGTCGAGACACCCGCGCCCTCGATGCCGAGCGCGAGCGCGAGCCCGCGCGCCACCGCGACGCCGATCCGCATGCTCGTGAAGCTCCCCGGCCCCGTCCCGACCACGAGCGCCTCGACGTCTCTCGGTCGGCTCGAGCCCTGGCGAAGGAGCGCATCGACGTCCTCGAGCAGCGTCGAGGCGCGCGACGCCCGCTCGCCGAGGACCTCGCCGTCCACGACCAGCGCGCTGGTGGCGACGTCAGTCGCGGTGTCGAACGCCAGGATCAGCACCCGACAGCTCTTGTAGCAGCGCGTCCTCGTCCGCAGCGACGATGATGCGCCGCGTCTCGGGGCCGACGTGCTCCAGCTGGACGTGCGCGCGCGGGGGAGGAAGCGCATCGGCGGCGGCCTCCGGCCACTCGACGAACACGACGGCGCCGTCGAAGTACGGCTCGACGTCGCCCCACTCCGCGGCCGAGAGGCCGCGGAACCGGTACAGGTCGAGATGCGAGACGTCGACCACGCCCGGGTACCGGTGGCCGATCGTGAACGTCGGGCTCGTCACGCGCGCGGTCACGCCGAGAGCACGCGACGCGCCGCGGACAAATGTCGTCTTCCCGGCGCCGAGCTCGCCCGAGAGCAGGACGACGTCGCCCGGCTCGAGCTCGCGCGCGAGGCGGGCCGCAAGGCGCTCGGTCTCTTCCACCGAGCCGCTCTCGATCTGGAGCGTCGGCATCCGGTCGTCAGAACAACCCGAGCTGCACGGGCTGACGCGCGGGCGTGCCGAGCTCCACGTCGTCCGCGACATGCCGTGCGGCGTCGCGCCGCTCGGGAACGGCGTCTGCGGCTCCGAGGAGCTCGGGCAGCCGGGCCACGTCGCGCTCGAGCACCTCGAGCATCGTCGGCGTGTAGAGCGCCGCGGCCGGATGGAAGAGCGGGTACAGGGTCACCGTCCGCCCGCCGAGCGTTACCGGCTGCTCCTGACCGTGCACGCGGGTGATCCCGAGCGCGCGGCCGGAGAGGAGCGCGGTGGCGAAGCTGCCGAGCGGCGCCACGACGCTCGGACGGATGAGCTCGAGCTGCCGGTAGAGGTACGGCTCGCAGGCCGCGGTCTCGGCGGGTAGCGGGTCGCGGTTCCCCGGCGGCCGGCACTTGAGCACCGTCGCCAGGTACGCGTCGTCGAGCGAGAGCCCGACGGAGGTCAGCAGGCGCGCGAGGAGCTCGCGGGCGCGTCCCGCGAACGGCGTCCCCTCGCGATCCTCGTGGAAGCCGGGCGCCTCGCCGACGAGCACGAGCTCCGCGTCCGGGTTCCCCTCGCCGAAGACGACATGGGTACGACCCTCGGAGAGCGGGCAGCGGAAGCAGACCGCGGCCTCGGCGGCGACGGCCGCCAACGCCGATGCGCGCTCCGGAGCGTCCACAGGCGAAGCCTACGACCGCAGGCGGTCAGTGCCCGCAGCCGCAACCGCCGCCACAGCAGCCGCCCCCGCCCGACCCCGAGGCGAAGCTCGGCTTGACGGAGGAGCCGTGGACGGCGAACGCGGAGAACTGCCGGAGCACCTTCGCCGCACCGCAGCTCGGGCACGTGACGACCTGCTCCTCGGAGCGGACGAGCTCCTCGAAGTGCTCCTCGCACTTCATGCATGCGTACTCGTAGATCGGCATCGTCCGTAGTCTAGAGCGCGTGGCACCCGGACCGTGGACCGCACCCGTCCTCACGGGCACGCTCGTCCGGCTGGAGCCGCTGACGCCCGCCCATGCCGACGGGCTCTGGGAGGCATCCCGCGACCCCCGGACATGGACCTGGCTCTCGATCCTCCAGCCGTCCACGCGCGAGGAGCTCGACGAGTGGCTCCGCGCCGCGCTCGATGCCGGCGCCGCCGGGGGGAGCTGCCGCTCGTGACGACGACCGACGAGCGGGTCGTGGGCTCGACCCGCTACCTCGCCTTGCGCCCCGAGCACGGCTCGGTCGAGATCGGCTGGACATGGCTCCACCCTTCTGTCTGGAGCACCGGGGTCAACGTCGAGGCGAAGCTGCTCATGCTCGAGCACGCGTTCGAGACGTGGGGATGCCGCCGCGTGGAGCTGAAGACGGACGCGCAGAACGAGCGGTCGCGTGGCGCCATGGAGGCGTTCGGCGCCACATTCGAGGGCGTCCACCGGAAGCACATGCTCGTCCGGGGCGGCGAGAACCGCGACTCCGCGTGGTACAGCGTCACGGACGACGACTGGCCCGGAATTCGCGGCCGCCTCGGGGAGCGCCTGGCCGCCTACGTCGCTTGACCCGGCGGGAAAGCCGCTCGAATACTGGCCGCGTGACGGTGGCATCGCCCGCGAACCCCGTCTCGATCACGGCGTACTGGACGCTCGCGGCGCGCTACGCCGACGCGACCGGACCACGGCCCGTCGCGAACGACACCTACGCCGCGCGCTTCATGGACGACGATGCCCGCGCGGTCGCAGAGCGGTTCAGCGCGCTGAAGCGGCCGTTCCAGTCGTTCCCGGTCCGGCACCGGGTGATCGACGACATGCTCCGGGAGGAGCTCGGTCGTGATCGCGGGTTGCGCATCATGGTCGTCGGCTGCGGGTTCGACACCCGCGGGTACCGCCTCGACGGCGGTCGCTGGGTCGAGGTGGACGAGCCCGAACTGCTCGCGATCAAGGAGGCGCGGCTTCCGGCCGCCGAAGCGCCAAGTCCTCTCGAGCGCGTCCCGATCCGGTTCCGCGAGGAGTCGCTCGAGGCGACGCTCCTGCCGTACGCGACGGACGAGTACGTCGTGATCGTCCTGGAAGGCATCCTGGGCTACGTCCCCGACCCGGATCGGCGGGCGCTCCTGGCGACGCTCGTGCGTCTGTTCCCGCACCACGCGGTCGTCTGTGACCTGCTCACGAGGACGTTTCTCGCGCGGTACGCGCGGAGCCTGGTTCGCTTCCTACGCGAGATCGACGCGGAGTTCGCGGCGTCGTCCGACCACCCCGAGGCGCTGTTCCACGAGCGCGGCTACCACACGGCGGCCCGCGTGTCGGTCCCGGAGCGCGGGGCCGAGCTCAGCGCGCAGGGTGCGCCGCCACGCTGGCTCGTCCGGCTCCTGCCCGGCTTCCGGGACGGCTACTGCGTCTGGAAGCTCGAGCACGGGAAGTAGACGCCGCGCCCGTTCGTTACACTCGTCGAGAAGCCCGGTATCCGCGAGGAACTGGAGCACGGAATGATCGACAGCGTGGTCGTCATCGGGGCGCGCGGGCGCGTCGGAAGCGCGATGAGCGCGAGGCTCCGCGAGCGCGGAGTCGCGCTTCGCGACGGCGACGCCGACCTCGTCCTCCTCTGCGTCCCCGATCGCGCGATCGCCGACGTCGCCGCCGGCATCGAGCGCGGCCCGTGGGTCGCGCACACGAGTGGCGGGACGCCGCTCGCCGCACTCGAGCCGCACGAGCGGCGGCTCTCCGTCCACCCGCTGCAGACGTTCACGCACGACCGCGGTCCCGAGCAGCTCGACGGAGCCTGGGCCGCCGTGAGTGGCGAGACCGACGAGGCGGTCGCAACCGGCTCGTGGCTCGCGGAGACGGTCGGGCTGCGGCCCTTCCCGCTCGCCGACGACAGGCGGGCGCTCTATCACGCCGGCGCGGCGATCGCGTCGAACTATCTCGTCACCCTCCGGCGCGCCGCGGGCGAGCTCCTCGAGGCGTCCGACGTGCCGCCCGAGGCGCTCGAGCCGCTGATGCGCCGCGTCATCGACAACGGCTTCCAGCTCACCGGCCCGATCGAGCGCGGGGACTGGGACACCGTCGAGCGTCATCGCGCGGCCATCGCGGAGACGGCGCCGGACCTCCTTCCCGCCTACGACGCGCTCGCGGCGCTGACCGCTCGCGCCGCGGCGCTGCAGGGAGCGCCGGCGTGATCGTCGCGCGGACCATCGCCGACGCCCGTGCGGCGCTCGCGGACCGGCGCCTCGGCCGGATCGGCCTCGTGGCGACGATGGGCGCGCTCCACGACGGCCACCGCGCGCTGCTCGCCGCGGCGCGGGCGTCCTGCGACACGGTCGTGATGAGCCTGTTCGTCAACCCCGCGCAGTTCGGCGACCCGGCCGACCTGAACGGCTATCCCCGCGACGAGGCGCACGACCTCGACGTCGCACGCGAGGCGGGCGTCGACGTCGTCTTCGCCCCCTCGGCCGGCGAGCTCTACCCTCCCGGCTACCAGACCTGGGTCGAGGTGACGGAGCTCGGCGGGATGCTCGAGGGCGAGTACCGCCCCGGTCACTTCCGCGGCGTGGCCACGGTCTGCCTGAAGCTGTTCACGATCGTCCGGCCGGACGTCGCGTTCTTCGGGCGGAAGGACGCCCAGCAGGTCGAGGTGCTGCGACGGATGGCGTCCGACCTGCACCTCGAGCTCGAGCTCGCCGTCGTGCCGACGGTCCGCGACGCCGACGGCCTCGCGCTCTCGTCTCGCAATGCCGACTTGAGCCCCGCGGAGCGTGCCCGCGCGCTCGCCCTCCCGCGCGCGCTCGCGACGCGCGATCCGGACACCGCGCGGGCGATCCTCGAGGCCGCCGGCCTCGACGTCGACTACGTCGCCGTGGCCCCCTTCGACCCACCCGCTCTCGCCGCCGCGGTCCGCGTCGGCGCCACCCGACTGATCGACAACGTCCCCCTCGAGGAGGAATCGTGAGCACACGCCCGCGCACCCCTGCGCCCGGAACCCCCGCACCCGGCAAGCTCGCCATCACCGAGCTCGCCGACCTCAAGGCCCGCCGGCAGCCGATCGTCATGGTGACGGCCTACGACGCCCCTTCGGGCCGGCTCGCCGACGAGGCGGGCGCCGACCTCGTCCTCGTCGGCGACTCGGCGGCGATGACCGTGCTCGGTCACGACTCCACCGTGCCCGCGACGATGAACGAGATGATCGTGCTCACGCGCGCCGTCACGCGGGGCGCCCGGCGACCGTTCGTGATCGCCGACATGCCGTTCGGCTCGTTCCAGGTGTCGGACACCGACGCCGTCGAGAACGCCATCCGCTTCGTCAAGGAGGCGGGCGCGGACGCCGTGAAGCTCGAGGGCGCCGGACCGACGCTCACACGCGTCGGCGCGATCGTCGGCGCCGGGATTCCCGTGATGGGGCACATCGGCCTCACGCCGCAGTCGGCGACGATGCTCGGAGGCTTCAAGGCGCAGGGCCGGACGGCCGAGAAGGCTGCGCAGCTCGTGGACGACGCGCGCGCCCTCGAGGCGGCCGGCTGCTTCTCGATCGTGCTCGAGGCGGTCCCTGCCCCGGTGGCCGAGGAGATCACGAAGCGGCTCTCGATCCCGACGATCGGGATCGGTGCCGGCGCCGGCACCGACGGCCAGGTCCTCGTCTGGCACGACCTGCTCGGCCTCTACGACGGCACCTCGCCGCGCTTCGTGAAGCGCTATGCCGACGTCGCGACCGCGATCCGCGACGCCGTGTCGGCGTACGCGGCCGACGTCCGCGAGCGGCGCTTCCCGGAGGACGTCCACACCTACGGGATCTCGGAGGAGGAGCTGGAGGCGTTCCGCCACGCGGTCGGAGCCGACGCGACGGTGGAGACGAGGCAGCGGGGCTAGAGCGCGCTCGGCAGCACCGCGAACGCGGCGACCAGGACCCCCGCGAGCAGCATGGCGCCCACGACGCCGCGCCACGGCAGCCGGAGCGTCGTCCGCAAGCCGAGTGCGACGAGCACGAGCGACCACGCCGCGAAGGCGAGGCCGATCGCAGTCACGATCGTCCTGCCGTTCCCCGTGTCGTCGTCGCCCCCGGTCGTGAACCAGTCCGCTCCGAACCCGATCGCGACGGCCGGCACGACGACGAGCAGTGACAGCGCGAGCGGCAGCGCGGCGAAGGCCACGATCTGCCGGGCGATCCTGAACGGCGGGTCGACGCCGACCGCCTTCGCGCCGAGCCAGAGCGCGAGCCCGAGCAGGAAGTACCCCGCCGCTCCGTAGAGCAGCCCGCCGACGAAGGTGAGGACGAAGACGACGAGCCAGTCGACACTCGGGTCGTTCATGATCCGCCCCCACGCCGGCGTGATGAGGACGGCTGCCATGCCCGCGAGGATCGTGATTGCGAGCACCGGCTCGCTGCGGGCGTCGACGTCGACGTCGTCGGTCTCGGCGAGCGCGGCGAACACGCCGCGAGGAGCGGTCACGACACGCGGGACGCGCCGCCACCACTCGCGGCTCGCAGACTCTCCGGCCTCAGCGAGCCTCAGCCCCTGGCGGTCGGCCTGCTCGACGGGCTTGACGCGCGGACGCTCGCTCACGCCGCGAGGGTACGTCAGCGACGCCTCGCGGCGCCGACAAGGGCAATAGTTCCGCCGTGGCCGTCCGGATCCTGACCCGCGTCCCGATCACGTACGGCGGGCACGCGCCGCTGGCGCCCGGGGCGGTCGGCGGGATCGAGACGCTCCTCGTTCTCGACACGGGGTCCGAGGTCCACATCCTGACGAAGGAGCTGGTCGACCGGCTCGGACTCGCGGTCGAGCCCGGCGAGGAGGGCATCGATCACAGCGGGGCGACGATGCCGAGCTGGTCGGTGGAGGACGTCACGCTCGCGCTTGGCGAGCTCGACGTCACCCTCGGCGACATCGTTTCGATCCCCGCGCCCAAGCCGTTCCCCGGTCTGGGGATCGGCGGGATCCTCAGCCCGCAGCACCTGCACCCGACGGCCGTGACCGTCCTCGACCTCCTCCACGACGAGCTCCTGCTCGTCGACGCCGAGGAGCAAGAGCTCGTCCCGTGGCTCGAGGCCCGCTCACCCGGGCTGTCGCCGCTCTCGCTCGAGCGGGAGCCGTCGTTCACGAGCCTGGTCGTGGGTGGCATCGCCGTCCGTTCCTTCGCCGAGCTCCCGACGCTGCTCAACTCGGGCGGGAAGCGGACCGAGTTCTCGCGCGCCGCGCTGCCGGGCCTCGGCAGCGGGCAGGAGGAGCGACTGGGCGGCGGGGTCTCGGGCGCGGACGTCATGGGCTCGACTGCAGGGGCGCAGGTGCTCGACGTGGCCGGTCGTCAGGTACCCGTCGCCGAGCTCGCCGTGCGCGAGGTCATGCACGATCCGCAGGGGATGGTCGGAATCGACATCCTGCGTGGGACGGTGCTGGCCTGCTCTGCCGACCGGGCACGACGGGTCGTCTGGCAGGTCTAGCCGGGGGCGTGGCGGCCGTCAGCGCGGGGCCGGCCGGAAGTACCGGCTCGGCCGGCGCTGCCAGGACGCAGCGCGCGGCGCGCGCGGCCGCTTCTGGACGACGAGGTCGGGCCGACACGCGACCGTCTCCCCGCCGAGCTCGATGGCGAGCTCGTCGCCGTGGGCGTCCGTCACGAGCGCCCGCGCGCCGATCTCGAAGATCTGTCCCCCGGCAGAGATCTCGCCGGCCAGGTACACGACCTCACCCGGAACCAGCTGCCGCCCGCTGTCCATGTGATCAATAGACGGCAGCTGATCGCCCGAGGTTGAGCGGCCGAACGAGTTCCTTACATCACGGCGCTCGCTCCGAGCCGGCCTGGGCCCCGAGCAGCTCGGCCGTCCGTCGGGCCTCGACCCGGAGCTCGGGCACCGCGGTGTTCTCCCACAGGAGGCCCTTGCGCAGCGGCCCGACGAGTAACAGTCGCCTGCTCGCGCGACCCTCGCGGTCGAGCAGGCGGCCGTCGTCGTCCGTGTCGAGCCCGAGGCCGAGCTCGTCGGGGCGGACGAGGGCGCTGTCTCGGAGCGACCGCACGAGCGGGTCGTTCACCCGGGCGAGGTCGGTGTCCGGTCCGGTGCAGTTGATCACCTTCCCGACGCGGAGCTCCTCTGTCCCTCTGCTCCCGCGCCGGGAGATCGTGACGACGACCCCCTCTCCGTCCTCGGCGTAGCCGTCCACCCGGCCGACGATCACCTCGAGCGCGCCGGCGGCGATCAACGTCTCGACGCCGAACGCCGTCTCCGGCGAGGAGCGGTGCCGATGCGTCTCCCAGTACGGCCGCAGACGATGCAGGAACCGGCGGCGCTCCTCGGCGCCGAGGCGGCGCCACAACGCAGGCGTGTCGTCGCGGATCGATGTGACCACCTCGCGCCAGTCGACGGCGTCCGCTGCCTTGCCGCGCACCTCGCGGCGCATGGCTCGCAGCATCCCGAGAGCCGAGTCTGGCCATTCGGCGAGATCGGCCGGCGCGTCCAGGTGCGGCGGCGGCGCCGCCGACACGCGGTGCGGCTGTGGCAGCAGTCCACGCCGCGATACAGCGTGGATCCGGCCGCGATGGTCGAGATCCCGAAACGCGAGCGCGACGTCGCACATCGTCAGCCCGGTGCCGAGGAGGAGAACGTCCTCGCGCCGGTCGCCCTCGAGCGCGTCCGGTGACCAGGGATCACGCGCGTAGCGCAGGCTCCGGTAGAAGCCGTCGCTGCGCGCCGGCGGGTCGGACGGCGGGAAGTTGCCGATGGCGAGCACGACCTGGTCGGCCGCGAGCAAGCGGCCGTCGGCGAGGGCCAGCGTCACCGACCCCGCGCCCTCGGAGATCTCGACGACCTCGCCCGCGACCCTCAGCAACGGGAGGGTGGACGCGCGGCGCGCCTCGCCGAGCCGCGCCGCGAGGTACTCGCCGTACGACCGGCGAGGGACGAACGAGCCACCGGTGAGCGACGGCTCCGCGGCGCGGACGAACCGCAGGAAGTCGTCCGGGTCGTCCTCGAACGCGCTCATGCGTCCCGCGGGGACGTTCAGCGTGTGGCTCGCGGAGCCGGTCGAGTACGCGACGCCGCCGATCTGACGCTCGACCCGCTCGATCAGCAGGACGCGGCCGATCGTCGCCGGCGACGCGCGAAGGAGGTTGATCGCCACCGCCGTCCCGCAGAACCCGGCCCCGACGATCGCGATCGTGCGCTTCGCGTTCACGCCCGCTGACGCTAGCTGGGCGACTCGGCGAGCTCGACGGGTGTGCGCGCGTCGACGATGCGACGAAGCTCGTCCCCGCTGAGCTGGTTCCCGGTGACCGCGGCGAGGAACGGCTCTCGGGCGAGCGTCCGGAGGACGAGGGGCTCGGTCGCCGTCACCGTCGCCGTACGCGGCACGTCGAGGATCAGCGCGAGCTCGCCGAAGACGTCGTCCGGCCCGAGCTCGCGGAGGACGTCGCCGTCTCGGCTGACGGACGCGCGTCCCTCGGCGATCACGTAGACGATTCCCCCTCCCCCTGCCGGACGATCGCGGTGCCCTGGTCGGCGCGGCACTCGCCCAACGAGGCCGCCAACCGCCGCAGCGCCACGTAGGGCAGCGGCGCAAAGATGGACGTCCGCCGGAGGAGCTCGAGCTCCGCGACGCGGACCTCGGCCTCGTCGTCGATCCGCCCGAGGCCCCGGGTCGCGAGCAGCGCGAGCACGGCGAGGAGCCCTCCAGCGGCGATCAACGCGCCCCGTGAGCCGAGCAGGTCGATCGCGACCGGTGCGAGGAGCGAGCCGAGGCAAACCGTCGCGATCACGACGAGCTCGAACAGGCCGAAGATGCGGCCGATCACCCGCTCGTCTGCGTTCTCCTGCATGATCGTGAACCCCGCGACGTCCAGCAGGCTGTTCGCGAGGCCCGACATCGCGAGGCACACGATCGCGACCCATGGCTCGGGCCAGGCGGCGAGCGCGACGAGCGGCAGTCCCCACCCGGCGAGCGCGAGCTGGAACGGACGCCCCAGCCGACCGCGGCCGACGAGCGAGACACCGGCGGTCGCACCGAGGATCCCTCCCACCCCGAATGCGGCTGTGAGGATCCCGACACCGGATTCGCCCATGTCGAGGACGTCGATCGCGACGACCACTAGCAGGACATTGAGCGCGCCTCGCACGAATGCCTGCGATCCGAACAGGCCGACGACGAGGCGAACGGGTCGGTTCCGCACGAGCGACCGGGCTCCCTCCCGGAGCTCGTGACGCACGCCGACTCGCTCCGCCGGCGCCTCCACGGACACCGCGGGGCGTACGCCCGCCATCGCCGCGAAGGAGAGGAACGAGATCACCGCGCACGCGCCGAAGACCGCCGCGGGGCCGGACAGCGCGAGGAGGAGCGCCGCGAGTGCAGGCCCCAGTAGCACGGCGCCGGACTCGAAGGTCAGCGCAGCGACGTTCGACGCAGCGAGCTCCCGCGGCGTTCGCACGAGCAGCGGTGTCAGCGCCAGGTGGCTCGGCCGGTGCGCTGCGAGCGGCACGGCGGCGAGCACGGCGAGCACGTAGACGACGACGATGCTCGCGTCGAGGGCGAGCGCAACCGCGGCCCCGAGGCAGGCGAGGGCCCGGACGAGATGGACGACGAGCAGGATCCGCTCGCGCCGGTACCGATCGCCGACGACGGCGACGAACGGCGCCACCAAGGCGCTCGGGACCATCCGGGCGAAGAGGACGAGACCGACAGCGCCCGCACCGTTCGATTCGAACGCCACGACGCTCAGCGCGACGACCGACGCCCACTCCGCTGCATGGAACCCTCCCCACGCCAGCTCGGCGCGGCGAAGCGCGGGGTTCTTCCAGAGCTCTCGAACAGCTGTCAATCGCCCGCCGACGCCACCGCTCCGCATGCGCACGAGCCGAAGATCTCAGCGGGAGGGTGCGACGTCCAGGGATAGCCGGGGTGCCCCGCCGTGCAGGCCGCCGCGCCGGCGCCTGCTCAGGGACTGCTCAGGCTGCTGCGGCGGCCGGCTCGGCGAGCACGGCACGCAGGAACTGCCCGGTGTGCGACGCCTCGACCCCGGCCACGTCCTCCGGCGTGCCGGTCGCGATCACCTCGCCGCCGGCCTCGCCACCCTCCGGGCCGAGGTCGACGACCCAGTCGGCCTGCTTGATCACGTCGAGGTTGTGCTCGATCACGAGCACGGTGTTGCCGGCGTCGACGAGCCGCTGCAGCACCTCGAGCAGCTTCTCGATGTCGGCGAAGTGGAGACCCGTCGTCGGCTCGTCGAGGATGTAGAGCGTCCGGCCCGTCGCGACCTTCGAAAGCTCGGACGCGAGCTTCACGCGCTGCGCCTCGCCGCCCGACAGCGTCGTGGCCGGCTGGCCGAGGCGGATGTAGTCCAGCCCGACGTCGTGCAGCGTCTGTAGCCGACGCCGGATCTTCGGGATCTTCGCGAAGAACTCGAGCGCCTCCTCGACAGACATCTCGAGCACGTCGGCGATCGACTTCCCCTTGAAGCGCACCTCGAGCGTCTCGCGGTTGTACCGGCGCCCGTGGCAGGTCTCGCACGGCACGTACACGTCGGGCAGGAAGTGCATCTCGATCTTGATCTGGCCGTCGCCCTTGCAGGTCTCGCAGCGGCCGCCGCGGACGTTGAACGAGAACCGGCCCGGCTTGTAGCCGCGCACCTTGGCCTCCGGCGTCAGCGAGTAGAGCTCGCGGACGTGCGTGAAGAGGTCGGTGTACGTCGCCGGGTTCGACCGCGGCGTGCGGCCGATCGGCGTCTGGTCGATTTCGATCACCTTGTCGAAGCAGTCGATCCCCTCGACTTCGTCGTGTGCCCCCGGCTTCGTCCGCGTCTTGTTCAGGCGGTTCGCGAGCGCCTTGAAGACGATCTCGTTCACGAGCGTGGACTTCCCGGAGCCGGACACGCCCGTCACGCAGACGAACTTCCCGACCGGGAACTCGACGTCGATGTCCTTCAGGTTGTGCTCGCGCGCTCCGAGGACGCGGAAGTTGCCGCGATCCTCGTCGCGCCGCGGAGGAACCGCGATCCGCCGCTTCCCGGAGAGGAACTGCCCGGTCACCGAGCGGCGGTTGCGCGTCACGTCGCGCGCCGTGCCCTCCGCGACCACCTCTCCCCCGTGCTCGCCCGCGCCCGGCCCCATGTCGACGAGCCAGTCGGCGGTGCGCATCATCTGCTCGTCGTGCTCGACGACGAGCACGGTGTTGCCGAGGTCGCGGAGCCGCTCGAGCGTCCCGATCAGCCTCCCGTTGTCACGCTGGTGGAGCCCGATCGACGGCTCGTCGAGGATGTAGAGCACGCCGACGAGCTGCGACCCGATCTGGGTCGCGAGCCGGAGCCGCTGCGCCTCGCCGCCGGAGAGCGTCCGCGCGGCCCGGTCGAGGTTGAGGTACCCGACCCCGACGTCGTCGAGGAACGTCAGCCGCTCGCGGATCTCCTTGAGGATCCGGCGCCCGATCAGCTCCTCGGTCGGCGTCAGCTCGAGCCCGTCGACGAATCTCAAGGCGGCCGTGACGGACAGCTGCGAGAACTCGTGGATCGACTGCTCGCCCACCGTGACCGCGAGCACTTCCGGCTTCAGCCGGGCGCCGTGGCACACCGGGCAGGGGCGCATCGACATGTATTCCTCGATCCGCTCGCGCTGCTGAGACGAGTCGGTCTCGCGGTAGCGCCGCTGGAGGCTCGTGACGAGCCCCTCGAACGCCATCGTGTACTGCCGCTTTCGGCCCATCCGGTTGCGGTAGGTCACGAGGATCCGGTCGCCGCCGGTCCCGTGCAGGAACCTGTCCTGTTGCTCGCTCGTCAGCTCGCGCCATGGGACGGTGACCGGGATCTCGTACCGGTCGGCGACCGCCTGGATGACCGACTCGTAGAAGCCCTGGCCGCCGAGCGACCACGGCACGAGCGCGCCCTCCTCGATCGAAAGGCCCGGGTCGGGCACGAGCAGGTCCGGATCGATCTCGAGCTGGGCGCCGAGGCCCGTGCACCGCGGGCACGCGCCGTGCGGCGCGTTGAACGAGAAGATCCGCGGCTCGAGCTCCGGCAGCGAGACGCCGTGCTCGGGGCACGCGAAGTTCTCGCTGAACAGGTGGTAGTCGCCGTCGATCACGTCGATCGCGACGAGGCCCTCCGCGAGCGACGTCGACGTCTCGATCGACTGCGTGAGGCGCTGGCGGAGGTCCGCCTTCATCACGAGCCGGTCGACGACGACCTCGATCGTGTGCTTGAACTTCTTGTCGAGGACGATCTCCTCCTCGAGCAGCCGCTGCTCGCCGTCGACCTTGACCCGCGTGAAGCCGTCGCGGCGGAGCTCCTCGATCACGTCGCGGAACTCGCCCTTCCGGTCGCGCACGACGGGCGCGTTCACGGTGAACTTCGTCCCCTCCGGGAGCGCGAGCACCTGCTCGACGATCTGGTCGAGCGACTGGCCCGCGATCGGTCGCCCGCAGACCGGGCAGTGCGGCCGCCCGACACGCGCGTAGAGGAGGCGCAGGTAGTCGTAGACCTCGGTGACCGTGCCAACCGTCGAGCGCGGGTTGCGCGAGGTCGTCTTCTGGTCGATCGAGATCGCCGGCGAGAGACCGTCGATCGAGTCGACGTCCGGCTTCTCCATCATCTGCAGGAACTGCCGCGCGTATGCGGAGAGCGACTCGACGTAGCGGCGCTGCCCCTCCGCATAGATCGTGTCGAAGGCGAGGCTGGACTTGCCGGAGCCCGAAAGCCCGGTCACGCAGACGAGCGCGTTCCGCGGGAGCCTGACCGTCACGTCCTTCAGGTTGTGCTCGCGGGCGCCGTGGACGATCAACTCACCGGCTGCCATGCGACCGTCAGTCTAGCCCCGACACCGGACGGAACATACGTTCGATCGGGGATCGATGTGGGCGCGGTGTGAGCAGGCGATGAGGCGCCGGCGCCACCGTGACGGCGATCCAATCGAACAAAGGAGCCGTCATGCGACGCATCACCCTGTCGGTCGCCGTGCTCGCGCTCGTCGCCTTGGTCGCGAGCGCCGGCACCGTCCGAGCGGACGAGCCCGAGACACCGGATCTGTTCATCGGCTCGCCCCCGCCCTGCGGCGACGAGGAGGCCGTCAGCCTCTCCGCCGTCGACTGCGCCGGCGTCGAGCCGGTGGAGGCCATCGGCCCGATCGCGCCCGAGATCGAGGCGGCAGCCGTTGAGACGGCGCGCGTCGAGACCGCGCTCGTCGCCTCCGAGGGACCCGAGGCGCTCCGCCGGAACTGCCGGTTCCACGCGGAGGTCTCTCTCTACACGGACTCGGACTGGAACCGTCTCGCGCAGAACCTCGCGGCCCAGCGGTCGCACTGCGCCGACTACTACATCTCGATCCCGTCCATCGCGGGCAACAAGACGATGCCCCGCCCGGATCAGGCGTGGCGGATCCGGGCGCTCGGGCCGCGCTTCCACGCGATGGCCGAGGCGCACCTGACGTCGTGGCAGACATGGGTGACGACCAACCGGAGGACGTGGCTCGACGCCGGCAAGGAGTTCCGCCGGCGAATGGTCACCGCCGGCTACGACATCGCTCTCGGCGACCTCTGGGCGATGAACGAGGTGCCGTCGAGCGTCCGGCAGAGCGCCGGCCCGGCCCGACGGAACCTCCTCGACTTCCTGCATGGTCTCTACGAGGGCGACGCGTCGACCGGCACGGCGAAGGGTCTCGTGTTCGTCGTCGGGCTCGGCCAGCGGACGCAGAACCTCTCCGTCTACCTGGGGAACATGCGCGGCTGGTTGTCCGACGCGCCGTTCTGGACGGAGGCCGACGCGTACGTTCGCTTCTGGGCGCAGGAGACGTACGGCGACGTCCGCGCATGGGGTGTCCCGAACGCTCCGCGCATGACCAAGGCGCGGCATCTCGTCGAGTACCTGATGCACCCACTGAACCTCGCCCGTGCAGGCGGAGAGCGGACGGCCGCAGCCGAGGCGTTCTTCCGCAGGGCATACCTGCCGCTCGCGAACGCCGCCTGGAAGTGGCAGTCGGGGTTCGGCTTCACGAACGTCGACCACCTCCTGATGCGGCACTTCCTGTCGGAGCAGGTGCACGCCATCCGGCACGACGCCGGGACGCATCCCGCCGACGGCCCGACCGGTCGCGTGGGCTTCGCCTGGGCACCCGAGAACGTCCCGAGCGAGCCGGACTTCCCGGCGAAGACGGCGGGGCTTCAGCAGCGCCTGGCGTCCGCCTTCGCGAACGCCTACGCGCAGGGCGGCGGCTCGCAGATGGGCGCATGCGGCGAGCGCGGCGACGACGACTGGTGCGAGGGCGCCGTCGACGGGGCGGCGTTCAACGAGGGGTGGAGCGCCTTCTCGACCTGGAGCGACTGAGAAGAGCAATGGATCAGGCGGGGCGCGGCTCGGCTGCGCTCCGCCTCGCGTGCAGGGGCGCACGGCGAGACCGCGTCAGAGCTAGGCCTTGCGCGCGCGGCGGCCGAAGACGAGGCCGCCGAGGGTGAAGCCCAGGCCGAACGTGCCGAGCGCGAAAGCGCCGACCGCCACGCCCTTGCGCCACATCGACATCTGCTGCCAGCGGCCGATCGCGAGCCGCTCCTCCTCGGTCAGCTCCTCGCCGCGCCGCTGCTTGCGCAGCGCGCCGCCTGCCTGGAGTCCGAGGTAGAGGTCGTCGAAGATCTCGGGGCCGTCGGTCATGCACCGAGTGTATAGCCTCGTTCGGCGGTGCCCGAACCCCCTTCCAGCCGTCGCGCCGTCGCCGTTTTCGACGTCGACGGGACTCTGACGACCACGGATTGCGTCGTCCCGTTCCTGCGCCGGGCTGCCGGCAGTCGGAAGCTCGCCGTCGCACTCCTCCGCCGGCCGCTGACGCTCGCCGGAGCACTCGCGCACCGTGACCGGGACCGGCTCAAGGAGCTCGCCACGGGCTCGCTCGCCGGCAAGGCGGCGGTGGAGCTCGACCGGCTCGGCGCCGCGTTCGCCCTCGACTTCGTGACTCGGCGGCTCCGCGACGACACAACGGCGCGGCTCCACCGCCACAAGGAGCTCGGCCACGCGATCCTCCTGGCGTCGGCGTCGTACGAGGCGTATCTCGTCCCGCTCGGCGCGCACCTCGAGGTCGACGGCGTCGTCTGTACGCGGCTCGAACGCGACGCGAGCGACCGCCTCACGGGACGGCTCCTCGGCGCCAACTGCCGCGGGCCCGAGAAGGCGCGGCGCGTGCGTGAGTGGCTCGCCGAGGCAGGGTTGGGGGAGGCGGAGATCTGGGCCTACGGCGACTCACCGGGCGATGCGGAGATGCTCGCCGCAGCCGACCATCCGGTTCGCGTCGACGGGGTTAGCGTCGAGCCCAACCCTCGGTAGGATCCGAGCGTCGTGTCAGACGCATTGATCGCCCTGCGGCGCGAGCTGGCGCAGATCAACGACCTCGTCGTCGCCGCACGTGTCCTCGAGTGGGACCAGCTCGTGATGATGCCGCGCGGGGGCGCCGAGACCCGCGGCGACCATCTCGCCACGGTCAGCCGTCTCGCCCACGAGCTGTTCGTCCGCGACGAGATCGGGGAGCTGCTCGAGGAAGCGGCGCCCGAGGTCTCCGGGCTCGATCCCGAGTCGGACGACGCCTGCCTCGTTGCGGTCGCAACGCGCGACTGGCAGAAGGCGCGCCGCGTCCCCGCCGACCTCCGCGCGGAGATGACAAAGCTCTCGTCCGAGGGGGTCGAGGCCTGGGCGGAGGCGCGCGAGAACGACGACTTCGGGTCGTTCCGCCCCTGGCTCGACCGGACGCTCGAGCTGAAGCACCGGTACGTCCAGTGCTTCCCGATGACGGACGACCCGTACGACCCGCTGCTCGACGACTTCGAGGAGGGGATGCAGACGAGCGAGGTGCGGCGCGTCTTCGACCGCCTGCGCCCCGCCCTACAGGAGCTCGTGGCGCAGTGCGCGCCCGAGGATCCCGAGCCGTTCCTCCGCGGCCCCTACCCGACCGAGACGCAGCACGAGCTGTCGCTCGTGATCGCGCACGCCTTCGGGGCCGACGAGCGGTCGTTCCGGCTCGACCCGACCGTCCACCCCTTCTGCATCTCGTTCTCGACGCAGGACGTCCGGCTGACCACGCGCTACGCCGAGGACGACCTGCACGGCTCGTCGATCTTCTCGACGATGCACGAGGTCGGCCACGGGCTCTACGAGCGCGGCGGCGATCAGTCCCTCGACCGGAGCCCGCTCGCGACGGGCTGCTCGTCGGCGCTGCACGAGTCCCAGAGCCGGCTCTGGGAGAACGTCGTCGGCCGCTCGCTGCCCGTTCTGGCGCTGGTTCTACCCGCAGTTCCGCGACGGCTTCGCGAGCGTGCTCGCCGGGGTCTCGCTGGAGCGGTTCCACCGGGCGATCAATCGCCCGCGGCCGTCGCTGATCCGGGTCGACGCCGACGAGACGACGTACGGGCTCCACATCATCCTGCGATTCGAGCTCGAGCGGGAGCTTCTCTTCGGCGGCCTCGCGACGGAGGACCTCCCCGAGGCGTGGAACGCGAAGCTCGAGGAGCTCGTCGGGATCCGCCCGCCCAACGACCGGCTCGGTGTCCTCCAGGACGTCCACTGGTCGGCCGGGCTCTTCGGCTACTTCCCGACGTACCAGCTCGGGAACGTCCTCTCGGTGCAGATCTGGGAGCGCCTCCTCCTCGACGTGCCGGACGGGTACGAGCAGATCGAGCGCGGCGAGTTCGGCGAGATCCACGAATGGCTGCGCGAGCAGCTCTACCGCCACGGGCGGAAGTTCACGCCCGCGGAGACGGTCGTCCGCTTGGCGGGCGGCCCGATCGATCCGGAGCCGTACCTCCGCTATCTCGCGGACAAGAACGCGTCGCTCGCGCCGGCGTAGCTCAGGCCGCCTGGCCGAAGCGCTTCTCCGCCCGCGCTCGCGCCCTCGCCGCCTCGACCTCGCGGTCGCGCGCGGGCGCCGTCGTGACGAGGTCCTCGAGCAGGTGCGACGTGATGTGCGCGATCTCGTCCACGGCGCGCATGAAGACCGCCTCGTTGGCCTTCGACGGCTTCGTCGACCCGCTCACCTTGCGCACGTACTGGAGTGCCGCGGCATAGACCTCGTCGTCCGTCGCGGGCGGCTCGAAGTTGTGGAGCGTCTTGATGTTCCGGCACATGAAGTCTCCTCTCGTCTCGGTCGAACGTAGCATCGGTGCCCCGTGACCACGGCGGCAGAGCTCCGGGACGTCCTCCAGCGGGTTCCCACCGGCGTGTCGGTCCTCACGGTCGCTTCCGGCGCGCAGCGGATCGGGCTCACGGTCGCGACGCTCGTCTCGCTCTCCCTCGACCCGCCGCTCGTCGGCGTCGCGGTCTCGCGGCAGGCGGCCGCACACGAGCTCCTACGGGAGGCGCGCGCCTGCGCGATCTCGATCCTCGCGGCCGACCAGGTGGAGCTCGCGGAGCACTTCGCGCGCGGGGTTCCCCCGATCGCGATGTGGGAGGGCGTCGCCGTCGTCGACGGGTCGGATCCCCCACTTCTGGCCGACGCCGTCGGCTGGCTCGAGTGCTCGCTCCGCGACGAGCTTGCCACGGGGACGCACACGCTCTTCGTGCTCGACGTGCGGCACGCGCGAACCGGCCGTCCAGCCGCCCCGCTCGTCCGCGTCGGCGGCGCGTTCCGGTGAGCGGCCGCGTCGCACCGTATAGGGTTGCCCACGCCCGAGACCGGAGGCAGCCATGGAGTCGGTCGACACGGTCGTGATCGGCGCCGGCCAGGCGGGACTGTCGGCGAGCTACCACCTCACCCAGCGGGGGATCGAGCACGTCGTGCTGGAGCGCGGCCGGGTCGGCGAGACGTGGCGCTCCGAGCGCTGGGACGGCTTCGTCCTCAACACGCCGAACTGGACGCTGGCCCTGCCCGGCTTCCCGTACGCGGGGGCCGAGCCCGACGCCTTCGCGCCGCGCGACGAGGTGATCCGCTACTTCGAGGAGTACGCGGAGAGCTTCTCCGCGCCGGTACGGGAGGGCGTCGAGGTGACGTACGTTGCTCGGGACGGCGAGGGCTTCCGCATCGAGACGCCCGGCGACCCGCTCGCCGCCCGCTCCCTGGTCGTCGCTGCGGGCTCCTACCAGCGACCGACCCCTGCCCCGCTCGGCCGCCACCTCTCCGAGGACGTGTTCCAGCTTCACACGCGGGACTACCGGCGACCCGAGCAGCTCCCCGACGGCGGCGTCCTCGTCGTCGGGAGCGGCCAGTCCGGCTGTCAGATCGCGGACGAGCTCGTCGACGCCGGGCGACATGTCGTCCTGTCCGTCGGCCGGTGTCCGTGGTTCCCGCGCGTCTACCGCGGGCGGGAGGTGATGCACTGGCTCGTCGAGACGGGCCGGGTGAACGACACGCTCGAGTCGCTCCCTTCCCCGGCGGCCCGCCTTGCGTGCAACCCGCCGGTGTCGGGCAACGACGGCGGGCACGACTGCAACCCGCGCTGGCTCGCGCGCCGCGGCGTCGATCTCGTCGGTCGGATCGCCGGCGCCGAGGGCGAGGTCGTGCGGTTCGCCGAGGGGCTCGAGACGAGCCTGGCCGCGGGCGACGAGTTCCTCGCGGAGTTCCAGCGGCGTGTCGACGAGTACGTCGACGCCTCGGGTCTCGACGTGCCCGAAGCGGAGCCCGCGGAGCCGGCCCTGCCGGCGCCACATGTCGCGGAGCTCGACCTCCGCGTCACGGGCGTCAGAACCGTGCTCTGGGCCAACGGGTTCCGGCCCGACCACTCGTCGATCGAGGGCGTGGAGACCGACGAACAGGGCTGGCCGCTCCATGAACGCGGCGTCTCACCGGTCGAGGGGCTCTTCTTCGTCGGCCTGCACTGGCTCTACCGGCGGAAGTCCGCGCTCCTCATCGGCGTCGGCGAGGACGCCGAGTACATCGTCTCGCGGCTCGCCGAGCGCTAGGACGGCGCTCCGGCGAGGGCGTCTGCGACGCGCAGCCGGGGATTCCTGCGTCAGGAACGCTAGGTCGGCGCTTCGGCGAGCGCGTTCAGCTCGCGGCGGAGCTCCTTGACCTCGTCGCGGAGCTTCGCGGCGTACTCGAAGCGGAGCTCCTCCGCAGCGACGTACATCTCCTCCTCGAGCGTCACGACGAGCTTCTCGAGCTCGTCGCGGCTCATCCCCGAGACCTCCTGCTTCCCCCGCCGGCGCCGACCGGGGACGGTCGGCGACTCGAGCGCGAGGAGCTCGGCGATGTCGGAGACGCCCTTGACGATCGACTCGGGCGTGATGCCCTGCTCCTCGTTGTACGCGAGCTGCGCCGCCCGGCGGCGGTTCGTCTCCTCGAGCGCGCCCTGGATCGCCTCGGTCAGCTTGTCCGCGTACATGAGCACCGTGCCGTTCACGTTGCGGGCCGCGCGGCCGATCGTTTGCAACAGGGCGGTCTTGCCGCGGAGGAACCCCTCCTTGTCGGCGTCGAGGATCGCGACGAGGGACACTTCCGGGAGGTCGAGGCCCTCGCGCAGCAGGTTGACGCCGACGAGCACGTCGTACTCGCCGAGCCGGAGCTCGCGGATGATCTGGATCCGCTCGAGCGTGTCGATCTCCGAGTGGAGATACCGCGCCTTGACGCCGGACTCGAGGAGGTAGTCGGTGAGGTCCTCCGACATCTTCTTCGTCAACGTCGTGACGAGCACGCGCTCGTTCGCCTGCTCGCGGCGGCGGATCTCGCCGAGCAGGTCGTCGATCTGGTTCTTCGTCGCACGCAGCTCGACCTCGGGGTCGACGACGCCCGTCGGCCGGATCAGCTGCTCGGCGACGACCTGCGAGTGACGGAGCTCGTACGAGCCCGGCGTCGCGGAGACGAACACCATCTGCCCGACCTTGCCGAGGAACTCGTCGAAGCGGAGCGGGCGGTTGTCGAGCGCCGACGGGAGACGGAAGCCGTAGTCGACGAGCGTCTGCTTCCTCGAGCGGTCGCCCTCGTACATCCCGCCGATCTGCGGCACCGTCTGGTGCGACTCGTCGATGAAGACGACGAAGTCCTCGGGGAAATAGTCGATCAGCGTGAACGGGTGCGACCCGGGCGGGCGGCCCTCGAGGATCCGCGAGTAGTTCTCGATCCCGCTGGTGAAGCCGAGCTCCTTCAGCATCTCCATGTCGTACTCGGTGCGCTGGCGGATGCGGTGGGCCTCGAGCATCCGGCCCTCCGCCTCGAACTTGGAAACCTGCTCCTCGAGCTCGTGGCGAATCTCCGCGATGGCGCGGTCGACCGTCGGCTTCGATGTGACGTACTCGGTGGCCGGCCAGATCGCGAGGTTGTCGAGCTTCGAGAGCACCTCGCCGGTGAGCGGGTCGAAGTGCGAGATCTGCTCCACATCGTCCCCGAACATCGAGATGCGGTACGCCGTCTCGGCGTTCGCCGGCTGCACCTCGACGATGTCCCCCCGCACCCGGAAGCGACCGCGCGCGAGAACGGTGTCGTTGCGGACGTACTGCGAGTCGATCAGCGTCCGGAGGAGCTCGTCGCGGTCGTGCTCCGCTCCGACCTCGAGGATCAGCACGCGCTCGCGCCACTCCTCCGGCGAGCCGAGCCCGTAGATGCACGAGACGCTCGCCACGACGACGACGTCACGCCGTGTCAGGAGCGAGCTCGTCGCGCCGAGCCGGAGGCGCGCGATGTCGTCGTTCTGCGAGGAGTCCTTCTCGATGTAGAGGTCGGCCTGCGGCACGTACGCCTCGGGCTGGTAGTAGTCGTAGTAGGAGACGAAGTACTCGACGGCGTTCTCGGGGAAGAACTCCCGGAACTCGTTGCAGAGCTGCGCCGCGAGCGTCTTGTTGTGCGCGATGACGAGCGCGGGACGCTGGAGCTCCTCCATCACCCACGCCATCGTCGCCGTCTTGCCCGTCCCGGTCGCGCCGAGAAGCGTCTGCCCGCGGTTCCCATCCCGGAGCGACGCGGCGAGCTGCGCGATCGCCCTCGGCTGGTCGCCGGTCGGGCGGTAGGCGGAGGTCACGCGCAGCTCGGCCATCTCCATTCGAGCGTAGCAACGGGACGAACGCGTGTTCCAGACGGCGCCGAGCGAGGCAATTGGCGAGCCGTTGACGGACCGTTGGGGAGCCGTTTGGGCGCGCTCCGACCGTGCGCCTCGTGCGGACGAGGCGACGAATCGGACTGGCAGCGCTGGCCGCAGCAGCGGGTGCGAGCATCGTGCTCGCGGCGCAGGAGCCCGCCCACGCGGTCGATCGGGGCATGAAGCCCGACCGGCGCGCCGTGCCGGTCCTGATGTACCACGTGATCGGAGAGCCGCCGCGCTCGGCCCCCTTCCCGGACCTCTACGTCTCCCGGAGCGAGTTCCAGGCGCAGGTGCGCCGGCTCGCGCGCGCGGGGTACGAGGCGGTCACGCTCGGTCGCGTCGTCGACGCCTGGAACGGGCGCGCCACGCTTCCCGCTCGGCCAATCGTCCTCTCGTTCGACGACGGGTATCGGAGCCACCTCACGGCGGCGCTCCCGATCCTGGCCGCGCAGCACTGGCCCGGCGTGCTCAACCTCGACCTCTCGAACCTCGCGCCCTCGTGGGGGATTCCTCGGGCGGGCGTCCGGCGGCTGATCGCGGCCGAATGGGAGATCGACGCCCACTCGATGACGCACGCCGACCTCGCGGTCACCGGCGGTGCCGCGCTGCGGCACGAGGTCGCCGGCTCGCGGCGGACGATCCGACGGCTTTTCGGCGTCACACCGCGCTTCTTCTGCTACCCGGCGGGCCGCTACGACGCAGAGACGATCGCGGCGGTCGAGGCGGCCGGATACGAGGGAGCGACGACGACGCAGTTCGGGCTCGCGTCACCGACCGCAGGCCGCTTCACCCTCGCACGGGTGCGGATCGACCGCGGCGACGGCTCCGCCGGGCTGATGCGGAAGCTCGCGACGCTCGGGCTTCCCACGTCGCCGCAGCCCGCGAAAGCGGTCAGTCGAGGAAGCGCTCCCGTTCGGCGGGCGTGATCGCCCGGCCCGTTCCCTGGAGGCGCGTACGCGCGAGCGCGCTGAGCTCCTCCAGCCCGCCGCAGAGCTCGCAGTCGTAGCGCCTTACCGTCCCCTCGGTCTCGCGCGTGACGATCGTCCGGGAGTCCGGCTCGAACGCCGCCGCCGTCACGAACGGCTTGGGGCCGTACAGGTACATCAGCGAACGGCCGTCCTCGACGCTCCAGATGCGCGCGGACCTCGGGCCTGCCGTCACGATCCACCGACCGTCAGGGCTGAACCGAGCGTCGGCGACGGACGCCGACTGCGCCTCGTCGAAGCGATGGACGATCCTGCCGTCGGCGACGTTCCAGACGAACACGTCGTGATCGCGGCCGGCCGAGACGAGGAGCCGTCCGTCCGGGCTGAACTGGACCGCGTTGACGAGGTCGCGGTGCGCCCGCAACACGTGCACTCCGTCGGGACGCCGGAGCCGAACGGTGCTGCCGACTGCCTCCGCGACGACACCGTCGGCGGTCTCCGCCCGCTTGCGTGGAGCCGCTGGGCCGTCGCCGTCCGACGGCACGAGCTCGACGATCGTTCCGGGATCCCAGAGGCGCACCGTCCCGTCCGTCCCCGCTGTCACTACGGTGCCCAGCCCCGCGAATGCCGCTCCCGTGACAGCACCCTTGTGCCCCCGGAGCACCTGGAGCGATCGCCCGTTGGCCCCCCACGTGCGCGCCGTGGCGTCGCCGCTCGCCGTGACGACGAGGCCGCCCTTTCCGAAGGAGACGTCGTTGACGACTCCCACATGACCGAAGAGCGTCACGATCGGGAGCCCCGTTCCGGTTTTCCAGATCCGAGCCGTCTGATCCGTGCTGCCCGTCGCCACGCGCCCGCCGGACGCGTCGAATGCAACGGCGAGGATCTGACCGACATGCCCGCGGAGGGCACGCACCTCCTGCCAGGTTCTCGTTTCCCAGAGACGCGCCGAGTGGTCGACTCCGCTGCTCGCGACCGTCCGGCCCGACGGCGCGTAGGCAGCGGCGGTGACTCTCGGAGGCTGCTTGACCCGTCCGATGATGGCGCCGTTCGTCAGCGCGACGACCCTGGCACGGGGCTTACCCGCGATCACGATTGCCGATCCTCCGTCCGGGCTCGGAACCACGCGCTCGACGCCGCCCGGCACGGTCAGCCGGACAGGCTTCCCGATCGGCTCACCGGTGTCCGACTCGAGACGCACCAGCGAGCGTCGCCGGACGGTGTCGACGGTTCCCCCGTCGGGTGCGAACGCCGCGGCAGCACCGTCGACGCGCCGCGCCCAGAGCACCGTGCCCGACTCGAGATCGATCACCCGGGCGCGCCCGTCCGCTCCGACCACCAGCGCCCGTGATCCGCCGCCGTCGAGCTCGAGCGACAGGAGCGCCGGCCCGACGTCGATGATCGCGCGCTCGCGCGATGTCCTGAGCGTCTGGCGAAGCGCGTCCTCGGCACGCGGATTCGGATCGATGCGGGCCGCCTCCAGAGCTAGAGCCAGGCCGAGCTCGGGGTCGGTGTCGATGAGCGACAGCGCGCTCGCGGCAAGCTGACCGCTCCTCGCAATCCGTGCCTGCTCGCGCGCGTCGCTCCGCTGCGCCAACGCGAAGACCGCGAGTGCCGAGGCGAGCGCAAGTCCGACGAGCGCCCCGAACGCGAGCAGGCCGAGACGCCGGTGCCGCCGCCGCGACTCCTCCCGCTCGCGGGCGACGGCCTGCTCGGCGTCGTGCCGGCTCTTCCAGCCGAGGACAGCGCCGGCGAGGACGTCGTGGAAGATCTCCCAGCGCCCGCTCTCGTCGTTGCGCAGGATGCGATGGCCCGCGAGCGTCGTCACGACCGGCTGGATCTCGGCCTCGGGCCTGCCCGCGAACTCCGCCAGGTCAGAGGCCTCGTGGGCGATCTTCGTGCCCGAGGGGGTGACGAGGTGGTCGAAGAGCCGGGCGGCGATCTCCCGTTGCTCCGGCGTGAGAGCGTCGATCGCGCGCTCGAGGTGATCCGCGACGATCTGCCCGGCACCCCCGAGCGCGTCGAGCGTCTCCTCGCGTAGCGTCGCCGATCCAGCGTCCCGCTCCACGTCCCAGAGGCGCTGCATCACGAGCTGCAGGTAGGGCGCCTCGATCCCACGCGCCGACCCGTTCTCGACCGCTCCGAGGCCGCCCGGGCCGAGCTCGATCCGCCCCGTGCCGACGCCGTCGAGCACGCGCTCCACGAGGATGTCCTCCGCGACGACCTCCTCCCCCTCGAGCTCGCCCCACCGCTCCAGCGGGCGGACGATCGCGGCGCGTCCCGCCGCCCGATCGAGCCGGTCGAGGCGAAGGACGTTGCCGAAGAGGTTCGGGATCCGGCCCTTCAGCCGATCGAGCCGCGCGAGCGTGTCTTCGCGCAGCGAGAGCAGGACGTTCGCGCGCAGCGGCCGGTTCACGAGCTCGGCGAGGGCACCCTCGAAGCCGCCCGAGTCGCCGTGATACGTGAAGTACTCCTCCGCCTGGTCGAGGATCACGTACACGTCGCGGCCGGCCTGGGCCCGCTCGGCGACGTCGAGCAGCTCGCCGCCCTCGATCCCCGCCGCTTCGGCGAGCGCCGCGGCAAGCCCATATGCGGGATGGTCGCTCCACGACGAGAAGACGACGACCACCGGCTCCTCCGGCAGCTCGCGGAGCGTCCTCGCGACCGCGGCGAGGAGGAGCGACGACTTGCCGACACCGCTCGGCCCGTAGAGAACGGTGAAGCGCGAGGCGATGAGGTTCGCGACGACGATCTCCGTGTCGCGCTCGCGGCCGAAGAAGTACAGCGCGTCGAGCTCGGAGTCCTCGAAGGCAGCGAGGCCACGGTACGGCGACTTGACGTTCACGCCGCGCTCTCGAGACGGCGGGCGAGAAGCTCGACGTACGCGTCGGGCTCGACGTCGAGCACGTCGATCTCGAAGCGGCGCCAGAACGCCGCCTCGAGCGGCGTCGGCGCCGGGATCGACCGCCCACGAGCGGTACGCCACGGGGCGGTCGCCCCAGACGCGATGCATGACGAGCCGCAGGTTCCAGTCGACCATCTCGTACCCGATGAAGAGGAAGTGGCTCCGCCGCAGGCGTGCGGCCAGCGCGACCGGTACAGACGATGCGACGTCCGAGCGGCCCAGATAGTCGATGTAGTCGTCCTCGGTGATCACGAAGCTCTCCCACTCGCGCTCCGGGAACGGGTCGACGGCGCCGTGGAGCTTGAGGAGGACCGTGCGCCGCTCGAGCGAGAGCTCCGTCGCATACGTGTTCGGCACGTCGATCGCGCACGGCTCCTCGCCGGGAGCGCGGTGCCAGAACTTCCCGCGGGCCGGGCCGCTCGCGACGTAGGTCACGACGTCCATCTCCTCCCCGGCCTCCTCGAACGCACGCTCGAGCGCGAGGTCGTAGCGGGTCGAGACGATCAGCTGATGCGGCGCGCCGCGCTCGCGAAGGAGCTTCGGCAGCGCGGCGAGAAAGCGGTGCACCGGTTGCGGCTCCACGGCCTCCTCGAATCGCTGGTGCAGCTCGTCGTAGAGCGGCCCCGACCCGTTCATCGTCGCGACGTACTGCGACACCCGGGCCAGGTCGAGCGGCCGCCCGCTCGGGTAGCCGAACGCGGCCGCCAGGTGCGACGCGAGATCGGCGCCGCCGTCGAGGCCCAGCACCGGGACGACGCGGCCCGCGGCGATCGCCTTGACGATCTCCGCGTCCGCATCGCGGTCGCCGCCGTTCCCTCCGGACTTGAGGCCCGCCTCGTGCCGGAGGATCGCCGCCTGGAGCTTGCGGACCGCCTCGCCCGGCTCGAGGCCGAGCTCGTCGAGCGCTGCGCGGTGGACGTCGTAGCCGGTCAGGGCGTCGGCGTGTCGTCCCGGCGCGATACAGCGCGAGCATCAGCAGCTCCCACGGGCGCTCGCGGAGCGGATGCTCGCCGACGAGGGACTCGAGCTCGGGGACGACGTCGGCGGAGCGCCCGAGGTCGACGTCCGTCGCAAGACGCTCCTCGACCGCCACGAGGCGAAGCTCCTCGAGCCGGCGCGCTTCGGTCTGTGCCCAGTCCTCGAAGGCGAACTCGGCAAGCGGAGGGCCGCGCCACAGGTCGAGCGCCTGCGAGAGCAACGTCCGGCGCTCCTCGGCAGAGGCGGCTCGCGCGTCCGCGAGTAGCTGCTCGAAGCGCCGCGCGTCGATCTGCTCCGGAGACACGGCCAGCACGTACCCCGGGGGCCGCGTGACGAGAACGTCCGGCCCGAGCGCCTTCCGGAGTGCCACGACCGCATTCTGGAGCGACGCCGTCGCCGTCCGGGGTGGCTCGGCGCCGTAGAGCTCGTCGACCAGCTGCTCCGTCGGCACGACGCGCCCGGCGCGCAGGAGCAATGCGGCGAGAAGGGCGCGCTGACGCGGCCCTCCGAGGGCGATCGGCCCCACCTCGCTCCTCACCTCGAGCGGGCCGAGGATCCGGAACTCATGCATCCGATGGCGTTTGTACCACTGTCGGCCACCAGTCTCTAATCGCCGGCTCACACGGTCGTTGGTCGCTCGTTGGACCGCCGTGCCGGGCCGATTTGAGGCCGGTTCGAGCGTGGCCGCATGTTCACGGTCACGTATCACTCAGCGGCGGCGATCTTTGCCGCCTTCGCGCTCCTGGCGCCCGGCTCGGCCCCGATCGGTGCGTCCGGTGCAAGCGAGCAGGAGGAAGAGGAGCTCGAGGGTCGAGCACCGACCACGATCGAGCTCGAGCCGAGCGTCGAGGCTGCGTTCCGACGCGAGAGCTATGCGCCGGGCGAGACCGCGACGCTCGTCGTCCGTCGCGAGACGAAGCCGATCCGAATGCGGCTCTTCCGCGTCGGCCCGGAACGCGTGACGACGCGCGGCAACAACGAGATGCAGGGTGTTGCGGTTACGCCGGAACGCGCGATCGACGACGGCTCCGTCCGCATCGAGGTGGGCAACTGGCCGTCCGGTCTCTACTTCGCACGGCTCGAGGAGGCAGGCGGCAGGATCGGCTTCGCCCCCTTCGTCGTCCGGCCCCACGAGCTCGGCACGAGCCGAGTGGCGGTCGTCCTCCCGACGCTCACCTGGCAGGCGTACAACCTGCGAGACGACGACCGGGACGGGAAGCCCGACTCGTGGTACGGCGACTGGAAGCGACATTCGATCAGCGTCGGCCGCCCGTTCCTGAACCGCGGAGTGCCGTACCACTTCCGCCGCTATGACCTGCCGTTCCTGCACTGGCTCTCACGCAGTGGCCAAACCGTCGACGTCCTGACCGACGAGGACCTCGACGAGCTCCGGAGCGGCGTCGAGCTCGCCGTCGCGTACGACCTCGTCGTGTTCCCCGGCCACCACGAGTACGTGACCTCGCGCGAGTACGACGTGATCGAGCGCTACCGCGACCTCGGCGGCAACCTCGCGTTCCTGTCGGCCAACAACTTCTTCTGGCAGGTCGAGAAGCGCGGCGACGTCGTCACGAAGACGAAGCAGTGGCGCGACCTCGGCCGGCCCGAGTCGACGCTGCTCGGCGTCCAGTATCGCGGCAACGACAGCGGCGAGGCACGCGGGGCCTGGATCGTGCGTGACGCTCCGGCCGCCGAGTGGTTGTTCGCAGGCACGGGCATTCGCCCCGGCTCGAAGTTCGGCGAGGACTGGGGCATCGAGATCGACCGGACGTCGGCCGACTCACCGAAGGGCCTTCAGGTGATCGCCGAGATCCCCGACCTGTTCGGCCCCGGCTTCACGGCGCAGATGACGTACTACGAGACCGAGTACGGCGCGAAGGTCTTCGCCGCCGGCGCGTTCACCCTCGCCGGCCAGGCGCTCGAGCCGGGCGTTCCGCGGGTGCTCGCGAACCTCTGGGCGAAGCTCGCGCGGCCGTAGCGCGGCGGTCCATCGGAGCTCGAAGGAGGGTCCGGCGTCCGCCGGATCCCTTCGTCGTGTCGATCCGGAGCCGTCGGGAGTCGTTGACGAACCGTTTGGGACCCGTGAGTGAGCCGTGAGCGCCTCCTTCGAGCCTCGCTGCATGCAGACGCGAAAGGAGGTGACAGCAATGCATGCGGCAATCACTCGCGCACGTGTGACGTTCCTGATCATCGCGGCAGTGGCGGCCATCGGCCTGACCCTCGGGATCGCTCCGATCGACCCGGCCATCATGCCGATGCTGAACTGCCCGCCTCAGTGCTGAGATCCGGCCCCGGGGGAGTTCAGTCGTGAACTCCCCCGGGCTCACACATTCCTGGCTGCGAGGGCGCGTGCCTTCTCGGCCAGATGGTGCGCCCCCTTCCGATCGAACAGGCGAATGCTCTCGTTCGCCGCGTCTGCCCCCTCCGGAGTCTTGCCGGAAGCAAACAGCGCCTCGGCGAGCAGTGACCAGGCCCTCCCCCGGGAAAGCAGGCCGTCCGTAGGCTCCCAGATCGCGAGCTCGGCGCGCGCTTCATCCTCGGCGTCCGACAGCCGACCGCTCGCGATGAACGCCTTCACGAGGGCCGGTCGCCAAAAGATGGAGGACCAGATGTCGTGTACGACCGCGGAGGTCTCGCGCGCCTGTTCGGCGAGACCAAGGCCATCGTCGATACGACCCTCCAGCAGAGCTGCTTCGGCGCAGGGGCCCTGAAGGGTCGCCTGCCAGACGCTGTCGTCGCGTTCCTGCGCGGCTTCCAGGGCAGGTATCAGCACCTGTGTCGCCTCGCCGGCCTGCCCGGCCGCAATCGCGAGCATCCCGGAGACGAGGGCCCACGTCGTCTCGACGGCAAACACCTGGTCGTCGTCCAGAAGCCGCGCGCGCGCGGCTTCGAGCAGGTCGCGTGCGCGATCGAGTCGGCCCGCATACTGCTCGAGCTCTGCAAGCATCGTGAGCAGATACCCCTCACGCCAACGCGGCGCGTCGGGCTCACGTAGACAGCGCTGACAGAGAGCGCTCGCCTCCGATAGCGAGAGAGGCCCATCGATTGCCATGCCAACGAGCACCGCGTCCTTGAACCCGACGAGACCGCCACGCATGTACGCCGCCGCTGCCCGTTCCTCGGCGGCGTACGCGTCCTCCAGCCGACCTCTGCGATAGTCGATCGACGCGCGGGCGTCCAACGCGCGCCCGAGAGCGATCGGGTCAGCTTCCGAGATGAGCCGAATCGCTTCGTCGACGAGCGCTCGCGCCTCGTCGGTGCCTGAACCGCCGGGAAGCCTGGGCACCAACTGCTCGACGCGAGCCCACAGCTCGTGTTTCCGATCTCCTGCCTCCCGCCCTCGTCGGGCAACGTCGTCAAGGAGCTCGTGCGCAGGCTGGAACTCGCCGACGGATTTCCGAGCGAAGCTCAGCACACACTCCGCGCGGAGTCGCTCCGTTTGATGCTCGGGCATTAGCGCGGCCGCACGAACGAGCAGCCCGATCGCGGCCCGATGATCCATGCTCCACGCCGCTCGCTCACCTGCTGCGGCAAGTCGCTTCCCCGCCTCGAGTGCGACGTCGTCTGCACGGTCGCCGGTGGCGTCCCGGTTTATCGCCGCCTGCTCGAGGTGGTGCCCGACGATCTCGTCGAGCTCGCCGCGTTGATCCAACCAGCGGGCTAGTTGCTCATGGAGCCGAGCGCGCTCGGACTTCGAGACGGCGGCGTATGCCGCGTCACGGATCAGGGCATGGTCGAAGAGGAAGGCGTCGTCCGAGGGACGCTCCGCGTCGGGCCCGACGAGGCGGCGCCGGACGAGCGCCAGCAGCGCCGTCGCAGCACCAGGGGCCTCACCCGGCCCGAGGCCGTTGACCGCGGCGCGCGTGAACTCGCGGCCGACGACTGCTGCACGCTCGAGCACTGCCCGCTCTCCGGGCGAGAGGCTGTCGAGGCGGCTCGCGAGGAGCGACTCGAGCGAAGCAGGGATCGGCGCCGTCTCGAGCGGGTTGTCCAGCGCATGCGCGGCGAGCTGCTCGAGGAAGAGAGGGTTGCCCTCCGCGACCCCAACGACCGCCACCCGTGCCTCGGCGTCGAGCGCGAGCGCCTCGGGGAGTGCGTCGAGCAGCTCCGCAGTCTCGTCGTCGCCGAGCGGCCGCAGCGCGAGGGTGTCCATCGCCCAGGCGGGGCGCGCATCGAGTAGCTCCGGACGCGCGAGACACACGAGGGCAATCGGCTCACCGGTGCTCCAGCCGACGACGTACTCGAGAAGGTCGAGGAACGTCGACTCGGCCCAGTGGACGTCCTCGAGCACCACGAGCAGCGGCCGCTCGCGAGCGAGCGTCTCGAGGAGCTTGCGGGCCGCCCAGAAGACGTCGCCGCTGTCGACCACTCCCGCACCGGACAGCGCGTCGGCAAGCCGTTGTGCAGCTTGCTCGCCGTCGGGCTCCGGTTCGAGCAGTCCCCGGATCACCGCGTCGCGGTCCCCACCTCCTGCCATCTGCTCCAGGATCTCGGCCAGCGGCAGGTACGTCGCGCCCTCTGCGTAGGGGACGCAGCGACCGGTGAGGACGTGTGCCTCGCCCGCGAGCGTCCGAACGAGCTCCGCCGCGAGCCGTGTCTTGCCGATGCCGGGCTCGCCGAGCACGACGACGCGACGGCACGAGGAGGATGCCGCGGTCTCGCGGACGGCGACGACGAGCCGGTCGAGCTCGGCGCGTCGTCCGACGAGCGGCGCGTCGGGTCGCCGGGCGATCGCCGGTGCACCCTCGACGAGCTCGACGAGCCGGTGACCGCCTTCCGACGGCTCCGTCCAGGCCGCGCCGGCCGACTGCGCTGCAGCAGCCGGCCCGAGGAGGATCTCGCCCTCCGCGGCGCTCTCCTTCACACGGCGCGCAATCGTGAGCGGGCCCCCCGAGAGGCCGCGCCCGTTCCCCCCGACGAGCACCTCTCCGGTCTCCACCGCCGCTCGGATCGGCAACGGGGTCATCGCGTCCCGGAGCTCGACGACCGACCGGAGCGCCCGCAGGACATCGTCCTCGTGGGCGAGCGGGAGCCCGAAGACGGTGATCGCCTCCTCTCCCAGGAGCTGCTCCACCGTGCCTCCGTGACGGAGGACGATCTCCTCCAATGACGCGAGCCCGCGCGACACGACCCCGCGTGCCGCCTCGACGTCGAGCTCGTCGTCGACGAGCAGCTCGACGATGCACACCGCGATGACCTTCCGCGCGAGCTGGTCCGGGCCCTCGACAGCCTCTCCCGCCGCCGCGCCGGGCATCAGCGTCGGGTCGTCCTGCAGGATGCGGCGCTGGAGGGCCCGAAGCTCCTCGCCGGGCTCCATCCCGGACTCCTCGACGATCGCGAGCCGCGCCTCCTGGTATGCGGCAAGGGCGTCCTGCCTGCGGTCGGAGCGGTGCAGCGCGAGCATCTGGAGCCAGCGGAGCCGCTCATGCGTGGGGTGCTCGCGGACGAGCGCATCGAGCTCGCCGATCGCCTCCCGATGCTGGCCCAGCTCGAGCTCGGCCTCGAGGCGCATCTGCCGCGCGTTGACGTGCTGCTCCTCGAGGTTGCGGATCGCGTCCTGGGCGAAGCTCCAGTAGGCGAGGTCGGAGAGGGGCGTGCCGCGCCAGAGCGCGAGCGCCTCGTGGAGCGCGGCCGCCCGCTCCCGCGCCGGCATCGCGCGGGCCTCGCGGACGAGCTGCTCGAAACGGCGCGCGTCGATCTGGTCGGGCGCGACGCGGAGCCGGTATCCGGGAGCGCGTGTCTCCAGCGTGTCCGCCCCGAGCACCTTGCGGAGCCGCGAGACGCAGTTCTGGACGTACGCGGGCGCCGACGGAGGCGGGGTCCCGTCCAGAGCTCGTCGATCAGCACGTCGAGCGGCACGACGTCGTTGGCGTGGAGAAGGAGGATGGCGACGAGGGCGCGCTGCTTCGGGCCTCCGAGGGACACCGGACCACCGTCGATCCAGGCCTCGAGCGGGCCGAGCATGCGGACCTCGAACGTTGCGGACGTCACGAGGGAGGCCACCCTACGCCCGGAGATGTCGCTGCACAAGACACGGATGAGTCAACTGTTAGAGCAGGCTTGGAGGGAGGCTGGAGGATCCGGCCGATGACGTCACACGACTGCGGAGCCGCGATCCACACCAGCCCGGTCGCGAGCTTCGTGGTCGAGCCGCCGGAGCCGGCCGCTGGCGAGCCCGTTCGACTCCTCGATCTTTCGTATGACCCCGCGGGCAACGGCATCGCGGCCCACGCCTGGGACTTCGGCGACGGCTCGACGTCCGTCGAGCCGCAACCCTCGCACCGGTACGCACGAGACGGCGTCTACACGGTCAGGCTCCACGTCACCGCGCCGGACGGCCGGGTCGGCACGGGGTCGTACCACCTGATCGTGGCGACGCACGACGTCGCGCTGACCCGGATCGTCGCGCCGACGCAGGCCCGGGCCGGCGGCGAGGCGAAGGTCGTCGTGGTCGTCGAGAGCCGCCACAAGGCCGAGATCGCCCAGATCGAGCTGTTCCGCCAACTCGGTGTCCGCGAGTGGCACCACGTCGGACTCCAGACGAGGCCCGTTCCCGCCCGTGGGGACGTCGAGGTCGCGTTCCCCGTGTCGTTCGACGACGCCGACGCAGAGGTCGGGCACGTCACGTTCAGCGCGCGCGCCACGCTCGTCGGCGCCGGCGACGCGACGCCTGACGACAACGCGCTCACGGCCCCGCCAACCCTCGTCTCACAGCGCCGGCGTCCCTGAGGGTGCGTGGGAGAAGGGCTCTTCGGGGGGAAGAGCCCTTCTCCGACGCCGCGCGGTGACCGCCGTCTGCGGGACTAACATGGGAGCGTGCTCGAGGCGCTGACCCGACGGCGGCTGTTGCGCGCCGCCCTCGGGGGACTGATGGCGCTGGGCGTGCTGCCCGAGGCGGCGCTCGCCAGGAGAAACCTCACGCCGAGGCTCTCCGAGCTCGGCGTAAAGGGCGCGGCGATGCGCTTCACGGGCGATCGGCCGCTGTTCGTCACCGTCGCGCCCGGCGTCGAGGGCCGCGACGTGGCGCAGGTGCTCTTCCAACTCGAGGGCAAGGCCCGGGTGCGTCTCGACGCCGTCCGGACCGGGATCGGGCGCAGCGCGATCCACTGGAGCCGCGACGTCACGCTTCCCGGCGGATCCCATCGAATCGAGTGGCGCCCCGCCGGCGACACGCCGGTGGGCTCGTACGTGATGCGGCTCACCGTCGAGGGGAACGGCGGCCGCCGGGTCTACGGGGGACGACGACCCGCGAGCCCCGACCGCGCCAACGCGCCCGTCGTCCGCGTGCTCGGCGTCGAGGCGTCGTTCACGCAGCGCTCGTACCGCTCCGAGGAGCGGATGGCGCTCCGCGTGCTCGCCGACGCGCCGTCCTTCACGTTGACGCTTCCTCCGGGTCGGCCACGGGCCCGACCCGAGCCAGCGGAGCGACGAGATGACCGGGCTCTCGATGGGCGATCCGATCACGGTCGACTGGACGGGCAAGCGCTCGACGCGGCAGACGATCACGGTCCAGTCGGGCATCGGCTGGCCGAGCGGGCTGTACACGGCGAAGCTCGAGACGCCCGACGGACGCGTCGGCTTCGCCCCGTTCGTCATCCGCCCGACCACGCCGGGCGACGGCCGCGTCGCGGTCGTGATGCCGACGAACACCTGGCAGGCGTACAACCTCTACGACTCCGACGGCGACGGCTGGGGCGACACGTGGTACGCGGGCGGCAACCCCCCCGTCGTCCTCGACCGGCCGTACCGCGACCGGGGCGTCCCGCCGCGCTTCTTCCGTTACGACTTCGCGTTCCTCCGGTGGCTCGAGAAGACGAGGCGGAGCCCGGACTTCCTACGCCGACGACGACCTCGAGACGATCGCGTCCGGCGACGACCTGCGGCAGCTCTACGACCTCGTCGTCTTCCCGGGCCACACCGAGTACATGACCCAGCACGCCTACGACGTCGTCGAGCGGTTCCGCGACCTCGGCGGGCAGGCTGATCTTCCTCTCCGCGAACAACTTCTTCTGGAAGGTCGAGAAGCGGGGCAGGCACTCCGCCGAATCCGCCAGTGGCGTGACCTCTCGCGACCCGAGGCCGCGCCTGTGCGGTGTCCAGTACAGGGCGAACGACGACGGGACGCGGCAGGGGCCGTTCTTCGTGCCGGACACGCGGTCGCGCCGTGGCTGTTCGAGGGAACGGGGATCGAGAACGGCGACACGCTCGGCGACGAGGTCGGCGGCTTCGGGATCGAGATCGACACGACGACACCGCTCTCCCCGCCGGGAACGAAGGTGCTGGCGGTCATCCCGAATCTCTTCGGGCCCGGGCTCCACGCCGAGATGGCGTACTACGAGACCCCTGCCGGCGCGCGCGTCTTCTCGGCGGGCGTGCTCGACTTCCCGGCGGTGCTGCTCCACCCGGCGGGGATGCGCCTGATGGACAACCTCTGGCGGCACATGCTCGCCCGCCCCGAGGACGAGGCAGAGGCAGAGCCGAAGCCGGACGCCTGACCGGCTACGCGGGCGCGCCCGCCGGCTCGCCGCTCCGGAACGCCACCGCGAGGAACGGCAGCGTCGCGAGGAGCTGGCCCGCCGCGACGAGAAGGAACACCGTGCGCGGCCCCCACGACTCGATCAGCGGCCCGGCGACGAGAAGCCGAGCGGGCCGGCGAGCATCGCCGTCGTGATGACCGCCGTCATGACCTTCGCGCGCAGCGTCTCGGGCGTCCGCGTCGTGATCACTCCGATCAGCGGCGCGTTGACGAGCGGCCCGAAGAACGACGACGCGAGAGCGCGGCCATCACGCCCAGGACCGGGAGCTCGAGCCCGAGCAGCGAAGACCGGCAGCGTCAGCGGGACGAAGGACATCGCGCCGAGCCGCAGCGGCTCGAACGTGGCCGACGAGCTGCATCGCGACGATGCTGCCGAGCACCGCGCCGGCGCCGAACGCGGCGAAGAAGGCGCCTGCGACGCGTGAGCTGCCCCCGAACTCCTCGTAGGCGAGCACGGGCAGGCCGGCGACGAGCATCTGCCCGAAGCCGTTAGCGAGGAGCGCCGTCCCGCCGAGCACGCGGAGCAGCCGGTCGCGAAGCATGAAGCGGATCACCGGCGAGGACGCCCTCGGCTGTCGTCCGCCGGCGCGAGCGGCGCGCCGCTGCGGCACGAAGAGCGCGAGCAGCGCGAACGAGACGAGGAACGTGGCGGCGTCGATGTAGAGGACCTTCGGGGCGCCGACGAGCGCGATCAGGAGACCGGCCGTAACGCGGGCCCGAGCAGCGACGTCGCCCGCTGGGCGCCCTCGACGACGGCGTTCGCCTGCGCGACGACGCGCTCGTCGTCGCCAACGAGCTCCGGCAGGACGAGTCGCTGCGCGGAGAAGTACGGGGCGAGGAAGACGCCGAGCAGCGCGACGAGAGCAGGAGCAGCACCGGGAACGAGAGGACGCCGAGTGTGTGCAGGATCGGCACCGAGGCCAGGAGCGGCGCACGGGCGAGGTCGCCGTAGAGCATCGTCCGGCGCGCGCCGAGCCGCGCGACGACCGTGCCGCTCGGGATCCCGAGCAGCGCCACGGGCAGCAGCTCGCGGCGAGGACGATGCCCATCTTCGTCGCCGACCCGGTCGTCGCGAGCACGAACCAGGGCAGCGCGAGGAACGTCATCTGCGAGCCGAGGGACGAGATCACCTCGGCCGTGATGAGCGCGGCGATCGACCGCTGGCGGAGGAGGTGCTTCACGCGTCCGCTCAGATCAGCCAGGCGCCGTCCTGTTGGACGACCTCGCCGTCGAGCTCGATCCGGTCCCCGACGTGCGGAGGTCCTTGACGATGTCCCAGTGGATGGTGGACACGTTCGTCCCGCCGAGTCTGGGATCGAGTTCCCGAGCGCGAGGTGGACGGTGCCGTCGATCTTCTCGTCGAACAGCGTGTTCTTCATGTAGCGCGTGATGCCGGGGTTGCAGCCGATCCCGAGCTCGCCGAGCCGCCGCGCGCCCTCGTCCTGGTCGAGCGTCTCGAGCAGGAAGTCCTCGTTCGTGTCCGCCGACGCCTCGACGACCCTGCCGCCCTCGAAGCGAAGGCGGATCCGCGGCATCTCGCGGCCGGCGTAGACGGCCGGGAACTCGGTGAACGTGATCACGCCTTCGGCGGAGTCCTCGAGCGGGCAGCCGAAGAACTCGCCGCCCGGGATGTTCGCTCCGCCGGCGTCGACCTTCATCGAGCGGCCGGCGATGCTGAGCCGGACGTCGGTCTCCGTCACCGACGATCCTCACCTCGTCGGCGGCGTCGAACCGGTCGGCGTAGCGCTGCATGCGCTCGCGCTCGGCATCCCAGTCGAGCAGGCAGGCGCCGTAGAGGAAGTCGGCGAACTCGTCGGTCGACATGCCCGCGTCCTGGGCGAGCGCCGGCGTCGGGTACTGACAGCCGACCCACGGCACCTCGTGCCTGGAAGAGGCGCTCGAGGCAGGGCCGGTAGGCCGCCTGGATCGCCGCGAGGCGGTCATGCGAGATCGCGCTTGCGTCCCGCGTGTTCTCCGGCGCCTCGATCGACGATGAGCGCGTCGCACTGCTCGAAGGCGTGCTCCTCGATCGCCGCGGGCATGGCGAGCAGCTCGAGCGGCGCATGACGCAGCCACGTCGTGGAGGCGAAGAGCGAGCCGCCGAAGCTGACGCGGAGCGAGCGCGTATGCTCCGCTCGGCGATCGCGCGTGACGACTCCTCGAGCAGGGGCCGCCCAAGCGGCGAGCCGGCGACGAGCACCTGCCAGCCGGGCTGGACGCCGACGCACGTGTCGACGAGGAGCTCGGCGAGCTGACGGTTCCTTGGATCGGTCATGGTGAGTAATATAAGACGTACGTACTGTTTTGTAAAGTTGGAACCGTGCCCAAGCTGAGCGAAGCCGAGAAGCACGCGCGCCGAGAGCGAATCCTCGAGGGGGCGCGGCGCTGCTTCGCGCGGTACGGATACGAGGGCGCGACGGTCGTCCGCCTCGAGAAAGAGATCGGGCTTTCCCGCGGCGCGATCTTCAACTGGTTCGACTCGAAGGAAGAGCTGTTCATCGCGCTCGCCGCGCGCGAGAACGAGCGCCTTCTGTTCCTGTTCGCCGAGCAGGGCCTCGAGGCGATCCTCGATGCGCTCCTCCGCGACGACCCGGACTGGCTCGCCGTCTACATCGAGTACGGGCGCCGGCTTCGGGCCGACGCGGACCTCCGCGAGCGCTGGAAGACGATCGCCCCTCAGGACGCCCGCGAGCGGAGCCGCGCCTGGATCGAGGACGGGCAGGCCGGAGGCCGGCTGCGGTCCGACGTCACGGCGCACGAGATCGGCCAGTTCCTCGGCGTCATCCTCGACGGGATCGTCGTGCAGCGCGCGCTCGGGTTCGAGGCCCCCGAGCCGGAGCTCCTCCATCGCCTCACCCGCGACGCGATCGGGGCGCCGCGCGCCGGCGGACGGCCGGTGTCCGACTGAACGTCGGACACCGGTCGCGGAGAGCGAGGCAGTTGTGGCGGCAAAGCCGACGCCTTCAGGGATGTGGCCCCGCCGAAGGCGGGAATCAGCGGCGGGAATCCGCTCCTCCGGATTCCCGCTTCGCGAGCCAACCTAGCCCAGCTCGTCCGCGTAGGCGTCCGCGTAGACGCGCTGCGCCTCGAGCACCTTGTCGACGTAGTCGCGCGTCTCCGGAAACTGGATGCCGACCCCCTCGGCGCCGCCACTCGTCGACGTTCCCCTGCCCCGCGTGGTACGCGGCGAGCGCGGTCGGGACGTCGTCGTAGCGGTTCAGGAGGTTCCGCAGGTACCACGAGCCGTAACGGACGTTGAGCTCCGGGTCGTAGAGGTCGGAGACGACGAACTTTCGGCCGCCGGTGCGGAGCGCAATCCCCTTGGCCGTCTCCGGCAGCAGCTGCATCAGCCCGATCGCGCCGGCGGCGGAGCGCGCGTCGGCGTCGAACTTGCTCTCGGTGTAGATGACCGCGGCGAGGAGCGTCGGCTGCAGGTCGTAGTTCTGCGCGTGCGCTCGGACGATCGTCTCGTAGCGGAGCGGGTAGCGAAGCTGCTGGTACCACTCCGGTTCGGCCCGCACCGTCCACACGGCCACGCCCGCCACTGCTGCGGCGAGCAGCAGCGCGACCAGCCCTAGACGCCTACGCCTCACGCGGCCCGGTCTGCCTCCGTCTCGAGCTCCGCCATCACGCCTCCCACCCACTCGAAGAGGTCCTCGAACGTCCCCTTGTTGACGTAGTGGTAGTCGGCGCGGCGGACCTTCTCGCGGTCGGGAAGGAGGCGCGAGTCGCGGTTGTCGCGTGCGACGCGGCGGCGCTGCTCCCGGAGCGCCGTCGGTGCAGTGATGACGACGACCTTGTCGAACCGGTCCTCGGAGCCGACCTCGAACAGGAGAGGGACCTCGGTGACGGACACGCGCGGCGGCTCCTCGAGCTCGGCCAGCTGCTCGCGCCACAGGAGGTACTCGCGCGAGACGAGCGGGTGCATCAGCCCCTCGAGCCAGGCGAGGCGCTCTGGGTCGCCGAAGACGGCGGTCGCGATCTTCGCCCGGTCGGGGCGGTCGTCCGTGAGGATCTCCTCGCCGAGGCGCTCGACGAGCGCGGCGCGCACGTCGTCGTCCGCCGCGAGCAGATGGTGGACGATCTCGTCGCTCGAGACGGTCGCCGCGCCGTGGGCGCGGAACGCGTCGAGCGCAGTCGACTTGCCGGCGCCGATCGCGCCCGTGATCGCGACCGCGATCGGAGGTCGCGGTGTCGAGCGAGGCAAGCCCCGCTCCTACGCGGTCTCGTCGGCCTCGGCCTCGGCGGCGGGCTCGTCGGCGTCGGCCTCGGCGGCCGGCTCGGCAGCCTCGGGCTCCGCCTCCTCGGCGACCTCTTCGACCTCGGCGAACTCTGCCTCGGCGACCGCCTCGTCGGCATCGGCCTCGGCGACCGCCTCGTCGGCGTCCGCCTCGGCGACAGGCTCCTCCGCGGCCTCAGCCTCGACGGCCTCCACAGCCTCAGCCTCAACGGTCTCGACAGCCTCGACAGCCACGGCCTCGGCGTCCTCGACCGCGGCAGCGCCGCTCGTCGGGAAGGCCTCCTCGGAGAGCTTGAGGTCGGGCGTCGCGTGCACGGACTCGGCGCCGTCGGCGCGCGGCACCGGCACGGCGCCTTCCTCGACTCGCTTCAGCGAGAGCGAGAGCCGGCGGCGCTCGCCGTCGATCTCGAGGATGAGGACGTTGACCGGGTCGCCCTGCGAGACGACCTCGCGGGGATTCTCGACGTGGTGGTTCGCGAGCTCGGAGATGTGCACGAGGCCCTCGACGCCCGGGAGGATCTCGACGAACGCCCCGAACGTGACGACCTTGGTCACGCGACCCTCGACGACGTCGTCCTCCTGGTACGAGTCGAGCACCTGCTGCCACGGATCCGACTGGGTCTGCTTGAGCCCGAGAGAGATGCGCTGGCGCTCGCGGTCGATGTCGAGAACCTTCACCTCGACCGTCTGGCCGATCTCGAGCACCTCGGACGGATGGTTCACGTGCGACCAGCTGAGCTCCGAGATGTGGATCAGGCCGTCCATGCCGTCGAGGTCGACGAACGCGCCGAAGTCGACGATGTTGGAGATCGTGCCCTCGACGACGTCGCCCGGGTTGAGCCGGTCGAGGATCGCCTGGCGCATCTCCTTGCGCTCGTCCTCGAGGACGGCGCGGCGCGAGAGGACGACGTTGTTGCGCGAGCGGTTGAGCTCGATCACCTTGCAGCGGAGCTCCTTGCCGAGGAACTCGTCGAGGTCCTGGACGCGGCGGATGTCGACGAGCGACGCGGGCAGGAAGCCGCGGACGCCGAGGTCGAGGATGAGGCCGCCCTTGACGACCTCGATCACCTTGCCGTTGACGGGCTCGCCGCTCTCGGCGGCACCCTCGATCGCCTTCCAGGCGAGCTCGAAGCGGGCGCGCTTCTTCGAGAGGAGGAGGCGACCCTCCGCGTCCTCCTTCGTCATCACGAGCGCGTCGATCTCGTCCCCGACCGAGACCTCGTCGGCCGGGTTCACGTTCCTGCGGATCGACAGCTCCGAGACGGGGATGACGCCCTCGGACTTGTAGCCGATGTCGACGAGCACCTCGTCCTTGTCGACCCGCACGACGGTGCCGTGCACGACCTCCCCTTCGTTGATCGTCGGGAAGGTGCCGTCGTAGTCCGGGATCAGCTCCCCGTCCGGGCCGGTCGTCCAGACGCCTGCCTCGGGCTTGGTGGGGGTCTCGAGCGTGTCGTTCGTCATCGAGCGCGGAAGTATAGCGAGGGATTCGCAACGCGAATCCACGAGAATTGCCTGCATGCACATCACACTCGTGCGGAACGCGACGCTGCTGCTGGAGCTCCGTGGCAGGCGGATCCTCGTCGATCCGATGCTCGATCCGGCGGGGGCGCGGCCGCCCATCGAGCAGACGGCGAACCCCGTTCGCAACCCGACTGTCGAGCTGCCGTTCCCGGCCGAGGACGTCGTCTCGGGCCTTGACGCCGTCCTTGTGACGCACTGTCACAAGGATCACTTCGACGAGACGGCCGAGCGGCTCGTCCCGCGCGACGTGCCCGTCTTCTGCCAGCCGGAGGACGAGGAGCGGCTGCGGGCGGTCGGGCTCGACGTCCGCGCAGTCGAGGAGCGCCTCGATTGGGACCGCCTCGTGCTCCATCGGACTCCCGCCCAGCACGGCTTCGGCGCGATGGCCGAGGCGCTCGCGCCGGTGAGCGGCTTCGTCCTCGACGATCTCTATCTCGCCGGGGACACGGTCTGGTACGAGGCCGTCGAGGAGACGATCGCCCGGTTCAGGCCCCGGGTCGCGGTCGTCCACGCGGCGGGCGCCTCGTTCCTCGAGGGCGGCCCGATCGTGATGGGGATCGACGACGTCCGCGAGGTCGTCGCCCGCGTCCCCGTCGTCGTCTGCGTGCACCTCGAGGCGATCAACCACTGCCACCTGTCGCGCGCCGAGCTCGCGGCCGCCGTCCCGGAGGTGGTGATCCCCCGGGACGGCGAGACCGTCGTGGTGTGAGCTACGGAACCTGCGTGATGCGGTTCATCGGCCCGGGCGCCACGGGCGAGTGCGCCACGAAGTACGCCTCGAAGGCGTCGGTGTCCACTGCTCCGCCGAGTCGATTCGTCCCGCTCACGAGGATGGGGAAGCTGTCCCCGCCATCGGCGAGGAAGCTGTTCACCGTGACCCGGTACGTCGACAACGGATTCACCATGACCCCGTCGATGGTGATGAGAGCCGGATCGACCTTGTCGCAGGTTCCCCCGCCCGCGCTCCACTGATAGGCGAGGCCGACGGACACCTGCAGGATGCGGTTCGTTCCGAGCGTGCACGGCGCGAACTGCTCCTCGAGAAGCCTTTCGATCTGGGTGCCCGTGAGCGTCATCGTCACCAGGCTGTTGCCGAACGGCTGGACGGTGAACATCTCGCCGTACGTCACGTTCCCGTCGCCCTCTCCGGCGGCGCTCCCCGCGAAGGTGAGGTCGGCGCGAATGCCACCGGGGTTCATGAACGCGACGACGGCGTCGCCGAAGCCGGGATCGTCAGTCGCCTCGAGCTGACCGTCGGCGATCACGTCGCCGAGCGCCGACTCGCCCGCGGCGTTCTGCGCCCGCGTGATGTCGGCAGTGATCTGGCCGATGACGCGGTTCGCGATCGGCGCAGCGATGACGTTGTAGCGATCGATCAGCGCCGTGATTCCGGCGTCCGGGGTCACGTCGCGGGTCACGATCCGGTTGTTGATCGCAATGGACGTGACGCTCTTCCTCGCCCGGTCGACGGTCATGTCGATGTCCGTGACCAGCCGGCCGAACGAGAACGCGCTCGTCACCGGCCGGCCGTCGATCACACAGCTGTACGGCTGGTGCGTGTGTCCGCTGACGACGAGGTCGACGCGATCGTCGAGGCGGCTGACGATGTCGACGATCGGCCCGCTCACCCCGGAGCAGCCGTTGATGTTGAGCGCCGTCGGCTGGCCACCCTCGTGCACGAGGACGACGACCGCTCCGACGTCCTGCGCGACGAGCTCCGGGATCAGCGCGTTGACCGTGTCCGCCTCGTCCAGGAAGTTGAACCCGGCGATGCCCGCAGGGCTGACGATGTCGGGCGTGCCCTGGAGGGTCATGCCGATGAACGCGACCTTCGCGCCGTTGAAGTTCCGGATCGTGTACTTCGGGAAGAGGGTCTGCCCCGATGTCTTGCTGACGACGTTCGCCGCAAGGAACTGGAAGTCGGCGCCGGCGAACCCATCGCCGTCCAGGCAGCCGTCGACCGGATGGCAGCCGCCGTTCTGCATGCGCAGCAGCTCATCCGTCCCCTCGTCGAACTCGTGGTTCCCGACGGCGTTGATGTCCAGGCCGATCTGGTTCATCGCCTCGATCGTCGGCTCGTCGTGGAAGAGGGCCGACAGCAGCGGGCTCGCGCCGATCAGGTCGCCCGCGGAGACGACGATCGAGTTCGCGTTCGTCTGCTCGAGGTTCTTGACGTGCGTGGCGAGGTAAGCGGCCCCACCCGCGTCGACTGTGCCGACGCGACCGCTTGACCCCGTCGGCGGCAGGAGGTTGCCGTGGAAGTCGTTCAGGGCGAGGATCTGCACCTCGACCTCGGAGCCTTTCATGATGACCGGCGGCTTGTCCTTGCCGATCGCCGACGGAACGACGGCGAGCGCGCCCACGACGGATACCGCCAGCAACGCTCCGATGAGACGTCTCATACTCTCTCCCCTGTGATGATCGCTTTCCGCGGTCTGCTGTGACCGCATCCGCGGGCGATCCTAACCACCAGTCGGCAGGGACGAAACACGCAAGTACGACCGAATGGTCATTCCTTGGCGTCGGCCCAGGTATCACCAACGCCGGCCTCGACCATGAGCGGCGGATCGAGCGGGTAGGCGCCGGTCATCTCGTCGCGGACGAGGTCGCGCACGGCGCTCGTCTCGACCTCCGGCACCTCGAGCAGCAGCTCGTCGTGCACCTGGAGCACGAGGCGCGCCGCACGGCCCTCGGCGCGCAACCGCTCGTGGATCCGCACCATCGCGACCTTGATCACGTCGGCGGCCGTGCCCTGCATCACCGTGTTGACGGCGAGCCGCTCCCCGAGGGAGCGGGTCTGCCGATTCGACGCGCGCAGCTCGGGGATCGGGCGGCGGCGGCCCAGGAGGGTCGTCACGTAGCCGTCGGCGGCCGCCTGCGCGATCGTTCGCTTGATCAGCTCCTGCACGCGCGGCAGGCGAGCGAGGTACGTGTCGATCAGGTCCTGCGCCTCGTCGCGCGGGATCCCGAGGTTCTCCGAGAGTCCGAACGACGAGATGCCGTAGATGATCCCGAAGTTGACCATCTTCGCCGTGTCGCGCTGGCCCCGCGAGAGCTCTGCCTGCGGGATCCCGAACACCTGTGAGGCGGTCGCCGCGTGGATGTCCTCGCCGCGCGCGAACGCCTCGCGGAGGACGGGCTCGCCCGACACGTGGGCGAGGATCCGCAGCTCGACCTGGCTGTAGTCGGCCGAGAGGAGGCGTGTCCCGTCCGCCGCGACGAAGGCCGAGCGGATCCTTCGGCCGAGCTCGGTACGAATGGGGATCGACTGGAGGTTCGGGCTCGTCGTGGAGAGCCGGCCCGTCGCGGCGACCGCCTGGTTGATCGTCGTGTGGAGGCGGCCGTCGCGGTCGTCGATCAGCTCGGGCAGCGGCAGGAGGTAGGTGTTGAGCAGCTTGGTCAGCTCGCGCCACTCCTCGACGACCGGGACGATCGGGTGGTCGTCGCGGATCGCGCGGAGCACGCGTGCGTCGGTCGAGTAGCCGGTCTTGCCCTTCCGGCCGGCCGTCAGCTCGAGCTTCTCGAAGAGGATCCGCGCCAGCTGCTGCGTCGAGCCGAGCTGGAAGGGCTCGCCGGCGAGGTCGAGCGCGGTCGCCTCGAGCTCTTCGACCCGCTCCGCGAGCCGCGCTGTGATCTCGCCCATCCGGTACGCGTCGATCCGGATCCCGGCGTCCTCCATGTCCGCGAGGACAGCGGTCAGCGGGAGCTCGATCTCGTCGTAGAGCTGCTCCATCCCCCACTCGCGCAGCCGCGCGCGCAGCCCCGGCGCGAGCCGGCGCGCGGCCTCGGCGCGACGCACGAGCGCGGCGGTCTCCTCCTCGGTCGCGGGCTCGGGCACGATCTCGAGCCCGTGCTCCTGCGCGAGATCGTCGATCTCGTAGCCCGCTCGGCCCGGGTCGACGAGGTACGCGGCGATCATCGTGTCGTCGGCCGGCGCGCGACCGAGGCGGAGCGCCTTCGCGTCGTGGCTCATGACCTCTGCGGCGCCGAGCGCCCGCGCGAGCTCGCCTCGGTCCGCGGCGGACACGACGACGCCGGGGTCGGTCGCGACCGCGACGCGCCCGTCCGCGTACGAGACGCCGAGCGCTCCCGTCCGCGGCTCGAGCGCGCCCTCCTGCCACGGAACACCGACCTGGTCGGCCTCGAAGAGCGGCTCGGCGGCCGGCAGCGCCGCGTCGAGCGTGTCCACGCGGCCGAGGAGCGCGCGGAACTCGAAGCGACGGAAGATCTCCTTCAGCGTCGAGCGATCCGGCGGCGACGCGACGAGCTCGGCGACGTCGACGTCGAGCGGGAGGTCGCGACGCATCGTGGCGAGCAGCTTCGACGCGCGCGCCTGGTCGGCGTGCTCGGTGACCGCCTTCGACCGGGCGGGCGAGAGCTCGCCCGCGTGCGCGATCACGTCTTCGAGCGAGCTGTACTGCGCGATCAGCTGGCCCGCGGTCTTGTCGCCGATACCGGGGATCCCCGGGATGTTGTCCGAGGTGTCGCCCTTGAGACCGATGAAGTCCGGCACCTGGTCCGGACGGACGCCGTACCGGAGCTCGACCCGCTCGGGCGTGTACACGTGAACGTCCGCGACACCCCGCGGCGTCATCATCAGCGAGACGTTCTCACTGCAGAGCTGGAACGCGTCGCGGTCGGTCGAGACGACGCACGTGCGGATGCCCGCCTCGTCCGCCCGCGTCGCGAGCGTCGCGATCACGTCGTCCGCCTCCCAGCCCTCGAACTCGAGGTTCGAGTAGCCGAACGCCTCGACGATCGGCCGGAAGTGCGGGAACTGCTCGCGGAGCAGGTCCGGCATCGCCCGGCGGCCCTCCTTGTAGGTCTCCGCGATCTCCGTCCGATGCGTCGGCCGCGTGTCCCACGCGACCGCGACGCCGCGAGGGCTGTAGTCGGAGAGCAGCTTGAAGAGCATGTTGGTGAAGCCGAGCAGCGCGTTCGTCGGCTGTCCGTCGGTGGTCTGCAGCTCCTCCGGCAGCGCGAAGTACGCGCGGTACGCGAGGTTGTTGCCGTCCACGAGAAAGAGCTCGGCTCCCTTGACCGGCCCGTCGTCGAGCTGCAGCTCCTCGCCGGTCAGCGTCTTCGGCACGGCTCGAGCGTAACCGACCGGCCCGGGGCTCTCCGGCACGCGGGTACCGTGGGGCCGCGATGACGACGCGCCCCACCATCGTCGATCTCGCGGACGAGCACGTCGAGGCAGTGGCCGGGCTCCTCGCCGCGCGACACGAGGCGCAGCGACGCATCGAGCCCGCGTTCGTCGCAGAGCGCGAAGGTGAGGTCGTCGGCTCCGCGGTGGGCTGCGCGATCGAGCTGTCGTCGACGCACACGAGCCTCGCGCTTCCCAGCGGTGCCGCGTTTCTCGGGTTCGCCGCCGTCTTCCCGGAGAAGCGCGGCGGCGCCGGCCGCGCGCTCGGCGAGCAGGTCCTCGCCTGGGCACGGGACGCGGGCTACGCGCACGTCGTGACCGACTGGCGCATGACGAACCTCACGTCGTCGCGCACGTGGCCCCGGCTCGGGTTCCGGCCGACCTTCTATCGCCTGTTCCGCGCCATCGCCTGACGCGGCCGTCCCGGCCGCGGGCGGCCCGTTCGTGAAGATGCCCGGCGTGCTCCGCATCCCCCTCCACTCGGGCTCTCGGCTCCCTCTCGTCTCGGTCCCGGACGGCGCCTCGCTGCTCGCGCCGCCGCCGCCGCTCGATCCGCTCGCCGATGTCCAGGCGGCCGTCGTCGAGGCGCTCCGCTACCCGCTCTCCGGCCCGCCGCTCCAGGCCGTCGCGCCGCGCGGCGGACGCGCGACCGTGGTCGTCCAGCCGCCGACGGTGCCGCTCCCCTCGGTCGAGGACGACCCGCGCCGCGACGCCCTCGCCGCCGTCCTCGACGAGCTCGCCAGGCACGGCGTGGCGCGCGAGCGCATCACCGTGCTCGTCGCCGGCGGCCTCGGCCGCCGCGCGGGGCGCCGCGAGCTGGAGCTGCTCCTGCGCCGCGACCGCGCACGAGACTTCCGCGGCCAGATCGTCGTGCACGACTGCGAGGCGGAGAGCCTTCGCACGCTGACCGTGGCCGGACGCGTCCACCGCATCAACCCGGCACTCGTCGAGACCGATCTCGTCGTGACCGTCGGCGCCGGCGAGACCGTCCTCCACGGCGGCGCCGGGGCGCTCGTCGACGCCTGCGCGCCGGGGACGATCCGCGAGGCCGGTGCGGTGTCGCTGCTCGAGGCGACCACGGCGTCCGCGTGGCGCCTCGCGTCAGCGCTCGAGTCGGCCGTCGGTCGAGAGGTGCCAATCCTCGGGCTGTCGGTGGTGCTCGACCATCCGCGCGTCACGGGCCTCTACCGCGGGTATCCCTGGGACCGCAACGTCCGCCGCGCGCTCGGCCGATCGCCGTTCCGCCTCCTGCTCAACTCCGCACCGCCACTCGTCCGGCGGCGCCTCCTCGCCGGGATCAACCGCGAGCTGCGGGCGGTCGCGGTTCTCGCGGGGCCGCCGAGCGTCGCCCACGCCGAGGCTCTCGTTCGCGGCGTGACGGTGCGGAGCATCCAGGTCGCGCAACCCTTCGACACGATCGTCGTGCCGGTGCCGTGGGAGGGGACACAGCTGCCGCGCGCCCCGCTCAACCCCGTCTCGGCCGCCGCCCTCGGGCTCGGGCACGTCCTGCGGCTCTGGCGGGACCGACCGCCCCTCGTCGAAGGCGGGACGATCGTGCTCCTCCACCCGTTCAGCCGCGTCACGGGCGAAGGCGAGGCGCCGTACCGCGCGCTCCTCGCGTCGCTTCGCGCAGAAGGCGACCGCCGGCTCCGCGCGGCGGAGGGAGTCGCCTCGCGTGACCGGCGGGCGCTCTCCGCATATCGGAACGGGAACGCGCCGCACCCGCGGCTCCCCTTCGCCGAGTGGGCGTCGTGCGCCGAGATGCTGAGCCGGGCCGGACGCGTGATCGTTGCCGGCTGCCGCGACGCGGGGGCCGCGCGTGCGCTCGGGCTGGTGCCCTCGCACAACGCGGCGACCGCGCTCGACATGGCGCGCGGGCTCGCCGGCGATCACGGCTCGACCGGCGTGCTCCTCGGCCCGCCCTATCCCGCCGTCGTTGTAGGAGGGCCGTAGCCCGAACCTGTGCGGGCTCACGCCTCGCCCAGATAGGTCTTGCGGACCTCTTCGTTCGTCTTCAGCTCGCTTGCCGAGCCTTCGAGGACGATGCGCCCCGTCTGCATGACGTACCCACGCTGGGCAACGTCGAGGGCCATGAGCGCGTTCTGCTCGACGAGCAGAATCGGAGTGCCCTCCTTGTTGATCGCGAGCACCGTCTCGAAGATCCGCTCGACGAAGATGGGCGCCAGCCCCATCGAGGGCTCGTCGAGCATGAGCAGCTTCGGCCGAGCCATCATCGCCCGTCCGATCGCGCACATCTGCTGCTCGCCGCCGGACATCGTCCCGGCCTTCTGCGTCCTGCGTTCCGCAAGTCGGGGAAAGAGCGTGAAGACATGATCCATGTCCGCCTTGATCTCCGCCTTGTCGTTGCGCTGGAACGCCCCCATCTCGAGGTTCTCCACGACCGTCATCCGCGGGAACAGCTTTCGGCCCTCCGGCGACTGTGAGATGCCCAAGCGGACGATCTCGTGCGCGGGCTCCCGCGTGATGTCGTCTCCCATGAATCGGATCGTTCCCTTGCTCGGGTGGTTGAGCCCGTTGACCGAGCGGAGGGTCGTGGACTTCCCGGCGCCGTTCGCGCCGATGAGCGTCACGATCTCGCCCTCGCGCACGTCGATCGAGATGCCCTTGAGCGCCTCGATCGTCCCGTAGAACGTGTGGACGTTCGAGAGCTCGAGGATCGGGCCGCCGCTCGAGGTCAACTGACGGCCGCCGATCCCAGGTAGGCCTCGATCACCTTCGGGTCGCGCTGGACGTCCTGCGGCGTCCCCTCCGAGATCTTCTGCCCGTAGTCGAGCACCGTGATGCGCTCGGAGACGCCCATGACGAGCTTCATGTCGTGCTCGATGAGCAGGATCGTTAGCTTCAGATCGTCCCGCACCTTGCGGACGAAGCCGACGAACTCCAGCGTCTCCTGCGGGTTCATCCCGGCCGTGGGCTCGTCCAGGAGCAGGAGCTTGGGCTGAGTCGCGAGCGCACGCGCGACCTCGAGGCGCCGCTGATCGCCGTACGGGAGGCTGCGTGAATAGTCGTCGTGACGTCGGGCGAGCCCGCAGTAGTCGAGCAGCTCTGCCGCGCGCTCGTGCGCTTCGCGCTCTTCCCGCCTGACCCTGGGCGTGCGCAGGATGCTGCCGACGATCCCCCCCTTCAGTCGGCAGTGCATCCCTACGAGGACGTTCTCGAGGGACGTCATCTGCTGAAAGAGCCGGATGTTCTGGAACGTCCGGCCGATGCCCCGTTCGGTGGCGGTGTGCGGGGGCGAGCCGGCGATGTCCCTACCGTCGAAGACGACGCGGCCCGCGGTCGGCTTGTAGACCCCCGTGATCATGTTGAAGAAGGTCGTCTTCCCTGCACCGTTGGGCCCGATCAGGCTCACGATCGAGCCCCGCGCGATGGTGAGATCGACGTCGTTGACCGCAACCAGGCCGCCGAACTCCTTTCGCAAAGCGTCCACCTCGAGGAGGAGCTCGCTCACCCTGGTCCCTCCTCCGGCGAGTGGCGGACGTCCATCAGCGGCTCGTCGTGGACGCCTTCCTCGATCTCGCGCTTCCGCCGCTCCTCGGGTATCAGGCCTTGCGGCCGGAACAGCATCGCTAAGACCAAGATCGTCCCGTAGATGCCGGTCTGGAGCAGCGGCGCATTCAGGCAGCCCGCGCTGATCGGCCTCGTCGGGTCCTGGACGCCCGGGTCGCACTGGAAGAGGACGAAGTCCCGCTCGTTGAACCACCCGGCCAGATTCGAGAGCCCCTCCTTGTCGAGGTACGTGAGGAAGGCGGCACCGGCGATCGCGCCCCATACGTTGCCCATCCCGCCGAGGATGACCATGCAGAGGATGAAGATCGAGAAATTGAAGAGGAAGTCGTCCGGAAACACGCCCTGCTTGAACGAGCCGTACCAGGCTCCGGCAACGCCGCCGAAGAACGCGCCGCTCGCGTAGGCCCACGTTTTCGTCCGCATCAGCGGGATCCCCATCGCGGCTGCGGCAACCTCGTCCTCGCGGATCGCGATCCAGGCGCGGCCGAGGCGCGAGTCTCGCAGCCGGAGGCTGCAGAAGACCGTGACCAGTAGGAGCACGATCGCGGACCAGTAGATGAGACTGACGAAGTTCACGTACGAGCCGTTCTCGACGATGAAGTTGGCGGGCAACCCGAGCTTGTCCGACAGCCAACCGCCGAACCCTGGCGGGTCGACCGGGTTGATGCCGAAGGCGCCGTTCGTGAGGTTGAAGTTCGTCTTGGTATCGAGAAGCGCGCTGATTCCGTCGGCGTCGCCGTTCAATGCCGCCTGGTGGATGATCTCCCCGAAACCGAGCGTGACGATGGCGAGATAGTCCCCCCGAAGTCGAAGCGTCGGCAGGCCGATGAGCACGCCGGCGACGGCGGTGATGACGGCCGCGATGATGAGGACGAGCCAGATCGAGATGTGGAAGCCAGCGACGCCCTCCGGCCGGCCGATCGCGCCCAACTCGAAGTCGACCGAGGAGAAGTGCGGAGAGGCGAACCAGGCCGCCGTGTACGCGCCGATCGCGTAGAAGGCGACGTAGCCGAGATCGAGCAGGCCCGCGTAGCCGACGACGATGTTCAGCCCGATCGCCATCATCGCGAAGATGACGATCGCGACCATCGTGTCCATGTTCGGGAACGCCTTGAAGACCGGAATCTCGAACAACACGTTGGTTCCGTTGAGCTCGTTCGCCCACAGGATCGGATAGGCGAGCGCAATCCCCAGCAGGGTCAGCGGCAGAGCGATCCGCCTAGCACGCCTCGGCAGGAGATAGAGGGCGTACATGATCGCGAGGAGAACGAGCAGGGTCGGGTGCGGCGGGACCCCTGCCGCCCACGCGATCACGAGCACGAGCGCAGCGATCACGAGCGGCGGGACGGCCCGCTGCAGGTACGGCGACTGCGCCTTCCAGCGCGAGCGAGCGTCCTTGACGCCAACGGTCTCCAGCGTGCGCCAGAAGCCCGCTTGCACGCGATCCCTCACGTTCAGGCGCGCCACGTCAGCCTCCCTCCGGTGTCTGCTCCCCGAGCAGCCCCTCGGGTCGGAAGACGAGGATCATGATCAGAATCGAGAAGACAATCGTCGTCGTCCAGCCGGGACCGGGCGAATGCCAGGAAAGTCCCTCGATGAACGCCTGGATCAGGCCGATGAGCATTGCGCCGAGAACCGCCCCGGGCAGATTGCCGATCCCCCCGAGCACGGCAGCGGTGAAGGCGATCAGTCCGATCGTGAAGCCGGTGTCGTAGCGAATGGTCTGGAAGTAGAAGGCGAACAGCACGCCCGCGGCTCCCGCCAGGGCGCCCGCGAGCAGAAAGACGAACGCGATCGTCCGGTTGACGTCGATCCCCATCATCGCAGCCGCGTCCTTGTCCTGAGCGGTGGCGCGCATCGCCTTGCCGCGCCGCGTGTACCGGACGAGCCAGACGAGCCCGATGAGAACGGGCACGGTTATCAGGATCGGGAAGAGGCGATTCCACGTGTAGACGACGCAGTCCGGGCAGGTGCCGATCGTGAAGATCGACCCGTCGGGGAGCGACCGCGGCATCGCGATCGGCTGCGAGCCCTTCCAGATCAGGGCGACGTCCTGGAGGATGAACGACACCCCGATCGCGGTGATCAGCGGCACGAGGCGCGGCGCTCGCCGAAGTGGCCTGTAGGCGACGCGCTCGATGGTCGCGTTGAGCAGGGCGCAGCCGGCCATCGCGATCAGCAGCGCCACGAGGATCGCGGGAACGAGGGTTCCGAGGCTTGCGTCCTCCTGGAGGCTGAACATGCTGATTGCAACCGTGGCCGCGAACATCCCGCCGATCATGAACACGTCCCCGTGAGCGAAGTTGATCAGCTCGAGGATCCCGTAGACGAGCGTGTAGCCGAGCGCGACGAGGGCGTAGAGCGCGCCGTTCGTCAGCCCGATCAGGAAGATCCGGAAGAACTGATCCCAGTCCTTCGCCAGGTTGATGCCCAGCCAGACGACGACGAGCGCGACGAGTATGAGCCCGATCGCCGGGACGACCACGGAGGAGGCCCGAATCCGCCGTCTCAGCGCGACGGCCTGCGCCTGAACGTCGGTCGCGATCTCGGCCTCCTTCAAGTAGGGAAGAGCCCCCGAGGGGGCCCTTCCCTACGTCGGTTCTTCGCGGGCGATCTGCCCGGGTCTTACTTCCCTACCTTTTCGACGACCGCGAACACGGGGACGCCGTTCTTGCCTCGCATCTGGTCGAAGCTGATCCACTTGAATGGAACGATGTCGCCGTTCTTGTCGAAGCGGAACGTGCCCATGATGCCGTTCTTCACGTTCGTCTTGAACAGCTCCTTGACCACCGAGGGACGGGTTCCGTCCGAGCGCGCGATGGCGTCGAGCATGACCTGCGCCGCCTGGGCCTGGTAGACCGCGTACGGAGGCATGTTGCCCTTGATCTTCGCGTAGGCCCTGAACTGGGCGACGAACTTCCTACCCGCAGGGGGGAGCTTTTCGAGCGGCTGGCCGGCGTAGCTGATGTACATGTTCTGGGCCGCCGAGCCTGCCGCGAGTGTCGCCGAGTAGGGCGTCCAGCCGTCGGGCCCGACGAACACGACATCCGGCCCGAGAACGGCGCGGAGGTCCTTGAGCAGCTTCACGCCGTTGTTGCAGACGATGCCGCCGAGGTACACGGACTGCGCTCCCGATGACTTGATCTGCTCACCGATCGCCTCGTAGCTCGTCGCCTTCGCGTCCCACGGTACGAAGCCGAGCACCTTGAGGCCCTTGGCCTTGGCCCGCGCCTGGAACCCCTGGGCGACGCCTTTCCCGAACGTCTGGTTGTCGTGAAGGATGAAGACGCTCTGGACCGCCTTGAACTTCTTGCCCTGGGCCAACTTGAACGCCTTGCTCTGGAGCAGGCTCACGCCTGCAGGGCCCTGGTAGTCGTCGGATGCCGCTACCCGGGTGTAGTTCCGCACGCCCGTCGGGTAGTAGATCTTCGGCTCCCCGGGGCTGTTCCACGGCGCGGAGTGGGTCAGCCCCACGTTCGTGTTCGCCGAGCTGACCATCCCTACAGCTCCGCCCGGAGCCCGGTTGAGGATCGGGACGATGAGCTTCGAACAGCCGGAGTTGAACGTCCCGAGGAGGCCGATGAGCTTCCTCTCGGCGGCGTATGCGCGTGCATTCGACGAGCACTTCGCCGGGTCCCACGCACCGGTCTGGGCCGTCGCGTCGTCGCAGGCCTGGTAGCCGATCGTGTAGCTGCCGGCCTTGAAGTTGTACTGCTTCTCGAGCACGAACTGCACCGCCTGCTGCATCGCCACGGTTTGCGCGCGCTGCGACGACGAGAGCGGCAGGTCGGTCGCGATGAGGAACTGCGGGCTCCCTGACCCCTTGTAGAACACCGGCCCGCACGAGGACGATGGCAGAACCGACGTACTGCTCTTGGAAAGCGGTCCGGCACCGGCCACTGCGCCGAATGCAAGCCCGACGACGGCTGCGATCGCGCTGACGACCAAAAGCCTTCTTCTCACTTGATGTTCCCTCCTCGGCCGTTCATTGGTTGACGCCGCGCACGACAGCGTTCGGCCGTTGGCGGCGGCGCAAGTATCACCTCTCCGATGGCGAGGTTCAAGTCACGTTGTTCCCCCGGGTGGCGCTAGGTCGTCGGAGGGACGAGCACGAGCCGGCGCATCATGCGATCGAGGTGGGAGACGACCTGCTCGTACGTGTACGGCGGGGCAACATGCTGCGAGAGCGTGTACAGGGAGCCGTTCCGGCGCCACGCGTAGAGGACGTGCCACGAGTCGGCGCCCTGGTTCGCCGTGTAGACGGCCACGTCGACCCCGCCCACGCGCTTCGGCGGTTGGCGGTCGCTGAAGCAGGGGATCTTCTTGCGCACCGTCTTCCCGCCGACGGTGAGCGTGTCCTCACACCCGGGGATGCGAACGCTCCCGGGATAGCCGCGGAGGTTCACGTGGACCTCGTTGACGAGACCCTGGCCCGATTCGAACCAGACGAAGCTGACGAGGTACGACCGGTCCGGATCCACGGAACGGCCATTGAAGAACCTCCCGCCGAACGTCCCGACGAGCGGTTCCGGCAGCCAGGACGGGCAGTAGACGGGCGCCGCGATCTCGTTCGCGAGCTTCTGCCAGCTCACGCGCTCGGACCGCGGGCAGACGGGCGGCTTCGGCGCCGCGGCCGGCGCCGGGGACGAGTCTCCGCTTGCCCAGCCGTACGCGACGAGCGTCAGCGCGACGGCGAGCAGCCCCAAGACGAAGTAGGCCCCGAGCTTCCTGACGTTCACGGAACGTCCCTCCCGAAGGCCGGCGGGCCGGCCGTTGCCAACAGCGCGTCGCAAGGTAGCAGCCCCAACCTCCTAGAGGACAGCCTCGAGGAACCGGCGCGTCTCGGGGCGGCCGGGGTCGTTCAGGACCTGATCCGGGGTGCCCTCCTCGATGATCCGACCTTCGTGGACGAACACCATGCGTGAGGCAACCTCACGCGCGAAGCCCATCTCGTGCGTGACCACGAGCATGGTCATGTGCAGGTCGTTGGCCAGGCTTCGCATCACGGCGAGCACCTCGCCGATCAACTCCGGATCGAGCGCAGAGGTCGGTTCGTCGAAGAGCATCACCTGGGGGTTCATGGCAAGAGCACGGGCGATGGCGACGCGCTGCTGCTGCCCGCCGGAGAGCTGAATCGGGTACTGGTCGGCCTTTTCGGGAAGCCCCACCAGCTCGAGGAGCTCGCGTGCGGTCGAGGTGGCGTCGCGAACTGACTCCCCGAGCACGGTCACGGGGCCTTCGGTGACGTTCTCGAGCGCGGTGCGATGCGGAAACAGGTTGAAGTCCTGGAACACCATTCCCGCGCGGATGCGCAGTTGGCGGATCTGCTCGCGCTTCGCGCGGGTCCGGTGCGCTCCACCCACGATCCGGACTCCGGCGACCTCGATGGTTCCTTCACTCGGCTCCTCGAGGAAGTTGATGCAGCGCAGAAGGGTGCTCTTCCCCGAGCCCGAGCGACCGAAGACGACGACCACCTGCCCCGGCCGGACATCCAGATTCACGTCCTTCAGCACCTCGTGCCCGCTGAAGGACTTCCACAGGTGCTCGACCCGAACCGCAGCGCGTTCCTCGGAGGCCTGGGTCATGGCGTCCTCGTCGTCGCCCCCGGCTCACGCTGCCCTGCGACCGCGACGCGAGCCGTGCCGCGTACGAACCCCTTGCTGAGGCGGCGCTCGAGTCGGAGCTGGAAGTACTGGAAGATCGTCGTCAGCCCCCAGTACATGAGCGCCGCAACGAGCAGCGCTTCCAGGTTGCGGAAGTCGGCTCTTCCGAGCAGCTGAGCGCGCCGGAACATCTCCATCTGATCGATGCTGGTGCCCAGGAAGCTGACGAGCGCCGTGTCCTTCATCATCGCGATGAACTCGTTGCCTGCCGGCGGAATGATCACGCGGAAAGCCTGGGGCAGCACGACCCGGCGCATCTTCTGCACGTACGTCATGCCGATCGCCTCCGCGGCCTCGGACTGTCCGTGCCCGACCGACTGGATGCCCGCCCGGAAGATCTCCGTCATGTAGGCGCCGTAGTTCAGTCCCAGCGCGAGGACGCCTGCGGTGAGGACGTCGAGGGTGAGCAGATCGGCCCACGGATCGCCGAGCGCGATCCCGATCTGCGGCAGCGCGAGGTAGATCAGGAAGAGCTGGACGATGAGCGGTGTGCCACGAAAGAACGAGGTGTAGAAGCTCGTGACGCCGACCGCTACCGCGTTGCGGCTGAGCCGCCCGAGGGCGCCCAGGAGCGCCAGCACGCAGGCGAGCGCGATGGCGAGAACTGCGATCACGATCGTCCACGTGATGCCGCGCGCGATGAAGCCGGCGTTCTCCCGCATCCAGGCCGTGTCGAAGTCGGCCGCTGCGAAGAGGGCGACGAGGGCGCCGAGGATGAGCGCCCAGACGGCGGCGAGCTTCAGCCTGAACGGGACGCGCGCCGAGTAGAGCTCGAGGGACTCCCGCCGGCTGCGCCTATGGTGGTGGTCGGGAGGCAGCGGCGGCTGCACGACGTGCTCGCCGCCGCTCTCGTGACTTGGTGTCACGAGCGCCTCCCTGGGCTCAACTCACCCCGTCACCTTGCGCGGAGCGACGGTGAGATCCGTGCCGTACCACTTCTCCGAGAGCTCGACCATCGTGCCGTCGTCGTGCATCTCCTCGATGATCTCCGAGATTCGATCGACGAGGCTCGTGGGATCGAGCTGCGAGCTCTTGTCGACCGCGACCGACAGGGGCTCGTAGTAGAGGTCGGGAGGGACGATCTTGATCGGCGAGCCGGCCTCGATCGCCGCCTCGAGCGTCGGAAGCGCGGAGACCACCGCGTCGAGCCTGCGACCGTCACCGAGCGCGAGGTCCTGGATCGCGGTCGAATCCGTGTCGTACGTCTTGATCTTGGGGTCGGTCACCTTGGACTCGATCTTCACGGGCTCGCCGGATGCGTCCTTGGCGATGTTGAGCTTGTTCTGAAGGTAGAGGTCGTAGGTGCAACCACCACAGGCGCCGATCGTCTTGCCGGTTAGGTCGCCGACACCCGTGATCGTCGTGTTGTCCTTGTGCACTGCGTAGGCGGCGGGCGTGAAGTAGTAGGGCGGCGAGAAATAGAGCACCTCTGCGCGCTCCGGCGTGATCGTCATTGAGCCGACCGAGATGTCCCAGCGCCCGTTCCAGCTGCCCGAGATGATCGTCTCCCACGCGGGCGCTTCCCAGGCGATGTCGACCCCGAGCCGGTCGGCGATCTCCTTGGCGACGTCGATGTCGAACCCCTCGTACTCATCCGTTTGCTTGTTCAGCTCCGACTGCGGTGGATACGCCGGGTCCGTCGAGACGGTCAGTACGCCCTTCTCCTCGATCGACGCCAGCAGGTCATCGCCACCCCCGTCGTCGCCGCCGCAGGCGGTGACCGCCAGCGCCAGAGCCAAGACTGTCATCAGCGCGGCTACTGCCTTCGACACCGTCGTTCCTCCTTTAGTCCCGCAAGATTCGATGGGCAAGGGTACCGCGCGGGGCAGTCAGGCGGTGAGCTTGCTCAGCGGGAACGAGCGGTGCCGGCGGGGAGGGACGAGGAAGTTCTGGCGGTGCGTCGTCGCGAGGATGGAGTTGAAGCCCAGCCCACGTGTGCCTGGCTCGAACGGCAAGCGCGTCCCATCGGGCAGCATGCCGTCCATCGCGAGGCGGTTGCGGCGAAAGTCGTCCCCGGTCGGGTTGAACGCAGCGAAATGCACGCCCGCTGCCGGTCTCTCCACCATCCCGTCGCGCTCGGGAGTCGCGCTCCAGAAGAACGGGTTGTCGATCGTGTTGAAGTCCGCCCGCTGCGGCACCGCAGTGCCGCGCGGGTAGCGCACGCCGTCCCGACCCACGACGTCCTCTGCGAGGCGCGACGTCGGCTGGATGGACGCACTGTGGCCAATGCGCCGATGGGCTTCCAAGTCGGCGGCCAGTTCCGCCGCGGTGGCCGAATCCTCCGGTGGCTGCGCCACGCTCAGCGTCTCGCGCGGCACGTCGAGGCCCGGCCGGAACGTCGTGTCGACACGCTCGCGATGGTCGAAGTTGATGTACCAGGCCTCGACGTCCTCGAACAGGTGCGAGAGGTGCATGTGCGTGCCGCCGGCGAAGTAGCCGGCCGGGCCGAGATCGGCGTAGCCGAGCGTCTCGAAGTTGGCGATCCGCCGCGGTCCGAGCCCGTGCTTCTGGGTCGAGGTGAACCCGAGGAAGAGCTCCGATCGGTCAGGGATCAGCTCGGCGCCCGGGATGCCCGCAGCCAGCGCGATCCGCTTGGGGAGGCTCGCCTGCCCGTCGAACCCCCCGCCCGCAAACCCCTTGCGGATGCTCGTCACCCGAAAGAGCGGCTGCGTCTCGTCGAACAGCCTCGCGGCGGCGTCCGCTATGTGGCGCTGCGCGTCGCTGCGGAGCAGCACGGCGACGTCGTTGTCCTCGAGAATCGTCCCCTCGGAGTCGCTGGGAAACCGCTCGGCGTCCTCGAGCACTCGGAGCGACCGTCCTCGCGCGGCGGACGCCCGGACGTCGACGGGGACGTGCACACGGGCCTGGCCGGCCACATAGCGCCTGAAGTACGGCAGGCCCCAGGCGATCACCAGGCCGAGACCGGCGGGGGTGGGCGCGTAGTCGCGATCGAGGCCCGAGAGGATTGCCTCCAGCTCGAGCCGTGCGTCGCGGAGCGACGCGCGGCTCTCGTCGACGCGCAGCTTGGCCGTGACGACCTGGTGGTGGAGGGGCGGGACGAGGACCTCCACGTCGTCGTCGACGACCGTCCGGATCCCCTCGAGGATGTGCTGCTCCGGCGGACGCCGCAGGATCTCCGGCCGGGCCGCGGGGGCGGTGAGGCGGTCGACGAGCTCGTAGGCGCCCACCGCAGTGAGCGCCCCGGCCGCGGCGCTGCCGAGCAATGTTCGCCGTCTGAGGCGCATCCGTCCTAGCTGCTCGCCGGCCGGACGAGCAGCAGGCTCTTCATCCGGTCGAGCGCGCATCGGGAATCCAGGGTAGCGACCGTCGGAGCGCGGCCCACGGCCGGTTTCACCCGGCCGCGGCGGCGATCGCTGCCTGCGTCGGCTCAATCGTTCTCTCGAGCACGAGCCGAGCGGCGCCGACGCGGCTCACCGACACGCCGATCACAGGTCCGGTCGCCTGCGTGGGATCACCGTTTCGATCGAACGAGAAGGACCCGATCAGCCCGTCGTCGACCTTGCTTGCGAACAGCCTTTCGGTCACCTCGCCGCGCGTCCCGTCCGACGCCGCGATCGCGTCGAGGAGCACCCGAGCCGCCTGGGCGCCGAACAACGCGTACGGGTCGACTGGATGCGAGCTCGGATATGCCTCGACGAGACGTCGAGCGAATCGTTTGGCACTCGTCGGAAAGCGGTCGACGGGCACGCCGACCTCCGTCACGAGCATGTCCGTCGCGGCCGCTCCTGGCGTTTCGAGAAGCATCGAGCCCGCGAGCCCGTCGGACGCGAGCAGCTTGACGGGGCCGTCGTTCGGGCCGAGCACCGCCACCTTGTCCGCGATCACCCGGGCTCCATTCTGCTCGAGCAGGCCTGCGAGAATCACCGCGTCGGGTCGCTTCGCCTCGAGGCGCTCGAACAGCGCCGCATAGCTCTTCTGGTGCGGGTCCCAGGCCTGAAACGCGACGACCTCGAGCCCCAGCGCGCGCGCCGCCCGGCGGACGCCCGTCGCCATGCCACGTCCGTAGGCCTCACCGTCGTCGAGGACCACCAGCCTTCGGGCGCCGAGCAGCTTCGCCAGCTCGGCGAGCGCGGCGCTCTCGTGCGTATCGTTCCCCACCACCCGAAGGAAGTTGCGCCTTCCCGTCGGGTAGTACTTGTCGGGCTCGGTGATGTCGCACCCTGGACCGCCTTCCGTGAGGCACGGGTACGTCGTCGACGGGGAGACGATCGGGATGCCGTCGTTCCGTGCGTTGTCGAGCACCGGGATCATCACGGCGGCGCAGCCCGAGTCGAGCGGCCCGACGACGCCGATCACCTCGTCCCGGTCGGCGTAGGCGTTCGCGTTCCGGGAGCAACTCGACGGCTCCCAGCGACCCGTTGTCGCGGAAGCGTGGTCGCAGACCTGGAAGCCGACGGCATGTCGGCCCGCACGGAAGCCCCGTGCGCCGAGCTCGACGCGGATCGCGTTGGCGATCTGCCGAGCCTTGCGCCCGGAGGGACCTTTCAGCGGCAGGTCGGCGACGAGCACGAGCTCGGCCGCGCCGCCGCCGCGCATCTCGACGGGCGCGCACCACTCCGCCTCATCGGCGCCGCACCCGGCGGCGACGATCGCGAGCGACGCCACGACGACTCCGAATGTCGTCGAGCGGCGACGGCTCATGCGGGGGGAGGGACTCGAACCCTCACGCCCTCTCGGGCAGTGGCTTTTGAGACCACCGTGTCTACCGTTCCACCACCCCCGCAACATGTCGCTCTGGACGACGACAAGTGTATGTCCGGTTCCGAACGGCGGAAGAGTAGGGCCCGGCGAACAGACGCCATGTCCCAGGGTGCCGCGCCCTGGGAACGAGGCCCGGATCGCCGAGCCCTCCCGCCCGTTGCCATCCCGTCTGGGCACCGCAATGGGTAAGAACGCTCCCGTGCGCCCAGTTCCGCCACTTCGGCCGGCTGGCTCGCCGACGACTTCGTTCTCCACGCACTCGGTTCCCGGCACGGCGACGCCGACGGCTTGGTATGACGTCGCCACATGCGCATCGGGATCCTCACCGGCGGCGGCGACGTGCCCGGGCTCAACCCGTGCATCAAGGCGGTCGTCAACCGCGTCGCGCACGACGGGCACGAGGTCGTCGGGTTGCGACGTGGGTGGGCGGCGCTTCTCCATCACGACCTCGACGATCCGGCATCCGCGTCCGAGTGGTTCCAACCGCTCACGCCGTCGGTCGTCCGGACGATCGACCGCACCGGCGGGACGTTCCTCCATACATCGCGCACGAACCCGAGCCGCGTCCGGTCGAGCGACGTCCCGCCGCACCTCGCCGACCGCGCGAGCGGCGAGGGGCCGTTCGACTTCACGGACCACGCGCTCCGTGTCGTCGAGTCGCTCGGGATCGACGTCCTCATCCCGATCGGCGGCGACGACACGCTGTCCTACGCACTGCGAATGCACGACGAGGGCGTGCCGGTGGTCGCCATCCCGAAGACGATGGACAACGACGTCCACGGCACCGACTACTGCATCGGCTTCTCGACCGCCGTCACGCGCGGCGTGCAGTTCATCCACAACCTCCGCACCTCGACCGGCTCGCACGAGCGGATCGCCGTCGTCGAGCTGTTCGGCCGCTACAGCGGCGAGACGTCGCTCGTGACCGCCTACCTCGCAGGCGTCGACCGCGCGGTCATCTCCGAGGTGCCGTTCGACGTCGAGAGGCTCGGCGACCTGCTCGTCGCGGACAAGCGCGCGAACCCCTCGAACTACGCGATGGTGACGGTGTCCGAGGGCGCGACGATCGCGGGCGGCGACATGGTCGTCTCGGGCGACGAGGACGCGTACGGGCACCGCAAGCTCGGCGGCATCGGCGAGCTCACCGCCTCGCTGCTGAAGGAGTACACGGGCGAGGAGATGATCGTGCAGGAGGTCGGGTACCTGATGCGCTCCGGCGCCCCCGACTCCCTCGACCTGATGGTCGCGACGAACTACGCGGTGATGGCCGCCGATCTCGCGCTCGAGGGCGCGTCGGGTCGCATGGTCGCGCTCCGCAGCGGGACGTACACGGCCGTGCCGATCTCCGCGACGCGCGAGGGCGTCAAGCGCGTGGACGTCGACGAGCTCTACGACGCCGACGGCTACCGCCCGAAGGTGCGCCACGTCGCCGGGAAGCCGATGTTTCTCTATTAGCTCGCCAGGCGGGAATCGGCAGGAGCCGATCCCCGCGGCCTGATCACCGCCTTCGGCGGGGCAGACCCCTGAAGGCGCCCGCTGTCGCGGTCGCAACGGCCTCGGCAAGGCCGACGGGTCGGTGAGCTGGGAGCGGCGCGACCATACGATGTTCGCGTGAAGCGAGTCGGGATCCTCACTGCGGGCGGTGACTGCCCGGGGCTGAACGCCGTGATCCGCGGCGTCACCGCACGGGCGGTCGGTCACCACGGCGCGGAGGTCGTCGGGATCCTCGACGGCTGGGACGGGCTGATGGAGGGCCACCACCGCCCGCTCGACCGCAACGCGGTGCGCGGGATCCTCCAGCGTGGGGGCACGATCCTCGGCACGTCGCGACGCGACCCGTACGTCCACGGCGAGGGCGCTCCGTCCGTGATGCGCACGCTCGAGCGCGAGGGGATCGACGCCGTCGTCGTCATCGGCGGCGACGGCACCCTCCGCACCGCCCTGCAGCTCGCCGCGGAGGGCGTGCCGCTCGTAGGGGTCCCGAAGACGATCGACAACGACATCACGGCGACCGACGTGACGTTCGGCTTCGACACGGCGGTACAGATCGCCACCGAGGCGATCGACCGGATCACGACCACGGCCGAGTCCCACGACCGCGTGATGCTCGTCGAGGTGATGGGCCGGACGCGCGGCTGGATCGCGACGTACTCGGGGATCGCCTCGGGAGCGGACGCGATCCTCGTCCCCGAGGAGCCCTACGACCTCGACGCCGTCGCCGACGTCGTGCGTCGCCGCGCCGCGCAGGGTCGCCGCTACTCCGTCGTCGTCGTCGCGGAGGGGATCGATCCGCCGGCCGGCTCGGCCGTGACGCTCAGCGTCGACGCGTTCGGCTTCGAGCGGCTCGGCGGCGTCTCCACGCTCGTCGCCGCGCGCCTCGAGGAGCTCACGGGGTTCGAGTCGCGGGTGACCGTGCTCGGCCACCTGCAGCGAGGCGGCACACCGACCGCCGCCGACCGGGTGCTCGGGTCACGCCTCGGCGTCGCCGCAGCCGACCTCGCCGCGAGGGGCGGGTTCAGCCGGATGGTCGCGTTGCGCGGCACGGCCGTGATCGACGTCACGCTCGAGGAGGCATGCGCGGGGATCCGCCCGGTTCCGGCTGACATCCTGACCGTCGCGCGAACGCTCGCCGCGCCGTGACCCGTGCTCCGCGGCTCGCCGCGATCGACCTCGACGGGACGCTGCTCCGCTCCGACGGCACCGTCTCGGACCGGTCGCGCGCCGCGCTCGCCGCCGCGAGGGACGCCGGCGTCGACGTCGTCCTCGTCACCGCGCGGTCGCCTCGATCGGTCCGGGAGATCGCCGCCGATCTCGGCCTGCGCGGGCAGGCCCTGTGCGCGAACGGCGCGACGGTCTTCGACCTCGACACCGGCGCGATCGTGCGCCACATCCCGCTGTCCGTCGAGGTCGCACATCGGGTCGTGCGAGGGCTTCGGGAGCAGGTGCCGGGAATCAGCTTCGCCTGGGAGCTCGAACTGCGGTTCGGGAGCGAGCCGGCCTACGAGGCGCGTCGCGACGACGACGGGTGGCCGCGGCCCGAGGGCTCGTTCCCACCGTGTGACGCGCTCGCGTGGCGCGAGCCGATGACGAAGCTCCTCGCGTGGATCAACGACACCGACCTCGACTCGGTGCTGACCGCGACGCAGGCGCTCTGCGGGAACGAGGCGGAGGTGACGATTGCCGGAGCGGTCTTCGTCGAGGTGATGGCGCCCGGCGTCTCGAAGGAGGCGGCGGTCATCGCTCTCGCGGACGAGCGGGGTGTCGGGCGCTCCGAGGTCGTGGCCTTCGGCGACCAGCTCGCCGACGCCGGGATGCTGCGCTGGGCGGGCCTCGGCGTCGCGACCGCGAACGCCTCGCCGTTCGCGCTCGAGGCCGCGGACGAGGTGACGGCGTCCAACGACGAGGACGGCGTCGCGCTCGTGCTCGAGCGCCTCGTGCGTGGGGGATCCCTTGTCTCCCCCACGAGCCCCCTCCTCTAGGTTCGCGCCTGGGCAACGCGTACGTGGCCTCCCCGCCGGCAAGGCCGGCCGCGACGGAGGACAAATCCTCGACGGTGATCGCGCCGAACGCCTCGCCGGGCGCCGGTGGATCAGCCGAGAAGCAGCGCGTCCGTCGGCGCGTAGCCGTCGGTGAGGAGCGGGACGTCCCCGGTCGGGACGTCGCGCTGCCACCGGTCGCGCAGGGCCTTCGTGAGGTCGGGGGCGTTCGGGGCGCGCGCGCTCCTCACGCCGTTCCAGATCTCGACGAGGCGCTCGGGCGACGGCGCAGCGCGCTCGGTCGCGACGAGGATGATGTTGCGGATGTCGTCGGGCCGGCGGTCGCCCGGGCCTTCGTACACCGGGTGGAGCTCGACGGTCGGGAAGACCGCGCCGTACGTGCGCCAGAGGGCACGTGTGATCTGCGAGCTGCCGCCCGTGATCGCGCCGATCACGTTCGTTGCGATCACGCCGCCCGGTGTGAGCCGGTCGCGCATCAGCTCGACGAACTCGAGGGTCGTGAGATGGAAGGGGACGCCGTCCGAGTAGAAGGCGTCGACCATGATCACGTCGTACTTCTCGTCGTTGCGCTGGAGGAAGCGGCGGCCGTCGTCAACCTCGATGTCGATGCGCGGGTCGCGCGGGAGCGCGAACCACTTGTAGGCGGTCTCGACGACCTCGGGATCGAGCTCGACGGTCGTGATGTCGACGTCCTTGAAGTCCCGCCAGATCCGCTTCGGCACGGCGGCGCCTCCGAGCCCGACGACGAGGACCTTCTTCGCGTCCGGCTTGTAGGCGAGCCCGACGTGGAGGTAGTCGCTGTAGGCGAACCGGGTGCGGAATGGGTCGTCGATGTACATGCCGCTCTGGAACGAGCTGTCGAACCGGAGGTACCGCGACTCCTCGTCCTCGACGACGAAGAGGCGGTGGTAGCGCGTATCGCGAGCCTCGCGAACCGTGAAGCCGCCGACCGCTGCCGACACCTCGGCCGGGTCGAGCTGACGCGGCGTACGGATGTCGCGCTCGCGGTAGAGCGGCGACCAGTTCTGCGCCGCGAGGCCCGTGAGGCGCTGGCCGGTCGTGTCGGGCGCAAGGGCGCTCACCGCGAGGAGCGCCGCTGCTGCACCGGCACCGAGCATCGCCGCCGGCAGCCAGATCCCCTGGACAACGGCGACGACGGCCGCCGCGGCGAGCAGCACGACCGCGCCGACGGCGAGGACCTGGTCGGTGCCGTACTCCGGAACCAGCCAGAAGGCCGTGAGGAACGTTCCCACGATGCTGCCAGCGGTGGAGATCGAGAAGAGGCGCCCGGCGGTCCGGCCCAGGCGATCGATCGAGCGGGCAGCGAGCCGGACCGCGATCGGCGACACCGAGGCGAGCACGACGCTCATCGGGCCGAAGAGGATGATCGCGGCGACAAGCGGATCGAGGCGCGGGCCCGGATCCCAGGAGACGACCTGCTCGAGCACCCACTCGTCGACGACGGGGATCAGAAGGACGAGCACGGCGCCGAGCGCGATCGCGCCGACGAAGAGGTACGGCGACGGCCAGCGGTCGGCGAGCACGCCGCCCGCCCAGTAGCCGATCGCGAGGCCCGACAGGACGACGCCGATCAGCGCGCCCCAGACGTAGAGCGAGCTGCCGAACGTCGGCGCCAGCACGCGGCTTGCCGCGATCTCGACGCCGAGGAGCGCGGCGCCCGAGAGGAACACCGCGGTCCCGAGCGCGATCGCGTCGACTCTCCGGCGGCGCTCCATCGGCTCAAGGGTAGATGCGATAGACCCTCACCCACCGACCCCGTTCGTCGGCGCGTGCTTCGAACGCGGGCCGGATCGCCGTCAGCGAGCGGTAGAACCGCGCCTCCCGCGGGTAGTAGGAGGCGGCCGCGAGCACCCGGTCGCTGACGCCGTCGCCGACGACGAGCCAGCGGAACCCCGCCCGGCGGAGCGCGGCGAGGTCGCGGCGCTCGTCGTGAGGCCGCCGAGGCCCCGGGAGCTCGAGGCGAACGACGCGCGGCGGGTCGAGCGGCAGCGTCGACGGGTCCGCGGCGATCCGGTCGCCCGGCGGCACATTCCGCTCGATCCACGCGGCGGCGTCGATCCGGGGGTCGTGGCCGGTGAGCGCGCGCCCATCGTCGACGGACCACCACAGCGGGACCAGGGCCGTCACGACGGCGGCCGTCGCGAGCCACCGGTCACGCCCGGCCAGGACGCACAGCACCGGCACGAACGGGAGGACGTAGCGGTCGTAGTGCGCCTCGACGGACAGCAGCGAGAGTGCATACACCGCGACGAACGAGAGCAGCACGAGATCCTGGCGCGTGCGTTTCCACACGGCGATCGCCAGGGCTGCGACGCAGACGATCGCCAGCGTGCCCAGGGTGTCCCAGAGCCGCTCGGCGAACGCAAGCGGCGTCGCAGGATCGTCCTCGAATCCGAGCCACCCGTACTCCGCGAGCCGCTGCACCCTGTCGATATCGCCCCATGCAGCTCCCGCGTGGATCAGGACGAAGGGGCTCGTGAGAGCGAATGCGAGCACCGCCAGCACGCCGGCACGCGCCAACCGGCGCCACTGGCCGAAGCCCGCGACAACGAGCGGCACGGCGAGCACGACGCCCGGGTACTTCGCCGAGGCGGCGAGCCCGGCGGCAACGCCGGCCCACTCGAGGCGACCGGTGACGAGGAGCGCGAGCGTCACCGTGATCCCGAGCGTCAGCAGCACGTCGGTGACGGCCATCCGCGAGTACGCGACGTGGGTCGTTGCGGCCGCGACGCCGACCGCGCCGACGGCACCCGCTAGGCGTCCGTACGCCGCCCGGCCGAGCCACCAGGCCGCCGCGACCCCCGCGACGCCGATGCCGACGGCGACGACGCGCGCTGCCCCGTACGACGGCGCATCGGCGAGCACCTGCGATGGCGCGAGGACGAGGAACAGCAGGCTCGGGTAGTCGTACCACCCCGGGTCGAGCCCTCCCCCGTGGACGAGCTCCCACGCCCGCGGCACGATGTTCTCCTCGTCCGGGTTGAGCAGCGGCAACGGGAGCCCAAAACCCGCGCCGACCGTCCGAAGTGCGGCGGCGACCGCGAGGATCAGCCCGAGCGCGACCAGCTCGACGGTGCGGGCCGAGCGTCGCGTGATGTGCGCCGCCGTGGTCGTCAGACGTCCGGAACCGCGTCGCCGACGAGCGCTTCGACGTCTCCCGTCACGAGCACGGCGTCGACGCCGGCGCGTTCCAGCTCCTCGACGTCCTGCCGCGACGCGTCGGCGAGCTCCGCGATCGCAAGCTTCCCGGCGGGGACGTCCGGCAGCAGCTCGAGGAGGCGGTCGAGCGGCGCCTGCTCGTCCTCAGCCCGCTCTGCCGTCAGCAGGACGATCTCCGGGTCGACGTGATCGAGGGCGTGGGCCAGCTCCTCGTCGTCGCTCACACGGACGACGTACTCGATCCCGAGCTCGTGACAGCGCTCGACGTGCTCGACGAACGCCACGTCGCCGTCGGCGGGCGAGACCACGACCGCGTCCGCGGCACCCGCCGCAGCGTCATCCGGCCGTGGGCCGTACGCGAGCAGCGGAAGGTCGGTCTCGCCGCTGAACGCCGCATGCCGCACGACGAGGCCCTCCGCGCCACCGGCCTGCGCCGCCCGCGCGGCTTCACCGTCCTGGATCTCGACGAGCACCGAGATCCCGTCGCCCTCGGCAATCGCCTGACTCAGCCGTCGTGCGGTCACGACGGAGGATGCTAGATGGTCGCGCGCCCCCGGCGACAGCATTCGGCTCGGCGTCCATGGCGTAGGCTCGCGCGGTGCCGGTCGACGTGAAGCGCGTCTGCCTCCTCGGCGCCGAGTCGACGGGCAAGACGACCCTCGCCCGCTCGCTTGCGGAGCGGTACGGGACGGTCTGGAACCCGGAATACGGACGCCCCTACACGGAGATCGGACGCCCCGAGGGCGCGGAGTGGACGAGCTGGGAGTTCACTCACATCGCGCGCATGCACTGCTGGTACGAGGACTTCCTGGCCCGCGTTGCCACGCGGATGCTGTTCTCGGACACCGACGCGTTCACGACGGCCCTCTTCCACGAGGTCTACCTCGATGCGCCTGCGACCGGGTTCGGCGAGCTCGTCGCACGGCCATACGACCTGCGTGTCGTGTGCGGGCTGGACGTGCCCTGGCGGCACGACGGGATCCGCGAGTTCGAGAAGCAGCGGCGCTGGATGCACGAGCGGTACGTCGAGCACGCGCGCGCCTCGGGCGCTCCGTGGCTGATCGTCGAGGGTCCGCTCGACGAGCGGATCGCGGCGGTGTCGGCGGTCGTCGACGGGCTGTTGAGCTGACGGGCGAGCGCGACGGCCGACGCGACAGCGGACGATGTCGTCACGAAGGCGGCGCAGCCTTGGCACTGCTTCGTCGCCAAGAAAGGCAACGACGCCGATAGAATCGACAGTGGGTGGTGGGTTGGGGTGCCCCGGAAGAAGGTGCCGCGAAAGCGCCGCCCGAGCTCAGCGCCCGATCGGGTGCCAGACCGTCTTGAGCTCCATGAAGGAAGCGATCTCCCACGGGCTGCGATCCTCCCGCGCTCGGACGACCCGCTTGACGTTCTCCGCGGCGAGCGCCTCCAACGCGGCCACGTCGCCGTCCGCGCCGGAGACGTCGATCGCGTTGACGTCCATGTGCGCCGCGAGGATCGGAGCGAGCTCCGATCGCAGGCCGGTCAGCACATTCACCACGCCGTCGGGCACGTCGGAGGTCGCCACGGCTTCGGCGAGCTCGATGGCGGCTAGCGGGTGGTCGTCCGACGCGAGCACGACGACGGCGTTCCCGCCCACGACAGCGGGCGCCAGGCGCGCGACGAGCCCGTCGAGCGCTGGCTCGGTCGGGGCGACGATCGCGACGACGCCGGTCGGCTCGGGGATCGTGAAGTTGAAGTACGGGCCGGCGACGGGATTCGCAGAGCCGAGCACCTGGGCGAGCTTGTCCGCCCACCCCGCGTACCACACGACGCGATCGATCGCGCGCGCGACCTCACGGCGGCCGCTGCATGCGGCTGCGAACGCGCCGGCGCGCGTCTCCATCGTCTCGGCGAGCCGGTACAGGACCTGACCGCGGTTGTACGCGGTCGCGGCGCTCCAACCGCCGAACGCCTTGCGGGCGGCGACGACGGCCTCACGCGCGTCCTTCCGTGACGCCCGTGCGACGTTGTAGCCCTCGAGCTCGAGCGTCCGCCCGGACTCGGAGCGCGGGAAGGCGCCGCCGATGAACAGCTTGTAGGTCTTCCGGACCGCGAGGCGTCCGCCTGTCATTCGAACCTCAGGTACGCCTCGAGGCCGTGGCGGCCGCCCTCGCGCCCGAAGCCGGACTCCTTGTAGCCGCCGAAGGGCGACGCGGGATCGAAGCGGTTGAACGTGTTGCCCCACACGACTCCGGAGCGCAGCCGGTCGGCCATCCAGAGGATGCGAGACCCCTTCTCCGTCCAGATCCCGGCCGAGAGCCCGTACATCGTGTTGTTCGCCTTCTCCACGGCCTCGTCCGGCGTGCGGAACGTGAGCACGCTGAGCACCGGCCCGAAGATCTCCTCCTGCGCGATGCGGTGGCTCTGCGCGACGTTCGTGAACACCGTCGGGGCGAACCACCAGCCCTTCTCCGGCAACCGGCACGGCGGCTGGTACAGCTCGGCTCCCTCCTCGGTACCCGCCTGCACGAGCTCGGTGATGCGGTCGAGCTGCGCCTTGGAGTTGATCGCCCCGACGTCCGTGTTCTTGTCAAGCGGATCGCCCACGCGGAGCGTGGACATCCGCCGCTTCAGCTTGCGTACGAGCGGGTCGTGGATCGACTCCTGCACGAGGAGTCGCGAGCCCGCGCAGCACACGTGCCCCTGGTTGAAGTAGATGCCGTTCACGATGCCCTCGACCGCCTGGTCGAGCGCGCAGTCCTCGAAGACGATGTTCGCCGCCTTCCCGCCGAGCTCGAGCGTGAGCGGGATGTCCCGACCCGCGAGCTCGCGCTGGATCGCCTTCCCGACCTCGGTCGAGCCGGTGAACGCGACCTTGCCGATCCCCTCGCTCCGCACCAGGTGCGCACCGGTCGATCCGTCGCCGGTGACGATGTTGACGACACCGGGCGGGACTTCGGCCTGGCGGCAGACGTCGGCGAACAGGAGCGCCGTGAGCGGCGTCGTCTCGGCGGGCTTGAGGACGACGGTGTTCCCGCAGGCGAGCGCGGGGGCGATCTTCCACGCGAGCATGAGGAGCGGGAAGTTCCACGGCACGATCTGCGCCGCGACACCGATCGGGCGCGGTCGACGCCCGGGGAACGCGTACTCGAGCTTGTCGGCCCAGCCTGCGTAGTAGAAGAAATGCGCCGCCGCGAGCGGAAGGTCGACGTCGCGCGACTCCTTGATGGGCTTGCCGCCGTCGAGAGACTCCGCGACCGCGAGCTCGCGCGCGCGCTCCTGGAGGATCCGCGCGATCCGGAAGAGAACCTTCGCCCGCTCGGCCGGCCGCCAGCTGCTCCACGGCTCGAACGCCTCCTGCGCAGCACCCACGGCCAGTGCGACGTCCTTCGCCCCCGCCTGCGCGACCTCGGCGAGCGGCTCCTCGGTGGAGGGCGAGACGGTCGTGAACCACGAGCGCGACCGCGGGGCGACCTGCTCGCCGCCGATGTACAGGCCGTAGCGCTCCTCGAAGGACACGATGTCGCGGCCCTCGAGCGACGAGGCGTACTCCCAGCCGCCCGCCGGCAGAACGTCCTTCCGCGACTTCTCGACGGCGCCCATCAGTCGATCGTGAACTCGTCGGGCGACCGGTAGATCCCCGTGCGCTGCTTCCGAAGCTGGAGCAGCACGTCGTTGAGGAGCGACGAGGCGCCGAAGCGGAACAGGTCGGGCGTCAGCCAGTCGGGGCCGAGCGTCTCGTGGAGGACGCACAGATACTGGATCGCCTGCTTCGCGGTCCGGATCCCGCCGGCCGGCTTCATCCCGATCGCGAGCCCCGTCTCGTCGTGGACGTCGCGGATCACCTCGAGCATGCAGAGCGTCACCGGGAGCGTCGCCGCCGGGGAGACCTTGCCGGTGGAGGTCTTGATGAAGTCGGCGCCGCCGGCGATCGCGACGAGCGACGCCTTGCGCACCGCGTCGTACGTGCCCAGCTCGCCCGTCTCGAGGATCACCTTCAGGTGCGCGTCACCACACGCCTCCTTGACCGCGACGACCTCCTCGTACACGTGACCGACGCGACCGGAGAGGAACGCGCCGCGATCGATCACCATGTCGATCTCGTCCGCCCCGGCCTCGACCGCCGCGCGGACATCGGCGAGCTTGACGTCGAGCGGCGCCTGGCCGGAGGGGAACGCGGTCGCGACCGAGGCGACCTTGACGCCGCTACCGCGCAGCGCTCGGCGCGCGACCGAGACGAGGCTCGGGTAGACACAGACGGCGGCGACCGACGGGACCGAGGGGTCGCCCGGGTCCGGGCGCATCGCCTTGGTGCTCATCGCGCGCACCTTCCCGGGCGTGTCCGCGCCCTCGAGCGTCGTCAGATCCATCATCCGGATCGCGAGCTCGAGTGCGAAGACCTTCGACTCCCGCTTGATCGACCGCTTCGCGAGCTCGCCGGCCCGGGCCTCGAGCGCGACCGCGTCGACCGCGCCGACGCGGGGAAGGCGCCCCCCGCCGGGCAGCTCGAGCGCACGCGGCAATGCGAGCGTCTGGCTCATGCGTCCAAGTCTAGAGGCCATTAGTAGAGTGCCCGCCGTGCTGCTCCGGGCCGACACGAAGGTCGAGCTGATCCGCAACCTCCCGCTGTTCGAGCTGTGCTCGAAGCGCGACTTGCGCCGGATCGCGAGCCTCGCCGTCGAGCGCGACCTCGACGAGGGAAGTCCGCTGATCCAGGAGGGCGAGCCGGGGACGGAGTTCTTCGTCGTCGTCGAGGGCGAGGTCGACGTCCGCCGTCGCGGCCGACGGGTGGCACGCCTGGGCGCCGGCAGCTACGTCGGCGAGATCGCGCTCCTCTCGCGATCGCCGCGCACGGCCACCGTGGTCGCGGCGACGCCGCTTCATGTGCTGTCGATCGCGGGACGCGACTTCGTCGAGCTGCTCGACGCCATCCCGGAGCTCTGGCTGAAGGTCGCGCGAACGCTGGCCGACCGGATCGACGCGGACGAAGCGGCCGAAGCCGGCTAGGGCGAGCTCGTCACAGCCCGAGTCGCTCGAGCGTCTTCCGGTCGCGTCGCCAGCGCGGGCGCACCTTGACGACGAGCTCGAGGAACACCGTTCGACCGACGAGCGCGTCGACCTCGGGGCGGGCGCGCGTCCCGATCTCGCGGATCATCGCGCCGCGCTTGCCGACGAGGATCCCCTTCTGGGACTCCGTCTCGACGAGCACGAAGGCACGAACGGACTTCTCGCCGAGCTCCTCGACCTCGACGGTCAGCGCGTGCGGGACCTCGTCACGTGTCAGATGGAGTGCCTTCTCGCGGATCACCTCCGCGACGCGCTCCTCGAGCGTCAGGTCGGTCCGCTGCTCGCGCGGGAAACAGCGGCGGGCCCTCGGGGAGGAGGAACACGAGGTCGTCGCGGAGCTCATCGATCCCATCCCGCACCTTCGCGCTGACGGGATGCAGGGCGTGGAAGTCGCCGAGGGTCGCGGCCTGCTTCATCTGGGAGGCGACGTGGCCGTGCTTGAGCCGGTCGATCTTGTTGACGGCGATGATCACGGGTACGCCGAGCGCGAACACGCGCCGCGCGACGAACCGGTCGCCCGCGCCGATCCGGTCGCGCGCGGAGACGACGAGGAGGACGGCGTCGACGTCCTCGAACGACGTGTCGACCGTCTCCTGCATGCGCTCCGTGAGCGCGTCCATCGGCCGCTGAAAGCCCGGAAGGTCGACGAGCACGAGCTGCCAGTCGTCGCCGTTCACGACGCCGAAGATCCGCCGACGCGTGGTATTCGGCACGGTCGATGTGATTGCGACCTTCTCGCCCGCGAGGGCGTTCACGAGCGTCGACTTGCCGACGTTCGGCCGGCCCGCGACGACGACCAGACCGCTCTTCATGGGCTCGCCCCCGCCCCGAACGCGAGCCGTTCGGAGATGGCCGTTCGAGGCACCCCCACTCCGGGCCACCGACCTCCTCCCCGCACCGTGAGCCTACTTCCTGAGCCCCGACGCGAGAGCGCCGTCTCCGGGCCGGGAGCGTGCCGATCGCTCCACAGGCGACGCCGCCGCCCCCAGGCGACGACCGCGGCGCTCACAGCTCGAACTGCTCCGGCAGGAGCTCCGCGGGGCTCATCTCCACGACGCGGCTGCCGTTCCGGAAGACGACCCGTTCGACCCCCATCTCGGCGAGCCACTGGCGGCACCCGCCGCACGGCGAGGCGGTGATGCCCGCTGCGACGAAGTCTCCGGGTCTGTATCCCTCGGCGATCGCGCGCGAGAACGCCGTCCGCTCGGCGCAGACGCCAAGCGGGTAGGCGCCGTTCTCGACGTTGACGCCCTCGATCACGCGGCCGTCGCGGCAAAGGACCGCGCACCCGACGTGGAAGTTCGAGTAGGGCGCGTACGCGCGGGCGGCGATCGCGTCGGCGGCGGCAAGGAGCTCGGCGTCGGTCACGCGGAGAACCCCTGGAAGACGACGAGCGTGACGAGCGCACCGAGCAGGCCGCCGGAGGCGACCTCGAGCGTCGAGTGGACACCGGCTTCGATGCGGGTCTGGGCCACGAGCAGCGCCATGATCAAGACGAGCGACGATACGAGGAATCGGTGCTCGGTATCGTCGAGGACGAGCGTCACGGCCATCCAGCCGGCGAACGCCACCGCCGCGTGACCGGATGGCCAGCCTCCGCGGAGCGGCGAGCCCCGTCCGGACAGCGCCTTCATCGCGATCACGAGCGCGGTGGTGATCACGAGCGCGACGAGCGTCAGCTCGGCCGGCGCCTCGGACAGCTTGTCGAGGAGGCGCGAGCTCTCGTCAGCCACCTGCCCGGAGAAGACGAGGTAGCCGACCGCGATCGCATTGACCGCCGCGATCAGCACGGCCCCCGCGCCGATATCCTTCGCGAGCTTGGCCATCGGGTCGAACGAGGTCGACGCGACGTCGACCGCCGCCTCGATCGCCGTGTTGACCATCTCCGCGATGAGCACGAACGCGATCGCGAGCAAGAGTGCGATCAGCTCCAGCCGGGACACGTCGAAAGCGAGCGCCGCTACGAGCACGCCAATCGCGATCGCGAAGTGGATCCGCATGTTCCGCTGCGTGCGAAGCACGTGGATGATCCCCTCGATCGCGAAGTTGAAGCTCTCGACGATCGTCGGCGGGCGACGCGGCGCGATCACAGGTGGTCTCTCCGGGCGATGGGGTGCCCGTCGGCCGGCAAAAGCCGAGCAGGCCTAGGACGCAGACAGCCCCGAGATCCAGAGATATCGGGGCGACCGAGGACGACGGCGTGCGACGCGCTTGCAGCCGCGCGGAGAGGTGCCCTATCTCTCGGAGCGACCACTACAGGTACGCGCGCTCGCGCGCCTCCATCGCCGAGCCGTGATCGTGGCCGAGCAGATGGAGCAGCCCGTGTATCAGCGGCCCGCGCCAGTCCTCGCCGACGACCTCGGGGCAGAGGACGACGTCGCCGAGGGCACGGGGCTCACCGTCCGGCAACGACTCGAGACCGTCGATCGGGAACGAGAGGACGTCCGTCGGCTCGTCGACACCGAGGTGCTCGCGCTTCAGCGCCTGCATCTCGTCGGCCCCGACGAACGCGATCCCGAGCTCCCCCGCTGTTACCCCTTCCCCCGCGAGCACCTTCTGCGCGAGGGCGACGGCGCCCGGCTCGTCGACGACGCCGGCGCTGCGGTTCGCGACCTCCACGTCGACCATCAGCGGTGACGAGCGGAGCCGGTCTCCTCGGCGTGCCGCTTGTACGCCTCGACGATCCGCTGGACGAGCTTGTGCCGCACGACGTCCTCGTGCCCGAACTCGACGAAGCCGACCCCGTCGAGCTCGCGCAGGATCGCGCGCACCTGGATCAGCCCCGACGCCTGCTCACGCGGCAGGTCGACCTGGGTGATGTCGCCGGTCACGACCATCTTCGAGCCGAACCCGAGGCGCGTGAGGAACATCTGCATCTGCTCGGGCGTCGTGTTCTGCGCCTCGTCGAGGATCACGAACGAGTCGTTCAGCGTCCGGCCGCGCATGAACGCGAGCGGCGCGACCTCGATCGTGCCGCGGTCGATGTACGCGTTCAGCCGATCGGCATCCATCGTGTCGTAGAGCGCGTCGAACAGCGGGCGCATGTACGGATCGACCTTGGCGAGGATGTCGCCCGGCAGGAACCCGAGCCGCTCGCCCGCCTCGACCGCGGGGCGCGTCAGGATGATCCGGCCGACTTCCTTCTCGGAGAGCGCCTTCACCGCGAGCGCGATCGCGAGGTACGTCTTGCCCGTTCCGGCCGGGCCGATCGCGAAAGTGACCGTCGACCCGCGGATCGTGTCGACGTACCGCTTCTGCGTGACGGTCTTCGGCGCGATCTTCTTGCCGCGGTGGCGCCAGACGACGTCCTCGAACACGTCGCGGATATCGGCCGCCTGGTCGAGCGCCGCGACGACGGCACCGACGGTGTCCGGCCCGATCGCGTGCCCCCCCTCCACGAGCTCGACGAGCTCATCGACGACCGCGCGCGCCTCGACGACCCGCTCGTCGTCGCCGTCGAGCGTCAGCCGGTTGCCGCGCAGCGAGATCGAGCAGCCGAGCCGCTCGCGGAGCGCGTCGAGCACGCCGTCGCCCACCCCCGCGAGCTCGGCGGCCACCTCGTTCGGAACGGTGAGGACGTCCTGCACGCGTCTCAGTGTAGGGCGAGGGGCTTTCGCCGCAGCCCCGGCCGATACGGTGCGGCAATGACCGGTCCGGCGGCGCTTGTGCTGTACGACGAGGACTGCGGGGTCTGCCTCGCGTTCGCAGCCGCACTCGCGAAACGCGGGATCGGCGTCGCGGCGCTCGGCTCGGCGGCCGCGGCGATCTGGCTGCGCGATCTCACGCCGCACGCGCGCGCGTCGACGTTCCATGCGGTCGACGAGCACGGACGGCGCCGGTCGGGTGGCGAGGCCGTGCCGCTCGTTCTCCGCGCGCTCGGTCACGAGGCGGCCGCGACCGTCGCGGCACGCGTTCCGGGCGTGACGGACTGCGCGTACCGCGCCGTCGCGCGCTCCCGACGGGTCCTCTCGGTCGCGCTCGGGCTGCGCGCTTGCGAGACGGCGCGTCCGTGAGGGCGCTCACCGGGCTCGGCGCGTTCGATTGGTTTCTGCTCGGCCTCTACGCGATGGCCCTCGCGCTCCTGTGGCGCTCGTGGACGGCGGACGTCGGCGGCACCCGCCGGGGCCGGACCCTGCTCGTTCCGGCGATCGCCGGGATCGCCGGGATCGCGGCGCTGGCGGGGGCGTTCCGGGACGAGACGGCGGACGCGCTCGAGCGCATCACCGACCGCACCTGGGCGATCGCGTTCGCCGCGGCGACGCTCGTCGTCGCGCTCGCGCTCGTCGACTTCATGCTCGCGAACACGGTGAGGTGGCCGGCGGACGTCCTTCGCGACCGCGGTGTCGGACGGCCGCCGTTGACCGTCGACGTGCTTGTCGCGCTCAACGTCGCGGCCGTCACGCTCGTCGCTCTCGCGGGACTCGACAAGCTCCCCCGCCCCGACCTCGACGCACTCGGGGCCGAGTCGACGCGCGTGCGGATCGTGGCGACGTACGACGCGGGGAAGGTCGTCGACCTGGTCTTCCGCACCGAGCGCGAGGGCTACGTCGCCACCGACGACACGATCTCGCGCTTCGTGCTTCCGGCCGACCCCGGCGGCCCGTTCGAGCTCGAGCCCGTCGCGAGCGTCGAGCACGCGCGCGGGCTCGCGATCACCGGCGACGCTCTCTTCGTCTCCGAGCTCGGCCGGCTTCCCTGCGATCCGGACCCGTGCGAGGGCTACGAGTTCCCCGGCATCGCCACCGAAGCAGGAGACCGCCGGTACCTCAGGCAGGGTCACGGTCGCGTCGAGGCGTTCGCAATCACGCCGGAGGGGCACCTCGCCGAGCGGCGTGTGATCGCGAACGACCTGCCCGTGGCGAACACGCTCCACGCCGTCAACGGCATCACCGCCGGGCCGGACGGGCTGCTGTACCTCCCGATCGGGAACCTCGACGCGCTCTACCCTCATCCCAGAATCGCGGAGCAGCTCGGCGTCCCGCGGGCCGACCTCCTCGGCACCATCGTCCGGTTCGCGCCCGACGGCACGCGCTTCGAGGTCCTCGCGCGCGGGATCCGCAACGTCTACGACCTGACGTTCGACGAGCGCGGCGGCCTGTACGGCGTCGACAACAACGGCCCGACGCTCAACGGCTGGCGTGAGGAGGAGCTCCTACGGATTCGCCGCGGCGCGAACTACGGCTACCCGTTCGACGGCTCCTTCGCGCCGTACACGGTGCGGACGGACCCGCCGCTGTACGCCGTCCCCGCGTCGGGGTCGGCAGGAGTCGAGTGGGCGAGCAACGTCGGGCTCCCGAACGGGATCCTCGTCGGCAGCTGCGGCGCGATCACCGAGCTCCGACTCCGCGAGCGCACCCCAGCGGTCGTCGAGCAGCCGAGCGACGTGAGCGAGATCCTCCACGTCCCCGCCTGCGTCTCGACCATCGAGCCCGGGCCGGACGGGACGACGGTCGCCGGGCTCTACCGGTTCCCCGGCGACAACGGTCCGTCGCTCTACGTGCTCGAGATCGCCCGCTGAGGGCTGGCTACGCGAGCTTCTCGCGGACGAGCTGGCTGACGGTCGACCCGTCGGCACGGCCCGAGACCTGCGGCATGACGTCGGCCATCACGCGCCCGAGGTCGCGGAGGGAGGTCGCTCCGACCTCCGCGATCACGTTGTCGACGACCTCTTCGAGCTCCTCCTCCGACAGCGGGTCCGGCATGAACTCCTCGATCACGTCGAGCTCGAACTCCTCGCGGTCCGCCTGCTCCTCGCGTCCGGCCTCGTCGAAGGCCTCCATCGCCTCGACGCGCTTCTTGCGCTCGCGCTGCAGGACCTGGAGCGACTCGTCCTCGCTGAGGGTGCGCTGGAGCTCCTTCTCTGCAGAGCGGAGGGCGCTCAGGAGCAGCGACAGCGCGTCACGGCGCGCATCGTCGCGCGCGAGACGGGCGTCGCGGAGCTCGCTCTCGATGTCGGCGATCAGCGTCATTCGAACCCGGGCAGGCTATCTCCCCCGAGGACGTGCCAGTGCAGGTGGAACACCGTCTGGCCGCCTCGGGCTCCGACGTTGACGATCACGCGGTAGTCCTCGAGCCCGGCCAGCCGTGCCGTCTCGGCGACGAAGCGGAGCATGCGCCCCGCCTCCTCGTCAGGGAAGTCGTCGACGTCCCGGAACGTGTCGACGTGTCGCTCGGGCAGGACGAGGAGGTGCGTCCGGGCCTTCGGCGCGATGTCGCGGATCGCCACGAAGCCGTCCGCCGCGTGAACGTGATCGCCGTCCCGGACGAGCATGCAGAAGGGGCAGTCGGGATCAGGCGGCAACGGCGAGCACCCCGTCGTCCGCCACACCGACCGCGCGGGCGCTCACGAAGCTGCCGACGGCGCCGTCCACGAGCCAGGGCGTGTAGTCGTCCGCATACCCGCGGCCGGGCCGGTCGACGAGCACCCGGTCGACACTCCCGACGCGTGCGCCCCAGCGACGCCGCGAGAGCTCGTCGGAGAGCGCCCTCAGCCGTGCGCCCCGCTCGCGCTTGACGGCGGGCGCGACGGCGTCGTCGTCGGCCGTGCGCGTTCCCGGCCGGGGCGAGTAGGGGAAGACGTGCACCTTCGTCAACCCGACGCGCTCGACGAGAGCCAGCGTCCGCTCGAATGCCGCCTCGTCCTCCGCCGGGAAGCCGACGATGACGTCCGTCGTCAGGTTGAAGCCCGCGAGCGGGGCGAGTCGGCGCTCGAACTGCGATGCCGTGTACCGCCGGCCCATCGCGCGGAGTACGCCGTCGTCACCCGACTGGAGCGGAACGTGGAGGTGCTGCGAGACGGTCGGTGTTCGGGTCAGCGCCTCCACGAGCTCTGCGTCGACGTGGTTGACCTCGATCGAGGAGAGCCGGAGCCGCTCGAGCCCGGGAGTCTCGCCCGCCTCGCGCACGAGTCGCGCGAGGCGATAGCCTGCGGCCCGATCGCGGAAGCACCCGAGGTTGACGCCCGTCAGCACGACCTCGCGGTGGCCCTGATCGACCCGCCTGCGGATCTCCGCGAGCACGGCCGCGGCCGTGCGGCTCCGTGTCGCTCCGCGCACGAGCGGGATGACGCAGAACGCACAGGAGAACGAGCAGCCGTCCTGGATCTTCACGAACGCGCGGACGCGGTCGAGCCGATGCTCGGCATTGACGCAGCCGATCGCGCCGACGTCGCCGGCGACGAATCCCGCGGCCTCCTCCCCCGTCCGCCCGGTCACGACGACGTTCGGCGCGGTACCGGCGAAGGCGCCGTCGAGGTTCGACGCGCACCCGGTGACGTACACAGTGCGCGCCGAGCGCGCCGCCCGTGCGGCCGCCTGGCGGGACTTCGAGACGGCCTCGTGGGTAACGCAGCAGGTGTTGATCACCTGGATCTCGCCGCCGTCGTCGACCTCCGAATGACCGTCCGCGAGCAGCCGCTCGCGGATCGCCTGGGCGTCGGCGAACGAGACCTTGCAGCCGAGGAAGCGCGTCGAGAACGTCGCCATGGGGGCCTCTGAGATTAGACGCTCGAGATCGAGGAACGGATTGCGCCTTGCGAAGGCGGCCACGGCCGCGGTCAACGCAGTCGACGAAAGCGGTCGGCCGCCCACCCGTCGAGCTCGACGGTCTCGACCTGCGACCAGCCGTCGTGCGCCGGGCGCTCGCCAACGAGGTAGCCCGAGGTGAGCGCCTCGCGTGTCGCGAGCCTGGCGAGGATCGTCTCGACCGGCCGGAGCAGGACGTTCGCGACGGCGACGTCGGCTGCCGGGAGCGACTCCGCCTCGGCGTCGACGAGGGACGCGTCGACCACGACTCCGTTGGCGGCGGCGTTCGCGCGCGTCGTCTCGACTGCGACGGCATCGACGTCCACGGCGACGACGGGAGCGAATCCGAGGCGCGCGCCTGCGATCGCGAGGACGCCCGAGCCACAGCCGAGGTCCAGCAGCGAGCCGCGCTCGGCCGTCCCGGCGAGCAGTTCGACGCAGAGGCGCGTCGTGGGATGTGCGCCCGTCCCGAACGCGCGACCCGGGTCGATCACGATCGCGCGAGCCGGGTCGGGCGGCTCCTCCCACGGCGGACCGATCCAGAGCCCGCCCGCGGTCACGGGGTGGTGGAAGCTCCGCCAGGCGTCCTCCCAGCCCTCCGGGACGGGCTCCACCGCCGCACCAGGCAGCGCCTCGAGGAGCGCCTCGACGTCCTCGACGGGGACGTAGGCCGCGAGCTCGAGCCCGTCGCCCGTCTCCAGCTCCTCGAACCCCGCGGGCACGAGCTCCAGCAGGCGGGCGCGGAGCGGCTCCGCCCCGGCGTTGTCGCGGACGCGGATCGAGAGGCGTCGGAAGTGGCTCACCCCAGCCCCTCGAACGGAAACGTCGCACGTGTCGACCAGGTGCCGTCCGCGTGCTCCTCGAGGAGCGACACCACGGTCGCCTCGCATCGGATCGGCGTCACCGACCCGAGCCCGGAACGAAGCTCGGCGACCATGGCCTCGAGCGCCCTCCGGTCGTCGGTCACCCCGACCGTGCAGTGCGGGACGGGCTCGAGCGCCGGGTCGCCGTACGGCGGGCGGTCCGGGAACGCCGCGCGCGTCCGTTCGATCAGCACGTGGAACGGCGCTGCCGGATCGGGCGCGAGCCACGCGACGTCGGGGAACGTCTCGATGCGGGAGAGCTCGTAGCAGAAGGGCGTGATCGGGCCGTAGAGCCCGCGCAGCCCGGACAGCAGGTCGTCGTCGACCTCGGCGGCCGGAACGAGCGGGAAGAGGACCGTGATGTGACTCGGGATGCCCCGCTCGACGGCCGACGCGTGGTACCGGCGGCGCCATCGCCTGAGGACGTCCTCTGCGGCATCGGCGACCACCACGAGGGCGGTACGCGCCGGCGCGCCGTTCACCGGAAGGCGCTCTTCAGCTTCCCGAGGAACCCGTCGTCGTCGTCGCGGTAGGCGGCCGCACCCAGCTCCTCCTCGAGCCGCAGCAGCTCCACGCGCTGCTCGGCGGTGAGGTTCGTCGGGACGCGGACCTCGACCTCGACGAGCAGATCGCCGCGGCGGCCGGTCTCGAGCGACGGCATCCCGCGCCCCCGGACCGCATGGACGGCACCCGGCTGCGTCCCCGGCGCCAGCTCGACCTCGAGCGGGCCGGAGGGGGTCGGCACCTCGACGGTCGTGCCGATCGCCGCCTCGACCATCGTGATCGAGGCGCGCGCGACGAGGTCGTCCCCCTCGCGGCGGAGCCCGTCGAGCGGGCGGACGCGCACCGTGACGTAGACGTCGCCGGGAGGCCCCCCGAGCGTCCCCGCGTGGCCGTCTCCCCGCACGCGGATCCGCTGCCCGTCGTGGATGCCCGCGGGGATCTCGAGCTCGAGGGGGACGTCCTCGAGCGTCCGGCCGTCGCCCTCGCAGCGCTCGCAGGGCGTCTCGACGATCGTGCCGGTGCCGTCGCACCGCGGACACGTTCCGGAGCGGACCATCTGCCCGAGGATCGTGCGCGACACCTGCTGGATTCGGCCCGCTCCGCCGCATGCGGGGCAGGTGACCGGCGATGTCCCGGGCGCGGCGCCCGTGCCGCCGCACGGCCCGCAGGCGCGTGCGGCGCGGACGAACGTCTCGACCGTCGTCCCGGTCGCGGCGTGCGCGAGGTCGATCTCGACGTGCGCGGCGACGTCAGGCCCACGCGTCGGCCGTGGGCCGGTGCTCGCGCCCATGCCGAACAGCGACTCGCCGAAGAAGGCGGCGAAGACGTCGGAGAGGCTCCCGAAGTCGGCGTCCATCGGGGCGAAGCCGCCCCGTCGGAGGCCGGCGTGACCGAAGCGGTCGTACGTCGCCCGCCGCTCGGGATCGGACAGCACCTCGTAGGCCTCGGCGACTGCGCGGAAGCGGAGCTCCGCGTCGGGGGCCTCGCTCACATCCGGGTGGAGATCGCGTGCCAGCTGGCGGAACGCGCGCTTGATCTCGTCGTGGCTCGCGCTCCGGTGGACGCCGAGCAGCTCGTAGTAGTCCTGCTCCGTCGTCGCCATCAGACCGGTCCGTAGACGTCGTCGACGAGTCGCGAGAGCTCGAACGCCGCGGCGCGAACGGCCCGGATCGCCTTGTCGTAGTCCATTCGCAGCGGCCCGAGGAGCCCCACCGCTCCGAGCGACCGGTTGGGCAACCCGTACGTGGTGCCGACATAGGACGCGCCGCGGAGCTCCTCGCCTTCGAACTCGGGGCCGACGCGGACGACGGTGCGGTCGGGGTCCAGCGCCTCCTGCAACAGCCCGAGCACGGCAGCGCGACGCTCGAGCACCTCGAGCAGCCGCTGGCACGCCTCGAGCTCCGCCCCGCGCGCCTCGCCGAGCAGGCCGGCGGCGCCGCCGATGTAGAGCTCGGTCGTCTGGTCGGCGACCTCGGCAAACGCCGGGCGCACGACTTCGAGGAAGTACCGCTCGCGGGTCGTGAGCCCCGGATCCTCGAACGCACGCCGCAGAACGCTCGGGCTGGCTCGGCGTCCGACGACGGTCTCGTCCAGGTACGTCCGTGCCCAGTCCACGAGACCCGGGTCGAGCGCGTCCTCGAACTCGACCATCCGCTTCGAGAGGCTCCCCGACGCGGTGATGACGACGATGATGACGATGCGCGGCTGGAGCTGGACGACGTCGACGTGGCGGACGGCGGCGGCCTCCAGCGACGGCGCCGAGACGAGCGCGAGTAGGTGCGTTGCCTCCGACAGCGTCTCGGTCGTGCGGCGCAGCGCCTCCTCGAGCTCGTTGCGCATGGCGGTCAGATCGAGTGGGAAGGGCGCGGGGCGACCCTCGATCGCGCCGACGAGATCCTCGGTGTAGACCCGGTAGCCGCTCTCGGTCGGGACGCGGCCGGCGGACGTGTGCGGATGCGTGAGGAGGCCGATCGCCTCGAGCTCGGACAGCTCGCTCCGGACCGTCGACGAGGACACTTCGAGCCCCGCGCGCTCGACCACCGACCTCGAGCCGACGGGCTGCCCGGTGGCGACGTACTCCTCGACGACACGTCGCAGGATCTCGCGCTTTCGCGCACTCAGCTCCATGTCTTCATCGTACGGCCGACGCCCGTTGTCGCCGACGCGCCGGGATCGCTAGCGCTCTTCGAGGCGGCGGAGCTGCGGGAGGAACGCGGAGTAGAACACGGCGTAGCCGGCGCAGCACGCGACGGCGAAGAAGGTCGAGAGGGCGAGCGGCCGCGGATGGGCGAGCGGATCGAGGAGCCCCGTGCCGAGCCCGCCGAAGATCTTGCCCGGCTCCGTGACGACCTCCCAGGAGTTCCAGCGCTGGTACCGCCCGAGGTAGACGCCTAGGCCGCTCAGGACGAGCGCGCCGAGCGCGACCGTCCATCCGGCGACCCGTCCGAGTCGCTCCGAGACGACGGCCTGTACGAGGTACAGCGACAGGAAACCGAGCACGAGACCGATGCCGGCCGCGGTCGCGACGAGAAGCGGGTCGTGCCAGTGCGTCCCGCTCGACAAGGCACCGAGCCAGATCACGTCGGTCGCGATGTACGGCGCGTTCGGCAGGAAGAGAAGCCACACGCCTCCGAGGGCGACGAGCGACGCCGTCCCCAGGCGCCGCCGCGCGCCGTCGTACAGGCCGAGCGCGAGCACGAACGGGATCCACGCGAGGAAGAGGTTCCAGACGAGGTTGGTGAGCTCGAGGCTCTGCGTGGCGACGACCCGAGCGAGCACACCAAGCGCGAGGGCGGTCGACGCGACGAGCAACACGCCGAGCAGGACTTGCCGTCGCCTGCTCGCTCCCCCGCCTCGAGTCGTCACCGAGCCCACACGGCCATCGTAGCGAGCCGCTGTTCGGGTTCCGTATGGGTGGGCGTCACGCGATCAGCTCGGCCGTGACCGCGTCCGCGAGCAGCCTGCCACGACCGGTCAGCCGGATGCCGCCGTCGACCTGCTCGACGAGACCCGCCTCGGTCAGCCGCGCAACTGCGCCATGATCGACGACATCCGCGGGACCGGCGGCCGTTCTGACGCCCCGCCCGCCACGGTGCAACGGGACGGGCTCGTCGAGTCGGAGCCCGAGCATCAGCCGCTCGACCTCGCGCGTCGAGTCGTCGAGCCTCTCGACCTCGCGCGGCGGCGTGCGTCCGCCCGCGAGCGCCTCGACGTAGCGCCCGACGGATGGGAGGTTCCGCCGACGCTCGTCGCCGAGCGTCGAGACCGCGCCGACGCCGACACCGAGGTAGTCGGCCCCGTGCCAGATCCCGAGGTTGTGGCGAGCGCGGAACTCGCGATCGCCCTCGTCGCGACAGAAGTTCGCCGTCTCGTACCAGCGGTAGCCCGCCCCGGTCAGTGTCTCCACGACGCGCTCGTAGTAGCCCTCGAGCGCCTCCGCCTGACGCGCCAGCGCCGCTCCGTGTGCATGCGTGAACCGTGTGCCGGGCTTCGCCTCGAGCTCGTAGCAGGAGAGATGCTCGGGCTCGAGCGCAAGGGCATCGGCGAGATCCGCTTCGAGCTCGGCGGCGCTCTGGCCTGGGATGCCGTAGATGAGGTCGAGCGAGATGTTGTCAAATCCGGCACCACGAAGAGTGTGCACCGCACGCCGGACGTCGCCGGGCGTCGCGCGCCGTTCGAGCACCTCGAGGAGCGCCGGCCGGAACGACTGCGCCCCGACGGAGGCGCGATTGACGCCGGCGTCGCGGAGGAGCGCCGCGAGCGCGGGGGTCACGGTCTCGGGGTTCGCCTCGACCGTCACCTCGTCCGCCGCCGGCAGCTGCTCGAGGACGAATGCGAGCGCGTCCGGCTCGGTGAACGTCGGCGTTCCGCCGCCCACGAACACCGTCTCCACCCGGGCATGAAGCCACGGACGCTCGAGGTCGAGCTCTGCGACGAGCGCGTCGGCGTAGGCGCGGTGCTCTTCGCGCCGGCCGACGGCCGTCACGAAGTCGCAGTAGCCGCAGCGGTGGACGCAGAACGGCAGGTGCACGTAGAGGTGTCGAACGTCGCCAGCCGCCGACTGCGGCGCGCGCGGCTCCGCGTGATCGGACCCGCGCGCGACGCCTGCCACGCCCTACTTCTTCTTCTCGCCGTCGAGGTTGAGCACCGCCAGGAACGCTGACTGCGGCACGTCGACACCGCCGACCTGCTTCATCCGCCGCTTTCCGGCCTTCTGCTTCTCGAGCAGCTTGCGCTTGCGGCTGATGTCGCCGCCGTAGCACTTCGCGAGCACGTCCTTCCGCTTCGCCTTGACCGTTTCCCGCGCGATCACCCGGGAGCCGATCGCCGCCTGGATCGGAACGTCGAACATCTGCCGCGGGATCTCCTCGCGGAGCCGCTCGACGAGCAGGCGACCGCGCTCGTAGGCCGCGTCGCGATGGGCGATCAGCGACAGGGCGTCGACCTGCTCCCCGGCGACGAGAACGTCGACGCGCGCGAGGTCTCCGTCGCGGAACCCGGCGATGTCGTAGTCGAAGCTCGCGTAACCCCGCGTCCTCGACTTCAGCTGATCGTAGAAGTCGAGGACGATCTCGCCGAGCGGCAGGTCGTAGGTGAGCAGCACACGCCTCTCCGAGAGGTACTCCATGTGGTCGAAGCGACCACGCTTCTCGGTGCTGAGCTCCATCACCGCGCCGACGTAGTCCTTCGGCACGATCACCTGGGCGCGGACGTACGGCTCCTGCACCTCCTCGATCTCGCGCGGCATCTCGGCCGGGTTGTGCACTTCAAGCCACTCGCCGTTCTTCTGCTTGACGTTGTAGGCGACGTTCGGCGCGGTGACGAGCAGGTCGAGGTCGAACTCGCGCTCGAGCCGCTCGCGGACGATCTCCATGTGGAGGAGGCCGAGGAAGCCGCAGCGGAATCCGAAGCCCAGCGCCTGCGACGTCTCGGGCTCGTAGAAGAGCGCCGCATCGTTCAGCTTGAGCCTCTCGAGCGCATCGCGTAGCTCCGGATAGTCGTCGGAGTCCGTCGGGAACAGGCCCGCGAACACCATCGGCTTGACGTCCTTGTAGCCGGGCAGCGCCGCCGTCGCGCCGCCCTTGCGGAGCGTAAGCGTGTCGCCGACGCGGAGGCGGGAGACGTCCTTCAGGCCGGTCACGACGTAGCCGACCTCGCCCGCCTCGAGTGCCTCGACCGGGACGCGGCCCGGCGCCATGAAGCCGAGCTCCTCGGCGTCGAAGTCGGTGCCCATCGCCATCGCACGGAGTTGCGCGCGGGTCGGCAGGCGCCCGTCGACGACGCGCACGAACGCGATGACGCCCCGGTACTGATCGTACGAGGAGTCGAACACCAGCGCGCGAGGCGGCGCGTCGACGATGCCGTCGGGCGCGGGGATCCGCTCGACGATGGCGTCGAGCACCTGGTCGACGTTGACCCCCGTCTTCGCCGAGATGCGGACGACGTCGTCGGCCGAGCCGCCGAGGAGCTCGACGACCTCGGACGCGGCCCCGTCCGGATCCGCGGACGGCAGGTCGATCTTGTTGACGACGGAGACGATCTCGAGGTCGTTCTCGATCGCGAGGTACGCGTTGGCGAGCGTCTGCGCCTCGATCCCCTGCGCGGCGTCGACGACGAGGACTGCGCCTTCGCACGCCTGGAGCGAACGCGAGACCTCGTACGTGAAGTCGACGTGCCCCGGCGTGTCGATGAGGTTGAGCTCGTGGCCCTTCCAGTTGACGCGCACCGCCTGCGCCTTGATCGTGATCCCGCGCTCGCGCTCGAGCTCCATCGAGTCGAGTAGCTGGTCGCGCATCTCGCGCTCGGAGACGGTCTCCGTCAGCTGAAGGATCCGGTCCGCGAGCGTCGACTTCCCGTGGTCGATGTGGGCGATGATCGAGAAGTTGCGGATCCGGCTCTGGTCCATGGCTGATCGGCGTCGATCGTAGCCGTGAAGCGGATTTCCCTGGTCTCGCGCGATTCCCGGACGGAGAATCAGTCGCCCGGGAGCCAGCCGTCGCGGTAGGGCGACGGCTTCGGACGACGGCCGATTTGCGTAGGCCTCGTCCGTGTCCTGCGTGTCCGCGTCCGGGCTCGCGTCGTAGCGGCGCGCGACGTCGTTCGCGGTGTACCAGCCCCACGGGCCGTTTGCCTGGAACTCGCGTGAGCTCATGGCGAGGACGACGCATGGCCGTCGCCCGCGCCGACGATGACGTGGTTCGTCTCGGGCGGCAGGTGGACGAAGTCCCACTGCCGCAGCGGACGCTCTTCTCCCTCGACGATCAGGGGTGCCTCGCCCGCGAGCACGAGGAACGCCTCCTGCTCGGTCTCCCAGTGGTACATCGAGTTGGGCTCGCCGGGCTCGATGACGGCGAGGTTGACGCCGAGCTGAGGGAAGTACGTCTCCGCCTCGAACTCGGCCCTTCAGGTGAGGCTCGTGCTCCGCCTCCCCGGACGGTCGTGCCATCGCGCGGCGCGCGCGTTGATGACGAACCACCCCTTGCCGGCGGGCGCGAGCCCGGACTCGGTCTGCTCGAGCGGGGCCTCGGGAACCACGCTCCGATGATACGGGCGGGCCTCCTCCACGCTCCCCGGCAGCCGGGGCGTATGGTGGAGCCCATGGCCGACGAACAGATCCACCAGAACATCGAGCAGCTCGTCGCCGAGGAGCACGAGCTCTGGGACCGTGAGGCTGCCGGCGCCGCGACCGAGGCCGATCGGAGACGACTCGAGCAGGTTCGCGTCTCCCTCGACCAGTGCTGGGACCTCCTCCGCCAGCGTCGCGCGCTCCGAGAGTTCGGTCGCGACCCCGCCGCTGCGAGCGTCCGCTCCGACGAGACCGTCGAGCGGTACGAGCAATAGCTCTACCCGCCGCGGCGGAGCGAGCAGTAGCTCTACCCGCCGCGGCGGAGCGCGAAGAGCGAGCCGAGCTCGCGGACGCCGAGGAGCCGCGACGCCAGAAGGTACGCACCGGTGGCGAGCGTCAGACCGACGCCGACGGAGACGACCTGGCCGCCGAGCGAGCGGCCGAGCGCCGCGTCGAGCCCCCACCAGACGAGGGCGGCGACTCCGGATGCGATCACGGACGCGAGAAGGATGCGGGCGAGCGCCGAGAGCGTCGCAGCGGTCTCCACCCCTGTCCGGACGCGACGCTGCATGAGAACCAGCAGGACCACGGCGCCGGCGAGGTTCGCCAGGGAGGTCGCCAGCGGGAGGCCCCAGACGCCGACCGGATAGAGAGCGGCGAACAGGAGGACGTTCAGGGCGAGGTTGCCGAGTGCGACGTACGTCGGGATCCAGTTCGACTGGAGGCCGTAGAACGCGCGGTTGAGCAGCAGCATCCAGCCGTTGAAGACGAGCCCGACGGAGAACGCCGCCAGCGCGCCGGCCACGACCGGCGTCTGGTCGGGCGTGAAGTCGCCGCGCTCGTAGACGAGCCGCGTGATGGGCTCCGCGAGCACCGCCGAAACGATCCCTGCCGGGATCAGCAGGAAGCCGATCTGGCGGATGCCCGTGTCGACAGTTCTCCCGAACCCCGCCATGTCGCCGCGGGCGGCGAGTCGCGAGAGCGTCGGGAAGAGCACCGTCGTCACCGCGACGGAGAAGATGCCCTGCGGCAGCATGTAGAGCCGGAAGGCGAGGTCGATCGCCCGCGGCGCGAGCTCCGGGTCGATCAGGCGGGAGGCGAAGAGCGTCCCGATCAGCGTCGAGACGTTGATCAGCCCGAGCGTCAGCGTGACGGGGACCATCAGGACGAGGAACCGCCGGACGGCCGGGTCACGCCAGTCGAGGACGAATCGCAACCGCCCGTCGAGGCCGCGGAGCCAGGGCACGGGCAGCAGGAGCTGCACGAGCGTCGCGAGGACGATCGATCCGGCGTAGACGTACAGCTCGGCGTCCTCGCCGTCGGCCGACGGGACGCCCAGGACGAGCCCGAGGATGATCACGATGTTCCACGCGACGGGCGTCAACGCGGGCACCGTGAACTGGTCGTAGGCGTTGAGGATCCCGACGATGATCCCGGAGAGGCCGAGCAGGATCACGATCGGGAAGAGGACGCGCGAGAGGCCGACGGCGAGGTCGAAGTCGCCGCCCGGCGTCCCGAACAGCTCGACGATCAGGGGCGCGGCGAGCACGAACATCGCCGTGAGGCCGGTCGTGACGAGGAGGACGAGCCAGAAGATCGTCGACGCGACCCGCCACGCCCGCGCGCGCTCCCCCTTCTCCAGCAGCTCGCTGAAGACGGGGACGAACGCACCCGAGAGCGCGGTGTCGGCGACGAGCGCACGGACGAGGTTCGGGATCTGGAACGCGACCGTGAAGGCGTTGATCCGGCCGGCGGCGCCGAACGTGTACGCGGCGACCATCTCGCGGAGGAGCCCGAGCACGCGGGAGAGCGCGGTCGCCGCGCCGAAGATCGCGGTGGAGCGCGCGAGTCGGCGCCGGTGGGCGCGCTCCTCCGCGAGCGCGGGATCGACCTCGGCGTGCTCGGTCATCCACGGGAGTTTCGTGAATCCGGCGGCCGCCCCTCTGCTACCATCCCCGCGCCCGCATGCCGCGGGCGCTCTTACGTATGGCGAACATCAAGCAACAGAAGAAGCGCGTGCAGATCGCGAGTCGGCAGCGGCTCGAGAACCTCCGCTACCGCTCGACGATCAAGACGCTCTTCAAGCGCCTCCAGACCGCCGTCGTTGACGGCGACGAGACCACCGTCGCCGCGGAGCACCGCGAGCTCGTGCGGACGATCGACAAGGCCACTGCCCGGGGTGCGCTGCACAAGAACACCGCCGCCCGGAAGAAGTCGCAGGCCGCGGCGACCGTCAAGCCCGCCGCGTAGCGGCGTCGTGCGTCTCTAGCGCGGCTCGCGCGACAGGTCGGTGATCGCAAGCTGGAGCTCGAGCTCCGGCGCGAGCTTGCTGCCACCCTTGAGCGCGAGGTCGAGCTGGGCGAGTCGAAGCGACGCATCGCGGAGCTCCTCGACGGAGAACCGCTCCGCCTGCTTCGCCAGCTTCTGCGCCGGGAACGGCTTCATCCCGAGCTTCGCGGCCGCGTCCTTCGGTCGCACGCCGTCCTCGAGCAGGCGCTTCATCGCGGTGAGCTTGTGGAGGTGACCGCCGAGCTGACCGGCGAGCCGCGGTGTCTCGCCGCGCGCCGCGCGGGGGCTGTTCTCGAAGTCGCTCTCCATGACGGTGAGCGCGGCGGCCATGTCGCGGCTCCCCCAGGCGTCGGTCAGCGCCCAGGGCGCCTCCTCACGGGACGGCGTCGCGAGCCGCCGCACCTCCTCGACGCCGAGCGGCTCGCCGTCGGCCCACGTCAGGAGCTTGTCGATCTCGAGGTCGAGAAGGAGCTTCTCGTCTCCGACGATCTCGCGCAGCGCCTGGCAGGCGTCCCGTCCGATCTCGATCCCGTGCTCGCGGAACCGCTTGGCGATCCAGCCGTCGAGGTCCTTGCCGACCGTGTAGACGAGGACATCACCGACCTTCGCGACGATTTTCCCGAGCGGGGAGTCGGCCTTCAGCTCCTCGCCCGCGAGGCAGAGCACCGTGCCGGGCGCGGGAGCGCGGAGATAGTCGGCGATCGCGTCGATGTCGGCTGCCTTCCACCCGCCCGTCAGCCGCCCCCAGTCGCCACGTCGTCCGTCGACCTCGGTGACGAGTACGAGCCGGGCGTCCCCTAGCAGCGACCCGGCGTTGCAGGCCGCCACGACGTCGTCGCCGGAGGCACCACCGGCCGCAGCGACGAACCGCTCGATCGCTCCGGGATCGAAGCGGGCTCGGAGGCGCTCGAGCGCCGTCTCGACCTTGGGGCGGTCGTCGCCCGAGACGACGTAGGCCGGCTTGAGCTCCGACGCGGACATGCCGTGACGTTAGACCATCGGCCTATCGCTCGGACCGCGCGGTGATCGTCCGCCCGTCCGACTCGATCACGATTCGGCCGTCGAGGTCCGTGCGCAACGTCGTGAGGCCGGGCGCGGCGCCGAGCGCGCCGATCGTCTCGGGCCGTGGATGGTCGTAGTCGTTCCCCTCCCCGACCGAGATGACAGCGACGCGCGGGCGAAGCACGCGAAGCAGGTCGGGGAGCCCAGGATCCTCCGAGCCGTGATGCGCGACCTTGAGGATCTCGACGGGGCGAAGCCGGAGCCGGCGCATCACCTCGCTCTCTGCGTCCGCCGTGAGCAGCACGTCCGTCGCGCCGAAGCTCGCGAGAATGACGACCGCGTTCAGGTTCGGATCCTCGCCCGGGAGCCCCGGGCCGTCCGGCCAGAGAACCGAGAGCCGCAGCCGCCCGAGCCGGTAGACGTCGCCGGCGCGCGCCTCGACAATGGGGACTTCGCGCTGCCGAGCGGCCGCGAGCGCCGCGTCGTACTCGGGACCGCGGACGGCGAGCGCCGGATCGAGCACCGTTTCCACGCGGAGCTCGCGGATGACGCTTGCCGCACCGCCGATGTGGTCCCGCTGCGGGTGCGTCAGCACGAGCGCCGTGAGCGACCGGAGCCCGAGCCGGCGAAGCTGGCCGGCGACGTCGGCTTCCGGCGGGCCTTGATCGACGAGCACGGCGGCCCCGGGAGCCTCGACGAGCACGCCGTCGCCCTGGCCGACGTCGAGCACGGTGACGCGGAGGCCGCCCGGTGGAGTCCAGTGGGGCGCCGGACGAAACGCGCAGGCCGCAGCGCCGAACGCGAGGAGCAGCGACAGGACGCCGACCGTCGCGGTGCGCCGTCGGTAGCGCGGCAGCCGTCGGATCACGAACACGGTCAGGAGAACGACGACCCCGACGAAGAGCGCGACGGGCGACCGGACCTCGGCGCTCGGCCAGCCCGACACCACGCGCGCGACAAGCGCGATCCAGGCGGCGCACCAACCCGCGAGCCACGCGAGCGCGGTTGCCGCACCCGGGAGGACCGGCTCGATCACGGCCGCGCCGAGAGACAGCCCGATGAGCAGGCGGCATCGCCGGCTCGGCGGCGACGTTCGCGGGGACCGTCCACAACGCGAGCATCCCGAAGTGGAGCCAGACGATCGGCGCTGTGACGACACCGCACGCCACGGCCACGGCGACCAGGTCCCACAGGCCGCGCGGCACCGGATACGCGTCGGGCACGCCGGAGACGCGAGGGAGCACGAGGAAGATCGCGGCGACGGCAGCGAACGAGAGCTGGAAGCCGGGCTCGAGCGCAGAGGAAGGGAGCCAGCAGAGGAGCACGAGCGCTCCGACCGCAAGCGCGTGCCAGCGGTCGCGCGGCCGCGCGACGATCCAGGCGAGCGATGCGAGCACGCCCGCCACCGCAGCGCGGACGACGGACGGCTGCCAGCCGACGGCGAGCGCGTACGACAGCACGACGACGATCGCCACCGCTTCGCCCACGAGCCGACCCACGCCGACGATCCGCGCGAGGGTGACGACGCCGACCGCCGTGATCGCCATGTTCTGTCCCGACACGGCCAACAGGTGCAGAAGGCCGCTCGACTCGAACGCATCGTGCTGCGCGGGGTCGATGCCCTCATCGTCGCCGAGGACGATCCCGGCGAGGAGCGCTCGGCGTTCGCCCGTTGTCCCACGGGCCAGCGTGCTCTCGACGTGCGCGCGCAACCGATCCGCGACGCCACCGATCCCGCCCCGCCGGCCGACGATGCGCGTGCCCTCTCCGCGGAGCACCACGTGGATGCCCCGGCGGGCGAGCCAGGCGTGCTCGTCGAAGCCGGTCTCGGGCCCGCGCGGCGCGACCGGCCGCGCGCGCAGTTCGAGCACGGCGCCCTGCGGCGGCGCGCGCTCCGGCGGGAGCTCGAGGAGCACGCGTTCGCGGAACTGCGACGTTCCGAAGCGACGCACCTCCCCGGGCACACGGACGGCGAACGGCGTCGATCGCGCCGGTCCCGTGACGACGACCCGCGCCGCCGCGGTCTGGCCGATGCGGTCCGCGAGCACGCTACGCTCGAGCGCGTCGTTGCGCAGCGTTCCCCACCACAGCCCGGCGAGCGCCAGCGCCGTCGCGGCGAGCGCGAGGCGCGTGGCGTCGCTCGACACGTGTGCGGCCGCAAGCACAACGCAGGCACCGAGTGCGACCAGGACGAACGGTGGGCGCGTCCAGACCGACGCCGTCAGCCCGACGCACGCGGAGCCGACGAGGAGCGCCGGCCAGTTCCGCGCCACGACGTCCGACCACACCGTCGCGAGCGTCTCGAGGTGACTCTGCACGCCGTTCACGGCGTCACGAGTTCGCGAAGCTGCTCGATGCGCGCCGGTCCGATCCCCGGTACCGCGTCGAGATCGTCGACCGATCGGAACGGACCGTGGGTCGTGCGCCAGTCGATGATCTTCTGTGCCGTGATCGGGCCGATCCCGGGGAGCTCGTCGAGCTGGTCGACGGTGGCGTTCGCGAGACTCACCTTCGCTCCGGCCGCCGCCTGGACGCCGACCGAGGGCGAACCCGGCGGCCCGCGCCGCGGAACGATCACCTGCTGGCCGTCGACCAGCGGTGCCGCGAGGTTGACCGCCGAGAGGTCGGCCTTCGCAGTTGGCCCGCCCGCCCGAGCGAGAGCATCGGCGACACGGGCGCCGTCGGTAAGACGGAAGAGACCCGCGCGGCGCACCGCGCCCACGACGTGGACGACGAGGCGCGGTGCGGCGTCGTCCGCACCCGAGGCGCCGTCGCTCCGCGCACTCGCAAGCGGCGCGACGGTCGACGGGCCTTGGCTCGCGCCGACGCCGGCCAGCCGCGAGCCGGCGACGCTGAGCAACGCGACGAGCGGGACGACGACGAGCGCCAGCTGCGTCCGGGTGAGGGTGACCACGACTCCAGCGTCGTGGGGAAGCCGTGACGTGTGTGTGCCGTCTTCGTGCCGGCTGTGTGACGGCGTCCGGGGGCCAACCCGGCCCTACGCGGGCGGCACGGCCCGTCCCCCGGGCTACACGACGATGTTGACGAGCCGATCCGGCACGACGATCGTCTTGCGCGGCTCTCCGTTCACGTGGGCCTTCACACGCTCCGACGCGAGCGCCTGCGCCACGAGCGCGTCCTCCGGCGTCCCGGCCGGGACCTGGAGGCGATCGCGAAGCTTGCCGTTGACCTGCACGACGATCTCGACCGTCTCGGCGGCAAGGAGCGCTGCGTCCGCCTCGGGCCAGGGCCGCTCCCACAGGCGCGCATGGCCGAGCCGCTCCCACAGCTCCTCCGCCAGGTGCGGCGCGTACGGCTGGACGAGGGAGAGCACGGTCTCCGTCGCGAAGCGAACCTCGCCTGCGCGCGCGGGGTCGTCCTTGACCCGGTAGATCTCGTTGACGAGCTCGAAGAGAGCGGCGATCGGCGTGTGGAACTGGAAGCGGCGCAGGATGTCGTCGGATACCCGATCGATCGTCCTGTGCGCGGCTCGGATCAGCTCACCGTCGACGGGCACCTCGACCTCGCGCTCCGCGGCCACCTCGAGCGTGAGCCGCCAGATGCGGTCGAGCAGCCGGGACGTCCCCTCGATCCCGTCGTCGCTCCACTCCTTGTCGTGCTCCGCCGGCCCCATGTAGAGGATGTAGAGCCGCAGCGCGTCGGCCCCGTAGCGCGCGACGGCCTCGTCGGGCGAGACGACGTTGCCCTTCGACTTCGACATCTTCTTCCCGTGGCGGTAGATCATCCCCTGGGTGAACAGGCGCGAGAACGGCTCGCGGAACCCGAGCAGCTCCATGTCGTTCAGCGCCTTCGTGAAGAACCGCGCGTAGAGCAGGTGCAGCACGGCGTGCTCGACACCGCCGATGTACTGCTTGACGGGGAGCCAGTAGTCGACGATCTGCTGATCCCACGCGGCGGCGTCGTTTCGGGCGTCGGCGTAGCGCAGGAAGTACCAGGACGAGTCGACGAAGGTGTCCATTGTGTCCGTCTCGCGGCGAGCGGGGCCACCGCACGAGGGACACGTGGTCGTCACCCAGTCGTCGGCCGCCGCCAGGGGGGACTTCCCCTTCGGCAGGTAGTCGTCGATCTCCGGCAGGAGCACGGGCAGCTGGTCGGCGGGGACCGGCACGACGCCGCACGCGTCGCAGTGCACGACGGGGATCGGGCAGCCCCAGTACCGCTGCCGGGACAGCAGCCAGTCGCGCAGTCGGTAGCCGATGGTCGCCTCGCCCAGTCCACGCTCGGTCAGCCAGGCGGTGATCGCCTTCTTCCCGTCGGGCGCGGAGAGCCCGGTGAACTCATCCGAGTTGACGAGCACCTCGTCGTCGGTGTGCGCGACGTAGGCGCCCTCCTCGGCGGGAGCGGAACCGTCCGCGGGCGCGACGACCTGCCGGATCTCGAGGCCGTACTTCCCCGCGAACGCGTGGTCGCGCTCGTCGTGCGCGGGCACCGCCATGATCGCGCCCGTCCCGTACTCCATCAGGACGTAGTCGGCGACCCAGATCGGGATCGCCTCGCCGTTGACGGGATTGACGGCGCACCGGCCGGTGAAGACGCCGTCCTTCTCCTTCGTCTCGCGCTCGACCGTCGATCGCGCAGCGGTGTGCCGGACGTAGTCGGCGACCGCCTGCTGGTGCTCGCTCCCGGCGGTCAGCTCACCGATGAGCGGATGCTCGGGAGCGAGGGCGAAGAACGTCGCACCGAACAGCGTGTCGGGTCGCGTCGTGAAGACGGGCAGCTCCTCCCCGCTCCCCTGCACCGTGAACGTCACGCGCGCGCCCTCGGAGCGGCCGATCCAGTTGCGCTGCATCGTCAGCACGCGGTCGGGCCACGACTCGAGCGCGTCCATCTCGTCCAGCAGCTGGTCGGCGTAGTCGGTGATCTTGAAGAACCACTGGGTCAGGCTCTTCGACTCGACCTCGGTTCCGCAGCGCTCGCAGCGCCCGTCGATCACCTGCTCGTTCGCGAGCACCGTCTGGTCCTTCGGGCACCACTTGACAGGCGCCTCGCGCCGGTACGCCAGCCCGCGCTCGAAGAACTGCAGGAAGAGCCACTGCGTCCAGCGGTAGTACTCGGGCTCCGCAGTCGAGACCTCGCGCGACCAGTCGATCGCCCACCCCATCCGCTTCATCTGGCGACGGATCGCCTCGATGTTCCGATTCGTGATCTCGCGGGGGTGGCCGCCCTCCCTGATCGCCGCGTTCTCCGAGTTCAGGCCGAACGAGTCGTAGCCCATCGGGCCGCAGGACGGTGTAGCCCTGCCGGCGCCGGATGTGCGTGAAGACGTCGCCGAGGGTGTAGTTGAAGACGTGCCCCATGTGGAGCTCGCCGGAGGGGTACGGCAGCATCTCGAGGACGTACGTCGACTGGAGGTCCGCGACGGATCCGGCGTCGGGATTCGGGACCGTGAAGGCCTCCTCGGAGGCCCACGCCGCCTGCCACTTCGCCTCGACCGCCTCGGGGTCGTATCGCTCGATCTCGCTGCGCTCCATCTGTCCTCGACCTGCTCCGGGAACGAAAAAGCCTCTCGAATCGAGAGGCTCAGGGGGAGTCCGCGCGGCTTCCGCCGCGTTTCCTCCCTGGGCTACGTGAGAAGCTGCTGCACGGTTTCCACTGTAACAGGCACGATCGGCCGATGCCAGATCTCCTCCCGGACTCCGCCCGCATGGACACAGGCGTGCTCGCGCTCGGCGGGCTCGAAGCATCGGACCTCGCCGAGGAGTACGGGACGCCGCTCGTCGTCCTCTGCGAGGACACGATTCGCGCCCGCGCGCGCGCCCTTCGCGCCGCGGTGGGAGGCGGTCGTGTGTTCTTCGGCGCGAAGGCGTTCCCGAACGTCGCGCTGCTCCGCCTCCTGCGGGAGGAGGGCGTGGGAGCGGACGTCGCCGCCGCCGGCGAGCTCGCGTTCGCGCGCGCCGCCGGCCTGACGGGTGACGAGCTCGTCGTCCACGGGAACAACAAGGACGCCGAGCTTCCTCCATCAGGCGGCGCAGGAGGCGGCGCCCGTCGTGCTCGACGCCCCGGACGAGGCCGAGCTCGCAGCCCGGGCCGGCGTCGGGCGCGTGCTCGTGCGCGTCACGCTCGGCGTCGACGCCGACACCCATGAGGCGATTCGCACCGGGCACCACGGCTCGAAGTTCGGGCTGCCGCCCGGACCAGGCGCGCGCGCTCGTCGCCGACGCGCTCGACCGCGGGCTCGACGTGCTCGGCGTTCACGTCCACGTCGGCTCGCAGCTCGCGGACTTCGACGCGCAGGCGGAGACGATCGTACGGCTCGCGGCGTTCGCGGCGCGTTGCCGCGACGAGCTCCGCTGGGTCGCGCGCGTGGCGGACCTCGGCGGCGGGTTCGGGATCCGGCATCACCCCGACGACGACGTGCCCGACGCGGCGGCGCTGGCGACGAGTGCCGCGACGACCGCACGGACGGCGTTTATCGAGGCCGGGCTCCCCGAGCCCGAGCTGTGGCTCGAGCCCGGCCGGAGCCTCGTCGGCCCGGCCGGCGTCACCCTCTATCGCGTCGGTAGCGTGAAGCGGCTCCCGGGGCGAACGTGGGTCGCGGTCGACGGCGGCATGTCGGACAACCCGCGGCCGCAGCTCTACGACGCGCGCTACACCGCCCTCTCGGCGAACCGGCTCGCGGAGCCGGGCGACGAGGTCGTGAGCGTCGCCGGAATGCACTGCGAGTCGGGGGACGTGCTGATCGACGACGTCGCGCTCCCGTCGCCGCGCCGCGGCGACCTGCTGGCGGTGCCCGCGACGGGGGCGTACACCCTCGCGATGGCCTCGAACTACAACGGGGTCACCCGGCCTGCGGCCGTCCTCGTCCGCGACGGCTCCGCCCGGGTGATCCGGCGCCGCGAGACGATCGACGACCTGCTCCGGCACGAGACGCCGTGACCGAGCTCCGCACGGCCGCAGTCCTCGTGCCCGTCTACCGGGACGAGGACGACGACCTGCGCGTCGTGCTCGTCGTACGGGCCGACGACGGGGGCCTCCACGGCGGTCAGCTCGGGCTCCCGGGCGGCAAGCCCGAGCCGCAGGACGCGGACCTTCGCGCGACTGCGCTGCGGGAGGCCCACGAGGAAGTCGGCCTCGACCCGTCGACCGTGGACGTCGTCGCGGAGCTCGCGCCGTTGGACACGCAGTCGACCCGCTGGCGCGTGCATCCCTTCCTCGGCCGCATCCCGGCCGACACGGCCTGGCGCCTCGAGCAGGCAGAGATCGTCGGCGTGCTCACGCCGTCTGTCCGCGCACTCGCGGACCCGACCGCCCGCGGGAGGCTCCCGTTCTCCTCGCTGCGCTTCCCGGAGCCGCTCCTGGTGGACGGGATCGACGTCGACGGCCACGTCCTCTGGGGGATGACCCTTCGGCTGCTCGACGACCTGATCCCGCGCCTGCTCGCGAGTGAGTGGGAGCTCTAGCGGGCGCTACTCGATCGTCGGCAGGAAGGTCGCCTCGCCCCGCTCCGGGGGCGCGCCGTAGATGAAGAGCCGGAGCTCGGTGTCGCCGCGGTTCGAGAGCTGGAGTGCCGTACCGGACTGGACGACCAGCACGCTCCCGGCACCGAGCTCGTGCCGCTCGGGATCGTCGCCCTCGCCCATGTGGATCGTCAGCGTCCCGTCGAGGACGACGAAGACCTCTTCCTGGACGTGGTCGATGTGGCGGCGCCCGATCGAGCCCGGCGGGTAGCGGAACAGGTTCGCGCGCGACTGCGTCATCGCGTCGGACAGCTCGGAGACGAGCCGCGGGTCGCCCTCGCGCCGCGGCTTCCACTCGAGCTCGTCGAAGTGGAAGACCGTGTACCCCACGTGTCCATCCTCCCACACGGCGCTCAGCGCCGGAGCACCTCGACGACGTCGCCGTCGCTGACGACGTGGTCGCGCCCGACCCGCTGGCCGTCGAACCGGGCGGACGACCCCCACACGAGCGCGCCCGTGCACGTCCGTCCGACGTCGTGGTGCACCCGGTCGGCGACATCGGCCACGGTGGCGCCGACGGCGAGCGCAAACGGCTCGTCGTCCGCGTGCCCGTCGTGGCGCGGGTAGACGCGGATCAGCCCGGTCAGGCGCCAGATCGCCTCGCGGAGGCGATCGAGGCTCTCGTCGTCGAGGACCGAGACCGCGACGGTCTCGAGCCCGGACTCGTCGCCGAGCGCAGCCTCTTCCACCTCGTCCGCCTTCGTCACCGCGAGGATCGCGGGCTTCTCGATCCCGGCAGCGGTTACCTCGGCGCGGACGACGCCGAGCGTCGCGGCCGGCTCGTCGGCGGCCCGGCAGAAGACGATGGCGTCGGCGTTGCGGAGCACGCCGAGGAGCGCACGGCCACCGCCACGGCCCTCGTGCGCCCCCTCGATCAGCCCGGGGATCTCCACGAGCTGGACGAGCACGCCGCCGATCCGGGTGAGGGCGGGGACCGGGCGCAGCGTCGTGAACGCGTAGTCGCCGGTCTTGATCTGGATGTGCGACAGCGCCTGCAGCAGCGACGACTTGCCCGCGTTCGGCGGACCGACGAAGGCGATCTGCGACGCGCCCTCGCGGCGCACCTGGAGCGAGTCGCGGTGGACGACCTTCGCGCGCATGCGCGTCCGGTCGAGCTCGCCCTCGAGCCACTTGCGCAGGTCGGCGTAGGGCCCGTTGCGGTACCCCGGCAGCTCCTCGAGGAGCGCGCGGATCGTCGCCACGCGGTCGCTCCCCTCCTTCCCGACGAGGCGGCGCTTCGCCACCTCGGCAAACGTGCGATGCGGCATCGGCATCGCGTCCTCCTTCCGCTCGTGGCGGGAAGGAGCGCGCGTCGTCGGCCGGACGGCTGTCAGGCCGGCGTGCGCGTCACCGTCCCACCGCTTCCCTGGACGCTCGAAGCGGGAAGCGGGGGATCAGCCGTTCTGACGCAGAACGGTGGCGTGCCAGGCGTGAAGGCGGCTCATGGGGAAGACCCTAGACCGGCCGAGGGGTCATGGCAGTGTGGCTTTCCGTACCACTGACGGCTCTACCTGCCACCCGTGACGTCGAGCAGGGCGCCGGTCGTGTAGGACGCGTTGTCGCCGAGCAGCCACAGGATCGCGTCGGCGATCTCGTCGGGTCGGCCGGGGCGCCCAGCCGGGATCAGCGGGGCGAGCCGCTCGGCACGATCGGGCTGGCCGACGCTCGCGTGCATGTCGGTCTCGATCACGCCCGGGCGCACGGCGTTGACGCGCACGCCCTCGGCGGCGAGCTCTCGCGCGAGACCGAGGGCGAGGCTGTCGACGGCCCCCTTCGAGGCGGCGTAGTCGACGTACTCGTGCGGCGAGCCGAGCCGCGAGGCGGCGGAGGAAACGAGGACGATCGAGCCGCCGCTCCCACCACGGCTCACGGCGAGACGGCGTGCCGCTTCACGGGCGCAGAGGAGCGCGCCCATCACGTTCACGTCGACGATTCGGCGGAGGCGGGCGATGTCCGTCTCGACGAGCGGCAGCGGCGGCGCGGTGATGCCGGCGTTGACGACGGCGCCGTCGAGCCGCCCGAACGCATCGGCGGTCGCGTCGAACAGCGCGACGACGTCCTCCTCCACGGCGACGTCACCCCGTGTCGCGACGGCACGCCCGCCGGCCGCCTCGATCGCGGTGACCACCTCGTCCGCGGCCGAGCGGTCGTCCCGGTAGCCGACGCCGATCGACCAGCCGAGCGCCCCGGCGCCCAGGGCGACGGCACGGCCGATGCCGCGGCTCCCGCCCGTGACGACGATCGTCTTCGCCATGGGCTAGCTGCGCTCCGCGTGCCGCCGGCGGAGCTCGTCCTCGACCGCCGACGGCTGCAGCCCGCGGGCGGCGAGCAGGACGTAGCTGTGGAACCAGAGGTCCGCGAGCTCCTCGACGAGCCGCTCGTCCCCCTCGCCCGCGCCTGCGAGCGCCGCCTCGACTCCTTCCTCGCCGACCTTGCGGGCAGCGGCCGCCGGGCCGGCGTCGAGGAGTCCTGCCACGTACGAGCCCTCGGGCCGCGTCGCCGCGCGATCGGCGACGATGCGCCACAGCCACGGCGAGAAGCACGACTCGGCGCCGGTGTGACACGCGGGGCCGTTCGGGCGGACCCGGTAGAGCAGCGCGTCGCCGTCGCAGTCGTCCGCGATCTCGTCGACCGCCATCGTGTTCCCCGAGGTCGCGCCCTTGTGCCAGAGCTCGTTCCGGGATCGGCTCCAGAACCATGCCTCGCCCGTCTCGCGCGTCCGGTCGAGCGCCTCGTCGTTCGCGTACGCGAGCATCAGGACCCGTCCCGTCTCGACGTCCTGGACGATCACGGGCACGAGGCCGGTCACCGGATCGCCCATCCCGCCTCTTTCAGCTCCGCCTTGAGCTCCGGGAGCCGGTCCGGCCGCTCGTGGACGATCGACGCGACGAGCGCGGCCTCGGCGCCGGCCGCGAACGCGTCCCCGAGGTGACTCGTCTCCCCCGCTCCGCCGGATGCGATCACGGGCACGTCGACGGCGTCGGCGACCGCGCGGGTCAGGTCGAGGTCGTAGCCGGCGCGTGTCCCGTCGGCGTCGATCGAGGTGAGGAGGATCTCGCCCGCGCCGCGCTCGACCGCCTCGCGCGCCCAGTCGACGGCGTCGCGGCCGCGTGGCTCACGGCCCGCGTGCGTGACGACCTCTCCGCCCTGCGCGTCGATCGCCACGACGACCGCCTGCGATCCGAACTCCGCCGCGAGCGTCGTGAGGATGCCCGGCTCGTCGAATGCGGCCCGGTTGATCGCGACCTTGTCGGCACCGGCGAGGAGCAGCCCGCGCGCGTCGTCGACACCCGTCACGCCGCCGCCGGCGGTGAACGGGATCGTCAGCTCGTCGGCGGCACGGCCGATCACGTCGAGGATCGGGCCGCGGCCCTCGAGAGTCGCGGTGATGTCGAGGAACACGAGCTCGTCGGCGCCCAGCTCCGAGTAGCGGCGGGCAAGCTCGACGGGCTCGCCCATCTCGCGGAGGTTCCGGAAGTTGACGCCCTTCACGACGCGGCCGTCGGCAACGTCGAGGCATGGGATCACGCGCTTCTTGACCATCGCACGAGGTTCTCGAGGACGCGCGCGCCGGCGGCGGCGCTGCGCTCCGGGTGGAACTGGACGCCGGCCACCGGGCCGGACTCGACGGCTGCGACGAGCCGGCCGTCGTGGTCGACGGTCGCGATCGTGACGCCGTCGTCCGCCGGCGACGCGGCGAAGCTGTGCGCGAAATACACGTCCTCGCCGTCGAGGCCGTCGAGGACGGCGCTCGCCCGCGTCTCGGCGAGCGTGTTCCAGCCCATGTGCGGGACACGGCGCGCGTGGACGCGCGTCACCGGTCCCGCGAGCAGGCCGAGCCCCTCGCCCCCCTCTTCGCTCGCCTCGAACAGGAGCTGCATGCCGACGCAGATGCCCGCGACCGGCCGCCCCGCCTCGACACGGGCGCGCAGGGCGTCGTCGAGGCCGTTGCGGGCGAGACCGGCCGCTGCGCTCTCCACGTGCCCGACGCCGGCGATCAGCGCGAGCGGCGCGTCGCGCACCTCGTCCGCGTCGATCGTGACGCAGGGATCGACGCCGGCACGCGTGAGCGCCGACGAGAGCGAGCGGAGGTTCCCGGCGCCGTAGTCGGCGATGGCGACCTTCACGCGGCGCCCTTCGTCGAGCGGATTCCGATCTCGGAGACGGTGACGGCCTGCCGGAGCGCCTGCCCGAGTGCCTTGTACGCGGCCTCGGCGACGTGGTGGTCGTCGCTCCCGGCGGCCTCGACGTGGACCGTGCAGCCGGCCTCGATCGCGAACCGCTCGAGCGCGTGCGCGAGGAGCGACACCGAGAGCGCCCCGACGCGGTCGCCGCCGAACGACAGCGCAATCTCGGCGTGCGGCCGGCGGACGAGGTCGACGGCCGCCGTCGCCCGGGCCTCGTCCATCGGCACGACGGCCGAGCCGTACCGCGTCACGCCTTCGCGCGGGCCGAGCGCCTGCGCGAGCGCCGAGCCGAGCGCAGCGTGCACGTCCTCGACCGTGTGGTGGTCGTCGACGTCGAGGTCGCCGGCCGCGGCGAGCTCGAGGTCGAAACCGGCGTGGAAGGAGAAAAGCGTGAGCAGGTGGTCGACGAACCCGATTCCCGTTTCGATGCGGTTCCGCCCGGTGCCGTCGAGCGAGAGCGTCAAGCGCAGCGCGGTCTCGGTCGTCGTCCGGAGCACGGTCGCCTCTCGACCCGGCGACGCTCCCGGCTCTGCGTCGAGCGCGCGGAGCAGCACGTCGTTCTCGCTCGGTCGGCGGATGCTGATCCGGATGCCGCCCGGGAACGCCCGGACGACGATCCCCTGCGCCTCGAGGCGCTCGGCGAGCGGCTCGTCGGTCTGGAGGTAGACGAAGTTCGTGGCGGTCTGCTCCACTGCGTACCCGGCGGCCGTGAGCGCCGCCCGTACGCGCTCGCGTTCGGCCACCGTCGCCTCGACGTCGCCCAGGCGTGGGTCGCGGAGTGCGGCGGTCGCGATCGCAGCGGCCGGTCCGGCGATCGGCGCCGGCGCTCGGCGCTCGGTGAGGAGCGCGGCGGTGTCGGGATGCGCGAGGGCGTAGCCGACGCGGAGCGACGCGAACCCGAACGCCTTCGACATCGTGCGCACGACGACGAGGTTGGGGAGCTCGTCGACCCACGGTGCGCACGAGCGGGCGCCGTACTCGACGTACGCCTCGTCGGCGACCACTATCGCGCGCGGCGAGCCGGCTGCGAGCGCCGCGATCTCCTCCGGCTCGACCCACGTGCCGGCCGGATTGTCGGGGTTGCAGACCCAGTGGAGGTCTGCTTCGGCTCCTGGGGGGACGACGTCCGCTCCCCGCCCGGTGCTCGCGATGCGGTACAGCGCATATGTGGGCGCGTCGATCGCGGCGCGCTTGCCGGGGCCGAGGAAGACCTGCGCGAGGAGGAGGATCAGGTCGTCGGCGCCCGCGCCGACGACGACGTTCTCCGCGGTCAGGCCGACATACGACGCGGCCGCCTCACGGAGCTCCCGGTACGTTCCGTCCGGGTACTCGTTGAGGCGGGCCATGCTCTGGGCGAGCGGGACCTGCGGAACTCCGGGAAGCGCCGGGCGTGTTCTGGTCGAACTTCAGAACGGCCTCGCGCGGGACGCCGTGACGCACGGCGACCTCGTCGATCGCCGGCGCCCAGACGTACGGCGCGAACCCGGGGCCGACCGGTTGCGCGACCTCGCGGGCGATGCTCATGCCGCAGCCGCCGCGTGGAGCGGAAGGCCTTCGGCCCGCGCAAGCGGCACGATCACGTCCGCGGCGGCGCGTGCGCCCTCGGGCGTCGCGGTGACGACCTGGAGCGGCTTGAGGAACGCCTCGAGGCCGAGCCCGCCCGTCGACCGCGCGAGGCCGCCGGTCGGCAGAACGTGCGTCGCTCCGGCCGCGTAGTCGCCGACGACGGACGAGCACCCGACAAAGACCGAGCCGGCGTTACGGATGCGAGGAAGGAGCGCCTCCGGGTCGGCGACGTGGAGCTCGAGGTGCTCGGGCGCGTAGGACTCCGAGCGCTCGATCGCGTCGGCGAGCGACGCGACGTGCTCGACGCGCACGTTCTCCGAGTCGGAGACGAGCGCTGCGACGCGGTCAGCGAGCACGCCGTCGTCCGTGAAGAGAATCGCCTCGCTGTCGGGGCCGTGCTCGGCCTGGGCAACGAGGTCGGACGCGACGCGCTCGGCGTCGGCGGCACCGTCTGCGACGACGACGACCTCGCTCGGGCCGGCGGGCAGGTCGATCCGGACGCGGCTCGAGACGAGCAGCTTCGCCGCCGTGACGTAGACGCTCCCCGGCCCGACAATCGCGTCGACCGCGTCGATCGTCTCGGTGCCATACGCGAGCGCCGCGACCGCCTGGGCGCCGCCGATCGCGTAGATCTCCTCGATCCCCAGCTCGCGCGCGACGACGAGCGTCGCATCAGCCGGGTTCGGCGTCACGACGACGAGCCGCCGGACGCCCGCGACGAGCGCCGGGACGGCGGTCATGACGAGGGACGACGGCAGCGGCACGCGCCCGCTCGGGACGCAGAGCCCGACGGCGTCGAGCGGCACCCAGCGACGCTCCGAGACGATTCCCGGCGCCGCCTCGACCGACGTGTCGTCGGGCCGCTGTGCCTCGTTGAAGGCGCGAACGGCGGTCGATCATCCGCCGGATCGCCTCGAGCACCTCGTCGCCCACCCGGGCCGCAGCGATGCGCTCGGGGTCGACACGAGGCCCGTCGGCCCGCTCGCCGTCGAGTCGGTCCGTCCACTCGCGGACGGCGGCGTCGCCGCGCTCGCGGACGTCCGCCACGATCGGCGCCACCGCGACGAGCGCATCGTCGAGCGCACGACCTCTCACGAGACGAGCCTCTCGATCGGGAGCACGAGAATCGAGGTCGCGCCGGCGTCGCGGAGGACCGGGAGGAGCTCCCAGACCTCGCCCGCGTCGACGGCGGCGTGGATGGCGATCTCGCCCTCGTCGGCGAGCTGGAGGACGGACGGCGCCCCCATGCCGGGCAGAACGGCGCGGATCGCCGGAAGGTCGTCGACGTGCGCGTTCATCATCACGTAGCGGCGCCCTCGCGCGGCGACGACGCCGGACAGCATCAGCTCGAGTCGGGCGACCAGATCGCGGCGCGCCTCGATCGCCGCCTTTCCGCCGATGAGGACGGCCTGGGAGTCGAGGAGCGTGCCGATTGGCCGCAGGCCGTTCGCGTCCATGGTCGAGCCGGTCGAGACGAGATCGACGATCGCGTCGGCAAGCCCGAGCCGCGGCGTCGCCTCGACCGAGCCCGAGACGGGAACGAGCTCGCACGTAACGCCGCGCTCCGCGAGGAGGCGAGCGGTCGACGCGGGATACGCCGTCGCGACGCGCAGGCCATCGAGGTCGGCGATCGTCTGCTGCGGCGCGTCGAGCGGCACCGCGGCGTCGAGCCGGCAGCGGCCGAAGCCGAGCTCGGCGAGGGTCGCCACGTCCGCATCGGCCTCGGCGACGAGGTTCACGCCCGTGATTCCCAGATCGACGACGCCGTCCTGCGCGTACTCCGGGATGTCGCTCGGGCGCACGAGGAGGAGGTCGACGGGCGCGTTGGCGCACGGCACGACGAGCGATCGCTCGGTCACCTCGAACGAGAGCCCCGCGTCGGCGCAGAGCCGGAGGGCGGGCTCCGCGAGACGGCCCTTGGCCGGGACGGCGAGCTTCAGGCGGCCGTTCTCGCCCGCACGCGGGAAGACGGCGGTCATCGCCGGCGTCTCCGCTTCACGCGGTCGAGGACGAGCCGATAGCCGCCGGTTCCCCGGCGGAGCCACTGCGCCACCCGGGTGACGGTCGCGGTCGACGTCGGCACGCGCTCCGCGATCTCGACGTACGACGCGCCCTCGTCGAGCAGGAGAACGATCTGCCATCTGTGCGCGAGCGCCTCCAACTCGGGAAGCGTGCAGAGGTCGCGCAGGAAGCGCTGGACCTCGTCCGGAGACCGGAGGGTGAGGATCGCGTCCGCGAGCTCGTCGAGCGCGGGGACGTCCTCGACGGGTGGTGCGGAGGCTGTTGTCGTGGTTTCGCGTGCCATCGTCGCATCATGTTAGCATGCTAACGTGCTAGCACGCACTTTCGAAGTCATCCCTGCGATCGACGTCCTCGCCGGACGCGTTGTGCGCTTGTCGGGTGGGCGTCGCGGGGAGATAACGCTCGAAGGCGGCAAACCGGTGGAGCTCGCCCGGCGTTACGCGGCCGAGGGCGCCGCCCGACTCCACCTCGTCGACCTCGACGGCGCGTTCGACGGCGTCCCCTCCGCCGCGCTCCTCGAGCGGGTCGTCGCCGCAGTCGACCGTCCCGTCCAGGTCGGCGGCGGCTACCGGTCGCTCGAGGCGGTCGCGGCGGCGCTCGCCGTCGGCGCGGACCGCGTGATGGTCGGGCACGGCCGCGCTTGCGCCCGGGTTTCTCGAAGAGGCGGCTGCACGGTTCGGCGACGGCCTCGTCGTGGCGGTCGACGTGCGTGACGGTCGCGTCGCCGTCGACGGCTGGACGCGCGAGTCGGACACCGGTGCCACGGAACTTGCGGAGCGGTGCGTCGCGGCGGGCGCTCGGCGTCTGCTCGTGACGAGCACGGTTCGCGACGGCTCGCTCGCCGGACCGGACCTGGCGCTTCTCGCCGAGGTACTTCCCGCCGGGCTTCCGGTGATCGCGGCGGGTGGCGTCTCGTCGCTCGACGACCTGAGGGCGCTCCGCGCGCTCGGGTGCGAAGGGGCGATCGCCGGCAGCGCGCTGCTCGCGGGTCGGTTCACGCTTGCCGAGGCGCAGGCCGCGCTTGCCGCGGGCTGAGCCGCGGGGGTGACGAAGCCGTCGGCGCAGCGCGCGGCGTCACTTCTGGTCGGCGGCACCGTCGTGGGCGGCGCCGCGCAAGGTCGTGACGAAGTCGGCACGAAGCCGGCGCACAGCCGTGACGGAAATCGCCGATAGCGTGACATCAGGGACACCGGGGTGCCCCTGGGGGAGGTTGGGAGGTTGGAGGTTGGGAGGTTGACGGAGGTTGGAGACGGTTGGAAGGTTGGAGACGAGTTCGGACGCGGACGGTCGACGCGGTGCGACTAGGCTCGGCCGATGTCGATCCGCTTCTGCGACGACCGGGGAGAGCACGGCTTCTCGTGGATCGTCGACGACCCGATGACGCGGACGTCCCACGCGCTCGCGGCGGAGGGGCAGGTCTGGATCGTCGACCCGGTCCGGTATCAGCCGGCGCTCGAGCGGGCGATGGCGCTCGGCGCGCCGGTCGCCGTCCTCCAGCTGCTCGACCGGCACAACCGCGACTGCGCGGCGATCGCAGCCGAGCTCTGGCGTGCCGCATCTCGTCGTACCGGACGCGCTGCCGGGCACGCCGTTCGAGGTCGTCTCCGTTCGCAGAGGCGCGCGGCTGGCGCGAGATCGCGCTCTGGTGGCCCGCCGAGAAGACGCTCGTCGTCGCCGAGGCGGTAGGGACGAACCCGTTCTTCACGGGGGGCCGGGATCCCGTAGGCGTCCACCTTCTGCTTCGCCTCACGCCACCGCGCGCGGCACTTGGCCCGTTCGAGCCCGAGCACTTGCTCGTCGGTCACGGCGAAGGTGTCCACGGCGCAGAAGCGAGCACGGCCCTCGGCACCGCGCTCGCCGGCGCGCGCACCGGCCTCGTCCACCTCGTGCCGCGAATCCCCGCGTTCGCGGTCGACGCGTACCGGCGCCGCCGCTGATCCCCGGCCGCGGCGTCAGGCCGTCAGTGCCGCCGGACGGAGGAGCTTCGCCGGTCGTCGGAGCCCCGCCTCGTGCGCCGGCGGATTGAAGGGCTCCGCGAGCGGCGGTGCTCCGAACGAACGACGCACCTGACGCTCCGACCGGCGTGCCGTACGTCGTCGTCCTCTGCCGGGGGATGCGGCCGGCGGAGCGGATCAGAGCCTCCAACGCCTCCGGCGGCATCTCCTGCCCCCACTTCGAGCCGGCGGCCCGGGAGATCGACTCGTTCATGAGCGTCCCGCCGAGGTCGTTCACCCCTGCGGCGAGCGCCTGCCGGGCGCCGTCGGGGCCGAGCTTTACCCAGCTCGCCTGGATGTTCGGGATGACGGGATGCAGGGCGAGCCGCGCGACGGCGTGGACGAGGAGCTGCCTCCGCGAACGTCGGGCCGCGCCGGGCGCGCCCCTTGAGGTAGATCGGCGCCTCCATGGGGACGAACGGCAGCGGCACGAACTCCGTGAAGCCGCTCGACCGGGACTGCTGCTCACGGGCGCGAAGCAGGTGGCGCGCCCAGTGCACCGGCCGCTCGACGTGGCCGAACATCATCGTCACGTTGGAGCGGAGCCCGACGCGATGCGCAGCGGCATGGACGTCGAGCCACTGGTCGGTCGTCACCTTGTCGGGACAGATGACCGCACGCACCTCGTCGTCGAGGATCTCGGCCGCCGTTCCCGGGAGCGAGCCGAGACCGAGCTCGCGGAGGCGCGCCAGGTACGTCTCGAGGTCGAGCCCGAGCGTGGCCGCGCCCTGCCAGATCTCGAGCGCCGAGAACGCGTGAACGTGGATCTCGGGCACGGCGGCCTTGATCGTCTCGACGACGCTCGCGTAGTAGTCGCCGGTGAACGACGGATGGATCCCGCCCTGGAGGCAGACCTCGGTGGCGCCGCGCTCCCAGGCCTCGCGCACGCGGCGCACGATTTCGCCATGGGGCACGAGGTACGCAGGCCCGCGGAGGTTCGCGGCGAGCTTGCCCTTCGAGAACGCGCAGAAGCCGCAGCGGAAGTAGCAGACGTTCGTGTACTGGACGTTCCGCGTTACGACGTACGTCACGTCGTCGCCGCACACCTCGCGACGGAGCCGGTCGGCTGCTGCGAAGACCCGCTCGCGCTCCCGGCCGCGGGCGGCGAACAGCCGCACGAGCTCCTCCTCACCAAGCTCGTCGCCCGTGAGCTCGAGCGGAGCGGCGTCACGCCCGACGACGAACGGGACGGCGACGGGCTCGCCGGGCGCCCAGTGATCTTCCCGGGCAAGCCCGTCGGCGCTCGCGGCACGCCGGATCACAGGCGCGACTGCCGGGTCGGCCCAACGCTCGAGGTCGGCGACGTGCTCCGGGTACAGCGGCAGGCGGGGCGCCAGCTCGAGCCCCCGTGTGCGACATGCCTCGCGGAGGCGATCGACGGCGGGCCACGGCGCCTCGGGATTGACGTGGTCGAGCGTGACGGGTGAGACGCCGCCCCAGTCGTCGATCCCTGCGTCGAGGAGCAGTGGAAAGTCGTCGTAGGCGAGGTTCGGGGGCGCCTGCACGTGGACGTCCGGCCCGAGGACGATCCGGGCGACCGCGACCGACCAGAGGTGCTCCTCGAGGGACGCGTCGGGATGCTCGGCCATCCGCGTCCCGGGCTTCGCCCGGAAGTTCTGGACGATCACCTCACGAACGTGCCCGTGGCCCTCGGCCAGCGATTGGAGCTCGAGCAGCGCGTCGATCCGCTCCTGCCGAACCTCGCCGATCCCGATCAGGATCCCGCTCGTGAACGGGATCGACAGCTCGCCCGCGACCCGCATCGTCTCGAGCCGCCGGGCCGGGATCTTGTCGGGGGAGGCCCAATGCGGGCCGCCGCGGGCGCCGAGCCGCTCCGCGGTGGTCTCGAGCATGATTCCCATCGACGCGGCGACCGGGCGGAGCATCTCCAGCTCCTCACGCGACATGACCCCCGGGTTCAGGTGCGGCAGTAGGCCCGTCTCCGCCAGGACGCGCTCCGCGCAGCGCGCGAGGTACTCGAGCGTGCTTCCGCAGCCGAGCGCCGCCAGCTCGTCCCGCGCGACACGGTAGCGCGCCTCCGGACGGTCGCCGAGAGTGAACAGCGCCTCGGTGCACCCCGCCTGGACCCCCGCGCGGGCGATCGCGAGCACCTCGTCCGCCGTCATGTATGTCCGCTCGCCGCGGCGCGGCGGACGCGCGAACGTGCAGTAGCCGCAGACGTCGCGGCAGAGCGTCGTCAGCGGGACGAAGACCTTCGGCGAGTACGTGACGACCGTCCCGCGGCGCAGGCGCCGCGCCTCGGCCATGAGGTCGTCGAGGGTAGCGTCGAGAAGCTCGGAGACGAGGTGGGCCATCGGCGTGAAGTTGTCGCCGGGCGGTCTCCTCGCACCGGAGCCGAGAGCATACGGAACGCCGTGACCGCGCCGTCGCACTGCGGACGTCGTCGCGCCGCGACGGCCGCCGCCCCAACCTCCCCCAGGGGCACTCCCGTGTCCCTGATGTCACGCTACCGGCGATGGCGTGACCGAAGTGCGCCGCGATCGTGCCGTTTTCGTGCCGATTCGAGCAGCCCGCTCGGCGGCGGGCTCGACACGCCGAGCGCTCCGCGAGACACGCGCGCCAACCGATCGAACGCCACTCACCCTGCGGACGCCGACCAACCGCTACCCACCCGGCCGCGACGCCGGCCGGGCCCGGCGAACCTAGGACGCGCGATACCCCCAGAGCCCGCCGAAGCTCCGCCAGGCGTTCTTCTGCCAGCGCTGGAGCAGCATCTGCTCGATCGGGAAGTGGTCGTTCGGCCCGGTCTTGACGAAGATCCCGGGGATCATGAACGGGTTCTTCGTCACGTTGAGCGACGACACCGCCTTCACGAGCGAGTCGCGGGTCGGGGTCTTGCCGGCCTTCTTCAGCGCCTCCACGAGCGTGTAGGCGACCGCCATCCCGTAGACGTGGTACGGGTCGTTGGCGTTGGCGCCCGGCGCATAGCGCTTCAGGATCTGGCGGTAGAGCTTGATCCCGGCGTCGTCGGCCCACTTCGGATCGGTCGGGTCCTTGAGGAAGACGCCCGACATCGACGCGTTGACGACCTTGTTCGTGCCGCCCTCCGACGCGATCGCCATCACGTTCGAGGCGGACGAGACGATGTTGTTGATCACGAGCTTCGGCCGCCAGCCCAGCTTGTTCGCGTAGACGTATGCCTGGATCGCGAACTTGCCGACCGCGAAGATCGCGAACGTGTCGGCGCCGGACGCCTTGAGCTTCGCGACCTGCGACTGCACGTCGGCGGAGCTCGCCGCGTACGGCTCGGCCGCGATCACCTTCACCTTCGACCGCTGCAGCCCGCGCTTCAGGCCGTTCAGGAGATCCTTGCCGTAGTCGTCGTCCTGGAATAGCACCGCCACCCTCGCGCCCGGGCGCGTCCGGGCGAGGTACTTGCCGTACACCCATCCCTCGGCCTGGTAGCTCGGCTGGAACCCGATCGCCGCCGGGTACTGAGCGGCGTCGCGGCCGAGCGTCGTCGATCCGGACGCGGCGAACAGCTGCGGCACCTTGTTCGCGCTCAGGTAGTCGCGGATCGCGAGGTTGTGCTCGGTCCCGATCGCGTTGAAGATCGCGAAGACCTTGTCCTGCTCGACGAGCTGACGCGTGAGCTGCACCGTCTTCGCGGGGTCGTACTGATCGTCGAGGTACTTGAACGTGATCTTCCGGCCGTTCACGCCGCCCGTCGCGCTCACGTACTTGAGGTAGGCGCTCGCACCGATCGTCACCGACGAGACCGACGAGAACGGGCCGGTGAGCGGTGTCGTCGCCCCGATCACGATCTCCTTGTCGGTGATGCCGGGATCGGCCGTGGCCCTCCCCACCCCGGCCAGGGCGGCCGTCGCGCCGAGCGCGAGTACGAGTACGAGCGCAGACAGGCACAGCGCGAACGTCTTTCTCATTCGGTGAGACTCCTCGAGGTCGGGGGCGAGCGTGTGACGCTTACGAGTCGCGGCGATGGTAGCCGCGACGTGTAAGGAGTCTTAGACGTGCGACCAGGCCGGCGACCCCCATCGGGAGCACGAACATCAGCGCGATCAGTACCGCGCCCGAGACGACGGATGGCCCGCCCGGCGACTGCGTGACCTTCTGCGACCAGTCCGGGAGGAACTGGATGAAGATTGCGCCCGCGATGAGCCCGACGAGAGAACCGAGCCCGCCGATCACGACGCCGACGAGCAGGAGGATCGAGAGCGCGATCGGGAACGTGTCCGGATTGACGAACGTCGTCGCGATCGCGAACAGTGCCCCGGCGGCGCCCGCATACGCGGCGCTCACGCCGAACGCGAGCGTCTTGTAGCGCGGCAGGCTCACGCCCGACGATTGCGCCGCGGTCTCGCTGTCGCGCACGGCGCGAAGCGCGAGCCCCATCCGCCCTCGCAGGAGGAGCCAGGCGAGCACGTAGCCGATCAGCGCGACCGACCAGCACAGGTAGTAGAGCCAGTCGTTGAAGACAAGCTCTCGGCCGAGCACGGTGACCGGTGTCAGCGACGCCGTCAGCTCGGGCGTCCCGAAGAGATTGATGCCGCTCCCGCCGCCCGTGAAGCCCTCGAAGCGCTTGATCACTGAGGGCATCGACACGGCGATCGCGAACGTCGCGAGCGCGAGGTACAGGCCCGAGAGACGAAGCGCCGGGATGCCGAACAGGAACCCGAGCACCCCCGCGACGAGTGCCGCGATCGGGATCGTCAAGACGTCCTTCACACCGTGGTCGGACATGAGGATCGCCGTCGTGTAGCCGCCGACGGCCATGAACGCGCCGTGGCCGAGCGAGATCTGGCCGGTGTAGCCGGTGAGGACGTTCAGCCCGATGAGGGCGAGGAGGTAGATCGCGACGTACGCGAACTGCTGCGCACGGAACGCCGAGATGAACGACGGCAGCACGAACACGACGACCGCCAGGACAGCGAACGCGAGGAGCGGGGCGAACGCGCGAGCCGACCTCATACCCGCCTCACCTCCGTGCGGCCGAAGAGCCCGGACGGCTTCACGAGCAGGACGACGAGGATCACCGCGAGCGCGACCGGGAGCCGCAGGTCAGCGCCGACGAAGTCGACGTACGTGCCGATCAGGTTCAGTCCGACGCCGAGTATGAGGCCGCCGACGACCGCGCCGATCGGAGAGTCGATCCCGCCGAGCACCGCGGACGCGAACGCGTAGATGAGCAGGGCCGCCATGAGGTTCGGGTCGAGGAACAGGCTCGGCGCGGCGAGCATCCCGGCGACGGCGCCCAGCATGGCGGCAAGGCCCCAGCCGAGCGTCAGCATCCACGTCACGCGCACGCCGACGAGCCGCGCCTCGGCCGGGTTGACCGCGGCGGCCCGCATCGCGAGCCCGACCTTCGTGTACTGGAAGAGCAGCCAGAGCGCGACGACGGTCGCGAGGACGACCCCGATCGTCCCGATGTCCTGGATCGAGATCGCGACGCCGGCGATCTCGATCGTGCGCGTCGGGAACGGGCTCTCCATGGCGCGGATCTCGCCGCCCCAGATCAGGATGATCAGCCCGTTGATGAAGAGCAGCAGCCCGATCGTGACGATCACGACGCGCAGCACGGAGCCTTTCTCGTTCGGCCGGATGATTGCCTGGTGCACCGCGGCTCCGCCGAAGAACGAGATCGCGAGCGTTGCGACGAACGCGGGCCAGTACGACCAGCCGTGGTTCGTGATCAGCGCCCAGGCGACGTAGGTCGAGAGCGTCGCCATCTCGCCCTGCGCGAAGTTGATGACCCCGGTCGCGCGGTGGATGAGCACGAGCGCGAGCGCGAGGGAGGCGTAGATCGAGCCGGAGGCGAGACCCGCGACGACCTGCTGCATGAAGTTCGCCACGATCCTCCTCAGTACCCGAGGTAGCTCCGTCGGACCGACTCGTTCCGCTCGAGATCCGCGCTCGAGCCGGCGACCGCGACCCGACCGACCTCGAGGACGTACGCGTGCGAGGCGGTGTCGAGGGCGAGTCGCGCGTCCTGCTCGACGACGAGCACCGTCAGACCGTCCTGTGCGTTGAGCTCCCGCACGATCCGGAAGATCTCGCGCACGATCATCGGCGCGAGGCCGAGCGACGGCTCGTCGAGCATCAGCAGGCGCGGCTTCGCCATCAGCGCCCGTGCGACCGCGAGCATCTGCTGCTCGCCGCCGGAAAGCGTCCCCGCGGGCTGGTGCCGGCGCTCGGGGATCCACGGGAACCAGTGCGCGATCCGCTCGATGTCGGCCCGGAGGTCGCGCTCGCGACGGGTGTACGCCCCGAGCCGCAGGTTTTCCAGCACGGTGAGCTCCGTGAACGTCCCGCGTCCCTCCGGGACGTGCGCGATCCCTGCCCGTGCGACCGCCTCAGGCCCGCCGCGAAGCGCCTTTCCGTCGAAGGTGATCGTCCCCGAGCGGCGCACGGTGCCCGAGACGGCGCGCAGCGTCGTCGTCTTGCCCGCCCCGTTCGCGCCGAGCACCGCGACGATCGCGCCCTCCGGGACCTCCAGCGTGATCCCGCGCAGTGCCTGCACCTGGCCGTAGCGCGCCTCGACGCCCTCCAGCTCGAGGAGCGCGCTCACTCGGGGTCCTCCTGCCACTCGGGCGTCGGCTCCGCTCCCAGATACGCCTCGATGACGGCCGGATCGGACTGCACCTGCGCCGGCGGGCCCGAGGCGATTCGACGGCCGAAGCTCAGGACGTTGACGTGGTCGGAGACCCGCATGACGAGGTTCATGTGGTGCTCGACGAGGAGGATCGTGAGGTCGCGCTCGTCGCGGAGGCGCAGGACGAAGTCGCCGAGCGACTCGACCTCCTCGTGGTTCAGCCCTCCAGCAGGCTCGTCGAGGAGCAAGAGGGTCGGCTCGGCCATCAGCGCCCGCGCCATCTCCACCCGCTTCTGCGTCCCGTACGGGAGCGCGGCCGCGGGCAGCTGCGCCCGGTCGGCGAGCCCGACGACGTCGAGCGCCTCGAGCGCGTCCTTCTCGCTCGCGCGTCGCCCGCGCGTATGACCGCCGACGAGGACGTTCTCGAGCACGGTCATCGTCTGGAACAGGTTGATGTTCTGGAACGTTCGCGCGATCCCGCGGCGCACGACGCCGTGCGGCGGCGTGCGAAGGAGCGACTCCCCGTCCAGCTCCACGTCCCCCTCGTCGGGGGTGTAGAGGCGGGTGATGACGTTGAAGGCGGTCGTCTTGCCGGCGCCGTTCGGCCCGATCAGCCCGGAGACGATTCCCTTGGCGACCTCGAAGGAGACCCCGTCGAGGGCGACGATCCCACCGAAGCGCAGCGTGACGTCGCGGACGGAGAGAAGCACCGCGAGATCCTATGCGCGGTCCGGCGGAGCGGTCTACCGCCCGGCGTGGAACCGGCTAGGGAAGCCGCGGCGCGCCGGCGATCGCGGCACCGACGGCGCCGACGAGGAACAGCGCCCCGGCAGCGACGAATGCCGACGTCACCTCGCGCGGCCGGTTCTGCCGCCCGACGCGCGAGCCGAGACCGCGGTAGACCTTCTCGACCGCGTCCGCACTCTGCGCGTCGAACGACTCGGCGCCCGTGTACTCGGCGATCGCAGCGAGCGTCTCACGATCGGGCGGGACCGGGATGAGCTGCTCCTGCCCGGGAGGTCCGGCCATGATCGTCCCCTCGTCGGTGCCGAGCGCGATCGTGAACACAGGGATGCCGGCGGTCTGCGCGCGTTGCGCCCCCTGCCCCGGGCTGAGGAGGCCGCGTGTCTGGGCGCCGTCGGAGAGGAGCAGGATCGACGCGAGCGAACGCCCCTCCTCGTCCTTGACCGGCGACGGCGCGGTCGTCCCCGTCTCGGCGGTCGCCGTCCGCGCGAGGTCGACCGCACGGGCGAGGGCATCGCCGATCGCGGTGCCGAAGCCCGGACCGAGGAGCGCGATCCCCTGGGTGAGCGCCTCGCGGTCGACCGTCGGCGAGACGACCACCTGCGCCTCGTCGGAGAAGGCGACGACGCCGATCCGCAGGGTGTCGGGCGAGCGGTCGAGAAAGGAGCGCATCGCGCGCTTCGCCGCGGCGAGCCGCGTCGGCTGCACGTCGGTCGCACGCATCGAGCCCGACACGTCGACGACGAGAACGACGCTGGCGCGCTCGTCGGGCGTCTTCACCGTGATCGTCGGCCGCGCGAACGCGACGCAGAGGGCCGCCAAGGCGAGGAGCATGAGGGCCGCGGGAACGTGACGCTTCCACGTGTTGCGCTTCCCCGCCACGCCGGCAAGCACACCGAGGTTCGTGAAGCGGACGGCATACGCGGCGCGGCGACGCTGCATGAACCAGTAGCCGGCCGCGGCGAGAGGCACGAGCAGGAGCCCGAGGAGGAGCGCAGGTGCCTCGAAGCTCATGGGCCAACCTCGGTTGGCCCGCGAGCGGGGAGGGGTGTGGGGAACCGGGAGGTTCCCCACGAACTCGAGAAGAAGGGGCCTCGTGGGGGAAACATGGAGGCTCGTGGGGGAAACATGGTTTCCCCCACGGTCGCGAGCTGAAGGCGAGCGACGCTCATCTTCCGCCCTTCGTGCAGAGCAGGTGGAGCTGGAGGAGCACGGGCATTCGCGTCGGGACGGAGGGTGCCACGGTGGCGACGGCCGTCACGGCCTGCCCCGCCGTCGTGCGCCGGATGCGCACGGCGTCGAGGAGGGTCGTGCCCGGCTGCTCCTCGATGCGGAACCCGTAGGCGCTCTGCGTGCCCAGGAGGCGCGTCCCGGCCGGGCAGCGGCCGGTGACGCGAACCGACGAGCCGGAGGGGATCCGGCGCTCGAGCACGCGGCGGCCGAGCGGCTTCCCAGGAGCGAAGGCGGTCGTGTACCGGACGGACGTCTGGCCTCGACCGCCGCCGCCCGAGGTCGGAACGCAGCCGATGAACGGCCGGAACGACGTCGCCTTGCGCGCGCCGCCCGTGTAGACGGCGGTGAAGAGCACGGCGCGCCCGGTCGTGACGCCCGGCGACACCGGCGCGCCGTTCTCACCGCGGATCGAGACGTCGACCGCGCGGTCCGAGACGCGCGCGTCGATCCCGGCGACGATGTATCCGCGCAGCGGGCACCGCATCTCCCAGGTGACGCTCGGGACGCCGGCGCCCGACGGCGCGGGGATCGCGACCCACGGCCCGGGAACGGGGAGGCACACCTGGAGGCCCGCGGCACTCGTCCGCGGCGCGCGCCTCGCGCACTCCGCCGAGGAGCGCGGCGACGAGCGCGACGCCGAGGAGCCCGAGGAAGCGCCGCTTCACAGGGCCCTCCTGAACCAGTGCGACGAAAGCGCGCCGCCGAGGAGGAGCAGCACGGCGCCGCCCGCGGCGAAGGCCGACGTGACCTCGACGCGCTTCCGGTCGCTCGCGAGCCGCGTGCCGAGCTCCCCGTACACGGGCTCGAGCGATCCAGCGCCGGGCGCATCGACGAACGTACCGCCGGTGGTGCGTGTGACCACACGAAGAGTTTCCGGCTCGGGCGGGACGACGACGCGCTGCTTGAGCCCGCCGGGGAGCGGCACCTCGACGACCGCCTGACCGGTGCCAACCGCGACCGCGGAGACGGGGACGCCGAGCCGCCGCGCCCGCTGCGCAGCGGGGAGCGGGCGGACGTCACCGGACGTCTGCGCGCCGTCGGAGAAGAGGAGGACGGCCGCCGGCGACCGCTCGCCCTCCTGCCGCTGCTGCGCGGCTTCCTCTTCCCGTTTGCCGAGGGCGATGTCGACGGCCCGCGTCACCGCGGTCCCGAGAGCCGTCCCCGAGCCGAGGCGCAGCTCGCGAAGCGCGACCCGCGCCGCCTCGCGATCGAGCGTCGGCGGCAGCACGGGATCCGCGGACGTCGCGAACGAGACGATGCCGACGGCGTACTGCTCAGGCACCTCGTCGAGGAACTCCTGCGCCGCCTGGCGGGCGGCGTCGAAGCGACTCGGCTCGACGTCCGTCGCGGCCATCGAGCGGGAGGTGTCGATGGCGAGCACGATCGTCGCCTCGTCCCGCGTCACGTCCCGCACCATGTGCGGCCGCGCGATCCCGACTACGAGCGCTGTCAGGGAGGCGAGCACGAGGATCGTGGGCACGTGCCGGCGGAAGCCCGGCGACGACGGGACCAGATTCGGGACGAGGTTCGGGTTCGCGAAGCGAGCGGCTGCCTGCTTTCGCCGGCGCCCGGACCAGACGTAGACCGCGACCAGGAGCGGGACCACGAGCAGCCCGAGCAGCGCGGTGGGCGACGAGAAGGTCATGCCCGCCTCCGCCGGACGAAGATCGCGAGGTCGCGCAGCCAGTCGCGGTCGGTCGACAGGGTGACGTGCGCGACGCCCGCGGCCGCCAGCTCTTGTGAGACGGCGGCCCGCTCGTCCGCGGCGGCCGCTGCGAAGCGCGCGCGGAGACGGCCGTCGTTCGTGTCGACCTGCAGCTGGTCGCCGCTCTCCGGGTCGACGAGCCACAGCGTCCCGGCGGGCTCGAGCTCCTGCTCGCGCGGATCGCGGACCTCGACCGCAACCACCTCGTGGCGGCCGGCGAGCTGCAGCAGCGGTCGCCGCCAGTCGCGTGGGCCGCGGAAGTCGGAGACGATCATGACGAGCGACCGCTGCCGCGCCGCGCCGGCGAGCCGCTTCAGCGCCTCGGCGAGCGTGTGGCCGGGGCCGATGGCGCCCGACGGCTCGTGCCCCTCGCGCAGGCCGAGCAGCAGCCCCACGAGCCCGGCGCGCCCCTGGCGCGGCGGGAGCACGTGCTCGGCCTCGCCCCCGAACCCGACGAGCCCGACGCGGTTGCCGCGCACGGTCGCGGCGTGGCCGATCGCGAGTACGACGCCCAGAGCGACGTCGGCCTTGCGACGCTCGGCGGTGCCGAACGCCATCGACGGGGACGTGTCGAGGACGATCCACGTCACGAGCACCCGCTCGGCGAGGTGGACGCGCACGTGCGGCTCGGTCGTGCGCGCGGTGACGTTCCAGTCGATCAGGCGGACGTCGTCGCCGGGGACGTACGGCCGCACCTGGGCGAGCTCCGTCCCGCGTCCGAGCAGCGCGGAGCGATGGTCGCCCGCGAGCATCCCGTCGACCCGACGCGCGATCGTCAGCTCGAGCGCCTTGAGCAGCGACTCGGGGACGGGACCCGGGCCGGGACGCGCCGGCGTTGGCTCGGCGCCGAGTGCCCGGAGGACCTTCATCAGGCTGCTGCGGGCCTCCCGAGCTCGAGCCGCGGCTGCGGTACGGCCGCGATGACGGCGTCGAGGACGTCGTCGGCGGACCGCTCCTCCGCGAGCGCCTGGTACGTCAGTACGAGGCGGTGGCGGAAGGCGTCCTTCACGAGCGCGCGGATGTCGGCCGGGATGACGTAGTCGCGGCCGTGGACGAGCGCCAGGGCGCGCGCGCTCTGGACGAGCGCGATAGGACCGCGCGGGCTCGCGCCGTAGGCGACGAGGTCGGCGACCTCGCCGAGGCCGAACTCCGTCGGCTCGCGCGTTGCCGCCGCGAGGCTGACGGCGTAGCTGACGAGACCCGGGTCGACGTAGACGTTCTTGACCGAGCTCTGGAGCTCCGAGAGCTCGGCGAGCGGGAGGATCTGCCGGACCTCGACCGGATCCTCGAGCGAGCGGCCGACGACCGTCAGCTCCTCGTCCCGCTCCGGGTAGCCGACCAGCACCTTGAGCATGAACCGGTCGACCTGCGCCTCGGGCAGCGGGTACGTGCCCTCCGACTCGATCGGGTTCTGCGTCGCCATCACGAGGAACGGCTCCGGCACCACGTGCGTGTCGTGCCCGATCGTCACCTGGTGCTCCTGCATCACCTCGAGCAGCGCCGACTGCACCTTGGCGGGCGCGCGGTTGATCTCGTCGGCGAGGAGGAAGTTGCAGAACACGGGGCCGAGGTCGGTCTCGAAGCCGCCCTGGTCGGGGCGGTAGATGCGCGTGCCGACGAGGTCGGACGGGACGAGATCGGGCGTGAACTGGATCCGCTTGAACGAGCCACCGAGAACGGCAGCGGTGGTCTTGATCGTCAGCGTCTTGGCAAGGCCGGGCACGCCCTCGATCAGGAGGTGGCCGCCGGCGACGAGGCAGACGAGCACGCGCTCGAGCATCTCGTCCTGGCCCGCGATGACCCGCTTGATCTCGACGAGCGCCTCCTCGAGGCGCGCACGGGACACTTCGCGCTCGAGCTCGGCGACAGGGGCGTCGGGGGGCGCGGCCTTGGGCTCGCTCTCCGGTACGGTCATGTGCGCTCCTCGCGTCGACGACGGACGGCGAGCGGCCTCGCGCGGCGCGCCCGTTGCCCGATCGTAGACGGACGAACCTACCCTGGTGTTGCGGGGTCGTTACGAGACCCGCACGCACTCGCGGCGGCGCCGGTGCGTCCAGACGGTCGATCGGAAACGAAGCAGGCGCCTTGCATGCGTCACGCACCGGGAGGCCGCGTCCTCGGTCGCGCGGATATCTCCGGATATCCACGGTCCCTGCGTCCTTGGCTCGCCGCACGTGCCGCGCGCCATCCACCGTGCCCCCTTCTCCGATCAACCATCTAGCATCGCGCCGTGGACTTCCGCGACACGCCGGAGCAGGCCGCGTTCCGCGACGAGGTCCGCGCGTGGATCGACGAGAACCTGCCCGCCGAGCTTCGCGGCCACCTCGGCGGGGCGGCGCGGTTCGACGGCCCGGAGGTTCGCGCGTGGAGCCGGGCGCTCCACGAGGGCGGCTGGGTCGGGATCTCGTGGCCGGCCGAGTACGGCGGCCGCGGGCTCTCGCCACGCTTCCAGGCGATCTACCTCGAGGAGGAAGCGCGCGCGGAGGCGCCGCCGCACATCGGTGTGATCGGCCTCGGCATGGCAGGACCGACGATCATCAGCCGCGGCACCGAGGCGCAGAAAGCGCGGTACCTGAAGCCGCTGCTCGCGGCGGACGAGATCTGGTGCCAGGGGTTCTCCGAGCCGGGCGCCGGCTCCGACCTCGCAGGCGTGCGCGCGTCCGCCCGGCTCGACGGCGACCGGTTCGTGCTCGACGGCCAGAAGGTCTGGTCCTCGTACGCGCACATCGCCGACTTCTGCATCCTCGTCGCCCGCTCGGACCCGGCCTCCGAGCGGCACGCGGGCCTCACGTACCTCATCGTCGACATGCACGCCCCGGGGGTCGACGTTCGCCCACTCACCCAGATCACCGGCGAGGCCGAGTTCAACGAGATCTTCCTGAGCGGCGTCGAGGTGCCCCTCGAGAACGTCATCGGCGAGATCGGCAAGGGGTGGGACGTCGCGATGACGACCCTCCTGCACGAGCGCGGGACGCTCGGCTTCGCCCTCGTTGCGCGCCTCGAGGTCCAGCTGCGGAAGCTCGTGGCGCTCGCCGCCGACCGCGGCGCGACGCCGACGCAGCGCGAGGCGCTCGCCCGCGAGTGGATCCAGCTCCAGGCGCTCCGCTGGACGGCGTACCGCTCGCTCAGCGCGCTCGAGCGCACCGGCCTCCCCGGCCCGGAGGGATCGATCCTCAAGCTCCAGTGGTCGGAGGCGAACCAGCGCATCACGAAGCTCGCGCTCGACCTCCTCGGCGCGGACGCGCAGCTGCTCCCGGGCAATGCCCCGTACGACGGCTACTGGACGATCCAGCAGCTCCGGAGCCGCGGCAACACGATCGAGGCCGGCACGTCGGAGATCCTCCGCAACATCGTCGCCGAGCGCGTCCTCGGCCTGCCGAGGTCGCGGTAGACGGCATGGACCTCGCGTTCACCCCGCTGCAGGACGAGCTCCGCGCGCAGGCGCGCTCGTTCCTCGAGGCGACCGAGTCGCCGACGTGGGCGCAGCTCGCCGAGCTCGGCTGGACGGGGGCGTCCGTCGCCGAGGAGCACGGCGGCGCGGGGCTCTCGTTCGTCGAGGAGGCCGTGCTCCACGAGGAGGCGGGTCGCGCGCTGCTCCATGCCCCCCTCTGGTCGACGGCCTGCCTGCTCCCGTTCCTCGACGGCACCGACCAGGCGGCGGTCGCCGCGGGCGAGGCGAGCTGGACGCTTGCGCTCGCGCCGCTCGTCCCCGATCTCGACACCGCGACGAACGTCGCTGTCGTCGGCGGCGACACGATCTGGCAGCTCGATGGTTTCGAGCGCGAGGTGCTCGCGACGAACGACGAGACGCGGCCGCTCGGGGTCGTGTCGGGCGGCGAGGCGGGACGCGCGCTCTGCTCGTCGGAGGTGCTGCCCGCACTCCGAGCCCGGTCGCTCGCGATCCTCGCGCTGGAGGCCGTCGGCGTCGGCTCGAGGGCGCTCGAGCTCGCCGTGGAGTACGCGCGGAGCCGCGAGCAGTTCGGCCGGATCGTCGGCACGTACCAGGCGGTCTCGCATCCGCTCGCGACCTCGTACGTGGAGCTCGAGCTCGCGCGCTCGCTCGCGTGGTGGGCCGCATGGTGCGTCGCGAGCGACGAGCCCGACGCAGCGGTCGCGGCCGCGGCCGCGAAGTCGGAGGCCGCCGAGGCCGCCGTCGCCGCCTGCGAGCGAGCGATCCAGGCGCACGGCGGAATCGGCTTCACCTGGGAGCACGTGCTGCACCGGCTCTACAAGCGCGCGCTCGGCATCCAGTCCTGGGAGGCGTCATCGGCGCAGCTCCGCGCCGAGGTCGCGAGTCACCTGCTCGATGGCTGAGCAACCATCCGACGGAGGAGGAGCCCGATGCAGGGCCTGATGATGGACTACCAGCTGAACGTCCCGGCGATCCTCCGCCGCGGCGACGAGCTCTACGGCGACCGAGAGATCGTCTCCCGGCTCCCGGACAAGAGCTGGCACCGGTACACGTACTCCGACTTCGCGTCGCGCGCGAAGCGGCTCGCCGTCGCGCTGCGCGGTCTCGGCCTCGGGGACGGCGACCGCGTCGCGACGCTCATGTGGAACCACCACGAGCACCTGGAGACGTACGTCGGCGCGCCGGTCGGCGGCTTCGTCACGCACACGCTCAACCTCCGCCTCCACCCCGACGACAACACGTACATCGCGACGCACGCGGGCGACCGCGTGCTCATCGTCGACAAGGTGCTCTGGCCGCTCGCCTCCCAGTTCGTCGACCGCGTGGGGTTCGAGCACGTGGTCGCGGCCGGCGCCGGCGACACGCCGGACGGGGCGATCGACTACGAGGAGCTGCTCGCTTCGGCCGACGAGAGCGCGTTCGACTACCGCGACATCGACGAGCGCGCCGCGGCTGCGATGTGCTTCACGAGCGGCACGACCGGCCTGCCGAAAGGCGTCGTCTACTCGCACCGGGCGATCGCGATCCACGCGCTCACCGCCGCCTGGCTGCTCGGCGCCAACGAGGGCGACACGGTCCTGCCGGTCGTCCCGATGTTCCACGCAAACGCGTGGTGCTTCCCTTTCACGTGCACGATCGTCGGCGCGAAGCAGGTGTTCCCCGGGCCGCACCTCGACCCGCAGAGCCTGCTCGACGCGTTCGTCGAGGAGGAGGTGACCCTCAGCGCCGGAGTGCCGACGATCTGGATGGGGATCCTGCAGGCCCTCGACGCGAACCCGAGGGGCTGGGACCTGTCGCGGATGCGGACGATGACCGTTGGCGGCTCGGCGCCGCCGCGCGCGATGATCGAGGCGTTCGGCGATCGCCACGGCCTCCACATCACGCACGGCTGGGGCATGACCGAGATGTGCCCGATCGGGACGATCTCCGGCGCGCCCGGTCAGGAGCGCGGCCTCGACTCGGCCGCCGCGTACGACAAGCGCGCACAGCAGGGACCGCCCATCCCGTTCGTCGAGGTCCGCGCGCGCGGGCTCGAGGGCTTCGTGCCGTGGGACGGCGCGTCGATGGGCGAGCTCGAGGTGCGAGGTCCGTCGATCTCGTCCGCGTACTACGAGTCGCCGGACTCGGCCGACCGGTGGGCGGACGACGGCTGGTTCAAGACGGGCGACATCGTCACGATCGGCCCCGACGGCTACGTCGAGGTCCAGGATCGCGCGAAGGACCTCGTGAAGTCGGGCGGCGAGTGGATCTCGACCGTCGCGCTGGAGAACGCGCTGATGGGTCACCCGGCGATCGCCGAGGCAGCGGTCATCGCGATCCCCGACGAGAAGTGGTCGGAGCGTCCGCTGGCCGTCTGCGTCCTCCGCGAGGGCGCGTCGGCGACGGACGACGAGCTGCGCGAGCACCTCGCACCGAGCTTCGCGAAGTTCTGGCTGCCCGACCGCTTCGAGTTCGTCGACGAGATCCCGAAGACGGCCGTCGGCAAGTTCCGCAAGACCGCGCTTCGCGAGCAGTTCGCCACACCCGTCGCGGCGGAGCAGGGATAGGCGATGGGGACGTACGTCTCCATCGAGCGACGCGACGCGGTCGCGCTCGTCACGATCGACAACCCGCCGATGAATGCCCTTTCGAGCGCGCTCCTCGACGAGCTCGAAGCGGAGATCGACGCCCTGGACGCGGACGACGCCGTCCGGGTCGTCGTGCTCCGCGGCGCGGGCGAGCGTGCGTTCGTCGCCGGCGCCGACATCAAGGAGTTCCCGGCGCTTCGCGAGTCGGCGTCCGAGGGCGGCTCGGCCCGCGGCATCCAGAAGCTCGGCCACCGCATGGACGCGGCGCGGACCCCGTTCGTCGCGGCGATCCGCGGCTTCTGCCTCGGCGGCGGGCTGGAGCTCGCGATGTGCTGCGACGTGCGCGTGTGCGCCGACGACGCGACGCTCGGCCAGCCCGAGATCAAGCTCGGCCTCATCCCGGGTGGCGGGGGCACGCAGCGTCTGCCGCGGCTGGTCGGTGCGGGCCGCGCGATGTTCCTCAACCTCACGGGCGACTTCGTCGACGCGGAGACGGCGTACGCCTGGGGGCTCGTCGAGAAGGTCGTCCCGGTCGCCGAGCTCGAGGACGTGACGCTCGCGATCGCCGGACGGATCGCGTCCCAGTCTCCGCACGCGGTCGGCGTGCTGCGCGAGCTCGCGCGGACTACGCGCGACCTGCCGCTCGAGGAGGGGCTGCGCCGGGAGGCCGAGGGCTTCGCCCGGTGCCTGCGCTCCGAGGACGGCGCCGAGGGCGTCGCCGCCTTCATCGAGAAGCGGGCGCCGACCTTCACCGGGCGGTAGCGCATGAAGGCGGTCGTCCTCGACGAGGGCCGGAACCTCGAGGTGCGCGACGTGCCGGAGCCCGAAGCGGGGGACGACCAGGTCGTGATCGACGTGCGCGCGGCGGGCGTCAACTTCATGGACGTGCTCATCCGTGAGGGGCGCTACCCGCAGGCGCCGCCGCTCCCGTTCGTGCCGGGGAGCGAGGTCTCCGGCCTGGCTCCCGACGGGCGCCGGGTGATCGGCTTCGTCCGTGCGGACGGCGGCGGATATGCCGAGCGCGCAGCGGTCGAGGAGGACTGGCTGTTCGACCTTCCGGAGCGCGCGTCGTTCGAGGAGGGAGCGTCGTTCCTGATGGCGTTCCTGACGGCGTGGATGCCGCTGACGCGCCAGGTTCGGCTGCGAGCGGGGTCGCGCGTGCTCGTCACCGCGGCGGCCGGGGGCGTCGGCTCGGCGGGCGTGCAGGTCGCGAGGGCGCTCGGGGCCGAGGTCGTCGGCGCGGTCGGCTCGGCGGAGAAGCTCGAGCACGTCCGGGAGCTCGGCGCCGAGGCGGTGACGTACGACCAGGTCGGCGAGCTCGAGCCCTTCGACGCGATCCTCGACCAGGTCGGCGGCGAGCTCTTCGCGGCGACGCTCGGCCGGCTGCGGCCGCTCGGGACGATCGTCGGGATCGGCTTCGCCGGCGGCGGCTGGCAGCCGGTGGACCCGACGCTGCTCGTCGGGCGGAACGTCTCGGTCGCCGGCTTCTACCTCGGCCGCCTGATGAAGCTCCGGCCGGAGCTCGTCCGTGAATCGGCTGCGGAGGTGCTCGAGCAGTGGGCGGCGGGCGCCGTCGCGCCGGTCGTGGGCGCGACCTATCCGCTCGCGGAGGCCGACGCGGCTCTCCGCTCGATCGCCGAGCGGCGGTCGACCGGGAAGGTCGTCCTCGTCCCGTGAGGACGGCGCTCGTCACCGGCGGCGCGTCGGGGATCGGCGCAGCGCTCGTGGCGAGGCTCCGGCACGAGGGATTCGAAGTCGAGCCGCTCGACCTCACGAACGGGTTCGACGTATCCGACCCGGCCCACTGGGACGCGGTCGGCGGCGTCGACGTCGCGTGCCTCAACGCGGGCGTCCTCGGAGGGCCTGCCGACCCGGCCGAGCTGACACTCGAGGGGTATCGCCGGGCGATGGCCGTCAACGTCGACGGGGTCGTCCTCGGCGTCCGCCGGCTCGCGACGGTGATGCCGCTCGGCGGGCGCATCGTGTGCACGGCGTCGCTTGCCGGCCTGACCGGCGTCCCGGACGACCCGGTCTACGCCGCCACGAAGCACGCCGTCGTCGGGTTCGTACGGAGCGTCGCCCCGGCGCTCGAGTCGCGCGGGATCGCGATCAACGCCATCTGTCCGGGGTTCGCCGACACGCCGATGGTCGCGGGAGCGGCGCGCGAGCGCCTCGCGAGCGCGGGCTTCCCGCTGCTGAGCGTCGACGACGTCGCGGAGGCGGCGTGGGTCGCGCTCACGTCGGGCGAGACCGGCCACGCCTGGGTCGTCCAGCCGGGCCGGCCGCCGGTCGACTTCCGCTTCCCCACGCTTCCGGGCCCCCGCCGGGGTGACGAGTCGGTGGGCCTGCCGCCCCCGTTGTCCGCCTGACCGCTAGGAGAACTCCCACCCCTCGCCGTCGCGGAAGGACCGCAGGATGCGTCGCGCGGCCGTCATCCGATGCACCTCGTCCGGGCCGTCGTAGATACGGGCCGCCCGCGCGTTCAACGCCATTCGCGCGAGCGGCGTCTCGTCCGTCAGCCCGCGCGCGCCGTGCAGCTGCACGGCGCGGTCGATTACCTCGACGAGGACGTTGGCGGCGTAGACCTTCAGCAGCGACACCTCGACGCGCGCCTCCGAGCCCTCGTCGATCTTCCGCGCCGCGTCCATCGTGAGCAGCCGGCACGCCTGGATCTCCGCCGCGGAGTCCGCGACCCAGTTCTGGACGGTCTGCTTGTCCGCGAGCGGCCCGCCGAACGCCACACGCTCGTTCGCGTAGCGGCACATGAGCTCGAATGCGCGCTGCATCTGGCCGAGCCAGCGCATCACGTGGTGGATCCGCCCCGGCCCGAGACGCTTCTGGGCGAGACGGAACGCCTCCCCTTCCCCGCCGAGCGCGTTCCCGGCCGGGACGCGAACGCCGGTGAAGCGCACCTCGCAGTGCGTGTTCCAGCCGCGGCCCGCGTGGCCGAGGACGGGGACAGGCCTGACGACGTCGACACCCGGGGTCTCCGCCGAGACGAGGATCATCGTCCCGCGCCGGTGCGGCTCGGCGTCGGGGTCGGTGATCGCGAAGACGATCGCGAAGCCGGCGCCGTCGGCCCCGCTCGAGAACCACTTGTGGCCGTCGATCACCCAGTCGTCGCCGTCACGCACGGCCCGCGTGCGGAGCAGCGTGGGGTCGGAGCCGGCGACCTCGGGCTCCGTCATCGCGAAGAACGACCGCGTCTCGCCGGCGACGAGCGGCCGGAGGAACTCCTCCTTCTGCTCGTCCGTCCCGAACAGGTGGAGGATCTCCGCGTTGCCCGCGTCGGGAGCCTGGCAGCCGAAGATCAGCTGCGCGTACATCGAGCGGCCGATCTCCTCGTTGAGGCACGCGTAGTACAGGAACCCGAGCCCCGTCCCGCCGGCCTCCGGCGGCACGTGCGGCGCCCACAGCCCGTCCTCCCGCGCGCGCTCTCGCAGCTCCGCGAGGAGCGCGAGCGCGTCGTCGTCCTCGCGCTCGATCGCGGCCTCGTTCGGATAGACGTGCTCGTCCATGAACGCGCGGTAGCGGCCGCGGGCCTCGAGGTACTCCGGCGGGAAGAGCGCGCTCACGAAGGCACTAGGATCGACGAGATGCGCGTCGGGTTGCAACTCGGGTACGACGATCCCGCCTTCTGGGTGGGGCTAGCCGAGGAGGCGGACCGGTGCGGATTCCACTCGGTGTGGACGTCCGAGGCGTACGGCTCCGACGCGGTCTCGCCGCTTGCCTGGGTCGGCGCACGCACGACGAACGTGAAGCTCGGCACGGCGATCATGCAGATGCCCGCCCGGTCACCGGCGACGACCGCCGCCACCGTCGCGACGCTCGACCTGCTCTCCGGCGGTCGCGTCCTCCTCGGTCTCGGCACGTCGGGGCCCCAGGTAGCCGAGGGATGGCACGGCCAGGCCTGGGGGAAGCCGCTGACCCGGACGCGCGAGTACATCGACATCGTCCGCACGATCCTCCGGCGTGACGAGCCGCTCGAGCACCACGGCGCCCACTACGACATCCCGTACTCGGGCGACGACGCCACCGGGCTCGGCAAGCCGCTGAAGCTGATCGTCCACCCACCGCGTGCGGACGTCCCGATCTACCTCGCCGCGATCGGGCCGAAGAACGTGGCGCTCGCCGGCGAGATCGCCGACGGCTGGCTGCCGATCTTCTTCTCGCCGGAGCGCTTCGCCGACACGCACCTGCCGATGCTCGAGGTTGGCTTCGCGAAGCGCGGCGGACGCCCCGAGGGATGGGACCTCGCCGCGCACGTCCCGATCGTCGTCGCGGACGACGTCGCCGCCGCGCGGGACTTCCTCAAGCCCCTGCTCGCGCTGTACGTCGGCGGTATGGGCGCGAAGGGGCAGAACTTCTACACGCGGCTCGCGGAGCGCTACGGCTACGAGGAGGCGGCTGCGACGATCCAGGACCACTACCTCGCCGGCCGGAAGAACGACGCGATCGCCGCGGTTCCCGACGCCCTCGTCGACGAGGTGTCGCTCATCGGCGACCGCGCCCGGATCGCCGACCGGCTCGCCGCGTTCCGCGAGGCCGGCGTGACGACGCTCGTGCTGCAGGCGCGCCAGCCGGAGGCGCTGCGGCTCGTCGCGGACCTCACGGCCTGACCCCCGGCGACGCGGCGACTATCCTCGGTCCGTGCGCCGGCGCCTCTACCTGATGCGGCACGGCGCGGTCGCGTACTTCGACGACGCCGGCCGCCCCGTCGCTCCCGACGCGGTCCCGCTCACCGACGAGGGACGCGCCCAGGCCCGGGCCGCACGCGAGCTCCTCGAGGACGTCCGCATCGACCGGGTCATCTGCTCGGGGCTGCCGCGGACGACCGAGACCGCCGTCTCTCGTCGCCCCCGACCGCGAGGTCGAGGTCTGGCCCGAGCTGAAGGAGCTGATGGGCTCGAAGCTCTCCTCGATCCCGGCGGCCGAGCTCGAGGAAGCGTTCGTCCACGCGTTCCGCGGCGTCGTCCCGAACGAGAAGCGCTTCCTCGGCGGCGAGACGATCGGCGCCCTCTTCGACCGTGTCGTCCCCGCGCTCGAACGCCTCGTCGCGTACGAGGACTGGGACACCGCCCTCGTCGTCGCGCACGGCGCGGTGAACCGCGCGATCCTGTCGTACGTCCTCACCGGCGAGCGGATGTTCCTCGGCCGCTTCGAGCAGGCGCCGGGCTGCCTGAACGTCCTCGACGTCGGCGACGACTGGATCGTCCGTGCCGTGAACGTCGCGCCCGTCGACCTCGTCCACCGCGCGACGCGGAAGACGACGATGGAGCAGTACTGGGACGAGTACCGGCCGCAGGAAGCGTGAGGGCGGCCTGCGCCGCCCTCACGCCGATCAGATCAGTGAGACGCGACTACGTCGCGGCCCCCTGGCACTTCAGCTTCGAGACGGAAGTGAACACGCCGCCGCTGAAGTGCACGACCCGCTCGCAGCCGACCGGCTGTTGGTCGGAACCGGCCGTCTTCTGGCGGTTCCCCGGCAGTAGGAACGGGTTGGCCTCGCTCCAGTTACGGAACGCCCGCATGAGCGACGCCCGCGTTGGGTTGCGCCCGGCCTTGTACATCAGCTGCGTGAAGGCGTGCGCAACAGTGACGCCGTAGTAGTTGAGGGCGTCGGTCGGCCTACCGGACGGGTAGTACTTCGCCATCACCTGCTTGTAGAGCTTCATCGCCGAGTCGTTTACCCACGACGGGCTTGCAGGGTCCTTCCCGTATTGCACGGTGAACGTCCGGTCGACCAGGTCACCGCCGCCGGCGCTCTTCGCCGCCGTCAGGAACGTATCCGTCGCGACGACCGAGGTCGCGTAGATCACCGCAGGTGACCAGCGGAGCGCGTTCGCGATCGGGTACGCGGTGACGCCGTACGGGGGGACCGCGAAGATCACGAGGATCGTCGCGCCGGTGCCGCGCAGCTTCGCCATCTGCGAGCGGACGTCGACGGCGCCGATCTCGTAGGACTCGAGGCCGACGATGTTGGAGCTCTTGTCGCCTAGGCCCGCCCGGAGCCCACGGAGGTTGTCCTGCCCGAAGCTGTCGTTCTGGTACAGCACGGCGATCTTCGCGTTCGGGCTGTTCTTGGCGATCGCCTGCCCGTAGATACGGCCCTCCCACTCGTAGTCCGGCTGCCAGCCGCCCGTCCACGGGTACTGCTTCGCGTCACGGCTCCAGGTCGAGGCGCCCGTCGCATTCAGGAGCTGCGGCACCTTGTTCCCGTTGAGGTACGGCCGGATCGCCTCGTTGTGCTCGGTGCCGAGCGAGCCGACGACCGCGAAAACCTTGTCCTCCTCGACGAGGCGCCGAGTCTGCTGGATCGTCAGGGCCGGGTTGTAGGCGTCGTCGTAGATCTTGTAGACGATCTGACGGCCGTAGATGCCGCGGCGGCCATCGGGCCCCTTCCGCGCGTTGACGTACGAGAAGTACGCCTTCATTGCAGGCGCGATGGTCGCGTAGAGAGATACGCGCCCGGTGAGCGGGAACGTCCCCCCGATCGTGATCGTCCGAGCCGTGATGCCGTTCTCGGACGAGGCCGACGTCGCGCTCGACGCAACCACCGCAAGGGTGACCGCAAGCGCCGCGGCCAAGAGCACGACCTTCCTCATTCGGACTCCTTCGTTGGAGTTTGGTGAATCTCGAGCGCGAGCGTATCCGCCCGTCACTGGTTTTTCCAGAGGCTGAGACGGCCGTGGACCGCTGGTGGTTAGCCGAGCCCGATCTCGCCCGCGAGACGCTCCGCCTCGTCCAGCTCCTCGGCGAGAGCGTCGATCCCGCTCGCCCAGATCGCCGGGTCGGTGAGGTCGAGCCCGACGAGCTCCGCGAGGTCCTCGGGGGAGCGCGAGCCGCCCGAGCGGAGGAGCTCGAGATACGGCTCGACCATCGCGTCGCCCTCCTGGACGTAGCGGCGGTAGATCGCGAGGAGAAGAGGTAGCCGTAGGCGTACGCATAGACGTAGCCCGGCGACCCCGTGAAGTGCGGGATGTAGCTCCACCACGGGGCGTAGCCGTCGACGGAGACCGAGTCGCCGAAGAGAGCGGTCTGGGCCTCGAGCCACAGCTCGCCGATCCGCTCGGGCGCCAGCTCGCCCTGTCCGCGGCGCTCGCTGTGCACGGCGTGCTCGAAGCGGTTCATCGCGATCTGGCGGAACGTCGTCGCGATTGCGTCCTCGATCCTGCCGGCGAGGAGGTCGAGCCGGCGGCGCGGGTCATCCTCGTCCGCGAGGAGCCGCTCGAAGGTCAGCGCCTCGCCGAAGACCGACGCGGTCTCGGCGGTCGTCAGCGGCGTGGACGAGTTGAACAGGCCGAGCGGCTGCGCAAGCACGCCGTGGAGGCCGTGCCCGAGCTCGTGCGCGAGCGTCAGGATCGAGCGGCGGTCGCCCGTGTAGTTCATGAGGATGTACGGGTGGACACCGGGCACGGTGGTCGCGCAGAAGGCGCCCGTGCGCTTGTCGGGCCGCACCGGCCCGTCGATCCAGTTCTCGTCGAAGAAGCGCGCGATGACTGTACCGGCCTCGTCCGAGAAGTCCGAGTAGGCGTCGACGACGACAGCGCGCGCCTCGTCCCAGGAGACCTTGCTCGTGTCCGCGGCGATCGGGGCCATCCGGTCGTAGTGATCGAGGCGGTCGAGCCCGAGCAGCTTCGCCTTCAGGCGGTAGTACCGCCGGGCGACCTCGTACCGGGACGTCGTCGCCTCGACGAGCGCCTCCACGGCCTCGTCCGTCGTTTCGTTCGCGAGGTTGCGCGACGAGATCCACGTCGGGTAGCCGCGCAGCCGGTCGTCGATCGACTTGTCGAGCAGGATCGTGTTGAAGACGAACGTGCGGGTTCGGAGACCCGGGCCGAGCGCCTCGGTGATCGCGTCGGCCGCCGTCCGGCGCGCGTCGCGGTCGGGCTCGAACAACCGCGCCATCGCCGTCTCGAGCGACACCTCGTCGTCGTCCAGCCTGACGCGCAGGGCGCCGAGCTGCTCCTCGTAGAGCCGCGACCAGGCCGCGACGCCGGAGACGGACTTCTCTGTGAAGACCTTCTCCTCGGGCTCGGAGAGCAGGTACGGGCGGAACTTGCGGAGCGAGCGCAGGTGGTGGCGCCAGGGGTCGAGCGCCTCGTCCGCGAGGACGGCGTCGGCGGTCGCGTCGTCCAGGGCGGCCCACTCGAGCGCGAAGAAGAGGAGCTGGGTCTCGAGCGCCGCGGCCTTCTCCTGCAGTCGAGCGACGAGCGCGCCGCGCGCGGGGTCGGCCATGTTCGTCGCAAAGAGGAGGTGCGCGTAGGTCAGCGGCCGAACGACCGCGGACTCGATGCGCTCGTGCTCCTCGACCGCCTCGGCGAGCGCCGCGGCGTCGAGCGCGCCGACCTTCCCGTGGTAGCGCTCGCGAAACGCGGCGGCGTCTGCCTCGGCCGCGGTGATGTCGGACTCGATACGCGGGTCGTCGGGCCCCTCGTAGAGATCGCCGAGGTCCCACGCGACCTCCTCGGCGCCCGTCAGCTCGGTCGTCGCCATCGCCGGAATCTATCTACAGGTCCTCGGCCCGTGTCACGGGTGCGCGACAGGCGAACCGCTCGCAGACGTAGACCGCAGCACGACCGTCGACGAGCCCCTTGCCCGCGAGCAGGGGGACGTCCTCCGACGGCCCGACGGCCACGACGGTGGTGGGCTGGAACGGCGCGAGCGCGGCGCGCGCGACCTCCGAGCCCACGTCACCGACGATCGCCAGCTCGCGCAGCGGCGAGAGGTGCAGGTCGAGAGTGCACAGCGACCACGCGAACGCCCGGGGCACGCGCTCCATCGCGGGTGCGAGGAGCCGGAGCACCTGGACGCCCTGCTCGACGAGCGCCTCGTCGCCCCAGATGCGCCCGAGCCGGACGAGGACGGAGCCGAGCATCGAGTTCCCGGACGGCGTCGGGTCGTCGTCGAGGTCCTTCGGCCGGGTCGCGAGGCGCTCGCCGTCGTTCGGCGCGAGGAAGAACCCGCCCCGCTCGGCGTCCGCGAACAACCCGACGGCCAGCATCGCGATCCGCCGCGCCTCGAGCAGCCAGCGGACGCCACCGGTCGCGACGTGGAGCTCGAGCAGGCCGTGCGCGACGTTCGCGTGGTCGTCGAGGAAGCCCGGGCCGCTCACCCGACCGTCGCGGATGCTCCGCAGGACGCGCCCGTCGTCCGCGCGCAGCGGCCCGAGGAGAAACGCGCCGAGCTGCTCCGCCGCCGCCAGCCAGTCGTCGCGCTCGAGCCGACGAGCCGCCTCGGCGAGCGCGGCGAGCGTGAGCCCGTTCCAGGCGGCGATCGCCTTGTCGTCGCGGAACGGCTGCGGCCGCTCCGCGCGGACGGCGAGGAGGCGGGCCTTCGTCTCGACGTCGAGCTCGCCGCGGACGATGAAGCGCCCGTGCTCGAACGGCTCGAGCAGCGACGGGTCGAGCCCGAGGCCCTCCCACTCGGCCGGCGTCCAGGTGTACGTCAGCCCCTCGACGCCGTCGGTGTCGGCGTCCTGCGCCGACGCGAAGCCGCCGCCCGGGACGCGCATCTCGCGCAGCAGGTAGCCGATCGTCTCCTCGACGACGGCCCGGTACCGCTCCTCGCCCGTCACGACCCAGCCGTGCAGGTACGCCGATGCGAGGAGAGCGTTGTCGTAGAGCATCTTCTCGAAGTGCGGGACGAGCCAGCGGGCGTCGACCGAGTACCGGTGGAAGCCCCCGCCGACGACGTCGTAGAGCCCCCCGGCCGCCATCCCGTCGAGCGTCCGGTGCACCATGCCGAGCGCCTCCGGCGTATTCCGGCGCAGGAGCAGCTCGAGCGCCGACGAGGGCGGGAACTTCGGCGCGGTGCCGAAGCCGCCGAAGGCGGGCTCGTAGTCGCGGGCGAGGTAGCGCTCGGCGGCCTCCAGAAGCCCCGGCGAGAGCTCGGCGTCGGCGGCCGTCAGGCGTGCGGCACCGCCGAGCGCGTCGACGAGCTTCGCCGCCTGGGTCTCGAGGTCGTCGCGGCGCTCGCGCCAGGCCTCGGCGACCGCCTCGAGGAGCTGACGGAAGCTCGGGATCCCGTGCCGCGGCTCCGGTGGGAAGTACGTGCCCGCGAAGAACGGCTTGCCGTCGGGGGTCAGGAAGACGGTCGTCGGCCAGCCACCCTGCCCGGTCATCGTGACGCAGGCGTCCATCGTCATCGCGTCGACGTCGGGGCGCTCCTCGCGGTCGACCTTCACGTTCACGAAGAGCTCGTTCATCACGCCCGCCGTCCCGGTTTCCGAGAACGACTCGTGCTCCATCACGTGACACCAGTGGCACGAGCTGTAGCCGACGGAGACGAGGAGCGGGCGGTCCTCAGCCCTCGCGCGCGCGAACGCCGCGTTCCCCCAGGGGTACCAGTCGACCGGGTTCGCCGCGTGCTGGAGGAGGTACGGGCTGGAGGACTCGGCGAGCCGGTTCATGCCTTCGTTCTTACCCGATCGCGCGGTTTTCTCCGACCGGCGGGTGTCGTATCGTCGCGCGCATGAGACGAACACCGATGTGGTTGGTCTTCGTCGGCGGCGCGGTCACCGTCGTCGGCGTCCTCATCCAGGCGTTCACGATCGCGGCGTACGTCCGCGGGGCGGGCCAGGGCGCGCTCGACGCACACGGCGGCTTCTCGACGCTCGTGCACGTCGGTCAGCTCATGATCGTGATCGGCGCCATCTGGGCCTGGTGGGGGAACTGGGGCGCCGTCGGCCTCGCCGTCGCGTTCCTCGTCCTCTGCCTCGCGCAGCTCGCGTTCCTCGGCGACACCGAGGAGCCGGGCGGGTGGATCAACGGCCTGCACGGCATGCTCGCGCTCGTCATCCTGCTCGTCGGCGCCTGGTGCTTCTCGCGCGGGCGGCGGGAGCTCGGGCTCGGCGGGGCAAGCGCCGCGACATAGCGCTCAGGAGTCGACGTCGGCGGGCGCCGTGTCGGCGGCGCCCGCCTTCCGTCGCTTCCCGATGTACCACCGGATCACCTCGACGCCCAACGCGACGCCGATCGCGATCACGAACCCGAGGAGCAGGCCCTTCCACGGAGCGTCCTCGAACGTCTTGCCGCCGAGGTAGCCGAGCATCGCGGCGTACGTCCCCCAGAGAAGCCCGGCGCAGACGTCCGCGACGATGAACCGGCGCCACGTCATGCCGTGGGTGTAGCCCGAGGCGAAGGTCACCGCCGTGCGGCCGCCCGGGATGAAGCGGGCGATGACGATGATGTAGAAGCCGCGCGTCTCGAGCTGGTGCTCCGCCCATTCGAACCCCTTGCGGGCCTTCTCGGAGCGGAACAGGCGCTTGACGGTGTGCTCGCCCGCCCATTTGCCGATCGCGTACGAGATGTTGTCCCCCACGACGGCGCCGGCGCTCGCGGACAGGATCACCCCGAGCAGCCACAGGTCGCCCGTCGAGGCGAGGTTCCCCGCGGTGATGACGACGCTTTCGCTCGGGACAACCGGGAAGAACGCGTCGATCGCCGACACGGCGAAGATCACCGCGTAGCTCCACCACTCCCCGGAGACCCATTCCTTGAACTCGTCGAACACAGGTGGTGTGCATCGTCGCAGAGGTCCGGCACGCGATGATTGGCACCGTGCACCGGCCGCTCGAGGGGACGCGCGTGCTCGACGTCACAACGTCGATCGCGGGCCCGTACTGCGCGCAGATCCTCGCCGCGCTCGGCGCCGATGTCGTCAAGGTCGAGCGGCCGGACACCGGCGACGACGGCCGTGCCTGGGGGCCGCCGTTCTGGAACGGCGAGGGGACGATGTTCCTCTCGGCCAACGCGGGCAAGCGCTCGCTGGGGTTGTCGCTCCGCGACCCGCGTGGGCGCGACGCGCTCCTCCGTCTCGCCGACCGCGCCGACGTGTTCCTCCAGAGCCTCCGCCCCGGCCTCGCCGAGCAGCTCGGGCTCGGTCCGGACGTGCTCCGCGAGCGCAATCCGCGGCTCGTCTACTGCTCGCTCGGCGCGTACGGCCACACCGGCCCGCTCGCGGCCGAGCCCGGCTACGACGCGCTGATGCAGGCGGCCGGCGGGCTCGATCTCGATCACGGGCGAGCCGGGCCGGCCGGGCGTCCGTGTCGGCTCGTCGCTGATCGACCAGGGAACCGGCACCTGGGCGGCCCTCGGCGTGCTCGCGGCGCTTCTCGAGCGCGCACGCACGGGCGTCGGCTGCGTCGTCGACGTCTCCCTGTACGAGACGGCGATCGGCTACGTCGGATACCACCTCGCCGGCTACCTCGCCGACCGCACCATCCCGACCGGAGAGGGCACGCGTTTCCCGATGGTCGCGCCGTACCAGGTGATGACGACCCAGGACGGGGAGCTGCTCGTGGCCGGCGGCAACGATCGGCTCTTCCGTGCGATCTGCGACGTCGTCGAATTGCCCGAGCTCGGCGACGACACACGGTTCCGGACGAACGCCGACCGCGTTCGCAACCGCGAGCCCCTGATCGCGCTGATCGAGGAGCGGCTCCGCACCGAACGCACGGCGACATGGCTCGAGCGCCTCCGGGCGGCCGGCGTGCCCGCCGCCCCTGTCGCCGACATCCGTGACGTCGCCGAGTCGCCGCAGACGGCGGCGCTCGGGATCCTCCAGCGGCTCGAGCACCCGCGGATCGACGATCTCACGCTGCCCGCGCTCCCGCTGTCGTTCGACCGCGAGCGGGCACTCCACCCCAGCGCGCCGCCGGACGTCGGCGCGCACTCGGCCGAGATCCTGCGCGAGGCCGGCTACACGGACGAGGAGATCGCGGAGCTCGCGGCCGCCGGGGTCACCCGTACGTAGTCCGCGAAGCGTCGGTTTCCAGCCGTTGGTTCAAGGTCGATCGAGGATCGGCGTGGATATGCGGCCGGAGGCCGGCTTTGCCGGCCAAGAGGCCAAGCTCGTGCTGTCATGACCAGGCCAGAAGGAGGGGGCGCTCGTGGGGGAACCATGGGTTCCCCAACGTTTCTACTCGTAATGCAGTGCCTCGAGCGGGTTCAGCTTCGCGGCGCGCCGCGCGGGGAAGATCGCGGCAAGGATCCCGACGAGGATCGCGGCGACCGCGAAGATGATCACCTGCGCCGTCGGGAAGGTGAACTCGATGAAGTCGACGCGGGCGATCAGCAGACCGGCGAGGACGATCCCGAGCACGATCCCGATCGCCGCGCCGATGAGTGACGTGATGACGCTCTCGTGGCGGATCATCCGCCGCGTCTGGCGCCGCGTCATCCCGATCGCGCGGAGCATCCCGATCTCGCGTGTCCGCTCGAACACCGTCAGCACGAGCGTGTTCACGATGCCGAAGAGGCTCACCACGATCGACAGGGCGAGCAGCACGTAGAGGATGTTGAGGATCGAGCTGAGCCCCGAGATCTGGTTGTCGATGAAGGTCTCGCGGTCCGCGGCCTTCGCGTTCGGGAAGTCTGCCAGCGCGTCGTCGAGCGCGGCCTGGTTGGCCGGGGTGGCGCCGCCCGTCATCTTCACGAACGAGTAGAGGTTCTTCGGCCGCGGCACCTCCTGGTCCCAGGTGGCCGCCGAGATCGTCACCGGGCCGAACGGAGAGCCTCCGCTCGGCGGGTCGAAGATCCCCTTGATGAAGAACGTCCGGGTCGTGCCGTTCGGGAACGTCACCCGGATCGGCGAGCCGAGCTTCAGGTCGTGGTCCTTCGCGTAGCCGTCGTCCGTGAAGGCGCCGTCGCTCCCGAGGGTCGCGAGCGTGTTCTGCGAGCCCTCGACCCAGTCCATCGAGATGACCTCCTTCATCCCCGGATCGACCGCGGTCGCGAACTCGGTCGAGCGGAAGACCCGCACCTCGCCGGTGCGGACGTTCCCGACGTCCGTGACGCCGGGCGCCTTGGCCGCGGTCTCGGCGGCGGCGATCGGGATCGGGGAGAAGTTGTTCTGCGCCGTGATCGCGTAGTCGCCGGTGAAGAGGTCGTTCACCGCGCCCCTGAACGAGTTCACGATCCCTGCCGCCAGCGTCGCGACGAGGGTCACCAGCGCCAGCCCGATCATCAGGGCCGCAGCCGTCGACGCGGTGCGCTGCGGGTTACGACGCGAGTTGTCCCGTGCGAGGAGACCGGCGGCGCCGCCGATCTTCGTCGCCGGCCAGCCGAGCACCTGCGTCAGCGGCTTCACCAGGCGGGACGAGAAGAGCGCGACGCCGAGGAAGATGAGGAGCGCCCCGAGCCCCATCCAGATGAGGATCTGGGTCGTCCCGAGACCGCTCCCGAAGAGTCCGTACAGAAGCGCCGCGAAGCCGAGGAGCGCAGTCAGGGCCGCGCCGACGCCGCGGAAACGGGCGAAGCGGCCGGGCGGCAGCGTCGCCCCCTCGCGCACCGCCGCGATCGGCGGGACGCGCGTCGCGCGGATCGCCGGACGGACGCTCGCGATCAGCGTGACGAGGACGCCGACGACGATCGCGACGACGGCCGTGCGCGTCTCGAACAGGAGCCCGGTGTTCGGAAGCGTGAACCCGACCGCGTCGAACAGCGAGAACAGGCCCTTAGCGAGCAGCAGCCCGAGGAACAGGCCGATGACCGACGCGACGAAGCCGACGACGAGCGCCTCCACGATGATCGAGCGCAGCACCTGGCGCCGCGACGCGCCGAGCGTCCTGAGCGTCGCGAACTCGCGGGTGCGCTGCGCGATCGTGATCGACAGCGAGTTCGCGATCACGAACGAGCCGACGAACAGGGCGATCCCGGCGAACGCGAGCAGGAACCCGCGGAGGAACGAGATGAACTCGTTCGTGTCGGCCGCGTCGCTCTGGGCCTGCTGCTGGCCGGAGAGCGCCTGTGCATCCGGCGGAAGAATCTGGCGGACCTCGCGGATGAGCTGCTGGTCGCTCACGCCGGGCTTGGATGCGACCGCGATCTCGTCGAGACGGCCTTCCTTCTCGAACAGGCGCTGCGCCGTCGGCAGGTCGAAGCCGGCGAGCGTCGCGCCGCCGATCGAGAGGTTCGAGCCGAACTCGACGATCCCCGAGATCCTCAGCTTCTCGACGGGGCCTTCGACCTGCACGCCGATCTCGTCGCCGATCTTGAAGTCCTTCTTGTCCGCCACGCCGGAGTCGATGACGACCTCGTCCGGCCCCGGCCAGTTGCCCTCCACAAGCCGGAGCGGGTTGAACGTCGAGTCCCCGTCCGCGATCGAGAAGCCGAGGTTGGGCGCGCCGCCGAAGACGATCGCCTTGTTGTCCTTGCCGATCAGCGACGTCGAGTCGCTGTCGACGCTCCCCTCCGCTTGCTGCACGTCCGGCAGCGCCCGCACCTCCTCGAGCAGCGACTCCTGGAGGGTCGGATCGGTGACCCCGCTCCCGTCGGAGAGGTCGAAGGCGGACTTGCCCGAGATGACGACGTTCGACCCCTCGCGGACGTCCGTGAAGATCTGGTCGAACGCGCTGTCGATCGAGTCGGTCAGCACGAACGTCCCGCTGATCATCGCGACGCCGAGGACGATCGCCAGCGCGGTCAGGACCGTGCGCAGCTTGCGCGTCAGAAGCCCTTTGAGCGCAAACTTCGTCATCTCGACGCGGGGGAAACCCCGTTTCCCCCGCGAGCCCCCTTCTCTGGCGCTCGGCATCCCATCGCGCACAGCGCCTCCCGGCCGGCAAAGCCGGCCTCCGGCCGCGACGGCTTGTGATTCCAGTTGTTCATTCGGCTATCCCAGGTGTAGCTGTCGCGAGCCGGCGCATGCGCCGCCGACCCGTCACTCGTAATGCAGTGCCTCGAGGGGGTTGAGTTTCGCGGCGCGGCGCGCAGGCGTGATCGCGGCCAGCAGGCCGACGATCACCGCCAGGATGACGAGGAAGACGAGCTGCCCGGTGGGCACCTCGAACCGCACGTCGAAGTCGCCGAGCGCGCGCGTGACGAGCACGGCGAGGAAGATCCCGAGCGGGAGCCCGAGCGCGGCGCCGATCAGCGCCGTGATCACGCTCTCGTGGCGGATCATCCGCCGCGTCTGGCGGCGGGTCATCCCGACCGCCCGCAGCATCCCGAGCTCGCGCGTCCGCTCGAAGACGGAGAGCACGAGCGTGTTGACCATCCCGAAGAGGCTGATGATCACGGAGAGCGCGAGGAGCACGTAGAGCATCGTGAGGAACTGGTCGAACTCGCGGTCCTCCTTCTCGACCCACTCCTCGCGGGTCTGGACGCGCGAGTCGGGGAACCCGGCCGTCGCGTCCTCCAGCTCCGCGCGACTCTGCTCGTTCGGCCCGCCGGCGACGTTGACGAACGTGTACTGGTTGCGCGGGCGTTCGACGAGCTCGTCGAACGCCTCGATCGAGATGCTCGCGCTGCCGAGCAGCGGGTAGAACGGCGGCGGCTTGTAGATCCCCTTGACGGTCGCGTCGAGGGACGTGTTCTCGCCCGTGCGGATCGTCACCGGGCTGCCGACGGCGAGGTCGTGGTCTTCGGCGAAGTTCTCGTCGAGGATCACCCCGTTCGTACCGAGCTCGGCCAGCGTCGCGTCCGAGCCGTCGGTCCAGTCGAACGCGTACCCCTCGGTGATCAGCTCGGAGTCGATGCCCGTGAGGTAGCCGCCGTGGCCGCCGATCTGGGCGACCTCGGAGCGGACGTGGGTGACGGTCTCCGCCGAGGGCGCGGAGTTCGCAGCGTCGCCGGCGGCGGCGACGAACGGCGTGTAGCCGTCCTGGGAGGTGATGATGAAGTTCGCGGTGATCTGATCCTCGATCGCCTTTCGGTTCGACGCCTTCATCCCGTTGGCGAGCGTGGCGACGAAGGCCACGAGCGCGACGCCGATCATCAGCGCCGCGGCCGTCGCGGCCGTGCGGCCCGGGTTGCGGATCGAGTTGCGGCGCGCGAGCCCGCCGGGCGCGCCGCCGATCCACCGGGCGGGGAGGCCGACGATGGCGGCGAGGGGCCGCACGAGCTTCGACGAGATCATCGCGACCCCGACGAACAGGAGCAGCACGCCCCCGGCGATCGAGAGCAGCCGCTGCGCGGTGCCGACGTCGTTCGCGAACATCGAGTAGCCCAGCAGGAACAGCGCGATCGCGATGAGGACGAGCGCGACGAACGGCGTGTAGTGCGAGAGGCGGCCCTTCGGCAGCGTCGCACCCTCGCGGACGGCGGCGATCGGCGGCACCCGCGTCGCCCGGATCGCCGGGAAGAGCCCCGCCACGACCGTGATGAGCGTCCCGACGATCAGCGAGACGACGATCGTCCGGGTCGCGAACACGGTGTCGGCGAGCGGCAGCTCGAGGTCGAGCGCGCGGAACAACGCCTCGAGCCCCTTCGCGAGCCCCAGCCCGAGGAAGAGGCCGACCAGCGAGGCGAGGAAGCCGATCACGAACGCCTCGAGAAGCACCGAGCGGAGCACCTGCCGGCGCGAGGCGCCGAGCGTCCGCAGCGTCGCGAACTCGCGCGTCCGCTGCGCGACGGTGATCGAGAGCGTGTTGAAGATCACGAAGGAGCCGACGAACAGCGCGATCCCCGCGAAGGCGAGCAGGAAGTAGCGGATGAAGGTCGTGAATTCGCTGATGTCGTCCTTCCCCTCCTGCGCCTCCTGGGCGCCGGTCTTCACCTGGGCGTCCGAGGGGAGCAGCGGCTGGATCTCGCCGAGGAGCTGCTCGGGCGTGACGCCTTCCTTGCCTGCGACGGAGATGGCGTCGAACTGCCCTTCGCGCTCGAAGAGGGTCTGCGCCGTCGCGATGTCGAAGATCGCGAACGTCGCGGAGCCGAGCGACTTGACCTCGCCGTAGCGTGCGACGCCGACGATCTCGAAGTCCTGCTTCGGCTGGAGGGTCGAAATCGCGATCGTCTGACCGACGGTGAAGTCCTCGCGATCGGCGGTGCCCGCGTCGACGACGACCTCGCCCGGCCCCTGGGGCCAGCGGCCCTCGAGCAGGTTCAGCGGGTTGAACACGTCGTAATCGGGCGTCGTGTCGATGCCGAAGCCGAAGCTCGGCGCGCCGTTCGTGTCGATCGCCTTCCCGTTGTCGCCGATGATCTTCGTGTTCGTCTCGTCGTAGATCCCGCCCATCGCGAGTCCGACGTCGTCGAGGCCCCGGATGTCGCCCAGGAGCGAGTCGTCGACCGGCGGGGCGTCCGGCGTGTCGCCGAACACGTCGATGTCGGCGGCCTTGCCGCTGACGACCGCGTCCGTCCCGGCGTACGACTCGTCGAAGATGCTCGAGAACGCCTTGTCGATCGTGTCCGTCAGGACATACGTGCCGCTGATCATCGCGACGCCGAGCACGATCGCCAGCGCCGTCAGCGCCGTGCGGAACTTCCTCCCGGCGAGGCTCTTCAGCGCGAAGCGCGTCACGTCTTCGCGACTTCTTCCATCGTCTCCGAGATCTGGTGCTGCGTCGCGCCCGAGAGCTCACGGACGATGAGGCCGTCGGCGAGGTACAGGACACGGTCTGCGATCGCGGCCGCACGCGACTCGTGCGTGACCATCACGATCGTCTGGCCGAGCTCCTCCACCGAGTGCCGGAGCAGCTCCAGGATCTCGGCGCCCGTCTGCGAGTCGAGGTTCCCTGTCGGCTCGTCCGCGAACACGACGTCCGGCCGCGACACGAGCGCGCGGGCGATCGCGACGCGCTGCTGCTGGCCGCCCGACAGCTCGGACGGCCGATGATGCAGCCGGTCGCCGAGCCCGACGGACTCGATCAGCGTCGAGAAGTACTCAGGCTCCGGCTTCTCGCCCGCGATCGAGAGCGGCAGCGTGATGTTCTCCTCGGCGGAGAGCATCGGGAGCAGGTTGAAGAACTGGAAGACGAAGCCGATGTGGCGCCGCCGGAGCTTCGTCAGGTCCGAGTCCTTGAGGGTGGTGATCTCGGTCCCCGCGATCTCGACCGACCCCGACGTCGGCTTGTCGAGGCCGGCCAGGATGTGCATCAGGGTCGACTTCCCCGACCCCGACGGTCCCATGACGGCCGTCAGTCGCCCGCGCGGGACCTCGACCGACACGCCGCGAAGCGCGTCGACCGCCGTCTCGCCTTCGCCGTAGCGGCGCGTCACCTCGCGCCCGACCACGACGATGCCGTTCTCGCTCATGCCTTCTCCCTCGCTTCGATTCGCGATTTCTCGATCCAGCGTGCCGCCCCCGCGCGACACACAGGGTGCGGCAAACCCTACTCCGGTCTCGTGGTTGCCCCCTAGGGGACACGCCCGACTCGAGCCGGCACCTACCGCATGCGGCGCCCGGCCTCGGTGAGGACGTCGCCGAGGATGCCGACGATCTCGTCGATCTCTCGCTCGGTCGCGACGAGCGGCGGCGAGATCTGGACGACCGGGTCGCCGCGGTCGTCGGCGCGGCAGATCAGCCCGGCGTCGTAGAGCGCACCCGAGAGGAAGCCGCGGAGGAGCGTCTCGCATTCCTCCTCGTCGAACGTCTCGCGTGCCTCCTTGTCCTTCACGAGCTCGACGGCGTAGAAGAAACCCGTCCCGCGCACGTCGCCGACGATCGGAAGGTCGAGCAGCGTCTCGAGCTTCTCGCGGAAGCAGCCCTCGTTGTCCCGCACGTGCTCGACGATGCCCTCCCGCTTCATGATCTCGATGTTCTTGAGCGCGATCGCGCACATCGTCGGGTGCCCGCCGAACGTGATCCCGTGCGAGAAGATCGACGTGGACTCGAGGAACGGCTCCATCACGCGGTCGGTCGCGATCACCGCGCCGATCGCCGCATAGGACGACGAGAGCCCCTTCGCGCAGGTGACGATGTCCGGCCGGATGTCGTACCGCTCCGAGCCGAACCAGTGGCCGAGGCGCCCGAACGCCGTGATCACCTCGTCGGCCGAGAGGAGGATGTCGTACTCGTCGCAGAGCGCCCGGACGCCCTGCCAGTACCCGGCCGGCGGCGTGAACGACCCGCCGGCGTTCTGCACCGGCTCCATGTGCACCATGCACACCGACTCCGGGCCCATCGCGAGGATCGTCTGCTCGAGGTCGTCGAGCAGCCCCTGCGTGAACTCCTCCTCCGTCTCCTCGATGGGTCGGTGGTAGCGGTTCGTGTTGCGGACGTGACGGACCTCCTGGAGGAGCGGCTCGAAGGGCGTCCGAAGCGCCGGGATGCCGTTGATCGACAGCGCGCCGAGCGTCGTCCCGTGATACGCGATGTGACGCGCGATCGCCTTGTAGCGTCGTGACCCGCGCGCGGCGACGATCGCGTCATGGCTGCGCTCGGGCTCGTGGGTTGCGCCGCGGAGACGCTTCTCGCCGCGCGCTGCGTAGTACTGCCGCGCCAGCTTCCAGGCCGACTCGACGGCCTCCGAGCCGCCGGAGACGAAGAAGACTCGGTTCAGGTCGCCCGGCGCGAGCGACGCCACCTCGCCCGCGAGCTCGATCGCGCGGGGATGGGCGTACGACCAGTTCGTGTAGAAGGGCAGCTCGCGCATCTGCTCGAGCGCGGCCTGGCCGATCTCCTCGCCGAACGAGTAGCCGATGTTCACCGAGAAGAGCCCGGCGAGCGCGTCGAGGTAGCGCTTCCCGTTCGTGTCCTCCAGGTAGCACCCCTCGCCGCGGACGATGATCGGCACCTCCTGGTCGGAGTAGCCGCCCATTCGGGTGAAGTGCATCCAGAGGTGGTCCTTGGCGAGCTGCTGGAGGTCGGTGGCGGTCGCGCTCATGCGGGGCGTCGCTCCCTTCTGCTCTGACGGATCACGCTCGCGAGCATCACGCCCACGGCGATGAAGAAGATGGCCGAGCCGATCACGTTCACCTGCGGTGGCACGCCGCGCGCGGCCTGACCCCAGACGTACACCGGGAACGTGATCTCGCTGCCCGAGTTGAAGTACGTGATGACGAAGTCGTCGACGGAGATCGCGAACGCGAGCAGCCCGCCCGCGAGGATCGCGGGGGCGAGCAGCGGCAGCGTGATCTTCCGGAAGGTGACCCACTCGTTCGCGCCGAGGTCGGCAGCGGCCTCCTCGAGGTGGCGGTCGAAGTCCACGAGCCGCGCGCGCACGGTGACGACGACGAACGAGATGCAGAACATCACGTGCGCGATGAAGATCGTCCAGAAGCCGAGCGTGAACAGCGTCTGGTTGAGGAACAGCGTCAGCAGCGAGGCGCCGAGGACGATCTCGGGCGCGGCCATTGGCAGGAAGATGAGGAAGTTCAACGGCCCGCGGCCCCGGAAGCTGTGCCGGACGAGCGCGAGCGCGATCAGCGCCCCGAGTGCGGTGGCGGTGATGCTCGCGAGGACCGCGATGAGAATCGACGTGATCAGGGCGTCGCGGATGCCCGGCGGCTCGTCCCAGTGGATCCAGTTCTGGAACGTGAACTGCTGCCAGACGTAGTTGAAGCGGCCCGCCGGCTGGTTGAACGAGAAGATGAACACGACCGCGATCGGGAGGAGCATGTAGCCGATCGCGAGCGCCGCGTAGGCGCTGAGCATGTGCTGCTTGACGAAGCGCCAGGCGCCGTTCACGACGCGGTCAGCCTCTCGGAGCCCACGGCGCGCGCGTAGACGATCACGACGATGAGGATGAGTGCCATCAGCACGAACGAGAGCGCCGCCGCCTCCGGGTAGTCGAGCGAGACGAGGAACTTCGACTGGATGACGTTCCCGATCATCCGCTGCCCGGGCCCGCCGAGCAGCTCCGCGTTGATGAAGTCGCCGACCGCCGGGATGAACGTCAGCAGCGTCCCGGCGAACACGCCGGGCAGTGAGATCGGAAGGGTCACGCGCAGGAAGCCCTGCCGCGGGCTCGCGTAGAGGTCCTCCGCCGCCTCGAGCAGCCGGCGGTCGACCTGCTCGAGCGAGACGTAGATCGGCAGGATCATGAAGGGCAGGTAGTTGTAGGTGATGCCTGCGACGACGGCGGTCGAGGTCGCGAGCAGCCGCCCGTCGTCCGCGACGAGTCCGATCCCCTTCAGGACGTCGAGCACGAAGCCGTCGTCCGAGAGGATCGTCTGCCACGCGATCGTCCGGATCAGGTAGGTGACGAAGAACGGCGCGATGACGAGGACGAGGAAGACGTTCTTCCAGCGGCCCGGCGCGGAACGCGATCCAGTAGGCGAGCGGGTAGCTGAACGAGGAACGCGATGAGCGTGGCGATCCCGGCGTAGACGAACGAGCGGATCAGCTGCTCGCTGTTGTCCGAGACGGCCTCGGTGAAGTTCGAGAACGCCCACGTGAACTCGAAGTTCGGATAGATCCCGGACTGGAGCGACTGGTAGGCGAGGTAGCCGAACGGCAGGACGAAGAACAGGAAGAGCCACAGCACCCCGGGCGCGAGCAGCGCAAACGGCGCGGCCCACCGGTGGCGGTGGAAGAAGCTCACTCCCACCTCGGTGTCCGACTTCAGTCGGACACCTGGGTACGGACTCAGAGGAGCAGGTTTCCGTCCGAAGTCGGACACCTGACACCCCCACACGCCCCTATGCCCCGAGATCGCCTGCCACTTCTCGATGTAGTCCTGGTTGTTGAGCGCCTCGGAGTTGAACTGCTTCACCTTCGCGAGCGTCGCGTCGTCCGGGAAGATGAGCTGGTTGTTCGCGAGCTCCGGGTCGGTCTTCAGGAGCACCTCCTTCGCGCCCTTCACCGGCGTCACGTAGTTCACGTACGCGGCGATCTGCGCTGCGATCGCCGGGTCGTAGACGAAGTTCATGAACGTCGACGCCTTCTCGCACGTCGCCGCCGAGCGGGATCAGCATGTTGTCCGTCCAGATCATCCCGCCGTCGTCGGGCACGGTCCACTTCAGGCTCGGGTTGTCCGCCTGCAGCTGGACGAGGTCGCCCGACCAGGCAACGCAGGCGATCAGGTCGCCCTTCGCGAGCGGCCCGCGTGTAGTCGTTGCCGGTGAACTGGCGGATCTGGCCGTTGTCCACGGCCTCCTGGATGCGGCGAGATCGCCGCGTCGAAGCTGTCGTCGGTGACCTCGGCCGGGTCGTCGCCGTTCAGCAGCATGACGAGGCCGACGGTGTCGGCCATCTCGTTGAGCAGCGTCACCTTCCCCTTGAGCGCGGGGTCGGTGAGGATCTGCTCCATCGACGTGATCGGCTTCGACGTGAGCTTCTCGTTGTAGGCGATCCCGGTCATGCCGGACTGCCACGGCATCGAGTACGTCCGGTCGGGGTCGAACGGCGGGCTCTTCTGGACGTCGATGAGGTTCTTGAAGTTCGGGATCTTGCTCCCGGTCGAGCGCGAGGACCCAGTCCTCCTCGATGAGCAGCGCCCGGGTACCGCGAGTTGTCCGTCATGACGATGATCTCGCGGTCGATCGAGTCGCCCTTCGAGAGCGGCCCCTGGATCTTCCCGAAGTACTCGTCGTTCGAGTTGATCTCCTCGAAGTACTCGACCGGGATCCCGGTCTGCTTCGTGAACTGCTGGAGCGTCGGCGACTTCTTCGTCTTCTCGTCGATGTCGATGTAGAGCTGCCAGTTCGCGAAGCGGAGCGAGTCGGAGCGCGCCTCCGCCCGCCGCCGCCGCCGCCTCCACCGCCGCCGCAGGCGGCGAGGAGCCCGGGGAGGCTGAGGATCGTGGCGCCGGCCGCACCGCGCTGCACGAGCTCACGACGGGTCATCCGCATGGTCATTCGGGGATCCCCTCTCCGTTCGATTCGACGACGAACGTCGCGTCGGGCGCCCACGAGATCGTGACCTCGCTCCCGAGCGGCGGGACGACGCCGCCCGCCTCGACGTTCTGGTGGAACACGGTCAGCTCGCCGACCGCCGTCGCGACGACGACCTCGGTCGCGACGCCGATGTACGCCGACTCCTTGACCGTGCCCGGGAGCCTGTTCGCTCCCTCGCCCGCCGAGGGAGATCTTCTCCGGGCGGACGCCGACCGAGATCGCGCCCTGAGCGCCGTTCGTCCGCGCGCGCATCTCCGATCCGTCGCCGAGCCGGACGAGCCCGTCGCCGGCGACCGTGCCCGTTCGAGGAGGTTCGACTTGCCGAGGAACCCGGCGACGAACGCCGTCCGCGGGCGCTCGTACAGCTCGTTCGGGCGTGCCGAGCTGCTCGATCTTGCCCTCGTTCATCACGGCGATCGTGTCCGCCATCGTCATCGCCTCCTCCTGGTCGTGCGTGACGTGGACGAACGTGATGCCGATCTCGTTCTGGATCCGCTTCAGCTCGAGCTGCATCTGCTTGCGGAGCTTCAGGTCGAGCGCGCCGAGCGGCTCGTCGAGCAGGAGGACGCGCGGGTTGTTCACGATCGCGCGCGCGAGCGCGACCCGCTGCTGCTGGCCGCCCGAGAGCTGCGTCGGCTTCCGCCTCTCCCGCCCCGCGAGGTCGACGAGCTCGAGCACCTCGGCGACGCGCGCGCGGATCTCGCTCTTCGCGATCCCCCGCCGCTCGAGCCCGAACGCGACGTTGTCCGCCGACCGACATGTGCGGGAAGAGCGCGTAGCTCTGGAAGACGGTGTTCACGTCGCGCTTGTAGGGCGGCAGGCCGACGACGTCCCGGTCGGCGAGGAAGATCTGCCCCGAGGTCGGCTCCTCGAAGCCGCCGATCATCCGCAGCGTCGTCGTCTTGCCGCAGCCGGACGGGCCGAGCAGGGCGAAGAACGAGCCGCGCGGGATCTCCAGCGAGATGCCGTCGACGGCGCGGAGCTCGGGGAACTCCTTGACGACGTCGACGAGACGGACGTCCGGCGCCGTCGGTCGTCATCGGCGCCCCCCGTTGCTCGCTGCCGCTCGATGCCGACGCCCCAGTCGTAGAGCTGCTTCCAGAGCTCGAGGTAGAGGAAGCTCTCGGTCGAGACGACCTCGCGGCAGCTCGCGGATCCGGTTCGTGACGTCGAGAAGCCCGTGCCGGTCGGCGCAGACGACCTCGACGAGGACGTCGAAGCGGCCGGCGGTGACCACGACGTAGTCGGCCTCGTCCCAGCGGGCGATCTCGTCCGCGACGGCCTCGGGCGGCCCGGTCGTCCGGATGCCGACCATCGCCTGGGCCTCGAAGCCGAGGCCGAGCGGGTTCGTGACGCCGGTCACCTGGAGGATGTTCTGGTCGCAGAGTTGCGCGTAGCGCGCGCGGACGGTCGCCTCGGAGACGCCGAGCGAGGCGGCGATCCGGCGGAACGACTCGCGCCCGTTCCGCTGCAGCGCCTCGATGATCCCGCGGTCGACGTGGTCGAGGCCGGGCGCCCGCGAGACCGGGCCGCGCCGCTGGCGCGGCGGTGGTGGCGCGCGGAGCCTTCGCCTGGTGCCGACTGCGCAATGCGAGGACGTTCCTACCAAGTGGCGACGCATCGCGTCAAACGAGACCGCCGGGCGAGCTGAGCGCGCGGCGCGCGACGGCGCGCGACTCCGACTTGCGCGAGCTGCGGGACGCTCACGCGAGCTTGACGCAGACGTGCTTGATGCGCGTGTACTCCTCCATCGAGTAGATCGACATGTCCTTGCCGTAGCCGGACTCCTTGAAGCCGCCGTGCGGCATCTCGGCGTCAGCGGGAAGAGGTGCTCGTTCACCCACACGGTGCCGAAGTCGAGCCGGGCCGGCGACCTTCATCGCCCGGCCGACGTTCTCGGAGAAGACCGACGCGGCGAGGCCGTAGCGGACGTCGTTCGCCATCGCGATCGCCTCGTCGTCCGAGGCGAAGCGCTGCACCGTGACGACGGGGCCGAAGACCTCGTTCTGGACGATCTCGCGTCCTGCGCGACGTCGGTGACGATCGTCGGCGCGACGAAGAAGCCGCGGTCGCCGACGGCGCCGCCGCCGGTGAGCACCGTCGCCTTCGCCTCCTGCGCCCGCTCGAGGAAGCCGAGAACGCGCTCCTGCTGCTCCGCGGAGATGACCGGGCCCATCCCGATCTCGTCGTCCGTCCCGGGGTCGCCGACGGTCATCCCTCGACGGCGCGTCACCGTCGACGAGACGACGTCGTCGTAGATGCGCTCGGAGACGAGGATCCGCGACGAGGCGGTGCAGTCCTGGCCGGAGTTGAAGTAGCCGCCGATCTTGATCGCCTCGGCGACGGTCGCCGGGTCGGCGTCGTCGAGAACGACCATCGGCGCCTTGCCCCCGAGCTCGAGGTGCACGCGCTTGACGGTGTCGGCGGCGTTCTTCGCGATCAGCTTCCCGGTCGCGGTGTCGCCGGTCAGCGAGACGAGCCGGATCGAAGGATGCCGCACGAGCCGGTCTCCGGCGGGGACGCCGTCGCCGGTGACGACCTGGAGGACGCCCGGCGGGAGGACCTCCTGCGCGAGCTCGACGAAGCGCAGCACCGTCAGCGGCGTCTGCTCGGCGGGCTTGACGATCTGCACGTTCCCCGCCGCGAGCGCCGGCCCGATCTTCCACATCGACCATGAAGAGCGGGTAGTTCCACGGGGCGATGCCGGCGACGATCCCGAGCGGCTCGCGCCGGATCATCGACGTGTAGCCCTCGACGTACTCGGCCGCCGCCTTGCCCTCGAGGTTCCGCGCGGCCCCGGCGAAGAAGCGGAGGTTGTCGGACATCACGCCCGGCTCGTCGACCGCGACCCACCACGGCTTGCCGACGTTCAGCGACTCGAGCCGCGCGAGCTCCTCGGCGTTCTCGTCGATCACGTCGGCGAGCTTGAGGAGCAGCTCCATGCGGTCCTTCGGCGTCTTGTCGCGCCACGTCTCCCAGGCCTTCTCGGCGGCGGCGACCGCGCGGTCGACGTCCTCCTCCCCGGCCTTCGGCACCTCGGCGATCACCTCGCCGGTGGCCGGGTTGAGCACCTCCATCGTCTCGCCGGACAGCGCGTCGACGAACTCGCCGTCGACGAACATCTTCTGCTGGGTGACCGAAACGCTCATCGCTTCCTCCGGGGCTCGAGAAGCGAGTCGAGCCTAGTCGATGCTGGCGCCGCGGTCGGGCTCGGCGCAGCCGACTCGAGTAGAAGGCGCGCCGGTAGAACGGCTCACTACGCGAAGCGGAGGATCCATGGCCTACATCGAGCTCCTCGACGGAGGAGGCGCAGCGACGCGGCGGACCTCCTCGAGGCCGATCGTCGCAGCAGCGCGGCTACCTCCCGAACTACGCGCGCGGCTTCGCGCACCGGCCGGGCGTCTACCGCGCGTGGCAGGCGCTCTCGGCGCGGTCTCGGCGAACATGGACGCACGGCGCTACGAGCTCGCGACCCTCGCCGCGGCGCGCCGCCTCCGCTCGAGCTACTGCACGCTCGCGCACGGCAAGGTCCTGGCCGATCGGTTCATGACCGAGGCCGACGTCGAGGCGCTCGCACGAGTCACGGCCGACCGAGGCGCTCGACGACGTCGACCGTGCCGTGATGGAGCTGGCCGACAAGGTGGCGGCTGACGCGACGGCGGTCACGCAGGCCGACGTCGACCGGCTCCGCGACCTCGGGCTCTCGGACGCCGAGATCGCGGACGTCGTCTCGCGGCCGCGCTGCGCTGCTTCTTCTCGAAGACGCTCGACGGGCTCGGCGTCGAGCCCGACGCGGTCTACAAGCAGCCTGCCGCCGGTGCTCGCGAGACGCGCTCACGGTCGGCCGGCCGATCGACGTCGGAATGAGGATCCTCGTCGTCGGCACCGGCGGCGTCGGCTCGGCGTTCGCGTCGATCGCCGCGCGCCGGTCGTTCTTCGACCACTGCGCGCTCGCGGACTACGACCTCGCGCGGCCCGAGGCGGTCGTCGCCGCGACGGACGACGGCCGCTTCTCGGCGCACCGGATCGACGCGTCGAGCCGCGACGGCGGTGCTGGCGCTGATCCGGGAGACGCGCCCGGACGCCGTGCTCAACGCCGTCGACCCGCTCTTCAACGTGCCGATCTTCGACGCCTGCTTCGACGCAGGCGTCACGTACCTCGACATGGCGATGACGCTCTCCGAGCCGCACCCCGAGCGGCCGTTCGAGCTCACCGGCGTCAAGCTCGGCGACTACCAGTTCGAGCGGGCGGCGGCATGGGAGGAGAAGGGACTCCTCGCGCTCGTCGGGATCGGGATCGAGCCGGGCGCCGCCGACGTCTTCGCACGGCACGCCGCCGACGAGCTGTTCTCCGAGATCGACGAGGTCGGGATCCGCGACGGCGCGAACCTCGTCGTCGAGGGCTACGACTTCGCGCCGACGTTCTCGATCTGGACGACGATCGAGGAGTGCCTCAACCCGCCGGTGATCTGGGAGCGCGACCGCGGCTGGTACACGACGGCGCCGTTCTCCGAGCCGGAGGTGTTCGACTTCCCCGAGGGGATCGGCCCGGTCGAGTGCGTCAACGTCGAGCACGAGGAGGTGCTGCTCGTGCCGCGCTGGGTCGACTGCCGCCGCGTGACGTTCAAGTACGGCCTCGGCGACGAGTTCATCGAGGTGCTGAAGACGCTGCACAAGCTCGGCCTCGACGGGAAGGAGCCGATCCGCGTGAAGGGCGTCGAGGTCGCGCCGCGCGACGTCGTCGCCGCGGCGCTGCCCGACCCTGCGACGCTCGGCGAGCGGATGAGCGGGAAGACGTGCGCCGGGACGCTCGTGACGGGCACGGGGCACCGACGGCCGCCCGCGGCGGACCTACCTGTACCACGTGGTCGACAACGAGTGGTCGATGCGCGAGTACGGCTCCCAGGCCGTCGTCTGGCAGACGGCCCTCAACCCGGTCGTCGCGCTCGAGCTGCTCGCCTCGGGCGCCTGGAAGGGCGTCGGCGTGCTCGGCCCGGAGGCCTTCCCGGCCCGGCCGTTCCTCGACATGCTCGCCGAGCACGGGTCTCCCCACGGCGTCCTCGACCTCGAGCCGTATGACCGGCCCGCGTCGGGTCGGAGGGCTACCCTCGTCGCATGGAGACCGCGGGCAAGGTGCTCCTCGGCGGCGCGCTCGTGCTCGCGCTGCTCGGCGTCGGCGCGCTCGTGCTCGCCCGCCTCGGGGTCGACCGGCTTCCGTTCACGCTCCACTGGAAGTCCGACAACGTCAGCGTCTACGTGCCCGTCGGGCTGATGGTCGTCGTCTCGATCGTCGCGACGATCGTGCTGAACGTCTTCCTGCGCCGCTGAGCGGCACCTGTCGATTCTCGTGCCGAGCCGTACGTCTTAGGGACATGGTCGAGCGGATGCGCTGGCTCTAGGATGCCGCCATGGCGCAGGTGATGCTCCGCGCCCCGCTCTCCGAGCTCTGCGGCGGACGGCGCCACGACGTGGACGGCGGCACCGTCCGCGAGGTGCTCGTCGCGCTCGAGCACGCGCACCCGCCGATCGCCGGCTGGGTGCTCGACGAGCAGCGACGGATCCGCGAGCACGTGAACGTCTTCGTCAACGGCACACAGGGCGAGGAGCAGACACCGGTCGCGCCCGACGACCGGGTGCACGTCCTCCCCGCGATCACGGGAGGCTAGGTGCTCCTGCCAGCGCCGTCCTCCGTGTGCCTGGCGGCTGCAAAGCAGCGCCATGCGTCGTCCTCAGTCGCGCCCAAATCTCCTCGATATGGGCGCTCCCTGCGTCCTCGCCTGGCGCGCTTTTCGCTCGCCGGGAACACGGCAACGGCACTGGAAGGAGCACTGGCATGACGGAACTCCTCGTCGGCACGAAGAAGGGCCTGTTCCAGCTCGAGGGCGAGGCGCCCGGCGAGTTCGAGGTCACGGCCAGGGCGTTCGCCGGCCAGAGCGTCGAGTACGCGATGCGCGATCCGCGCACCGGGCGCTACCTCGCCTCGGTCACCTCGTGGTTCTACGGCCCGAAGATCTGGGTCACCGACGATCCCGCCGGCGAGTGGGAGCAGGCGGCGGGCGTCGAGCTGCCCGAGGGCGGCGACGCGACGCTCGCGCGGCTCTGGGTGATCGTCCCCGGCGACGAGGACGGCGTGCTCTACGCCGGCGGGGATCCCGGCCCGCTCTTCCAGTCGAGGGACGGCGGGCTCAGCTGGGAGCTCAACCGCGGCCTCTGGGAGCACCCCTCCCGTGACAAGTGGGAGCCCGGGAACGGCGGCCTCTGCCTGCACACGATCGCGCCCGTGGCCGGGCGACCCGAAGAAGCTCCTCGTCGCGATTTCGGCCGTCGGCGTCTGGCTCACGGAGGACGGCGGCGAGACCTGGCGGATCGCGAACGACGGGATCGTCCCCCGCTACCTCCCCGAGGAGGCGCGCGCCGAGGCGACGATGAACCACTGCGTCCACGACGTCCGTCGGGCGCCGTCGCGGCCGGAGCGGCTCTTCATGCAGTTCCACGACGGCGTCTACCGCTCCGACGACGGCGGTGCGACCTGGCTCGACATCGGGACCGACACGGGGCTCCCGTCGGACTTCGGCTTCCCGATCGTCGTCGACCCGGCCGACCCGGACAGCGCGTTCGTCATCCCGCTCGTCGGCGCCGAGGACCGGACGATGCCGGCCGGCTCGGTGAAGGTCTGGGAGACGCGCGACGCGGGCGCGTCGTGGGCGCCGCGCGGCGACGGGCTTCCCGAGCAGCAACGCATACCTCACCGTGCTCCGCGAGGCGTTCGACTCGGCGGGCGAGGGCAGAGGGCCTCGAGCTCTACTTCGGCGCGACGTCGGGCGACGTGTTCGGCTCGGCCGACGGCGGCGCGACCTGGGACACGGTCGCGGAGCACCTCGCGCCGGTCTACAGCGTGCGCGCGGCCGTGACGCCCGCGTCAGCGAGCGGCGAGCACCCGCCGCGAGCCCTCGACGCCCTTGAGGACGTGCTCGCCGCGGTCCTCGAACTCGAGGCCGGACCCGGCGACGAGGTCGTGCGTCGTGGCGCTGACGAGGACGTCTCCGGCCTGGCCGAGCGCCATGATGCGCGCTGCACATGGACGGCGATGCCGCGCGGCTTCTCCCCGCGCGGGCGCTCGACCTCGCCGGTGTGGATCCCGGTGCGGACGTCGAGGCCGAGCGGCGCGAGCGCCTGTCGCACGGCGAGCCCGCACCGGATCGCCCGGGCGGGCCCGTCGAACAGCGCGAAGAACCCGTCGCCCGCCGTGTCGATCTCCTCGCCCGCGTGGCGCGCGAGCTCGCGACGCACCGTCGCGTTGTGCTCGGCGACCAGCCCGGCCCACGCCGCGTCGCCGAGCTCCGTCGCGCGCTCGGTCGAGCCGACGAGGTCGGTGAAGAGAATCGTCGCGAGCACGCGATCGGAGAGGTGTGCCGGCCGGGCGCCGGTGAGGAACTCCTCGACCTCGTCGAGGATCTGGTCCGGCTCGACGAACGGCACGTGGTCGTCGCCCTCCAGCTCGACGAAACGCGCGCCGGGGATCCGCTCGGCGATGTAGCGGCCCTCGCCGATGTTCGCGTCGAGGTCGCCGGTCCGGTGGAGAACGAGGGTCGGGCACTGGACGCTCGGGAGCACGGCCCGGACGTCCACCATCGAGTTCATGAGGATGAGGTCGCGGGCGCCGGCGGGGCTGAGGCTGGCCCGCCCGCGCCGACCGAGCCAGGTGGTCATCGCCGCGATCCGCGGTCGGGGCGACCGTCGACAGGTCGAAGTCGACGCCCCAGCCCGCCTCGAGCGCCTCGGCGTCGCGATGTCGCGACTCGCGCGTGGGCGCCCACGGGTAGTCGTCGTCCGGGTCGCGGCGCTTTGCGTAGACGCCGTAGAGGACGAGCGCCCGTGCGCGCTGCGGGTACGTGGCCGCGAAGAGGACGCTCAACGGCCCGCCCTCCGAGTACCCGAGGAGCACCGCGGTGTCGGAGCCGACGGCGTCCATGACGGCGCGGACGTCGTCCATCCGGGTCTCGAGGTCGGGGAGGCCGACGGCCCGGTCGGAGAGCCCGGTGCCCCGCTTGTCGAAGCGGATCAGGCGCACGAACGAGCCGAGCCGCTCGAAGAGCCGCGCGCTGCCCGGATACTCCCAGTCGATCTCGAGGTGCGAGAAGAACCCGGGCACGAGGACGAGGTCGAAAGGCCCGTCGCCCGTGACCTGGTACGCGATGCTGACGTCGCCGCTCCGGGCGTAGCCGATCGGGGCCGACCTGCCGTTCGTGGTGCTCATCTGCCGATGTTGTAGCCGGGGCCTGCGTCGCAGGCCCCGGCTCGGTGCTCAGCTGACGGTCGTCGGGATGTCGGTGATCTCGCCGTCGGCGATCTTCTGCTCGACCTGCTCGACCTTGGCGACATCGCCCTCGTCGGCCTTCGGGCTCAGCGTGCCGAGCCCGACGCCGTCCTGGTCGATCCCGAAGACGACGTTCTTGCCGCCGGCGAAGTCGCCGGCCTCGACGGACTTGATCGTGAGGAAGACCGCGCTGTCGACGCCCTTGAGCGCGCTCGTCAGGACGTGCGGGCCGAGGAACGACTGGTCGCCGTCGACGCCGATCCCCCAGACGCCCTCGTCCTTCGCCGCCGAGAGCGCGCCCAGCCCGCACCCGCCCGCGACCTGGAACACGACCTTCGAGCCCGCGGCGATCTGGTTGAGCGCGAGCTCCTTGCACTTCGCCTGGTCCTCCCAGTCCTGCGAGTACGACCACGCGACCTTCGTCCCCGGGACGGCCGCCTCGGCGCCGGCCTTGTAGCCCGCGATGAAGCGGTCGACCGGCGGCTCCTTGAAGCCCACCGACGGCGCTGATCGACTTGCTGCCCGACTTCTCCGCCTCGAGCGCGCCGAGGTAGCCGACGAGGTAGCCGACCTGCTCCTCCCGGAACAGCAGGCCCTGGACGTTCTTCGGCTTGCCCTTGAGGAAGGACTGGTCGACGTCGACGATCGCGAAGTTCGTGTCGGGGAACTTCTTCGCCGCGGCGGCGATCGCGTCGCCCTGCGCGAAGCCGACCCCGATGATCAGGTCGTAGCCCTGGCGCGCGAGCGTCGTCATGTTGGGCACGTAGTCGGCGGCGGTCTTGGCCTCGACCACGCGACCGGTGATCCCGAGCTCGCGCTCCGCGCGCTTCAGCCCCTTGAAGGCGAGCTCGTTGAAGCCGTTGTCGTTCAGCTGCCCCGCGTCGGCGACGAGCCCGACCTTGAGCGACGACGTCGGCGGCGAGGTCTCGGTCGTCGCGCCGCTCGACTCGTCGTCCCCGCCGCAGCCCGACGCGAGCGCCGCGACGCCGAGGACGACGGCCGCGAAGGCGACGAGCCGGGAAAGGGTTCCAGTCATCGAAGTCACTCCTGTTGCTAGTTTTCGACTATGAGTCGCAAACCTCTTGGCGAGTCTACCAGACCACTGCACGTCACCCTCGCGGTCGTCCTCCAGGTCCGCGGCGCATCGCTCCAGGTGCTCCTCTGGCAGCGGGCGCGCGACCCCTACCGCGGCGCGTGGAGTCTCCCCGGCGGTGAGCTCGACGCGGGCGAGACGCTCGAGGACTCGATCCGCCGGCATCTCGCCGCGAAGGTCGACGTCCGTGAGGTGTCGCACCTCGAGCAGCTGGCGACGTACGGAGAGCCCGACCGGGTCCTCCCCGCCTGGGAGCTCGCGACGGCGTACCTCGGCCTCGTCCAGCTCGGCCTCGACCCGGACGTCCCGGAGGACACGCGCTGGCATCCGGTCGACGAGCTGCCCGACATGGCGTTCGACCACGGCGCGATCGTGCTCGCCGGCCGCGAGCGGCTCCGCGGGAAGTTGTCGTACTCGAACGCGGGCTTCGCGCTCGCGCCGCCGACCTTCACGCTCGCCGAGCTGCGCGAGATCTACACCGCCGCGCTCGGCCACGAGGTGTCGGCAACGAACCTCAAGCGGGTCCTGGAGCGGCGCGCCGTGATCGAGCCCACCGGCGACCGGCGCCCCTCGGGCCGCGCCGGTGGACGTCCGGCCGAGGTCTATCGCTTCCGCGACACGCGGCTCGCGATCACCGACCCCTTCGCGGCGCTCCGGCCGAGACGCTGAGCATCTCCGTCGGCCATGGCACGAGCGTCCCACTCGACAGGATTCGGTCTCTGAGTCCGAACGGCGTCAAGCGGCGGTAAGGGACATGTCCGGTCGGAACGACTATTGAGTACGGGTATGCGGTGGCTTGCAGCCGGTTCGATCGTGCTCGTCTCGTTTCTCGCGATCGGGGTAACGGAGGACGTTTCGGCCCGTACCTCGGCCGAGCCGGCTCGCGTGAGCGCCGTCGTCGACGGCGACACGATCGCGCTCGCCGACGGGCGGCGTGTTCGGCTGTTGCAGATCGACACGCCGGAGCCCGGGACCGGTGAGTGCTACTCGCGCGCCGCCGGTCGTGAGCTCCGCCGGCTTCTCCCGAACGGCGTGACGGTGACGCTCGAGCCGGACGAACGGCTGGGCCGGGTCGACGCCTACGGGCGGCTGCTCCGGTACGTCCATCGCGGAGGGGCCAACCTCAACCTCGAGCTCGTCCGCCGAGGGGCGGCGACCGTGTGGCTGTACCAGGGGGAGCGCGGACGGTACGCCGCCCGGCTCCTCACGGCTGCACAGACCGCACGCCGCGCGCGGCGCGGGCTGTGGGGCGCGTGCCCGAACGCGGTGTGGAACCCGCTCGGGCCGGCGACGACGGGTGGCGGCGCCGCCCCCGCGCCACCTCGCGGGATCGTCGGCGGCGGCTGCGACCCGTCCTACCCGACCGTCTGCATCCCGCCTCCGCCGCCGGATCTCGACTGCTCGGACATCGACCACCGGCGCTTCCGTGTCGTGCCGCCCGACCCGCACCGCTTCGACGGCGAGGGCGACGGGATCGGCTGCGAGCGCTGAGCGGTCAGTCCTCCGCTTCCGCCTCCGCGCCCTTCCGCCGTTTTCGCGCAGGCGCGGCGACGGGCTCGACCCGTGCGACCGCGCGCACCGTGCCGTCGACCGAGAAGCCGAGCGTGAGCGCGGGGCCGTCCCAGTGCTCGGTCAGCTCGAGCTCCTCGCCGAGGTCGATCGGCTCGCGGAAGTCGAGCATCGCGCGGTAGGGCTTCCGCAGCTCGAAGCCGCTCTCGGCGGCGACGTGCTCGACCGCCTGCCAGTAGGCGGCGTTGTTCACGTGCCCGTGGCGGTCGACGTCCGTCCAGCGGAGCGCCCAGAGGCGGCGCATCGACTGCGACGGCGGGTCGGAAAGCTCGAGCTTCGTGGAGACGGCCCGGCCGCCGGTCGCGTCCGCGTAGACGCCGAAGCCGTCGATGCGCGCAGGGCGCTGGTCGGGCCCGAGATGGATCCAGACGCTGTCGACCTCCACGTGCCCGCGTACGTCCCCCTTGACCGACCACCGGCGGCCGGCGGCGATGGACCCCACGGCGCTGCACCACGTCACGAGCTCGACCTCCTGGTCGAGGAGGAACGGCCGCAGGACGTCGACCCGGATTTTCCGGACGAACCAGAGGTGCGACGGGAGGCCCCATCCGGTTTGCTGCACGTCGTCGATCGCGACGTCCTGGAGGAAGCGCGCGATCGCGTCGAGCCGGACGCGCCCGTACGCGTCGATGTCGGAGAGCCGCACGCGCCGCCGCGCCGCGAACGTCCGACCCGTCGTCGGCTGGGACAGCGACGGATCCATCCACGCCTGATCCTACGGTGAGGGGCGGGCAGTGCCCGCCCCTCGGTCGAAGCGCCGGTGCCCGGGTCGATCAGGCCGGCGAGTAGAGCCCCCTGATCCCGGCGATGTCCCCGCCGTTCAGGTCACGCTTCTTGATCTCACCGTTCGACGCGAAGGCGTACATCGTCTCCTCGGTGCACGAGCCCGAGGGATGGCCGAGGCCCATCGCGTGCCCGAGCTCGTGGGTGTCGATGTTCCGGAAGTCCATCGCGTTCGCGGCCCCGCTCGTCGACCACGAGAAGCTGTCCGAGTCGAAGATCATGTCCCATTCGACGAGCTGGCGGCTCTGCGGCGGGCCGCCGAAGTTGCCCCACGTGTACGTCACGGCGATCACGCCGGCGTCCGCGATCGGACCGAACTCGGCGCCGTTGCGGTTGTCGACGTTCGACGTGTTCGCGTTGTAGCTCGTGTCGGTCGAGCCAGCGCCGAAGATGTCGGCGCCTGCGGCGTTCTCCCACGTGCTGACGTCGCCGGCCATGAGGCTCGTCATGCCGGAGACCGGCGCACCGGAGGTGTCGACCGACCACGGCTCGGCGCTCCGCCACTTCGCACCGGACGCGAGGTAGGTGAAGCAGCCGCCGCCACCGCCCGGCTTGCGGTCGGTGCGGGCGGGCTTCGCGCGGTGGACGACCGCGATGCCCTCGACCTCGACGCCGTTCGCGTTCCGCTTGCCGAGGTAGTAGACGTCCGGCGCGATCTCCACCGCGCCGGGCGGCACGGCCGGTCGACCGCCCGAGCCACCGGGCGCTGCCATCGCCGCGACCGAGCCGACGAGGATCGCGGCCGTCGCCAGGACGAGCGAAGTTCTCATGCTGCGCATCGTTTTTCCCCCTTCCGGAGTTGCACAGGGCGCCGCATGCCCCCTCTTCCGGCCACGTTAGGCGATTCCTCCGATGTCGGCCAGTCCCCCTTCTGGCGTCCGACGGAGGCGCGCTTAGACTGGGTCAGCGGTGGGTCTCCGGGGCATTCCCCGTGCGCGTCACGGGCAAGGCGGGCTCGGCTCGGGCGTGACACTCGTCGTCGCGGTGTGCCTGCTCGTCGGCGCGTTCGCGCTCCGACTCGCGGGCATCGACGATCCCTCGATCGAGCAGCGCGAGACGCAGAGTGGCCTTCTCGCCCGCAAGTGGTCGATCGACCGCAGTGAGCTCACCCCGGCGCAGCAGCGCGTCATGGCGGCCGTCGATGTCGAGATCCGACCGATCGAGCCGCCGATCCTCGACGCCATCGCGGCGGCCGGGTTCCGTCTGACCGGGAGCGAGGAGTTCTGGTTCCCCCGGCTCGTATCGGCTCTCCTGTGGGTCGCCGGCGGGCTCTTCTTCCTTCTCGTCGCGCGACGCCTGACGACCGGGGCGGGCGCGCTCGTCGCGCTCGCGCTGTACCTCTTCTGGCCGTACGCGGTGTGGCACAGCCGGCTCTTCATGCCCGACTCGCTTCTCGTGTGCGCGCTCCTCGCCGCCGCCTGGACCGTGCTTCGCTACTGGGAGGCGCCTTCGGGGCGCCGGTTCGCCGTCGCGGCCGCGGTGTCGTCGTTCGCGACGCTCGTCAAGCCGGGAATCGCCTTCCTGTTCCTCGTCGCGCTCTTCACGTCGCTGGCGATCGCCCGCGGTGAGCTTCGGAGCGTGCTGCGTGGACGTTTGTGGCTCTACGCGCTCTTCACCGGCGCCGCGGCAATGCTGTACGGGATCTGGGGCCTGTACCTGACCGACGTGATCTGGGAGGGCGCCGACGACTCGCGCTTCGAGACGAGTCTTCTGCTCCGTTCCGACTTCTGGCACGGCTGGTGGGATGTCGTCTCGTTCCTGCTCCGTTTCCCACAGGAGCAGTCCGTTGTCTCATTCCTCGCGATCGGCCTCGGCGTCCTCGGTGTCGTCGTCGCGCCGCGTGGCGTCCCGAGGGCGACGGTCGTCGGACTGGCGGCGGGGTACGCCCTCTTCGTGCTGGTGTTCGCGAACTACACGTCGACGCACCCGTACTACTCGCTCCCGCTCATCCCGATCCTCTCGCTCGCGATCGGCGTCCTCGCGGGCTGGGTGCTCGACCTGCTCGAGGGGCGTCGCGTCCTGCGGGGCGCCGTCGTCGCGGTGATCGCGGCCGCGGTCGCCGTAGCCGCGCAGCGCGCATACACCGCGCTCACGCCGCCGCCTCCGTCCGACCGGATCGCCGCCTACCGCGAGATCGGCGAGCTCACGGGCCACACGACGCGCTCGATCATCGTTGACCGACAGCTCGGCCAGCCGGCGATGTACTGGGGCTGGATCGCGACCCGGGCGTGGGAGATCGACTACCTCGAGCAGCCCCCGGCGTGGATCGAGCCCGACGAGGCCGACTACCTGATCGTCGTCGACACCGACGCGCTCGCGAGCCATGCGGGCCTGCGCGCGTACGTCGCCGGCCGCCCGGTCGTGGCGCGGACGGACGGCTTTGCGATCTTCGATCTACGCTCGTGACGCGCGCTCGACGAACGCGCAGACCGCGCTGACGAGCCGCGTCTGGCCGACGGTCTTGCAGTCCGCGTCGAGGAGGCGCGGCGAGCAGACGAGGATCGCCCTGCACTGCGCCCGCGACGTCGCGACGTTGAACCGGTGTCGGTCGAAGGCGAAGCCGATCCCGCGCGGCGCGTCCTCCGGGGTCGAGCTCGCCATCGAGACGAGCACGACCGGCGCTTGCTGCCCCTGGAACTTGTCGACGGTGCCGACAGGGACCGCGTCCGGAAGGCGCGAGCGGAGCGTCCGCACCTGGGCGTTGTACGGCGCGACGACGAGGATGTCCGCCTCGGTGAGCGGGCGCTCCGAGCCGTCGAGGTCCGTGAACCCGCTCCCGAGGAGCCCGGCGACGATCCGCGCGATCGCATCCGCCTCCTCGACCGACGACTGCCCCCGCCCGGTGTGCGGGACGGGCGCCCATGCCGGGCCGTTCCCCGCCTGCAGCGACCGCCGCGCCGCGTCCGGCGCGTAGCCGAGGCGACCCTCGTAGTACGCGTCGGACGTGAATGCGCAGAGCTCGGGCCTCAGGCGGTAGGTCTCCGCGAGGAAGAGCCCGCGATCGGACGGAACGGTCACCTCCTCGCCGAGCAGGTGCTGGAGCACCGAGCGGTCGGAGCCCTCAGGATGCGAGCCCTGCGAGACCTGCGGGAGCTGGTTCGGGTCGCCGAGCAGGACGAGCGAGCGCGCCGAGGTCCCGGCCGCGAGGACGTCGGCGAGCGCGAGCTGGCCTGCCTCGTCGACGAAGAGGACGTCGAGCGGCCGTTCGGCCTCGTGGAGGTCGGTCGAGGGACGCGTCAGCGCCCAGGCCGTGCCGGCGACGAGGTCGTAGGTCGGGTCGGCGCAGACGTCGGAGTCCTCGGACGTCTTGACCCATCGACCGTCGAAGGCGGTGTTCGCCGAGTCCTCGTCGCCCCGTTTCGCGCCCCGGAACCCGAAGCCCTGGCGCTCCGCCTCGTGCTCGATCGCGCGCAGCAGGTTGTGGATCGCCTTGTGGCTGAGGGAGGTGACGCCGATGCGCTTCCCGGCCCGCATCAGGGCGATCGCCATCCGCGCGCCCTGCCACGTCTTCCCCGAGCCGGGCGGCCCCTGGACGAAGAGATAGCTCTCCCGCAGCGACAGGGCTGCCGCCACCGGGTCGCCGCCGAGGTCGACGTCCGGCCGACGACGCTCGAGGAGCGCGGTGAGCGCCGGGTACCGATCGAGGTCGCCGTCGGCGTAGGCGCGGGCGAACCGCATGAGGGCCTCGCGCTTGACGTCGTCGCCGTACGGCGCCCCCGGGGTGAGCCCGCGCGGAAGCGGCTCGTCCTCGCGCTTCGTGGAACGCAGCAGCGTCACGAGTCCGTGGTCGTCGTCGACACGCAGGCGGAACGGCCTGCGGGTGTCGGGGTCGAAACCCTCGCTGTCGAGCTTGTGCTCCTGCTCCGGGAACGAGAACCGTAGGCGTGGCTCTGGCCGTCGACCTCCGGCGGCCGGCCGTCCCACGCGATGCGTCCCATCGCCGTCCGGTCGGCGACGAGCTCGTCGTCGTCGAGCTGCGGCCAGCGAAACCAGGCCCACCACTGCGGGCGCGCCTCGCGCTGGTGGTAGTCGACAAGGTGGCCGAGCAGTCGGCGCGGCGAGCCCTCCTCGGCGACCGCGAGCAGGCGCGCCTCGAGCGCGGCGCGCTCGGCGTCGCGCAGCTCGTACTCCTCCTTGCGCGGGCGCAGCTCGGGCGGATCGCGCCACGGCAGCCTGGGCGGGCGTATCCCGAGGAGCCACTCGTGCAGCTCGAAGGTCGAGCGGCAGTCCTCCTCGTTGTAGCGCTCGACCTCCTCGAGGATCCCGTCGTCGCCGGTCTCGACCCACTCCTCGAAGCGCACGACCGACTCGTCGCCGCCCGCGACCTCGGCGGTGCGCTCGAAGCCGTAGAGCTTCTCGATCGCCTTGATCGAGTAGCTGTCGACGGACGCCCGGAGCGACTGCTTCGTCACGCGGTAGAGGTCGACGAGCACCTCGCCGCGGAGGAACGCGTCGATCTCGGCCTCCCGGGTGCCGTGCTCGCCCATGAGCCGGGTCAGCGCCGTGCGCTCGTAGTGCGCGTAGTGGTAGACGTGCATCCCCGGGTACCGCCGCCGCCGCTCGACGAGCCAGTCGACGAACCGTCTCGAAGGCCCGGCGCTCCCCGTCGCGGTCGCGCCCCCAGACGGCGTCGTAGACGACCGCGCCCGCGTCGTCGCGGTAGCAGTAGCCGAAGAGGTACTCGAGCCCGCGGCTCGTCTCGTAGAAGGGGTGGCCCTCCATGTCGAACCACACGTCTCCCGCATCGGGCGCAGGGAGGAGCGAGAAGCCGCGCTCCTCCTCGATCGGCAGCGGCTCCCAGAACAGCCTCCCCTCGCGGCGCGCGCGGAGCTGGAGCTCGGCCTGGTGGCGCATTGCCTCGACCGTCTCCGGGCGAAGGCCGTCGACCGGCGTTCCCGGGGCGAGCTCGCCGAGAGCTGCGAGCGTCTCGACGCCCGCGGCCTGAAGGGCCTCGCCGCGTGAGCGCCAGACGCCCGCGACGAGAGTCAGGTGGTCGTCCTCGACGCGTCGCGCGTAACAGAGCCGGCGAAAGTCGCAGATCCCGCAGTGGTCACAGGGCCACGGGTACGTCTCCTTCTCCGCGTCGAGCGCGGCGAGGAAGCGCTCGCGGACGCGGTGGTAGTACGACTCGAACTCCGCGACACGGAACGTCTCCCGCTCGCCCCGCCCGTTCTCGACGTGGACGTGCTCGACGGGCGAGCCCTGGATCCGCGCGAGCTGCTCGGCGTAGAAGCAGAGCTGGAGCACGTGGCTCGGCTTCGCCGTGCGGGCGAGCTTCGTGTCGACCGGCTCGTAGCCCCCGCCCGGCTGCTTCTCGAGGAAGTCCGCGAAGCCCCGCCAGCGGCCGTCCGTGAGGTACGGCTGGTAGATCACGTCCGCCTCGCCCGCGCGGATCGCCTCCTCCGTGAGGCGTCGCGCCACCACCGGGTCGAAGTCCTCGTCGTCGAGCGTCGGCACGCGCAGGATCGAGCGCCCCTCGGCCTCGAGCCGCGCGAGATATGCGTCCTCGTGCTCGTTTCCCTTGCGGAAGATCAGGTCGCGGTGCGGCGAATCGACGTGCGGCTGGTCGAGCTCGCCGCGCGCGACGGCCAGCGAGAGCGTCGTCAGGTGAGGGCACGCGAGGTGCGCCGAGAGGTCGGAGGGCGAGAGCGCGAGCGTGCCGTCGTCGAGCGTCCGCATGCAAGAAGTATCCGGACGCGCGCGGTCGTCCCTTACGCGTGTTGAACAGCGTCCCCCAGCGGAGGGATGTGCGGGTCACGGCGATGGGCCTAGCCTGCCTCTCTGCTCCGCAGGAATCCGCCGAAGACGACGTCGACGGCGGATTCACGGCAGAAGCCAGGCACGGGTCGCAGCCGGGGCCCTCTCCCGGTCGTGCCTGGCTTCCGCCCGGCACCCCTCACCGTCGCGCTACAACCCGTACGACTCGAGCAGCCGCAGCCAGAGCTCCGAGCGCGTGGGGAACGACGGCACGGCGTGCCAGAGGTCGTCGAGCGGGACCTCCGCGACGACGGCGATCGTCGCCGCGTGGAGCGCCTCCGCGACCTCCGCCCCGGTGATCGTCGCGCCGACGACGACCCGGCGATCCTCGTCGACGACGATGCGCGCGGTGCCCGGCGCGCCACGTCCGACGAACGAGCCGCCTGCGTTGCCGCCGGTCTCGACGTCGACGGCCCGCACGCGCGAGCCCGGCCTCCTCCGCGCCCGCGAGCGTGAGCCCGACCGCCCCGACCTGCGGGTCGGTGAAGATCACCCGCGGCGACGCGGCTCCGTCCGAGCGAAGCGCGGACGTCCTTGCCCATGATGGCGTCGGCGGCGAGCCGTCCCTGGTACTTCCCCATGTGCGTGAGCAGCGCGCGCCCGTTGACGTCGCCGATCGCGTAGAGCCAGTCCCGGCCGTCCACCCGGAGCGACTCGTCGATGCGGACGTAGCCGCCCGCCTCGAGCCCGACCGTCTCGAGCCCGATGTCGTGCGTCCGCGGCGTCCTGCCGATCGAGACGAGGATCTCGTCAGCGTCGAACGGCGCACCGTCGTCGACCTCGACGTGAACCACGCCGTTCCGCGATACCGAGGTCACCGACGTGCCGAGCCGAACGTCGACGCCGCCCTCGCGGAGCGATGCCAGCACCTGCTCGCTCGCGAACCGCTCCTCGCGCTCGATGAGCCGGTCACCGCGGTGCACGAGGGTCACCCGCGAGCCGAGCGACGACCACGCCTGCGCCATCTCGACCCCCACGACGCCGCCACCGAGGATCGCCAGGCGGCCCGGCACCGTCTTCGCCGTCGTCGCCTCGATGTTCGTCCACGGCGATGCGTCCCCGAGGCCCGGCACGGGCGGGATCGCCGCCGCGCTCCCGGTCGCGATCACGACCGCGCGCCGCGCGACGAGCTCCTCCTCCCCGACGACGACCCGCTTCTCGCCCGCGAGCCGGCCGTGACCGCGGACGAGCGTGACGCCGCGTTCCTCGAGCCAGGGGACCATCGACGCGTCGTCGAGGTCGTGGACGATCTCGTCGCGGCGGGCGAGCACGGCGGTCGACGTCCAGCTCTCCCCCGACCGCGACGCCCGGGATCCGTCGCGCCTCCGCAGCGATCTCACCGGGCCGCAGAAGGCCCTTGGACGGCATGCACGCGAAGAAGGAGCACTCGCCCCCGACGAGCCGCTCCTCCACGATCGCCACCGAGACCCCGTTCTCGCCGAGCCGACCGGCGATCACCTCTCCGGGCGCGCCTGCGCCGATCACGACCACGTCGAACTCGCCCACGTCGACCTCCCGGTATCGGACTTCGGTCGGACACCTTAGGCCCGCCCCTGCACCTCCCGCGTAGGCTGCCCGCGTGCCCAAGCGCTCGTACGAGCTCGCGACCGACAGCCCCGAGATCGAGGCCGCGTTCACCGAGCTTCGCCGCCAGCTGAAGGTCTCGGCCCAGTTTCCTGGCGAGGTACTCGTCGAAGCCGAAGCCGCGGCGCACGCTCCGCGGCTGCCGAACGCGGATGAGACCGCCATCCCGTTCGTCACCCTCGACCCCGCCGCGTCGATGGACCTCGACCAGGCGTTCCACATCGAGCGCGACGGCGACGGATACCGCGTCCGCTACGCGATCGCCGACGTCGCGGCGTTCGTCGAGCCCGGCGGACCGATGGACGTCGAGGCGCACGAACGCGGCGAGACGCTCTACGCCCCGGACGAGAACGTGCGCCTCTACCCGCCCGTCCTCTCCGAGGGTGCAGCGAGCCTGCTGCCCGACAAGACCCGCCCCGCGGTCGTCTGGACGATGGAGGTCGACGCGACGGGCGAGGGTAGCGCCGTCCATGTCGGCCGGGCGCTCGTCCGCAGCCGCGCGAAGCTCGACTACGTGAACGCGCAGCAGGCGCTCGACGGCGGCACGGCCGAGGAGCAGCTCCGCCTCCTCCGCGAGGTCGGCATCCTCCGCCTGCAGCGCGAGGAGCGTCGCGGCGGCGTGAGCCTGCCGCTCCCGGAGCAGGTGATCACCGAGGAGAACGGCGAGTACGGGCTCCGCTTCCGAGCGCCGCTCCCGGTCGAGGGGTGGAACGCCCAGATCTCGCTGATGACCGGAATGGCCGCGGCGGAGCTCATGCTCCGCGGCCGGGTCGGCCTCCTGCGCACCGTCCCGCCCGCCGATCCCGATCGCCTCGAGAGCCTCCGGCTGATGGCGAAGGAACTGCGGGTCGAGTGGCCGGCCGCGATGACGTACCAGTCGTTCGTCCGCAGCCTCAGCCCGGTCATCGCGCGGCAGGCGGCGCTGCTCGTGGAGGCGACGACCCTCCTTCGCGGCTCCGGGTACGTCGCGTTCGACGGCGAGCCGCCGGAGGCGGCGGTGCATTCCGCACTGGCGTCCGCCTACGCGCACACGACGGCGCCGCTCCGCCGGCTCATCGACCGCTATGTCGGCGAGGTCTGCATCGCGCTGTCGAACGGCGCCGAGGTCCCGGAGTGGGCACGTGCGGCGCTGCCCGCGCTGCCGGAGGCGATGGCGAAGTCGGGAGGCCGGGCCGGCCAGTACGAGGCGGGGATCGTCTCGATCATGGAGGCGGCCCTCCTCGCCCCGCACGTCGGCGAGATCTTCGAGGCGATCGTCGTCGAGCTCGACGAGCGCCGCGGCGCGACCATCGCGATCCGCAGCCCGGCGATCCGGGCGCGGTGCCGCGGCAAGGACCTCCCGCTCGGCGGCCGCGTCCAGGTGCGCCTCCAGGAGGCGAACGTCATGCAGCGCCTCGTTCGCTTCGAAAAGGTGTGACGCAAACGGTGTCCGACCTCAGTCGGACACCTGCTCTCGGACCCGCCGAGCCGCCTCGAACGTAGCCTCCCCGAACAGCACGAGCCGCGCCTCCTCGACGCCGGTCTCCGCCTCGCGCATCGCGCCGAGCGCCTGCGCGACCGCGTCGTCGAGCGGCCACCCGTACGCCCCGGCCGAGATCAGCGGGAACGCCACCGTCGCCGCGCCGAGCTCTTCGGCCACCGCGAGCGACCGCGTGTAGCACGACCGCAGGGTCGCCGTCTGGTCGCGGCCGGGATCGTAGACCGGCCCGACGGTGTGGATCACCCAGCGCGCCGCGAGGTTCCCGGCCGTCGTCGCGACCGCGTCACCGGCCGGCAGCCCGTCGAGATAGCGCGACGCGCGCAGCGCGCGGCACTCCTCCAGGATCGTCGGCCCGCCCTTCCGGTGGATCGCTCCGTCGACCCCCCCGCCGCCGAGGAGCGACGAGTTCGCCGCGTTGACGATCGCGTCGACCGCCTGCTCCGTGATGTCGCCCTGGACGAGCTCGATCCGCATGTGGCAATGATGCGGAAGTTGAACCGCGCGGACGAGTCGACTAGCGTCACGTCCCGTTGGAGCTCAACGACTGGATCCTCGCGCTCCACCTGCTGGCGGCGTTCGCGCTCATCGCGGCGGAGGTCGCGTTCTCGATCATGATCGCCGCGCTCTGGCGATCTGACAGCCCGTCCCGGGTGGCGTCGACGATGCTGCTGGCGCGCGTCGGCGTGATCCTCGTCCTTGTGGGGATGACCGGGACGATCGTGTTCGGCATCTGGCTCGCGATCTCGCTGGACGCGTACCAGCTGTGGGACGGCTGGGTGATCGCTGCGCTCGTGCTCTGGGCGATCGGGGGCTTCCTCGGGCAGAAGTCGGGCGAGGGATACCAGGCAGGTGGGGAGCTCGCCGAGAAGCTCGCCGCCGAGGGCACCACGTCGAGCCCCGACCTCGCCGAGACGTTCGGCGCCTCACGAATCTTCTGGCTCCACGTCGCAACAATCGCCGTGGTCGTGCTCATCGTGATCGACATGATCTGGAAGCCGGGCGCATGAACACACTCGCGGCGATCCGGCCGGACAGCTGGAACTTCCCCCTCCTCCTTCACATCGTCGGCGCGGCGGTGCTGGTGGGAGCCGTCCTCACAGCCGTCGTCACAACGCTCAGCGCCGAGCGGACCCCTCAGCCCGACGTGATGCGTCGGATCGCCTTCCGCTCGCTCTGGATGGTGGGTGTTCCCGCATACGTCGTGATGCGGATCGGGGCCGAGTGGATCTACTCGAAGGAGTTCGGCGACGCCGAGGACGATCCGGCCTGGATCGGGATCGGCTACATGACCGCCGACATCGGGCTCCTCATCTTCCTGATCGCGCTCGGGCTCGCCGGCTTCGCGGCCCGCCGGAAGTCGGTCGGGCTCGGCAAGGCGTCGGGCTATCTCGGTGTCGTGCTCCTCATCGCGTTCGTCGTCGTCATCTGGGCGATGGGCGCCAAGCCGGACTAGCCGGATGCGGATGCGCCCGCGCCGGCACACGGCGCGGGCGCGTCGTGCTACAGCGCTATTCGCGCCGCCGTCGCGCTCGGGCACCCGCGCCGCACGAGGCTCGCTGCCCAGTGCAGATCGATGTCGGGGCGAAGCGCGAGCTCCAACGCATCGGAGATCGTGTAGCCGGCGCGTAGGAGCTCCTCGAAGCGCCAGTGGCGAATCTCGTCCGCTTCGCCGTGCTTACGGTCGTCGACCGGTGCCGCAGCCATCGGTTTCCCCTTCCCCCACGCCTACCGCTGCCCGGGTTGTGATCGACGGGGCGCGCGAGGTACATCCCTCGTTCGAGGGATCGGGCTGGCTCAGCGGAGGCGGTAGACGATGCGACCCCGGTCGAGGTCGTACGCCGAGACCTCGACGCGCACCCGGTCCCCCGGCCCCATGCGGATCCGATGGCGCTTCATCTTCCCGGCGGTGTAGCCCAGCATCTCGTGCCCGTTGTCGAGGCGGATGCGGAACATGCCGCTCCGGAGACTCTCGACGATCTCCCCCTCCATCTCGATCTTCTCTTCCTTGACGGCGATGGCCGCAGCTCCCTTCGACCGGCGTATTGGGCCGCCCCCGTGTGGGGAGCGGCCCAGTAATCCACGACGGCGGTTGAGCCCGTCGCCTCTCGCGCCACCACCCCACGGCACGGGAACCGACCGGAGCCGCTGTCGCACCTCATAGGAAACACGAAAGAACGTGAAGGATCTGTAGTGATGCACGCGGGCATGCCCGGCCGACCCGCGACCTAGGGTCCCCTCGATGACCGTCGCTCGCGCGGTGAACGACAGCGTTCGCTTCTGCCTCGAGCTCGCATCCCTCGCGGGGCTCGCCGTCTGGGGCTGGAAAACGGGGCCGGACGGCGTGAACGTCGTCCTCGCGATCGCGGCACCGCTCGCCGCCGCGGTCCTCTGGGGAGCCTTCGTGGCGCCGAAGGCGCGCCGGCCACAGTCCGACCCGTGGCGGCTCCTGCTCGAGCTCGCGGTCTTCGGCGGCGGGACGCTCGCGTTCGCCGCGGCGGGCCTCGAGACGTCGGCGGTCGTCCTCGGCGTCGCCACCGTGGCCCACCTCGCCGCGACGTTCGTCCTCGGCCAGCGCGGCCGGAGCGGCTAGCCGCGGATGACGACGAGGCGGTCGGCCCCGGACTCGGCGCCCCACACCTCGCCCGGCCGTCCGAGCAGCTGGCGCACGCTGGCCCCGGCGCGCAGCGGCACGCGGGTGAACTTCCCGGTCGCCGGAGCGAACCTCCAGATCCCGCTGCGGCCGAAGTCCGTGAGCCAGACGGCGTCCTTGTCGTCCACGTAGACGGCATAGACCTGGGCCGGGCCGGGGACGTCCCACTCGCGCCATTTCTTCGTCGCCGGGTCGTAGCGGCCGACCTTTCCGGCGTTCCACTCGCTGACCCAGATCCGGCCCTTCGAGTCCGACCAGACGCGCCGTGCGCCCTGGCCCGCAGTCGGCGGTCGGATCACGGTCGCCTTGCCGGTGCGCACGTTGATCTCGGCGATGTGACTTCCCGCGAGCGAGGCGTAGAAGACCCGCCCCTTGGGCGTCGTCGTGATCCCGTACGGGCCCTGGCCGAGGGGCGCGCGGAAGACCCGCATCGCTCCCGTCTTCGGGTTCAGGCGGCCGTAGATGCCGTTCTGCCCGGTAAACCAGAGGATGCCGCGCTTGTCGAATGTCGCCGTGTTGAGGTTTGCGTTGCCCGTCGAGGCGGGCAGCCGGTAGCCGCGGAAGGCAGACGTACCGGGGTCGACCCGGACGATCGCGTTGAGCCCGCCGTCCGTCACCCACGCGGCGCCGTCGGGCCCGACGATGACGCCGTGCGGCGCCGAGCCGTCACCGAGAGGGATCTCCGTCGTCTGCCCCGTCTTCGGGTCGAGCCGGCCCATCCTGCCGGTGTGCTGGGCCGTGTACCAGACCGTCCCATCTGGTGCGACGGCCACGTCGTGCGGATGGGTGCCCTCGGGGACCGGGTACTCCTGGACGCTGAGGCCGGCGGCAGCCGTCGAGGCCGGTCGGCGCAGCGTGCCCCACTCCTGTGGCATCACCCGACCGACGACGCGGAAGCGGCCGTTCCCGAGCGGCCGGAAGACGATCGCCTCGCCCTCCTCGAGAGTCTGCCCCGAGGTCTCCTGGACGACAACGCCGTGCGTCACGAGCACGGTCAGCTTCCCGGCCGCTGGCTTCGCACCGAAGAGGCGCCGTGCGGCGCGGATCTGCGAGCGCCATGAATCGTCGTGCTCGGCCGCGATCGTGTTGAGGAGCGCCGGGTGGACGGTCGCGCGGCCGAAGGCGAGCCGCGCCGTCTCGAGCGTGCGGCAGTACGCGCTCGAGAAGACCCTGGCGACGGGAAGGCCGAGCCGGCGAACCCCGCGCCCGATCTTGCGCGCGTCGGCGCGCCCCTGCGCGGAGAGGTTCCGTTGCGTCGAGCAGTCCGAGACGACGACCGGATCCTGGTCGGGCTTCGAGAAGTCCGTCGCGGCGTGCCGGAAGACGACCACGAGCCCGCCGGCCTTCAGGCTCCGGGTGAGGTCGGGCCCGGCGGCGGCGGCGGACGCGCCGCCGACGAGGGTCAGGGCGAGCGCGGCGACGAGGGCTCCGACGACCGAGCGCAGGGACGGCATGCGGCTCCTCCTTCGCAAGACGACCCGACCCACGGTAGCGGGAACAGGACGGGTGCCTGACTGAAGGCACCTGGGCGAGCGATCGGGTCTGGCTTCAGCCAGACACCCGCTTTTCGAGGCGCGCCGCGGCCTAGGGCTCGCCGGCCAGGCCGCGCCGGAACGCGTTCCGGAGCTCCTCGACCGTCCCGACCTCGAGCGTGCCGTACGTGATCTCCTCCTGCTCGGCCCGGTCGAAGAGGTCGAGGAAGTCGGCGATCTGCGGCGCCGGCCGGACAGGCCTGCGCCCCGGGCGCCAGCCGTACCCCTCCTCCAGCCGGACGAGGTCGGCGCGCTCGCCCTCGGTCAGAGTGGGCTCGTGCTGTGCGAGCAGCCCTGCGAGCTCGACCTGCAGCTCATCCGCTCGATCGGCCACCCACTACCGCACTCGGTAGACGATGCGTCCCCGGTCGAGGTCGTACAACGACACCTCGACCTTCACGCGGTCACCAGGTGCCATCCGGATCCGGTAGCGCTTCATCTTCCCGGCGGTGTACCCGATCATCTGGTGACCGTTGTCGAGCGTGATCCGGAACATCCCGCTACGGAGGCTCTCGACGATCTCGCCCTCCATCTCGAGCTTTTCTTCCTTGACGGCGATGGCCGCCTCCTTTGGTCGGACGAGGGACGAGTTCGGCGCCCGTGGCCGCCGAGGGCCACGGGCGCCGAAGTGCACTACGCGACGACGGCGACGTTGGTCGCCTCGGGGCCCTTCTGACCCTCGCGGGGCTCGTACGAGACCTTCGCCCCCTCGGGGAGCGACTTGAACCCGTCACCGGCGATCGAGCTGTGATGGACGAAGACGTCCTTCGAGCCGTCTGCAGGCTCGATGAAGCCATAGCCCTTCGCATCGTTGAACCACTTCACGGTTCCTTCTGCCATGGAAATACACCTCCCTTACGTATTTAACGAACGCGTAGGGAAGGCGCAGAAGCGCAAACCGGACCCGCTCTAGCTTCCGCGCAGGATAGCACCGACGTCGGTTCCGTCCTTCCCCGACGGCCGACAGGCCAAACCCGACCGCTTGACTTCCGGCCGCGGTCTGCCATGGTCCCCCGGTTAGGCCGGGCCCGCGCGGACGATCCGCAGCGGCGCAACGGCCGCGAGAAGGAGGGGATTCGATGCACGGACGCATCGCCCGTTACCGGATCAGCGGCGACCCGCACGAGCTGGCGCGGAAGGCCGAGGAGGGTATGCTCCCGATCTTCGAGGCGCAGCCCGGCTTCAGGGCGTACAACCTCGCCATCAGCGGCGACACGCTCACCTCGATGAGCGCGTGGGACTCGATGGAGCAGGCCGAGGCGGCGACCCCGGCCGCGGCGGCCTGGATCGCGGAGAACATCGCCGAGGACATCGAGCTCATCGACGTCAGCATCAACGAGATCCTGCTCGCCACGGCGCTTGGCGTGAAGCCGTCCGCAGCAGCGAGAGCGTAGGTCAACGGGGCCAGGGGCGCGGCTTGCGCCGCGCCCCTACAGCTCGGCGGGCAGCCCGAACCGCGGGTAGAGCGCCTCGGCGTCCGCGAACGCGGTGATCTCCTTCACGCGATCGCCCTCGAGCGCGAGCACCTCGATCGCCGCCGGCAGGTACGCGCCGCGCTCCACGTCGCGGATGTACCACGCGATCGCCGGTTGCCCGCCTGCGCTCGTCATGACGTGGCGCAGCACGGGCTTGAACTGTGCGATGAACGCCACGACATCGGCGCGGCCGCTGAACCAGCACGGGAACGGCGGCATCGAGAAGGTCGCGTCCTCCACGAGCACGGACACCATCGCGTCGACGTTGCGGCTCTCCCAGGCGGCGACGTAGCGCTCGACGAGCCCGCGCAGGCCGTCGTCGCCGAGCGAGCGGAGCGTCTGCTGCTGGCTGCGGTCGGGCAGTACGTCCTCGACGGTCTTCCTCGCCCGCTGGAGCGCACTGTTGACGGACGCGGCGGTCGTGTCGAGCGACTGGGCGACCTCGCGCGCCGAGAACCCGAGCACCTCGCGGAGGATCAGCACCGCCCGCTGCCGCGCGGGCAGGTGCTGAAGCGCGGCGATGAACGCGAGCTCGACGCTCTCGCGCATTTCGTATCGCGCCTCGGGCGCGGCGTAGCCGTCCTCGACGCGGAAGTGCGCGTCCGGATAGGGGTCGATCCAGATCGACTCGAGGAGCGGCGTACCGGGACCGTCCGACGGCTGCCAGGGAGGCTCGTGGAGATGCAAGACCCGCTTCGGCCGCTTCGCGATCGCGTCGAGGCTCGCGTTCGTCGCGATCCGGTAGAGCCATGGCCGGAGCGGCCTCCCGTCCTCGAACCCGCCGAGCCCGCGCCACGCGCGCAGGAGCGTCTCCTGGAGCGCGTCCTCGGCGTCCTGGAGCGACGCGAGCATGCGGTAGCAGTGCGCGTGGAGCTCGCGGCGGTGCGGCTCGACGAGCTTGCGGAACGCGTCCTCGTCGCCGCGCCGCGCGGCCTCGAGCACGCGCGGGTCGGGTGCCTCAGCGACGATCAAGGAGGAACTCCTCCAGCACCGGCGCGAGCATCGTCATCGAGAGATTGTGGCTCTGCCGGGCGAGCGTGCGCCGATGAGCGTTCGGCATGTGGAGCGCAAGCGCGTCGGCGGCGTTGCGGAGCGACGCCGGGCTCTTGCTGCCGTCGAGGACGAGCGTCGGCGTCGCGATCGACGCCCACGGCTCGTGTGGGAGCGGCGTTCCGTGGACGGTGCCGTTCATCACCGCATAGTCGTACGGCAGCGTGTGCGCGACCGCCTCGAGGTTCCGCCAGAGCGGCCGCGCGAGGCGCAGGGCGCCGACGAGCGCGCGTGGCGCGCCCATCCCCTCGCGCATGAAGTAGCGGACGGTCGCGCCGCGGTCGCCCGACGCGACGAGCGCGTCGAGCCGCCGCTCGAAGCCCAAGGGCGGCAGGTGCCCGCTCGCGTCGACGCTGAACGGCGGCTGGTAGACGACCGCCCGCTCGATCGGCACGCCGGCCGCGGCTGCCCGCAGCGCGAGCACGCCGCCGGATGACATCCCGAACACGCGCGCCGACTCGCCCGCCGCCTCGACGAGCACGCCGAGGTCTTCGATCTCCCGCTCGACCGCGTACTCCGGCGCGTCGCCCGAGTCGCCGCGGCCGCGCCGGTCGTAGCCGATCACGGTGAATCGCGGCGCGAGCAGCTCGGTCAGCTGCACCCAGCTCCGGTAGCGCCGGTAGCTGAACGCGCCGCCGACGAGGATCACCGCCGGCCCGTCGCCGGCGGTTTCGTAGGCGATCGGCGTGCCGTCCCGCGAGCGCACGGTCCGGTGGACGTTCATGGGCCAACCTCTGTTGGCCCATGAACGGGGAGGGGTGTGGGGAACCGGGAGGTTCCCCACGATCTCCAGAAGAAGGGGGCGCGTGGGGGAAACACGGTTTCCCCGACGAACGCGAGCCGAAGACGAGTTGCTCATGCGGCGGCCGCCGGCCGGTAGGTCAGGTCGAGGACACCGGTCGAGAACGTATGCGACGCGACGAGCTCGAGCGACACGGGCGGGGAGTCGTCCGGGAACAGCTTCGCGCCCTGGCCGACGACGAGCGGGTGCACCAGCAGCCTCAGCTCGTCGAGGAGGCCCCGCTCGAGCAGCGACCGCACGAGCGTGGCGCTCCCCGACATGCCGATGTTCTTGCCGGGCTGCGCCTTGAGCTCGTCGACGGCCCCGGCGATGTCACCCTCGAGCAGGGTCGAGTTCTGCCAGTCGTCGACATTCTCGAGCGTGGTCGAGGCGACGAACTTCGGCGTGTCGTTCATGATCGACACGAACGGGCTCGACGCCGGGTCCTGTTGCGGCCAGTACGCCGCGAACTCCTGGTACCCGCGGCGGCCGAGCAGCAGGGCATCGCTGGCCTCGATGGCCTCGCCGACCGCGGCCCCCATCTCGTCGTTGAAGTAGGGGAAATGCCACTTGTCCGGCGCCTCGACGACGCCGTCGAGGGAGATGAAGAAGGATGAGACGAGCTTGCGCATGGTGTGCTCCTGTTCCGGCTGGAAGGGTTGTCAGTCGTACTACCGGTGCGGCGCGCGAAACTCATCGCAAACGGTGTCCGACTTCAGTCGGACACCTGCTCTGACGTCCGCTGGGCTGGGCTAGAGCCCAACCTGACGTGCAAGCCCCTCGAGCTCGTCGACGAGCTCCACGGGCCGGCTGAGCGCGCCCAGGTGACCGCCGGGAACCTCGTCGATCTCGATGCCGAGCCGTTCCCGTACGACCCGTCGCTGGAACGCGAGCGGGAAGAAGCGGTCGTCGTGTCCCTGCACGAAGCGGGTCGGAACGTCCGGCCATGACGCGAGAGGCCAGGGCTCCTCTAACGGCGTTCCCGACTGCGGCGGCTCCTCCGCGAGCGCAGCGGCCTTCACGTCCTCCGGGACGTCGTGGAAGAACGCCTCGTCGAAGTCGACCTCCCCCACGTCGTCCTTCCATCCGGTCGCCGTCCACCACTCGTTGCCCGTCTCGCCGGGCCGCGGAACCATCGCGTTGACGAGGATCAGGAGCTCGACCGGCACGCGCGCGCAGACGAGCGGCGCCGTGAACCCGCCCATCGACTGCGCGACGAGCACGATCGGTCGCCGGTCGCCGATCGCCTCGACGACGACCTCGGTGTACTCCGCGAGCCCGGCGCTCTCGTCGGCTGCCGGCAGCTCGACGGCGATCGCCTTCCGGCCGCGACGCTCGAGCTCGGCGACGACGCGGTGCCAGTACCACGCGGCGCCGCCGGCCCCGGGGACCAGCACGAATGTCGTGTCCATGCTCGTATGACCTGGTTCAGGAGGCAGACTCATCGGTATGCCCGAGAGCCGCCGCGTCTACTCCACGGCCGACGGCGACCTGCGGAAGGCGGCCGATCGACGAGAGGCTCCGCCGGTGCCGAACGACGGCATCGTCCGCGTCTCGCGCGAGACGAGCGGCCGCCGCGGCAAGACGGTGACGGTCGTCCGCGGCATCCCGCCCCGCGAGCTCGATGCGGTGGCGAGCGACCTCAGGCGCCGGTGCGGCTCGGGCGGCTCGGCGAAGGACGGCGTCGTCGAGATCCAGGGCGACCACCGCGCGAAGATCGTCGCCCGGCTCGAGTCAAAGGGCTACCGCGTCAAGCTCGCCGGCGGCTGAGCGCAGGCTACGACGCGCCCACGCCCTGCGGCTTCATCGACCCGCCACGCGTTGATGTGCCCGGCGGCATGGCCTGCGAGAGAAGGTGCCCGCCTCGCGCTCCGATCGAACGGCGCCTTCTGTAGCGGTGTTGACACTCCGGGGGTGCCGGCCGCGAACGACACGGAGACCGCGCCCTCCTAGGCTGGCGGCAAATGGCACTAACTCGGAAGGAGCCCGCCATGAACCCCCTGTCTCCGCGCAGGACTCTCCGAATCTTCCTCACGGGCGCGGCTGCGCTCGTTCTCGCCGCGCCGGCCGGCGCGCACGTGAAGCCCGTCGACGACGGCGACAGCAGCATGCCCGCCCAGTACGGCTCGGCTGCGCCGACCGTCGCCAGGCAATGGGACAACCCCCTGGGACAGTACGGCTGGGGCGCCGCGGCGATTTTCGCGAAGCAGCAGACGCACACCGCTCTCGCGACCAGCGCTGAGAACGATCTCCTGGCGCAGTACGGCTGGGGCGCAGCCGCGACGTACGCGAAGCTGCACGGCTAGAGCGAGGGAGGCGGTCGCGTGTTCGCGGCCGCCTCTCAGCCTGTCGCGTCCGCGATCGCGTCGGGGAAGCGGAGCGTCGCCCAGGCGTCACTTCCCCCACGAGCTACGTCTCGTCGTCGCTGCCCTCGTCCCACCAGGCGGGCTCGGTGTCGAGCTCGTCGGGGTCGAGGCTACCGTCTTCGAGCTCTTCCGCGCGTTGGATTCGCTCGCGGGCGTCCTCCACGGCCTCGTCTTCATCGGGTGGCGGGCTCATCGACGTCATAGAGAGGTAGTCACCCGAGGGACGCAGTCGTCTTACGTCGGTTGACGGCTGACACGGGTCCGCATACCCATTCGCACGTGCACCTTCTCTTCCTCGACGAGTCGGGACAGCTCTCCGAGCGGAAGTTCTTCGCCCTCGGCGGGGTGGCGCTCGCCGACACCGACTGGCACCTCCTTCGAGACCACTGGCAGGAGACGCTGACGGCGCACGGCTGGCCGGTCGACCGTGAAGTGAAGTGGCACGGCATCCGGAAAGGGCGAGGTTCCGCCGGCGCTCGCCGACGCGGTCGTCGCGGCGCTCGCGCGCTCGCCCCTTCGCTGCTACGTCACGCTGCTCGACATCGAGCTCGGCGCAGAGGTCGCGCCGGCGTTCTTCGCCACCGATGAGGACACGTACGCCACCGGCCTGATGTTCCTCGCCGAGCGCTTCCAGCTCCTCCTCGAGGCCGCCGGCGACGTCGGCCTGATCGTCGTCGACAGCCGGTTCCGTGAGGACGACGCGCGGCTCCGGCGGTTCTTCGCCGACCTCACGAAGGACGGCAGCCCGTACTCGCGCCTCGGCCGCATCGTCGAGGGGCTGTTCCTCGGGCCGAGCCACTACTCGATCGGCCTGCAGTGCGCCGATCTCGTCTGCGCGATCACGGCCGCCGCCGAGCGTGGGAACGGTCAGGCGCGCGGCTATCTCAGGACGCTGCTTCCCCGCTTCGCCACCCATCCCGCGACCGGCGCTCTCGACGGTGTCGGGATCAAGCGCTTCCCCGAGCAGGCGCGGCGCCCGCGCGAGGAGACACGGCTGTTCCAGCTATAGCGTCGGCCAGCGCCGCGCGGACCGACAGCTCCGTCCCCTCGAAGCGAGCGTCGAGCCGACCGAGAACGCGCTGCAAGAGCGAGACGGCCGCCTTGTTGTCGGTCGCGACGAGCGCAGTGACCTCGGTGATCCCGGCCGCGCGCGCATCGGCAAGAAGCTCGGCGGTGAGGGCCGACCCGATGCCGAGCCGCTGGTGCTCGTCGGCCACCTCGAATGCGATCTCCGCGCTCGCCCCGTCGCGCACGAGTCGCGCGATAGCGATCGGGCGAGCGTGTCCAGCGAGGTACCCGACGAGGACGTGGCGCGTCGCATCGACCCTGGCGAGCTGCTCGAGCTCGACGGAGCTCAGCCGAGGCTTAGGCCCGTTGAACCGCGTGCGGCGCGACTCTTCGCCGAGCCGCTCGAAAACTGCGATCACCGTCTCGACGTCCCCGTTTCGCAGCGGGCGGATGACGAGCCCTTTTCCGCGGGGGAGCCGGACGTAGCGGCTGGGCATGGCCGCCGGCGCGAGCCCCGTGCTCACCGCGACGGCCTCGGGCGCGGGAGCCTCTGACGTTGCGCTCCCGCGCCTTCGCGCAAGACGCGCGGAGGCGTACGGCAGCGTCGAGGCGAGGAATAGCCCACCCATCACGACGCCGATCCCCGCGAACCCGGCCAGCGCGAGCGCGGCCCCGCCGGCGAGCGCGCCGACCAGGTACCCGAGCTGGGTGGTCACGGCGCGGACGGTGCCGACCTCGCGCCCGAGGTCGCCCGCGACGCTGAACCCGTAGACCGTCCCCGCGACCGTTCGCGTCGCGACGAGCGCGCCGCTGACGGCGAAGAGTACGAGCGTGACCGCGACGACGGGCGTCACCGTCCACGTCAGCGCGACGCCGACCGCAGCGGCGAGGCTGGTGGCGAGCATCGTCCACCGGGCGCGCTCCGGCACGCCGTGGCCCGCCCGCCGGTTCCCGAGGAGGTAGGCGACGGCCACGGCGGCGAGCGCCACGCCGGTCGCGGTGGTCGACATGCCGTACTGCTCGGTCAGGAGCGCGCCGCTGAACACGAGCGTCCCTGCCCAGGCCGCGTTCGCGCAGAGCTCGCCGATCGCCCAGCGTTGCGCGTCCGCGCGTCGGAGGAGACCGCGGAGCGACGTCTCGGCCCGCTGGATCGGAGCGTCGTGCGGCCGGCCGAGGACGGCGAGCCCGGCGAGCAGCGCCGCGGGCAGCGGCAGCGCGAGGAAGGCGAGCCGCCAGTGGACCTCCGCGACGACGCCGATCAGCGGCATGCCGACGATCCACGCCGTCGGCGGGCCGGCAAAGGCGTGCGCAACGACCCGGGTGCGGCGCTCCGGCTCGCTCCACGCGGCCGTCGCCGCGACGCCCGCGGTGAGGATCATCGCGATCCCGATCCACATCGGGATCTGCGCGAGCGCGAGCATCACGAACGACGGCGCCGCCGCGCTCGCGAGCGAGCCGACCGCGAGGAGCGCGCTCGCGACGCCGAGCAGCGCACGCGGCGAGTACCGAGTGAGCAGCCGCCCGGCGACGAGCGCCGCGACGACCGCGAGCGGCGCCGCGAGGATCCGCAGCTGCCCCGCTGCGGCGATCGAGACCCCGAAGTCGTCGGCGACGTCGCTCAGGATCGGCGAAAGGACGAGCACGCCGGCCTGGCTCGCGACGAACGCGAGGAAGAGCACGAGCGACGGCGACGCGAGCGCGTGGCGCGGAACCGTCGGCGGAGCGGCGAGGGTCGTCGAATGGGTCCCGGCGGGCATGTCCCGCACAGTGACGTGCGACGCCCTCGCCGGGCGTGCGGCCCGCACGAGACCGTCGTGCGGGAAACCGAACGCGTCACCGCCCCGGCCGAAGCCCTCCGGGGGGCGAGCGTGCGCCGGTCAAGGCTTCGGCGATGTCGACTTCAGGGCTTCCGCACAGCGCGTCAACCGCCTCCTCGACGCGGGGAGCCGCAGTCGACGGCGGTACAAGCTCAACGCCGCGCCGGGATCGCCGGCGTGCGGGACGTCCGCCCGCACGTCTCCGCCGAGCACTTCGACCGCATCATCGCGGTCGACGTGCTCGGCTCCAAGACCCGTCGTCTCTGAAAACAGCCCAGCTAGACCGACGCTGATATGCACCTCTTTCTGGTGTGGCGCGCGCGTGGAATCAAGTCCACATCGTGGACGATGTGTCTACATCGGGGTGTTATCGTCGCGACGTGGACGAGCCCCGGGATCTCGGCGAGGGCGTCCTCGTATCGCAGGCGTCGCTCTGGCAGACGAATGCCCTCCATGCGCGGTCGGGTGACGAGGTACTTCTCGTCGACCCGTGTCTCGAGCCGGCGGAGATCGAGGCACAGGCGGCACTGGCGCGCTCCGCGAACGGACGCGTGCACGTGCTGGTCACGCATGCCGACTATGACCACGTATGCGGGATCGGAGCGCTTCCCGAGGCAACGGTCGTCGCCGGTGCCGCCACGGCCGCCCGGATCGAGTCTGGCGACGCTGCGGCGGCGCTCAAGGCTGCGGCACGGGAATGGGGCTACGCGTGGTCGACCGATCTGCGGGTCGATCAGATCGTCGAGCCCGGCGTCTTCGCGTGCGGTCCCTTCAACATCGAAGCGCTCGACGCGACCGGGCACACCGTCGACGGGCTCGCGTTCGTGCTTCTCGAACAGGGGGTGCTCGCGCCTGGCGACTACCTCTCACCGATGACCTATCCGTTCGTCGGCGCGGGCGTCGAGAAGGCGGCGTCGACGACCCGTCGCCTGCTGGACGCGCTCGAGCGACACGAGCTCCGCTGGGTCGTGCCGGGCCACGGGGAGCCGCTGACGCCGGAACACGCGGCCGCCGTGGGAGAAGCCGATCTCGCCTACCTGGAAGCGCTGGCCCGCGCCGCCGGCGAGAGCCGCGAGCGCGGACTGCCCGGCGGCCCGGCGCTCCTGCACGTCTACGAGGTGGAGCCCCCGCGCGCCACGACGCCCGACTTCGAGATCTACGCGCTCCGTGCCGCGAATGCGCGAGCGGCGCTCGCGCATGCCTGAGCACGCGGGGATCGTCACCGGTGCGAGCTCCGGAATCGGGCTTGCGATCGCCGAGCTCCTGGCCGCCGACGGCGTCGGCCTCTGCCTCGTCGCTTCGCCGGACGACCGGGAGCAGCTCGAGGAGATCGCCGTGCGGCTCGGCGCGGTGGCCTTCGCCGGCGACGTCGGCGAGCCCGAGACGGCGGAGCGTGCGGTCGCGCTGACGCTCGAGCGCTACGGCCGCCTCGATCGGCTCGCCTCGAACGCGGGCATCGCCTACTTCGAGCATGCGCTCGACGCGCCGCTCGAGCACTTCGACCACACGATGCACGTCAACGTCCGGGGCATGTACCTCGTGACGATCGCCGCCGCGCGGCACATGGCCGCCCACGGCGGCGGCTCGATCGTCTGCACCGCCTCCACCGCCTCGTTCCTCGGCGAGGAGCTGCAGGCGACGTACAACGCGTCGAAGGGAGCGGTCTCCCAGCTCGCCCGTTCGCTCGCCGTCGACCTTGCCCCGCACGGCATCCGCGTCAACGCGGTCGCGCCCGGGTGGGTGCGAACGCGCGTGACCGAGGAGCTGCTGGACGACGAGGCGACGTGGGCGAAGTACCGCACGCGGATCCCCCTCGACCGCCCCGCCGAGCCACACGAGATCGCCGCCGTCGTCCGGTTTCTGCTGTCCGACGAGGCGTCGTACGTCACGGGGTCTGTCGTGCTCGCCGACGGAGGGCACACGGCCGGGTACCGCGTGAGCGACTGGGACGCCGCGCCGGCGCCCCGCGCGCCGCGGCCGCTGCGACCGCACGGAGCTCGCTCTTGAGCGGGCGGGCCGGGGGCAAGGTCGCGCTCGTCACGGGAGCGGGGACCGGCATCGGCCGCGCGGTGTGCGTCCGTCTCGCCGAGGAGGGGGCCGACGTTGTCGTCACGTCGCAGACGCCGCGGAACGTCGAGGAGACCTGCCGGCTCGCCGAGGAGGCTTCGGGCCGAGCGGCGCTCGGCATCCCCCTCGACATCGGCGAGCGGGCGTCGGTCGACGACGTCGTGGGGCAGGTTGTCGAGCGGTTCGGGCGCATCGACATCCTGTCGAACAACGCCGGTATCGAGCTCGCGCACGGGCCGCCGCTCACCGAGACGACGGACGCGGAGTGGGAGCGGATCTTCCGCGTCAACGTGACGGGGATGTTCTACGCCTGCCGGGCGGCGATCCCGCACATGCCGGACGGGTCGTCGATCGTGAACATGGCGTCGATCAACTCGTTCATCGCCTGGGAGAACGATGCGCCCTACACGGCGACAAAGGGAGCGGTACTCCAGCTCACCCGCGCGCTCGCGCTCGAGCTCGCGCCGCGGGCCATCCGCGCGAACGCGGTCTGCCCCGGGGTGATCGACACGCCGCTCACGACCTCGTTCCTCGATCTCGCCAGCGACCCCGAGGCGTTGCGCGCGGAGTATGCCGCGGCATCGCCGCTCGGCCGGATGGGGACCCCCGAGGAGGTGGCGAGCTGCGTGCTCTTCCTCGCCTCCGACGAGTCCTCGTTCGTGACCGGCTCCGCGCTCGTGGTCGACGGCGCGACCACCGCCCGCTGACGACGTGCCGAGGGCTGCTCGGGTCGTCCGCGTCGGCGATGGTTCGGCGTACGCTCGCGCGGCGGCCGACGAGATCGCAACGGTCTCGCGGGCGCTTCCGGCGCCGGCGATCGTCTTTGCGACCGGTGAGACGCCCCTCGAGACTTTCGCCGAGCTTCCCGGCGCGTCCGACGGTGCCCTCGATCTGATGCGGGCCCCGTGATCGCGCGCCTGGCCCGCTCCACGGTCGGCCCGCGGTAACCACGAGCACGAGGCCGCCGCCGCGGACGGCTCGTTGAACCTGACATGGCCGTTCGGGCCAAGCCCGAGCACGGGTCGTCGGTCCCGATCGCGGTCACGGGAGGTAGCTGGGAGCCACCCCGACGAGCGCCCGCACCGGCTCGGCGCCGTAACAGCGGTACTCGTGCACGCTCCCCGCCGGGACGAAGCCGAGGTCGTCTGACGCGAGCTCGAGCACGATCGACGTGTCGCCGTGAGTTGCCCGGAGCCAGAGCCGCCCCTCGAGGACGTAGACGACCTCGTCCCCGCCGTGCGCGTGCTCGCGCGAGCATGCGCCGGGATCGACCTCGAGCAGGTGGACCGTCAGGTGCTCGGTGCTGACGAGCATCCCCGTCGGGACCTCGAGGTCGCGTCGCCAGACGGTGTCGTCGGCGCGGAGGACGCGGAACCTCGTTACGCGCGGCTCCTCAGCGGGAAGCGCGCCGAGCAAGGTGTCGTCGGCGTAGCGCGACTTCTCGAGATAGGGGCGGGTACGCGCGTAGGCGCCGGAGGTGCCCGCCGCGGGAGGCGGCGCGAAGATCTCGAGCACGCGCAGCGGCTCGGTCCCGTGCGCGAACGCGTGGTGCCAGGTGTCTTTGCGGAAGAAGACCGTACCGCCGCGCTCGACACGCGCCACCTCCCCCGTCTCGGGGTCCGCGAGCAGCATCGTTCCCTCGAGGACATAGAGCAGCTCGTCTGCCCCGAACACGGTGCGGAACTCGGGCGAGTGCCGGAACGCACCGCCCGAGGGCAGCATGAAGACGAGCGCGTGGATCGACTCGCTCGACGTGTAGATGAGGTCGGCGACCACCCCCGACTCGTCGTCGCCCCAGAGGTAGCGCGTCGCGCTCTCGCTCGTCACCGCTGTCGGTCGGTCGAAGCTCGGCCGCGGCGACGGCGTGTACTTACGGGTCATGCGGCAACCTCCTGCGGCAGCTCGAACGTCGTCCGGAGCTCCTGCGTGCGACCGCTCTCCGCGGCGCGGTAGCCGCACTCGACGATGTCGATCACGTGACGGGCGTGCTCGGCCGTCACGACACTCGGGATCCCCTCGGAGGCCCAGCGGACGAGCTGCATGACGTCTTCGAACACGTGCGCCTCGGGAATCGAGCGGTGCGCGCCGACGACGTGCGGCAGGACCGCCATCTGCGCGTCCCAGTCGGTCACGGGAGCCCCCTTCGTGAGCTCGCGACCCGGGTAGTCGAACGGCTCGCCGTTGAGCAGCACGCCGTCGATCGTCCCCTTCGTCCCGAAGTACACGCCCGCCGCGAACTGCTCCGAGGTGAGGCCGGCCGCCGTGCCGTACGCAACTGCATAGAGCCCGTCCCCGAAATCGAGGAGCAGGATCGTATTGTCGTCCGCCTCGGTCGGGATCGGCCGGCCGAGAAACTCCCGCTCCGGAATGCGGATCCCGGACAGCGCCGTGACGCGAGCAGCCGGGCCGAGGACGCTCGTCAGCTGGTGCAGCGCGTAGACGGTCATGTCGAAGAGCGGTCCGCCGCCCGGCTTCCGGAAGTACCAGGACGGGTCGATCGCCTGACCGCCGGGAGCGTCGAGGCGCTCCGGCTCGTCCTGCTCGTGGTAGCTCTCGGATGCACAGCCGCAGATCGCCCACGCGACGCGGCCGATCGCGCCCTCGGCGATCAGCTCGCGAGCTCGCCGGAGCTGGGGGCGCAGGACTTCGCCCGGCGAGGCGACGACCCGCAGGTCGCGCTCACGCGCGAGCGCGATCAGCTCGTCCGCCTCTGCGACGGTCGTCGTCATTGTCTTGTTGAGGTGGACGTGCTTGCCTGCGCGGAGCGCCTGCATGGCTTGCTCGTGGTGGAGCCCGATCGGCGAGGCGATCGTGAGGACGTCGACCTCGTCGGCGGCGAGCAGCTCCTCGAGCGAGGCGTGGACCCCGGGGACGCCGTACTGCTCCGCAGCGCCCTGCGCGCGCTCGCGGACGGGATCGCAGAGCGCCGTAACGCGGACCCGGTCGGCGACGTCCGGCTGCGTGAGGTGGGGAAGAAGCCCGCGCAGCGCCAGCGCGCCGACGCCGACGATTCCGAGACGGAGCGGCTCAGCCACGGCCGATCTCCACGACGCGTCGCTCGGCCACTGACGCGCGCGCGGCGGCCAGGATCTCGAGCACGTGGCGCGCGGGAGCGAGGCCGATCACCGGCTCGCTCCCGCTCGAGACGCACTCGGCGAGGTGGGCGATCCCGAGGACGTGATCCGGGCCGCTCGTGCGCTCGTGCGCGACGGTCTCGGCCTGCTCCGTGCCGTCCCGCACGAGACGTACCGGAGCCGCGACGTCGACCAGGCTCACGCCGAGCGCCCCCGCCTCGCCGCGCAGCTCCAGCTCGGGCCCGACCGCGGCATCGGCGCACGTGTTCGCCTCGACGGAGGCGAGCGCGCCCGACTCGTGCTCGAGAACGATATGCCAGTTGTCGTCGGACTCGACGTCGACGCTGCGGCCGGCGAAGGGCCCGTCCTCGATCGCGAACCGCTCCCGGGTGCGCGTCGAGAGCGCCGATACGTGGCGGACGGGCCCGAGGAGCCCGGTCAGCGCGTGGAGGGGGTAGACGGCCATGTCGACGAGCGCACCGGCGGAGGGCGCAAAGTAGGGCGTTGGATCCGAGAGAAATCCGTCCCACGGCGGGACGCCGCCGTGCCCGTGCCCGCGGGCGGAGTGCACCGGGCCGAGGTCGCCGCGCGAGAGGGCCGTCTGCGCCCAGACGACCTGCGGGAAGAGCATCACGCACGGTGCCGTGACGACGACGAGCCCGCGCTTCGCCGCCTCGCCCGCGATCCGGTCGACGTCTGCAACCGACGCGGCGACCGGCTTCTCGCTGTAGACGTGCTTGCCCGACTCGAGGGCCGCCAGCGTGACCTCGAGGTGCGTCTCGATCGGCGTCAGGTTGACGACGGCGTCGACGTCGGCCGACACGGCCTCCGGGACCGAGGTCGTCCAGTGCGGGATCGCGAAGCGCTCGGCGACGTCGCGGGCGCGTGCCTCGGTGCGGCTGCACGCGACGACGACCTCGACCCGGTCCGCGAACCGGCCGAGCTCGGGCAGGTAGTCGCGCTGCGCGACGTCCCCCACACCGACGACGGCGAGACGTAGCGTCATCGGGGGAGCCTCCTGGTGAGCCCGGTCATGTGTCCATCCTATGAGACTGATGTTCGTCTGGTGAGAACAACCCCACGGGCGATCTCCTCGCCGACGTCCGCGTAGAGGCCTGCGCGTACGAGCAGGATCAGGGGCGGCTTCGGTCGCTTTGCGCGCATGCGAGCTCTGCTGTAGTTGCCGGGCGGGCTATCTCCCCCAGCGCAGGGCCAGCGGGCTCGCGTCGCGCGCCAGTTCGAGCAGACCGGCACGAGTTGCCGGGTGGAGAGGCGCAAGGGGATGACGCACGGCGTCGCTCGCGATGACCCCTCCCTCGGCCATCACCACTTTGGTCGCGCGCAGGCCGCATTGGCGGTTCTCGTAGTGGATGAGTGGCAGGATTCGGGCATACGCCGAGGCAGCCTCGTCACGCCTCCCTGCGCGATGGTGGTCGAGCACCGGCTTGATCAGGTCCGGCAGCAGCGCACTGGGCATCGTGCCGGTGGCGCCTGCGTCGAGATCGGCCATGAGTGTGATCGATTCCTCACCGTCGAAGGGCGCGGCAATCGAATCACCTCCAGCTTCGATCAGAGCGCGCAGCTTCTCCGCTGTGCCCGGCACCTCGATCTTGAAGGACCGAACGAGCGGAAGGTCCTGCGCCAAGCGCACGAGGAGTGATACCGGCAAGGTCACTCCGCTCAGCGGAGCGTCTTGGACGATGATCGGTAACCCTGACTCCTCGGCGACGTGCGCATAGTGCTCGACAATCCTGTCCGCGTCGGCTCGGAGCGTGGCGCCGTGGTACGGCGGCATCAGCATGACCATGGCCGCTCCCGCCGCTGCCGCCCTGCGGCCGCGCTCGGCGGCAACCCGCGAGCTGAAATGGCTGCACGCGACGATGACCGGTACCCGCCCCGCGACGTGGGCGAGGCAGATATCGAGGAGCTCGTCGCGTTCGGCGTCAGAGAGCAGGAACTGCTCTGAGTAATTGGCCAGCACACAAATGCCGTCGACTCCCTGGTCGACCATGCAGTCGAGCACGCGACGCTGGCTCTCGACGTCTATGTCGCCGGACTCCGAAAACGGAGTCGGTGCAATGGGGAACACGCCGGCGTTTGGAACGACGCTGGGCATCGGTCAATCCTCTGATCGGGTTATGGCGTCTTCTTGAACGCGTTGCTCGTATTCGGCGGTGGGACGTCGCCTGGTTCCTCGTAGGGCCGCTCGCGCGACAGCGTCTCATGTCCGAGTGCTCACAGTTCGCGAAGCGACGTGGGAGAAGCGATCATCGGTGTCCGAGCGCTTCCCCAACCGCAGCAATGTGCTCCGGTGTCGTCCCGCAGCAGCCGCCGACGATACGAGCGCCCTCGACGTCGCGCCAGCCGAGCGCGTCGGCGGCGTATGCGGCCGGAGTGGCGTCCTCGTCGAAGGCCCAGCCCGGATCAAGGTACGTGCCGGCGTTCGGGTAGACCCCGAGCGGGAGCGTCGTGTGACGTCGGAGGAGCGGCAGCATGCCGGGCACGAGCTCGCGCGGCAGGCAGTTGACGAGCACGGCGGCGACGCCGAGCTCCTCGAGCCTGCCCGCCGCCCGGCCGAACAGCTCGCCGTCCGCCTGCTGGAGCGCTCCGCGATATGGCGCAATCCCCTGTGAGCGGAGGTCGGGCGGGCCGTCGACGGTCCAGCGGAACGAGACCCACACCGGGAGCCCCGTCCCGAGCAACGGCTCGAGGAGCGGGAAGGCGAGGTCGGGGTCGATGGTCTCGGTCGTCTCGGCGAGAACGAGATCAGGGCCCGCCGACGCGATCGCCACGGCGAGCTCCTCGGCGAAGCCCGGCTCCATCGGCTCCGTCCAGACGCTGAAGGCGATCGCGCATTCCTCGCGCCCGGCGTCGCGTGCGCCCCGCCGCGCGAGCTCGACGGCGCGCTTGCTCAACGCCTGCCACCCGCCGGCGACCGGGTCGACGAGCCCATCCCGTTCGGCGGCCTGGACCCCGTCGATCCGCCACGTGTGCGTCGTGACCACGTCGGCGCCCGCCGCCGCGTAGCGGCGGTGGACCTCGCGTGCCAGGTCGGGTGCCTCGTAGAGCGCGATCGTGCCCCACAGGTCGCCGACGTTCCGGTTGCGCGGGAACCCCAGGCGCTCGAGCTCGGAGCCGACCCCGCCGTCGAGCAAGACGACGGTCCCGTCGTCCCAGAGCGACTCGAGACGGAGGTAGGCGGCGCTCCTCACGGGACGAGGACGGTCTTCAGGCCACGTCGCGCGTGGATGGCGGCGAATGCGTCCTCGAGGCCGTCGAGGTCGCAGCGGCCCGTGACGAGCCGCTCGAGCGGCGCCCTCCCGGAGGCAAGGAGGTCGAGGGCCGCCGCGTAGTGCTCGCGACGCTGGTGCGGCGGCGTGCCGATCCATTCGCTCCCGACGATCGCGATCTCCTCGTAGTGCAGGCGGTCGACGTCGACCTCGGCACGCGACCGCTCGCCGAAGCCCGCGAAGAGCACGACGCGACCGCCCGGAGCGGCGAGCGCCACGCAGGGCTCGACGAGATCTCCGATACCGATCGAGAGGACCACGGCATCCGCTCCGCCGGGCGCGTCGGCGATGTCGCCGACCGCGAGGCCTGCCCCGATCTCGGGGCCGAGCGCCCTCCGCGCCTCGTCCGGCTCGACGAGCGTCACGTCGGCGCCCGCGATGGCCGCGGCGAGAACGAGCTGGAGGCCCATCTGCCCTCCTCCGACGACGGTCACGCGCTGTCCGGCGCGGACACGGCCCTGGTCGAGCACGGCGTGCAGACAGTCGGCGAGCGGCTCGACGAAGACTGCTCGATCGAGCTCGAGGTCGTCGGGCAGGAGCAACGGCCCATGAGACCACGGTCCGGGGTCGACGGCGAGGACCGCGAGGTCGGCGTACCCGGCATAGGTGTCGCCGTAGACGCGTTGCCCGACCTGCCACCCCTCGACGCCGGCGCCGAGCGCCTCGATCCGCCCGACCCACTCGTGCCCGGGATTGAGCGGATAGCCGTCGCTGGTGCCGGACGCGTACTTGCGGGCATCCGTCGGGCAGACGCCGCACGCCTCGATCCGGACGAGCAGCTCGCCCGGCGCGGGCTCGGGATCGGGGAGCACCTCGACCCGCAGATCGCCGGGAGCGTGGAGGCGTGCGGCACGCATCAGCCGCGATTCTCCGACAGGCGTCTCACGAGCGCAGAGGTGGCCGGGTAGAGGTCGCGGTAGGACGCGTAGAGCTCGTCGTAGCGCGCGGCGCGCACCGGGTCGGGCTGGACGCGCCGGGTGCCCGGCAGCGTGAGCTCGACTCCGATCGCTCGCAGGGCAACGAGCGCGGGGCCGACCGCCTCCGTCGCGTGCTCAACCACCTCGAGCGGGGCGGCCAGCGCGTCGCAGGTCGCATCGAGCCACGCCTCGTTGTGGATTCCGCCGCCGCGGACCCGCCATGCGTCGGGGGTGACCCCCACCGTGCGCAGCCGCTCGACGTGATCGCGCGCCGAGAGCGCGACCCCGTCCAGGAGCGCTCGGTAGAGCTCCTCGCGACGCGTCCCGAGGGTCAGGCCGAGAACGACGCCGCGCGCGTCCGGATCCCAGACCGGAGTCCGCTCGCCGGCGAGGTACGGGAGGGCGAGCAGCCCGCCCGCCCCCGGCTCGAGGGCCGAGACGTCGCCCGGCTCGCCCAGCTCGCGTGCGAACCAGTCGAGCGAGGAGCCCGCCGAGGCGGTCCAGCCGCCGAGCAGGGAGCCCTGGCCAAGGTAGTCGCTCGCGGCCAGGCCGGGAACGTCGAGATGCTCTGCCACGGCCACGCCGACCACGAGCGTCGAGCCGAGCAGCAGGCATGTGTCGCCCGGGACGTGGACGCCGGCCGCGAGCGCGTCGGCGTACGTGTCGTAGGTCCCGACCGCAACCGGAGTGCCGGGGCGCACCCCGAGGGATCGCGCCGGCTCGTCGCGTAGGCCGCCGGCGATCTCGAGGGGATCGGCGGGCTCGGGGAGCGGGAGTGGCGCGGGATGTCCGGCGAGCAGCCAGTCCCCCCGGCTGATCCGGTCGAGCACGGGCACTCCGGTGAGCTGCGCCACGAGGAACCCGGTCGCATCGAGACCCCACGCGGCTCTCTCCCACAGCGCGGGCTCATACTCTTGCCACCACTCGAGCTTCGGGAGCGCGTGATCGTGAGTCAGCCCGAGCGGAGCCGGGTCTGCCCGACGATCGAGCGAGAAGAGGAGCGCCGGCGTGAGTGGACGGAGCGCGTCGTCTACGAGGATCGGCGCCGGCCCGAGCGCGCACACCGAGATCGCCTCGATCGTGTGACCCGCGGCGGCCTCCTGGCCCGCGGCGAGCAGGGCGTGGAACCACGCAGCGGGATCCTGCTCGGCCCGTCCGTGGCCGGTGTCCGCGCGGAGCGGCCGGCGCGCGGCGCCGAGCAGGCGACCCCGCTCGTCGAGCACGGCGGCGCGGACGCCGCTCAGCCCGACGTCGATCCCTAGCGTCGCACGCGGTATAACGCGCCTCCGTGCTCGCTGCGATCTTCGCCGGCCCGCGCGACTTCCGGCTCGAGGAGCTTCCCGATCCGATTCCCGGGCCCGACGAAGTCGTCGTTCGCGTGCGGGCGGCGGGCATCTGCGGCGGAGACCTGCACGAGTACCGCGCCGGCGCGCAGCTCTATCCGACGCCGTATCCGCGCCCCGCGCAAGGCCACGAGCTCGCCGGTGAGGTCGCTGCGATCGGGGCCGACGTCGAGGACGTCGTGCCGGGAGATCGGGTTGCCGTGCAGCCGATGGTCTCCTGCGGCTCCTGCGGCGTGTGCCGGAGTGGCCGCCGAGCGCTCTGCCCAGACCTCGAGCACCTCGGCGTGGCGCGGCCGGGCGGCTTTGCGGAGCTGTGCCTCGCCCCTGCGGCGAACGTCTTCCGGCTGCCTCAGGAGGTCGGCGACGACGAGGGCGCGCTCCTCGACTGCACCGCGGTCGCGGTTCATGCGCTGGCCCGGGTCCCGGTGCGTCCGGGCGCCGCGGTGACGGTGCTGGGAGCGGGCGCGATCGGTCTCGCGGTGGCCCAGGCGGCCACCGATGCGGGCGGAAGTGTCACCGTCGTCGCCCGGCGGCGGGCTCCGCTCGACCTGGCTCTCGAGCTCGGGTCGCACGCGGTCGTCGATCTCGGCGCGGGTGAGGCCGCGCCCACCGGAGCGGACGTCGTCTTCGAGACCGCGGGCGGCACGACGCTCCTCGAGCGATCGGTCGCCGCGGCCGGCACGGGCGGGACGGTCGGCCTCGTTGGCGAGGCGTTCGACCCCCAGCTGCTGGACGTTGCAGGCGCGATGACGCGCGAGCTGTCCCTCGCGTTCGTCTGGAGCCACGACGGCTACGGGGAGTACGCGCGAGCGCTGGAGCTCGCCGCCCGCGGCGCCGTCCGGCTCGCACCCGCGGTGACCCACCGCTACCCGCTCACCGAGCTCGAGGCGGCGTTCGCGGCCGCCGCCGACCGGCAGCGTTCGGGCGCGATCAAGGTGATGGTCACGCCGTGAAGTCGAGGAGCACCTTGCCGAGCTTGCCACGGCCTGCGACGCGGTCAAGGGCGGCCGTGACCTCGGCTGCCGGGTAGACCGAGTCGACGAGGGCCCGGAGACGGCCTGAGCGAAGCGCGGGCAGGACCTCGCGCTCGAAGGCGCGCATCGCCGTCGCCTTCTCCTCGAGCGGTCGGGCTCGCAGCACCGTCCCCTGGAGCGTCGCGCGCTTGAGCATGAGGGCGAGGAGCGGCAGCTCGACATCGCTCCCGGCGGCGACCGAGACGACGACGATCCGGCCGCGAAGCGCGACGGCCTCGAGGTTTGCCGGGAAATGGACGCCTCCGACGAGCTCGAGAACGACGTGCGCACCCGCGCCCGCGGTTGCGGCGAGGACGGCCGCGGCGAAGCCGTCGTCGTCTAGCGGCTCTCCCCCGAGCGTACGCACCAGCTCGGCCGCCGCGTCACTCCGTACGGTCGCGAGGACGCGCGCGCCTGCGGTGACCCCGAGCTGGACGGCGGCCGTACCGACCCCGCCGGCACCGCCGTGCACGAGCAGCGTCTCGCCGGGCCGCAACCCGGCCTGCGTGAAGGCCGCGTCGTGCGCCGTGACGAACGTCTCGACGGTCGCCGCGGCGGCCTGCTCGTCGAGCGAGTCGGGCACGCGGGTCAGGCACCGCTCGTGTACCACAACACGGTCGGCAAGCCCGCCGCCGCCGACGAGACCGAAGACCCGGTCGCCCTGTTGCCAGGCAAGGACATGGTCGCCGCAGCGCTCGACTGTGCCGGCCACCTCCAGCCCGGGGATGTCGGGCGGGCTCCCGGCAGGTGCGGGGTAGCGTCCTTCGCGCTGCACGACGTCCGCCGGGTTGAGGCCCGCGTACGCGACCCGCACGAGCACCTCGTTGCTGCCGGGCACCGGGTCGGGCCGCTCCTCGAGGCGGACGACCTCGTTGCCGCCTGCGCCGGTGTAGACGACCGCCCTCATCGGGTGAGGCTCCGGAGCAGATCGAGCGAGGCGCCGAGGCGCTCCCTCTGGTCGTCGCGGTCGGCGTAGTTGTCGAGCCCCTCGACCGACAGGTGGAAGTCACGGTCGCCGAGACCGTCCCGCAGCGCGCCGATCAGGGCGTGCAGATCGGCTACGCCCTCGCCCGGGTACCGGTAGCGCACGGCAAAGCCGCGCCGGTGGTAGCCGTCGTCGGTCGGGATCGACTCGAACACGTAGTCCTTCACGTGTCCCGCGCGGGCGAGCGGAGTGAGCGCAGCGACCACCGGGAGCGGGTCGTCGAGCGCCGCGATCGGGTTGATCAGGTCGAGGAAGACCCCCGTGGAGCCGCCGGCGTCGGCGACCAGAGCGCGATACTCGTCGACGGTAAAGTCGGAGTGGTTCTCGACGAGCAGGGCGACGCCCGCCGCGTCGGCGGCCGGCAGCGAGCCGCGCAGCACCGCGACGACGTAGCGGCGCTCCGCCTCGATCACCTCGGGCCGGCCCATGAGCTCGGCGCGGTAGAAGCCCGAGACGAGTCGCAGCACGGGGCTGCCGAGCGCCGTCGCGCGCTCGAGCCAACCGTCGACGCGAGCAATGCCCAGCTCCGGTGCGTCCCCGTTGCGGGCCTGGCCGAGGAAGTCGCCCGACGCGAGCAGCTGCAGCCCGAGCGCCCTCGCCCGCTCAGCGAGGGAGGCAATCCCCTCATCGTCGCGCGCGCGGAGGTGGTGCAGGTTGACCTGCACGAACTCGCACCCGAGCTCGTGAGCCTGCTCGAGGACGGCCTCGGGCGTTACAGCCCCTCGCTCGAGCCGCAGGTGCCAGCAAAGCGTATCGGCCCCGAGCCGGATCATGCGCACCGTCCCACGGATGCCTCGACTCTAGAGTGCGCCGCTATCCGGTCGCCCAGGAAGGACGCGGGTTCGGGGTCGAGGGCGGCGGCGCGTTCGCCTACTTGGACAACGAGCACGATCTCGGCTACTTCCTCGAGGTCGTGCAGCCGCCGAAGCTCCGCCGCGAGCCCGAGCTCATCATCCCGTGACACTCCGCGTCTCGTAGCCGAGCGACCGGGAGATCTCGGCGGCCGCGGCAGCGATCAGCACCGTGCTCTCGCGCTCCCTATCGCCGAGGATCGTCGGCCGCGGGCCGCTAATCGAGAGCGCCGCGCAGGCCGCTCCCTGGTGGTCGCGGATCGAGGCGCCGACGGCGGCCATGCCCAGGACGACGTCCTCGTCCGAGATCGCGATCCCGGTCTCCCGCACGCGGTCGAGCGCGGCGAAGAGGGAGCGTTTGGTCACAGGCGTGTTCTCCGTCCAGGCGACGAGGCGCTCCTCGCGGGCGACGTACGCCTCCCAGAGCTCCCGCGGCTCCGCGGCGAGGAGCGCGCGCGGCGCCGCCCCGACGTGAAGCGGCAAGGCACCGCCGAGCGGGAGCGCTATCGACCGAACCCAGAGACCCTCGATGCGCTCGATGCACACCGCCTCGTGGCCGCGGCGGACGCAAAGGAAGACGGTCTCGCCGGTCTCCTCGTGCACGTGCTTCATCTGCGGCAGCGCCGCCTGGCGGACGTCGAAGCTCGCGGCGACGGCGCTGCCGAGCCGCAGCAGCGCGAGCCCCAGCCTGTAGGTCCCGCGGCGCGCGCCGGGCGTGACGTAGTCGAGCGCCTGCATGCTCGTGAGCAACCGGTAGACGGTCGAGCGGGGCTCGCCGACGAGCTCGGCCAGGCGTGCGGCGCTCACTTCGCCCTCCTCCGCGAGGCGGTCGAGGATCAACGCCACCTTGCGCAGGACGTGCACGGACGTGCCGCGGTTCGTCGAGCTCACCTGCAGCCCCGGACGCTGGCAGCCCGCTCAATGAACATGATGTCCACCATGCGATACAGCCGCGCACTGTACATGACCACCTTTCGGGATCCAGCCTCCGCGCCCTAAGACGCCCGAGCTCGAGCGGCTGTATCTCGCGATGCTGCGCATCCGGCTCTTCGAGGACGCGGTGCTCCGCGTCTTCATGGCTAACGAGGTCGAGGGCACGACCCACCTTTGCCAGGGCCGGAGGCCGTGTCGGTCGGCGTCTGCAGCGCCCTCGCGTCCGGCGACGCCGTCGCAGCCAGGTACCGGGTCACGGCGCTGCGCTCGCGCTCGGGGTCCAACGCGAACACGATCGCGGAGTCGGTCGCCGCACGCGGAGGCTCGTCGTCGTCGAGGAGGGCCGCCGGCCGGCGGCTACGCCGCCGACGTGATCGCGTCCGCGGTGGAGTTCGTGGGACCCTCGCGGCCGCCCGAGCGCTCTTCGATCGAGCCAAGCCTCGCTCGCCAGCGAGCGGGGAAGACGATACTCTCGCTAGCTGACATCGATTCCGCACCGTGGTACGTTCGCGCGCATCGTGACGCGACCCACTTGCCGTCTTGGGACGCACCTCGCGCACCAAACGAGGCGACCGGAAGAGGTCGCCGCCCGGACAAGGAGGAAGGCGTAGATGGCCGACACAATCCCTCGGCGCGACGTCGTGCTCACGACACGAGTCGGGCTCGAGCACAGCCGCCTGAGCCGGCGCCTCCTACTCCAGCGCGGCGGAGCCGCCGCACTCGGGCTCGGGCTGATGCCCACGCTCCTCGCAGCGTGCGGCGGCGACGACGGCGGGGACGCCGCGGCGCCGCAAGCGAGCGGCACGATCGACTACCTCTCGTGGGAGGGCTACGACGTTCCCGACCCGATGAAGGCGTGGAAGACCGCCAACTCCGTCGACGTCAAGTCGACGTACATCGGGAACCATGACGAGATCCAGGCGAAGATCAAGGCGGGCGGCGGCTCGTACGACCTGATCACGTACTACCAGGGCTACAAACCGCTCTACACCGAGCTCGACATCCTGACGAACCTCGACACGGACAAGATCCCCAACATCGAGGGGCTTTTCCCGGTGTTCCGCGAGGCGGACTCCCGCAACCTCTGGATCGACGAGGACGGCAACTGGACGGGTGTGCCGTGGACCTGGGGCTCGATCGGGATCACGTGGGACGACGCCAAGCTCCCTGGCGGGCTCGACTCCTGGTACGACCTGCTCGACCCGAAGTTCAAGGGGAAGGTTGGCGTAATCAACGACCCGCTCGGCGCGTTCACATTGACCGCGCACATCCTGAAGAAGGATCCATCAGCACTTCCCAAGGAGGAGTACGCCGAAATCGAGGACTTCCTCCGGAAGATCGTCGCGCAGGCGAAGAGCGTCGCGCCGTCGTTCGGCGACATGACGAACCAGCTCGTCGCCGGCGACATCGTCGTCTGCTACCAGGGCTGGGCGTATCAAAACTCGCTCGCCGCCGGCGCGGGCAACAAGACCGTCATGACCAAGACGCCGAAGGAAGGCGCCTTCTCGTTCTGCGACCTCTACGCGATCCCGTCCACGTCCGACAACGTCGACACGGTCCACGCATGGATCAACGAGGCGCTCGCGCCCATCACGAACGCCAGGATCGCCGAGTACCTCGTCGCCGCGGTGACCGTCGAGGCGTCGGCGACCGAGATCAACGCGGCCACGAAGGCGCTCTACCCGTACGACGACCTCGAGCTCGGCGACTCGACCGGCGAGCGGCTCGCCAAGCTCTTCGAGCTCGCACCGTTCTACGGGATGCCGCCGAGCGAGTCGGACGAGTACATCACGTTCAGCGAGATGTCCGAGAAGTGGGAGGAGATCAAGCAGGGCGCGTGAGCCCACGGCCGCGCCGCCTCGCATGACCGACCGCGCCGAATCACCGCCATCCCGCGAGGGCGGCCGCCTCCGGCTCGGAGCGGCCGCCCTCGCAGTGCCTGCGGCGGCGTGGATGCTCCTCTTCTTTGTCGTCCCGCTGCTCGTCTTCCTCGTCTACAGCTTCCTCACGGCCAAGCTCTACGACGTCGCGCTTCCGCTGACGCTCGAGGCGTACCGGGACGCGCTCACGACCGACGTCAATCGCACGCTCGCCCTGAACTCCGTCGTCGTCGGCCTCTGCGCCGCAGCGGTGACCGTTGCGATCGGGCTCCCTATCGCGTACTGGCTCCGCTTTGCCGCCGGTCGCTGGCAGGTGCTCGTGCTCTTCCTGATCACCGCGACCTTCTTCGCCAGCTACCTCGTCCGCATCTACGCGTGGCGCTCGATCCTCGGGGAGAACGGGCTGCTGAACTCGGGCCTGAATCGGCTTGGCGTCGTGGATGAGCCGCTCGGCTTCCTGCTCTACAACCGCTTCTCGGTCACCGTGGCGCTCGTCCACATCTTCCTGCCGTATGTGGTGCTCGTTCTCTACGCAGGCTTCCGGCCGGTCTCGCCGGCGCTCGTCGAGGCTGCGCAAGACCTCGGAGCGAACGCACCCACCCGCTGGCGCCGCGTCATCCTCCCGCTCGTCGCCGCTCCGGCCGCGACCTCGTTCGTGCTCGTCTTCGTGCTGTCGGCAGCCGACTACGTCACGCCGCAGTTCCTCGGCGGCACCGACGGCGCGATGCTCGGCGTCCGGATCCAGGCGGCGCTGACCGGGACCGGGAACTGGCCCCTCGGCGCGGCGCTCTCGTTCCTGACGCTTGGCGCGTTCGTGCTCTGCTACGCGCTGACCCTGCTCGTGCTGCGCTCGCTCAGGCTCGACCGGATCCGGTTCGTGGCGTGAGCACCACGCAGCGCAGCCCCGTGACCTTCGCCGTGACTCTTGCGGCGCTCGTCTTCCTCTACGTCCCGCTCGTGATCGTCGTCCTCTTCTCGTTCCACGCGACCGGGGCGCTGTCGTTCCCGTTCACCGGCTTCTCGCTGCGGTGGTACCGCGAGACATTCGGCTCCGAGATCTTCACGCGAGGCGCTCTTGAACTCCGCGATCGTCGCCGTATCGGTGGCGCTGCTGACGCTCGTGATCGGGACGATGGCGTCCTACGGGCTGACGCGCTGCCGCGCGCGATGGCGCGCGCCGCTGGCGGCACTGTTCTTTCTCCCGATCACGCTGCCCGGCCTCTTCGTCGGGATCGCGCTCCTCGTCTACTTCGCGAGGCTCGATGTCCAGCTGTCCCTCGTGACCGTCGCGATCGCGCACTTCGTCTTCGTATTCCCCTACTTCGTTCTCATCGCGGCGGCGGCGCTCGACCGGCTCGACCCCGCGGTCGAGGAGGCGGCGTCCGACCTCGGCGCCTCGCCCTGGAAAGTCTTCCGCAAGGTGACGCTGCCGCTGATCTGGCCGGTGCTCGTCGGCGCCACGCGCGCTTGCCTTCGCCCTCTCGTTCGACGAGTTCATCATCACGTTCTTCGTGATCGGGCCTGACTCGACGCTGCCGATGTTCATCTTCTCCAAGCTCCGGCGCACGGTCGACCCGTCGATCAACGTCGTCTCGACCGTACTCATGGCGACCACGCTCCTCCTGTGGTCGGTCGCGTTCCTCCTCGCGTTCCGCGCCGCGCGCGGCCGGGCGAGGGTCGACGAATCGCTGCTTGGCGAGGGCGCCGCGTGACGGGCGACGCGCACCTCACGCTCGAGAGCATCACGCACCGCTACGGCAGCGTGACGGCGCTCGAGGACGTCTCGCTCACGATCGGCGAGGGCGAGCTCGTCACCCTGCTCGGCCCGTCCGGCTGCGGGAAGACGACGCTCCTGCGCATCATCGGCGGCTTCGTCGAGCCCAGCGAAGGCCGGCTCGTGCTGCAGGGCCGCGACATCACGCGCGTGCCCCCGCACCGGCGCCCCGTGAACATGGTGTTCCAGCGCGCGGCGCTCTTTCCGCACCTCGACGTCTTCGAGAACATCGCGTTCGGTCTCCGCGTCGCTGGGATCGACAAGGCAGAGGTGCCAACCCGGGTCCACGAGGTGCTCTCGCTCGTCCGGCTCGACGGGTTCGAGCGGCGCCGGGCGCACGAGCTCTCCGGCGGGCAGATGCAGCGCGTCGCGCTGGCACGCGCGCTCGTCAACCGACCGCGCGTCCTGCTCCTCGACGAGCCGCTCTCGGCGCTCGACCTGCGGATCCGGCTCGAGATGGAGGTCGAGCTCCGTCGCGTGCACCGCGAGACGGGCGCGACCTTCCTCTACGTCACCCATGACCAGGGCGAGGCGCTCGCGCTCTCCGACCGGGTCGTCGTCTTCGACAGCGGCCGGATCGAACAGGTCGGGGCACCGGACGAGATCTACCGCCGGCCGGCCTCGCCGTTCGCCGCGCGCTTCGTCGGTGACGCGAACGTGATCCCGGTCGACGTCGTCGAGGCGAACGGCACGCGGGCGACCGTCGGGATCGGCGACACGACGATGGTTGCCGCGTGCGACGGCGATCAGGCGAGCGGGCCTGCCCTGCTCGTCGTCCGGCCCGAGGTGGTTCGGATCGGCGACCCCATGCCCGGCGCGCTCCGCGGCGTCGTGCTCGACGTCGGCTTCCGCGGCAGCGGGTACACCTGCCGTGTACAGGTCGAGGGGCTCGACGAGCCGCTCAAGGCCGAGCTCCCGGCCGAGTCGGGGGCTGCGCCTGTCCTCGGCAGCGCCGTCGGAATCGGTTGGGACGAGGCATCCGTCTGCCTCTTGCCCCGCGCCGCCGATTGAGAGGAGAGAGGCACGTGCTCGTCTACGTGGAGTTCATCAGCCGTCGGCCTGGTGTCTCCGTCGAGGCGTTCCACTTCGCAGCCGGCCGGGGCCAGACGGGCTGGTCGAGCGAGCACGCGGACGACGTGCTGCTCCTCAACCTGGGCCGGACGTTTCGCACCGGGCCCGAGCCGGAGTACGTCGCGGTCTGGTACACGCCCGGCTCCGGGCTCGAGCGCATCGGCGAGTGGGAGCGGATCTTTGCCTCGGGTGAGGCGGACCACCTCGAGGAGACGTTCCGGCTCGCGGCCCGCATCGACACGGCAGGCTGCTACGAGCCGCTGCTCGAGCCGGTCCAGGGCCGGGACGGCCTCTACTACGGCGAGTACCTCGACCTCGCGGCGGGAGCCACGCCCGACGATGTCGCCTCGTTCTTCTCCGAGCGCCGCGGGCGGCACACCGGTGTCGAGCTGAACCTGCTCTGCGACCGGATCGGTGGACTCGGGCCCGACCCGCGTTGCCTTGCGTTCTGGACGGTGCCGTCGTGGGAGGCGCTCGCTCCACTGGCGCGCGATCTCGACGGCGTCTCGACACCGGCACGCCTCGTTCACGGCGCGCTCTACCGGGATCTCGGGGCCGAGACGCTGTGAGTTCGGCTCCGGTCGCCGTCGGCTTCGTCGGGGCCGGCAACGTGCTGCCCGCCTACCTTCAGGTGCTCGACCGCCTCGTGCCTCGAGGGCTTGCGCGGGAAGGGCCGATCTGTGCACCGCGAGAGGAGACGTGGCCCGAGCTCCTCCGCCGGCGCCCCGGTGCGCGGCTGGTCGCAGACGCGGGGCAGGTCGTGGAGTCGGACGTCGACGTCGTCGTCGTGATCACGCCGCCGGCGTCCCACGGTGAGCTCGCCCGGCTTGCGCTCGAGCACGGCAAGCATGTCGTCGTCGAGAAGCCCTTCGCCGGCTCCCGCGCCGAGGGCGAGGAGCTTGCCGCGCTGGCGGCCGCAAAGGGAGTGCACCTGCTCGCGGCGCCATTCGTGCAGCTCTCACCCACCTTCAGGGCCCTCTGGACGATCGTCGCCGACGGCGGTCTCGGGCACGTCCACTCGGCCCGGGGTCTCTACGGGAACGCCGGCTCGCACTGGACGACGTGGTACCACTCGGGCGGGCCGGGCCCGCTCGCCGAGGCAGGGGTCTACAACCTCAAGAGCCTGACGGCGCTCCTCGGGCCGGTGGCCGAGGTCTTCGCAGCCGACGCGCTCGCCGTGGGCGTCCGTCACGCTGCCGGTGTCGAGATCGATGCTCCCGACCCGGACGTCTCGCACGTCGTGCTCCGTCATGCCGGCGGCGCCCTCTCGAGCGTCGTCTCGAGCCAGGCCATTCAGCGCTACCGCCGCCCGGCTCTCGAGCTGTACGGGACCGCGGGGACGGCCAACCTGCTCGGCGACGACTGGGACCCACGCGGGTTCGAGGTCTGGCGCAACGACGCGGGGAGCTGGTCCGAGCACGAGCCGCTCGAGCCCACGTGGCTATGGGCCGACGGCCTGCGGGAGGCCGTCGCCGCTGTCTCGGAGCGTCGTGCCCCGCTGGCCTCGCTCGACCACGACCTGCACCTGCTCGACGTCATCGCCGCCGCGCGGACGTCGGCGGCCGAACGCTCGGCGGTGGCGGTCGACTCGTCGTTCGCTCCCCTCCCGCTGCGCTACGAGCCGCCACGGGGGCTCGAGCACCTCCACGACCACACGCGTCCTGCCGACGAGCAGTAGCGGGATCCGCATGGACGCGACGGTGCGCGGCGATCGGCGCTGGCAGCGCGTCCTCGTCCTCGCTGCCGCTGTCGGCTTCGTCGAGACGGTGCTCTTCGCCGCGCTCGCGCCACTGCTTCCGGAGCTCGAGGACGACCTCGGCCTCTCGAAGGTCGGTGCGGGCGCCCTCACTTCCGCCTACGCGGTCGGTGCCTTCCTCGGGGCGCTTCCGAGCGTCTGGGTTGCGCGCCGCCTCGGAGTGAAGCCGACGGTCATCGTGGGCCTGGCGCTCCTCGCGGTGTCGAGCATCGCATTCGCGTACCCGGACTCGAGCACCGTCGTTTTCATCGCCCGCTTCGGACAGGGCCTCGGCAGCGCATTCGCCTATACGGGAGCGCTCGCCTGGCTGACGGCGGTCGCGCCACCGGCGCGACGCGCAGAGGCGATCGGGATGGTGTTCGCGGCGGCGTTCTCGGGGGCGCTTGTTGGTCCGCTCCTCGGCGCGACCGCCGACTCGATCGGCACGGAGGTGGTCTTCGCGGGCGTCGCGCTCGTCGCCGTCGGGCTCGCCGCGGTCGCCGCGCTCGGCTCAGGCCCAGCGGTCGAGGCCGGGTCCACCCGCTCGCTCCTCGTCCTCGGGCGGGAGCCGGGCGTCAGGGTCGGCGTCTGGCTCATCGTGCTGGTCGGTCTTCTGCTCGGAGTCGTCGGCGTGCTCGCGCCACTCCGCCTCGACGAGCTCGGTTGGGGCGCACTGGGCATCGGTCTCGTCTTCGCACTGGGCGGCGTGCTCCAAGCCGTCGTCAATCCGGTCGCAGGACGGGTCGCCGACCGGCGCGGCCGAGTCGCACCGCTCCGCGTCGGGCTGCTCGGCTCGGCCATCGCGTCGGGACTGCTCGTCCTGGACGGGAACGCCGCCGTCTATGCGGCGCTTGCCGTTTGCGCGACGGTTGGCTACGGCGCCCTCTGGACTCCCGCGACGGCGCTCCTCGTCGACAGCGTCGAGCACCGCGGTCTCGACCGTGCCGCCGGCTTCGGGCTGATGAGCGCCGCGTGGCCCCCTGGCTTTGCGATCGGCGCGGCCGCGGGCGCCGCGATCGCTGCGGCAACTGGAGACGCCGTCCCATACCTGCTCGGCGCCGCCACCTGCGTGCTCACGCTTCCGCTCCTCCGCTCCCTAGGAGGCGCACGACGCGGCCAGGCCCGATCCTGATCCGCACGATCGCGAGTGGCGAATGGATGACCGCTTTCGTGTCGGACAACAAATCGCTGATGAGGAAAGGGAACCGCTGCGCTATCCGCTGAACCACGGGCGGAAACGACAGATTTGCAGGTATTTCGTGCAAAGCAGGCGGGTCTCGTAGTCTATCCGCAGAAGAGGGGTCGAGTGCACTCCCTGAGCGACCCCTCTGCGTCCTGCCCTGTGAGCGACGGATCGGAGGACAGCGTGGCAAAGGCGATCTCGAGCGACGTGCGGGCGGAGTTGGCCTCCGTGCCGCGCTCCTACTTCGCCGCTGTGGACCGGCTGGACGTCGAGGACGTCCTGTCCCACTTTGCGGACGATGCGACCCTGACCGTGCAGACGGACGGCGTCACGTTCACCGGAGCCGACGAGATCCGGCGGATGTTCACGGACTTCTTCGCGAGCTGGGACGCGATGGCCCACGACATCACGAACCTCGTCGTCGACGACGCCGCGCGGCGAGCGGCGACGGAGCAACGCGTGACGTTGACCAACGGCGGGACGGACACGCCGATGTACAACTGCAACTTCTTCACCATCAACCACGATGGCCGGTTCGATCGGGTCATCATCTGGATGGACGGGAGCAACCCTCTGAAATAGGCACTCGCCGACCCCCCGGAGGGAATCGGAACGTGCGCACCCGGCTCGGGAAGCGACCGGGTGGCAGGCGCGCCGCCCGAACACGGCCGGGCGCCGCTCAGCCGACTCGGCGGAACGCGATGATGCCGGTCGGGACCTGCCGCTGGTAGTCCGGCCGGTTGACGGACGTTCCGCGCCAGTTGACGTTCGCGCTGGAGTCGATGTCCATGCCCAGCGCCTCGACGAAGCCGAGCCCGATCAGCGCCTGCGCGAACTGGCGGGCGGAGGTGCCTGCGCCGCCGATGACGACGAGCGCCGTCTGCCCGTTCCGCAGCCGCCCGACCGCTGTGCGATGGTAGGCGTGGTCGCGTTGATACGGCTCCAGCGTCGTCAGGTCGCCGACATGGCCGTCGTGGACGTAGACGGGCTTGCCGGAGATCGCCTCGCGCACCCCCTCTTGGATGAGATCGGCGTCCTTCACGTTCCCGGGGACGATGTCGACGCTGCCGTCGGCGCCGAACGCGGCGGCGCCGCGGTTGGTGCCGCCGAGGAAGCTGCGGCCCTTGTGGATCAGCAAGTTGCCGGACGGGACGTTGCGGGCCAGCAGGAAGAAGTCGCCGTTGAGGCCGGCGACTGCGCCGCGCCCGGCGTTGGCGCGGATGTACCCGCCCACGGTCCCGGTGCGCCCCGGGCCGCCGCCCAGCCAGACGGCTTCGAGCCGCACCCCCCGACCGGGGACGATGCGGACGATGTGAACCGGTCGGGGGCCGGCGCCGGTGGCAATCGTCCTCGTGCTCGAGGTGACCACCGGAACCGCCGCTGCCGTCGTGGACGTCACGGCCGCGCCGAGCGCCGGAATCGCAACGGCGAGTGCCGAGGCCCACATCACCCGCCTGGCCACTGCATCACCCCCCCACCGCCTCCCGGGCACTAGTCGATCTCGCGTACTTGATCAGAGGCGAGCAGCGCGCGGATCGAGTCCGGCAACACCTGGCCGGCGGCAACCCGGTCGGCCTCTTCGGCCTCGAGCTGCAGCACGCGGTCGAGCGACACGGCGACCCCATCGGCGCACGCCCGCGGCACGACCACGACGCCGGTGCGGTCGCAGACCACGACGTCGCCGGCGTCGACGGGTTGCCCGCCGATGACGATCGGCAGTCCCACCGTGCCCGGCCCGGTCGCGGCCGGCGACGCCGGGGTGAGCCCTGCCGAGAACACGGGCACCCCGGCGCGCGCGAGGCCGTCGACGTCGCGGACAGCGCCGTCGGTGACGATCGCCGCGATCCCCGCGTTGCGTGCGGCGCCGGCGAACAGGTCGCCGATCGAGGCCGTTCCCGTCCAGCCGCCGGTGGCGATCAGCAGCACGTCGCCAGGCCGGGATACGTCGAGCGCGCCGAGCGCGGCGAGCACGTCCGCCGGCCCGGTTTCGCAGGTGAGCGCCGGGCCGGCGATCGTCCGCTCGAACGAGATCGCCGGCAGCGCGTGGATGTGTCCGTCGAGCGCGCCGCCGCCGCCCTGCGCGTCGGCCACCTGTGCTGACTCGGCTCGGGCGTACGCGGCCACGAGCTCGGGCGCAGGCCGTTCGAATCGGCGGCGGACGGTGAGGAGGGGCGGCTGCTCGAGCACAGGACGACCCTACTCTCTGGTCGCGTACTGTCCTACAGGAGGCCCCAACGAAGGTACGTTCCGCATCGCAGGCGCGCAGATCAGCGGAGGAGGTCACCTATGCCGAGGTACGACCCCTACAGTCAGTCCCTCCACCAGGATCCGTATCCGACTTACGCAGACCTGCGCGGACGCTGTCCCGTCTACCACGATGACGCGAAGGACTTCTGGGCGCTTTTCCGCTTCGCCGACGTCCGGGCAGCCTCGCGAGACTGGCAGAGCTTCACCTCCACGAGCGGCTCTTTCCTCGAGGAGGAGCTCGAGGCGATGCGCGAGTTCATGCCGCCCGAGGGAAAGTTCCAAGACCTTGATCCGCCGCGCTGCGCGCAGTTGCGGCGCATCGTGCGCGACCCGTTCATGCCGCGCGCGGTTGCCGCCAGGGAGAACGACATTCGCGCAATTGTGGTCGAGTTGATCGAGGGATTCGCTGAGCGGGACGACGCCGACCTCGCTGTCGAGCTGGCAGAGCCGCTCCCCGTCCGGGTGATCTCGGACATGCTGGGCATCCCGCGACCGGATCACGCACAAGTATCAAGCTGGTGTCACCTCATGTTCGAACGCGTCGAGGGCGTCGCGACGGAGCGCGCCTACCAGGCGGGCTATGCCATCCGCGACTACATCGCAGGGATGGCCGAAGAGCGTCGCGCGGCGCCGCGCGACGATCTCATGGGCGACATGGCGAACGCGACGATCGACGGCGTCCCGCTCACTGCGAGAGATGGTCCTCGGCATGGCGATGCTTCTTTATGCAGCCGGCAACGAGACGACCGCGATGCTGATCGGTAATGCGTTGTGGCTCCTGGATCGCTATCCCGACGTCCGGGAACGCCTCCGTACGACGCCGGAGGCGATACCCACCGCGATCGAGGAGATTCTCCGGTTCGAGGCGCCTGTGAGCTACCAGGCGCGTATGACGACCCGTGACGTCGAGATCGGCGGTGCCACGATTCCAGCCGGAAAGAAGGTGCTGCTCGTATACGGCGCGGGCAATCGAGACGAGGCCGCCTTCGCTTCGGCCGACCGCTTCGATCCGGGGCGGAGTGGTGAAAGGCACCTGGCCTTTGGGGAGGGTCTGCATTTCTGTCTCGGCGCGCCGCTCGCACGGCTCGAAGCGAGGATCGCGCTCGAGGAGGTCCTCGCGCGGATCCCCGGCTACCGAGTTGTAGGGGAAGTCGTATGGAGCCAGGCGTCCGTGTTGCGTGGACCGGCTCAACCTCCCTGTCGTCTTCGAGCCAGCGGCCTCGGTCGCCACGTGAGGAGTATCGCCGCGCCGGACACGACTACGTCCGAGCTTTTCGAGTCGTACTTCGCGGCAGAGAGCCGACGCGACGCAAGGGCTGTGGTGGAGCACTTTCGCGAGGACGCGGTCCTCGTCTTGCCCGACGGGCGCACCCTGAGCGGTCGTGGCGCGATCGGCGAGTTCTACGCGGAGGTCTACGCGCAGCTCGCAGAACTCGACGTTCACGTCGTGTCGATGTCGACGGCGGCTGAGCTAACAGCCGTCGAGTGGGAAGCATCTCTCGTCTACGAGAGCAACGACACCCAGACGCTCCGCGGCGTCAACGTCGTGCGAACCTGCGCCGGCATGTTCGCGGAGGTCCGTATGTACTTCGGGCCGCGAGCCTGAACTTCGGCCGGGGCACGAACCTATGGGACGTGCCCGCCGCAGCCGCCCGGACCCCACGCCCTCGCCAGCCCGTCCCGACCGCCTACCTCTTCGCCCTCGCAGACACGCGTAGGCGGTTTGATCGACGATATCCACCCCGCGATGATCTTGACGATGGGCGCCCGGTGCGGTGCGACGTCGCCGGCGCGACGCTTCGTGAGGAACGCATCACGCTCGACCTTCGCCTCCGTCCTCGGGTGCGCTTGGAGTGTCTTCATCCTTCAGCCCACCCACCGCTGTCGGTGTATCCGAGCTCGAACCTGCCGTCGGAGGGGCGTTGGTAAAGATTCGGCGCGATCCGCTCGCGCCGCCTCGTGCCCCCGTGACCCGAACTGCGCAAGGGTAGTGGCGACGGGCCGACCAAAGACCCGGTCGACCACCGCCGGAAATGGTCGCGGCCGGCGGCGGGCGTTGACCCCGCGACGGGCGCTAGCTTCACCTGAACCCGTAGCGGTCGAACTCCGGGGCGATCGCCGACGCACCCTCCGGGGCTGGGAGGATTCGGTTCGGCTCGTCGGACGCGACGACCATGCCGACGACGTCCTGGTCGCCGTCCGCCGACTCGACGAGCGCCCACGCGACCACACGGGCGCTCTCCGAGTCCTCCTCGTACTCGCCCCGGTAGATGGCGCGCCATCCGGGCTCGGCCGGGACGAGGGAGACAATGCGGCCCTCCACCGGGCCGATACTACGTTTTGGTGCCGCCTGTATTGGTCATCTGGCGTTCTGTATCATCGGCCGACGGTCTTGGACGCCGACCACAGTTCTCAAAGGTCGCGCGCAGGCGCATCGGCCCACGCTGGCGACTCGGAAGGGGCGGGTCCCGTAGGCGTTTGCGTGATGGTCTCGGTCCCTCGCCCTCCTGGGCCGGCATTGCTTTCGGGGCGGCCCCCTTCCTGGTCGTGACGGTGAGCGCGGCGCGGTCGTTCGACGCCGAGGCTGTTCGCGCGCTCGCTCCCGGCGCGCTGTTCTCGCTCGAGGGCCGCGTCGCAGTCGTCACCGGTGCGGCCGGCGGCATCGGGCGCTGGCTGTCGGCAGGGCTCGGTGCGGCGGGTGCCGCGGTGCTCGTGACTGACGTCGACGAGGCTGCGCTCGGCGAGGTCGAGGCGACCCTACGCGACGCGGGCGTCGCGGTCGCCGCCGTCGCCCTCGACCTCCAGGCCGACGAGGCGCCCGACGTCCTGGTCGAGGCGGCCGTCGAGCGCCTCGGCGGCCTGCACGTGCTCGTCAACAATGCGGCGGTGAACAAGCGCATGCCGATCCTCGAGATGGACGGCGCGACGTGGGACTGGATCACGCGGCTCGATCTCCGCCTGCCCTACTTCCTCAGCCGCCGGGCGGCCGAGCAGATGATCGCGCAAGGAGCCGGTGGGTCGATCGTCTCGATCAGCTCGCTGAACGCGTTCTATGCCCTCGAGCAGACCTCCGTGTACGGCCCCGCGAAGGCGGGGCTGAGTCAGCTGATGCGCGGGATGGCGCTCGAATGGGTCGGGCACGGTATCCGCGCGAACGCGATCGCGCCAGGCTTCATGGACACGCCGCTCGCCGCCCCGATCTGGGCCGATCCCGAGCGCACCCGCTGGATCCTCAACCGCGTGCCCGTCGAGCGCGCCGGCCGCCCCGACGAGCTCGTCGGCGCCTGCCTGCTGCTCGCCTCCGACGCAGGCTCGTTCATCACCGGTCAGACGCTCATCGTCGACGGCGGCGCGCTGGCCGGCGGCCGCTGGTTCACGCCTGACAGGTAGGCCTGTATGATCGCATACCAACAGCCCAGGAGGTTTGCTCGATGAGAATCGCGGTTGTCGGCGCGGGCGCAATGGGTGCGATCTTCGGCTCCCGCTTCGCGCAGGCCGGGCACGATACGGTCGTGGTCGACGTCGCCGAGCCGCTCGTCGACAAGATCAACGCGGACGGCATCGCCATCGTGCGCGGCGACGACGAGACCGTCACGAAGGTGCCGGCGACCACCGACCCGGCGAGCGTGGGCGAGGTCGACCTCGTCGTCTTCTGCGTCAAGTGCTACCACACCTCGAGCGCCGCCCAGGCCGCGCGACCGCTCGTCGGCTCCGACACGGTCGTCGCCTCGCTCCAGAACGGCTGGGGCAACGGCGACGTGCTCGCCTCCGTCTACCCGGCCGAGCAGGTCGTGGTCGGCGTCACCTACAACAGCGGAACGGTGCTCGACGTCGGTCGCGTTGCCCACCCTGGTGTAGGCCCGACCACCGTCGGATCCTTCGCGGACGGCGGGAAGGGACGTCCGGAGCAACTGGCAGGGGCGCTCGGCGACGCCGGGTTCGAGGCATCGGTCGCCGCGCCGATCCGGCCGGAGATCTGGAAGAAGCTGGTGCTCAACGCCGCGACGCTGCCGGCGTCGGCGCTCACGGGCATGAACGCCGGCCAGGCGACCGCCCAGCCGGACGATGAACGAGCTCGTGTCGGACACGGCGCGCGAGGCGGTCGCGGTCGCCCGCGCGCTCGGCTACGACATCGACGAGAAGGAGCGCCTCGACACGATCCACGGCTTGCTCGAGCGCGCCGGCCCGACGAGAGGATCGATGCTGCAGGACTTCGAGGCCGGACGGCGCACCGAGATCGACGTGATCAACGGCGCCGTCGTGCGCGCGGGCGACGAGAGCGGCGTCCCGGTGCCGATCAACCGCACCTTCGTCCGGCTCGTGAAGGCCTGGGAGTCCGCGAGAGGGCTCGCATGAGTACACGGCTCACGTACTTCGGGGCCGCCGGCTACGAGATCGTCGGGCCGAGCACGCGGATCCTGATGGACCCCTTCCTGTCCGAGAACCCGCTTGCGCCGTGCTCGCCCGACGAGCTCGAACCCCCGGACGTGATCCTCGTCAGCCACGCGGCGTTCGACCACTACGGCGACACGGCGAGCATCGCGCGGCGTACCGGCGCGCCCGTCGTCTGCGACACGGCCGTGCGCGCGATGCTGATCGACGAGGGCGTCTCGCCGGACCAGGTGAGCGCAACGACCTGGGGCATCGTTGTCGAGGTCGCGGGCCTGCAGATCCGGCCTGTCGAGTGCCACCACTGGTCGTCGGCCACGCTCTCGGACGGCAGGCAGGCGGTCGGCAACCCGATCGCGTTCATCGTCGAGACCGAGCCCGGCGTCCGCATCTACCACTACGGCGACACGTGCATCTTCGACATGCGCCTGATCGGCGAGCTCTACAAGCCGACAGTCGGGCTGCTCGGCTGCACGCTGCCGAAGGAGCTCTCGCACCGGATTCCCGGGCCCGCCACCTTTCTGACCGGTGAGATGGACGCCGACGAGGCCGCGCGCACCGCCGAGATGCTCGGCGTCGACCTGGCCGTGGCGTGCCATTACCTCGCTCCCGACGAGGAGGTCGAGCGGTTCCTCGAGCTTGTGCCCGTGTACGACACGACCGGCCGCCGCCGGGCCGTCGCGCCGCTCGTCGGCGAGACGCTCGTCGTCGACGGCGACCGTCATTCGATCGAGGAGACCGTTGCATGAGGCTCGTGACGTACCGCGCTGCCGGCAAGACCGGCGTCGGCGTGCGTAGGAACGGAGAGGTCGTCGATGTCGGCTACCCCGAAATGCACGCGTTGATCGCCGCCGGCCCCGAGGGCCTCGAGCGAGCCGCTGCGACGGCCGAGGCGTCCGAGCCCGTCGCCGGAGCCACGCTACTCGCGCCCATCCGCCCCGGCAAGATCCTCTGCTCGGGCGTCAACTACGCGAGTCACGCGGACGAGAACCCGGACGCCGAAGATGCCCGAGGAGCCGTACTTCTTCTCGAAGCTGCCGAGCTCCGTGATCGGCCCCGGCCAGCCGATCCGCATTCCCCGCGAGTCGACCCTGGCCGACTACGAGGTCGAGCTCTCGATGGTCATCGGCAAGGGTGGCTACCGGATCCCCGAGGAGCGTGCGCTCGACCACGTCTTCGGCTGGACGGTGCTGCACGACGTGTCGGCCCGCGATGTGCAGTTCAAGGACGCGCAGATCACGCTTGGCAAGAACCCGGACACCTTCGCACCGATCGGGCCGGAGATCGTGACCTCGGACGAGCTCGGCGACTGGTCGACGCTGCGCATCTCGACGACGCTCAACGGTCAGGTCATGCAGGACGCCGCAACCTCCGAGATGCTCTTCTCGCCGGCGCGGCTGCTCGCCTTCCTCACCGACCTGATCAGCGTGGAGCCCGGCGACGTCATCACCACGGGCTCGCCTGCGGGCGTGGGCTTCTTCAGGAATCCGCCGGTTTACCTGCAGCCCGGCGACACGGTGACCGTGGCCGTGGACCGGATCGGCGAGCTCACGAACCCGGTCGAGGCGGGCTGGTGATCCAGGTCGAACGCCTCCGCGAGGCGGCGCCGCACGCGCTCGTGGACGGCGTCACGATGCGGCCGCTCTTCGGTGACGGCGCGATGCTCAACCTCCTCGAGTTCGAACCCGGGGCGCGGGTGGCGCCGCACGACCATCACCACGAGCAGCTCGGCTACGTGATCGAGGGCGAGCTGCTGCTCACGATCGACGGCGTCGAGCACCAGCTCGGTCCCGGCGCCGCGTACTCGATCCCCGGCGGAGTCGAGCACCGGCGGGGTCGGAGGGCACGTGCCTCGTGCTGGACGTCTTCCAGCCCGTGCGCGAGGACTACCGAAAGCGCGTCTCCGCCAGCGACGAGGTATGACGCTCGACCCCCAAGCGGCCGCGTGGCTCGAGAGCCTGCGCGCGCTCGGGGTGAAGCCCTACGACGAGCTCGGCGTCGAGGCGAGCCGCAGGTTGATCGACGAAGGCGCCGATGGGCTGTTCGGCGAGCCCGACCCGGTCGAGAGTGTCGAGGACGACGTCGCTGGATGGGGTCCCCGTTCGGATCTACCGCCCTGCCGGGAGTGGTTTCGGCGCGCTCGTCTACTTCCACGGCGGCGGTTGGGTCATCGGCAGCCTCGAGTCCCACGACCGGCTCTGCCGCACGCTGGCGGCGCGCTCGGGCGTCACGGTCGTCTCGGTCGACTACCGCCTCGCTCCCGAGCATCGCTACCCGGCCGCCGTCGAGGATGCCTGGACGGCAACGGCGTGGGCCGCGGAGCGCTTCGGGCCCGTCGCGGTCGGCGGCGACAGCGCCGGCGGGCACCTCGCCGCCGTGGTGGCCCTCCGGGCACGTGATAGGCACTTGTCGCTCGCGCTCCAGGTGCTCCTCTACCCGGCGACCGACCACGCGTTCGACACTCCGTCCTACCGCGAGCACGGCACCGGGACGAACCTGACCGAGGCATCGATGCGCTGGTTCTGGCGGCACTTCCTCGGAGACGAGCGCAGAGGCGACGAGCCGGAAGCCTCCCCGTTGCGCAGGACCGACCTCTCGGGCGTCGCGCCGGCGCTCGTGCTGACGGCGGAGCACGATCCGCTGCGCGACGAAGGTGAGGAGTACGCGAGGCGCCTCCGCGACGCGGGCGTGCCGGTCACGCTGACGCGCTACGACGGGCTCGTGCACGGCTTCATGCGCATGCAGGCCGTGCTCGATGCGGCCGGCCGCGGCATCGACCAGGTGGCGAACGCCGTCCAGGAGGCCGTCGGCGCCGCCGCACCCGTCCGCTAGGCGCCCTCGCGCAGCTCGCGCGCGAGCGCCGCGTCACGGGCGCTCGCGTCCGCCTCGAGGTCGCCGTCCGTGCGCGCGAGGCCGTGCAAGTCGGGCAGCGAGGAGGCGGTCGAGAGCTGGGGGACGATGTTCGCGGCGGAGCGATTCCACGTGTCGATCCCGCCGAGCGCCATCGCGCGCAAGGGGCCGACGTGCCGCCAGCGCCGCGCGAGCCCGGTCCGCATCACCTCGTCGATCGTCTCCGCCGAGGCAACTCCCTGCTCGACGAGCCACACGCACTCGCGGACGAGCGCGAACTGCAGCCGGTTCCAGACGAAGCCCGGCACGTCACGCTGTACCATCACCGGCTGCTTGCCGAGCGCGACGAGCGTCCGGCGAACGACGTCGAGGACGTGGGGGGCCGTCCGCTCGCCCGCGACTACCTCGACGGGCGGCATCAGCAGCGGGGGCGCGAGGTAGTGGGTGCCGACGACGCGCTCCGGTGCTCCGACCGCGCCGCCGAGCGCCGTGATCGAGATCGACGAGGTGTTCGTGGCGAGGATGGCGTCGGGCGAGGCGCGCGCGACGGTCGCGAGCATGGTCGCCTTCAGGTGCAGGTCCTCCGGTAGCGACTCGACGGCCAGATCGCAGGCGGCCGCCTCCTCGTCGAGACCGCCCCCGATCGCGACTCGGCTCTTCGCGTCGCCAATCTCTCCCGGGCCCGCCAGCCCGTGCGTCCCAAGGACGCCGAACGCAGCCTCGACCCGCCCACGCAGAGCGGCCGTGTCGCGCGCGATGAGCCGGACGTCGTGACCTCCGAGCGCGTACTCACAGCCGATCTGGGCACCCATCAGGCCGGCCCCGATCACGCTCACGCGCATACCGGATGATCATAGTATTGCTCGGACCGCATGGACAACCGCGTCGCGATCGTGACCGGCGGCGGGTCCGGCGTCGGCGCTGCTGCGGCGCGGCTGCTGGCCGTCCAGGGCCTCACGGTCGCCCTCGTAGGGCGTCGGCGCAACTCGCTCGAGGCGGTGCGCGGTGAGATCGAGGCGGCCGGCTGGCATGCGCTCGCCGTCCCGGCCGATCTCTCCGAGCCGGGTGCGCCGCGCGAGATCGTCGACGCGGTCGTGGCAGAGACTGGCCGTCTCGACGTGGTCGTCAACAACGCCGCGAGCTACAAGCTGCACCTGCTCGAGGAGGTCGGGCTCGAGGAGTTCGACAACCACATCGCCGTGAACGTTCGCGCGCCATATCTCCTCGTCCAGGCCGCGCTGCCGTCGCTGCGGGCGTCCCCGGCAGCCGTGGTCGTGAACGTCTCCTCGGCTGCCGCGGCGATGTACCGCCGACGCCAGACCCTCTACGGCCTGACGAAGGCGGCCCTCGAGCACCTGACCATGAATCTCGCGGCGGAGCTCGCTCCGGATCGAATCCGGGTCGCGTGCGTGCGGCCAGGCCCCGTCGCGACGGAGATCCACACAGGTGCGGTCGCCGACCCGCTGGCGCGCCTGGCGGAACTCGGACGGCTCGTGCCGCTCGGCCGCATCGGCGAGCCGGAGGAGATCGCCCGCTGGATCTGGCACCTCGTCGACGCCGACGCGGCGTGGGTGACCGGCGCAGTGCTCTCGATCGACGGCGGTCGCGTGCTGGGCCCGCCCGAGGCCTGACGACTCAGGTCGCGCCGGCGCCCGGGCGGCGGACGATCGCCCTCGGGAAGCGGTCGACGCGAAAGGGCTCGAACACCTCTGGCCGGCGCTCACTCACGATCATCTCCGCCATCGCCCGGCCGGCGGGCTGAGAGACCGTCATGCCGAGCATCGAGTAGCCCGTTGCGACGTACGCGTTTCGGTAGGGGCCGGCCCAGTCGAGAATCGGGAGGCCGTCGGCGGCCATCGGCCGGAGCCCGGCCCAGGCGTTCTCGTAGGGCGCCGGCTCGAGCCGCAGGTAGTCGCTCGCCAGGCGGAAGACGTTGTCGATGCGGCGGCGGTCGAGCTCGAGGTTGTAGCCGGAGAACTCCATCGTCCCCGAGATGCGGAGCCTGTCGGAAAAGGGCGACGCGCCTGCGTGGATGTCGGCGAAGAGAATGCCGTGCTTCGGCATCACTGTCGGCTTCAACAGGAACGTGTAGCCCTTCCCCGGCTGCATCGGGAGGTGGACGCCCAGCTTCGCCGCGAGCGGGGTCGTCCACGAGCCTGCGGCGAGCAGGAAGGCGTCTCCCGTGAAATCGCCCTTCGCCGTCCGGACATTCCGCACGCGCCCGTCGGCGGTGTCGAAGCGGTGCACCTCCGCCTCCTCCACGATCTCGGCGCCGAGCTCACGCACCTTCCTGCCGAGGCCTTCGGTGAACGTGTTCGCACGGACGTGCCACTGCTGGGGGACGTAGAAGCCGGCCCGAACGCGATCGGAAAGCGCCGGCTCGAACTCGTGCAGCTCGGCACCCGTCATGAGCTCGCGCGGGAGGTCGAAGCCGAAGCGCCGCATCGGCTCGAGGTCGTCGAGCACGCTGCGCGCCTCGGCAGGCTCCGCGGTGGCGCAGACCATGCCGTCCTTGTAGATCTCGAATTCGACCCCGTCCGCGGCCATCTCGTCGACGAGCGCGAAGACGTCCCGGGCGAGCCGGGCGATCGCGGCCCAGCCGCGCTCGTGGTCGGTCGCGTTGCAGTAGGTCCAGAAGCGGGTGAGCCATGGGGCGAGCTTCGGCAGATAGCTCGGCCGGAAGTAGAGAGCGGAATCGGCGCTGAGCAGGGCTCGCAGACCGTGGAGCGTGAGCCCCGGCTCGGGCAGCGGTCCCGCCTGCGCCGGCGTGATCCAGCCGCCGTTGCCATACGATGCCGCTGCGCGCGAGCCGACCGTGCGACCCTCGAGCACGGTGACGTCGACGTCGCGCTTGCGGAGGTAGTAGGCGGAGCAGAGGCCGGCAACGCCGGCCCCGACGACCACCGCTCTCACGACGGGATTCCTGCCGTCACCTCGAGCTCGACCAGCATGCCGGGAACCGTGAAGCCCGTCGTGATCGTCGTCCGCACCGGCCGCGGGAGGGGAAACGTCTCCGCCCAGATCCGGTTCCAGGCGGCGAAGTCCTCGGCGCGAAGCAGGTAGCACTGCACCCGCAGCACGTGCTCGAGGCCCGAGCCGGCCTGGGCGAGCGACTCCGCGACCTGCCGCAGCACGTCGCGGGCCTGCACCTCGAAGTCGTTGGAGACGACCTCCATCGTCGAGGTGTCGATCGGCGCCCGGCCCGACAGGAAGAGCAGGTCGCCCCAGCGGACGGCGCTCGAGATGAGAGGCTCCGACCCCCCCACCGGCAGCGCCCCGACGACGACTTTCTCGGTTATCGCTTGCCCCCTTCGGCGGCGACAGACGAGAATCGATCATACGGCATGCAGGACGACGTGTTCAGGATCGGCATCACGCCGCGACGTTCTACGCCCGGACGGGTCGCTCGTCTTCGCACCCGTCGGCCTCGAGGCGCTCGACCGGCCCGGGGTCGTGTGGGACTTCCTCGACGACGACCGGAAGGAGCTCGGCTCCGACCAGCTTCGCGACCTCGACGGACTCTTCCATTTCTCGCCGGTCGTGAGCGAGGCGAGCCTGGACGGCGTCGAGCGGCTCGCGCTGATCGCGCGCCACGGTGTAGGCCTCGACGTCATCGATCTCGACGCATGCACCGAGAGAGGCATCGCCGTCACGATCACGCCGGCGGGCGTCACCAGGGCGATGGCGTCGGCGGCGGTGACGCTCGTGTTGGCGCTCTCCCATCGCGTGCTCGAGCGCGACCGCCTGCTGCGGGCGGGCCGCTGGTCGGAGGGACGGTTCGACCTGCTCGGGCTCGGGCTGTCCGGGCGGACGCTCGGCGTCGTCGGCTACGGCCGCATCGGCCGCGAGGTCGTCCGGCTGCTGCGGCCCTGGGAGCTGCGCACGCTGGTGAGCCAGCGGAGCGACCCGAAGGATCCGGAGGTCGAGCACGTCCCGCTCGAGGAGCTGCTCGAGCGCTCCGACATCGTCGTGCTCGCCTGTCCGCTGACGTCGGAGACGCACCATCTGCTCGACGCGGCGCGGCTCGAGCATATGAAGCCGGGCGCACTGCTCGTGAACGTCGCGCGGGGCCCGATCGTCGACCAGGAGGCGCTCGTGGCCGCGCTCGCCTCCGGGCGGCTGGGCGGAGCCGGTATCGACGTCTTCGAGGAGGAGCCGGTCGCCGCGGACGACCCCATCCTTACGGCCCCGCACGTCGTGGCGGCGCCGCACGCACTCGGCTACCTCGACCAGATGTTCCGCGACTGCGTGGCCGCGGCATGCGGCGCGCTGCTGGACGTCGCCGCGGGGCATGTCCCCGCCGACGTCGCCAATCCCGCAGTCCTCGACTCACCGCTGTTCCGCGCGAGCCTCGCACGCGCGACTGCCCGCTCGGCCCGCGACATACAAGGAGACCGACGATGATCGACGCTGCCGACCTGAACGCCCTGCTGCACGGCTCGACCGAGGCGCCTTCCGGGATGCGCATGCTGCGCGCCGGGCCCATGACCGTGCTCCTCGACGATGTCGACCTTCGCTACATGCGCATCGGACGCACGGAGCTCGTGCGGCGCATCTACGCGGCCGTGCGCGATCGCAACTGGAACACGGTGCCGCCGCAGATCTCCGAGCTCGAGGTCGACGCGCGCGACGACTCGTTCGAGGTCCGCTTCCAGGTGCGCAACACGAGCCACGACATCGACTTCTCCTGGAACGGCACGCTCAGCGGCGACGCCCAGGGACGGGTGACCGTCTCCTTCGACGGGCGGGCGGAGCGGGACATGGAGTACAACCGGATCGGCCTTTGCGTCCACCACCCGTGGCGGGAGACGGCCGGACGCCCGTATCGCGCCCGCACGCCGAAGGGCGAGATCGACGGTTCCTTCCCGTCGCTGATCGGGCCGCAGAGCATCGTCGATGGCGTCATCCACCCGCTGTTCCCGTCCTATGACCGGATCGAGATCGAGCTCGAGGGCGGGGGCACGCTGCTCTTCGAGTTCGAGGGCGACCTCTGGGAGACCGAGGACCACCGCAACTGGACCGACGCGAACCTCAAGACGTACTCGACGCCGCTCTCGCTTGGTTTCCCGCACGCGCTTGCGGCCGGAGCGTCGCTCGTGCAGCGGATCACCGTCACCCCAAGCGGGATCGACGGCGCGAGCGCGTCGGGCGACGCCGTCCGCCTCACGCTCGGGCAGCCCACGGGCACGCGGATCCCGGCGATCGGTCTCGGCCTCGACAGCGACGGCCACGTGCCGAGCACGCACGAGGCGCAGCTGGTCGCCGCACTGGCTCCCGCGCACCTCCGCGTCGAGGCGCGGCTCGACGATGACCGTTGGCGGGACAACCTCCGGCGCGGGCGCGAGGTCGCGCGGCGCCTGGGCGCAGCGCTCGAGGTCTCGCTCCAGCTGCGGCCCGAGCACGCGGAGCTGCTGCCCGAGGTCGGCGAGACGCTCGCGGGCGGGCCGAAGGTCGAGTGTGTGCATGTCACGCTTTCCGGCAGCCGGACCTCCACGCCCGAGGAGACGACGCCCGTCGAGCTCGTCGTTCTGGCGCGCACCGGGCTCGCCGGCGCGCTCCCCGGCGCGGCGTTCGTCGGCGGAACGGAGATGTACTTCACCGAGATCAACCGCACGCGGCCACAGCCGGCGACGTGGGACGGGGTGTGCTTCTCGATCACGCCGCAGATCCACGCGTTCACCGACGTCGACCTGATCGAGAACCTCGACGCCCAGGGCGAGAACGTCCGCTCCGCACACGCCCTCGCCGGGGGGAAGCCGATCCACGTCTCGCCCGTGACGATCCGCAGGCGCGTCAACTTCCATGCCGCCACTCCCGATCCCGAGCCAGGCCCCGGCGAGCTGCCGGACGCCGTCGACCCTCGCCAGGCATCGCTGCTCGGCGCTGCCTGGACGGTCGGGAGCGTCAAGTACCTGGCCGAGGCGGGCGCCGCCGCTGTCACCTACTACGAGACGACCGGCTGGCGCGGGGTGGTGGAACGCGACGAGGGCACGAGCCTGCCGGAGCGCTTCCACTCGAGGGCCGGGGAGCCGTTCCCCCTCTACCACCCGCTCGCCGACGCCACAGGGTGGCGCGACGCTGAGGTGATCGAGTGCGAGTCCGAGGACCGGCTTGCCGCGATCGGGCTCGCGGTGCGGGTGGATGGCAGGACGGCGTTGCTTCTTGCGAACGTGACGCCGTACCCACAGGAGGTCGTCGTCGGGCCGCTCGAGGGGCAGGTCGCGCTCCGTCGACTCGACGCGGCAGCGGCCGCGGAAGCCGGATCCGCGCCGGAGAGCTTCCGGGCCTCCAGCGAGTCGGTCAAGGTCTCCGGCGAGCTCGCCCTGCGTCTCGAGCCCTACGAGGTCGTCAGGGTCGATCCGGCCGGCTGAGGCTCCTCCGCGCGGCGGAGGTGCCAGTCCGACACGGACTGGATCGCGCCGCTCGCGCGGAGGACGAGCTTGTCGGCGCCCCAGGCGCCGGCAAGCTGCGCGCCGACCGGTGCGCCGGATGGCGTCATCCCGCAGGGCAGCGACACGGAGGGAGTTCCGGCCAGGCTCAGAGCGTGCGTGTACGGCACGACGGCTGCCGTGGTCGCGATCGTGTCGGCACCCTCGGCCGCAGGTGTCTCGACCGGGATCGTCGGCAGCAGCACCAGGTCGAAGCGCAGGAAGACCCCGCGCAGGGTGCCTTTCCAGGCCTGCGCCAGCCGCCGTGCCTCAACGAGTTCCGCGCTGCTCAGCTCACCCAGCGCGAGCCGCCGGCGCGTTCCCTCCTCGAGCAGGTCCGGCTGCTGCGAGAGCGCGTCGCGGTAGACGGCGAGCGCCTCCGCCTTGATCAGACGGCCACACGCCTCCGCCGCGTCAGCCACGCCCGGAAGTTCGAGGCTCTCCAGCCTCGCGCCCAGGTCCGCGAGGACGGCGGCCAGCTCGCGCGCGGGAGCAGCGACCGCAGGATCGCTCGCGTCCAGCAGCTCCTCGGCGAGGCCGATCCGCAGCCCGGCGGCTCCCGCGGCTTCGTCGTACTGGTGCTCCCGCCCCGCGAGCACGGCCAGGACGGCCGAGAGATCGCGCGCCGAGCGGGCGAGCGGCCCGACCGTGTCGAGGGAGCGGCTGACGGGCTGGACGCCGCCGCAGGGCACGGCGCCGAAGGTTGGCCGGATCCCCGACACGCCGCACATCGCCGCCGGCAGGCGGATGGATCCGCCCGTGTCCGTGCCGAGCGCAACGACGCACAGGTCCGCGGCGACGGCCGCCGCCGAGCCACCGCTCGAGCCGCCCGCAATGCGGTCGTGTGCGGCGGGATTGAGGACGTGGCCGTAGGCCTCGTTCCGGGAGGTGGCGCCGAATGCGAGCTCGTGCAGGTTGGTCTTGCCGACGATCACCGCGCCCGCGGCCCGCAGGCGCCGCACGACGTCGGCATCGCGCTCGGCGATGCGCTCCGCGAACAGGCGAGAGCCGACGGTCGTCCGCACGCCGGCGACGTCGATGTTGTCCTTGAGCGCGAGAGGCAGGCCGTCGAGCGGCAGGCGCTCACCATTCCCACGGGCGCGATCCACCCGCCGCGCGTCCTCGAGCGCGAGCTCCGGGGTCGGCGTGATGAACGCGTGTAGGCGAGGCTGCGCCTCGGCGATCCGCTCGAGGAAGAGCTCCGCCGTCTCGACCGCGGGCACGGATCGGCGGAGCGCCGGATGGTCCGCGAGCTCGCGCGCCGTCATCCAGCTGCGGCCGCGTCGAGTGCTTCGAGCAACGCGGCGGAGGCCTGCACCGTGCTGCGGTTGCCTCCGACGTCGGGGGTGAGCCCCTCGCCCGAGGCAAGCACGTCCCGGACGGCGGTCTCGATCCAGCCTGCGGCTCGCGTAACGGCCGGGTCGTGCCTCCGCTCTCCGAGCCAGTCGAGCAGCATCGCCGTCGCGAGCACCGTGGCCACCGGGTTGGCGATCCCGCGGCCGGCGATGTCTGGCGCCGAGCCGTGGGCGGACTGGAAGAGCCCGTGGCGGTCGCCGACGTCCGCGGAGGGCGACAGGCCAAGCCCGCCGACCGTTGCCGCGGCGAGGTCGGAGAGGATGTCGCCGAACATGTTCTCGGTCACGATCACGTCGAAGGACGCCGGCCGCAGCACGAGGTAGAGCGCGGCCGCGTCGACGTAGACGCTGTCGAGCGAGACGTCGGGGTACTCGGAGGCTACGCCTTCGACGACGGCGCGCCAGAACGCGAAGGAGCCGAGCACGTTGGCCTTGTCGACCGATGTGACCGAGCGCGGGCCCGAACGCCGGCGGGCGAGTTCGAAGGCGTGCCTCGCGATGCGCTCGGTGCCGGCCCGCGTGACGATGCTCGTGTCGGCCGCCACCTCGTCGGTTACGCGGCTGCCGCCCGGGCGCCCCGCGTAGAGACCCTCGGTGTTCTCGCGCACGATCACGTAGTCGACGCCGGCAGGATCGCGGAGCGGCGAGCGAGGGCCGTCGTAGCTCCGGATCGGCCGTACGCCCGCGTACAGGTCGAGGCCAAAGCGCAGCTTGAAGATGACGTCTCCGCCGACCTCGCGCCCGTCGGCGTGGCGAGCGTCCGGCACGCCCATCGCACCCAGCAGCATCGCGTCGGCCGCGCGGCAGAGCTCGTAGTCCTCCTCGGCGAACGCCGACCCGGTCTGCTGCCAGCGTCCCGCCCCCGCGTCGATCGTCTCCAGCCGGAAGCAGGGCGCTCCGCCGGAGAGCCGCTCGATCCTCTCCAGGACCTCCAACGCCACCGAGACGACGTCGGGGCCGATCCCGTCACCCGGCAGGATCGCGAGGTCATACGTCAAGCCGGTTGCTAGCCCTGCGCCTCGAGGAAGGCTTGGTACTGCTCGACGTACTGTGCGATGCCCTCGTGAATCGACGCATATCGCGGCTCCCAGCCGAGCTGCGCGCGCGCGTTGTCGATCGACAGCCGGCCGCGCAGCGCGGCCACCGGCTTCTCCGCCTCGCTGAGCTCCTCCCCGATCTCGACGTCCGCGCCCGGGACGAGCTCGCGCACGATCTGAGCCACTTCCGTCGTCGTCACGAGCGGGCCGCCGGTGGAGCCGTAGAAGATGCGGTCGGCGTCGTCCGGGCCGTCGAGCATCGCGACCACGAGCCCGGCGATGTCGCGGGCATGCGTGTAGGCGCGCGGGTGCGCGCCGCCGAACTCGAAGTGTGCCGGCTCGCCCCGCACCGCGCTCTCGACCATCATCTTGATCGGGCCGACGTACTGGTTCATGCCGAGCCCATAGACGGCGGAGGGGCGGATCGTGCGGAAGTCGAGACCGAGCGCCTGCTGGTAGGCGAAGCACATCGCCTCCGCGGCCACCTTCGTCGAGCCGTAGAAGTCGGTGCCGGGGCCTGCGTCGGCGAGTAGGAGCGGGTGGTTGCCGTCGATCGGCTGGTAGAGGACGCGCGGGAGCACACCGATCGAGGAGAAGTTCACAACGCGGGGGACGTCGAAGGCGATCATCGCCTCGAGCACGTTGACGACGCCGCCGACGTTGACCTCGAAGGCCGACGATCGGTTCGTGGCGAGGTATGCCGGATCGAGGATCATGCCCATGTGCACGACCTCGTCGGGCCGGTGCGCGCGGAAGACGTCGAGTACGCGCGCGGCGTCGCCGATCGAGCCGAGCTCCACGGCGACGGAGTCCACGTCGAAGCCGACGGTGAACCGTGCCTCCGGGATGAAGCCGCGGATGTCGAAGACCACCACCTTGCGTCCCGTGTCGAGTAGGGCGCGCACGAGGTGTCCGCCGATGAAGCCTGCCCCGCCGGTCACGACCGTTGTCCGCTCGGACGCCGGGCTACGGTCGCGGTCGCGCGCGCCGATGTCGACCTCTGGCCGCGCCATGCCCTGCTCGTAGCGCTGCTCGTTCATCCCTGAACCGCCCCGAGCGTGAGGCCGCGGACGAGGTGCCGCTGGACGAGGATCCCGAGGAAGAGCGCAGGCACCAGCGAGACCATAGTGAGCGCGCTCGCCTCGCCGTACTGGTTGCCCTGGAAGCCAGTGATGATGCCGGCGAGGGCGACCGGGAGCGTGATCGCGTTGTCTCGGGCGAGCACCTGCGCGAAGAGGAACTCCGTCCAGGAGAAGATGAACGCGAACGCAGCGGCGGAGACCAGTCCCGGCGCGGCCAGCGGCCAGGCGATCTTGCGCATCGCCTGAACCCGCGTGCAGCCGTCGACGAGGGCGGCCTCCTCGAGCTCCACCGGCATCTGGCGGAAGTAGACGTACATCATCCAGACCGTGAACGGGAGCGCGAAGACCGTGTACAGGAGCACGAGCCCGAGCTTCGTGTCGACGAGCTGGAAGCCGAACCACGCCTCGGAGTAGCGGCTGTACAGCAGGAAGACCGGGATGATGACCGCGATCGGGAGCAGCAACCGCTGTGAGAGGAACCAGAACGCGAGGTGCTTGCCGCCGGTTCGGAAGCGCGCCATCGAATAGGCGGCGGCAGTGCCGATGATCAGGGCGATCACCGTCGTCGCCGAGGCGATTATGAGCGAGTTCTCGAGACCCTTCCAGCCGTTGAAGCTGTTGAGGGCCGTCGTGTAGTGGAAGCGTGTGGGATCGGACGGCCACCAGACTGGAGGATCGGCCAGCAGGTCCTCCTGCGGCTTGATCGACGTCACCGCGGCCCAGTAGAGCGGCAGGAGCAGGAAGCCGGAATAGAGCAGGATGAAGACGGCGCGCGCGAGGGCGCCGATCCGGAACGGGCTGCCACGCACGACCCGCGTGGCGCCGCGGCCGCGTTCCCTGGCGCGGGCTGCCTCGACGGCCACCGTCAGGCCTCCACCGGCTTCAGCAGCCTACGCACGAGCCAGAAGGAGATGAACGTCAGCATCACCATGAACATCAGAGCGCCGGCGGTGCCCTGGCCGAGGTGGAAGAGCTCGAACCCCTGCTGGTAGAGGTAGTACGAGGACGTGTACGTCTGGGTGCCCGGCCCGCCGCGGGTGAGCGAGTAGATGATGTCGAACAGCTTGGCCGCGTCGATGAGCCGGAACGTCACCGCGATCAGGACGATCGGCGTGAGCAAGGGCATCGTCACGAAGAAGAAGGACTGGCGCGGCTTCGCGCCGTCGAGGTCTGCGGCCTCGTAGAGGTCGTCGGGAATCGCGCTCAACCCGGCGAGCAGGATCACGAACATGAACGGCGTCCACTGCCATGCGTCGGCGAGGATGAGCGAGATGTAGGTCCAGGGGGAGTCGTTGGTGAAGTCGATCGAAACGGTGTGGCCGAGCAGCTTGCCGAGCAGCCAGTTCATGGGCCCGAAGGGACGACGTAGAAACAGGTCGAAGAAGCCGCCCACGATCACCGGGCTCATGAAGAGCGGAAGCACGAACAGCACCATCAGGGCACGCCGCCCGCGGAACGGCCTGATCATGGCGAGCGCGAGCACGAAGCCGAGCGCGAGCTCGACCGCCACCGAGATCGTCGCCAACATGCCGGTCACCCAGAGCGAGTGCACCCAGACCGGGTCGTCCCAGTTCGCACGGAAGTTGTCGAGCCCGACCCAGGGATGCTCGAGGCCGAGGGAAAAGTCGTACTGGACGAAGCTCGCCCAGATCGCGAAGCCGAGCGGGAAGATCGTCAGCGCGAGGACGAGGACGACCGACGGCACGACCAGTAGCCAGCGGATGTTGCGGTCCATCCACGAGGAGGCGGCTCGTGACCGCCTCCTCGCGATGGTCGTCTCGCCTTGGGTCGCCACGCTCCGGCGTCAGGCGCTGATCCTGACTGCCTGGCCCTTCTTGGCGACCGTGTTCTTGCTCGTCGAGCCGGGGAGCCTCAGGAATGAGGCGTACGAGACCCTCTGCTTGTCCACCCCCAGCTTGTTCGTGATGCTGTCCCATTCCTTTGCGACGTCGTCCAGTCCCGTCTGGATGTCCTTGCCGGCGTATATCGCCGTCATCGCGCGGTCGAGGGCGTTCGCGTAGTCGGCTGCACCCGTCATGATCGGGTCGAGGACCGCGGTGTTCGCGGCATCGTTGAGCGCCTTCAGGTACTCGCCCGCTGCGGGCCAGCGCGACCGGAACTGCTTCGACTTGTAGTGCGAGATCCGGTACGGATCACGAAGCGTGTACGGGAGCTGCACTCGCTGGAGCGAGATCGACGGGCTGGTCGCCCATTGGCAGAACAGATAGGCGGCCTCCTGGTTCTTCGAATCCGCCGAGACGCAGCGGAGGGCTGAGCCCGCGTGCTCGCCGTTGAGCTGAGGCACGAGCGCGTAGCCCACCTTGCCTGCGATTTTCGACTTCGGCAGGAAGGAGAAGGACTTGTCGCGCTGGGCGTAGTTCTCGGAGATGCGACCGGTCGGCGGCCAGGCGTAGATCATCGCGGTCGTACCCTGGAGCCATTTCACCCAGGAGTCCACGAAGCTCAGCTTCTCGATCCCGGGCGGCGAGGCCTTGAGCTCGAGCATGATCGCCTGCATGGTCTTGACGCCGATCGCGTTGTTGATCAGCGCCTTCATGGTCCGGCGGTCGAAGAACTCCCCGCCGCGGGCGCGGAACTGCTGGAAGAAGTAGAACTGGTTGCCGGGGTTGCCGAGCGCGCGGCCTTCGGCGCCTCCGTAGACCTTCGGGGCCAGCTGGTCGGTGATGAACTGCGACGTCGCGGTGAACTCGTCCCACGTTCTCGGCACACGGAGCGCGCGCTTGAACTTGGCCGTGTACGCAGCCTTCAGCTTGGCGTTCGCGAAGATGTCCTTGCGGTAGTAGAGGTTCCAGACGTCGCCGTCGTCGAAGAATCCCCATGTCTTGCCCTTGTAGTTCATCAGGGCGCGGTACAGGGGGTGGTAGTCGTTCAGCGTCGCCTGCGCCTTGTACTTTTTGATGCGGTCGTCGATCGGGGCGATGACGCCGCGATCGGCGAAGTCGGGGAGCCACGGGGGTGCCGTGTCGAGGACATCGATCGCGCCGGTCCCTGCGATGTGCTCGGAGATCGCCTTCGAGTAGAGCTGGGGGAACGGAGCTTCGATCACCTTGACCTTGATCCCGGTCAGCTTCTCCCAGAGCGGGCCGGTGAAGAGCTTGTCGTCGAGCGCCTGAAGCCCGGACTCTCGATCCGTTGTCAGTGTGATGCCCTTGAACTGCTTGGCGGCATTGACGGCCGAGACCGCGATCGGGTCGCCTGCCGTCGCGCTCGTCGATGCCTCGATCGCGGCCTCGGCCTGCGACGCGGCCATGTAGAACGGGCCCGCGGCTGCCGCAGCCGCGAGGAGCTTGGCCGAGTCGAAGAGGAAGTCTTTCCGCCCGGTAGCCCCGCCGAAGATCGAGGGATCTGGACTATCGAGTCCCTCGTGAATGTCCTCACTCACGATGCCCTCACGACTCCTTTCTGATGGCGTGCTGTATGACCGGTTACGATCATTGCCTGTCGGAGACCCTTCGTCAATGGCCGATCCGGTCGCCCGACTCGGGGTCGAAGAAGCGCAGCGCGCCCGGAGCGACGGCGATCTCCGCTCGGGCGTCCTCGCGGGTCGTCGTGTCGGCGTGGAACCGGCCCACGAACGACGTGCGCCGTGCCTGCCGCTGAAGGTCGAGCTCGGTGAGGGCCGCCGCGTCGACGTCGGCCGCGATCTCCCGCAAGGCGTCGGTGACGACAGGCGTCGCGTCCACCTGGAAGTGGACGACGGTCTCGGCGCCGAGCAGCTCGCGTAGCTGTACGAGCCCGTGGAAGCGCCGGGCCACTGGCACGTCTCTGGCATAGGCCGCGTCCTCGAGGTGCTCCGGACGGACGCCGACGATCACCCTGCGGTCGACGAAGGCGTCGAGCGCCGGGCCCGCCTCGGACGGCTCGATCCCCAGGTGCTGCCCGTCGCCGAACGTGACGCCCAGGCCGCCCTCGCGGCGCACCACGGTGCCTTGGAAGAAGTTCATCGCCGGGCTGCCGATGAATCCCGCGACGAAGATGTTGCTCGGGCGGCTGTAGAGCTCCTGCGGCGCGGCCACCTGCTGCAGGTCGCCGTTCCGCATCACGGCGACGCGCTGTCCGAGGGTCATGGCCTCGACCTGGTCGTGCGTCACGTAGATCGTCGTCACGCCGATCTGCTTGTGGATCAGTCCGAGCTCGGCCCGCATTTGGGTGCGCAGCTTCGCGTCGAGGTTCGAGAGCGGCTCGTCCATCAGGAACGCGCGCGGTTCGCGGATCATCGCCCGGCCCATCGCGACGCGCTGCCGCTGGCCGCCAGATAGCTGACGCGGTCGGCGCGGCAGCTGCTGCTCGATGTCGAGCACCTGCGCCATACGCTTCACGCGCCGGTCGATCTCGGGCTTCGCCAGCCGGCGCAGCCGCAGCGGAAAGGAGAGGTTCTCGTACACCGTCTTGTGCGGGTAGAGCGCGTAGTTCTGGAATACCATCGCGACATCCCGGTCGCGGGGCGGCAGGCCGTTCACGACCTCGTCGCCGATCCGCACCTCGCCCTCGGTGATCACCTCCAGCCCGGCGACCATGCGCAGCGCGGTCGTCTTCCCGCAGCCCGAAGGCCCCACGAACACCATCAGCTCGCCGTCGGAGATCTCGAGCGAGAGGTCTTTCACCGCCACCGTCCCGTCCGGGTAGACCTTCTTCACGTCGGAGAACGAGACCTGGGCCATCGAGCTAGCGCCGTTTGCCTCTCCGCGGAGTCCCGTCTCGATCTACGCAGAACACCCGCACGGCGGCAACCTATACGACAGCGTGCCGTCCGTCCAGAAGAGGAAAGTGGCATGCTGTATGACGTATGATCGTGCGCATGACCGAGCATGAGGACGGCGACTCGGGCCAGAAGCGCGCGGCTCCGGCGGTGCTCTTCGGTCAGGTGAATCGCGAGCGGCGCCTCTCCGACAAGGTCGCCGACATGATGCTCGAGACGATCCTGTCGGACCGGCTCAGCGTCGGCGACCGTCTGCCGTCGGAACGCGAGCTCGGCGAGCAGTTCGGCGTCTCGCGGACGGTCGTGCGCGAGGCGGTTCGGGCGCTCGTCACCAAGGGCGTGATCGAGGTACGCTCGGGCAGCGGGCTGCGTGTCGCGGCGGTCGACGCGAATGCCGTGAGCGAGTCGATGAGCCTCTTCCTCCGCGGTGGGACGCTGGACTTCGAGAAGGTGCACGAGGTGCGGACGCTGCTCGAGGTGCACCTCGCCGGCCTCGCCGCCGAGCGCGCTACCGACGACGACGTCGCCCAGCTGCGCGATATCCACGAGCGCATGCAACGGGAGGCGTCCGACGTCGAGGCCGCGGCCCGGGACGACCTCGAGTTCCACCGCGCGATCGCCCGCGCGACACACAACGAGCTCTTCCTGCTGCTCATGGATTCGATCGGCAGCTCGTTGATCGACATCCGGCGGGAGAATCTCGGCTCCGGCTCGGCTCCGATGACGCTCAGCCAGCACGAGGCGATCCTGGAACTGATCGCCGCGCACGACCCCGAGGCGGCGCAGACGGCGATGCAGGCCCACCTGGACGGCGTGGCGTCGTTCTGGCGCGAGCACCCACACGGGCCGGCGGCAGCCCGGGACGAGCAGGAGTGACGCTCCTCCGCCGCCTCGACCACGTTGCCGTGCTCGTGCGCGACACCGACGAGGCATTGCGCTTCTACTCCGGACGGCTCGGGCTCGCGGTCGCCGCGAGCGAGGAGATCTCGTCTCCGCACGTCCGGCTCACCTACCTCGACGCGGGCAACGCCTACATCCAGCTCGTGGAGCCGTTGACCGGCAACACGCAGCTCACCGACTGGCTCGACGAGCACGGCGAGGGGCTCCATCACATCTGCTTCGGGGTCGACGACGTCGCCGGAGCCGTCGGCGAGCTCAGCGACCCGGGCGTCGCGATCTCGTTCGGGTCGGGTCGCGGTCGCGTGTCGAGCTTCGTCAGCGCGGCGGGCAGCCACGGCGTGCGCATCGAGTGCACCGAGTTCGTCCGCTCGCAGGACGTCGATGCGACGCCCGGCTACCTCGACGGCCGCCCGTCGTAGGCGCCTCAGCAGTCCGCCTGGTGGCGGGCATCCTCCACAAGGCGGTCGAGGGGATCCCAGAACGTCCGCCGCACGAGCGGGTCGGTCACCGCGGTGGGCGTGTCGTGCATCACGAACAGATGGTCGGTCGTGCGGATCACGCGGTACTCCTTCTCGCTCGCCGGGACAGACGCGAGCATCGACCAGAACGCGTCTCCGCCCACGCGGCCGACGACCTCGTCCTGATCTCCGACGAGCAGCAGGATGCAGGTGTCGCGGACACCGGAGACGACAAGCGACGGATCGATCGCGAGCGGGTCGACGGGGAAGATGCTGTAGACCGCACGGGGCGCGGGGACGGACCAGGCGCCGGCGCGCGCCGCGTACACGAACGCCAAGCTGGCGCCGACCGAGAATCCCGCCGCCACGACCGGCACGTCGATCTCGCCGAGCGCCTTGAAGCCCAGCCGAAGGTCGTCGCGCAGGTCGTAGGGCGCGACCACGAAGGCGTCGTCGACGCCGTCCTGATACTCGGGGAAGAGGACGGCACTGCCGCGCGCCAGCAGGTGCTCGAACCACGCCTGGTGCCAGTAGAAGGGCACATTCGCGCCCCAGCCGTGAAGGTAGACGACGAGGCTCTCGACCTTGCCCCCGCTGGGCTCGATGACCCAGACGCGTCCTGCCCCGCGGCCGTAGGGTGTCGCGGTGCCGCCCTCGACGGCGACCGGGGCGCCGCTCGGCTCGGGCCGCGGCAGCTTGTCGCGATCGCCGCAGCCGGCAAGCGCGACCACTGTCGCAAGGACTGCGAGTGCCGCCGTGCGCTCAGCCACTCCGGGCGAACGGCCGCTCGAGGGGCAGCGAGCGGTCGAGCTCCACGCCGAAGCCGGGCCGGTCCAGCGCGGAGGACCGGATGCGGCCGTTCTCGGGCACCGGCTCGCCCGTCAGGAGCGGCGTGAACATCGGCACGACCGCCGCCGCGTCGGGCGCCATCATCAGGAACTCGGCGAACGGGCTCTCGTGCCGCGTGACGACGAAGTGGTAGCTGTAGACGCTCGAGCCGTGCGGGACGACGAGCACGCCGTGCGCAGACGCGTACGCCGCGATCTTCAGCAGCTCGGTGAGGCCTCCGCACCAGTTGACGTCCGGCTGGATGATGTCGCAACAGCGGCCGTCGATCAGCTGGCGGAAGCCCCAGCGCGTCCACTCGTGCTCGCCCGTCGTCAGCAGGAGGTCATTCGGCGCCCGCCGCCGCACCTCAGCGTAGCCCGCGTAGTCGTCGGGCGGCAGGAACTCCTCCACCCACTTGAATCGGTACGGCCGGAGACCCTCGATCAGGCGCAGCGCGTACTCGACGGTGAGCGCCATCCAGCAGTCGTACGCGAGGAAGAAGTCGTCTCCGACGCGGCTGCGCATCTCGGCCGCGAGCTCGAGGTTGCGGCGCAGCCCGTCGTCGCCCTCGGCCGGCCCGTGCACGAGGGGCAGCTTGCCGCCGATGAACCCCATTTCCTCGGCGAGGTCGGGGCGCGGGCCGGTGGCGTAGAACGCGATCTCATCCCGCACGGGCCCGCCGATCAGCGCGTGCACCGGCTCGTCGCGGAGGCGCCCGAGCAGGTCCCAGAGCGCCAGGTCGACTGCCGAGATTGCGTTGACCGCAAGCCCCTTGCGACCGTAGTACATCGACGCACGCCACATCTGATCCCAGATCAGCTCCAGCTCGTGCGCGCGCCTGCCCTCGACCAAGCGCGAGAGATGGTGCTCGACGAGCCACGCCGCGGGTGGGCCGCCCGTCGAGGTGCCGATGCCGATCGTGCCATCCTCTGCCTCGACCTCGACGACGACGGTGCCGAGGACGTTCAGCCCGAAGGACGAGCGGGTTGCGCGATAATCCTCGTACACGGACATCGGCGTCGCGATCTGGCCGTCGATCCAGTGGCCGCCCACCTGGTCGTGGTAGTCGGCGCCGCCTCCACGCAGCACGAACGCCCGGACCGCGGCGATGCGCGGGAACTCGCGGCTCACCTCACGTCTGCTTCGGATACGTGCGTGCCGTGCCGGCGACGACCGGGTTGGTCAGTTCGCCGATCCCGCTTGCCGAGACCGTGACAGTGTCGCCCGGCTTCAGGAACCGGGGCGGATCGAGGAACGTGCCGCAGCCGGCCGGGGTGCCCGTCGAGAGGCAGTCGCCCGGCTCGAGCGTGATGATCGACGACAGCCACTCGATCGCCACCGGCGGAGGCCCGATCTGCTCCCCGACGACCGCGTCCTGGCGCAGCTCGCCGTTCACCTGCGACTGGATGCGGACCGCCTCCCACTCGGGCAGCTCGTCCCTCGTGACGATGCACGGGCCCATCGGGCAGAACGTGTCGAAGTTCTTGCCAAGGTCGCGCTGCCCATTGTGGAACTGCACCGAGCGGGCACCGACGTCGTTGATGACCGTGTAGCCGAACACGTGATCCAGGGCGTCATCGCGCCGCACGTTCTTCGCGCGCGTGCCGATCACGACGCCGAACTCGACCTCGTAGTCGACGGCGAAGCCGTGCTCTCCGAACGTCGCGGCGCCGCCGGCGAACCTGCGGATGACGTCGTCTGCCGGTGGGATCACGATCGCCTCGCCGGGGCCGATGATCGCGCTCGCGACCTTGATGAAGTCCCAGACGACCTCGTCCGGGAAGACGAAGCCGGGCTCCTCGTCGCCGTGGCTGCGGTAGTTGACGCCCGAGCCGAAGATCTTGCCGGGATTGGTAAGAGGCGCGAGCAGCCGTTCGACCTGCACCGGCTCGCCGTCCGCAGCCGTCGCAGCTTCCAGGCCGCGCTCGCCGTCGCGGATCAGGGAAAGCGTGTCGGCGTAGCCGGTGGCGTAGACCCGTCCGTCCACCTCGACGCCGCAGCCGGTCAGCCCACCGCTCTCGTACTGGACGATTCGCATGTACCCGCAGCTCCTCCTCGATCTGTACGACAGTAGGATGACATGATGAGCGAGCGGCTGCCGCGGGAGGAGGCGGAGGCTCGCTACGTCGTCCTCGACGACGACCCGACCGGGGTACAGACGCTCGCGGGGATCCGTGTCTTGCTCGGCTGGAAGCCGGGGGACGTCGCCGCGGCGCTCGCCGAGCGCCCGTCGGTGCATCTGATCACGAACGCGCGCGCGAAGGCATCGGACGGTGCGCGGGCGGTCACCGCGTCGGCGGCCCGGGCGGCGCTGGCCGATGCTCCGGATGCGGTCATCGTCCTGCGTGGTGACAGCACGCTGCGAGGTCACCTGCTCGAGGAGGTCGAGGCGGTCGCCTCCGTCGTCACTGCGGGGCGCATCGCTCCGCTTCTGCTCGTTCCCGCGCTGCCGTCGGCGGGCCGGGTAACCGTCGGCGGCGTTCACATGATCGAGCGCGACGGCCGCCGGGTGCCGCTGCACGAGACCGAGTACGCGGCCGACGGCCCGTTTGCCTACCGGAGCTCGCGCCTGCTCGAGTGGGCCGAGGAGCGGTCGGCGGGTCTGCTCCGCGTCGGCGACGGGCACGAGCTCGCGCTCGACGAGCTGCGGGCACGGGGACCGGCGGTCGTTGCCGAGGCCCTCGCGCAGCTGGCCGCGGCCGCGCGGCCCGCGGTGCTCGCGCCCGACGCCGAGAGCGAGAGCGACCTGGAGCTCGTCGCCGCGGGCTACCGGCAGGCGCTCGCGTCGGGAACGCGGGCGCTCGTGCGTTGCGCACCCGCGTTCGCCGGAGTCCTCACTCGCACGACCGCGCCCGCGCTCGTGCCCGCGCCACGCACGGGCGACGGCGTCCTCGTCGTCTGTGGCTCGTACGTCCCAGCGACGACCGCGCAGCTCCACGCACTTGTCGACGAACACCCCGACTCCCCCGTCGAGGTCGATCCCGTGGCGCTCGTCTCGACCCGCCCCGAGCCGGAGATCGAACGGGCGGCACGCGCCGCCTCGGAGCGGCTCCGGGCCGGCGGGCTTGCAGTGGTCTCGACGCCCCGGGTGCGGCCGCGCGGAACCGAGACACTCACCGCTGGCAAGCGCATCGCCGCGGGCGTGGCCGCGGTTGCCCGGGCGACCGAGCCCAGGCCGCGTGTTGTGGTCGCCAAGGGTGGGATCACCTCGTTCGTGACCCTCCGCGACGGCTTCGGGATCGCCGCAGCCGAGGTGCTCGGGCCTGTGCTCCCCGGCGTGTCACGCTGGCGTGCGGGCGAGCTCGACTATCTCGTCGTGCCCGGAAACGTCGGCGACGAGCGGCTGCTCGTCGACATCGTCGCGTTGGTGCTGGGAGGATAGGCCAGTGGTGACGCCCTTCCGCGAGCTGCTCGAGGAGCGCCGGGCGGTGGGAGCGGCCGTCGGTGCGTTCACCTGCTACGACGTGACGACGGCGCTCGGTGTCGTCCGGGCGGGAGAGGCCCGAAACGACCCCGTGATGCTGCTCGTCAGCGACGCCTCGTTCCGCGACGCCGGCGGCCGTCTGCTCGTTCCGGCGCTCGTCGCCGTGGCCGACGAGGCCCGTGTCCCTGTCTGCGTCCAGATCGACCACGCGTCCGACCTCGCCTTGATCGCCGCCGCGCTCGCCGCCGGCGTCGGCGCGGTGATGGCCGACGGCTCGCGGCTGCCCCTCGATGAGAACACCGCGCTCGTGCGCGCTGCGCGGGCGGAGGCGGGTGGCGCGGGCGTCGAGGCGGAGCTCGGTCACATCGGGGGCGGCGAGGACGTGGCTCGTGCGGCCGGCGCCGGCGCCTTCACCGACCCTGCCGAGGCCGCCGCCTTCGTCGAGGCCACGGCGGCCGACTGTCTCGCGGTCTCGATTGGCAACGTCCACGGGCACTACGCGACTGCGCCCGCGCTCCACTGGGATCGGCTCGCCGAGATTCGCGATCGGGTCGACGTGCCGCTCTCGCTCCACGGCGCCTCGGGCCTTCCTGACGCGGACGTGCGCCGGGCCATCGGGCTCGGCATCGCCAAGGTGAACATCAACACCGAGCTCCGCTCCCGCTATCTCGACGAGCTCGGCCGCAGCCTGCCGGAGGTGCGGGACGGCCTGCGGCTGCTGGAGCTCGAGCAGCGTGTCACGGCGGCTGTCGCCGAGGCCGCCACCGCCAAGCTGGAGCTCCTCTCCGCGCGCTGACGGCGGATCTGCAGCATCGAGAGGTCGTCCGGCGAGGGCGGGAGATGGCAGCAGTCGGCTTGCAGCCGAGCTTCTGGCACTGCTTCGCATTCGGCGAGTTGCCGCCACCCGCGGCTGCACCAGCACCACCATGAACAACGGGCGGGTGTCTATCGACGACTGCTCGGTCCGCGGCCCTCCATGATGCGGAAGCGCGCGAGCTCGCTCCGAGGCCGCGGAGCAGGCTCGCGATTTCCACGGAGGCCCGCGCGAGGCGACGAACGACCATCGGGAGGGCCGCCGCTAGGCGGCGGCTAGTGTCGAACTCCGCGCCGCACCCAGTGCCGGATGAAGTACACGGGCACCGCCACACCGGCAGCAAGGAACGCGGCGACACCCCATGCAGTTGCGTGACGACTTCCGTGCTTGGTCGCGTGCAAGAACACGCCAGTGGATATCCCCGCCGCGATAGCGACAGCGATCAGGAACGTCACGGTGTCGGTAGCCACAACGGACACGGTACGGCAGCCGTGGATGCAGACGGTGGCTGTGATGGCGCCGAACCGACCCTAGCCGGGGCACCGACCGCTTGATGGCCGACGCGGGCAACGTGATGAAGAAGTACTGCCCCGGTTTGATTACTGGGGCAAGCGACCGGAAGAGGTCCGTAGTCCGGAGAAGCTAGAGCTCGTCGGCGCCTTCGGGGCCGTCGGAGAGCAGCCGTCGGACGACCGAGAACTGACCCGCTTTTCCGGCCACGACGATTGTGTCGCCGTCACGGATCACGTCGTCCGGTTGGGCTCCTGCGACCGATTCCGACCCGCGCAAGATTGCGATCACCGTCACGCCTGTCCGCTTGCGGAACGAGTACTCGGCGAGCTGTCGGCCGTTGACCCAGCTTCCGTTGGGCACCTTGATCCACTCGATCTGGAACTCCTGGAGCGCCATCTCGAGCTCGTCAACGATCCTTGGTCGCTCGTAGGCGCCGGCAAGTAGTGCTCCCAGTTGGCGTGACTCGTTGTTGTGCAGTTCGAGGACGACCGCGGGCTCATCGTCGTGGGAGCGCCGGTGGACGTAGACCTCGCGGTCGCCGTTGATGTGCTGGATCACCGTCACGCGGCTGCCGCTCGCCAAGGTCATCGACCACCGCACGCCGACTCCCGGAAGCCGCGTCTCTTTCAACTCGAGAGGCATTGACGGTCTCGCATCATGCCAGCACGGGACCAAGGGCCCTCGAACGCTCCTGGATCGCCGGGGCGATTGCTCTCGTCACCCGGGTCACGTTCCGACCGGACGTGGGCGGGCCGGGATCGGACGGTTGGTCGGCGCCGACTGTGGTGGGGCGCGAGGATAGCGGGCGTGGACGAGGGGCTGTTGCTGCTTGTGGTCGGGGCTGTGCTTGCCGCAAGTGTGTTGCTTGCGCTTGGTGCGGCGCGTACCGGGTTGCCGGTCTTGGTGGCCTTTCTTGCGCTTGGGATGGTGTTGGGTTCTGACGGGCCGGGTGGGATCGATTTCGATGACGCGAGGCTCGCGCGTGAGGTGGGGATCATCGGTCTCGCGTTGATCCTCTATGAGGGCGGGTTGCAGACATCGTGGCGGCGGCTACGTCAGGTGGCTGTGCCAGCGGCGCTGCTCAGTACGGTCGGCGTGGTCGTTAGCGCGCTGCTCACTGCGGTTGCGGCGCGGATGCTGTTCGACCTGTCGTGGTTGGAGGCGTGCTTGTTGGGGGCGGTTGTTTCGTCGACCGATGCCGCGGCCGTGTTTGCGACGCTTCGCTTTACGCATATTCGTCGGCGGGTCGCGCGCACTCTGGAGGCCGAGTCGGGCGGGAATGATCCGATGGCGATCGCGCTGACGCTCGGCCTGATCGCCTGGATCGAGCAACCGGGCGACTACGGCATCGCCGACCTCTCACTGCTTGTCGTTCGCCAGCTTGGCCTTGGCCTGATCGTCGGCGTCGTACTCGGCGCCGCCGTCACCTGGCTGTTTGCGCGGTTGCCCAACTCGATCGGCGGGTTCGCGCCAGTCGCCTCATTGGCCGTCGCCGCGGTCTCGTTTGGCGCCGCCGACGTCCTGGGTGGCAGCGGCTTCCTCGCCATCTACCTCGTCGGGCTTGCAGTAGGCAGTACGCCGTCGCGCTATCGCCAACAACTTGTTGCCTTCCACGAAGGGCTTGCCTTTGTCGCCCAGGTCGTCCTATTCATCGTCCTCGGTCTCCTTGTGTTCCCACACGAGTTGCCTCCCGTCGCGCTCGCCGGGCTGGCGCTCGCGGTGTTGCTCGTGCTCGTGATCAGACCCGTCGCCGTCTGGGTCTCCACAGCGTTTAGCGACTTCACCTGGCGCGAGCGACTCCTGATCGGCTGGGCCGGCCTGCGCGGAGCAGTCCCGATCGTGCTCGCAACCTTCGTACTTTCCTCCGACGTTTCCAGCGCCGACACGATCTTCAACGCCGTCTTCTTCGTCGTCGTGATATCGACGATCCTGCAAGGATCAACGCTCGAGCGAATCGCCGGCAAACTCCAGCTCCTCTCCCCAGCACCAGCAATACAAGAACCACCGCTCGAGGTAGGCGCCTCCAGCAAGCTCGAGCTTGTCGACTTCGTCGTCGCCCCTGACCATGCGATCGCGGGCGCAGCCGTCCGCGAGGTCGGTCTCCCCCGAAACGCGATCATCGCGGTCGTCGACCGCAACAACGACTCGTTCCCACCCCGAGGAAGTACGATCATTGAACCAGGCGACCGACTATTCGTGCTCGCACCACGATCCATCAGCCAACATGTCGAAGACGTCTTCTCACGCTGGCGCAGACGCGTGTAGGCGCTCGATGACGCCGGTGACCATTGCCGCGCGCTCGTCGGGGTGAGGTCGCTGTGGGCGAGCCGGGTGTGGGACAGGGTCACTCGTGCAGGCGTGGCCGCTCGCGCGGGTGCGTTGGTGTACGCGAGATCCCTACCCGCTCAAGGGCGCCAGAGGGTCGCTTGTGCGTGGCCGGTCTCGCCGTCGCGGCGCTCGAAGCGCGCGAGCCGTCCGAAACGATCTTCACGCGCTACACGATCGCGAACCGGCGATTCGCGCAGCTGGTCGGGGCGGCGCTCGCGCTGACGTTCCTCGCCACGGAGCTGTCGCCGCTCCAGCGGATCTTCGACACCGTCTCGTTGACGAGCGCGCAGTGGGGCATCTGCCTCCTCGGCTCGATCGTCTTCGTCGCCGCAGCGAAATTGGGCAAGCTCGCCGACCGCCACACCGGAGAGCGCCCACCGGCGCTCGTACCCGCCGAGACGTAGGAGGCACCAATCGCTACCAGGAGGCAGATACTCGCGCATCTCGTTGTCGAGCCGGGCACCAACGCCGCGCTCGCCGACCGCGACCCCGCATGGGCCGCCCTCCCCGGCTACGAGCACTTGTCGAAAGAGGAGCTCCAGACCGAGGCCAGGGCGGTTCTCGGACGGGGAATCGAGGAGCTCTCGGACGCACAAGAGCTCCTCTGGGCGAGCGACAGATACGCACTCCTCGTCGTTCTCCAGGCGATGGACGCGGCCGGCAAGGACAGCGCGATCGAGCACGTCATGACCGGTGTCAATCCGCAGGGCGTCCAGGTCGTCGGATTCCGGTCACCCTCGCCGGAGGAGCTCGACCACGACTTCCTCTGGCGCATCTCGAAGGCCCTTCCGGAACGTGGGCGCATCGGCATCTTCAACCGCTCGCACTACGAGGAGGTCGTTGCTCTGCGGGTCCACCCGGAATGGCTCGAGCGGCAGAAGCTGCCGTCCGCAACCCTCGGGCCGGCGCTGTGGGAGGAGCGTTACAAGGACATCAATGCCTTCGAGCGCCATCTCGACCGGAACGGGACGAAGATCGTGAAGTTTTTCCTCCATGTGTCCAAGGAGGAGCAGAAGAAGCGCTTCCTCGCGCGGCTCGACAGCCCCGGCAAGGAGTGGAAGTTCAACGCCGCCGACGTCGACGAGCGGGCGCTCTGGGACGAGTACATGTCCGCATTCGAGTCGGCACTCACGGCAACCTCGACGCCGTGGGCACCGTGGCACGTCATCCCCGCCGACCACAAGTGGCTCACTCAGGCGCTGATCGTCAGAATCCTCGTCGCCGCGATCCAGGCCCTCGATCTCAGCTGGCCCGAGGTGACCGAGCAGGACCGACAGGCCAACCTGGAGGCCCGAAAGAGACTCGAGCTGGAGTCCTGAGCCCGCGCCGTCAGCAACGAGCGCAGGAGGAAAGCCCGCACGCGGCTGCCCAGAGGCGTCACGACCATGGTGGTGCTTACGCGGCCGCGGCTTGGAGTAAAGGCGTCCGGTCCGCTCCGAGAGACGCTTGGCACAGCCTCTCTTCAACGTGGCGGAGGCTGTGGCGGGGACGGCACGAGGAGTCCGGAAGGCGCATCGCCGCACGTTTCGAGGCGGATCCGGCTCAGGACTTCAAAACCTGTGCGGTGTGGTAGCCCCACGCTCGGTCGGTTCGACTCCGGCGCCGCTCCGTCAAGCCAGATCCGGCGTTCCCAGGGCCCTCGTGGAGCGCCGTGACCGGAGATCCGGCGTGGAAGGCGATGCCGGTCGAGACCGCTCCGAGCCGCTCCGCGCGGTGGCGGACTGTGGCGCGGATGTGGCATCGGACCACGCGCGGCCAATTTCGGTGAGTCGACAAGCAGTGAGAGACGTCTCGCTACGGTTCGCGGTGCCGGGGAGAGCACCTGTCCTCGTGTGGTGCCGGCGCCCAGCTCCTACGACGCGCCTTTAGACCTTCGGAACTGCGAGCCCGGTCTCCAGATCGAAGAAGTGGAGATGCTCGGTGTTGGCCACCATCTCGACGACGGCGCCGGGCCGGGCTTTCGAGCGAATGTCGAAGCGGCCGACGACGGGAGTCCGTCTCCGGGCCGCTTCCTCGACGAGACCGTCGGCGGCCGCGACGTCGATGTCTGCCGCGACCTCGATCACCTCCGCCGTGACGACCGGGTCGGCTTCGATCTCGACGTAGGCCAGGAGATCGGAGCCGAGGAGCTCCGTGGCCACCACCTCGCCGCGCAGACGCTGTCCCGGCGGAGCCCCCGTTGCGACAGCGGCATCCTGCACGTGCTCGGAGCGGATGCCCACGCCGAGTGTCCCGCCGACGTAGCGCTCGAGCTGCGGACGTGACGCCGCGGTCTCGGGCGATACCGTGAGTCGCTGCTCGCCGATCAGGCAGACGAGGCCCGCGCCGTCACGCTCGAGCGTCGCCCGCATGAAGTTCATCGAGGGGCTGCCCATGAAGCTCGCGACGAAGAGGTTGACGGGGCGCTCGTAGAGATGCTGAGGGATGTCGACCTGCTGCAGCTGGCCCTTCCTCAGAACGACGACTCGATCGCCCATCGTCATCGCCTCGACCTGATCGTGGGTCACGTAGATGGTCGTCGTGCCGATCTCGCCCTGGATGCGGGCGATCTCGGCTCGCATCTGGACGCGCAGCTTGGCGTCGAGGTTCGAGAGCGGCTCGTCCATCAGCAGGACCCGTGGATTCCGAATGATCGCGCGGCCCATCGCGACCCGCTGGCGCTGACCGCCGGACAGCGCCCTTGGCCTTCGCGCCATGAGCTCCGTCAGGCGGAGCACGCCCGCGATCTCCTTGACGCGCTCCTCGATCTGATGCTTCGGGACCTTCCGCATCCTCAGACCGAAGGCGATGTTGTCGGCCACGGACATGTGCGGGTAGAGCGCGTAGTTCTGGAACACCATCGCGATGTCCCGCTCCCGCGGCAGCACGTCGTTGGCGACCGTGTCGCCGATGCGGATGGTCCCCTCGGTCACGTCCTCGAGGCCCGCGACCATCCGGAGGGCCGTCGTCTTCCCACATCCCGACGGTCCGACGAAGACCATGAACTCGCCGTCGCGTACCTCGAGGCTCAACCCGTCAACGGCGCGCGTGCCGTCGGGGAAGACCTTCGCGACTCCGTCGAACGTGACCGATGCCAAGTCGCTACCGCCGGGTGAGTCCCTGAAGGGTCGTGGCGCGCAGAGCTCCGGCGGGCAGTGATCGTCGACAATCTGGCGATGGTTGACAATCTGGCACGGCCGAGCCTAGTCTAGCCCCCTGTCGTTTGGAGGTGCAACAAACCTGGCCGGTGGTTAATGATCAGCCGGCGTTGCCGACCCCATCGTCACCTGATCGAGGAGGTGAGAAGGCAGCCAGACCGCCAACGACCGTGTCCGAGCAGCCCTTATCGAGAAAGGGAAGTGGCATGACGCAAGAGCGCAAGGGCCCGCAGGCCGAGTCCGGAGAGGTGGGAGGCGGCCTCACGCGGGCGGGTGCACTCAAGGGGTTCGGCGGGATCCTGGCCGCCGGGGCAGTTGGCGGGCTCGCCGGCGCGACGCCTGCCTTCGCAGGTAGCACCGCGCCCGCCCGACGCACCGCAACGACGACGAAGATCTCCATGTGGGGCAACCACCCGGAGTGGAAGCCCGTCCTCGACCGGCTCATCGCAGCCTTCGAGAAGACCCACCCGGGGATCGAGGTCGAGCTCAGCTACAAGCCGGGACCGCAGTACACGGCCGCGCTCAACACCGCGCTCGCGGGTGGCGCCGCACCCGACGTGATCGGCTGGATCGAGGGCGATGCGATCCGCGTCGGCGCGAAGGCCAAGCAGATCGTCCCGCTGGACGGGAAGATCCCGCTCGCCAAGCTGATCCCGGCGGCGCGGGCGCAGGTCGCCTTCAACAATCACGTGTACGGATCACCGCTGGCGGCCTACACCGTGGGGATCTTCTACCAGCGGCCGATCTTCAAGGAGTACGGGCTGAAGCCCCCGACGAACTGGGCTCAGCTGCTGGCCGCGACGAAGAAGCTGAAGGACGAGGGCGTGACACCGTGGTCGATGCCCGCCAAGGACATGATCATCCCGTACTTCTTCTACATCATGGCGGCCTCGTCGATCCTCGGCCAGGACGGCTACCGGGGGCTGCGCCGCGGCACCCGGAAGGTCACCGAGAAGCAGGTCGTGAGGGCCGCGCAGCTGATGATCGACCTGCAGGAGTACTACAACGAGGGCTTCCAGGCGGTCTCGTACGCGGAAGGGAAGGCGCTGTTCGCGCAGGGACGGACCGCGATGCTGATCGGAGGCTCGGCCGACTACACGGGCTACAAGCAGGTGAACCCGAAGGTCGACGTCGGCGTCTTCGGGTTCCCGGCCCCCAACGGCAGGAGCCACGTGACCGTCACCGGCATGGAGCTGCTCTACACGGTCAACGCGAAGTCGAGCCACAAGCCGGAGGCGACGACGCTCGTGAACTGGCTCTCGTCGAAGGGCGCCCAGCAGGTGGTCGCCAACGAGCTGGCCCGGCCCATCGCCGTCGGCGTCGTGCCGAGCCGCAGCAACCGGGTCGGTCGCGAGATGGTGCTCGCGGGCGCGCCGGACATCCCGGTCTGGTACTCGCAGCCCGAGACCGGGGGCACGTTCGGGGCCGTCACGAGCGCCGGTGGGATCTTCACGGGCGACCTCACCGCGGCCGAGTTCGCCCAGAAGGTGCAGGCCAGCATCAAGCCCAACAAGAAGGCGTAAGGCCACTCTCGTTGGACTTGACGCCCGACGTACCGGCAACCGTGCCGCGGGGGCGGCGGGTCGCGAAGGCGATCCGCCGCCCCCGGCCTCACATCTGGTTCCTCCTGCCGGCGGTCGCGCTCTACCTCGCGTTCTTCATCGTTCCCACGCTCGCCTCGTACTGGCTCGCCATGTACGACTGGAGCGGCCTCGGGCCGATCGGCGAGTTCATCGGCCTGGACAACTTCAAGCGCGTCTTCGAGGACGGCGAGTTCCGCAGCGCCGCCCTCCACAACGTCTGGATCTTCATCGCGCTCTTCGTGATGACGAACACGCTCTCGCTGTTCCTCGCGGTCCTGCTCGACCGCAAGTCGTGGATGCGCGGCCCCTACCGGGCGATCATCTTCCTCCCGTACATCCTCTCGCCGGTCGTCACGGGCTTCATCTTCGAGGTGCTGCTCAGCCCGAACATCGGCGTCGTCAATCCCGGGCTCGAGGCGGTCGGCCTCGGCTCCCTGCAGCACACGTGGCTCGCCGACCCGAGCACCGCCCTGGCCGCGATCACCGTCGCGCTCGCCTGGCAGTGGAACGCCCTCGCGACGGTGATCTTCATGGCCGGGCTGCAGAACGTCCCTCCGGAGATGAAGGAGGCGGCCGTCACCGACGGCGCAACGACGATGGGCGTCTTCCGCCACGTCACGCTGCCGTACCTCGCCCCCGCCTTCACCGTCGTCAACGTCCTGCTCGCGATCTTCGCCTTCCGGGCGTTCGACCTCGTCTACGTGATCGGAGGCGCGATCGGCGCGCCGAACGGCGCCACGCTCGTGATGGGGACGGTGATCTACGGCAACGCCTTCGGCAAGGGCTCCTACGTCGACACGACCCAGATGAGCTACGCGATGGCGCAGGGGATCGTCCTCTTCGTCTTCCTCGGCGTCGTGGCCGCCGTCCTGCTCGTCTACCTCAGCAGGCGTGAGCGTCGCGTCTACTAGCCCGCGCGGCCTGAGGCGCCGGCGCGCCTTCGTGGCGTGGCTCGGGGCGCACAGCATCCTGATCCTCGCGTGCGTCCTCGTGATCGCGCCGATCTACTTCCTCGTCCTCGGCTCGTTCAAGTCGGTGGAGGAGTTCTTCTCCGCTCCGTTCGGGCTGCCGCAGCATTTCAGCCTTGACAACTACCGCCGCGCCTGGACCGAGGCGTCCATCTCGACGACGGTCAAGAACAGCGCCATCGTGACCGTGTCGGCCGTCCTCATCAGCACCGTCGTCTCGTGCCTCGCGAGCTACGCGATCGCCCGGCTCCCGTTCAGGGGCAGCCTGGTCCTGCGGCTCCTCTTCGTCGGCGGCCTGATCGTTCCCGTCCAGCTGATCATGGTCGCGATCTTCATCATCATGCGCTGGATCGGGCTGCTCGGGTCGATCGGGTCGCTGATCCTCGTCTACTCGACCTTCGGGATTCCGCTCGGCGTGCTCGTGCTGGTCGGCTTCTTCCAGGCGCTGCCGAAGGAGCTGAGCGAGGCGGCGACGATCGACGGCGCGACCGACTTCCAGACGTTCATGCGGGTGATCCTGCCGCTCTCGATGGCTCCGATCCTGACCGTGATGATCCTCAACGGCGTCTGGATCTGGAACGACTTCTTCATCGCGCTCGTGCTCTCCACGAAGCCGTCCGTCGAGACGCTGCCACTCGGGATCCTCAACTTCTTCGGCGTCTACTCCACCGAGTGGGGCCTCATCTTCGCGAGCGTCGTGCTCTCGGCTCTCCCTGTCGTTGCGCTGTACCTGCTCATGACGCGGCGCTTCATCGCGGGCATGACGGCCGGAAGCGTCAAGGGATGAAGATCACCGAGGTCGAGACCGTCGTCGTCGACGGCGGCATGCGCAACTGGGTGCTGGTCCAGGTGCGGACCGACGAGGGGATCTCCGGCCTGGGGGAGGCGACGCTCGAGGGCAAGGCGGAGACGATGGTGGCGGCGGTGGCGGAGCTCACCCGTCTGATCGACGGTCAGGACCCTCGCCGGATCCAGCATCTCTGGCAGATCATGTACCGGCACTCGTTCTGGCGCGGCGGCCCGGTGCTGATGTCCGCGATCAGCGGCATCGAGCAGGCGCTCTGGGACATCACGGGGAAGGCCGCCGGGCTTCCCGTGTACGCGTTGCTCGGCGGCGCGTGCCGCGACCGGATCCGCCTCTACGCGAACGGACCGCGCGGAACGTCGCCCGAGGAGTACGCGGAGAGCGCGCGCCGCATCGCCGACGCCGGCTTCACGGCGCTCAAGGTCGCCCCGCACGACGCGACGCTGCCGGTCGACTCCTCGGCGACGAACCGCGCGGCGGTCGACGTGGTCGCCGCCATCCGGGACGCGGTCGGGCCGGACATGGCGATCGGCATCGACATCCACGGGCGTCTCTCCCCGGCGATGTCGATCAGCTTCGCGCGCGCCGTGGAGGCGCTCGACATCTGGTTCCTCGAGGAGCCCGTCCTGCCCGAGAACGCGGCTGCGATGGCCGACGTGGCGCGCGCGACGAGCATCCCGATCGCCACCGGGGAGCGTCTCTTCACGAAGTGGGGGTTCCGCGAGATCCTCGAGCTTCGCGCGGCGTCGCTCCTCCAGCCCGACGTCTCGCATTGCGGCGGCATCCTCGAGGCGCGCCTGATCGCGGCGATGGGCGAGGTCGCCTACGCGGGGCTCGCTCCCCACAACCCGCTCAGCCCCGTCAACGGCGTCGCCTCCGCCCACGTCGCGATGGCGTCGCCGAACTTCGTCGCGCTCGAGTGGGTGTTCGACAATCCTCCGTGGACGAACGACGTCCTCAGCACGCCGCTTGCTCTGCGCGACGGATGGCTCGAGCTTTCCGACGCGCCGGGCCTCGGCATCGAGCTCGACCTCGAGGTCTGCGCCGCGCATCCGTACCGGCCCGTCGATCTGCCGCAGCTCTGGCACGAAGACGGATCGGTCGCCGACTGGTGAGCGCGGCGCCGGCCGAGCAGCTTCTGCGGGCGGCCGAGTGCCTCCGTTCGGCCGGCTTCGACGCGGCGCTGTTCGCGACGCCGCCGAACGTCACCTACGTGAGCGGCTTCGAGGTGCCGATGCCGGTGGGCTACGTGACGGAGGTGACCGGCTGGCTCCCGTCCGTCGCGCTCGTTCGCACCTCGGATGCCGCCGGCTGGCTGGTGGTGCCCGACCTGCTGCTCCCGGCCGCCGCGAGCCAGGCCTGGTTCGACCGCATCCTCACCTTCGACACGTTGGGGCACTTCGAACCCGACGATCCCCAGGGATCCTTCGAGGGCGCGCTTCGCACCGCGCTTCGGGAGGCCGGGCTCGGCGGCGGGCGCGTCGCCGTCGGGATCGAGCCGGTGCTGCCTGCGGTCGCCGAGCGCGTCCTGCGCGAGAGCCATCCGGCGGCGCAGGTGCACGACGCGACCGGCGCGATCCTCGAGGCGCGGGCGGTGAAGACTGCCCGCGAGATCGAGCTGCTGCGAGACGTGGCGGCTCTCGCCGACGTCGCGCAGGAGACGTTCGTGGCGGCGGCCGGGACCCACGTCGGACGCACCGACGTCGAGCTCTGGAGCGAGCTCGTCAGCGCGATGGAGCACCGTGCCGGCCGGCCGCTGACCGTCGTCGGGGCGCTGATGACCGGCGTGCAGACCGCCGACCTCTGGGCCGGCGGCCCGGTCGGGCGGACGATCGAGCACGGCGACGCCGGGCTGCTCGACATCAGCCCTCGCCTGCACGGGTACTGGGCCGATTGCGCCAACCCGGTCGTGTTCGGCGGATCGGCGACGTCGGAGCATCGACGCTACGTCGACGCGGCGAAGGCAGCCTTCGACTCGGCCCTCGCGGCGTTGCGACCCGGCCGGCGGTGCTGCGACGTCCACGCCGCGGCCTCCGCGACGCTCGAGCGCCACGGCTTCGCGGTCGAGCACTACACCGGGCACCAGATCGGCGTCGGCCCAAACGAGCCGCCGAGGCTCGTGCCATATGACGAGACCGTCCTGCAAGCCGGGATGGTGATCGCGATCGAGCCGGGGGTGTACGCCGGCCGCGAGGCACCCTTCGGCGCGCGCGCCGAGCGCATGGTGCTGTTGACGGACGACGGGCCCGAGATCCTGACCGCCTTCCCCTGGGGCTTGTAGCGTCAGCCGGCGAGCATGGCGCCGAGCTCGACCCCTCCGTCGGGCGAGACGACGTAGACACGCTCGACCCTGACGCCGAACCGGTCCGCGAAGTAGACGCCGGGCTCGACCGCAAGCACCATCCACGACTCGAGCGGCGTCGTATCCGACGGGATCAGGTGGGGATCCTCGAACCCGGTGAGGCCGAGCGCGTGGCCCCCGTGGTGAGGCAGCTCACCACCCGGGAAGGCGGTGACGATCCGGCTGTGCATCGCGGCGAACACCTCGGCACCGGTCACGCCGGGGACGAGCTCCGCCCGCGCCTGCTCGAGGACGTCGAGGAGCCCGCTCCGCACTGCCTCGATCTCGGGGTTCCCGCCGACGATGTGGGTTTCGGCCGTATCGCCCCAGTACCCGGACGTGCGCACGACGACGTCCGCGATCACCGGGTCGCCTTCCTCGGCGAGGCGCGGCCCGGCGACGCGCACCGGGCAGCACACCTCTGCGGTGTTCGGCCCCGAGAGGAGATCGCAGACGAACTCGATCGGTCCGCCCGACGCGACCTGCGCCGTCGACTGAGCGATGCTGAAGAGCTCGATCTCGCTGACGCCGGGCACCGCGGCTTGCGCGACCGCCTCCTGCCCGAGCCAGCACAGCTCGTATCCGGCCTGGATCCGCTCCAGCTCGTCCCAGTCCTTGAGCAGCCGGATCCTCCACATGACCGTGGACGCGTCCACCAGCTCGGCCGTGAGCTCCGCAGCAAGCCGGGTGGTGGCGCCGGGGATCTCCGTCGCGACGCCGAGACGGCGGGCTGCCGCGACGGCCGGAACGGCAGCGACGGCCCCGATGAGCCCGGCGACGGGGTCGAGGTCGAGCCCGAAGCCCCGCTCGCCGTACCCGATCTCGTCGTCCGCCTGCCCGAGCTCGGCGGCGACGGGCACCTCGTCGCGCATGACGACGAGCGTGCGCTCTCCGTCGGGCGCTACGACGAGCGCGGACGGCCCGCCGAAGTAGCGCCAGTAGCCGCCCATGTGGTTGACGTGGTCGGCGCCGAAGAGGACGGTGCAGTCGACCCCGCTCTCGGCCATCCAGCTCCGCAGGCGCTCGAGGCGGTGGGGCGGCCGAGGCAGGGAGAGCGTCACGTCGTCGCCGCCCTACGCGACTCTCAGCCGGTCGATCAGCTCGTCGTCGATCTCGATCCCGAGGCCGGGACCGGTCGGAACGGAGAGGCGTCCGTCCTCGAGCACGAAAGGCTCGCTGCAGGATCCCGTTCACGAGCGTCGAGTCGGCGACGGAGAACTCCGACCACGTCGGCCGGTCGAGGGTGGCGACGAAATGGAGCGACGCCGCGACCAGGATGGCCGTCGAGAAGCAATGCGGGACGATCTGCACGGCCGAGCTGCGCTCGAGCAGCGCGATCTGGCGGGCGACCGTGAAGCCCCCGCAGCGCGCGAGGTCCGGCTGCAGCACATCGACGTGGCCCTGCTCCACGAGGGCGCGGAACGGGGGCAGCGTCGCATCGGCCTCGCCGGCGGCGATCCGCACGGTGGTCGCGTCCGAGAGCCGCCGGTACCCGTCGAGGTCGTCGGGCGCGAGCGCCTCCTCGAACCAGTACAGGTCGTGCTCCTCGACACGCTGCAGGAGCTGGAGCGCGGACTTGACGCTGTAGGCCCGGCCGCCGTCGAGCATCAACGTGCGCTCCGGCGCCGAGCGTGTCCCGCGCGGCGCCGACGAGCGCGACGTCGTGCTCCGGGTCCCGGCCGAGCGGGCCCCAGCCGAGCTTGAGGGCGGAATACCCGGCGCCCACCGCGCGCTCGGCGATCCCGCGCACCTCGTCCACCGACTCGGGCATCACCTCGCTCGCGTAGACCGGCACCTCGGCGATCCGCCGGCCTCCGAGCACGTCGCAGACGGGCCGCCCCGCGGCCTTTCCCGCGATGTCCCACAACGCGATGTCGATCGCGCTGATCGTGTGGAGCGCCGCCCCCGCCCGGCCGTAGTGGTCGCTCGCATGGAACATCAGCTGCCAGAGGCGGTCGATCTGGAGCGGGTCCTCTCCGACGAGCACCTCCTTCAGGCCCCGCGCGATCGAGTGCGACGACGGCATCTCGACGATCGTGCGGGCCAGATAGGGCGAGGTGTCCGCCTCTCCGATGCCGACGATGCCCTCGTCGGTATGGATGCGGACGAGGAACGCGTCCTGGGTCCCGTCGGCGCGTGTCGTGTCGACCTCGGCGAGGCGCAAGACGATCGGCTCGACGTCGGTGATCCTCATCGACGCCGGCCCAGGGACGACACGGCAGGAGCGGTCAAGCGACCTCGGACTATATGGGGGGAGCGGGGCGAGACGCCGCAGCACCGCCGTGGATTCGTGGCGGGAAGTGACGTAGGCGCGTCCGCGCGCCAGTAGCATCCGCTGCCATGCGCCGGCCCGTGCTGTTCGCCGTCGACGGGGACGCAGCAGGCCTGCGCGACGTCGAGCGCGAGCTCCTCGAGCGGTACGCGCGCGACTACGAGGTCGTGTGCCTCGCCTCCGCGACGGAGGCACGTACCCGGCTCGGGGCGTTCGCCGAGGACGGGACACCGGTCGCGCTCGTGCTCGCGGCGGCGGTTCTGGCCGGTGGGACCGGCCCGGCGCTCCTGGCCGATGCGCGGCACGTGCATCCGCACGCGAAGCGCGCGCTTCTCATCGGCTGGGGGGAGTGGGGCGACTCGGCCACGGGCGACGCGATCTCCGAGGCGACCGTCCACGGACACATCGATCACTACCTCGTCCGCCCGCTCGAGCCGCCGGACGAGGCCTTCCACCAGGCGATCTCGAGCTTCCTGCTCGAGTGGGCGGAGGACCAGCGCGTCGCGCCTCATGCCGTCCGCGTCGTGGGCGACGAGTGGTCGGGGAGGGGATACGAGCTCCGCTCGGTTCTCGAGCGCTGCGCGTTTCCCCACCGCTTTTCGCTCGCCGACTCGCCCGAGGGAGCCGCCGTGCTCGCCGACGTGACGCCGAACCGGCCCCTGCCGGTGGTCGTCATGCCCGACGGCACGGCGCTCACGAATCCCTCCGATCTCGAGCTGTCGCGGGCCAGCGGATCACCCCCTGCCGGCGATGAGGATCAGTTCGACGTGCTGATCGTGGGCGCAGGACCCGCCGGGCTCTCTGCCGCCGTCTACGCCGCCTCCGAGGGTCTGCGGACGATGGTCGTCGACAAGGCGCGGGATCGGCGGTCAGGCGAGCTCGAGCGCGCTGATCCGCAACTTCCTCGGCTTCCCGCGCGGGATCAGCGGCAGCCGGCTCGCGCAGCAGGCACACGAGCAGGCGTGGGTCCTGGGCGCGCGCTTCGCGTTCATGCAGACCGTCACCGAGCTCGTGCCGGACGGCGACGGGCTCCTCCTGAGGCTCTCGGAAGGCGGCGAGGTGAGCGCCCGCGCGGTGGTCCTCGCGACCGGCGCGAGCTATCGCCGCCTCGACCTCCCCTCGCTCGAGAGCCTCAACGGGGCAGGCGTCTTCTACGGCGGCACGTCGACCGAGGCGCCCGTGATGGCAGGTCGCGACGTCTACGTTCTCGGCGGCTCGAACTCCGCCGGCCAGGCGGCGCTCCATCTCGCGCACTACGCACGCCGCGTGACGCTCGTCCTCCGGGCGCCGTCGCTCGACGGCGCGGATGTCGCACTACCTCGTCCGCCAGATCGGCGTGACGCCGAACATCGAGGTCAGGCTCGAGACCGAGATCGTCGGCGGTGGCGGTGAGCGCGGCTGGCTCGACCACCTCGTGCTCCGCAGCCGCGCGACGCAGGCGGACGAGACGGTTCCGGCCGACGGGCTCTTCCTCATGATCGGCGCCGATCCGCTGACCGGCTGGCTCCCGGCAGGGATCAGCCGCGACGAACGCGGGTTCCTCCTGACCGGCGCCGACCTTCCCGGCAACGCCTGGCCGCTGGCGCGCCCCCCGTTCCGGCTCGAGACGAGCATGCCGAGGGTCCTCGCGGTCGGCGACGTCCGTCACGGCTCGGTGAAGCGGGTCGGGGCCGCGGTCGGCGAGGGCTCGATCGCGATCCAGCTCGTCCACCGCGTGCTGGCGCTCGACGGCCTCGAGCCGTGGAACGCGGAGCCCGAGACCAGCGGCGACGCCGCCGCGGTCTAGCGAGCGGTCCGCCGCGGCGCGCTCGGCTCAGGCCCGCAGCCCGGCCTCGAGCCTCACCACGTCGTCCATGGCGTCGAGCCCTTCGGGGCGGTGGGTGATGAGGAGGACGGTGCGATCGCCGGCCGCCGTGAGCACGTCCTGCATGAGAGCCTGCGCCGTCGCCGGGTCGAGGTGCGCGGTGGGCTCGTCCAGCACGAGCACCGGAGCGTCGACCAGGAGGGCACGCGCGAGGGTGAGCCGCTGCCGCTGTCCACCCGACATCCGCGCACCGTCCTCGCCGACGAAGGTGTCGAGGCCCTCCGGGAGGCCGGCGACCCACTCATCCAGCCGTGCGCTCGCGAGTGCGGCCTCGAGGTCGGCCTCCGAGGCGGTCGGCCGCGCGAGCCGAAGGTTCTCCCGGATCGTCGAGTCGAAGACGTGCGCCTCCTGTCCCGCGAGGGCGAACTGCCGGCGGACATCCTCCTGCCGGTACTCGCGCACGTCGCGGCCGGCGATCGTGACACGGCCGTCCTCCGGGTCGAGGAAGCGGAGAAGCAGGTTCGTGACCGTTGTCTTCCCGGCTCCGCTCGGCCCGACGAGCGCGACGCGGCGGCCCGGTTCCAGCCGAAGGTCGACACCGGCCAGTGCCGGCCGCTCGTCGCGTCCGTACCGCGCCGTCACGGACTGCAGTGCGATGGTCGCCCGGCGGGGAGGAGCGGGGAGCGGAGCCGCCGGGTCCTCCACCGCGGGCCGGCGGTCGATCAGCTCCTGGACGCGCTGCCCGGCGGCGACCATCGACGAGAGCTCGCGCGCCGCCCCGGGGAGCGGGGAGACCGCGTCGAACGACGAGAGGGCGAGCAGCGCGAGCGTCGCCACGAGGACGCGGTCGAGCGTGCCCGTGTCGGTCGCCGAGACCGCGACTGCGAGGACGCCGACGACGGTCAGGCCCGAGACGAGGATCGAGAGCGCGTCGCCGAGCCCGGCGGCGAGCGCGTCCCGGCGGCCGAGGCGCGCCAGCTCGCGATTCAACGCAGCGATCCGCGCGATCGTCTTCTCCTCCCGGCCGTAGACGACGAGCTCGGGAGCGCCCTGGAGGAGCTCGACGAGCTCGGCGGTGAGCTCGCCGCGCGCGGCGGACTGGCGTCGGCCGGCAGCGCGGGCGAGCGCCCCTGCGACCGACGGGACGGCGATTCCACCGACCAGCAGCCCCGCGGCCAGGATCATCGCGGCGGCCGGCAGGAACGCCGCGGTGACGCCGACCGAGACAGCGCCGACGACGAGCGCGACGAGAGGTGGCCCGAGGCCCCGCACGTAGAGACCCTGGAGCGCGTCGACGTCGCCGATCATCCGGGCGAGCAGGTCGCCGCGGCGGAAGCCCTCGAGCTGGGCCGGCGCGAGCGGCTCGATGCGCTCGTAGAAGCGGGCGCGGATTCCGCCGAGCGCGCGCAGGGCGAGGTCGTGCGAGTAGAGCCGGTCGAGGTAGCGCGCGAGTGGGCGCGCGAGGCCGAAGAACCTGACGGCGACGATCGTCACGGTCAGGGACAGGATCGGCGGCTGCTCGGCGGCACGCGAGATCAGGTACCCGGCCGTCGTCATCAGGGCGATGCCGAACGAGACGGCCAGTGCGCCCAGCAGGACCGAGAGCGCGGCGCGCGACCGCGGCACGCGCGCGAGCCCACGACCTGCCGGAGTGACCGGATCATGCGGCCTCCACCGCGGGCTCGACGATCCGGCCGGAGGCGAGCGTGACGACACGGTCTGCGCGTCGAGCGAGCTCCGGGCGATGCGCGATGAGGAGGAGCGTGCGTCCCTGCCGCAGACGCTCGACGGCCGCGCCGACGAGCTCGGCGCTCTCGGGATCGAGGTTCGCCGTGGGCTCGTCGAGGATGACGAGAGGCGCGTCGCGCAGGAACGCACGCGCGAGCGCGATCCGTTGCAGCTGGCCCGCGGAGAGCGGGCGGCCGCCGTCCCCGACGATGGTCTCGTACCCCTCGGGCAGCTCACGGACGAATGCGTCGGCGCCGGCGAGCGCCGCCGCGGTCCGGACGTCGCCGTCCGCCGCGCCGCTCGTCCGAGCCGGATGTTCTCGGCCACGGTGCCGCGGAACAGGGTCGGCCGCTGCGGGACCCAGGCGATCTGCGCCCGCCAGGCGGCCGCGTCGCAGGAGCGAGATCGACGGCCCCCACGGCCGCGCGGCCGTCCGGTCGGCTCCACCAGCCGGAGGAGCAGCGACGCGATCGTGCTCTTGCCGCTCCCGCTCGGGCCGACGAGCGCCACCGTCTCGCCGGCCGCGAGCTCGAGGTCGATCGCGTCGAGCACGAGCTCCGGCCGCGACGGATACACGAACGAGACTCCCTCGAGCCGGACCGGCGCGTCCCTCGGGCTCGGCGCCGCGTGCCCGGCACCGACGGAGGTCGTCGGCGCCTCCTCGAGCAGCTCGAGGAGGCGCTCGGTGACTGCGAGCCCGTCGGCGCTCGCGTGGAACTGGGCCGCGAGGTTCCGTAACGGCAGGTAGAGCTCCGGCGCGAGCACGAGGACGGTCAGGCCGGCCTCGAAGCCGAGACTCCCGTCGACGAGGCGAACGCCGACGATCACCGCGACGAGCGCGATCCCGAGCGTCGCCGCGAGCTCCAGCACGGTCCCTGAGAGAAACGCGACCCGGAGCGTGCCCATCGTGGTGCGGCGGTACTCGTCGCTGACCTGCGAAATCCGCTCCGTCTGCGCCTCGGCTCGGTTGAAGGCACGGAGCGTCGGCAGCCCTCGGACGACGTCCGCGAAGTGGCTGGCGAGGCGGCCGAGCGCGCGCCAGCGCGCATGTGCTTTCCGCTCGGTGTAGCGGCCGATGAGCCACATGAAGACCGGTACGAGGGGGAGCGTGAGGAGCATCACACCGGCCGAGACGAGGTCGATCGACGCGACGAAGACGAGGACGGCGACCGGCACGACCACCGCGAGCACGAGCTGTGGCAGGTAGCGGGCGAACGTCGTCTCGAGCGCGTCGACGCCGGTGACGGCGACCGTCGCGATCTCGGTGCTCCGCGCGCCGTCGAGCGCCGCCGGCCGGTCGCGAAGCCGCCGCTGGACGAGGTCGAGTCGCAGCTCCGAGAGCACCGTCGTCGCTGCGCGCCTCCCGGCAACCTCGAAGCCCCACGCCGCGGCGGCGCGTCCCGCTGCGGCGGCGGCAAGGAGCACGAGCGGCAGCCCGAGGCTTGCGAGCGAGGCGCCGCCGAACGCCCGGGCCGCGACGTGGGCGAGCAGGGCCGCCTGGACGAGCACGAGGAGCGCCGCCACGACGCCGAGCGCCGCGTCGGCGCCGAGCAACACGCGCACCCCACGCGCGCGTCGAAGCAGGCGCGGGTCGAGACCACTCACGGCGACTAGCCCAGCTTCAGTCGCGCCGATCGCACGACGTCAGTCCGAGCTCGCATGCGCGGCTTCGTCCTCGAGCAGCGCGACGACGGCGTTCGCCCAGTCGGCAACGTCGTCGAGCGGCTCCTGATCGCGGATCGCTCGGAAGCCGGCGGTCAGGACGTTCAGCTCCTGCGTGGTGAGCGTGCGTCCGGCGTCGTCCTCGGTGAGGGGATCCGTCCGGCCGAGATCGGCTTCGGCCTTTCGGGCCCCGGCGAACCGGGCGACCGCCTGGTGGTCACCGACGACCTCGGCGAGCTGTTCCATGAGCTCGTCCACCCGCTCGCGTCCCTCGGGGGTGAGCCCGGCGATGGCTCGGGCCAGGTACTCGGAGTGGTGGTCGGATGTCGGCATGGTCCCCGCTCGTCGTGATGATCGCACCGCCGCCGTGACCCGGCAACGACGCTCGGCCTCCGGCGCGCCGAGGCAGAGGCGCGTAGGGTTGCGTCGTGATCCCCTGGCTCATCTTCGCCGTCGTCGCGGTTCCGCTCGTCGTGGTGGGTTTCTTGTCGATACGTCGCCGCAACGAGGTCTCCGAGCACCCGGCCACCGAGGACGCTGCGGATCGCGCCCGCACCGAGCGCGAGTTCGCCGAGGCCGAGGCGTACGAGGCGGAGTGGCGCGAGGAGAACAAGGATCATCACCGCGAGCGCTTCCCGTAGCGCGCACCCAGCTCCGACGGAAGGCGGCCAGAGCGCCTCGCGGCCTGCGAGAATCGCCGCCGATGGACGTCAGTGAGCGCGAGGCGATGGCCAGGGCCATCGTCGACGGCAACCGGTACATGACGCTCGGCACGGCCGACGCGGACGGATTGCCCTGGGCGTCGCCGGTCTGGTACGCGCCCGCGTCGTACCGCGAGCTCTTCTGGGTCTCGAAGCCGGGCGCCCGCCATTCGCAGAACATCGCTCGTCCGCCCCGAGGTCGGCATCGTCATCTTCGACTCGACCGTCCCGATCAGCACCGGCAAGGCGGTGTACATGGCGGCGCGCGCCGAGGAGGTCCGCCGCGGACGAGATCGAGCGAGGCATGTTCGTCTTCTCACGGCGTTCGCTCGAGCACGGCGGCCGCGCCTGGACTCCCGACGACGTCGGAGCGACTGCGCGCCTGCGGCTCTACCACGCGATGGCGTCGGAGCAGTTCGTGCTGTCTCCCGACGACGAGCGGCTGCCGTTCAGGCTGGATTGAGAGGCTCCGCGCAAGCCCAGAAGACGATATGACTCCGGGCGTGCGCCTTGACGCACGCTGACGGCGCCGACATCCTGATTCAGGTCGAGGAAAAGCTGCTTTCACGAGAGCTGACGCGGTTCGCTCGCTCGCCGACCGGCCGTCCCGAACCGAAGCGAGAGCGCGAAGGGAGCAAAGACAGTGACGGAAGTCGACGAGAACCTCCTGCACTCGGATCCGGCCGCAACGGCCTCCGAGGAGGTCTCGACGCACGTCCTCCAGGAGCGGGAAACGAAGGGCACGAGCTCACGCCGGTCGAGGGACGTGCAGCAGTTCACGCCGTCCGAGCGCGCCGCCCGTGGCAAGGGCGCGCGCCGCGACGTGCCGCGCTCGGTCCACGGGGAGTGGCAGCCGGGGGCGATGCGGCGGGACCCCGTCGACCTTCTCGAGGAGCAGGGCGAGACACGACTTGCCGAGCTCGGCCCGATCCGTTACGGGCGGATGCTCGCCTCGCCGTTCGCCTTCTTCCGCGGTGCCGCCTACCTGATGGCGGTGGACCTTGCGGACGGCCCTCGGACCGGCTTGCACGCGCAACTCTGCGGCGACGCGCACCTCTCGAACTTCGGCATCTTCGCGGCGCCCGACCGACGGCGCGTCTTCAGCATCAACGACTTCGACGAGACCCTTCCGGGGCCGTTCGAGTGGGACGTCAAGCGGCTCGCGGCGAGCTTCGCGGTCGCGGGTCGGGAAGCGCGGCTTCGGCGATGCAGAGCGTCGCGCGGTCACGACGACGGCCGTGCGTGAGTACCGCGAGGCGATGGCCATTTTCGCCGGAGATGCGGAACATCGAGGTCTGGTACACGCGCCTCGACCTCGCGGGCATCCTCGAGCACTTCCGGACGACCGCCTCGGGCAAGCAGCTGAAGCGCCTCCATGCGAACGTGGTGAATGCCAACACGAAGGACAGCCTGCGCGCGCTCTCGAAGCTGTGCCGGACGGTGGACGGCGAGCTGCGCATCGTCGGCAGGCCTCCGCTCGTCACGCCGATCGAGGACGTCCTTCCGGGCGCGGAACGAGCGCACCTGGAGGACGTCGTGCGTCGCATGATCCACGCGTACCGCCGCACGCTGCCACGCGACCGCCGCAACCTGCTCGAGAGCTATCGCTACGTCCACGCCGCACGGAAGGTCGTCGGCGTCGGCAGCGTCGGTGCCCGTACCTGGATCCTGCTCCTGGTCGGCCGCGATCACGACGACCCGCTCTTCCTGCAGTTCAAGGAGGCTCAGATGTCGGTGCTCGAGCCGTTCCTCGGGAAGAGTCACTTCACCCAGCACGGACAGCGCGTCGTCGAGGGGCAGCGGATGATGCAGGCGGCGCCCGACATCCTGCTCGGCTGGGAGCGGGTCGTGACGATCGACGGCGAGAAGAGGGACTTCTACATCCGGCAGCTCTGGGACGCGAAGGGCTCGGCTGACGTCGAGCTGATGGATCCGGCGGCGCTCGAGGCCTACGGCCGGATCTGCGGCTGGACGCTCGCCCGGGCACATGCGCGCTCCGGCGACAGGGTGGCGATCGCGGGCTATCTCGGCAACGGCGCCTCCTTCGATCGTGCGATGGCGTCCTTTGCCGAGTCGTACGCCGACCAGAACGAGCAGGACTACCGCACGCTGCGGGAGGCCGTCGCCTCCGGCCGCGTCGCTGCCGAGCTGGGGGTCTGACCCGTCGGGCGGGCTCGCGCCGGCGGCCCCGACGGTTGATCACGGGTCGCGGGGATAGACCTGCTGGAGCACGTCCGGGCGCACGCGGAAGTCGCCGTTGAACGGCCGGTCCTGGGCGGCGATGAGAACGAGCGCGCAAGACACCGCCGACGCGAACAACCCCAACGCGATGGCGGCAGCCAACCGGTTGCCGCTCTGAACGAACGCGATCGCAAGCAGGGTGAGAGCCGCCACGAGGACCACTCCGGACCAGGTGACCCAGTTGACGTGGGATTCGCTGACGATGACGCGCTGCCGTCGGGCGTCGAGCGCGTCTTGCAGCGACGCGACGATCTCGCGCTGCGCGGTCGTCTGACCTTCGCTCGTGGGTCTGAGGGCCAGGGCGAGCTGTAACGCGTCGTCGAGTGCGGCAGGGACGACCGACAACGTGGCTTCCCGGTCCGCCATTGCGGGCCACTCCCGCGTCACGGCGTCGTCGATGTGGCGGCGAATGAGGACTCGCATGCGGGCATCGGTCTCCTCCGGAAACGCGTCGGTGAGGAGATCGACGGACCGCAGGGCGCTCGCCTCCCGATCGACGGCCTGGTGCGCTCGCGCGGAGTCGCTCCAGACGTCCGCGACGAGGAACCCCACGAGAAGACCGAAGAGGAGGCCCATCGGAGGCAGGAGCCCGGGGGAGACGGCCTTGAACGCATCCGCGCGGCGACCTCTGGCGAGTGCCATGACGGAGAAGTAGATCGCCGCGGCGAGGACGTACATCGCGGCGAAGACGGCGAGGACGAGCCATCCGGTCGAGAGATCGTCGAGCAGGCCCATTCGCTCGTCGCTACGGCCCGAAGAACTGGGCGAGGCTGCCGGTCCTGAACGGCTCCGGATCGATGGCGAGATCGCCGGTGAAGGGGTAGACGAGCGCGATCAGGACGACGAGCGAGAGGCCCACCACCAGCGCGATCGACGCGGCGCCGACCGCGTGGAAGCCGAAGCTCCGGGATCCGACGAGGATCGTGTACCCGAGGATGACGAGCGAGCCGACCAGCAGGAGCACGGCGATCACCCACGGCAACCCGCCCTCGGCGTCGTCGAGCCGGTCGCGGCGGGCATCGAGGGCGTCGTTGAGCTGCCGCACCGCGTCGTCGAAGAACGCCTCGCTCCGTGCCGAGCTCGGGTCGACCGTCTGGAGCGCGGCGTAGACGTCGTCGACGGCCGCCCAGGCACGCGCACTGTCGTTGCCGTCCTGCATGCCCGGCCACTCCTCGTCGACGACGATCCGGACGTACGCACCGACGGCGCGGCGAACCGCGTCACCCTCTGCCTGCGCGAACGATTCGCTGTCCCGCACGATCGCTGCGAGAGCGTCCGCCTCGCGACTCACGCTGCTCTGCGTGTCGCCGTAGTTCTGGTACGCGATCACGATGATGAAGGCGAGCAGCAGGCCGAAGAGCGCCGCCACGACGCCGAGCATCTGCGACGCAACCTCGGCGTCGAACCCCTCGGCGACCGACGGCACGAGCCTTCGGGTCAGCCAGACCAGCACCAGGACGAGGCCGACGATCGCCACGACGACTGCGATGAGGAGAAGCCACATCGGCACCGCATCGACAGTCCCGCGCAGCACGAGAGCAACCGTACTCGGATTGCCGGTGGGTCGCGACGATGACCGGGGTATGGTCGAAGCGTGCTGCCCGTCTCGGTCCTCGACCTCGCACCGATCGTCGTGGGCGGAACGCCCGCGCAGGCGCTCCGCAACTCGCTCGACCTCGCGCAGCACGCGGAGAAGCTCGGCTACAACCGCTACTGGGTCGCCGAGCACCACAACCTGAGCGGGATCGCGAGTGCCGCGACCTCGGTGGTCATCGCCCACATCGGCCAGGGGACGGAGAGGATCCGCGTCGGGGCCGGTGGGGTGATGCTGCCGAATCATCCGCCGCTCGTGATCGCCGAGCAGTTCGGGACGCTGGAGGCGCTCTTCCCCGGGAGGGTCGATCTCGGTGTGGGGCGCGCGCCGGGGACCGACCAGGTCACGCTGCGGGCGCTCCGCCAGGATCCGTGCGCGGACTCGTTCCCGCAGGACGTTCTCGAGCTGCAGGCGCTGCTCGGTGATCCGCAGCCCGGCCAACGGGTGCATGCGATCCCGGGCGTGGGATCGCACGTCCCGCTCTGGATCCTCGGCTCGAGCCTCTACGGCGCGCAGCTCGCAGCGGCGCTCGGGCTCCCGTACGCGTTCGCCTCGCACTTCGCACCCGAGGCGCTGCTTCCCGCGCTCGAGATCTACCGGGCGCGCTTCCAACCCTCCGCTCAGCTGCAACAGCCGTACGCGATGGTCGCCGTGAACGTCGTCGCCGCGGACGACGACGCAACGGCCGCCCGTCTCTTCACCTCGGTGCAGCAGTCGTTCACGAACATCTTCCGCGGCGCTCGCGGACAACTGCCGCCACCCGTCGACGACATCGAGGAGTACTGGTCGAGCGAGGAGAAGGCCCGCGTGTCGCCACATGCTGAGTCGTTCGTACGTCGGATCCGCGGACACGGTCCGCGAAGGCCTCGAACGGGTGATCGCCGAGACCGGCGCGGACGAGCTGATCGTCGCCAGTGCCGTGCACGACCACTCGGCGCGGATTCGCTCGTACGAGATCCTCGCGGGCGTCCGGCAAGGACTCCGGCTGCCGCTTTCCGCCTGAGACAAGCGACCCGCCAAGGCCGCGGCGCCGGTAGGCTCACGGGGTGGCCGCGAAGTCGAGACCCAGAAAAGACGGTGAGAGTGGATCGCGTACGGCTCGCGGCGGCGCCGGGCAGACGAAGGTGTTCAAGCGGAAGTCGTGCTTCCTCTGCAAGGACAAGGTGCGGGAGGTCGACTACAAGAACATCAACCAGCTCCGGCGCTACATGTCCGAGCGGGGAAAGATCCGAAGCCGCCGGATGACCGGTGCGTGCCGCAGGCATCAGCGGCAGATCGCGGTCGCGATCAAGCGGGCGCGCGAGATGGCGCTGCTCCCGTACGTGGCGGAAGGCAGCGGGCCGCCCTCTCGGTCGCGATCCGGCGAACGAGACCGCGACCGCGACTGACGGCCGCGTGCTCCCGGCCTAGGGGCTTTCGCCCTCCGGCCGAGCGCGTTGCTGATTCCGCTTCGTCTGCATGTCCTGAGCTTCCCGCCGCTTTTGCTGCGCGAGCTGCTTGACGAGCACGCCGTGGAGCTCGATGAGCGCCGAGGGCGGCTCGGTATCGAGGACTGCGACGATGCGCTCCCGCTCGGCGACCGTGAGCGCGACGATCGAGTTCTTGTTGGTCACCGCCCGTTCGAGCTTTGCCGCGAGCTCGCCGTCGACCATCGCCGCGAGCACGCGCACCTGGTCGGGGCGGAGCGTTGTGCCGGCGACGATCACGGGTCGCGGAGCACGACCGTCGAGTGGTCGCGTTCGGGGGCCGCCGGGCGCACCTAGAGCGCCTCCGACAAGGCTCGCCGGAACGCGTTCCGGAGCTCCTCCACCGTTCCGACCGTCAGCGTTCCGTACGTCAGCTCCTCCTGCTCGGCACGGTCGAACAGGTCGAGGAACTCCGCGATCTTCGGCTCCGGTCGCACCGGCCGGCGTCCAGGCCGCCATCCATAGCCCTCCTCGAGCCGGACGAGGGCGTCACGGTCGCTCTCGGTCAACGTGGGCTCGTGCCGCGCGAGCAGCGCTGCGAGCTCGACGTGCAGCTCCTCGGCTCGGTCAGCGGCTCGGTCGGCGGCCATCGTCTCGGCTAGCGCAGCCGGTAGACGATGCGACCTCTGTCGAGGTCGTAGGCCGACACTTCGACCTTCACGCGATCGCCGGGGCCCATCCGGATTCGGTAGCGCTTCATCTTCCCCGCGGTGTAACCGATCATCTCGTGACCGTTGTCGAGCCTGATGCGGAACATCCGGTTGCGGAGGGACTCGGTGATCTCGCCCTCCATCTCGAGCTTCTCTTCTTTGACAGCGATGGCCGCCTCCGTTTCGTCAAATGAGGGAACGAGCTCGGCGCCCGTGGCCACTCTTGAGCGACCACGGGCTGCCGATGCTCGAACTACGCGACCACGGAGACGTTTGTCGCCTCCGGGCCCTTCTGACCCTCGCGGGCCTCGAACGAGACCTTCGCCCCCTCGGGGAGCGACTTGAACCCGTCACCGAGGATCGCGCTGTGATGGACGAACAGGTCCTTGGACCCCTCGGCAGGGGTGATGAACCCATACCCCTTCGCATCGTCGAACCACTTCACGGTTCCTTCTGCCATTGAAATACACCTCCCTTACCAAAACTCACGAACGGATAGGGAAGGCGCAGGCGCGCGAACCGGACTCGCTCTAGATCCACGGAAGCATAGCTGCAGGCGAGCGTCGAGGTGGAGTCCGCGGCCGGAGCGCCATCACCCGCCTGGGACGAGGCACGACGTTCGGCGAGATGCAAGAGTCGTGGGCACGTGAGCGCCCAGAGCGCATCGGCACTGGTGCGACGGCTCCCGCGCGCGCCGGTCTCGTCCTCATCTCGCTGATCCTCGTGGCGGCCGTCGCCAACCTGAACCTGGCGGTCGCCAACGTTGCGCTGCCGTCGATCGCCGCGGCATTCGACTCGAGCCAGACGACGCTCAACCTCATAGCGGTCGGCTACTCCCTCGGGCTCGCCGCGTCCGTCCTCTACTTCGGCGCGCTCGGCGACCGCTACGGGCGAAGCTGATGCTCGTCCTCGGCATGGCCCTCTCGATCCCGGCCTGCCTCCTCGCCGCGTGGGCACCTTCGGACGAGGTTCTCTTCGCAGCTCGCGTGCTGGGCGGGCTCTCCGCAGGCATGGCATACCCGACGACGCTCGCCCTGATCGCCGCCCTCTGGGCCGGCCCCGGGCGAACGAAGTCGATCGCCCTCTGGTCGGGCATCGGCGGCGCGATCTCCGCGCTGGGCCCGGTGCTCGCCGGGGCGTTGCTGGAGCACTTCTGGTGGGGCTCCGTCTTCCTCGTCACGTTGCCGCTCGCGTTCGTGGCCCTCGTGATGGCCTTGGTCTTCGTCCCGAGCCACGTCAACGAGGCGACCGAGCCCGTCGACAACCTCGGCGGCGTCCTGTCCGTCGTGCTCGTCGCGGCCCTCGTGCTGGCGATCAACTTCGCCGCCCTTCCGGATCAGGGAGCGTTGACGGGCGGGCCTCGCGTCGATCGCGCTCGCGGCACTCGCGGGCTTCCTGATCCGGCAGCGCCGGGCACGGAACTCCCTCTACGACCTCGACATCGCGCGGCGCCGCGTCTTCTGGGTGGCGGCATGCGCGGGCGTGGTCGTTTTCGGCACGTTGATGGGCGCCATGTACATCGGGCAGCAGTTCCTGCAGAACGTGCTCGGCTACGACGTCGACGCGGGCCTCTCCATCCTCCCCGCGGCGGTCGTTCATGGTCCTGATCGCGCCGCGATCGGCCAAGCTGGTCGAGGCACGCAGGCGCCCGCGTCACCCTGCTCACCGGCTACGTCTTCTGCTTGCTCGGGTTCCTGGCGATGCTGCTGCTCTGGAACGAAGGCATCGCCTACTGGAAGGTCGGCCTCGCTTACGCGCTCCTCGGCATCGGCGTCGGCTTCGCGGGACGCCGGCCTCGCACTCGCTCACCGGCTCGGTGCCGGTGACGCGTGCGGGAGGCCTCGGGGACAGCGGACCTCCAGCGCGACCTCGGCGGGCGCGATCATGCAGTCGATCCTCGGGGCGCTCCTGACCGCGGGCTACGCCGCCGCCGTCGCCACGGCGATCGCCGCGGCGCCCAACAGCCAGGAGATCAGCGACAGCGTGGCCAGCCAGCTGACGAAGTCCTTCGCAAGTGCCGAGGAGACCGCGCAGCAGTATCCGCAGTACGCGACCGAGATCACCGCCGGAGCCAAGCAGTCGTTCCTCGACGGCGCGGACTGGGCGTACACCGCGGGCCTCGTCGCGGTCCTGATCGGCGCCACGGTCGTCTTCTTCCTCTTCCCGAAGCGCGAGGACGAGGAACGGCTGCTCGCGCGGTACCACGCCGAGGACACCGGCAGCGCCCGACAGTCCATCTGACCGTCGCAGCATGCTCTCCGTCGTGCGTCGACGGAGGCATCGATGTTCTTCCGGTTGAGCAGTCTCGAGCTCGGTCTGCTCGTCTTCGGGGTGGTGCTCGGCACGACGCTCGTAGGCGTCGTCCTGGGACGGCGCCTGCGAGCTCACGCCGACGCCCTGCGCGAGCCGGTCGGGGTTCTGCAGGCGGCGCTCCTCGGCCTCGTCGCGCTCATCCTGGCCTTCGGCCTGACCTTGGCAGTCGGGCGCTACGACGCGCGCCGCGCGGCCGTCGTCGAGACGTCGAACGCGATCGGCACGACGTACCTCCGCGCGCAGACCCTGCGTGAGCCGATGCGCACACGGTCGCTTGACGAGCTCGTGCGATACACGGACGTGACGATCCTCCTGTCGAGATCGGTTCCCGGAAGCCCTGCCGCCCGCGCGGCAATCGCGGACGGGGAGGAGCTGCACCGCTCGTTGTGGCGCTCGGCCGGCGAGGCGCTTGCCGGCGCGCCGACCGACAGCGCGCCGCGCCTCTATGTCGAGACGCTCAACGAGATGATCGACATGCAGACGGTGCAGGTCTCGGCGCTGAACAACCGCGTCCCCACCGCCGTGCTCGTGATCGAGATCGTGGGCGCCGCCGTCGCGCTCGGGCTGCTCGCGCTCTACCTCGCGATCCTCACCCGGGGGGTGATCAGCGTCGTCCTCGCC